>NZ_QKSM01000001.1 GCF_003234185.1 Curtobacterium sp. MCSS17_008
AAGATATTTTTTTTTTCAAGAAAAAAACGGCATACCAGGTGGGCAGGGCCCTGGTGGGCTCGCAGATGTGTTTAAGAGGCAGCCCCCCCCCCGCGGGCTCGCCGACGGATCATCCGTCCTGTCGGCTCGCGTGCTTACAATCGTCGGAGGCGCGGTGACCGACACCGCCCGGAGGGAGACGCGCGGATGAGCGACACCATCATCGACAACGCACCGGCGACGGACGCACGCGCGCACGGCGTCGCGCTCAGCGACGCAGCGGCCGCGAAGGTGGCGAGCCTCCTCGAGCAGGAGGGCCGCGACGACCTCCGTCTGCGCCTCGCGGTCCAGCCCGGCGGCTGCTCGGGTCTGATCTACCAGCTGTACTTCGACGAGCGCCTGCTCGACGGCGACGCCACGGCCGAGTTCGGCAGCGGGGTCGAGGTCGTCGTCGACAAGATGAGCGTCCCCTACCTCGACGGCGCGACCATCGACTTCGAGGACACCATCCAGAAGCAGGGCTTCACCATCGACAACCCCAACGCGCAGGGCAGCTGCGCGTGCGGCGACAGCTTCCACTGACGCCCCGGCGGTCACCTGGCCGCCGACCGGACCGACACGCGAGCGGGGAGCGACCGATCTGGTCGCTCCCCGCTCGTCGTCCGTGGCGGGGTGCACGCCCGTCGCGACCGGGGGAAAGCGGCCTCGAGTGCCCGCCGATCGAACCCCGCACCGTGTCGTGTGTGCGCGCGACGTCACCAGCTGCGAGTAAGCTAGGAGTGTTCCAACCAAGCTGGGAGCCAGCATCGTGCGGCCTTGGTGTCGCCGGCTCCCGTGGCATGTCTTCCGAGAGGTAACAGTGCGTTCGAATCGCCGTATACGTTGGGCGGCCGTCCCGGTGGCCGTCGGTCTGGTCATCGCACTGGCTGGCTGCACGCAGCAGCAGATGAACGGGTGGCTCCCGGGCACCGAGGAGACGAAGGACGTCACGAACCACACGAGCCGCATCGTCGGCCTGTGGACCACCAGCTGGGTCGTGCTCCTGGCGGTCGGTCTCATCGTGTGGGGCCTCGTGATCTGGGCCGCGATCGTCTACCGCCGCCGCAAGGGCCAGACGGGCCTGCCGGTGCAGATGCGGTACAACATGCCGCTCGAGATCTTCTACACGATCGTGCCGCTCATCCTGGTGCTCGGCTTCTTCGCCTTCACCGCGAAGGACCAGTCGGCGATCGAGAAGCCGTTCGACGACCCGGACGCGACGATCCACGTGTACGGCAAGCGCTGGGCGTGGGACTTCAACTACATCGACAAGGACAATCCGCAGGACAGCGTCTACTACCAGGGCATCCAGGCCCAGGAAGAAGAGGACGGCACGGGCGCCATCGACGAGTCGCAGCTGCCCACGCTGTACCTGCCGGTCGGCAAGAAGGTCGAGATCGAGCTCTCCTCGCGCGACGTCGACCACTCCTTCTGGGTCATCGACTTCCTCTACAAGAAGGACATGCTCCCGGGCAAGACCAACTACGAGTACTTCATCCCGCAGAAGGAGGGCACGTACCAGGGCAAGTGCGCCGAACTCTGCGGTGAGTACCACTCCCTGATGCTCTTCCAGGTCAAGGTCGTGTCCGAGACGGAGTACGAGCAGTACCTCGACACGCTGCGCGAGCAGGGCAAGGTCGGCCTCCTCGGCAACGAGTACGACACCAACACGAACGAACCGAACAACGAGGCGCCGGTCGAGGCGTCGAGCGAGAACAAGTAGGGGCTCGTCAGATGACAACGTCACTCGTCGGCCAGCCGACAGCGCCGACGACGCCGGACTTCCAGGCGTCGAAGGTCGGTCGGAAGGGCAACATCATCGTCCGGTGGATCACCTCCACCGACCACAAGACCATCGGGTTCATGTACCTGATCGCCTCGTTCATCTTCTTCCTGCTCGCAGGTGTGATGGCGCTCGTGATCCGTGCCCAGCTCTTCGAGCCCGGCCTGCAGGTGGTCGCGACGAAGGAGCAGTACAACCAGCTCTTCACGATGCACGGCACGATCATGCTGCTGATGTTCGCGACGCCGCTCTTCTCGGGCTTCGCGAACGCGATCATGCCGCTGCAGATCGGTGCGCCGGACGTCGCCTTCCCGCGTCTCAACGGCTTCGCCTTCTGGCTCTACCTGTTCGGCTCGCTCATCGCGGTCGGCGGCTTCCTCACCCCGCAGGGTGCGGCCTCGTTCGGTTGGTTCGCCTACGCGCCTCTCAGTGACACGACGTTCACACCGGGCCTCGGTGGGACGCTCTGGGTCTTCGGCCTCGGCATGACCGGCTTCTCGACGATCCTCGGCGCGGTGAACTTCATCACGACGATCATCACGATGCGTGCACCGGGCATGACCATGTTCCGCATGTCGATCTTCACGTGGAACACCCTCGTGACGTCGCTCCTCGTGCTCATGGCCTTCCCGGTCCTCGCCGCCGCGCTGTTCGGTCTCGGTCTCGACCGCGTGTTCGACGCGCAGATCTACAACCCGGCCAACGGCGGTGCCCTGCTCTGGCAGCACCTCTTCTGGTTCTTCGGGCACCCCGAGGTGTACATCATCGCGCTGCCGTTCTTCGGCATCGTCTCCGAGGTCTTCCCGGTGTTCAGCCGCAAGCCGATCTTCGGGTACAAGACCCTCGTCTACGCGACCATCTCCATCGCGGCCCTCTCGGTCACCGTGTGGGCGCACCACATGTACGTGACCGGTGGCGTCCTGCTCCCGTGGTTCTCGCTCATGACGATGCTCATCGCGGTCCCGACCGGCGTGAAGATCTTCAACTGGGTCGGCACGATGTGGCGCGGTTCGGTCACCTTCGAGACCCCGCTGCTCTGGGCGCTCGGCTTCCTCATCACCTTCACCTTCGGTGGTCTCACCGGTGTGATCCTGGCGTCGCCGCCGCTCGACTTCCACGTGTCCGACTCGTACTTCGTCGTGGCGCACTTCCACTACGTGGTCTTCGGCACCGTCGTGTTCGCGATGTTCTCCGGCTTCTACTTCTGGTGGCCGAAGTGGACGGGCAAGATGCTCAACGAGCGCCTCGGCAAGATCCACTTCTGGCTGCTGTTCATCGGCTTCCACACGACGTTCCTCATCCAGCACTGGCTGGGCGTCATCGGTATGCCGCGTCGCTACGCGACCTACCTGCCGAACGACGGCTTCACCTGGATGAACCAGCTGTCGACGGTCGGCTCGATGATCCTCGCGATCTCGTTCCTGCCCTTCATCTTCAACGTCTACGTGACGGCGCGGAACGCTCCGAAGGTCGCCGTGAACGACCCGTGGGGCTACGGCCGCTCGCTCGAGTGGGCGACCAGCTGCCCGCCGCCGCGGCACAACTTCACGTCGATCCCGCGGATCCGTTCCGAGTCCCCGGCGTTCGACCTGAACCACCCGGAGGCCGGTGTGCCGATCGGTGTGGGTCCTGCGAAGGACGCTCCGGATGCTCCGACCTACGACGCCGCGAAGGGCGAGGTGAAGTAAGGCGATGCGCGCCAACGTCAACCTGTTCTGGATCCTCTTCGGGTTCTTCATCCTCGCGGACGCCGCGTACACCATCTGGGCCCTCATCTACTACGGACGTCCCGAGTGGGTCGGCACCGTGGCGATCGGTCTCACCGGGATCATGTCCGCGTTCATCGCGTTCTACCTCGGCAAGGTCATGTCCTCGCAGGGTGGTGTCCTCCCCGAGGACCGCGCCGACGCGAACATCGAGGACGGCGACGCCGAGCTCGGGCACTTCAGCCCGTGGTCGTGGTGGCCGATCCTGCTCGCGGCCTCGACGGGTATCTGCTTCCTCGGTCTCGCGGCCGGCCTCTGGATCGTCCCGATCGGGCTCGCGCTCGTGACGGTCACCCTCGTGGGCTGGGTCTACGAGTACTACCGCGGGAACTTCGGGCACTGATCCGTCCGTCGCGACGCACCTGACACCTCGGGCGGCACCACATCCGGTGCCGCCCGAAGTGCGTCCGGGGCGGCACGCATCCGCACCGACCTCCCGGCCCCGCTCGGCCGACAGCGCCGGCGAACCGACCGGGAATCAACCGGCCCGCACGTGGCTTGACCCGTGCGGACCCCGCAACCTCAGCGAAAGGACTCACCTCCGGTGACCGACAAGCGCACCCTCATCATCTTCGGCGCGACGGGCGACCTCGCCTCCCGCCTGCTGCTCCCGGGGCTCGGCACGTTCCTGCAGAGCGGACGAGCGGTCCCCGTCCAGCTGATCGGCACGGGCCGGAGCGCCCGGAGCGCGGAACAGTGGAAGGACGTGGTCACGAAGTCGTTCGCGTCGCAGGACGTCGCGGGCCCGGAGGTCGACGCGACCCTCGAGTCGACCACGTTCATCCAGGGCGACCCGACCGACCCCGAGCACCTCAAAGCGCTGCTCGACGCGGCCGAGGCGGAGCCGATCCTGTACTTCGCGCTCCCGCCGCAGATCGCCTCGGACATCTGCGAGGCACTGCAGGGCGTCGAGCTCCCCGAGGGCACGACCCTGGCGTTCGAGAAGCCGTTCGGCACCGACGTCGCCAGCGCCGAGGCACTCAACAAGACGGTGCTCGAGCTCGTCCCCGAGGAGCGCGTCCACCGCACCGACCACTTCCTCGGTCGCACCACGGTCCTCAACATCATCGGTCTGCGCTTCGCCAACCGCCTGTTCGAGCCCATCTGGAACGCGGACAACATCGAGAAGGTCGACGTCTTCTACGACGAGACCCTCGGTCTCGAGAACCGCGCGCAGTACTACGACGAGGCGGGCGCCCTGGTCGACATGATCCAGTCGCACCTGCTCCAGATCCTCGGTCTCGTCACGATGGACGCCCCGGCCGCGATCGACTCGGTGGAGTTCCGCTCGTCGCTCGCCCGCGTCCTCCGCTCGACCCGTCTCAAGGGCGACGACCCGAAGGTGGCCTCCCGCCGTGCGGTCTACACGGCGGGCACGATCGACGGCAAGGAGCTGCCCTCGTACCAGGACGAGGACGGCGTCGACCGGTCGCGCGGCACCGAGACCCTGGCCGAGATCGAGGTCGAGGTGGACACGGCCCGTTGGAAGGGCGTGCCCTTCACCCTCCGCTCCGGCAAGGCGCTCGGCGCCAGCCGCAAGGAGGTCCTCATCACCTTCAAGCCCGTGCCCCGTCTGCCCTCCGGGCTGTCCGGCCGCCCGAAGGCGGACACGCTGCGCATCGTCCTCAATCCGGACGAGATCGAGCTGAGCGTGTCGGCCAACGGCGGCGGCAACCCCTTCGAGATGGGCCAGGTCACGCTGTCGTCGTCGTTCGACGGCGGCGAGCTCACCCCCTACGGCGAGGTCCTCAACGGGATCTTCCACGACGACCCGCTGCTCTCGATCCGCGGTGACGTCGCGGAGCGCTGCTGGGAGATCGTCGAGCCGGTCGTGGACGCCTGGAAGTCGGGCGAGGTCCCGCTCGAGGAGTACCGCGCGGGCTCGCGCGGTCCGGCGGACTGGGAGTCGTCGTCCTGAGGGACGTCACGCCCTGACGGACGGGAGGCGCGGTGCCGGTCGGCACCGCGCCTCCCGTCCGTCGACCGGTGGCCGCTCAGGTCACCGGACCCGCGCCCGCGTCCCTGGCCGCCGACCGTGTCCCACCGTCGTGCCCGGCGACCCGCGTGTGGTGGCCGGCGGCGGTGCCGCGCGCGCGGGCGATCGCGTCGGCGGCCGACACCAGGGTGAGGTGGGACAGCACCTGCGGGGTGTTGCCGATGTGGTGGCCGCTCGCGACGTCGACCTCCTCGGAGAGCATGCCGACGTCGTTCGCGTAGCCGACGAGCACGTCCATCAGCCGTTCGGCGTCCTCGATGCGTCCGGAGCCGGCGTACTGCTCCACCAGCCAGAACGAGCACGCGAGGAACGGGTGCTCGCTGCCGGAGAGTCCGTCGAACCCCGAGGTCGTGCGGTACCGCAGGACGAGGCCGTGGTCACCGACCCGCAGGTCCTGCTCGATCGCCGCGACGGTCCCCGTCATGCGCGGGTCGTCCGCTGCGAGGTAGCCGATCTGCGGCAGGACCAGCAGGCTCGCGTCCACCTCGTCGGTGTCGTAGTGCTGCCGGTAGCTGCCGCGCTCGGCGTTCCAGCCGTGTTCCTCGATCTCTGCTCGGACGTCGTCGCGGAGCGCCCGCCAGCGGTCGACGGGTCCCTCGAGGCCGAAGTCCTCCACGGCGGCGACACCGCGGTCGAACGCCGCCCAGATCATCGCTCGCGAGTGGGTGAAGTGCCGCCGGGGACCGCGCATCTCCCAGATGCCGTTGTCCGGCTCCTGCCAGTGCTCCTCCACGTACCGGAGCAGGGCGCGCTGCAGCGCCCACGAGTCGGCGTTCTCCTCGACGCCGAGTTCGCGGGCGTCGTGGAGCGCTGCGAGCACCTCGCCGAACACGTCGCCCTGGTACTGCGTCGAGGCACCGTTGCCCACGCGGACGGGTGTCGAGCCCAGGTACCCCGGCAGCTCGTCGATCGTCCGCTCCGGCAACTCGCGTTCGCCGGCGACGCCGTACATGATCTGGACGTCCGCGGGATCACCGGCGACCGCCCGCAGGAGCCACCGTCGCCATGCTGCTGCCTCCTCGCGGTAGCCGTGCGCGATGAGCTCGGCGAGCGCGAGCGACGCGTCGCGCAGCCACACGAAGCGGTAGTCCCAGTTGCGTTCGCCCCCGGGGTCCTCCGGGAGGCTCGTGGTCGCGGCCGCCACGACGCCGCCGGTCGCGCCGTGCGTCATGGCCCGCAGGAGCAGCAGGGATCGTCGACTCGCCTCGGCGTACGGGCCCTCGGTGTGCGCCGTCGACATCCAGTCCAGCCACCACCGCTCGGTGCGGTCCAGCGCCGCGTCGACGTCGAGGGGCTCCGGAGGTTCCCGGTGCGAGGGGTACCAGGTGAGGACGGTGTCCACGACGTCGCCCTCCTCGACGGTCACGGTGGCGGTGTGGCGGTGACCGTCGGCGCGGAACCGCACCCCGCGGACGATGACGGAGCCCGGACCGGCGGTCGCGAGCAGGGCCGGGGCCTCGTCGCCGCCGACCTGTCGGACCCAGGGGAGTGCGCGGGCGTAGTCGAACCGGATCCGGAGCGTCTGCTCGACCTGCACCGACCCCTGCAGGCCCCGGACGCGCCGGACGATCGTCGCGTGGTGCGGGTCGACCGGCATGAAGTCGGTGACCTCGACGGTCCCGGTGGCGGTGACCCACACGGTCGAGAGGACGAGCGTGTCGCGGCGGTGTCGCCAGGTGCTCGTCGCCTCCGGGTCGGTCGGGCGGAGCGACCAGTGACCGTGTTCCTCGGTGCCGAGCAGGGACGCGAAGGCGGACGGGCTGTCGAAGCGGGGGAGGCACGCCCAGTCGATGGTGCCGTCACGTCCGACGAGGGCGGCGGTGTGCGTGTCACCGACGAGGGCGTGGTCCTCGATGCGGTTCGGCGGGGTTCCGGTGCTCATGGGCCGATCCAACCACCGTGGTCGGAGGGCGCCGCCCGGGATGAGGATCCGCTCAGTGGTCCCGGAGGACGCACCGACCGTGTCCGGTCCGCCGACGGTCGAGCCCTACAGCGGTGCCGACGGGTCGGCGTCGGTGATGCCCACCCGCGCGAGCTCCGTCCACAGCCCGGCACCGTCCGGCGCGTACACCCAGGGCGCCGCCGAGTCCCGCGAGCGTTCCTGCGCGCGCGAGCGCCCACCGGCCAGCACGGCCTCGCTCGTCGACAGCTGACGGATCGCGACGGCGGCGACGTTCTCGGGGTGCTCCTTGGCGAAGTCGCCGTAGAGCGTCTCGTCGTGCTGGCCGTCGTCACCGACCAGGAGCCACCGCACGTCGGGGAAGTCCTCGGCCAGTCGCCGCAGGCTCTGCTGCTTGTGCAGCTGCCCGCTCCGGAAGAACCGGTCGTGCGTGGGACCCCAGTCCGTGAGCAGCATGGTGCCGGACGGGTACATGTTGCGCGTCAGGAACCGCTGCAGCGTGGGCGCGACGTTCCACGCGCCGGTCGACAGGTAGACCGTCGGTGCTCCGGGGTGCTGGGCCAGCACACGTTCGTACAGCACCGACATCCCCGGCACGGGGCGCCGCGCGTGCTCCGTGAGGACGAACGAGTTCCAGGCGGCGAGCATCGGCCGGGGGAGCGAGGTCACCATGACCGTGTCGTCGACGTCGGAGACCAGCCCGAAGCGCGTGTCGGGGTCCACGATGAAGACGTCCGCCTCGACGTCCCGCATCCCACCAGCCGAAAGGCGCACGGTCTGCCACCCCGGTTCGAGGTCGATCGGGACCTTCGCGTCGACCACGCCACCGCGGTCGGACTGCACCACGTGGGTGGTGCCGCCGGCCGTCACGGTCACCTCGGCGTCGTCGACCGCGACGCTCGTGAAGCTCCGCCACCCCCGGACGCCGTAGTAGGAGGCATCGGACGCCAGCCCCCGTCGGGTGAGCAGCACGCGGCAGAGCACGCGGATCCAGCCGGGAGCACCGTAGCCCGTGTACGGGACGACGGTCGGGACGAGCCCGCGGCGCCGGGCTCGGTGCTCACGGAACTCCTGCACGGCGTCCTCGATGCGAGCGGCCCGGTGCAGGATCGGCTCGGCCAACGACGGCTCGTGGGGCGTCGAGTCGGGCATGGCCCTCATCCTTCCACGGGAACGCTCCGGGCGGCGTCCGGCGCACCCGTGCACCTGGTGAGTCGCAGCGATGTTCCAGCCGGTCTCTGCGAGAGTTGCTCCCGCAACATCCCACATGACCGCGCTCCGCCGGGAGCGCAAGAGGAGAACACGTGCTCGTCACCGAGGTACCGAACGCACTGCCGGGGGGATCATCACTGCTCAGGAACGAGCCGGTCCAAGCCCGCAGTTCGGCGCGCCTCGCGGGACTCCTGGACGCCGCGGCCGCGGTGATCGACGAGATCGGGTTCGAGCGTCTGACCACCGCCATGGTGGCCGAGCGGGCGGGGGCGTCCATCGGCACGGTCTACCGGTACTTCCCGGACCGCATCGCGGTGGTCGAGGCCCTCGCGATCCGCAGCACGCAGCGGCTGGCTGAGCGCTTCCTCACGGCGATCGACGAGAGCGACGCCGCCACGTGGCAGGACGCCTGCGACGCACTCATCGACGCGACCGTCGAGATGTACCGGACCGAGCCGGGCTTCCGGGCCATCCGCTTCGGTGACGCCGCCGACACCGGCACGCGCGACGCCGAGGACCGCATGGCGGCACTCGGGGCAGCCGTGTCGCAGGTGCTGCACGACCGGTTCGGCTTCCCGACCACCGAGCGCGTCCAGCGCACCTGGGTCGTCCTCGCCGAGTCGGCCCACGCCGTCATCGCTCGCGCGACGCGCGACCGATCTGCTCCCGACGTCGCGCTCATCGAGGAGTACCGCACGATGAGCCGCGCCCATCTCGAAGCGGTGGTCGCCGCCTCCTGATCGACGGCCGGCAGCGGTCGCAGCGCCGACGCGCCCGGCTGACTGTCGGACCGACCCCACGACGCCCGCGTTCCGAACAGGAACGCGGGCGTCGTGCGTCGCGCACCCACGTGCTCCAGGGGCGGTGGGTGTCGGATCGGCTGTCCGCGGACCGTCATGCGCCGTCACGCGCAACGACATCCGTTCTGCGCGGGTACGCTCGCACGGAGTCGGGCTACCTCCGAACAGAAGGGCACCCATGATCGAGTTCCGCTCGGTGCGCAAGACGTACCCGGACGGCACCACGGCGGTCGACGAGTTCAGCCTCGTCATCCCGTCGCGGACCACGACGGTGTTCGTCGGGTCGAGCGGGTGCGGCAAGACCACCCTGCTGCGCATGATCAACCGGATGGTCGACCCGTCCTCCGGTGCGGTCGAGATCGACGGCGAGGACGTCGCGGGTGTGGACCCCGTGCAGCTCCGCCGCCGCATCGGCTACGTCATGCAGAGCGCAGGGCTGCTGCCGCACCGGAGGGTCGCCGAGAACATCGCGACCGTGCCGCTCCTGACCGGGGTGTCCAAGGGCGAGGCCCGCGCGCGGGCCCTCGAGCTCATGGACACGGTGGGTCTCGACCGTGCGCTGGCGGACCGCTACCCGTCCCAGCTCTCCGGCGGACAGCAGCAGCGCGTGGGCGTCGCCCGCGGGCTCGCGGTGGACCCGAACATCCTGCTCATGGACGAGCCGTTCGGTGCGGTCGACCCGCTCGTGCGCGCCGATCTGCAGGACGAGCTCATCCGCCTGCAGCGCGAGCTCGGCAAGACCGTCGTCTTCGTGACCCACGACATCGACGAGGCCTTCAAGCTCGGCGACCAGGTCGTCATCCTCAAGAAGGGCGGCGAGATCGCCCAGCTCGGCACGCCCGCCGAGATCCTGGCGGAGCCGGCCGACGACTTCGTCGCGAACTTCATCGGTGCCGGACGGGGCCGTCGTGCCCTGCGGGTCGAGCAGACCCCGACCGGGCCGATCGTCGTGGACGGTGAGGGCCGCGCAGCCGGCGTGCTCACCGGTCCGGTGCAGGTGGTCGACGCCGCAGCCGCGGTGCCGCAGGTGACCGAGGCCGGGGCGCGTGACACCGCCACGGGTGCTCCGGCGCAGGGTGGGAGCACCACGTGAACTGGGTGCTGTCCAACCTCGACACGATCGGGGAGGACACGGTCTCCCACCTCGCGATCGCGATCCCGCCGATCATCATCAGCTTCGTGCTGTCCATCCCGATCGGT
This sequence comes from Curtobacterium sp. MCSS17_008, assembly GCF_003234185.1. Classification (GTDB taxonomy): domain Bacteria; phylum Actinomycetota; class Actinomycetes; order Actinomycetales; family Microbacteriaceae; genus Curtobacterium. The sequence continues at coordinate 10,676 of NZ_QKSM01000001.1, forward strand.
TGGCTCGTCGTCAAGCTCCAGCGACCCGGTGCCGGTCGGTTCGGCGCCGGAGTCGGGACGGGCATCGTGACCGTCGCCGGGCTGCTCTACGCGATCCCGTCGTTGTCGCTCTTCATCGCCCTGCCCGGCATCATCGGCACGGGGCTGCAGGACCCGGTCAACGTGGTCATCGGCCTGACGCTGTACGGGCTCGCGCTGATGGTGCGGTCGACCGTCGACGGGCTCTCCTCGGTCGATGCCGCGACCACGTCGGCTGCGTCGGCGATGGGCTACTCGCCCGCGCAGCGGTTCTTCCGCGTCGAGCTGCCGCTCGCCGGCCCGGTGCTGCTCGCGGGGCTGCGGGTCGTCACGGTGTCCACCATCTCGCTGACGACCGTCGGCGCCGTGCTCGGCATCCAGAGCCTCGGCTCGCTCTTCACCGACGGGATCGCGCGCGGCATCCAGGAGGAGATCGTCTCCGGCATCGTCGTCGTCCTGCTGTTGGCCTTCGCCCTCGACGGGCTGCTGGTGCTGGTCGGCCGACTCGTCATGCCGTGGACCCGGCGGAGCCGGACCGCCCGACGGCGCACCCGCAGGGTGCTGCAGACAGCGGAGGTCGGCTCGTGATCATCGGTCAGGCGATCGCGTGGGTGTTCGACCCCGCCAACCACACGGGCTCCAACGCCATCCCCGGTCGGCTCTGGGAGCACGTCTGGATCACGCTCCTGGCGGTGCTCCTCGCGTCGGTCCTCGCCGTCCCGGTCGGCTACGCGATCGGACACACCGGCCGCGCACGCGGGTTCGCCATCGCACTGTCCGGCGGGATCCGCGCGCTGCCGACGCTCGGCGTGCTGACGCTCTTCGGACTCCTCGCCGGCGTCGGACTGCAGGCACCGCTGCTCGCGCTCGTGATCCTGGCGATCCCCTCGGTGCTGGCCGGCGCCTACGCCGGCATCGAGTCGGTCGACCCCGGTACCGTCGACGCGGCCCGCGCCCAGGGCATGACCGGCTGGCAGGTCCTGTGGAAGGTGGAGGTGCCGCTCGGGCTCCCGCTGCTCGTCGGTGGCGTCCGCTCCGCGGTGCTGCAGGTCGTCGCGACCGCCACGTTGGCCGCGTACGTCGGATCCGGGGGACTCGGCGGGTACGTCTTCCTCGGCCTGAAGACCCAGGACTACGCCGAGATGCTCGGTGCCTCCGTGCTCGTGATCGCCCTCGCGATCGCGTTCGAGATCGTGTTCGCCGCGCTGCAGCGTGCCGTGGTGCCCAGGGGCATCGCCGGCCCGTCGGCCCGGCCGCGCCAGGGATCGCGCGAGCGAACCCGCAACCCCATCCCGGAAGGAAACCCATCGTGACCACAGCAAGGATCCGCGTCGGCCTCGCCGCCGCGACGGCACTCGGCGTCGCAGCAGCCCTCACCGGCTGTGCGTCCGGCGACCCGCTCAGCAGCGACCCCAGCGCCTCCTCCGACTCGGGGACGATCGTCGTCGGCTCGCAGCAGTACTACTCGAACGAGATCATCGCCGAGCTCTACGCGCAGATCCTCGAGGAGGACGGCTTCACCGTCGAGCGCAACTTCAACATCGGGCAGCGCGAGGTCTACATCCCGCAGCTCGAGAAGGGTGCGATCGACGTCATGCCGGAGTACAGCGGCAACCTGCTGCAGTACTTCGACAAGGACTCGGAGGCGAAGACGGCCGACGAGATCGACGAGGGCCTCGAGGCGGCCCTGCCGAAGGGTCTGCGTGTCCTCGACGAGGCCGAGGCGACGGACCAGGACAGCTACACCGTCACGAAGCAGTTCTCCGAGGAGTACGACGTCACGAGCCTGGCCGACCTGGAGAACGTCGACGAGAAGCTGACCGTCGGCGCGAACTCCGAGTTCCAGACCCGTCCGTACGGCCCCGAGGGCCTGCAGTCCGTCTACGGCGTCGACGTCGACTTCAAGTCGATCGAGGACTCCGGTGGTGCCCTCACCGTGAAGGCCCTGAAGGACGACACGGTCCAGCTCGCGAACATCTACACCTCCGACCCGAGCATCAAGGCGAACGACTTCGTCTCGCTCGAGGACCCGGAGAACCTCATCCTCCCGCAGAACGTCATCCCGGTGGTGTCGGACAAGGTGGACGAGAAGGCCGCGGACGCGATCGACCAGGTGAACGAGAAGCTCACCCCGGAGGCGCTGATCGACCTCAACACGAAGAGCACGGTCGACAAGGAGAAGGCCTCGCAGATCGCGAAGGAGTTCCTGCAGGACCAGGGGCTGCTGTAGCCGGTCGGCGCTCCGGCGCCGCCGCGGATCGAACGACAGGTGTCGGGCTTCGGCCCGGCACCTGTCGTCGTTCGTGGGAGAGGAGTGCGCGCAGGCACCAGAGCACGTGTGTTCCGCACGGGTGTGCCGATCACGGGGTGTGCACATTCGTGCAGCAGCGCGCTCTACAACTTGTCGAGGCAGGTGACCGGCCGGTAGCGTGGAGGTGTCCCGACGGGGTGACACACACCAGTCCCACTTCCCAGAGGAAGCAACTCTCGTGCACGAACAGCGCGCGGCGAACCGGCTCGGACACGCCGCATGAACGACATCCTCGATCCGCTCATCCTGTCGCGGTGGCAGTTCGGTCTCACGACGATCTACCACTTCCTCTTCGTCCCGCTGACGATCGGCATGGCCGTCGTCGTCGCGGTGTTCCAGACGGCCTGGGTCCGCACGGGGCGAGCGCACTACCTGCAGCTGACCCGGTTCTTCGGGCGCATCTTCCTCATCAACTTCGCGATGGGGGTCGTCACCGGCATCGTGCAGGAGTTCCAGTTCGGCATGAACTGGTCGAACTACTCCCGCTTCGTCGGTGACGTGTTCGGCGCTCCGCTCGCGCTCGAGGGCATCCTGGCGTTCTTCTTCGAGGCGGCGTTCATCGGCGTCTGGATCTTCGGGTGGGACCGGCTGCCGAAGGCGGTGCACCTGGCGAGCATCTGGTGCGTGAGCGTCGGCACCATGCTGTCGGCCTACTTCATCCTCGCGGCCAACGCCTTCATGCAGCACCCGGTCGGTTTCGCGATCAACGAGACCAAGGGCCGCGCGGAGCTCACCGACATCTGGGCGGTGCTGACGAACAAGGTCGCCCTGGCCGCGTTCCCGCACACGCTGTTCGGCGCGTTCATGGTGGCGGCCTCGGTCATCGTCGCGGTCGCCGCGTACCACCTGGCCCGGAACCAGAACCTCGAGACGATGATGCCGGCGCTCAAGTTCGGCATGTGGACGATGCTCGCGTCGGGCGCGCTGACGGTGCTCTCGGGCGACCAGCTCGGCCTGACGATGGTCGACACCCAGCCGATGAAGATGGCCGCGGCCGAGGCGCTCTACAACACCTCGACGGGCAGGGACGCGTCGTTCTCGATCTTCACGCTCGGCACCCCGGACGGGGTCCACGAGCTGTTCTCCATCCGCATCCCGTACCTGCTCTCGTTCCTGTCGACGCACACGTTCAACGGGACGGTCGAGGGCATCAACGACCTGCAGGCGCAGTACGCACAGGTGTACGGCCCAGGTGACTACAAGCCGATCATCTGGGTGACCTACTGGTCGTTCCGCTGGATGATCGCCCTCGGCGTCGGCGCGGTGCTCGTGTCCCTCGTCGGTCTGTGGCTGACCCGCAAGGGCCGCTTCCCGACGCAGCGGTGGGTGTGGCGCGTGGCGACGTGGTCGGTGCCCCTGCCGATGGCCGCGATGATCATGGGTTGGATCTTCACGGAGATGGGCCGGCAGCCGTGGCTCGTCTTCGGACTGCTCCGTACGGCCGACGGTGTCTCGCCGAACGTCACCGGGCTCGAGGTCCTCATCTCGCTGGTCGTGTTCACGCTCATCTACGGCGCACTCGCGGTCGTCGAGTTCAAGCTCATCAAGAAGGTCGCCCAGGAGGGTCCCGCCGCACCTGCGCAGGTCGACGAGGCCTCGGGCGAGGTCAAGCACGAAGTGACGGTGTACTAGAAGTGGACGCTGCCTGATGGATCTCCCTGTTCTGTGGTTCGCGATCGTCGGACTGTTCTTCGTCGGGTACTTCGTGCTCGACGGGTTCGACTTCGGCGTCGGCATGTCCCTGCCGTTCCTCGGCAAGGACGACACCGACCGCCGTGTCCTGATCAACACGATCGGCCCGGTGTGGGACCTCAACGAGACGTGGGTGATCGTCGCCGGCGCCTGCCTGTTCGCGGCCTTCCCGGAGTGGTACGCCACGATGTTCTCGGGCTTCTACCTGGCGCTGCTGCTCATCCTCGCGGCGCTCATCGCCCGCGGCGTGTCCTTCGAGTACCGGCACCAGGGCAAGCACCCGGAGTGGAAGCGCCGGTTCGACCTCATGATCGTCGTCGGCAGCGCCGTGCCGTCGTTCCTGTGGGGTGTGGCGTTCGGCAACGTCGTCCGGGGCATCCCGATGGACGCCGACCACAACTACACCGGCACCCTGTTCGACCTGCTCAACCCGTTCGCCCTGCTGACCGGGCTCGCGACCCTCGTGGTGTTCTTCACGCACGGCGTCGTGTTCGTCGCGCTGAAGACCGAGGGTGAGATCCGCGAGCGAGCCAAGCGGCTCGCGACCCGCGCGGGTGTGCTGACGATCGTCGTCGGCGCCGCGTTCCTGGTCGCGATGGCGTTCGTCCGGGCCACCCCGGCGTCCCTGGTGCTGTCGGTCGTGGCCGCGTTGGCGCTCGTCCTGGCGGTGCTCTGCAACGCGTGGGGCAAGGAGGGTCGGGCGTTCACGCTCATGGCCGTCACGATCGCGGCGGTGGTGCTGGCGATGTTCACGGCGATCTTCCCGGACGTGATGCCCGCCTCGAACGACCCGGCAAACAGCCTGACCGTGGTCAACGCCTCGAGCGGCGCCTACACGCTGACGGTGATGAGCTGGGTGGCGCTGATCTTCGTGCCGCTCGTGCTCGCCTACCAGGCCTGGACGTACTGGGTGTTCCGCAAACGCGTCTCGCGGGCACACATCACCCAGGCCGCACACTAGGCGGCCCGGGGTGAAGCCGCTCGACCCGCGTCTGCTCCGCCTCTCCCGCGCCGCGCGCGGTTCCGTCGTCGCGTCCGCTGCGACGGGACTCGTGCGCACGCTCGCGACGATCGGTATCGCGTGGGGGATCGCCGCCGCGGTCACCCTCGGCGTCGACGCCGTCCCGGACGGCCGGGTGCCGGCGGCCCTCACACCGACGCTCGCGCTCCTCGCCGCTGCGTTCGTGGTCCGAGCGGTCGCCGCGTGGGCGACCGACGACCTGGCGGCGCGGGCCGGGGCGACCGTCAAGAGCGAGCTGCGGACCACGGTGCTCGCGCGGGCGGCGGACCGCGGGCCGTCCTGGCTCGCCGAGCGGTCGTCCGCCGGCTTCGCGACGACCCTCGGCCCGGGTCTCGACGCCCTCGACGCCTACTTCGGCCGGTACGTGCCGCAGCTCGCGCTCACGGCCGTCGCGACGCCGGTGCTGCTCGTCGCCATCGCGTACGCCGACCTGACCAGCGCGCTGGTCATCCTGTTCGCCATGCCGGTCATCCCGGTGTTCATGGTGCTCATCGGCCTCGCGACCCAGGCCCTCCAGCGGAAGCAGTCGGACGCGCTCGCACGGCTCGGTGGCGCGTTCACCGAGGCGGTCGAGGGCCTGTCCACCCTGAAGGCGTTCGGTCGTGCCCGGCGCCAGGTCGGTCGCATCGGCACGGTGACCGACGAGTACCGGCGCGGCACCATCGGGGTCCTGCGCCTGTCGTTCGTGAGCGGCTTCGCCCTCGAGCTCGCGGCGAGCCTGTCCGTCGCACTCGTCGCCGTGTCGATCGGCGTGCGACTCGTCGACGGCTCGCTCGGCCTCGGCGTCGCGATGTTCGTCCTCGTCCTGGCACCGGAGGCGTTCGCGCCCGTCCGCCAGGTCGGCGCCGACTTCCACGCCGCGCAGGACGGCGTCGAGGCCTCGGCCGCGGTCCTCGACGTCCTCGACGACCGCGCGCCCGGGTCGCTTGACCGCGACCCCCGACGCGACCCCGCAGGCGAGGCCGCCGCGGTCACCACCGCTCCGGCGGACCTGGTCGTCGAGGGACTCGTCGTCCGCCGACCGGACGTCGTGATCGGTCCGTTCGACCTCCGCGCCGCGCCGGGCACCGTCGTCGCGCTCGCCGGACCGAGCGGGTCCGGCAAGTCGAGTCTGATCGCCGCGATCCGCGGCGTCCTGCCCCACGACGGCACCGTCACGGTCCCCGGGCCGGCCGGGACGACCCGTGAGGAGCGCGTCACGTGGGCCGACCAGCGGCCGCGCCTGGTGCGCGGCACGGTCGCCGAGAACGTGGCCCTCACCACCGAACCCGACGAGGGCGACGTCCGCCGCGCCCTGGCCGAGGCCGGTCTGCCGGTCGAGCCGAGCCTCCCGATCGGGTCCGGCGGGAGCGGTCTGTCCGGCGGCCAGGCGCAGCGTGTGTCGGTCGCACGGGCCCTCTACCGCGCCCGACGGGCGCGGACCCCGCTCGTGCTGCTCGACGAGCCGACGTCCGCGCTCGACGCGGACGCGGAGCAGATCGTCGTGCGCGCCGTGCGGGCGCTCGCCGCGGACGGGGCGGTGGTCGTGGTCGCGAGCCACCGGCCAGCGGTGCTCGCCGCGGCCGACGTCCGCTTCGACGTGCAGCCGGGTGGTTCCGTCGCCGTGACCGACCCGCAGGGGGCACGGGCATGAGCCGGGAGGCACGACCGTCGTCCGTCCTCCGGCTCGCGATGCCGCACGGGGCCGGGTGGGCGAAGGCGGTGGCCGCCGGCACGCTCAGTGCCGTCTGCGCCGTGGCGCTCCTCGCCGCGAGCGGGTACCTCATCACCCGGGCCGCCGAGCAGCCGCCGATCCTGTACCTGACGCTCGTCATGGTCGGGGTGCGCGCCTTCGCCCTCGGACGCGCGGCCCTGCGCTACGTCGACCGGCTCGCCGGGCACGACGCGTCCTTCCGGCAGCTCGCCGTGGTGCGGACCGAGATGTACCGGCGGCTCGCATCGGTGGCGCCGGCCGGGCTGGGCTCGACCGGACGCGGCGACCTGCTCACACGGCTCGTCACCGACACCGACCGGCTGCAGGACCTGCCCATCCGGGTCGTCGGGCCGCTCGTGTCCGCCGGGACCGTCGCCGTGCTCTCTGTCGTCGCGGTGGCGGTCGTGTGGTTGCCCGCGGCACTCGTGCTCGTCGTCGCCCTCGCCGTGGCGGCGCTGCTCGGGACCGTCACGACCCTGTCCGTCGCCCGGCGCTCGGACCGCGAGACCGCGGCCGAGCGCGGGCGCGTCGCCGACCTCGTGCTCGACACCGTCCGGACGCTCGACGTCTTCGTCGCGTACGGCACGCTGTCCGACCGCCTCGCGACCATCGCCGCCCTCGACGACCGCGTCACCCGCGCCGTCCGTCGCCGTGCCACCGTCGAGTCGCTCGTCGGGGCCCTCGTCGGCCTGGTCGGTGGGGGAGCCGTCGTCGGGGTGCTCGCGGTCGGGGCGCCGGCGGTCGTGACCGGGGCGCTCGACGGGCCGCTGTGGGCGCTCGTGGTCTTCGTGCCGCTCGCGCTCTTCGAGGTCGTCGCCGGGGTCCCGCTCGCGGTCCTCACCCTGCGCCGGGTGCGTGCGGCCGCGGAGCGCGTGGAGCGGGTGGTCCCCGCCGTCGCGCCGTCCGGGATCGTGCCCGAGCCCGAGCAGCCGGCCGATCCCGTCGACCTCGTCGTCGACGGTCCGGTCACCGTCTCGCTCCGCGACCTGACCGTGCGGTGGCCGGGAGCGTCGGCGCCGGCGGTCGACCGGGTGTCGCTCGACCTGCTCCCCGGCGAGGTCGTCGTGCTCGAGGGGCCGAGCGGTGCCGGCAAGTCGACCCTCGTGGACGCCCTGGTGCGGTTCGTCGACCACGAGGGCTCCTACACGCTCGACGGGGTGGAGGCGCGCACGATCCACCCGGACGCGGTCCGCGCCCGGGTCGGGCTCGTCGAGCAGGACCCGTTCGTGTTCGACCGGTCCGTGCGCCAGAACCTGCTCTTCGCCCGGGACACCGCCTCGGACGAGGAGCTCACCGACGTGCTCGATCGCGTCGGTCTCGGGGCGTGGGTCGAGCGCCGTGGGGGGCTCGACGCCCCCGTGGGGGAACGCGGCGTGCTGTTGTCCGGTGGGCAGGCGCACCGTCTCGCCCTCGCCCGCGCCCTCCTGCACGCGTTCCCCGTGCTCGTGCTCGACGAGCCCACCGCCGACGTCGATCCCGACCTGGGTGACGCCGTGCTGCGCGACCTCGTCGGGGCAGCGCGTCAGGTCGGGCGCACCGTCCTCGTCGTGTCGCACGTGCCGGTGCCGGCGGACCTCGTCGACCGCACGGTCCGGATGCGGGACGGACGGCTCGTGACGGCCTGATCCGGGGCCGACGCCACCGCACCACGCGGCGGCGGTGCGGTCCGCCGTCGGGGCCGGGACGGGCCTCCAGGCCTTGTACCCTTGGTGATCGTGACCACCGAGCACCCCACCGAGCACGCAGCCGTTGACGCCGACGCCTACGACTTCCGCCGCATCCAGGAGAAGTGGCAGCCCCGCTGGGAGGAACTCGGGCTCTTCACGACGGACCTCGACGACAACCGTCCGCGCAAGTACATCCTCGAGATGTTCCCCTACCCGTCCGGCGACCTGCACATGGGGCACGCCGAGAACTGGGCGCTCGGCGACTTCGTGGCGCGGTACTGGCGGCAGCAGGGCTTCAACGTCCTGCACCCCATCGGGTGGGACTCCTTCGGCCTGCCGGCCGAGAACGCGGCGATCAAGCGCGGGGTCGACCCCCGGGAGTGGACGTACGCGAACATCGAGCAGCAGAAGGCCTCGTTCAAGCGGTACGCGCCGTCCTTCGACTGGACGACCGAGATCCACACCTCGGACCCCGAGTACTACAAGTGGAACCAGTGGCTGTTCCTCAAGATGTACGAGAAGGGCCTGGCGTACCGGAAGGACAGCTGGGTCAACTGGGACCCGGTGGACCAGACCGTGCTCGCGAACGAGCAGGTGCTGCCCGACGGCACGTCCGACCGCTCCGGTGCGGTCGTCGTCAAGAAGAAGCTGACGCAGTGGTACTTCGCGATCACGAAGTACGCCGACCGCCTGCTCGACGACCTCAACCAGCTCGAGGGTCGGTGGCCGGCGAAGGTCATCGCGCAGCAGCGCAACTGGATCGGCCGCTCGGTCGGCGCCGACGTCGACTTCGTCATCGAGGGCCGCGACGAGCCGGTCACCGTGTTCACGACGCGACCGGACACCATCCACGGCGTGACGTTCCTGGTCGTCGCACCCGACTCCGACCTGGCGGCCGAGCTGGTGGAGTCGACTGACGAGTCCGTCCGTTCGGCCTTCGCCGACTACCTGACCGCGACGCAGAAGACCTCGGAGATCGACCGCCAGAACGCCGACCGCCCGAAGACCGGCGTCCCGCTCGGCCGCTCCGCGATCCACCCGCTGACGGGGGAGCGCCTGCCGATCTGGGCCGCCGACTACGTGCTCGCCGACTACGGCCACGGCGCGGTCATGGCCGTGCCGGCGCACGACCAGCGCGACCTCGACTTCGCCCGTGCGTTCGACCTGCCGGTGAAGGTCGTCGTCGACACGAACCAACCCGTGACCGGCGCGATCCCGGTCATCCCCGAGGGCGCGACCCTCGAGGACCTGCCCGCGCTCGACCCGGTGTCGACCGGTGAGGCCCTGACCGGCCAGGGCCGGATGATCAACTCGGGTCCGCTCGACGGCATGTCGAAGCAGCACGCGATCACGGCGGCGATCTCGCTGCTCGAGGAGCGTGGCACGGGCCGGGCGGCGAAGACCTACCGCCTGCGCGACTGGCTCATCTCGCGCCAGCGCTTCTGGGGCACCCCGATCCCGATCATCCACGGCGAGGACGGCACCGAGTACCCGGTGCCCGAGGACCAGTTGCCGATCACCCTGCCGTCGACCGAGGGACTCGACCTCAAGCCGAAGGGGACCTCGCCCCTCGGCGGCGCGACGGACTGGGTGAACGTGCCGAACCCCGTCGACGGCTCGCCCGCGATGCGCGACACCGACACGATGGACACGTTCGTCGACTCGTCGTGGTACTTCCTGCGCTTCCTGTCCGCTAACGACGACACGCAGGCGTTCGACCCGGGGACCGCGCGCAAGTGGGCACCGGTCGACCAGTACATCGGCGGCATCGAGCACGCCATCCTGCACCTGCTCTACGCCCGTTTCGTCACGAAGGTCCTGTTCGACCTCGGCTACCTCGACTTCACCGAGCCGTTCTCGGCGCTGCTCAACCAGGGCATGGTGCTGTCCGGCGGCTCGAAGATGTCGAAGTCGAAGGGCGGCGTCTCGCTCGGCGACGAGCTCGACGCGAACGGCGTCGACGCGATCCGTCTCGTGATGGGCTTCGCCGGTCCGCCGGAGGACGACATCAACTGGGAGGACGTGTCGCCGTCGGCGTCGGCGCGCTTCCTGGCCCGTGCCTACCGTCTGGCGCTCGACGTGACGAGCCCGAAGGACGCCGTGTGGGCCGACGGTGACCGGGCGCTGCGTCAGGTGACGCACCGGTTCCTCGCCGACGCTCCGGGGCTCATGGAGGCGTTCAAGTTCAACGTCGTCATCGCGCGGCTCATGGACCTGGTGAACGTCACGCGCAAGGCCATCGACAACGGTCCCGGCGCGGGCGACCCAGCCGTGCGCGAGGCGGTCGAGACCGTCGCGCTCGGCCTGAGCGTCTTCGCCCCGTACACCGGCGAGGAGATGTGGGAGAAGCTGGGCCACGAGGCGACCGTCGCGACGCACGGGTGGCGCAAGGCCGATCCGACGCTGCTCGTCCAGGACACGCTGACGGCGGTCGTGCAGGTGAACGGCAAGGTCCGTGACTCCTTCGAGGTCTCGAAGTCGATCGAGGCGGACGAGCTCGAGCAACTCGCGCGGTCCTCGGCGAACGTGCAGCGCTACATCGGTGACCGCGAGATCGTGAAGGTGATCGTCCGGGCGCCGAAGCTCGTGAACATCGCGATCAAGGGCTGAGGAGACTCCTCCTCAGCCGACCGGCCCGGCGGGCTCCTCCACAGGAGGAGTCGCCGGGCCTTCGTCGTCCGCGGGCACGACCTACCGTTCCGGCCATGTCCCACGTCGAACCACCGGTCGTCACCTCCTCGTCGTCACCCGGTCCGTCCCGGTCGGACCGGTCGTCCCCGTCGCCGGAGCCCGACCCCCGGTGGTCGCGCTGGGCGCTGACACCGCGGGCGGCCGTGGTGCTCGCCGCGGTGGTCGTCACGGTCGCACTCGTGGTCGTCGCCGTCGGCACACTCGGCGCTCGGTCCTCCGGCGGCGTGACGGTGACGAGCGGGCCGTCGGTCGCCGGGACGCCCGGTGCCGCGGCGACCGGGCCGGCTGCGGGCAGGTCCCGGGACGGTGCCGACGGACGCGCCGCGTCGGACGGGCCGGGCGCGTCGGCCTCGGCCTCGTCGTCGCCGTCGGTGGTCGCGGTGTACGTGCTCGGGGCCGTCGCGCGGGCCGGCGTGGTCGACGTGCCGGACGGCACCCGGGTCGACGCGGTGCTGGAGCGTGCCGGGGGAGCGACGGCGGACGCCGACCTCGCGCGGTTGAACCTCGCGCGTCCCGTCGTGGACGGGGAACGGCTCTACGTGCCGCGCGTCGACGAGCCGGAGGTGCCCGAGGCGCTCGGCCCGGACGTCGGTGGCGCGACCGGGAGCGGGTCGCCGGCCGGATCCGGAACCGGGTCTCCTGCTGCGGGCGCGGACAGCGCCGACTCCGTCGTCGATCTGAACGCAGCCGACCAGGTGACGCTCGAGACGCTGCCCGGGATCGGACCCGCACTGGCGGCCCGCATCCTGGCGTGGCGGGAGGAGCACGGGGGCTTCTCGTCGGTCGAGGACCTGCTCGAGGTCAGCGGCATCGGGGACGGGCGGTTCGCCGAGCTGCGCGACCGGGTCCGGGTCTGACGCCGTGGGACTGCAGCCGAGCACGGCGGACCTGCGCCTGGCCGGTCCCGTCGCCGTGGCGTGGGTCGAGGCCGTCCTGCTCGTGGGTGCACCCGACGCCGCGTGGTGGTGCGCCGCGAGCACCGCGGTCGCGGGTGTCGTGGCCGTCGTCCTGCTCGCGGTGCGGCCGCGCCGCGCGCCGACGGCGCTGCCTGCGGTGCTCGGCTCCCTGGTGGTGGTCGCCGCGTGCTGCACCCTGGTCGCGCTCTCGGTCGGCGTGCGTGCACCCGTTCGGGCACCCGAGGGGCTCGACGACCGGGTCGGTCGGACGGTCGCGGTCGAGGTCGTGCTCACCCGGGACCTGACCGTCACCGACCGGTCGACCACCGGCACGCTGCGCCGACTGGACGGTCACGGCGGACTCCGGGTTCCGGTGCGGGTCGTGCCCGCCACGTCCGGGACGCCGCCGTGGTCCGCCGCGGCGGGCACGCTGCTCGTCGGTCGCGCCACGGTCGAGACGGACGGCGACGGCTCCCCGACCGCTGCCGTGGTGTTCCTCCGCGGCACCCCGACGTCCGAAGCGCCGACCGGGCTGCTCGCCGCGACGGACCGGGTCCGCCGCGCCTTCGTCGCGGTCACCGACGACCTGCCGGAACCGGGCGGGGCGCTCCTGCGCGGGCTCGCGATCGGGGACCGCAGCGGGCTCGACCCGGCGACCGAGGCAGCGATGGAGACGACCGGGCTGACCCACCTGACCGCCGTGTCCGGGTCGAACTGTGCGGTCGTCGTCGCCCTGGTGGTGGCGGTCGGGCGGGCGCTCGGGCTGTCCCGGCTGCTCCGCGCGATCGGGGCCGTCGGGTTCCTCGTCACCTTCGTGGTGCTCGTGCGCCCGGACCCCTCGATCGTCCGTGCCGCCGTCATGGCGGTGGTCGTCCTGCTCGTCCGACTGTCCGGTCGGCCCCTGCGCGGGGTCCCGCTCCTGGCGCTCACGGTGCTCGGCATGCTGACCGCAGTCCCCTGGTACGCGCGGGCGCCCGCGTTCGCGCTGTCCGTGCTCGCGACGGGGGGCATCCTCGTCCTGGCCCCGAGGGCCACCGAGCTCCTCGGGCGACGGCTGTGGACGCCCGTCGCGGCCGCCGTGGCCGTCCCGGTCGCAGCGCAGCTCGCCTGCTGGCCCGTCACGGTCGTCCTCGCCCCGACCCTGCCGACCTACGCGGTCCCGGCGAACCTGCTCACCGAGCCGCTCGCCCCGGTCGTCACCGTCACCGGTCTCGCCGCGTGCCTGCTCGCGCCGGTGTGGCCGTGGGGAGCATCGGTCGTGGCCCACGTCGCCTGGGTGCCGGCCGCGGCGATCGGAGTCGTCGCGCACGGCGTGGCCGCGCTGCCGGCGGCTTCCCTCGACTGGCCCGCCGGTGCCGTCGGTGCCGCGGCGGCCGCGGTCGTGAGCGGCACCGTGGCCGCGGCGGTGCTCGCGCGCGGGACCGCTCGCCGGCGGTGGCTCGCCGCGTCGGGTGCGGTCGTCGTGCTCGGGCTCGGTGTCGTCGCCGTCCCACGGCTCGTCGTCCGGAGCACGGTACCGGACGCATGGTCGGTCGCTGCGTGCGACGTCGGTCAGGGCGACGCGGTCCTCGTCCGCGACGGCTCGGGTCCGGTCGCGTTGATCGACACCGGGGACGACGAGGAACTGCTCCTGCGGTGCCTCGACCTGCTCGACGTTGCTCGGATCGACCTGCTCGTGCTCACGCACTTCGACCGCGACCACGTCGGCGCGGTGGACGCGGTGGCGGACCGCGCCGCACGGGCGCTCGTCGGCCCCGCCGGCCGGCCCGAGGACGACCGCGTGGTCGAGGTGCTCGAGCGGGCGGGCGTCGAGGTCCACACCGCCGACGACGGGACCTCCGGCACGCTCGGGTCCCTGCGCTGGCGCGTGGTGTGGCCGCTCGCCGGTTCGTCGGCCTCGGGGAACGACGCGAGCGTGGTGCTCGAGACCACGGCGGACCCGTCCTGCGGCGCGTGCGTGTCCGGGGTGTTCCTCGGCGACCTCGGGGAGCGTGCGCAGCGCCACCTGCGCCCGCTCGTCGAGGCACACCCTGAGGTGGTCAAGGTCGCGCACCACGGCTCCGCCGACCAGGACCCGGCGCTCTACCGGCAGCTCGGCGCACCGGTCGGGCTCATCGGGGTCGGCGCCGGCAACACCTACGGCCACCCCACGCGGTCTGCACTCGAGATGCTGCACGCGGCCGGCACGACGGCGTTCCGGACGGACACGCAGGGCACGATCGTCGTGTCGAGGGAACGCGGGGGAGCGCTGCACGTGTGGACCGAGCGCGCGACGGCGGGACCGTCGGCGCTGGCCCGTAGGATCGGACCAGGCCCGGACCCGCTCGCCCCGGCGCCGACGGAAGGAACGCATGCCCGCCAAGAAGCCCACGCGCGCCGCCGCCAAGATCGACCAGGTGCCGTGGTCCGGCGTCCGGCCCGCACCGGTCGTGCTCATCACCGGCCCAGAGTCGTTCCTGGCGGACCGGGCGAGCAGCGTCCTCCGCGACCTGCTCGTGGGCGAGGACCCGGCGCTCGAGGTGCACGACCTCGAAGCCGACCAGTACGCGCCCGGGCTCCTCGCGACGCTCGCGAGCCCGTCGCTGTTCGGCGAGCCGCGGCTGGTCCGTGTCACGAACGTCGAGAAGTGCACGGACGCCTTCATCACCGAGACCATCACCTACCTGCAGGCACCGGCGGACGACGTCACGCTCGTGCTGCGGCACGGCGGCGGTGTCCGGGGCAAGAAGCTCCTCGACACGATCCGGAGCGGGGTCGGCGGCGGCGTCGAGGTGCAGTGCGACGAGCTCAAGCGCGACACCGACAAGATCGACTTCGTGAACGCCGAGTTCCGGGCGGCCAGGCGGAAGATCGCACCGTCGGCGGTCCGGACGCTCGTCGCGGCGTTCTCCGACGACCTGGCCGAGCTCGCCGCCGCGTGCCGACAGCTGCTCGCGGACGAGGCCGAGGAGATCACCGACCGCGTCGTCGACAAGTACCACGGCGGGCGCGTCGAGACGAACGCGTTCAAGGTCGCCGACATCGCGCTCGCGGGACGGTCGGCGCCGGCGATCGTCGAGCTCCGCCACGCGCTGGCGACCGGCGAGGCCCCGGTGCCGATCGTCGCAGCGTTCGCGAGCAAGATCCGCACGATGGCGAAGGTGAGTGCCTTCCGCGGCCCGAGCGGGCAGGCGGCGTCGGCGCTGGGCATGGCACCGTGGCAGGTGCAGCGGGCGCAGCGCGACGTCGCGGGCTGGAGCGAAGCCGGACTCGCCAACGCGATCACGAGCATCGCTGCGGCGGACACCGCGGTGAAGGGCGGCTCGCGCGACGCGCACTACGCGCTCGAGGTGATGGTCAGGACCATCGCCCGACGCGGCGAGGACCGCTGACGCGGGTCGCGCCTCCCGTCCGTACCCGCTGTGCACTCGGCCGCGCTGCGCGCTGCGCACTCGGCCGCCGGCCGCCCTGCGGCCAACAGCGCACCCCACGAACGACGAGAGCCCCGCACCAACGGTGCGGGGCTCTCGTCAGTGGTCAGCGACTCAGAGCGCGGAGACCTTCTTGGCGATGGCCGACTTGCGGTTCGCCGCCTGGTTCTTGTGGATGACGCCCTTGCTCACGGCCTTGTCGAGCTTCTTCGACGCGAGGGCCAGCGCCGCGGTGGCCTTGTCCTTGTCGCCGGCGGCAACGGCCTCGTTCGTGTGACGGATGACCGTCTTGAGCTCCGAGCGGTAGGCCTTGTTGCGCTCCTGGGCCTTGAGGTTGGTCTTGATGCGCTTCATCTGCGACTTGATGTTCGCCATGCGTGTTGCTCCTTGTTCGTCGTCTACGGGTGGTCGCGACCTCTGGGTAGAGGGGCCCTCGGTCGCATCGCGTTCCACCCGTGGGCGGGGAACGCGGAAGCCAGCCACCAACATTACCAGCACGAGCCCGCACCGACAACGCACCGACGCGCCGCCGCACGTGCCGCGCGATCGGGGCCGGTGGGGTGGTTCGGCCCCGCAACCACGCCGCAACACGGAACGGCTACGGTGACCTCCGTGCCCTCCCTCGCGCCACGAATCGACACCGTCCCCGCATCCGGCATCCGCCGTGTGTTCGAGCAGGCCGCCCTGCTGCGGGCAGACGGCACCGACGTCGCGATGCTCGTCATCGGCGAGCCGGACGTCCCCGTCGCACCGCACATCGGCGAGGCCGCCCGCCGGGCGTGGAGCGAGGACCGCACCGACTACACGCCGAACGGCGGGATCGCGCCGCTCCGGACGGCGATCCGCGACAAGCTCCTCCGCGAGAACCGCATCGACGTCGACCTCGAGCAGGTCTGGCTCACGATCGGTGCGACGCAGGCGCTGTTCCAGGCGATGAACCTCGTGCTCGGTCCCGGTGACGAGGTCCTGGTGCCCGATCCCGGCTACACGACCTTCACGATGAACGCGCACATCATCGGGGCGTCCCCGGTGCCGTACCGGCTCGAGCCGCAGCACGGCTTCGAGCCGGACCTCGAGGCGCTCGAGGCGAGCATCACCGAGCACACCCGTGCGATCGTGGTGAACTCCCCGTCGAACCCGCTCGGTTCGGTGTTCGGTGAGGACACCCTCCGTGCACTCCTCGCGTTGGCGAAGCGGCACGACCTCTGGGTCATCAGCGACGAGGTCTACGAGTACTTCACGTACGGCACCCGGCACGTGAGCATCGCCTCGCTCGACGAGGACGACCGGGTCTTCACCGCGTTCTCGTTGAGCAAGACGTACGCGATGACGGGCGTCCGTGTCGGCTACCTCGTGACGCCGAAGGGCCTCGGGCCGACGATGCGCACCGTGCAGGAGGCGATGATCAGCTGTGTCGCCGAACCCGACCAGTGGGCGGCCCTCGCGGCGATCGTCGGCGACCACCAGGCGGTGCAGGACGCCCGGGAGCACTACCGCGCGAACCTCGCGGTCGCGAAGGGGGTCCTCGACGCCGCGGGCATCCGCTACCTCGACCCGCGCGGCGCCTTCTACCTGTGGGTGGACGTGTCGCACGCCACGCAGGGCGACGTCGCCGGGTGGGCGCTCGCCCTCCTGCACCGCGAGCACGTCGCCGTCGCGCCCGGCAGCGCGTTCGGCCGATCGGGAGAGGGGTGGATCCGCGTCTGCCTCGCCGCCACCCCGGACGACCTGCGCCGCGGTCTGGGCGCGCTGCCCGCACCCGTGACCGTGACCGTCTGACGCAGCGGGCCCACGCCGCCGGTTCCGGGCCGACGCGGCGACGGCGCGCCGGCCGTGCCGATGGGGGAGGCGCGGTGCCGGTGCAGCCCGCGCCTGCCGTCCGCCCTGCACAGGGGGTCACGGCCGGTGCCGTCTCCACAGGGCGGCGCGCGGTGCGCGCCGCCCATGCGCGGGCGTGGGACAATCGTTCGACCGTCCCGACCCCTGAGGAACCGTGAGCCCACAAGCATCCGCGCCGCTCGAGCCCGCCGCGACCCCGGCCGAGGCGATCCGCAACTTCTGCATCATCGCGCACATCGACCACGGCAAGTCCACGCTGGCCGACCGCATGCTGCAGATCACCGGCATCGTCGAGGAGCGGGCGATGCGTGCGCAGTACCTCGACCGCATGGACATCGAGCGCGAGCGTGGCATCACGATCAAGTCCCAGGCGGTGCGCATGCCGTGGGAGCTCGAGGGTGAGACCTTCGCGCTCAACATGATCGACACCCCCGGGCACGTCGACTTCTCGTACGAGGTCTCCCGGTCCCTCGCCGCGTGCGAGGGCGCGATCCTGCTCGTGGACGCGGCACAGGGCATCGAGGCGCAGACGCTCGCGAACCTCTACCTGGCGCTCGAGAACGACCTCGAGATCATCCCGGTCCTCAACAAGATCGACCTGCCCGCGGCCGAGCCGGAGAAGTACGCGGCCGAGCTCGCGCAGCTCATCGGCGGATCACCCGACGACGTGCTCCGGGTGTCCGGCAAGACGGGCGTCGGTGTCCCGGAGCTCCTCGACCGCGTGGTCCGGACCGTGCCCGCACCGGTCGGCCGGGTCGACGCCGAGCCCCGCGCGATGATCTTCGACTCGGTGTACGACAGCTACCGCGGCGTCGTGACCTACGTGCGGATGGTGGACGGCACCATCAAGCCGCGCGATAAGGTCCAGATGATGTCGACGAAGACGACGCACGAGATCCTCGAGATCGGGGTGTCGTCGCCGGAGCCGAAGCCCACGAAGGGCCTCAGCGTCGGCGAGGTCGGGTACCTCATCACCGGCGTGAAGGACGTCCGGCAGTCGAAGGTCGGCGACACGGTCACGAACGCGCAGAAGCCCGCGACCGACGCCCTCCCCGGCTACACGGACCCCAAGCCCATGGTGTTCTCGGGCCTGTACCCGATCGACGGCTCCGACTACCCCGACCTGCGCGAGGCGCTCGACAAGCTCAAGCTGTCGGACGCGGCGCTCGTGTACGAGCCCGAGACCTCCGTCGCACTCGGCTTCGGCTTCCGGTGCGGCTTCCTCGGCCTGCTGCACCTCGAGATCATCACGGAGCGGCTCTCGCGTGAGTTCGGTCTCGACCTCATCACGACCGCGCCGAGCGTCGTCTACGACGTCACGACCGAGGACAACGCCACCGTGCAGGTGACGAACCCGTCCGAGTTCCCGACCGGACGCATCGTCGAGGTCCGTGAGCCGATGGTCCGCGCGGCCATCCTCGCGCCGAAGGACTACGTCGGCGCGATCATGGAGCTCTGCCAGTCACGTCGCGGGTCGCTCCTCGGGATGGAGTACCTGGGTGAGGACCGCGTCGAGCTGCGGTACCAGATTCCGCTCGGCGAGATCGTCTTCGACTTCTTCGACCAGCTGAAGAGCAAGACGCAGGGGTACGCGAGCCTCGACTACGAGCCGATGGGCGACCAGGCGGCCGACCTGGTGAAGGTCGACATCCTGCTGCAGGGGGACCAGGTCGACGCGTTCAGTGCGATCGTGCACCGCGACAAGGCCTACGCCTACGGCACGATGATGGCGGAGCGGCTGCGCAAGCTCATCCCGCGCCAGCAGTTCGAGGTCCCGATCCAGGCAGCGATCGGCGCCCGCATCATCGCGCGCGAGAACATCCGCGCGATGCGCAAGGACGTCCTCGCGAAGTGCTACGGCGGTGACATCACCCGCAAGCGCAAGCTCCTCGAGAAGCAGAAGGAGGGCAAGAAGCGCATGAAGATGGTGGGTCGGGTCGAGGTCCCGCAGGAGGCCTTCATCGCGGCGCTCTCGGGTGACGTCGAGGAGAAGAAGAAGTAGCAGCAGCGCCCCGCACCGAGCGGGGCGCTGTCGTCGGTCCGCCGGCGGTGCTCGGCACGGCGCGGCCGGCGCCGCCGGTACGATGGGCCGCATGAGTTCCCGCGGCACGTACCGGACCGCCCTGACCTACGGCGCCGTCGGTGCGACCCAGGCGGCGGACCTCATGACCTACCCGCCCGAGGGCTTCAGCCCGGCGGAGTCGCGTGCGCGCATCGGCCACGGCGACCAACGGTTCGAGACCGCGGTCACGCAGGCCCTCACCTGGCAGATCCAGGAGCGCAGC
Source organism: Curtobacterium sp. MCSS17_008 (assembly GCF_003234185.1). Lineage (GTDB taxonomy): Bacteria > Actinomycetota > Actinomycetes > Actinomycetales > Microbacteriaceae > Curtobacterium. Next base: position 30,199 of record NZ_QKSM01000001.1, read on the forward strand.
GGCATCCGCGTCCGCGTCGAGGACCAGCCCGACGACGACGAGGTCCGGTACAACCCGGTGACGTTCGACGAGCACGGCGTGCCGATCGCTCCCGCGTCGATCGGGACGCCGCGCGTCGAGAAGTTCGCTGCCGACGGCACGCCGCTGCTCACCGCGGGCACCACGGCGACGCTCGAGATGCACGCCTTCGGGCAGACGGTGCACGCCCCGGTCCGCGTGGTGTCGATCATCGACGAGACCGATCGCAAGGGCTTCGCGTACGGCACGCTCGAGGGACACCCGCTCTCGGGTGAGGAGTCGTTCGTGGTCGAGCGCACGAGCGACGGCTCGGTGTGGCTGCAGGTGCGCCAGTTCTCGCAGCCGGCGAGCCGGAAGTGGGCGTTCGTGGCGCCGCTCCTCCGGCGCCAGCAGCGCGTGATGGCGGCGAGGTACCTGACGGCGCTACGCGGCGACTGACCGAGGAACGGCCCGACGTCGTCGGCCTGCTCGGCGCAGCGGCGTCGGCCTGCTCAGCGCAGGGGCGCCAGCCCGGCGATCGCCTCCTCGAGCAGCCCGGCGTCCTGAACGCAGTCGCGGGCCACGGCGACCGCCCCCGTCGCCCGCAGCGCGTCGACGTCGTAGACGCCCGTCGCCACGGCCACGAACGGGATGCCCACGGCACCGGCCGCCGCACCGTCGCGAGGGGTGTCGCCGAGGACGACGGCCCGCGTCCCCGTCAGCGCGGCCGCAGCGCGCGAGGTGACGCCGGTGCGCTCGACCTCCTCGTCGCCGAAGTACGAGTGCTCCCAGTCGAACGCGTCGACGTCGAACCCCGCGCCGGCGAGCTTGACCCGTGCGCGGTGCGCGGAGTTCCCGGTGAGCAGGGCGTTCCGCCAGCCGAGCTCGGCGAACCGTCGGACGAGCGCGATCGCACCCGGGGCCGGGGACCGCCGTTCCCCGCGGCCGTACCGTTCGTCGGTGAGGTCGCGCAGGTGCCGGCTCACGGTGGGGATGAGGGCGTCGTCGAGGTCGTGCGCCCGCACGTGCTCGGCGATGAGTCCGGCGTCGGTCCGGCCGTGCTGGTGCCCGACCTTCAGCACGAGGTCGCGCCCGACGGCGCGTTCGAGCGCCAGGTGGTAGAGGTTGCCCGGCGACGCGGCGTTCAGGACGAGGGTGCCGTCGATGTCCCACAGCACCGTGGTGGGGACGGTGTGGTGCTCCATCCCTCCATCATGGCCGAGAATGGAGTCCATGCCGAGTGCTCTCCCGCTCGCCGACCCCGCGCCCGCGGACGGCCTCATCACCCCCGGTCCCGGCGCGGGGGCCGTCCCGTTCGGGGTGTACGTCCACGTGCCGTTCTGCCGGGTGCGCTGCGGCTACTGCGACTTCAACACGTACACGGCGTCGGAACTGCGCGGCGTGCGCCGTGACGACTACGCCGGGCACGCCGTGCAGGAGATCCGCTGGGCGGCCGAGGTGCTCGACCGCTCCGGGGTGCCGCGCCGTCCCGTCTCCACGGTGTTCTTCGGCGGGGGCACGCCGACCATGCTGCCGGCGGACGACCTCGTGATGATCCTCCGCGCGATCGACGACACCTGGGGGCTCCTCCCCGGCGCCGAGGTCACGACCGAGGCGAACCCGGACTCCGTCGACGCCGAGTCCATCGCCACCCTGCGGCGGGGTGGCTTCACGCGCATGAGCTACGGCATGCAGTCGGCGGTGCCGCACGTCCTCGCCACCCTCGACCGCACGCACGACCCAGAGCGCGTGCCGATGGTGGTCGACCTCGCGAAGCAGCAGGGCCTCGACGTGAGCCTCGACCTCATCTACTCGACGCCGGGGGAGTCCCTCGACGACTGGCGCACCTCGCTCGAGGCGGCCCTGGCGTGCGAGCCGGACCACGTGTCGGCGTACTCGCTCATCGTGGAGGAGGGCACGGCGATGGGTCGGATGGTCGCCCGCGGCGAGCTCCCGGCCCCGGACGACGACCTCGCGGCGGACATGTACGAGCTCGCCGACCGGACCCTCGCGGACGCCGGGTACTCCTGGTACGAGGTCTCGAACTGGGCGCGCGGCGACGAGCACGCGAGCCGCCACAACCTGTCCTACTGGAAGGGACACGACTGGTGGGGGGTCGGCCCCGGCGCGCACTCCGCGGTCGCCGGCACCCGCTGGTGGAACGTGAAGCACCCGGCCGCGTACGCGAACCGGGTGCTGTCCGGGGGGTCACCGGCCGCCGGGCGCGAGACCCTCGACGCCGACACCCGGTACGTCGAGCGCGTGCTGCTCGCGGCGCGGGTCCGCGGCGAGCTCGCCACCTCGGAGCTCGGCCAGGAGGCCCGTGGCCGCGTCGCCGGCCTCATCGCACGCGGGCTCGTGGACGGCTCGGCCGCGGTGCGGGGCCGGATCGACCTGACCCTGCAGGGTCGGCTGCTCGCGGACGCGGTCGTCCGCGAGCTGCTCGACTGACCTACTGCTTGATGAACTCGATCGTGAGCGGGTAGCGGTAGAAGTCGCCGCGGTTCGCCGCGACGGCCGCGATGATCGAGAACACGATCACGAGCACGCCGATGATCGGCAGCAGCACGAAGCCGATCAGGACGATGCAGAGCAGGCCGGCGACCAGGTACGCGATGGCCATCGTGATGTGGAAGTTCAGCGCCTGGCGCGTGTGCTCCTTGATGAACTGGCCGCGGTCGCGCAGCACGAGGTAGGCGATGACCGGCACGACGAGGCTGAAGAAGATGCCGCCGACGTGGGTCAGGGTGGCCCAGAGGCGCTGGTCCTCCGGGGACATCGGCCGGGGCGGCGTGTAGCCGGCCGGGTACTGCGGTCCCTGCGGGTTCTGGGGTCCCCCCGGCTGCTGGCCGTAGGGGCCGTCCTGCGGGCCGCCTGGTTGCTGTCCGTAGCTCATGCGGTGAGCGTACCGGGACGGGCAGCCGCGGTGCCGGACGGTCGGCGGTCGGGCGTAGGATCAGCAGTCGACACGTCCGAGTGCCAGCATCGAACGGAAGGGGTCCGGATGGTCAGCGAACGCTCACTCGAGGTCCTCAAGGCGATCGTGCGGGACTACGTCGCATCGCGTGAGCCCGTCGGCTCGAAGACGATCGTCGAGCGCCACGCCTTCGGGGTGAGCGCCGCCACGATCCGCAACGACATGGCGCAGCTCGAGGACGAGCAGCTCATCGCGGCACCGCACACGTCGTCCGGCCGGGTGCCCACCGACAAGGGCTACCGCGTCTTCGTCGACCACCTCTCCGCCGCCCGGCCGCTGTCGAGCGCCCAGCGGCACGCGATCGAGACGTTCCTCGGCACGCCGAACGACCTGGACGAGGTCCTCGGTCGTACGGTGCGCCTGCTCAGCCAGCTCACGAACCAGGTCGCCCTCGTGCAGTACCCCTCGATGGTGCGCGCCCGCGTGCAGCACGTCGAGCTCGTCCGGCTCGGCGACACGCGGCTCATGGTGGTCCTCATCACCGACACCGCCCGGGTCGAGCAGCGTGTGGTCGAGACGGACGTCCCCCTCGACGAGACCGCCCTGTCCGAACTCCGGACCGTCGTCAACGGCGCCTCCGTCGGTCTCCTGTTGCAGGACGTGCCGCGCGCCCTGCGGGAGGTCCCGCAGCAGCTCCGCCCGGACGCCCAGACGCTCGGCGGGGTGGTCGTCGCGACGCTCATCGAGCAGGTCGCGGCCAACCGGCAGGACCGCCTGGTGATGGCCGGTGCGGCGAACCTCGCCAAGAGCGAGCGGGACTTCTCCGGCGGGTTGTTCACGGTGCTCGAGGCCATCGAGGAACAGGTGACCCTGCTCCGGCTGTTCGGCGAGATGCAGGTGGACGACGTCGCCGTGGCGGCACGGATCGGCGTCGAGAACGCCGAGTACGGCCTCGACGCGACGAGCATCGTCGCCGGAGGCTACCTCGCCGGCGGGGGAGCGGTCGCCCGCCTGGGCGTCCTCGGCCCCACGCGCATGGACTACGGCACGAACATGGCGGCGGTCCGCGCCGTCGCACGGTACCTGTCCAAGCTGCTGGGCGAACATTGACCGGTCGCCGCGTCCGACGCGCGGTGCCCTGCGGACGTGGTCCGCGCCTCCAGACCGAACCGCGGCGACCGCCGCGACCCACCGACCGAACCGAAACCGACTGAGGGATACGTGGCAGACCACTACGACGTCCTCGGCGTCCAGCCGGACGCCTCCGATGCCGACATCAAGAAGGCCTACCGACGCCTGGCGCGCGAGTTGCACCCGGACGTCAACCCGAGCCCGGACGCAGCCGAGCGCTTCAAGGACGTGACGCACGCCTACGACGTGCTGAGCGACCCCGAGCAGCGTCGTCGCTACGACGCGGGACCGCAGGCCGACAGCCCCTTCGGCGGTGGCGCCGGCGGCTTCAGCGACATCTTCGACGCCTTCTTCGGCGGCGGCGGTGGCGGGGCAGGACGCGGCAACGGTCCCCGGAGCCGCGCCGAGCGCGGCCAGGACGCCCTGCTCCGCATCGAGGTCGACCTGGACGAGGTCGTCTTCGGTACCCACAAGGACGTCGAGGTCGACACCGCCGTGGTCTGCGAGACCTGCAACGGGTCCTGCTGCGCACCCGGCACCAGCCCGCGCACGTGCGACATCTGCGGCGGCTCCGGCCACATCCAGCGCCAGGTGCGCTCGCTGCTCGGCAACGTCGTGACCAGCGCTCCGTGCGGTACCTGCCGCGGCTACGGCACCGTCATCCCGAACCCGTGCCCGACCTGCCAGGGGCAGGGTCGCGTCCGTGCCCGACGCACGATCCCGGTCGACGTCCCCGCGGGCGTCGAGACGGGGCTGCGCCTGCAGATGCCCGGGCAGGGCGAGGTCGGTCCGGCCGGTGGCCCCTCGGGCGACCTGTACCTCGAGGTCAAGGTGCGCCACCACGACGTGTACAGCCGCGACGGCGACGACCTGCTCGCGACGCTCGAGGTCCAGATGACCGACGCGATCCTCGGCACGCAGACGACCATCGACGGGCTCGACGGGCCGGTCGAGCTCGAGATCCGGCCCGGCGTGCAGAGTGCCGACGTCCTGGTGATCAAGGACCGCGGCGTGACCAAGCTGCGCGGGGCCGGACGTGGTGACCTGCGCGTCGGCGTGCAGGTCGTGACCCCGACCAAGCTCTCGCACAAGGAGCGTCAGCTCGTCGAGCAGCTCGCGAAGTCGCACAAGGCCGGGAAGCCGCAGCTCGCGCGGTTCCAGCAGGGCATGTTCGGCAAGCTCCGCGACCGGTTCTTCAACTTCTGATGGCGTCGCTCTACCTCGTCGGTCCCGGCGCCCTCGACGGCGTCGGGGTCGGCGACCCGGTGTCGCTCGACGGTGCCGAGGGGCGGCACGCGGTGTCGGTCGCGCGGGTCCGGGCGGGCGAGACGCTGCGCATCTCCGACGGTCGCGGGACGGTCGTCACGGGCCCGGTCGCGTCGACCGGCAAGGACGCGCTGACGCTGACGGTCGACGACGTCGCCGTCGAGGCGGAGCCGCGTCCGGCGCTCGTGCTCGTGCAGGCGCTGGCGAAGGGCGGGCGCGACGAGATGGCCGTGCAGGCGGCGACCGAGATCGGTGTCGACCGCATCGTCCCGTGGTCGGCCGCACGCAGCGTGTCCCGCTGGGAGGGCGCGAAGGTCGACAAGGGCCGCGCCAGGTGGAGCGCGATCGCGCACGAGGCGGCGAAGCAGGCCGTCCGGTCGCGGGTCCCGTCGGTGGACGCGCCGGTCACGACGGCGCAGCTCGCGGCGGACGGTGGCCCGGCGAGTGGCTGGGAGGCGCGGCGGGCGCTGGTCGTGCTCGACCCGGTGGGCGCGGTGCGGCTCTCGGCGTGGGAGCCGCCGGCGGACGTCGACGAGATCGTCCTCGTGGTCGGGCCGGAGGGCGGCATCGACGGGGCGGAGTTCGACCGGCTCGAGGCCGCGGGCGCGGTCCGCGTCCGGCTCGGCGACACCGTGCTCCGCACGTCGACCGCGGGACCGGCGGCGCTCGCCGTCCTGCAGACGCGGCTCGGTCGCTGGTAGTGCCCGGACGCGTGGACACGACGCGGGTGGACACGGTGCGCGGTGCGGTTCCGCTGCGGGCGGACCACACCGGTGCTGCGTCGGTGCCGGGTCCTACGATGGACGCATGAGCAGCAACGAGCCGAGCGTCTTCTCGAAGATCATCGCCCGTGAGGTCCCCGCGACCGTCGTCGCCGAGGACGACCGGGTGATCGCCATCGAGGACATCGCCCCCAAGGCCCCGGTGCACGTGCTCGTGATCCCCAAGACCGAGCAGTACCGGGACGTCACCGAGCTCGCCGCCGGCGACCCCGACCTGCTCGCCCACGTGGTCGCCACCGCCCGTCGCATCGCCGACGAGCGGGCCGACGGCCAGTTCCGACTCGTCTTCAACACCGGCGAAGCCGCCGGTCAGACCGTGTTCCACGTGCACGCGCACGTCCTCGCAGGTGAACTGCACGAAGGGAATCTCCTTGCCGGCTGACGAACCAGTCCACTCCGACCCCTCCCGTCCCACCGCGCGGCCTGTGTCCGACCCGACGGACGTCACCGTCGACATCCAGGTCGACGGCATCGCGATGGTCCAGCTCCTGGGCCCGCAGGACCGCCTGCTCAAGACGGTCGAACGCCAGTACCCGAGCGTCCGGGTGCTCGTCCGGGGCAACGAGGTGTCCCTGACGGGTGCGGAGCGCGACGTCGCCAGGGCCCACGCGCTCGTCGACGAGCTCGTCGGCATGGTCAAGCGCGGGCAGGACATCGGCCAGGCGGACATCCCGACTTCGGCGCGGATCCTCGACGAGGACCGCCGGCCGTCGGACACGTTCGGGACCCCGATCGTGTCGAGCCGCGGCAAGTCGGTGCGCCCGAAGACCGACGGCCAGCGTGCCTACGTCGACGCCATCGACCAGCACACCATCACGTTCGGGATCGGTCCGGCCGGCACCGGCAAGACCTACCTCGCGATGGCGAAGGCCGTCCAGGCGCTGCAGCGGCGCGAGGTCACCCGCATCATCCTGACCCGGCCCGCGGTCGAGGCCGGCGAACGCCTCGGGTTCCTGCCCGGCACGCTCACCGACAAGATCGACCCGTACCTGCGGCCGCTGTACGACGCGCTCAACGAGATGATGGACCCCGAGCTCGTCCCGAAGCTGCTCGCGGCCGGCACGGTCGAGGTCGCGCCGCTGGCGTACATGCGTGGCCGGACGCTCAACGACTCGTTCGTGATCCTCGACGAGGCGCAGAACACCACGCCCGAGCAGATGAAGATGTTCCTGACGCGTCTCGGCTTCGGCTCGAAGATGGTCGTGACGGGTGACATCACCCAGGTCGACCTGCCCGGGAACCTGTCCGGCCTCCGGCTGGTGACGCGGATCCTCGGCGACGTCGAGGACATCCACTTCGCTCGGCTCGGCAGCGAGGACGTCGTCCGCCACACGCTGGTCGGACGGATCGTCGACGCGTACACCGTCTACGACGAGGAGCGACTGGCCGAGCAGGCCGGGCACCGCCCCGCCGGCAACCCCGCGGGGGCGAACCGCGCCGAGCGCCGTGGTCGTCCACCGCAGGACCGCCGGCAGTCCCCGTACCCCCAGAACGACGCCCGAGGAGGCAACCGGTGAGCATCGAGCTCAACAACGAGTCCGGTGTCGAGGTCGACGAGCAGGCCGTCCAGCAGCTCGCCGCCTTCGCGCTCGACGCGCTGCACGTCCACGCGGACGCGGAGCTCGCGATCGTGCTGGTCGACGAGGGCGCCATGGAGCAGCTCCACGTCCGGTGGATGGACGAGCCGGGCCCGACCGACGTCCTGAGCTTCCCGATGGACGAACTCCGACCGGGTACCGAGGACGAGCCGACGCCGGCCGGGCTGCTCGGCGACATCGTCGTGTGCCCGCAGGTTGCCGCCGAACAGGCGAAGACGGCCGGGCACACCACCACGGACGAGATGCTCCTGCTCACCTGCCACGGCATCCTGCACCTGCTCGGGTTCGACCACGCCGAACCGGAGGAGAAGGCCGAGATGTTCGGGCTGCAGGGGGAGATCCTCTCCGCCTTCGCCGCGCAGCGACGCGGGCGGTGAGCTGATGGTGCTCGTCGCCGTCCTGCTCGTGGCGGCGTTCGTGCTCGTGCTCCTCGGCGGGCTGCTCGCCGCCTCGGACGCCGCCCTGACCGTGCTGTCCCGCGCCGACCTCGACGAGATCGCCCGGGGCAGCGCGCGGCGACGCGCGATCGAGGCAGTGGCCGACGACGTCGGCGCGCACGTCAACGCCCTCAACTTCTTCCGCGTGCTCGCCGAGACGGCCGCCGCGGTGCTCGTCACGATCGCGCTCGTCACGGTGTTCGACACCTGGTGGGTGGCGCTCGTCGTGTCCGCGGCGATCATGACCGCGGTGTCGTTCGTGCTCGTCGGCTCCAGCCCGCGCAGCGTCGGTCGTGCCCACGCCGAGCGTCTCATCGGCGCCACCGGCGGGCTCGTCCGCGCGGTCCGCATCGTCCTCGGTCCGCTCGCCGGGCTCCTCGTCGCGATCGGCGACCGTGTGACGCCGGGCCGCGGCCGCAGCGCCTCGACGGTGTCGAGCGAGGAGCAGCTGCTGTCGCTCGTCGACGAGGCGACGGAGAGCAACGTGCTCGAGCAGGACGACCGCGAGCTCATCCACTCGGTCTTCGAGTTCAGCGACACCCTGGTGCGCGAAGTCATGGTGCCCCGCACCGACATGCTCACCGTCGACGGCGAAGCGACACTGGCGGCAGGGATGGAGCGGTTCCTGGTCGCCGGCGTCTCCCGCATGCCCGTCACGGGCAAGGACAGCGACGACGTGCTCGGCGTGCTCTACCTGCGGGACGTCTCGCGCGCGCTCTACGAACAGCCCGGCAGTGCGCAGGAGCCGGTCACGACGTTGCTCCGGCCGGCCGAGTTCGTGCCTGAGTCCAAGCACGCCGACGACACGCTGCGCCACATGCAGGTCGCCAAGAACCACCTGGTGCTCGTGGTCGACGAGTACGGCGGCGTCGCCGGTCTGGTCACCATGGAGGACCTCATCGAGGAGCTCGTCGGCGACATCTCCGACGAGTACGACCGCACCGTCGTCGACCGGACCGAGGTCTCGCCGGGCGTGTGGCGCATCTCCGCACGACTGCCGATCGACGAGCTCGGCGACCTGTTCGGCATCGAGCTCGAGGACGACGACGTCGACACCGCCGGCGGCCTGCTGACGAAGGAGCTCGGCCGGCTCCCGGTGCGCGGCGAGCAGGTCACCGTGTCCGGGCTGGAACTGACGGCCGACCGCGTCGAGGGCAAGCGCCGCCACCTGATCACCGTCCTGGCCGAGCGGAGCGCCGCCCTGCAGGACGCCGAGGACGCCCTCGGCGAGACGACACCGAGCACGACGGGAACACCGAACGCATGACCGAGCACGACACCGACCAGACCCCTGACGCACCGGGCCCCACAGGAGGTCCGTACCGCGCCGGTTTCGTCTCCTTCGTCGGCCGTCCGAACGTCGGCAAGTCGACCCTGACCAACGCCCTCGTCGGCGAGAAGGTGGCGATCACCTCCTCGAAGCCGCAGACCACGCGTCGGGCGATCCGCGGCGTCGTCCACCGCCCCGACGGGCAGGTCATCATCGTGGACACCCCGGGTGTCCACCGTCCGCGCACCCTGCTCGGCGAGCGGCTCAACGACCTCGTGCAGTCCACGCTGGGGGACGTCGACGTGATCGGCTTCTGCGTGCCGGCGAACGAGCCGATCGGTCCCGGCGACAGGTTCATCAACGAGTCGCTCGACCAGTACCCGCGGGCCAGGAAGGTCGCGATCGTCACGAAGATCGACCGGACCCCGAAGGACCGGGTCGGCGAGCAGCTCCTCGCGGTGTCGCAGCTGCGCGACTGGGACGCGATCGTGCCGACGTCCGGCACGAAGGGCCTGCAGCTCGAGGCACTGCTCGGCGAGATCACGAAGCTCCTGCCCGAGTCGCCGCAGCTGTACGACGCCGACACGGTGACCGAGGAGACGGACGAGGACCGCATCGCCGAACTCATCCGCGAAGCGGCGCTCGAGGGCGTGCGCGACGAGCTGCCGCACTCGCTCGCGGTGGTCGTCGAGGACGTCGTCGAGCCCGACGACGAGGACGACCCCGACGGGCCCCTGCGCATCTTCGCCAACCTGTTCGTCGAGCGCGACAGCCAGAAGGCGATCGTGATCGGGCGCGGGGGTGAACGACTCAAGGACGTCGGTTCGCGGGCGCGTGCGGAGATCGAGTCCCTGCTCGGCGGTCGCCACGTCTACCTGAACATCCGGGTCAAGGTGGCCAAGGAGTGGCAGCGCGACCCGAAGCAGCTCGGTCGCCTCGGGTTCTGACGGGCGTCATCCCCGCGACGGACGCGCGGCGGCCGCGCTGGTCGTACCGTGGGGTGGTGTTCCGTCCCATGCTGCGCGCGCAGATCGTCACCGACGTCACGGCTGCCGTGCTGCTCGGTGGCCTCCTGGTGCTGCTGCGCGTGGCGGTCGACGACTCGCTGCTGTGGCTCGTCACCGTGATCGGGCTCAGCGCTGCACTCGCGATCCGGCGGCTCTCGCCCGGACTGGCCCTCGCCCTCTCGTGGGTGATCGCCGTCTTCCAGATGGTGACGTGGCAGACCCCGGACACGTCGAACGTCCTGCTGGCGGGCGTGCTCTTCACGACGAGCGCCTACGGCAGTCGGCGGGTGCGCATCGCGGGGCTCGTGTCGGCCATCGGCGGCTCGGCGGTCGCCGCGGGGTACCTCGGCCTGTACGACTACCAACGCCGCGTCGACGTGGTCGGTGCATCGGCGTTGCAGGGACAGACGCTGCAGACGATGGCGGGGTCCTTCGCGGCCGTCCTGCTCCTGTTGCTCCTCCCGTGGCTCGCGGGACTCGTCCGCCGGGCCCGACGCTCCGCGAGCATGAGCCGTGAGGCCCAGCTGGTCGCGGAGCGCGACGCGGCCCGCGCCGACCGCGCGGTCGCCGTCGAGCAGGAGCGCGTCCGCATCGCCCGGGACATGCACGACATCGTCGCGCACTCGCTCGCGGTCGTGATCGCCCAGGCCGACGGCGCCCGCTACGCCGCGAAGGCCGACCCGGCGGTGGCCGACCAGGCGCTCGCCACGATCTCGAGCACCGCCCGCAGCGCCCTCGGCGACGTCCGCGAGCTCCTCGGCGCCCTGCGGCACGAGCAGGGGACCGCACCGACGCCCGAGGCGGCCGACCTCGAAGAGCTCGTCGCCGACATGCGGGAGGTCGGGCTCGACGTCCGTGTGGACCGCGAGGGCGACCCGTCCGGACTGCCGACCACCACGCAGCTCGCCGTCTACCGGATCGTGCAGGAGAGCCTGACGAACGCGTGGAAGCACGGTGAGTCCGGCACCCCGGTGCACGCGTCGCTGACCTACCGCCCGGACACGGTCGAGATCACGGTCGTCAACCGGCGCGCGGACGACGGGACACGGGGGCCGGGCACCGGTCACGGTCTCGTGGGCATGCGTGAGCGCGTCACGATGACCGGGGGGTCGATGACGGCGGGACCGCGCGGGGACGACTTCGCGGTCGCCGTGCGGATGCCGGCGGTCGCCGCGAGCGGCCAGTTCCCCCGAGGCCGCATCACCCAGATGGAGCAGGAGCGCACCCGATGACCACCACCCAGCCGACCGGCAGCCCGATCCGGGTCGCCCTGGTCGACGACCAGGCGCTGTTCCGGACCGGCATCCGCATGCTCATCGACTCACAGCCCGACCTGCAGTTCGTCGGCGAGGCGGGCGACGGGGCCGAGGGCGCCGAACTCGTGCGACGCACCCGGGCCGACGTGGTGCTCATGGACGTCCGGATGCCGGTGATGGACGGGATCACCGCGACCGCCAGGATCGTCGAGCAGGGCGGCGCGGACGCGGCGAAGGTCCTCGTGCTCACCACCTTCGACTTCGACGAGGCCGCGGCGAAGGCGATCCGAGCGGGCGCGAGCGGCTTCGTGCTCAAGGACGCCGACCCGGAGTTCCTGCTCGCCGCCGTCCGGACGGTGCACGCCGGCACCGCCGTCTTCGCCGCCTCGGCCACCCGCGAGCTGCTGCGCCGGTACGACGACGGCGCCGCACAGGCCGCCGCGGTGCCGCCGGCGTTCGCCGAGCTGACCCCGCGTGAGCGGGAGATCTTCGACCTGGCCGCCCGCGGGTACAGCAACAGCGAGATCGCGCAGCACGAGTACGTCAGCGAGGCGACCGTGAAGACGCACATCTCACGGGTGCTCACCAAGCTCGACCTCCGCGACCGGGTCCGCCTCGTCGTGTTCGCCCACGAGCACGGGCTCGTCCAGAAGGCCGACTGACCCCCATCGCCGCGGTTCCTGCGGGCCGTCCCCGGGCCATCCGCAGGGACGCCGTTTTTGCGGGCTGACCCCGGGTCATCCGACAGGATGACCCCTGCACAGGAGACCGAGCCAGGCGGACCATCCACACGAGCCGCGCGACCGACGCGAGGCGCGCCTCCCGGCCGTCAGGGTGGACACATGACCACCAACCAGACCCCGATCATCCGGCTCGACCACGTCTCGAAGCACTACGGCGACGCGGCCCGTCGTGTCACCGCCCTCGACGACGTCAGCGTCGACATCGGGGCGGGGGAGTTCACCGCCGTGATGGGTCCGTCCGGATCGGGCAAGTCGACGCTCATGCACGTCGCCGCCGGGCTCGACGCGGTCAGCTCCGGCCGGATCAGCATCGACGGCGTCGAGGTGACCGCGCTCGGGGACCGCGAGCTCACCGAACTCCGCCGTCGCCGGCTCGGGTTCGTCTTCCAGTCGTTCAACCTGGTGCCGACGCTCGACGTCCGCGAGAACATCCGGCTGCCGTTCCTCCTCGGTGGCAAGCAGCCCACCAGCGACGAGTCCGAGTGGATCGACCGGCTCGTCGGAATGCTCGGGCTCGGCGACCGGCTGGCACACCGACCGCACCAGCTCTCGGGCGGGCAGCAGCAGCGGGTCGCGATCGCCCGGGCCCTCGCCTCGCGTCCCGCGGTCGTCGTCGCCGACGAGCCGACCGGTGCGCTCGACTCCCGCACCGGCCGCGACGTCCTCGCGATCCTGCGCGGCGCCGTGCAGGAGTGGGGGCAGAGCGTCGTGATGGTGACGCACGACCCGACGGCCGCGGCGAACGCGGACCGCATCCTGTTCCTCGCCGACGGTCGGATCGTCGACGACCGTCCGGCGATGATCGCAGCCGACATCTCGGCGACGATGCTGGGGATGGAGGCGGCAGCGTGAACGGCCTGCGTGCCTTCGCCCCGACCGTGCTCGTCGCCGCCCTCGGCACCACGTTCGGTTCGGCGCTCGTCATCGCTCCCGGCATCGTGGCCGAGGCCCTCGGCGCCGCCGGGCTCGACGACCTCGCGCCGATCAAGGCGATCCTCTCCGTGCTCGGCTGGCTGTTCCTCGGCATCGCGCTCTACGTGGGCGCGATCGTCACGGCCAACACCTGCGCCACCCTCATCGCCGGACAGACCCGGATCATCGCCCTGCAGCGCTTGATCGGGGCCACGGGCGCCACCCTCCGGTCGAGGATCACCCGCACCGGTCTGCTCGTCGGGCTCGTGGGCGGCGTGCTCGGCACGATCGCCGGGACGGCGCTGTCCGCGCTGTTCATCGCGGTGCTGCGGAGCACCGGGTTCCTGCCCGACACCTCGTACACGCTCGTGCCGTGGGAGCTCGTCCTGCCGCTCGTCGCCGTCGTCGTCGCGACGTGGGGCGCGTTCGCGGCCGGGTCACGCCGCGTCCTCACGGTCACGCCGCTCGAGGCGCTGTCGTCGACGGTCGAGCCGAGCCACGACGACCTCCGCTCCGGCCGGGGCCGTCGCGTCTGGGCGCTCGTGCTCATGGGCGCGGGCGCGCTGCTCATGCTGCTCGGCCTCGTGCTCAGCCCGGCCTCGCCGGTGGCGGTGCTGCCCGCTGCCCTCGGGGGGTTCGTCTCCTTCGCCGGCGTCGCCGTCGGAGCGACCATCGTGATGCCCCCGGTGCTGCAGCTCATCGGTCGTCTCGGTGCACGGGACCCGGTGGTGCTCCTCGCCGGACGGAACGCGATGCGGGCGCCGGGTCGGTCCTCGCGAGCGACGATCGGTCTCGTCATCGGCGTGACGCTCCTCGTCACCTTCGCGGTGGCGCTCGGCATCATGCAGCACGTGCTCGAGACGCAGCTCACCGCGATGGGCGACGGCTCGATGACCCCGGACATGATCGAGGCGCAGCGCGACTTCTTCGTGCAGGTCAACGCCGTCATCAGCGTCATCGTCGGGTTCTCCGCCGTGATCGCGGCCGTCGGCGTGGTCAACGCCCTCGCCCTCGGAGTGCTCCAGCGGCGGCGCGAACTCGGACTCCTGCGGGTGCTCGGCCTGACCGGGGCCCAGGTCCGTCGGATGATCGTGACCGAGGCCGTGCAGATGGTCGTCGCGGCCGTCGTGACCGGGCTGGTCCTCGGCACGGTCTACGGCTGGGTCGGCGGGCAGACCATGCTCGGGTCGCTCGGCACCGTCGTGACGCCCGTGCTGCCGTTGTCGACCGTCGGCATCGTGGTCGTCGGGGCCCTCGTGCTCGCGGTCGTGGCCACGGTGGCTCCGGTCCGACGTGCGATGCGGGTGCCCCCGACCGAGGCGCTCGCCGTCGACTGACCGCCTCCCGACAGGATGGGCGCCGAGCGTCATCTGCTTGCACGACGCTGGTGTACCAGTGCTACGGTGGCAGCGATGTACTCGGCGCTCCTCCTCCTTCGCTGCCGCGACGAGGCCTGACACACGGCCCACCTCGTCGCGGAGTCCGTCGTGGCCCCCACCAGCGCCGATGCCGGCGAGACGACGAAAGCGACGACCATGCAGAACACGCAGCGCCCCTCCGGGATGCCGATCCACAAGTACGTCCCCTTCCACGAGCAGATCCGCGTGGACCTGCCGGACCGGACCTGGCCGACGAAGCACATCGACCGCGCGCCGCGCTGGTGCGCCGTCGACCTGCGCGACGGCAACCAGGCCCTGATCGACCCGATGGACTCCGAACGCAAGCGCGCGATGTTCGACCTGCTCGTCCGGATGGGCTACAAGGAGATTGAGGTCGGGTTCCCGAGCGCGTCGCAGACCGACTTCGACTTCGTGCGGTCCCTCATCGACGACGGCGCGATCCCCGACGACGTCACGATCCAGGTGCTGACCCAGGCGCGCGAGCACCTGATCGACCGCACGTACGAGGCGATCGACGGCGCCAAGCAGGCCATCGTGCACCTCTACAACTCGACGTCGATCGTCCAGCGCGAGGTCGTCTTCCGTACCGACGTCCAGGGCGTCGTCGACATCGCCGTCGCCGGTGCGCAGATGTGCAAGGCGGCCGAGGCGCGCCTGCAGCACCGCACGCAGGTGTACTACGAGTACTCGCCCGAGTCCTACACGGGCACCGAGCTCGAGGTCGCGGCGCGCATCTGCAACGCCGTGCTCGAGGTCTTCGAACCGACACCCGAGCGCAAGGTCATCATCAACCTGCCCGCCACCGTCGAGATGGCGACACCGAACGTGTACGCCGACTCGATCGAGTGGATGTCGCGCAACCTCGACCACCGCGAGGACGTCATCCTCTCGCTGCACCCGCACAACGACCGCGGGACCGCCGTCGCCGCTGCCGAGCTCGGGTACATGGCCGGCGCCGACCGCATCGAGGGCTGCCTGTTCGGCAACGGGGAGCGCACGGGCAACGTCGACCTCGTCGCCCTCGGCATGAACCTGTTCACCCAGGGCGTCGACCCCGAGATCGACTTCTCCGACATCGACCAGGTCAAGCGCACCGTCGAGTACTGCAACCAGCTGCCGGTGCCCGAGCGGCAGCCGTGGGCCGGCGACCTCGTCTACACGGCGTTCAGCGGTTCCCACCAGGACGCCATCAACAAGGGCTTCGACGCCATGCACGCCAAGGCGCAGGCGGCGGGGAAGCCCGTTGACGAGATCGCCTGGGCGGTGCCCTACCTGCCCGTCGACCCGAAGGACATCGGCCGCTCGTACGAAGCCGTCATCCGGGTCAACTCGCAGTCCGGCAAGGGCGGTGTCGCCTACCTGCTCAAGACCGACCACGCCATCGACCTGCCGCGCAAGCTGCAGATCGAGTTCTCCGGCGTCGTGCAGCAGCGCACCGACACCGAGGGCGGCGAGTTCTCGTCCGAGCGGATCTGGGACCTGTTCCGCGACGAGTACCTGCCGGCGTCGTCGGACGAGGACAAGTGGGGCCGCTACGAGATCACGAAGACGGCGACGTCGAGCGACTTCGGCGGCACGACGAAGCTCAGCGTCGCGATGCGCGTCGACGACGGCGCGGTCACCGCGGACGCCGTGGGCACCGGCCCGGTCGACGCGTTCCTCACGATCATGCGGGAGCAGGGCGTCGCGGTCACGCTGTACGACTACTCGGAGCACACGATGAGCGCCTCCGGGGACGCCAAGGCGGCCGCCTACGTCGAGCTCGACGTCGACGGCACGCGCCTGTGGGGCGTCGGCATCGATGCCGACATCGCGACGGCGTCGCTCAAGGCGATCGTCTCCGCGGTCAACCGCGCGGTGCGTGCCGGGGCCGCGTCCGGCGCGCCGGAGCTGGTCACGGCGTAGGAGCCGACCGTCGTACGGGAGGCGCGGCGCGGGTCCGACCCGCACCGCGCCTCCCGTCCGTGCGTGCGTTCCGCGCGCCCGTCGTCCCGTCGGCCGGGTCGCGCGACGCGCCGATCGCGTCCGCGGCGGTCGCGTGACGCGCCGCTCACGTGCGCTGAGGTCGCACGACGCGCCGTCGGGACACCGCGAGAGCGACCGTTCGTGCGACCGGAACGACCGGCGCGCGGCGTGTTGTGCGCACTCGTGGCGCGCCCCGTCCGTCTTGCCT
Source organism: Curtobacterium sp. MCSS17_008 (assembly GCF_003234185.1). GTDB lineage: Bacteria > Actinomycetota > Actinomycetes > Actinomycetales > Microbacteriaceae > Curtobacterium. The sequence goes on from NZ_QKSM01000001.1 coordinate 47,088, forward strand.
TGGTCGCGCGACTTGCCGCTCATGTCCGTTGAGGTTGCGCGACGCGCCGTCGGGGCACCGCGAGAGCGATCGTTCGTGCGACCGGAACGGTCGGCGCGCGGCGTGTCGTGCGCCCGTGTGGCGTGCACCGTCCGGCTTGCCTTGGTCGCGCGACTTGCCGCTCATGTCCGCTGGGGTCGCGCGACGTGCCGTCGGGGCACCGCGAGAGCGATCGTTCGTGCGACTGGAACGGTCGGCGCGCGGCGTGTTGTGGGCCCGTGTGGCGTGCACCGTCCGGCTTGCCTTGGTCGCGCGACTTGCCGCTCATGTCCGCTGGGGTCGCGCGACGTGCCGTCGGGGCACGGCGAGAGCGACCGTCCGTGCGACCGGAAGGATCGACACGCGGCGTGTCGTGCGCCTCCGCACCGGCTGGTACCTCCAGCCCGGGCGCCGGGCGCCGGGCACCGGGCCGGGGCGGACGAGCCCGTCCGGCCGACAGGACCGCCGCTCGACGGGCGGTGTCGGCGGAGCGGGGGATACTGAGGGCATGCCGCTGTACCGGGACGAGTGCGTCGTGTTGCGCACCCACAAGCTCGGCGAGGCGGACCGCATCGTCACGATGCTCTCCCGGCAGCACGGCAAGATCCGGGCGGTCGCCAAGGGGGTCCGGCGCACGGCCTCGAAGTTCGGGTCGCGGCTGGAGCCCTTCATGGTCGTCGACGCCCAGTTCTACGAGGGCCGGTCGCTCGACATCGTCACGCAGGCCGAGAGCCTCGGGTCGTACGGCGCCCAGATCGTCACCGACTACGGGGCGTACACGGCGGCGAGTGCGATGGTCGAGACCGCCGACCGCCTGAGCGAGGCCGACGCCGGGCTCCAGCAGTACCTGCTGCTCGTCGGCGCCCTGCGCTCGCTGTCCCGGCGTGAGCACGTCGTCAGCGCCACCCTCGACTCGTACCTGCTCCGGGCGATGAGCATCGCGGGCTGGGCGCCGTCGTTCGGCGACTGCGCGGTGACGGGTGAGCCCGGCCCGCACACCGCCTTCGTCGTGCAGCTCGGCGGGGTGGTGACCGACCGGGCGGCCCCTCCCGGCACGCCGCGGCTCGACACCGACACGCTCGGGCTGCTCGGCGCGCTCCTCGCGGGCGACTGGGCGACGGTCGACGCCTCGGACGAGCGGACGCGGTCGCGCGCGTCCGGCGTGGTGGCGGCGTACGCCCAGTGGCACCTGGAACGATCGCTCCGGTCACTGCCGCACGTCGACCGCAGCGAACACCCCGCGCCGGTCGCCCCGGCCCCGGGAGGGGTGCCGGCAGCCGTGGCCGCCACCCCGGCACCCGCGGTGCCCGTCCCGTCCGACCACGAAGGAACCCCTGCATGAGCCCACGCCGGTCCGCCGAGTCCGAGGCGCTGAAGCCCGTCGACTGGACGGGGGAGCAGCCGCCCGCGATCCCGGCGCAGTTCGTGCCGGAGCACGTCGCGATCGTGATGGACGGCAACGGCCGGTGGGCGAACCAGCGCGGTCTCACCCGGGTCGAGGGGCACAAGGCCGGCGAGGCCTCGCTGCTCGACGTCGTCGCGGGCGCGATCCAGATCGGCGTCAAGCACGTCTCGGCGTACGCGTTCTCGACCGAGAACTGGAAGCGCTCCCCGGACGAGGTCCGCTTCCTGATGGGTTTCAACCGCGAGGTCATCCACCGGCGTCGGGACCAGCTCCACGAGTGGGGTGTGCGGGTGCGGTGGGCCGGTCGACGGCCGAAGCTCTGGCGGAGCGTGATCGACGAGCTGCAGACCGCGGAGCGGATGACCGCGGACAACGACGTCTGCACGCTGACGATGTGCGTGAACTACGGCGGGCGGAACGAGATCGTCGACGCCGTGCGCGGGATGGCCGAGGACGTCGCGGCCGGTCGCCTGAGGCCGAGCCAGGTGACGGAGAAGGCCCTCGCGAAGCGGCTCTACGTGCCCGAGCTGCCCGACGTCGACCTGTTCCTCCGCAGTTCTGGGGAGCAGCGGACGTCGAACTTCATGCTGTGGCAGTCGGCGTACGCCGAGATGGTGTTCCTCGACCGGCTCTGGCCGGACTTCCGGCGCACCGACCTGTGGGCGGCGATCGAGGAGTACGCGCGCCGCGACCGACGCTACGGCGGGGCGGTGGACGCGCCGACCGCCTGAGGCGAGGGGGCGTACCGGGCGGCCGGCGCGCCTCCAGACCGGCTCGTCAGCACCGACCCGTCAGCCGAGCAGGTGGGAGACCCCTCGCACCGCGTCGAGCGCTGCACGCACGCTCGGTACCCGGTCCGCTCCACGGGCGACGACCACCTCGACCCGCCGTGCGAGCGCATCGTCGGCGGGCGTCACCACGACCCCGGGCGGGATGACGGTGGCGGTGAGCGCGAGCCGGGGGAGCAGTGCGACACCGAGGCCGGCGGCCACGAGCCCGACGACCGCCGCGGCGTTGTCCGTCTCGAGCACGATCTCGGGCGTGAACCCGGAGGCCGCGCACGACGCGAGGAGGTGCCCCCGGCAGCGCGGACACCCGCCGATCCACCGCGCCTCGCGGAAGGCGGCGAGGTCGGCCACGCCACCGGGGAGCTCCGGTCGCGACGCCGTCACGAGCGCCAGCGGATCGCGTCCCAGCACCCGGATCGACAGGGTCTGGTCGGCCGCCGAGTCGTCCTGCGTGAAGGCGTGCGAGAACGTCAGCGCCACGTCGGCCTCACCGCGGCGGACGAGGTCGATCGCCTCGGGTGGTTCGGCCTCGACGTAGGAGGTCACGACGCCCGGACTGCTCTCCGCCATCGCGGCGAGCACCGGTGGGACGAGCGTCGACGACGCACTCGGGAACCCCGCGAGGCGCACCCGTCCGCGGGCGAGGCCGCCCACGGCGTCGAGGTCCTCACGCGCGGCGGCGAGGGCGGCCTCGACGTGCAGGGCGTGGTCCGCGAGCACCCGTCCCGACTCCGTCAGCGTCGCACCGCGGCCGCCGCGGAGCACCAGGTCGTGCCCGAGCCGCTGCTCCGCCCGCGCCAGCAGCTGGCTGACGGCGGGCTGGCTGTACCCGAGCGCCGCGGCCGCACGGCTGATCGACCCGCCGTCCCGGACGGCGAGCAGGACCCGGAGCAGCTGCGGTTCGATCGTCTCCACAACGCGATGTTATGGGACCGAGAAGAAGTCTGGCCTGGTGTGATGCCCGCTGGCAGCCGACGCTGGGGGCATGGACTCCTTCGTCGACGGCTCGGGCTACCTCGCGGCGTGCACCGCCGGCCTCCCCACGCAGCGCACGCTCGCGGCGCAGCGTGCAGACCTCGACGCGTGGTCGCGTGCCGAGAGCTCACCGGCGACGTACGGCGCCCTGGTCGAGGAGGGGCGGTCCCTGTTCGCCGGGATCGTCGACGTCGATCCCGCGCGGGTGGCCACCGGGTCGCAGACCTCGGCGATGGTGGCGGTCGTCGCCGCCTCGCTCCCGGACGGCGCCGAGGTCGTCGTGCCGGACGGCGACTTCAGCTCGGTCGTCTTCCCCTTCCTCGCCCAGGCCCACCGGGGCGTCACCGTGCGGAGCGTCCCGCTCGACCGCTTGGCCGACGCGGTCCGCCCCGGCACCGCGCTCGTCGCCTGGTCGGCGGTGCAGTCCGCGACGGGCGTGGTCACCGACCCCTCGGACGTCCTCGACGCGGCCCGCGCGGTCGGCGCCGCCACCCTCTGCGACCTCACCCAGGCGGCGGGCGTGCTCCCGGTGTCCGCGGCACCCTTCGACGTGACCGTCACCCACGCGTACAAGTGGCTGTGCGCTCCACGCGGGGTCGCCTTCGCGACCTTCTCCGACGCGGCGCTCGAGCGGCTCCGCCCCGTGCAGGCGGGCTGGTACGCGGGCGAGAACGTCTGGTCCTCCTGCTACGGCCCCGACATGCGGCTCGCCGCCGACGCCCGACGCTTCGACGTCTCCCCGGCCTGGCAGGCGTGGCCCGGGGCGGTCGCCGCACTGCGACACGTGGCGTCCGTCGATGCGGGGTCGGCCTGGAGGCACGCCACCCGACTCACGGACCGGCTCGCCGATGCGCTCGGTACAGCGCGGAGCGGGCAGGCGATCACGACCTTCCCGGACCCGGACGGTGCCGCGCTGCGCGCGCTCTCGGCAGCCGGGGTGACGGCGAGCGGTCGTGCCGGCCGGCTGCGGCTGGCGTTCCACCTCTGGAACGAGGACGCCGACGTGGACCGGGTGGTCGAGGTACTGGGGGACACGACCGCGTTCCGACCGGTGGACTGATCCGGCGTTCACAGGTCCGGACACCCGTGCCGACCGCGTCGGGCGGGCCGGTACGCTTGCCCGGTACCGTTCCCGCACCGGGCACCCAGTCCGGCGACCACAGGAGTCCCCCTTGGCACAGTCCTCCCGTCTCGACAGCGTCATCGCCCTGGCCAAGGGCCGTGGCTTCGTCTTCCAGTCGGGGGAGATCTACGGTGGATCCCGCTCCGCCTGGGACTACGGGCCCCTGGGCGTCGAGCTCAAGGAGAACATCAAGCGCCAGTGGTGGCAGCGGTTCGTCCGTGGCCGCGGCGACATGGTCGGCCTCGACTCCGCCGTCATCCTGCCGCGCAAGGTGTGGGAGGCCTCCGGGCACGTCGCGACCTTCACCGACCCGCTCGTCGAGTGCCTCCACTGCCACCACCGCTTCCGTGCCGACCACCTGGAGGAGGCGTTCGAGGCGAAGAAGGGCCGGAAGCCCGAGGGTGGGCTGACCGAGGTCCCGTGCCCGAACTGCGGTACCCGCGGTGAGTGGACCGAGCCCCGTGAGTTCTCCGGCATGCTCAAGACCTACCTCGGCCCGGTCGAGTCCGAAGAGGGCCTGAACTTCCTCCGCCCCGAGACGGCGCAGGGCATCTTCGTCGACTTCGCGCAGGTCGTGACGACGAGCCGCATGAAGCCCCCGTTCGGCATCGGTCAGGTCGGCAAGGCGTTCCGCAACGAGATCACGCCCGGCAACTTCATCTTCCGGACCCGCGAGTTCGAGCAGATGGAGATCGAGTACTTCGTGCCGCCGGCGGACGTCGACGAGCACTACGAGCGGTGGATCGCCGACTCGGTCGCGTTCTTCACCGACCTCGGCATCGACCCGGAGAACCTGCGCCGTTTCGACGTGCCCGACGGCGAGCGCGCGCACTACTCCGACGCCACGGCCGACATCGAGTACCGCTTCGGCTTCGCCGGCTCCGAGTGGGGCGAGCTCATGGGCGTCGCGAACCGCACCGACTTCGACCTGTCGAACCACATCGAGGCGTCCGGCAAGGACCTGCGGTTCTTCGACCAGGCCGCCAACGAGAAGTACGTGCCGTACGTCATCGAGCCGTCGTTCGGTCTCACCCGGGCGCTCATGGCGTTCCTGCTCGACGCGTACCACGAGGACGAGGCACCGAACGCGAAGGGCGGCGTCGACAAGCGCACGGTCCTGCGCCTCGACCCGCGTCTGGCGCCCGTCAAGGCCGCGGTGCTGCCGCTGTCCCGCAACGAGCAGCTGTCGCCCGTCGCCCGCGGCCTCGCCGACGACCTGCGGAAGTACTGGAACGTGGACTTCGACGACGCCGGTGCGATCGGGCGCCGCTACCGTCGCCACGACGAGATCGGCACCCCGTTCTGCATCACGGTCGACTTCGACACCCTCGACGACAAGGCCGTGACGGTGCGCGAGCGCGACACCATGTCGCAGGAGCGCGTCTCGCTCGACCAGCTGCAGGGCTACCTGGCACAGCGGCTGCTCGGCGCCTAGCGCGCCCGCCGCTCGGCCAGAAGCGCCGAACACCGGTGTCCCCGGAAGACACCGGTGTTCACGGGAGACACCCGCGTATCCGGGTGTTCGACACGTGGACACCGGTGCCTTCGTCACCTGTCCCACCGCGGGGCCGCGCAGCTGCGGCGCGGCGTGGAATAGGGTCGGCGCGGTCCGGCTTCCACCCGACATGAACGATTCCGTGAAGGTCGATGTCTGGTCGGACATCGCGTGTCCCTGGTGCTACATCGGCAAGCGGAAGTTCGAGGCCGGCGTCGCCGCCTTCGCGGCGTCCCCCGAGGCGCAGCCGGTGGAGGTCGAGTACCACTCCTTCGAGCTGAGCCCGGACACCCCCGTCGACTTCGAGGGCACCGAGGCCGAGTTCCTCTCGCAGCACAAGGGACTGCCCGTGCAGCAAGCCCAGCAGATGATCGACCTGGTCGCCGGCATCGCCGCGACCGTGGGCCTGCGCTACGACTACGACGCCCTGCGTCACACGAACACCGTCAAGGCGCACCAGGTCATCCACCTCGCCAAGCAGCACGGCAAGCAGCTCGAGATGGTCGAGCGGCTGTTCACCGCCTACTTCGAGCGTGGGGAGCACGTCGGGCAGGACGAGTCGCTGGCGGACCTCGGCGCGTCGGTCGGGTTGGACCGCGACGAAGTCCTCGCGACGCTGCGCGACGACGCGCAGCTCGCCGCCGTCCGTGCCGACCAGGCGCAGGCGCAGGCGTTCGGTGTCAACGGGGTGCCGTTCTTCGTCATCGACGGCAAGTACGGCGTCTCCGGTGCGCAGGACCCGACGGCCTTCGAGCAGGTGCTCCGCCAGGTCGTCGCGCTGCGCGACACCACTCCCGAGGAGCTCGCGGAACGGCAGCAGCGCGCCGCGGACGACGCGGCAGCGGACGCGGAGGCGACCCGGTGACGGGCGCGACGACCGGACCGGTCGACCCGGGCCTCCAGGCCGACGGTCGGGAGGCGCGCCCCGCCCTCCTGACGCTCGTCACGCCCGGTGCGGCGCCCGTCTGCGAGGGCGACAGCTGCTTCGTCCCGGGTGCCGAGGGGGACTGGAGCGAGGTCCCCGACTGAGGGCGTCCGTCCTAGCGGACGGGCTCCTCGTCGGTGATGTCCGCGACGGTCGCGTCGTACGCCGCCACGAGCGCGTCACCGTCGACGAAGGCGCTCGCGCCGTGGCGACCCGCACCGAGTGCGATGCGGCGGCCGAGCACCCGCTCGTCGGCGTAGACCGGCAGGCCGCCGGTCGCACCGATCGGGGTGATGGTGCCACGCTCGTAGCCCGAGGCCTCGAGTGCGGTGGCGGCGTCGGGCATCGAGAGCTTGTTCACGCCGACGACGGTGCGGAGCTTCTTCCAGGCGATGCTGCGGCCGCCCGGCACGAGCGCGAGCAGGAACCCGCCGTCGTGCCGCTTCACGACGAGGGTCTTCACGATGTCGGCGGGCTCGATGCCGAGCAGGCTGGCGGCGCCCTCGAGCGAGTCGGCGGCGGGACGCTCGACGACGTCCACCGAGAGCCCTCGCGCGGCGGCGTCGGCGTCGAACCGGGCGATGGCGGAGTCGGTCATGTGGAGAACGCTACCGGCGCGGACACGCGTGGGAGAATGAAGGACGTATGACGATCACCGACGCGCCCAGCACGGCGCCCCGCACAGCGAAGCCCCTGCGCATCGGCCCCATCGAGGTCGAAGCGCCGGTCGTGCTCGCACCGATGGCGGGCATCACGAACATGGCCTACCGCCGGCTCTGCCGCGAGTACGGCGCCGGTCTCTACGTCTGCGAGATGATCACCTCGCGCGCGCTGGTCGAACGCACGCCGGTGTCGATGCAGCTCATCCAGCACCACGAGTCGGAGACGCCGCGGTCCATCCAGCTGTACGGCGTCGAGCCGAACACCGTGGCCGAGGCCGCGACGATCCTGGTGGGCGAGGACCGCGCCGACCACATCGACCTCAACTTCGGGTGCCCGGTGCCGAAGGTCACGCGGAAGGGCGGGGGAGCGGCCCTGCCGTGGAAGCTCGACCTGTTCCAGGACCTCGTCACGAAGACGGTCAAGGCCGCGGGTGACGTCCCGGTCACGGTGAAGATGCGCAAGGGGATCGACGCCGACCACCTGACCTACCTCGATGCGGCGCGGATCGCCCGCGATGCCGGTGTCGCCGCGATCTCGCTGCACGCCCGCACCGCGAACGAGCACTACTCGGGGCACGCGGACTGGTCCGCGATCGCCACGCTGAAGGAAGCGATCACGGACATCCCGGTCCTCGGCAACGGCGACATCTGGTCCGCTGCCGACGCCCTCCGCATGGTCGACGAGACCGGCTGCGACGGCGTCGTGGTCGGCCGCGGGTGTCTCGGGCGGCCCTGGCTGTTCGGCGACCTCGCGGCGGCGTTCCGGGGTGAGGACGTCCGGGCGATGCCGTCCCTGGGCGACGTCGCGACCGCGTTCCGTCGGCACGCCGAGCTGCTCGTCGAGTTCTTCGGGTCCGAGGACCACGGGTGCCGCGACGCCCGGAAGCACGTGTCCTGGTACTTCAAGGGGTACCCGATCGGCGGCGACGTCCGCTCGGCGCTCTCGATGGCCTCGAGCCTGCAGGAGATCGACGACCTGCTCGGACAGCTCGACTGGTCGGCTCCGTACCCGGGTGCCGACGTCGAGGGACCGCGTGGCCGCGCCGGACACCCGAAGCGGACGGCGCTGCCGGACCGCTGGCTCGAGTCGCGCGACGTCGACGCCGAGTTCCGCAAGGTCCTCGCCGCCGCCGAGCTGCACCACAGCGGCGGATGAGCGCCACCGCCTCGTACGGGCCAGCCGACGCGGAGCGCTGGCTGCCCGAGACCCACGGCAACCGCCGCTCCGACTTCGCCCGTGACCGTGCTCGTCTGCTGCACTCGAGCGCGCTCCGACGCCTCGCTGCGAAGACCCAGGTGCTCAGCCCGACCACCGGACTCGACTTCGCCCGCAACCGCCTGACGCACTCGCTCGAGGTCGCGCAGGTCGGGCGTGAGCTCGCCGACTCGCTGGGGCTCGACCCGGACGTCGTGGACACCGCCTGCCTGGCGCACGACATCGGGCACCCGCCGTTCGGCCACAACGGCGAGACCGCCGTGAACGCCTGGGCGGTCGACATCGGCGGCTTCGAGGGGAACGCGCAGACGTTGCGACTGCTCACCCGGCTCGAGCCGAAGGTCTACGGCGACGGACCGGACGACGACCGGCCGTACGGGCTCAACCTGACCCGGGCGTCGCTCGACGCGAGCTGCAAGTACCCGTGGCCGGCGGCGCAGGGCGTGGCCGAGGCGTCCTCGGGGCGGACGAAGTTCGGGTTCTACGACGACGACCACGACGCGTTCGCGTGGCTCCGCAAGGGCGCTCCGCGTCGGCAGCGGTGCATCGAGGCGCAGGTCATGGACCTGTCGGACGACATCGCGTACTCGGTGCACGACTTCGAGGACGCGGTCGTGGCGGGCTTCATCGACGTCGCGGCGCTCGGCGACCGGGTGGGCGAGAACGACATCGTGACCGCCATGCACGCCTGGGTCGGGTCCGACCTCAGCCGAGACGAACTGCTCGAGGCGTTCGACCGACTGCGGTCGATGCCGCTCTGGATGACGTCGTACGACGGGTCCCGCCGGGACATGGCGCGGCTCAAGAACCTGACGTCGCAGCTGATCGGCCGGTTCGCGCGCACGGCGACCGCGGCGACGCGGGAGTCCTACGCGTCCGGCTCCCTGGTGCGGTTCGCGGCGTCGGTCGTCACGCCGCCGGAGATCATCGGCGAGATCGCGGTGCTCAAGGGGATCGTCGCGGCGTTCGTGATGACCCACGGCGACCGACAGCCGGTGTACGAGGACCAGCGTCGGGTGCTCACCGAGCTCCTCGACGCGCTGGCGGCGACGGGCAGCGCGGACCTCGAGCCGGGGTTCGCGGCGGACTGGCGTGCGGCGCCGGACGACACCGGGCGACTGCGCGCGGTGGTGGACCAGGTCGCGAGCCTGACCGACCAGGGCGCGCTCGCGTGGCACAAGCGGCTGGTCGTCGGCGACCGTGAGACGACGCACATCCCGGTCTGAGGACACCCGCGAGCGCCGGCCCGGCAGGACGTCACGATGCGGCCGAGACGCCGCCGTACCGCTGAGACGCCGCCGTCCCGCTGAGACGCCGCCGTGCGGCCCCGACACCCGGGGGACCGCCGAGACGCCGCCGTGCGGGCGGGACGCCGCCGGATCTCGGGCCGTCTCGGCGACGTGCGGGCGTCTCGCCACGACGCCGGCGTCTCGACGCCACCAGGTGCGAGCGGCGGCCGCCCGCCCGACCCGCACCGCGCCTCCCGTCTGGGGGATCGACCCGATCATTCCGTCCGGCCCGATCATTCCGTCCGGCCCGATCATTCCGTCCGGCCCGTCCACAGCCGCCGCGATCGTCCGCCGCGATCGTCCACACGAACTAGGATCGAGGGGTGGCTGGCAGGATCGCGCGGAACGACATCGACGAGGTCCGCTCGCGTGTCAACATCGCCGACGTCGTCGGCGACCACGTGACGCTGAAGTCGGCGGGTGTCGGCTCGCTCAAGGGTCTCTGTCCCTTCCACGACGAGCGTTCCCCGTCCTTCCACGTGCGCCCGCAGGTGGGGCGGTACCACTGCTTCGGGTGCGGTGAGGACGGCGACGTCTTCGAGTTCATCATCAAGATGGACCACACCACGTTCCAGGAAGCGGTCGAGCGGATGGCCGCGAAGATCGGCTTCACGCTCCACTACGAAGAGGGTGACGGCCCGCGCACCGACTACAACCAGCGCGCACGGCTGATCGCCGCGAACGAGGCGGCGCTCGAGTTCTTCCAGTCACAGCTCACCTCCGCGGCCGCCGAGCCGGCCCGGCGGTTCCTCGGGGAGCGCGGGTTCGACCCGGCGGCGGCGCAGCACTTCGGCGTCGGGTTCGCTCCGCAGTCGTACGACGCCACGCGTGAGCACCTGCGCAGCCGCGGCTTCTCGATGGACGAGATCCTCGCCGCGGGCCTCGCCGGGCAGGGCGACCGCTCGCCCTACGACCGGTTCCGCGGGCGGCTCATGTGGCCGATCCGCGACGTCACCGGCGCGACGATCGGCTTCGGCGCCCGGCGCCTGCTCGACGACGACAAGGGCCCGAAGTACCTCAACACCCCCGAGACGCCGATCTACCACAAGAGCCAGGTGCTCTACGGGCTGGACCTGGCGCGACGGGACATCTCCAAGGGCAAGCAGGTCGTCATCGTCGAGGGCTACACGGACGTCATGGCGTGCCACCTCGCCGGTGTGACGACCGCCGTCGCGACGTGTGGGACGTCGTTCGGCGTCGACCACATCAAGGTCCTCCGCCCGATGCTCGGCGACGTCAGCGGTGCCGACCCGAACGCGAACGGCGAGGTCGTCTTCACCTTCGACCCGGACGAGGCCGGTCAGCGCGCTGCTTCCCGGGCGTTCGCCGAGGAGCAGCGCTTCGCTGCGCAGACGTTCGTCGCGGTGGCGCCCGGTGGGCTCGATCCGTGCGACCTGCGCCTCGCGCGCGGCGACGACGCGATCCGCCGACTGGTCGGTGCGAAGCGTCCGATGTTCGAGTTCATGATCCGGCGGACCCTCGACGGCCACGACCTCGAGACGGTCGAGGGACGCGTGAGCGCCCTGCGGGCGGCCGCACCCGTCCTCGCGGGCATCCGTGACCGGTCACTGACACAGGGCTACGTCCGCGAGCTCGCCGGGTGGCTCGGCATGGACATCCCCGAGGTGCGGCGTGCCGTCGACTCGGCCCGACAGCGTGCGACAGCCGCCCGGAACGACCGGACGGGAGGCACGGTGCCGGTCGGTCAGGCGGGCCCCGGCGGCGAGCTGGTCGCCCCGCCCGAGGAACCCGTGGCCGGGTTGCGCCTGCTGCCGAACGACCCGATCACCCGGATGGAGCGCGACGCCGTGATGGCGATGGTGCAGCAGCCGGCGTACGTCGGGGCGCCGCTCATCTGGCTCGCTGCCGGTGCCACGTTCTCGGCGCCGATGCTGTCGGTCGTGCGGGACGCCGTCGTCGCCAACGTCGAGTCCATCGGCGCGGGGGACTGGCTCGACCGGTTGCTGCAGGACGTCCCGGCGCCGTTCCGTGCGCTCGTGCAGGAGCTCGCGCTCGCGCCGATCCCCGCCCGGACGGACGAGGACCTCGCGCTCTACGCCCGCAGCATCGTCGTGGCGCTGGTCGAGCGGGACCTGCTCGCACGCAAGGCCTCGTTGCTCGGGCAGCTGCAGCGGGCGGACCCGCACGAGCAGTCCGACCGGCGCGCGGAGATCCAGCGCCAGCTCGTCGACATCGACGCGCAGCGGATGCGGCTCCGCGCCGACGCCGAGGCCGCTGCGCAGGGCTGAGTCCCTCCGGCCGGCCGTCGACCCGGAGCAGGCCCTCCCGCGGCCGTTCCGGTCCTTCCGGTCCTTCCGGTCGCTCTGGCGTTGCGGCCCTTCCGGGTGTCGCGGCCCTTCCGGTCGCTGCGGTCGTTCCGGTCGCACGACTTGCCGCGCGCGGTCGACCTGGTCGCGGGACTTGCCGTAGCGACCGGAACTGAGCGGCATGTCGTGCGACCACAACCCGAGCCCTGTCCCGCGTCGGCCGGCGACGTCGAGCGTGATGGATGTCGCCCGCTCGGCGAACCAAGAGCGAACCGGGTGCGAGCGCGATCGAGGCCCAGGACGGCGCGCGAGCGCCCCGGTTGCACGACGCAACTTTCCTGCGTGACACGCCGTGTGACCACGCGCGCATCATGCGCCAGGCGGCACGCTCGTGCATTACAAGGGTGTAAACAAATGTCCCTCGAATCGTGGAGTTCCGTGTCAGGGTGGTACCAATGAGCGTTCCCGGCGGGCTCCACAGTCGTTCCACCGCCCGCCGAGGACCCCTTGTGGACCATCACCAAGAGAGAGAGCGGACATGGCATCCGTGACCAAGTGGGGCAAGCGCGGCATCGCGCTCGGCGCCGGCGCAGCAGCGACGGCGCTGGTGCTGACCGGCTGCGCGAGCAGCAGCGTCTCCGACACCGAACTGAACGGCCTGAGCATCGGGACGACGGACAAGATCACGTCCCTCGACCCGGCCGGTTCCTACGACAACGGCTCCTTCGCCGTGCAGAACCAGGTGTTCCCGTTCCTCATGAACACCCCGGTCGGTAGCCCCGACGTCGAGCCGGACATCGCCGAGAGCGCGGAGTTCACGGACGACACCACCTACACGGTGAAGCTCAAGAGCGGGCTGACGTTCGCGAACGGGAACGAACTGACCTCGAGCGACGTGAAGTTCTCGTTCGAGCGCGAGCTGAAGATCAACAACGAGAACGGCCCGCAGTCCCTGCTCGCCAACCTCAAGAGCATCGACACCCCGGACGACACCACCGTCGTCTTCACCCTCGACCACGCCGACCAGACGTGGCCGCAGGTGCTCTCCAGCCCCGCCGGCCCGATCGTCGACGAAGAGGTCTTCTCGCCGGACGAGCTGACCAGCGCCGACGACATCGTGGAGGGCAAGGCGTTCGCCGGGCAGTACGAGATCTCCTCGTACAAGGAGAACGACACGATCCAGTACACGGCGAACCCGGAGTACGACGGGCTCCTCGGCAAGGCGAAGACCGACGAGGTCACCGCCAGCTACTACACCAAGGAGACCGACCTCAAGCTCGCCGTGGAGAAGGGCGACGTCGACGTGGCGTACCGCTCGCTGACGCCGACCGACATCGCGGACCTCCGCAAGGACGACTCGCTCACGGTCACCGACGGCCCCGGCGGGGAGATCCGCTACATGGTCTTCAACCTCAACACCCAGCCCTTCGGTGCCGACCAGTCCGACGCGGACGAGGCGAAGGCCCTCGCGGTGCGGCAGGCCGTGGCGGACGTCGTCGACCGTGCGGCGATCGCCGAGGAGGTCTACAACGACACCTACTCGCCCCTGTACTCGATGGTGCCGGACGGTCTGACGGGTGCGGCGAAGCCGTTCGAGGAGCTCTACGGCGACGGCGACGGCGGCCCGGACGTCGACAAGGCCAAGGAGACGCTCGAGGAGGCCGGTGTCACGGGCAAGGTGCAGATCGACCTGCAGTACTCGCCCGACCACTACGGCTCGACCTCCGACGACGAGTACGCGGCGATCAAGACCCAGCTCGAGAACTCGGGCCTCTTCACCGTCAACCTGCAGTCGACCGTCTGGACGACGTACTCGCAGGAGCGCGTGAACGACGCGTACCCGGTCTACCAGCTCGGTTGGTTCCCGGACTTCTCGGACGCGGACAACTACCTGTCGCCGTTCTTCTCGAAGGACAACTTCGTGCAGAACCACTACGACGACGCCGAGATCCAGGACCTCATCGCCCAGGAGCAGCAGGAGTCCGACCCGTCGAAGCGCGCGGACCTGATCGAGCAGGCGCAGGAGCGCGAGGCCACGCAGATCTCGACGCTGCCGCTCCTGCAGGGCAAGTCCGTCGCGGTCGCGTCGAAGGACGTCAAGGGCCTGACCCTCGACTCCTCGTACAAGTTCCGCTACGCCACCCTCTCCAAGTAACACCGGCGTCGGCCCACGGGGGCGTTCCCACGAGGAACGCCCCCGTGGCCGCGTCCCGAACGGCACCGAAAGGCACGCGTCCCCGTGACCCTCAGCACCCCCGAGGCGACTTCGGAGCTGGCGACAGACCCCACCAAACCGCAGGCACAGCGACGTGCCCGCGGGCAGGGTGGCGGGCTCGGCCGGTACATCCTCGTCCGCTTCCTCCTCATCTTCCCGACCGTCTTCATCCTGGTGACGTTGGTCTTCTTCCTGATGCGCGTCATCGGGAACCCGATCACGGCGTCGGTCGGCGGTCGGCTCACGCCCGACCAGCTGCAGGAGCGTCTGCACGCGGCGGGGTACGACCGTCCGGTGTTCGTGCAGTACCTGGAGTACCTCGGCAACATCGTCCGCGGCGACTTCGGCACGACGTCGACGGACAACCGGCCGATCACCGAGATCATCGTCACCTACGGCGGTGCGACCGCCGAGCTCGTGTTCTACGCGCTGATCGTCGCCCTGCTGCTCGGCATCCCGCTCGGCATGTTCGCCGCCTACGTGCGCGACAAGTGGCCCGACGTGCTGTTCCGGGCGCTGGCGATCCTCACCTACGCGACGCCGGTGTTCTTCGGCGGCCTGCTGCTGAAGCTCGTCTTCTCGGTCTGGCTCGACTGGCTCCCGCTGGGCGACCGGGCGTCGACCCGGGTCTCGCTCATCCTCGACAACATCCCCGGCGCGTCGGGCATCTACATCATCGACGCGCTCCGCACGGGGAACGCGCAGATCATCGGCGACGTGTTGTCGCACGCGGTCCTGCCGGCCCTGACGCTCGGGCTGCTCACCGCCGGCATCTTCCTGCGCCTGGTGCGCGCCAACATGATCGGCTCGCTCGGCTCCGAGTACGTCGACGCGGCCCGCTCGCGCGGCGTCCGGGAGGCGCGGCTCGTCCGCACCCACGCGTTCCGTCCGGCCCTGGTCCCGATCATCACCGTGATGGGTCTGCAGATCGCCATGCTGCTGGGCGGTTCGGTGCTCACCGAGACCACCTTCGGATGGCGGGGACTCGGCTTCGAGCTCAACCAGTACCTGTCCGCTCGCGACTTCGTCGCCGTCCAGGGCATCGTCGCGATGCTCGCGGTGATCGTCGCGGTGACGAACTTCGTCGTCGACGTCGTCGCGGCGCTCATCGACCCGAGAGTGAGGTTCTAGCGATGGCCGACACCTCGCTCGTCGACCGCCACGAGCCGCTCTGGAAGCGGCTGCCCGTGGTGGTCCAGCTCCGCAAGAGCACCGGCTGGCAGCGCGGCATGCTCATCACCGGTGTGGTCATCTGCGCGCTGTACCTCGTGATCGCGGTCGCCGCCCCGCTCATCGCGCCCTACGGGTTCGGTCAGCTCCAGGACGCCGACGGACAGAGCTTCCCGCGCACCGGTGCCCCGAGCGCCGAGCACGTCTGGGGCACGACCGTCGGTGGCTTCGACGTGTTCAGCCGCGTCGTCTTCGGCGCCCGCACCGCGGTCCTGGTCGTGATCGTCGCGGTCGTCGTCTCGATCACCATCGGGGTGGTCCTCGGCATGGTCTCCGGCTACATCGGCGGCTGGCTCGACCGGATCCTCGTCGTGGTCGCCGACGCGATCTACGCGTTCCCGTCGCTGCTCCTGGCGATCGTCGTGTCGATCGTCATCTCGGGCGGCAACTCGAGCTACGCCGGCGGCATCGTCGCAGCGGCCATCTCGATCACCGTGGTCTACGTCCCGCAGTACTTCCGCGTCGTCCGCGCCGAGGCCGTGCGCCTGAAGAACGAGGCGTTCGTCGAGTCCGCCCGGGTGATCGGCACGAACCCGTGGCGCATCATGACCCGTCACGTGCTCCGCAACTCGACCCGGTCGCTGCCGCTGATCCTGACGCTCAACGCGAGCGACGCGATCCTGACGCTCGCCGGCCTCGGCTTCCTCGGCTTCGGCATCGGCCCGACGGCCGGTGCCGAGTGGGGGTACGACCTCAGCCGCGCGCTGTCCGACGTCGCGTCCGGCGTCTGGTGGACCGGTGTCTTCCCGGGCGTCGCGATCGTCGTGCTCGTGCTCGGCGTGACCTTCATCGGCGAGAGCCTCAACGACATCTCCGACCCGCGTCTGCGCGCCCGTCGCCGGCTCTCACAGCTGGTGTCGACGAAGCGCCGGGCGAGCAACACGGAAGGGGCGGCCGCATGACGGACGCAACGGGCCAGCCGGGCGCATCGACGCGCCTCCAGGCAGGCGACACCTCCACCGCTCCGGTCGCCGTCGTCGACGACCTGACCGTCACCTTCGCCACCGACAACGGCGCCGTCGACGCGGTGAAGGGCGTGAGCCTCGACGTCCGCCCCGGCGAGGTCCTCGCCCTGGTCGGCGAGTCGGGCTCGGGCAAGTCGGTCACGGCGCGGAGCATGCTCCGGCTCATGCCGGAGACCGCGACGCTCGGCGGCGCGGTGTACCTCGACGGCACCGACGTGGTCAGTGTCGGCGCGCAGAAGCTCCGCGAGCTCCGCGGCACCGCCGGTGCCATGGTGTTCCAGGAGCCGTCGACCGCCCTGAACCCGGTGTTCACGGTCGGCTGGCAGATCGCCGAGGGCCTCCGGGCGCACGGCGGTGTGTCCAAGAAGGAAGCCCGCGCCAAGGCGATCGACTACCTGCGCCGCGTCGGCATCCCCGACCCGGAAGAGCGCGTCGATCACTACCCGCACCAGTTCTCGGGCGGACAGAAGCAGCGCGTCGTCATCGCGTCCGCCCTCGCCCTCGAGCCGAGCGTCATCATCGCCGACGAGCCGACCACGGCCCTCGACGTCACGGTGCAGGCGGAGATCCTCGACCTGCTCCGGCGCTGCCGTGACGAGTTCGGCGCGGCGATCGTCATCATCACGCACAACATGGGCGTCGTCGCCGACCTGGCCGACCGCGTCGCCGTGATGTACCAGGGCGAGGTCGTCGAGGAGGCGCCGGTCCGCGAGCTCTTCGCGAGCCCGAAGGCCGACTACACGAAGCGCCTGCTCGCCGCGGTGCCGCGCCTCGAGGCGTCCACGGGCGCCGCTCGGCGCGCCGCCATCGCCACGGACGTCGAGCCGCTCGTCCGGGCGCGTGGACTCGAGATCGAGTACCCGGGCCGCCTGGGCGCACCGGCGTTCAAGGCGGTGAAGGGCGTCGACCTCGACGTCCGTCCCGGCGAGGTCCTCGGCCTGGTGGGGGAGTCCGGCTCCGGCAAGACCACCATCGGGCGGGCGATCGCCGGCCTGACGAGGATCACCGGCGGCTCGCTGGAGGTCCTCGGCACGGAGATGCTCGGGTACCGCGAGCGTGACTTCAAGCGCCACCGGAAGGACATCGGGTTCGTCTTCCAGGACCCGGCGACGTCGTTCAACCCGCTGCTGACCATCGCCGAGTGCGTCGCCGAGCCGCTCGTCGTGCACGGCGAGGTCGCGAACCCGCGGGCCGCGCGGCAGCGTGTCGGGGAACTGCTCGAGATGGTGCAGCTGCCGGCGTCGTACGGCGACCGGTACCCGCACGAGCTCTCCGGCGGGCAGCGGCAGCGTGCCTCGCTCGCGCGGTCGATCGCGCTCCGGCCGAAGCTGCTCATCGCGGACGAGCCGACGAGTGCGCTCGACGTGTCCGTGCAGGCCCGCGTCCTGGAGCTCTTCCTGGAGCTGCAGCAGGACCTGGGCTTCGCGTCGCTGTTCATCAGTCACGACCTCGCCGTCGTCGGCGCGCTGTCCGACCGGATCGCGGTGCTCTACCGCGGCGACCTGGTCGAGACGGGTACGACCGCCGAGGTCCTCGGCGCGCCGCAGCACCCTTACACGCAGCGTCTCCTGGCGTCGCTGCCGGTGCCGGACCCGGCGGAACAGGCGGAGCGACGGCGTACGCTGGTGGAACTGGAGAACGCCGGGTCCTGACCCGACGTGACCGGCCTGGAGGCGCGGCGTGCGTCGTCGGCGCACGCCGCGCCTCCAGGCCGTCACCTCCACCGCACCACACACGACGGTGCCGCTCACCCCGGTCCGTCGCGAACCGCCGCCAGGGGGCGGCGCGGAAGGGGATCCATGATCGCGGTGAACGGCCCGGCGGTCGTCGCAGACGACGTCTCGATCGAGTACCGGGGCGTGCGCGGCGCGGCCCCCATCCGGGCGGTGGACGGCGTCAGCCTCACCGTGCGGCAGGGCGAGATCCTCGCGCTGCTCGGCGAGTCCGGGTCCGGCAAGTCCACCTTCGCCGCCGCGGTCGCCGGGCAGCTCGGTGCCACGGGCGAGGGTGAGGGCGCGCACCGGCGACACATCGCCGGCGGCGAGCTCACGGTGCTCGGACAGCGGGTGCGCGGACTCCGCCCCAGCTCGCGGAAGGCGCAGCGCCTCACCGGACGCATCGGCTACCTGCCGCAGGACGCGGCGGACCGGCTGAGCCCTGACCTGACCGTCGGCGAGGCGATCGCCGAACCCATCTACGTCCGCGACCGGCGGTTCGACCGCAAGGAGGCCGGGCTCATCGTCGCCCGCCTGGTCGACGCCGTGCACCTCCCGCTCGGGGTGATGCGGCTGAACACCTGGGAGCTGTCGAGCGGTCAGCGGCAGCGGGTGGCCCTCGCCCGCGCCCTGGTGCTCGAGCCGCAGCTGCTCGTCGCGGACGAACCGGCGCGCGGCGTCGACGTCCTCGTCCGTCAGTCGGTCCTCGAAGCGCTCGCGAACCTGCAGGTCGGACGCCGTTTCTCCGCCGTCGTCGTGTCGAGCGACCTCCGCGAGGCCCGAGCGCTCGCGGACCGCGTCGCCGTCATGGCCGAGGGGCGTCTGGTCGGCCTCGGCACCTTCGACGAGGTCCTCGACAACCCGGTCGACCCCTACGTGCGGACCCTCGCCGCGACCGCCGCACGGCCGGTGAAGCGCCGGCCGGGAACCCCGACGGCACCCCGTCGGTCGTCGGCGCCCCGCCGTCCGGTCGGCGCCGGGACCGGGCCGCGCGTCGAGCGTCAGGAGAACGCATGAGCACCACGACCGCAGCCGGCGCCCGCGGGCACCGCGCCGTCGTCACGGACGCCGGAGCACCGCTGCCCGTCGACCCGCCCGTGGCCGGACCGGTCGCGATCCTGCCGTCGGCAGCGGACCTGCACGCCGACGCCGTGCGTCAGGCCGGCGGCACGGTCGGGGAACTCGGCGACGACACGCGGGGCATCGTGTGGCTCGACGCCCGCGACCCCGACGGGCTCGAGGCCGCGCTCGCGCAGGCCCCCGCCGTCGGTTGGGTGCAGCTCCCCTTCGCCGGCGTCGACGCCTTCGCCCACCTGATCGAGTCGCACGGCGACCGCGTGCTCTTCACCTCGGCGAAGGGTGCCTACGCCGAACCCGTCGCCGAGCACGCGCTCGCGCTGACGCTCGCCACGCTGCGGGTGCTGCAGAAGCGTGCCCGTGCCACGTCGTGGGCGACCGAGCCCGAGGGCGTCTCGTTGTACGGGCGGAACGTCGTCGTGATCGGTGCGGGCGGCATCGCGTTGGAGTACATCCGGCTCGTGGCGCCGTTCGAGGTCTCGGTGACGGTGGTGCGACGATCGGCCGATCCCGTGCCCGGTGCCGACCGCACGGTGACGACCGACGCGCTCGACGAGGTCCTGCCGGACGCCGACGTCGTCGTGGTCGCGGCGGCGATGACCTCGGGTACGGCGAAGCTGTTCGACGCCCGTCGGATCGGGCTCATGAAACCGTCGGCCCGTCTCGTCAACATCGCCCGCGGGGGACTGGTGGACACCGACGCGCTCGTCACGGCGCTGCGCGAGGGCACGATCGCGGCCGCGGCACTCGACGTCACCGACCCGGAGCCGCTCCCGGACGGGCACCCGCTGTGGGACGAGCCGGGCGCGATCATCACGCCCCACCAGGCGGACACACCGGACATGGTGGCGCCCCTGCTCGCCGAGCGGGTCCGGGCGAACAGCGAGGCGTTCCTGGCCGGCTCGGGCTCGGGGTTCGTGGGCGTCGTCGACCCCGCTGCGGGGTACTGAGCGCCGCGGCGGGCGCCGTCCTCGTGGGCGGCGCGCCCGGGATGCGGCGCCGATGCGCGGACCGGGCCTCCGGTGCTGCTATGCTGTTACCCGTTGTTCGCGAGACATTCGCCAGCGGACAGTGATCCTCGATAGCTCAATTGGCAGAGCAGCCGGCTGTTAACCGGCAGGTTGTTGGTTCGAGTCCAACTCGGGGAGCATCAGGTCCTCACCCTCTGGGTGGGGACCTTCTGCGTTCCACGAGGTCCATCCGCCTCCCCGGGGCCGTCCTTCCCCGCTGCTAGCCTGAGCCAGCGCACCCAGATCCACGGAAGGCCATCGTTCGATGTCGTTGACCCAGGAGTCCGTCACCGGGCACACCACCGGTGCGCGACGTGATGTGGTCCTCGGACACGTGGCCCGTGCCCTGTCCTCCCGCACCGCGTTCGTCGTGGTGCTGGTCGCGTTCCTGCTCCTCGGGTTCTTCTTCGCGATCACGATCCACGTGCCGGCATCGGCCGCTCCGGACGAGGTCCGGCACATCGGCAACATCATGTTCTACGCGGCGCGCCCCTGGACGGCCGGACCCTTCGTCCACGACGCCCCGGAGTCGACGCTCCGGCTCGGCGAGGTGACGCGCTTCCCGGCGTACCTCTACTACTACGTGATGTCGTTCCCGGCGAAGGCGGCCCTGGCGGTCGGCCTCGACCAGGAGCGCACCGTGATGGTCCTGCGCGGGATCGACGTGCTCGCGGCCGGTGCCGGTCTGTACGCCCTCCGGGTGATGTTCCGGAACGCCGGCGTCCCGACCGCGATCGGGCTGCTCGCCATCGTGACGACCGCCTTCACCGGGCGGTACGTCTGGCAGGCCGCGACGATCAGCTACGACGCCCCGTCGATGGCGGCCTTCTTCCTGTTCGCTGCGGTGGCGGTCAAGGTCGCGCGCGGTGGGGGACTCCGGACCCTGGCCTGGCTGGTCGTGACCGCGATGCTGGCGGTCATGCTGAAGTACTCGCAGGTGCCGCTGCTCCTGGCCGGCGCGTTCTTCGCGATCCTGTTCCGGTACCGGGTCGACGGGTTCTCGTGGCTCCGGCACCCGGTGCGCCGCGCGGTGACGGGCTTCCGGGAGCGCCCGGGGCGGTCCGTCGTGCTCGTCGTGGTCGGCGCCGTGCTCCTCGCCCTCGTGCTCGAGCGGTTCGGCGTGAACCTGCTCGTCCACCGGGCGCTGAACCCGGACTGCGCCGAGATCCACAGCCGTGCGGCCTGCATGGACTTCGACATCTTCCGGCGCAACTACAACGCGTCCCGGGCGCACGACCTGGCCGCCGCCGCCGGCACCCTCGAGCCGTTCCACCCGATCGCGTTCCTCTGGACGTGGGTCACGACCTACTTCCGGTCGCTGTTCTTCTTCTGGGGTCCGACGCTGTCGTGGCGGCCGAACACCGGCGTGGTCCTGTTCGGCGGGACCGTGCTCGTCGCCGCGGTCGTGGTCACGGTCACGCAGCTCCGGCGCGTGCTGCGCTCCGCATCCCTCTGGTGGCTGGTGGCCGTCCCGGTCGCCTACACGCTCGCCGTGCTGTGCTTCAACGCCGCGACCGCGGTCAACCTGCGACAGGAGTTCGCCTTCTCCGGACGATACCTGCTGCCGGTGCTGCCGATGATCGCCGCGGTGGTCCTGCTCGGCGTGACCTCGTGGCTGTACCGACTGCAGGGGCGGGCTGCGACGACCGCGTGGGTCGTCGTCGCCGTCGTCGGCGTCGTGCTGTTCGCGCTCTACAACCCGGTCAGTGCCTTCTTCCCCTACGCGTCGTCACCGGCGTGGTACTCCGGCTGGGCGCAGGGCGTCCTGCCGCACTGGGTGACCGGGGTGCGCTCGTGACCGCGGCGCCGCGCACCCGGACCGTCCTCGTCGTGGTGTTGACGGTCCTGTTCTTCGTGGTCATCGGCGTGGCCGCGTTCGCCCGCACGGGCGGCACCGGTGCCGGCGAGCGCCGGGTCGGCTCCTGTGTGGTGCAGACGGTCCCGCAGCCCGGGTCGGTCACGACGTGCGCGCGCCTGGACCTCACGGACGCCGACCTCGCCACCCAGGACCTCCGACTGGCCGACCTCCACGGAGCCTCCCTGCGTGGCGCCGACCTGCGGCAGGCGGTGCTCTTCGGTGCGGACCTGCGCGGGGCCGATCTGCGCGGTGCCGACCTGCAAGGCGTCGATCTGTACGCTGCCGACCTCACCGGGGCGGACCTGCGGCAGGCGAGTCTCGTCGGCGCGAACCTCGTCGGTGCCGACATCACCGACGCCCACATCGACGGCGTCGACCTGACGGACGCGAAGATCGCCGGGCTGACGGTGCGCGGCACGCCGATGGAGCTCGCCGACCGTACGGTCCGCAGCCCGGACGGCGAGCGCGTCAGCGTGCGCATCCAACTCGAGCTCCCGCGGGGCGTGTCGTCACGCAGCTGCGTCGGGCAGGTCGTGCGTGCCGACGTCGGCACGACCGAGGTCAGGTGCCGGATGAGCACCGAGGCGCGCGAGGGCCGCCTCGACCAGCGAGCGACGATCACCGTCACGGGGTCGTCCCGCTGAGTCACGGCGCGCACGACCGTGGGTGCCGAGGAGGGCGCGACAGGCCGTGACCGTCGCGTGCGCCTGTGCGTCGGCCGGACCGGGGACGGCAGGGGACGGCAGGGGAGGGACGCCGAGCGCGGCGTGCGCGTCAATGCCGGTCAGCGGCGACCCACCGGAAGCTGTTAGCGTTCACAGGTGACCATCGTGCGCCGGACCCTCGCAGCGGCGCTCGTCGTCGTGGGTGCCCTCGGGTTCGTGGGCTGCACGGCGGGCGCGGATCCGGAGCGGGACGACCCGGTCGACCAGGACTCGACCTCCGAGGTGACGTCGTCGGGCAGCGCGCCGATCGTCTTCGCGTTCGTCTGCGACGACGGCGGTGTGGACAGCGGCGGCGAGGACGCGTCCGAGACGTACACGACGTACGCCGCCGTGTGGGAGGCGGATCACACCGACTGCCGAGCCGAACGCATCACCGGGACGGAGATGTCCGCGCAGCAGCGCGCGGCCGTGCGGGCGACCGACGGCCGCGCATCGCTCGAGGAGCTCGCCGCGACCTGCGCGGAGCGCGGGGTGGCGCCGTGGCGGTCCTCCGTCGAGACCACCGCGCAGGCGGACCTCGCCGCCGGACTCCTCGAGTACTGCCCCGGTCATCCGGACCACCACCGCCTGCGGGACGCGCTCGCGGCCCACCGGGGCTGAGCCGGGCCTCCCGGCCGTCAGCCCTCGGGGTGGTCGCGTCCGGGCAGCCAGGACTTGCCGGGTCCGCCCCAGCTGCTCCTGCGGATCGCCTTGGCGACCTGCTTGCCGTACGGGTGTGCGAGCCGGTCGGCGTACAGGTAGCCGTCGAGGTGGTCGTACTCGTGCTGGAAGATGCGGGCGAGCCAGCCGTGGGCCTCGACCTCGAACGGATCGCCGTGCTCGTCCACCGCACGGAGCAGGACGCCCTCGGCGCGGCGCAGCGGGAAACGCTCACCCGGGATCGAGAGGCAGCCCTCGGACTCGTCGTCCTCGTCGAGCTCCTCGACGGACTCGGGGACGGGCGGGGTCGTCCACAGCACGGGGTTCACGGCGACGCCGCGGTGCAGCACGTCCTCGTCGTCCGTCCAGGAGTAGACGAAGAGCCGCTTGCCGATCCCGACCTGCGGGCCGGCGAGCCCGACCCCGGGAGCCAGGTCCATCGTCTCGTACATGTCCCGCACCAGGGCACGGAGGTCGTCGTCGAACGCGGTGACCTCCGATGCACGCTCGTGCAGGACGGGTTCGCCGGTGATGCGGATCGGGAGCACGGCCATTCACCCAGGTTATCCGGCGCAGACCGGTAGCCTCGACCCGTGACGACCGACCTCCCGATCCCGGAAGCGGTCAACCTGACCCCGTTCCAAGCCCTGATGATCCCCGTCGCACTCGTCGGCGCGGTCTTCCTGTCACTCGGGGCGCAGTACCAGAGCCGCGGCGTGCAGCGGGTCGAGGCGCGACTCGGACGGCAGTCGAAGGGGCTGTCGGTCCGGCACGTGGTCGCGCTCCTCACGAGCGGCTGGTGGGTGCTCGGCACGCTCATGCTCGGGTTGGCCGTCGTGCTGCAGCTCATCAGCATCACGAACGCCCCGCTCATCGTCGTGCAGCCCCTCGGCGCCGTCGCCCTGGTGATCACGACGTGGTTCTCGTCCCGCTCCAGCGGTGTGCCGCTCGGGCAGCAGGCCCGACGGGCGGTGTGGACGTGCATCATCGGCGTCGGGATCTTCGTCGCCATCGCGGCGTTCGTCGGTCGCGAGAACGCGATCACCCGCGAGCAGCTCGTCACGATCCTGCTCGTCCTGGCGGTGGTCCTCGTGATCGTCCTCGTCTCCTTCCGGCTCGCGGCGAGGCGGGCGAGCGCGCTGTACTACATCGTCGGCGCCGGCGTCCTCTACGGGTTCGTGGCGACGCTCGCGAAGGTCGTGCTCAACCGCTTCCTGCACGGCACCGTCGACTGGCTGACCGCGATCGCCATCGCCGGGGTCGTCGTGGCGGCAGCACTCGGCGGGTACTTCGTGCAGAACGCGTACTCGAGCGGGTCCGCCGACCTGGTGATCGCGGGGCTGACCGTGATCGACCCGATCGTGGCGGTGGGCATCGGCGTCATCGTGCTCGGCGAGGCCGCCGGGGCCCCGTGGATCGCCGTGGTCGGGTTCCTCGTGGCAGCGGTGGTCGCCATCGCCGGGGTGTTCCTGCTCGCGAAGCACCACCCGGAGACCCGGCGCTGAGCAGACCGGGGGCCGTGGGAGTCGGGCCGGGGGATCACCCGCGAGGCTGACGCGGGCCCTCGCGACGGTGCGGTACCGTCGAGGCCCGACCAGCAATCGCCCACGAGAGGACGACGCCAGCCGTGTCAGAGGACGCCACCACCGCCGGGCCGACGGGTGCGACGGGCGGGTCCCGGCCGCTGCGCGTCATGATCGCGGCCGACACGTTCCCGCCGGACGTCAACGGCGCCGCGACGTTCGCCGAGCAGCTGGCCGTCGGGCTCGCCGAACGCGGACACGAGGTCCACGTCGTCGCCCCGGCGACGAGCTCCCACCACGGCACCTTCGACGAGGAGCACTGCGGCGTCACGCTCACGGTGCACCGGCTCAGGTCGTACCGGTGGCCGTGGCACGCCTGGCTCCGCTTCGTGTGGCCGTGGAGCGTCCGCAAGTGGACGGCGCCGATCCTCGACGCCGTGCAGCCGGACGTGGTCCACATCCAGTCGCACATCGTCATCGGTCGCGGCATCGTGCACGAGGCCCACGACCGCGGGATACGCATCGTCGCGACGAACCACTTCATGCCCGAGAACCTGCTCGAGTACGTGCCCTTCGGACGACGGACCCTGCCGATCGCGCTGCGGATCGCGTGGAACGACGCCGCCAAGACCTACCGGCTGGCCGACGCGATCACGACGCCGACCGTCCTCGCCGCGGACTACCTCCGGCAGGCGATCGCCGGGCAGCGCGTGCTCGCGATCTCCTGCGGCCTCGACGCCTCGCGGTACGTGGCCGGCAGCGGTCGACCTGCGGACAACGACATCGTGTTCGTCGGCCGGGTCGCGCCGGAGAAGAACCTCGACGTGCTCGTCCGGGCGCTCCCGCTGCTGCCGCCGGAACTCCACGCCACGCTGACGATCGTCGGCGGCGGGGAGATGATCCCGAAGCTCACCGCCCTGGTGCAGGAGCTCGGCCTCGAGGACCGCGTGCGGTTCGCAGGCTTCGTCTCCGACGAGGCGAAGCGCGCCGCGCTGACGAACGGCACCGTGTTCGCGATGCCGTCGACGGCGGAGCTGCAGAGCATCTCCTCGCTCGAGGCGATGGCGTCCGGGCTGCCCGTGGTCGCGGCGGACTCGATGGCGCTGCCGCACCTCATCGACGGCAACGGGTACCTGTTCGCTCCGGGCGACGTCCAGGACCTCGCCGCCAAGCTGACGCAGGTGATGCAGGCTCCCGACCAGGACTACCGGGCGATGCGGGAGCGCAGCCTCGCCATGATCGAGGCACACGACATCAACCGCACGCTCGCCACGTTCGAGTCGCTGTATCGTGGGGAGCCGGTGGCCTGACGGTCCCCGACGAGGGGCGGTAGCCAAGCTGGTCAAGGCACTCGGCTCATAACCGAACGATCGCGGGTTCAAGTCCCGCCCGCCCTACCAAGCCGTCCAGAAAGGCTGGCCCGTCCGTGCACCTGCCCCGACGACGCGACACCCCCGACGACCACGCCCCAACCCCGAACGTCACGTTCGAGACGACGCGGGCCGGCACCGGCGTGCGCGTCAACGCGTTCCGGATCGGGTTCATGGGCGCGCTCGGTGTGCTCATCGCGCTGCTCGCCGGCTCGATCGTCCACCAGCTCAGCACGGTCCTCGTCTACATCGGCGTGGCCCTGTTCCTCGCCCTCGGCGTCGACCCGCTCGTGTCGTTCCTCGAGCGGCTCATCCCGCGGTGGGCCGCGATCACCATCGTCGTCGTGGGCGTCCTGTCCGCGTTCGCGGGTGTGGTCTTCGCCGTCGTCCCGATCCTCATCCGACAGGCGACCAACCTCATCCAGAACTTCCCGGAGATCGTCCAGGACATCGCGCAGCAGCAGTGGGTGCAGGACCTGTCGCAGCAGTTCGCCGGCTCGTTCGACATCAACCACTCGCTCGAGTCCCTGCAGTCGTTCGTCGAGGACCCGGGCAACCTGCTCAGCCTCGGCGGCGGCATCCTGGCGGTCGGCGGCGGCATCCTGTCGGGGCTGACCGGCGCGGTCATCGTCATCATCCTGATGCTGTACTTCCTCGCCTCGATGCGCGGCCTGAAGTCGATGGCGTACCGGTTCGTGCCGGCCTCGCGGCGCGAGAACTTCATCGACGTCAGCGAGCAGATCACCCAGGCGGTCGGCCGCTACGTCGTCGGGCAGATCAGTCAGGCGCTCATCAACGGCGTCCTCAGCCTGGTGTTCCTGCTCATCATCGGCGCACCCCTGCCGGTGCTGCTCGCGACCTTCGCGTTCCTCGGGTCGCTCATCCCGCTCGTCGGCACCCTCGCGGCGGCCGTGGTGATCTCGCTGCTGTGCCTGTTCGCCTCGCCGGCGACGGCCCTCGCGGCGGCGGTCTACTACCTCGTGTACATGCAGGTCGAGGCGTACGTCATCTCGCCGCGCATCATGTCGCGGGCCGTCCAGGTGCCGGGCGCGCTGGTGGTCATCGCCGCCGTCGCGGGCGGCACCATCGGCGGGGTGCTCGGCGCGCTCGTCGCGGTGCCCGCCGCCGCGTCGGTGATCATCATCGTGCAGAAGGTCATCTACCCCCGTCAGGAGCAGGCGTGACCACCGCCGACCCGGACCTCGCCGAGCACGTCGCCGCTCGTGACGCCTGGGCCCGCAGCGCCCGGGGGCCGCTCGCCCTGGTCAACGCGCAGGTCGTCGACCGGCCGCAGCCCGTGTGGCCGGTGCCCGGGCAGTGGGCACCGGCGGTCGGCGGTCTCGTCGTCACCGCCGTGGGCGCGGACGGCGTCGTGGTCGACGGCGTCCCGGTGGACGGCACGGTACTGGTGGCGGGGGACACCGCCGTCGTCCCGTCGACGGTCGGCTTCCCCGACGGCCGCGCCGGCAGCGTGCACGGGGCCACGCTGCGGGTCTGGGACCCCGCGTCCGACGCGATCGCCCGCTTCGCGCGCATCGATCGCTTCGTCCCGCGCCCGGAGGGCTGGGTCACGTCCGGCAGGTACGAACCCCGGACCGGCCGGGAGGCGCCACCTCACCTCACCGACGCCGCCGGCGATCCGCTCCCGGTGGCCGGCACGATCGAGACCACCGTCGACGGGGCCACGGTGCGGATGACCGCGGTCCGGTCCGCGCCGTTCCACGGTCGGCCCCGCCTGCAGCTCATCGTGCAGGACGCCACGAGCGCCCTGCCGGAGGACGACCCGGGCAGCTCGTACGCGATGGGGCGCTTCCTGTACCTCGACGAGCCGGACGGGCCGGCGGAGGTGACCCTCGACTGGGAGCGGCTCGTGCTCCCGCCGTGCGCCTTCTCGTACCAGTTCGCCTGTCCGATCCCACCGGAGGAGAACCGGCTCCCGGTGGCGGTCACGGCGGGGGAGCGGCACCCGGTCGACGCGGGCGGCGCCGTGCTGCACTGAGGTCGGCGTGCACCGGGAACGGTCTGCACCGAGGTCGGCCGCACCGCCGTCCGCCGAGGTGTGGCGTTCGCAGCCGAGCGCATGCATAATGGGCGTGTCCGCGAGGACATCACAATCGGATATCGATGGTTCCGGTACCGGGACACTCCGCACCACAGGTCGATGGGGAAGTCGCACCTGACGAAGCGGAGGAATCGTGAACGGAACGACGACAGGAGTGCTCTACGTGCACTCCTCACCACGCGCGCTCTGCCCGCACGTCGAATGGGCGGCAGGACGCGCCATGAGCCGCGCCGTGAACTTCTCGTGGCTCGACCAGCCCGCGCTCGACGGATCCCGTCGGACGGAGTTCACCTGGACGGGGCAGGTCGGTACCGGCGCGGCGATCGCCTCTGCCCTGCGCGGGTGGGAGCACCTGCGGTACGAGGTCACCGAGGAGCCGACGGCCGTGTCCGACGGCGGTCGGTGGATGCACACGCCCGACCTCGGCGTGTTCTTCGCGCAGACCGACGTGTCGGGGAACATGGTCGTGCCCGAGGACCGGGTGCGCTACGCGATGGAGGTCGCCGCCAGCAACGCCCTCGAACTGCACCGCGAACTGCGTCTCGCCCTCGGCCAGGCCTGGGACGACGAGCTCGAGCCGTTCCGCCACGCCGCCGAGGGCAACCCGGTCGTGTGGCTCCACCGCGTCGGCTGACCTCCTCAGCTCCTCCGCTCCTCGCGCCATCCTCGGACGCCGCCCGCTCCCTCCGGAGCCGGCGGCGTTCGACGTCCCCGGTCTCCCGGTCTCCCGTTCTCTCGGTTTTCCGGTCGCACGACGCGCCGTCGGCGACCGTTGCGGTCGCACGACATGCCGTCGATGCCGGACCTGAGCGGCGGGTCGTGCGACCAGAAGGGGCCCGAAGCGCGTGCGGCCGGGACCGGCCCCGGGAACGACGGGAGGCCCGCCCTGCGGACGCAGGACGGGCCTCCAGGCCGACGCGGGGCCGGCAGGACGGGGTCAGGCCGAGCGGAACGCGACCACGGCGTTGTGCCCGCCGAAGCCGAACGAGTTGCTGACGGCGACCAGGTCGCCCGCCGGCAGCTCGCGGGGCGCGGTCGCGACGTCCATCACGATCTCCGGGTCCTGCTCGGTCAGGTTGATCGTCGGCGGCGCGACACGCTCGTGCAGCGCCTTGACCGTGAACGCGGCCTCGATCGCACCCGCGCCACCGAGGAGGTGACCGGTCGACGCCTTGGTCGCGGACACGACGATGCTGTCGAGGTGGTCGCCGAAGACGCGACGCATGGCGTGGTACTCGGCGACGTCGCCGACCGGGGTCGAGGTGGCGTGCGCGTTGACGTGGACCACGTCCTCGCGGGCGGCACCCGCGTGCTCGAGGGCGGTGATGACGGCCCGGGCGGCGGCGCTGCCCTCGGGGTCCGGTGCGGTGATGTGGAAGGCGTCGGAGGTGATGCCGGCGCCGGCGACCTCGGCGTAGATCCTCGCGCCGCGGGCCTCGGCGTGCTCCTTGGTCTCCAGGATGAGCGCTGCTGCGCCGTCACCGAGCACGAAGCCGTCACGCGTGACGTCGTACGGGCGCGAGGCGGTCTCGGGGGAGTCGTTCCGGCGCGACAGGGCCTGCATCGCCGCGAACGCGGCCAGGGGCAGCGGGTGCAGCGCGGCCTCGGCGCCACCGGTGATGACGATGTCCGCCTCGCCGCTGGCGACGTGGCGGTACGCCTCGGCCAGGGACTCGGTGGAGGACGCGCAGGCGGACAGGTACGTGCGGGCACCGCCACGGGCACCGAACTCCATCTCGATGGCGGCGGCCGGACCGTTCGCCATGAGCATCGGGACCGTCATCGGCATGACGCGACGCGGCCCCTTCTCGCGCAGGGTGTCCCAGGCGTCGAGCAGCGTGTTCACGCCGCCGATGCCGGTCGCCCAGTCGACGATGAGACGTTCGGGGACGACGGACTCGGCGTCGATGCCGGCGTCGGCCCAGGCCTCGCGCGCGGCGACGAGCGACAGCTGCGACGACGGGTCGAGGCGCTTCGTCTCCGGGCGGGTGAGCTGGTCGGTGAGGAACCGGCGCGCCTGGCCGGCGAACTCGACGGGGAGCTCGAGCTCGGCGTAGCGGGGGTCCTCGATGCGGGTGATGCCGGACTTGCCGGCGAGCAGCGCCTCCCACGTCTCCGGGGCGGTCGCGGCGAGGGGTGTGATCGCACCGATCCCGGTGACGACGACGGTCTTGTTGGTCATGGAACGACGTGTTCTTTCGTGTGGACTGGTCGGGTGCCGGTGGACACCCGTCCGATGTGGCCGGGCGCCGGTGGGCGCTCGCCCGCTGGGTGAACGAGTCGAGCGCCGCGGACCGCGGTGTGTCCGCGGCCGCGGCGCTCAGGAAGCTCGCGTCAGGCCTGGGCCTTGACGATGTAGTCGACGGCGTCGCCCACGGTCTTGAGGTTCTTGACCTCTTCGTCCGGGATCTTCACGTCGAACTTCTCCTCGGCGTTCACGACGATGGTCATCATCGAGATCGAGTCGATGTCGAGGTCGTCGGTGAACGACTTGTCGGCGGCGACGGTGTCGGTCGCGATGCCGGTCTCGTCGTTGATCAGCTCGGCCAGGCCGGCGAGGACTTCTTCGTTGGACAGGGCCATGGGTGTTCTCCTTGAGGGGGGTGTCGTTTGACCGTGGGACAGCCTAGGGCACGGGCACTGCCCGCGCGCGGAGGCGCGTGGGGCTAGGGGAGGACGACCACCTGCGCGCCGAACACGAGTCCGGCGCCGAACCCGATCTGCAGGGCGAGGCCGCCCGACAGTTCGGGGTGCTCCTCGAGCAGGCGGTGTGTGGCGAGCGGGATGCTCGCGGCGGAGGTGTTGCCCGTCGTGGTGATGTCGCGCGCGATCGTCACGGTGTCGGGCAGGCCGAGCTGCTTGGCGAACTCGTCGATGATGCGGATGTTCGCCTGGTGCGGCACGAAGGCGGCGAGGTCCTCGGGGCGGACGCCGGCGGTCTCGAGCGCTTCACGGGCGACCTTGACCATCTCCCACACTGCCCAGCGGAAGACCGTCTGGCCGGCCTGGCGCATGGTCGGTCGGGGAGCGCCGGCGGCCCACTCGTTGTAGGTCGCGGTCATGCCGATCGCGTCCCACTTCGAGCCGTCCGAGCCCCAGATGGTCGGGGCGATGCCGGGGAAGTCGCTCGGGCCCACCACCGCGGCGCCCGCGCCGTCGCCGAGCAGGAACGAGATCGAGCGGTCGGTCGGGTCGACGACGTCGCTGAGCTTCTCGGCGCCGACGACCAGGACGTGGTCGGCCAGGCCGGACTTGATGAACGAGTCCGCCTGGGCGATGCCGTACGCGTAGCCGGCGCAGGCCGCGCTGACGTCGTACGCGGCCGCGGGCGTCGCGCCGATGCGTTCGGCGAGGAGCGAGGCCATCGACGGGGTGGCGACGGTGTGCGTGACGGTGCTCACGAGCACCACACCGATCTGGTCCGGCGTGATGCCGGCCTTCTCGATCGCTTCGCGCGCGGCCGTCTCGGCCAGGTCGACCGCTTCGACGTCGGCGCCGGCGCGCTTGCGCGTGACGATGCCGGTGCGCTGGCGGATCCACTCGTCGGACGAGTCGATCGGACCGACGAGGTCGTCGTTCGGCACGACGTTCTCGCCACGGGCGGCGCCGAACGCCAGGATGCGGGTGAACTCGTGTCCGCGACGCTGCTGCAGTATCGGACGGGAGGCGCGGGAGCCGTCCGTCCCGTCGGCTGCGGGGGACGGCGTGGTGGCGTCGGTCATGCGGTTGCGTCTGCTTCCTGGCCAGCCGCCTCGGCGTCGCGCTGCAGGAGCTCGATCGCGGCGGGCAGGTCGTCGGGGGTCTTGACGGCGACGGCCGGGGTGCCGCGGAGCCCGCGCTTGGCGAGTCCGGTCAGGGCGCCGGCCGGAGCGAGCTCGATGATGCCGGTGACGCCGGCGGCGGAGAACGACTCCATGACGGCGTCCCAGTGCACGGGGCTCGCGATCTGCCGCACCATGAGGTCGACGAAGCGGCGGCCGTCCTCCACGCGGGAGCCGTCGGCGTTCGTCCAGATCGGCAGCGTCGGGTCCTGCACGGTGATGGCTGCCGCGACCGGGGCGACCCGGTCGACCGCGGGGGCCATGTACCGCGTGTGGAACGCCCCGGCGACGGCGAGCGGGACGACCCGGGCCTTCGCAGGCGGCTCGGCGGCCAGCGCGGCGATGCCGTCGGCCGGACCGGCGACGACGGTCTGCCCGCCGCCGTTGTGGTTCGCGGGGACCAGCCCGTGCTGTTCCAGCGCCGCGGCGACCGCCTCCGGGTCGCCGCCCAGGACGGCTGCCATGGAGGTGGGCTCGAGCGCTGCGGCGTCCGCCATGGCGCGTCCGCGCTCGGCGACGAGCGAGACGGCGTCGGTGGGGGCGAGGACGCCGGCGACGGCTGCGGCGGTGAACTCGCCGACCGAGTGGCCGGCGACGCCGCCCACGAGGTCGCGGCGTCCGTCGGCGAGGAGCGCGTCGGCGGTCACGAGGCCTGCGGCGACGATGAGCGGTTGCGCGAGCGCGGTGTCCTTGATGGTGTCCGCGTCCGACTCGGTGCCGTGGTGGGCGAGGTCGACACCGATCGCCTCGGACCACGCTCCCACGCGGTCACGGACGGCGGCGTCCTCGAGCCAGGGGGCGAGGAAGCCGGGGGTCTGGGAGCCCTGTCCGGGCGCGACGACGACGATCACCGGTCAATCCTCGCCGTCACGGTCGGATCGGTCCGTGTGGACTTCCGACAGCGATCCGGCCGGGACATTGTGCGAACCCCACCGGAGTGCGGCCGGCAGTACGCCGCCCGTCCCAGCGGGCGCGCTCAGCGGCGCGGCGGGAGGCGTCGGCGACCGGCGTTCGACTCGGACATCGCGCCGAGGATGAGCGCCGACTGCACGATCAGGGCGTCACGCGCGTGCGTGGCGTCCCACCCGATGACGTCGGCGACACGACGGAGGCGGTAGCGGACGGTGTTCGGGTGCACGAAGAGCTCCCGTGCCGTCGCCTCGAGCGACCGCCCGGTGTCGAGGTAGCACCAGAGGGTCTGCAGCAACTCGGTCGACTGGTCCTTGAGCGGGACGTAGATCCGCTGCACGAGGGCGGAGCGGGCGAGCGGGTCGCCGGCCAGAGCGCGCTCGGGCAGCAGGTCGTCCGCGAGGGCCGGTCGGGGAGCGCCGCGCCAGGCCCGTGCGACGGCGAACCCGGCCAGGGCGCCCTTCGCGCTCGTGGACGCGTCGACCACCCCGGGGACCTCGTTGCCGAGCACCAGGTGTCCTTCGCCGAACGACGGTTCGAGGGCCTGCGCGATCGCGGTGAAGGAGACGGGCTCCTCGCCCTCGGGCACGTCGTCGCGCGGGGTGGCCCGCCCGATGACGACCACGAGCCGCGAGCCCTGGACGCCGATGAGCACGTCGGCGTCCATGTGACGTGCGGTGCGGCGGATCTGGTCGACCTCGAGCTGCTTCGGCGCGTTGCCCACGAGCACCGCGACCTCGCCGTGGCCGTGCCACCCGAGCGCCGCGATGCGGGAGGGGAGCTCGTCGTCGTACTCGCCCGACAGGATCGAGTCGACGACGAGGGCCTCGAGCCGGGCGTCCCAGAGCCCGCGGGCCTCGGCGGCACGGGCGTACACGTCGGCGGCGGCGAAGGCGATGTCCCGCGAGTACTTGAGGATCGCCTCCTGCAGCATCTCGTCGTCCTTCGCGCGTTCCTCGACGACGGTCACGACGACCCGGATGAGCTGCAGCGTCTGCTGCAGGCTCACCGAGCGCAGGAGCTCACGGGGCGCGGAGCCGAACACGTCGGCTGCCGCGATCCACGGCGTCGACGCGGTGCCCTCGAGCCACGAGATGAACGAGGTGATGCCCGCCTGGGCCACGAGGCCCACCGCCGAGCGGCGCCCCGGCGGCATCTCGCTGTACCAGGGGAGGGTGTCCTCCAGGCGCTTGATCGTCGCGGTGGAGAGTTCGCCCGACACCTGCCGGAGCCAGGAGAGCGCGCGTTCGCGGTCGTTCTCCCGGCCCACGGCAGGGACGGTGCGGGGTGTGCTCACCAGCGGATCAGGCCTCTCCGCCCGCGCTGCCGGTGGTGCCGGCGTTCACGTCGTGCAGGCGGTACTTGTCGATCGCCTGCTGGACGAGTGCGTGGTCGACCTTGCCCTGCTTCGCGAGCTGCTGCAGCGTCCGCACGACGACCGAGGGGCCGTCGATGTGGAAGAAGCGGCGGGCCGCGGGACGCGTGTCCGAGAAGCCGAAGCCGTCGGCGCCGAGCGTGGCGTAGTCGGTCGGGACGAACGGGCGGATCTGCTCCTGCACGGCGTGCATGAAGTCGCTCACCGCCACGACCGGGCCCTCGGTGCCGAGCAGGCGCTCGGTCACGTACGGGGTGCGCGGCTGCTCGTTCGGGTTCAGGAACGCCTGCTGCTCGGCGTCGAGACCGTCACGGGTGAGCTCGCCCCAGCTCGTGACGCTCCAGACGTCGGCGGACACGCCCCAGTCCTCGGCGAGGAGCTGCTGCGCCTCGAGGATCCACGGCACCGCGACACCGGACGCGAGCAGCTGGGCCTTCGGGCCGTCGTGCTCGCTCGGCTTGAGCAGGTACATGCCCTTGACGATGCCGTCGACGTCGACGCCCTCGGGCTCGGCGGGCTGGACGATCGGCTCGTTGTAGACCGTCAGGTAGTACATGACGTTCGGGTCGGCGTGCTTCGGCGAGCCGTCCTCGTTCGTGCCGTACATGCGGTCGAGGCCGGACTTGACGATGTGGCCGATCTCGTAGCCGTAGGCCGGGTCGTAGGAGACGACCGCCGGGTTCGTCGCCGCCAGGAGGGGCGAGTGGCCGTCGGCGTGCTGCAGGCCCTCACCGGTCAGGGTGGTCCGACCGGCGGTGGCACCGATCATGAAGCCACGTGCCATCTGGTCGCCGGCGGCCCAGATCGCGTCGCCGGTGCGCTGGAACCCGAACATCGAGTAGAAGACGTAGACCGGGATGAGCGGCTCGCCCTGCGTCGAGTACGAGGTGCCGATCGCGGTGAACGCCGCGAGGGCGCCCGCCTCGTTGATGCCGACGTGGACGATCTGGCCCTGCGGGCTCTCCTTGTACGCCAGGAGCAGCTCGCGGTCGACCGAGGTGTAGTGCTGGCCGTTCGGGTTGTAGATCTTCGCCGTCGGGAAGTACGCGTCCATGCCGAACGTGCGCGCCTCGTCCGGGATGATCGGGACCACGCGGTCGCCGAAGTCGGGCGAGCGGAGCAGGTCCTTCAGCAGACGGGCGAACGCCATCGTCGTGGCGACCTCCTGCTTGCCGGAGCCCTTCTTGACGACCTGGTACTTCGACTCGTCCGGCAGCGTGAGCTGGGTGTACTTCGTCCGACGCTCCGGCACGTACCCGCCGAGCGCGCGACGACGCTCGTGCATGTACTGGATCGCCTCGTCGTCGTTGCCCGGGTGGTAGTACGGCGGCGTGTAGGGGTTCTCCTCGAGCTGCGCGTCCGAGATCGGGATGCGCATCTCGTCGCGGAACTGCTTGAGGTTGTCGAGCGTGAGCTTCTTCATCTGGTGGGTCGCGTTGCGGCCCTCGAAGCTCGGGCCGAGGCCGTAGCCCTTGACGGTCTTCGCCAGGATGACGGTCGGCTGGCCCTTGTGCTCGGTCGCGGCCTTGAACGCGGCGTAGACCTTGCGGTAGTCGTGGCCACCGCGCTTGAGGTTCCAGATCTGGTCGTCCGAGTAGCCCTCGACCAGCTGGAGCGCCTTCGGGTCGCGGCCGAAGAAGTTCTCGCGGACGTAGGCGCCGTTCTCGGCCTTGTACGTCTGGTAGTCGCCGTCCGGCGTCGCGTTCATCAGGTTGAGGAGCGCGCCCTCGGTGTCGCGGGCGAGCAGGTCGTCCCACTCGCGGCCCCAGACGACCTTGATGACGTTCCAGCCCGCTCCGCGGAAGAACGCCTCGAGCTCCTGGATGATCTTGCCGTTGCCGCGCACCGGTCCGTCGAGGCGCTGCAGGTTGCAGTTGATGACGAAGTTCAGGTTGTCGAGCCCGTCGTTCGCCGCGACCTGCAGCTGCCCGCGCGACTCGACCTCGTCCATCTCGCCGTCGCCCAGGAACGCCCAGACCTGCTGGTCGGCGGCGTCCTTGATCCCGCGGTTCGACAGGTACTTGGCCTGCTGCGCCTGGTAGATCGCGTTGATCGGGCCGATGCCCATCGACACGGTCGGGAACTGCCAGAAGTGCGGCATGAGGCGCGGGTGCGGGTACGACGACAGACCGCCACCGGCGTGCGACTTCTCCTGGCGGAAGCCGTCGAGCTGGTCCTCGCTGAGGCGACCCTCCATGTAGGCACGCGCGTACATGCCGGGGGAGGCGTGGCCCTGGAAGAACACCTGGTCGCCGCCGGACGGGTGGTCCTGCGCACGGAAGAAGTGGTTGTAGCCGACCTCGTACATGGCGGCGCTCGAGGCGTACGTCGAGATGTGGCCGCCCACCGCGACGCCGGGACGCTGGGCGCGGTGCACCGTGATCGCGGCGTTCCACCGGATCCACCGGCGGTACCGGCGCTCGAGTTCCTCGTCGCCGGGGAACTCCGGCTCGTCCTCGGGCGCGATCGTGTTGACGTAGTCGGTCGTCGGGACCATCGGCACGCCGAGGTGCAGCTCGTTCGAGCGCTTCAGCAGGCTCTGCATGATCTCGCGGGCCCGCTGGTGGCCGTGCGTCGCGACGAGCCCGTCGAGCGACTCACGCCACTCTGCGGTCTCCTCCGGGTCCTGGTCGGTCCCTGCGGTGCTGCGCGGGTCCTGGTCGTTCACCGTCACCCTTGACCTCGTTCGTTCTCGTGGTGGTGGACATGGGGGCCACCGGTGGTCGGGTCACGACCGGATGGGGCCCACACCACCTTAGGCCCCTCGACCGACCCACTGGCTGATGGTGACGTGCACGTGGACGGGTGCTTGCATCCTGGTGACGTCGGCGTACGATTGCCGATCGTGCACGCGCGACCCGCACGTGCGCACGCGACACGGGCACACCCCACGCCCGAGGAAGAAGCAACGCACCGATGGCCCTGGAGATCGGTTCACTCGCGCCGGACTTCGAACTCCCGAACCAGTTCGGTGAGCACGTCCGCCTCAGCGATTTCCGCGGCGTCCGCCCGGTCGCCCTCGTCTTCTTCCCGCTGGCGTTCTCGTCCGGCTGCACGAACGAGCTGTGCACGCTGCAGGACAACATCGCGATGTTCGAGGACCAGCGCGTCGAGCTCATCGGCATCTCCGTCGACTCGAAGGCGACGCTCCGCTCGTTCGCCGAGGCGCACGGCTACGACTTCGAGATGCTCGCGGACTTCTGGCCGCACGGCGCGGTGTCGAAGGAGTACGGCGTGTTCCTCGAGCAGAAGGGCTTCGCCACCCGGGCGACCTTCGTCATCGACGTGCAGGGCCGGATCAAGGCGTCGATCATCACCGAGCCGGGGCTGCAGCGCGACGTCGCCGAGTACCGCGCGGCGCTGGACCGTCTCGCCGCGTGCACCGCGCCGGTCTCCGTCGGCTGACACCGCCACCGCCGCGGTCGTGGTGGCGGGGGGTGGTGACGGACGACCCGTACGCGCCGTGGCCGATCGTGGACGCGCCCGCCACGTGGTCCCTGGAGCGCAGCACGGTCACGACGGGGTCCGGCCCCGTCGTCGTCCACCACCGCGCCGGGCCCGACCCGGTCCTCCTCGTGCACGGCGTCGCCGGCTCGTGGACCACGTGGACGCCGTTGCTCGCCGCCGCGGACGGCGCCGGCGACCGCGGCCTGGTCCTCGTCGACCTGCCCGGCTGGGGCGCGTCCCCGGCGCCGGAGGGCCCGTTCGACGTCGACCACGGCGCACGGGTCCTCGTGGACGTCCTCGACGCGCTCGGGCTCCCGGCGGTCGACGTCGTGGGCCACTCGATGGGGGCGTTCGTCGCGCTGCACCTGGCCGTCGTCGCGCCCGGCCGGGTCCGGTCGCTCGCGTCGGTGTCGGGCACGACCACGACGACCGCCCGCGCTGCGCGGCACCCGTGGCGCGCGTTGGGAACCCTGCCCGCCTTCACGCTCCTCCGCGCGGGGCTCCTCGTGACCGGCGACGCCGCCCGCGGGCTGCTCCGGGGGATCGCACGCGCCGGACTGCTGCCGCTCGTGGCCGCACCGGTGTTCACGCACGTGCGTCGACTCGACCGGAGCGTGCTCGACGCCTTCGTCGACGAGTTCCGACCGGAGCTGTTCGTCGCCGCGGCCCGGACCGCGGCGACGTACGACGTCGGCCGATGGCGTGCGGTCGCCTGCCCCGTCACCGCCGTGGTCGGTCGCGCCGACGTGTTCGCCCGCGTGTCCGACCTCGACGACCTGCGACGACTGCTGCCCGACGTCCGCACAGCGGTGCTCGAGGACTGCGGCCACTTCGCGCACGTCGAGCACCCCGACGCCGTCGCGTCCCTGCTCGGACTCGCCTGACGTCTCCCGGTCGTGCCGCTAGGCGCGGACCGACCGGGACGGGAAGGTCGCGGCGACCCGTGTGCGCACCTCGGTGACGACCGCCTCGCGCATCACCGGTGAGAACAGCGCGTGGTCCCCGTCGGCGACCTCGACGACCGACAGCCGCGCGCCCCAGCGCCGCACGGCACGACGACCGCCGAGCCGTTCGAACAGTGCGACGTCCTCGGGCGCCGCGACCACGACGACGTCGGTCCCGTGCTCGACGAGCGGTCGGCCGTGCCCGACGACACCGCCGGCACGGTGGCGACGTGCTATCCACCCGCGCAGCCGCTCGGGGACGACGGCGCCGCAGCACGCACGCACCCACCGCCGCAGGGGCGACGGTGCGTCGACCGGCCGGAGCCCGTCGGCGTCGCTGCCGGGTGCGGCCGCACGGCGCCGGTGGTCGTTCGGCCCGATCTCCACGACGAGCCGGGGGTGCTCCTCGGCGGACCGGCCGGCCAGCCAAGCGCCCGCACACGTCCCGACGAGCACGAGCCGCTCGGACGGAGCACGCACGGCGTCGACGACGGCGCGCTGGTCGGCGATCCACTCCTGCGCGAACAGGAAGGACCGTTCGTCCTCGCGCACGGGTGTGCTCTCGCCCGTGCCCCGCCGGTCGACGCGCACCACGCGTGCACCGTCGCGGGCCAGCGCCCGTGCGAGCCCGACCTGGTAGTCCGCTGCGCCCACCCGGTGCTCCGCGGCACCATCGTGCAGCACGACGACGGGGGCGTCCTCGTCCTGCGCGGACGACACCGTCTCGACGGCGAACAGCGCCTCCGAGCCGATGCGGAGGATCCGCTCGGAGACCCGCTCGTCGACGTCGAGCACCTCGGTGAGCACGGGTGGCACCGTGACGCGCGCTGCCGTCGGGGCCCAGCCGTCGAGCCACTCGACCAGGCGGTCGACCGTGGCGCCGGGGATGCGCGC
Source organism: Curtobacterium sp. MCSS17_008 (assembly GCF_003234185.1). GTDB lineage: Bacteria > Actinomycetota > Actinomycetes > Actinomycetales > Microbacteriaceae > Curtobacterium. Next base: position 87,030 of record NZ_QKSM01000001.1, read on the forward strand.
GTGCGTGCTCGTGCCGTCGAGCAGCTCCGCGGTGCCGGCGGCCTGCACGGTGTCGACCGCGCCGAGCGTCCGCGGGGCCGCCGCACCCGGGCGGACGAAGACGACCGTCGGGCCGGTGCGGGGCAGCAGCGCGAGCGCCGCGAGCTCGGCGGACTCGGCGGGGGACACGTCGATGCCGACCAGCGTCTCGGCACCGACGACGCCCCGCTGCGCGCCGGTGGCGGTGGACGCGAGCGCCCGCTGTCCCCGCAACCACGCCCGCCCCGATGCCGGCGGATCCCAGACGACGAGCGCGTCCTCGTCGCCGGCCGCGGCGGCGGCGACGAGCGCGGCCGAGGCGAGCCCGACGAACGCGACGTGGTGGACGCCCGAACGGCGCAGGAGCGTCGCGGCGTGCCGTGCCGACCGGAGCTGCGCGTCGGGCCCGTCGTCGTCGGCGGCGTCCCCCCGTCCGGACGGGTCGTAGCGCACCGCGGCCACGCCACGGGCCTCCAGGCGGTCCGCGAGCAGGCGCAGCGTCCGGTACGCGACGGCGCCCTCCTGGCCGAGGGGCGGGCAGATGACGACGCCGGCGCGAGCCGCCTCCGGGAGCTGGACCGCGACGCGCAGCGCCGGGCTGCCGGCCCAGCCGTGGTGGGTGGTCACCGGTCGACGTGGGCGGCGAGGGCGCGTCGGACCGCCCGCTCGGGGGTCGGCGCGGCGAGTGTGACGGGGGTCGCTGCGGAGGTCGGGTCCAGGTGCATGTCGCAACCGTACGGAGCGCAGGGGCCCGGAAAACCGCCGTGCGGGTGCGTGATCCCGCACGTGCACCGCGGGGAGCGCGGGACGGGCGGATCAGCGCTCCGACAGGGGCCACCGCGCCGGCCGGAGCCGACCCCGTCCGTGTGCCAGGGACACCGCGACGGCACCGCAGCCGACCGCGACGGCGAGTTCCGCGGAGCGTCGGGTGAGCTCGACCGCGGGCGCCGCCGGCCGGTCAGCCCCGGCCCACCGTCACCACCTGTCGTGCACCGCCGCGCGGAACCACCGGTCGTAGAGCTCGTGCACGGTCTCGTCGAGACCGGGGACCTCGCCGAGGTCCGCCGCGCCGGCGTTCGAGCGCGCCTGCTCCGGGTTGCGCGCTCCCGGGATGGCCGCGGTGACGCCCTCCTGGGCGACGATCCACGCCAGCGCTGCCTGCGGCACCGAGACGCCCTCGGGGAGCGCGGACGCGAAGGCCTGCGCCGCCCGCACACCGTCCTCGAAGTCGACGCCGCTGAAGGTCTCGCCCTGGTCGAAGGCCTCGCCGTGCCGGTTGTAGTTGCGGTGGTCGCCCTCGCTGAACGTCGTCTCCGTCGTGTACTTGCCTGAGAGCAGCCCCGATGCCAGCGGGACGCGCGCGAGGATGCCGACCCCCGCCTCCCGTGCGGCCGGCAGCACGCGGTCCAGGGGCTTGAGGCGGAAGGCGTTCAGGATCACCTGCACGCTCGCGACGTGCGGTCGGGCGATCGCGGTGAGCGCCTGGTCGGCGGTCTCGACCGAGACGCCGTACGCGGCGATCGAACCGTCGTCGACGAGCGCGTCGAGTGCGTCGTACACCGCGTCGTCCGCGAAGACGGGCGTCGGCGGGCAGTGCAGCTGCACGAGGTCGAGGGTGTCCTGCTGCAGGTTGCGGCGGGAGCGGTCGACCCACTCGCGGAAGTTCGCCGCGACGTAGTTGGCGGGGACCTGCTCGACGCGGCGGCCCATCTTCGTCGTCACGGTGAGCGGCACCTCCGGGTTGGCCTGCCGCCACGCCCCGATGAGCTGCTCGCTGCGACCGTCGCCGTAGACGTCGGCGGTGTCGAAGAGGGTGACGCCGGACTCGACCGACGCGTCCATCACGGCGTTGGCGTCCTGCTCGCTGACGGGACCCCAGTCACCGCCGAACTGCCAGGTGCCGAGACCGACGACGGACACGGAGCGGCCGGTGCGGCCGAGGGAGCGACTCTGCATGGTGCCGAGCGTAGTCACGGTGCCCGCAGGCGTCCGGCGGACTGTCCGCACGCCGCCGCCCGCCGTCGTGCATGATGGCGGGCGTGACCGGACCCGACCGCCCGCACCACGGCGGCGCACTCCTCCGACGACTGACCCTCCGCGACGCCGTGGTCATCGGCCTCGGCTCGATGATCGGTGCCGGCGTCTTCTCCGCCTTCGCCCCGGCGGCCGCGGCGGCCGGCGGGTGGCTGCTCGTCGGGCTGGCGCTCGCCGGAGCCGTCGCCTTCTGCAACGCGACGTCCTCGGCGCAGCTCGCCGCGCAGTACCCGACCTCCGGTGGGACGTACGTGTACGGCCGCGAGCGGCTCGGACACTGGGCCGGTTTCGCCGCGGGGTGGTGCTTCGTCGTGGGCAAGACCGCCAGTGCGGCGGCCATGGCCCTGACCTTCGCGACCGCCGTCGCGCCGGAGGCCTGGGTGAAACCCGTCGCGGTCGCGGTGGTGATCGCCCTGACGGCTGTCGCCCTCGCCGGCATCACGAGGACCGCGCTCGTCACCCGGGTGCTCGTCGTCGTCGCGCTGCTCGCGCTCGCCGTGGTCGTGGTGATCGGGGCGACGCACACCGCGGGAGCGCCGACGCCCGTGACCGCCGAGCCCGTCGCGACACCGCTCGGGGTCCTGCAGTCGGCGGGGCTCCTGTTCTTCGCGTTCGCCGGCTACGCCCGGATCGCCACGCTCGGCGAGGAGGTCGTCGACCCCGCCCGCACGATCCCGCGTGCCGTCACCACGGCGCTCGCCGGTGCGCTGGTCGTCTACGCCGTCGTCGCCCTGGTGCTGCTGCACGCCCTCGGTCCCGCCGGCACCGCGGCCACCCCGGCTCCGCTCAGCGCCGTCGCAGACCTGGCCGGGGGACCCTGGTCCGTCGTCGTGCGCACCGGCGCGGCGGCGGCCTCGCTCGGCGCGCTGCTCGCCGTGGTGACCGGCATCGGCCGGACCGCGTTCGCGATGGCGCGGGAGCGAGACCTGCCGCACGCGCTCGCCGCGGTGCACCCGCGGACCGGGGTGCCGCACCGGGTACAGCTGCTGCTCGGAGCCGTGGTCTGCGTCCTGGTGCTCGTCACGGACCTGCGGGGCGCGATCGGCGCGTCGGCGTTCGGGGTCCTGCTGTACTACGCGGTGGCGAACGCCGCGGCCTGGTCGCAGGACCGCGAGCACCGGCGGTACCCGAGGGCCCTCGCCGTCGCGGGCGTCGCCGGGTGCGTCCTGCTCGTGGTCACCCTGCCGCCGGCGTCGGTGCTCGCCGGGGTCGTCGTGCTCGGGGTCGGCCTGGTCGCGCGCCTCGTCACGACGGCGGTCAGGGGCCGGTCGGGTGCGGCTCCTCGGGGTCGGGACCGGGCGGGTGGGGACCGGGCGGGTGGGGACCGGGCGGGTGGGGACCGGCCGGGTGGGGACCGGTCGGGTGGGGACCGGTCGACACGCCGCGGCGGAGGAGCGCACGGGCCGCGCGGGCACGGGGGATGACCCACAGGACCGACCACAGGCCGATGCCGAGCCAGAGCGCGACGAGCAGGGCGGTGAGGAGCGGTCCGTGCTGGTCGGCCATCGACAGGGTCATCGCTGTCCACAGCACGCAGAGCACGACCTTCCCCCAGCCGGCGCCCTCGCGGTCCGCCTGGGCCTGCAGTGCCGGCACCCACTCCTCGGCGGGGACCGTCGCCGGGACGTGGCCCTCGGCGACCCACCGCTGCACGGCCACCGATCGCTCGTAACCGCCTCCCGCGCGCCAGGACCGCAGCTGCGTCCACACCCCCGCGCCGGCACCGACGAGTCCGGCCGGGACGCCGAGCCCGACGAGCAGGCCCGTGGTCGTCGCGGTCCACGACGACGCGACGAGCACGACGAGGACCACACCGAAGGCCGCCCCGGCACCCGCGCTGCCGAGCAGTCGCAGGCGCCCGCCCTCGTCCACCACGCCGACACCGTCCACGGGACCGGACGCTACCCGCACCGGTCGACCGCTCGCTGCACGCTCGGCTGCGGTGGGGCATGATCGACCGGTGCCCTCCTCGAACCCGACAACGGCCTACCGCGCCGCCCGTGACGAGCTGCTCGCGGTCCTCGACGAACACGACACCGAGCGCGCCGAGGCCGCCAGGCGCGCCTTCCGGTGGCCGGACCTCGGTGCGGACTTCAACTGGGCGACCGACTGGTTCGACGTCGTCGCCCGCGACAACGACCGCGTCGCGCTCTGGATCGTCGACGAGGACGGGGGCTCCCGCACCACGTACGCAGAGATGGCGGCCCGGTCCGACCGGCTCGCCGTGCACCTCGACCGGCTCGGCGTCCGGAAGGGCGACCACGTGCTCCTCATGCTCGGCAACCAGCTCGAGCTCTGGGAGACCATGCTCGCGGTGATGAAGCTCGGTGCGGTGATCCTGCCGACCTCGACGATGCTCGACACCGCGGACCTCCAGGACCGCATCGACCGGGGTGGCGTGGCCCACGTCGTGACGAACCACGGCGAGACGCCGAAGTTCCAGGGGGTGACCGGTGCGCCCTCGCGCATCGTCGTCGGGGGAGCGGCGGACGGCTGGACCCCGTACCCGGACGACCTCGGCCGGCCCGCCCCCGCCGGCGAGGTCCGACCGACCGTCACCACCAGCACCAGCGACCCGTGCCTGGTGTACTTCACGTCCGGCACCACCTCGCGGCCGAAGATGGTCGTGCACACGCAGGCGTCGTACCCCCTCGGTCACCTGAGCACGATGCACTGGCTCGGCCTGCGCCCCGGCGACGTGCACCTGGCCATCAGCTCACCCGGTTGGGGCAAGCACGCCTGGAGCTGCTTCTTCGCGCCGTGGATCGCCGAGGCGACGGTGTTCGTGTACGACACGCCCCGCTTCGACCCGGCGGGCCTCCTCGCGCAGCTCGAGGACGCGGGTGTGGACACGTTCTGCGCGCCGCCGACCGCGTGGCGCATGCTGCTGCAGTCGGACCTCGGTCCGAAGCCCCGGGCCCTGCGCGAGGTCGTGTCGGCAGGGGAGCCGCTCAACCCCGAGGTCATCGCCCGCGTCCAGGCGGCCTGGGGGCTCACCATCCGCGACGGCTACGGCCAGACCGAGACGACGGCGATCATCGGCAACGTCCCCGGTGCCCCCGTGACGCCCGGCGCGATGGGGCGCCCGTTGCCCGGGGTCGCCGTGACCCTGCTCGACCCGCTGACCGGTCGCCCCGGCGACGAGGGCGAGGTGTGCCTCGACCTGGCCGAGCGGCCGACCAACCTGATGGCCGGGTACCTCGGGGACCCGGACCGGACGGCGGACGCGATGCGCGACGGCTTCTTCCACACCGGCGACATCGCGAGCCGTGACGCCGACGGCCAGCTGACGTTCATCGGCCGGACCGACGATGTCTTCAAGTCGTCCGACTACAAGGTGTCGCCGTTCGAGGTCGAGAGCGCCCTGCTGCAGCACGCCGCCGTCGCGGAGAGCGCGGTCGTGCCGGCACCCGACGAGGCGCGGCTCAACGTCGTGAAGGCGTACGTGACGCTGGCCGCCGGGTGGGAACCGACGGCCGAGACGGCACGCACCGTGCTCGAGCACGCCCGGGTGGCGCTGCCCGCCTACGCCCGTGTCCGGAGGGTCGAGTTCGGGTCGCTCCCGAAGACGATCTCGGGCAAGATCCGACGGGTCGAGCTCCGCGAGCGGGAGGAACGAGCCGCCGCCGGTGCGCCAGCGGAGGGGGAGTGGCGCGAGGAGCAGTTCCCGGAGCTCCGTTCCGTGGGACGTCGCGCCGACGACCGCCGACGTCCGGGCCGCCAGGACTGAGCGCGGCCGGTCGGGCTCGGTCCTACCCGTCGACGGCCACGACCGGCACCGGTCGTGCGCGACCCACGGGACGGACCGGGTGCCCGGTCAGGTGGGACGGAAGGCGCCCGTCAGGTGAGACGGAAGAAGTCGCCGTAGGTCGGCTCGGGCGGGACGTCGCCGTGCGTGCGGTGGTGCACGAGGGCGTCGATCTCGTCCGGGTGCCGCATGCCGCGGCGGTGCCACTCGTGCGGGTGGCGCTGGAGCTCACGCAGGTCGCGGTGGTCCGCCATCGTGGTCACGCCCCCAGGGTGACGACGGTGACCGCTGCGGTCGCGACCGTGACGGCGACGATGCCGAGGCTCGTGGCGACGGCTGCCAGCACACGGCCGCGGGCTGCTTCGCGGACCTCGGAGAACTGCGATTGTGTCGCGTCGATCGTGCTCATGGCCGGCCCTTCCCGTGCGTGATCGTCACCGCTCGGTGACACGGACCAGCTTGCTCCGGTTTCTCTAGTTTGTCTAACTACCGAATTGGAGGCGTACGCATCTTGGACATCAGCGCCGGCCGCCCGACTCCGTCCGCCTCGACCAGGGGCGCGTCCGCTCCCATGGCGTCGATCACCTCGGCGAAGAACGCGCCCATCTCGGCGACGGTCTGCGGCGAGAGCCGGTCGGCGGCCGCGATCATCCGGGCATGCACGTCGGTGAGCTCGGTGCGGACCTCGTCGTCGCTGTGACCGGTGGCCACGAGCAGGGCACCGCGGCCGTCGGAGGGGTCCGCCCGGCGTTCGACGTGCCCGGTCGCCACCAACCGCTTCACCACCGCGGTCGTCGACGCGGACGTGATCCCGAGGTGGGCGGCGAGGTCGCCCGGCCGCACCGGCTGCCCCTGCTCGCCGGCGCGCAGCAGGAACCGCACGGCCTCCATGTCGGTGGCGTTCATCCGCATCGAGCGACGTTTCCGTTCACGCATCGCCACCTCGGCCGCGCGGTACCGCCGCATCAGGGTGAGCAGTTCGACGCCGGCCTTCTCCTGCCGGTCGGGGTACCAGTACCCCGACGCTCCGTGCGTGTCGTCCTCGGTCATCGCACACCTCCTCCTGCTGTGCGGCAGACAGTACCGACCACCCCTCGCGGCACGGGGCGGACCGGGGTACAGGTGGCGCTCCCCGCGACGGCACGTCCGGACGGGAGGCGCGGTGCGGGCCCGCAGCGCGCCGTGCGTCACGGCGACCCCACCCCACCCGGTCCCGCGCCGGACGGGGCCGTCGGCGGCCGATCCGTGACCCGAACACAGACCGGCCGCCCGGGTCGTGACGCCTGACCCGCGTCACGACGCTCCCGATTGAACACGAGCCCGCTGGGAGCGCGACGGACGAGCCGGAGGCGCGGCGGAAGAGCAGCGGGAGGCGCAGTGGAACGGGGGCGTGGGGGAGCCGGGTAGCCCCGGTCGAGCCCGTCCGGCGTCCCTGCCGGACCCCGCACCGCCGCGCGCCGTAGGCTCCTCGAGGAGAACTCGTCACGGGAGACGGAAGGCCGGCATGACCAGCACCACCACCAGCAGCCACCCCGCAGCCGGCGCCGCCGACGGCGCCAGGACCACACAGGCCACCGCATCGGTCGCCGCGATCCTCGCCGAGTCCGCCGCACGCTTCCCCGACGACGTCGCGGTCGTCGTCGGGGACCAGCGGACCACCTACTCCGAGCTGTGGCGCGAGACGCTCGCCTACGCCGGTGCCCTGCGCGCACGCGGCGTCCGCGCCGGCGACCGGGTGGCCATGCTCGTGCCGAACGTGACCGACTTCGCCCGCGTCTACTACGCGATCCTCGCGCTCGGTGCCGTGGTCGTCCCCGTGCACGCGCTCCTCAAGCGCCGCGAGATCGAGTTCGTGCTGCAGGACAGCGACGCCCGCGTCCTGGTCTGCGCCGCCCCGCTCCTCGGCGAGGGGGCCGCCGGGGCCGAGCTCGCGGGCGTGGACGTGCTCACGGTGCTGGCTCCCGCCGACAGCGCCGACGGTCCCGACCGCCTGGAGGCACTGTCCGCGACCAACGAGCCGCTCGACACCTACGTGCCGCGCCACCCGTTCGACACGGCGACGATCCTCTACACCAGCGGCACCACCGGGCAGCCGAAGGGAGCCGAGGGCTCGCACTTCGCCCTGCTCGAGCAGGTCAACACCTGCCTGCTCACCACGTTCGACATGCGCCGCGGTGACGTCCTGCTCGGCGCGCTGCCGCTGTTCCACACCTTCGGGCAGACCTGCACCATGAACACCGGGTTCCGCGCCGGCGCGACCATCGTCATGCTGCCGAAGTTCGACGGCGACGCCGCCCTCGCAGCGATGGTCGAGCACGACACGGCGATCTTCATGGGCGTGCCGACGATGTACGTCGCACTCCTCGACGCCGCCCGCCGCTCCGACGCCCGCCCGCACCTGCGGTACGCGATCTCCGGAGGAGCCTCCTTGCCGCTCGCCGTGCTCGAACGCTTCCAGCAGGAGTTCGACGCACCCGTGCACGAGGGCTACGGGCTCACGGAGACCTCGCCCGTCGCGTCCTTCAACCACGTCGGCGCGGAACCGCGGCCCGGCACCGTCGGCACGCCGATCTGGGGCGTGGACATCGAGATCGCCGACCCCGGGGTCACCGACCGCACCGTGCTGCTGCCCCGAGGCGAGGTCGGCGAGCTGGTGATCCGCGGTCACAACCTGATGAACGGGTACCTCAACCGACCCGACGCCACCGCGGCGGCGATCGTCGACGGCTGGTTCCGTACCGGGGACCTCGGCACGAAGGACGACGACGGTCACCTGCGGATCGTGGACCGCACGAAGGACATGATCATCCGCAACGGCTACAACGTGTACCCCCGGCAGGTCGAGGAGGTCCTCGCCGCCCACCCCGACGTGACCATGGCGGCCGTCTTCGGCGTCCCGCACGACGTGCACGGGCAGGAGGTCGCGGCGGCGGTCGTGCTGCGGCAGGGCGCCGAGGTGACGCCGGACGAGCTGGTCCGCTTCGTGGCGGACGAGATCGCGGTCTACAAGTACCCGCGCATCGTGCACGTGGTCGACGCGTTGCCCCTGGGCCCGAGCGGGAAGGTCCTCAAGCGCGAGCTCGTGGACCGGTTCGGTGGCGGGGGAACGCTGCGCTGACCGTCTAGGATCGAGTCGAGGGGCCTTTAGCTCAGCTGGTAGAGCGCCACGTTTACACCGTGGATGTCGTCGGTTCGATCCCGGCAGGGCCCACCGGAGCGATGCACCACCTGCCGACCCTCACGGGTCGCATCCGCCGCTCACCCGGTCCTCGCTGAGCAGCGTGCCCCGAGGGTGCTGGTTGACTGCACTGATGCACGCGGAAGAGCTCGCGGCCGGCGACTTCCCGCCGGCACTGACGGCGACCTGCGTCGCGCTGCTGGCACTCGCCGCCGCGTGCGCCGTGTTCGTCGTCGGTGACCTGGTCCGACGGCCGCAGCGGATGGCGGTCATGAACGCGGTGTGGCCGCTGACGATGCTGTTCGGCAGCGTCGTGTGGCTGGTGTTCTACCTCCGCGTCGGTCGGGCACCCCGCCGAGGCGCAGACACCTCCGGCCGGGACCACGGGCGGTGGGCGAGCGTCGCCACCGGGACGAGCCACTGCGGCGCCGGCTGCGCGGTCGGTGACCTCGTCGGTGAGTTCACGCTCGTCGCGGTCCCGACACTCGGAGCGGTCGTCGGCCTCGGCACGCTCTACCAGGAGCGGATGTTCGCCGCGTGGATCATCGATCTCGTGATCGCCTTCGCCGTCGGGATCCTCTTCCAGTACTTCTCGATCGCGCCGATGCGCGGGTTGAACCTCCGCGAGGGGCTCGTGGCTGCGCTCAAGGCGGACACGCTGTCGATCGCCGCGTGGCAGGTCGGCATGTACGGGCTGATGGCGATCGGTCAGTTCGCGGTGCTCCCCGCGCTGCTCGGCGGTCGTGCGTCGGTCCTCACCCCCGAGTTCTGGGTCCTCATGCAGCTCGCGATGGCTGCCGGGTTCGTCTGCTCGTACCCCGTCAACTGGTGGCTCGTCCGCCGCGGTGTCAAGGAAGCGATGTAGCGGACCCGTACTGGCGCGGTCGATCGTGTCGAGTAGGAGCGCCCAGACCGCCCAGCTGCGGGGCACGGTCAGCGTGCGGGCGGGACAGGCCGGTCCGCAAGCGGACCCTTCCGCCGACGGAGCGGGTCTGCGATCATCGTGCCGACGCGGAGGCGGGAGTCCGCGCGACCCGAAGGAGCAACCGTGTCCGTCTTCCTCAACCCCTACCTCGGCTTCCGCGACCAGGCGCGTGACGCGTTGGAGTTCTACCACGGGGTGCTCGGGGGTGAACTCACGACGATGACCTTCGCCGAGGGCGGCATGACCCACGACCCGGCGGACGCGGACAAGCTCATGCACGGGCAGGTCCGGACGCCGGGCGGGTTGCTGCTCATGGCGTCGGACTCGCCGGCGTCCATGCCGACACCGACCGAGAGCAACATCTCGGTCTCGCTCAGCGGCGATGACGAGGAGCTCCTGACGGGCTACTGGAACGGGCTCGCCGACGGGGCGACCGTGATCGAGCCGCTCACCAGGGCTCCGTGGGGTGACACGTTCGGGATGCTGACCGATCGGTTCGGCGTCACCTGGCTCGTGGACATCAGCGGCGCCCCCGCCTGAGCCGCGACGGACGGGAGGCGCGGTGCCAGCCGGCACCGCGCCTCCCGTCCGTCGTCACGCCGACCACGTGACGCGCGCTGTCAGGTCAGCGCTGTCCGTTGATCTGGCCCAGCCAGCGCCCGAACCCGGGCTCCTGCTGGTCGTCGTGCAGCGCGCGCAGGGTGGTGGTCGGGACGCAGCGACGCTCGGTGTCGGCGCCGTTCCCCTCGTGGAGGTCGAGGCTCATGGTGTGCTCCTTCGCAGGTGTGTGGATGCTCCGACACCGGGGCGCGGTCCGGCATTCCCGACGGGGACGCGGCGTGTCCGATCCGCGCTCCGGCACGGTGGTGGTCAGGGCGTGACCATGCCGCCGTTCACGTTGAGCGTCTCGCCGGCGACGTAGCTGGACTCCTGCGAGGCCAGGAAGACGTACGCGGGCGCGAGCTCCGCGGGTTGGGCGGCGCGACCCATGGGTGACTCGCTGCTGCCGAACTCCGGCAGCGACTCCGGATCGACACCGCCGCTCGGCTGCAGGACGGTCCAGGTGGGCCCGGGAGCGACCACGTTGACGCGGATGCCGCGCTCGACCAGGAGCTGCGAGAGCCCCTTCGACAGGTTGTTGATCGCACCCTTCGAGGCCGCGTAGTCGAGCCGGTCCGGGGCCGGCTGGTAGGCCTCCATCGACGCGGTGGTGGTGATCGTGGCCCCCGGCTCCAGGTGCGGTAGGGCTGCCTTCACGAGACGGAAGAGCCCGAACACGTTGACGTCGAACGTCGCCTCGAACTGGTCGTCGGTGATGTCGAGCAGGTCGGGCTGCCAGTGCTGCTTGCCGGCGACGCTGACGAGCGCGTCGATGCCGCCGAGATCGGCGACTGCACGCTCGACGAGCTGCCCGGCGTACGCCCTGTCGCGCAGGTCTCCGGGGACGGCGACGGCCTTCCGCCCGGCCGCCTCGATCTGCTCGATGACGTGGTCGGCGTCGGACTGCTCCTCGGGCAGGTAGGCGAGCACGACGTCGGCGCCCTCGCGGGCGAAGGCGATCGCGACCGCTGCACCGATGCCCGAGTCGGCACCGGTGACGACGGCTCTCCGGCCCTCGAGGCGCCCGGTGCCGCGGTAGGTCGACTCGCCGAGGTCCGGGACCGGGGTCATCCGCGACTGCAGGCCCGGCTCGTCCTGGGTCTGCGGTTCGGGGGAGACGTCCGGGTAGCGGCTGCGCGGGTCGCCGAAGGTGTACTGGTCGGCCGGAGCGGCGTCGTCCCGCACGCTCACTCCGCCGGCTCCAGCTCCACCTTGACCCAGCCGGGCTCGCGGCGGTCGAAGGCCTCGTACGCTTCGATCGCGGAGCCGATCGGCTCGTGCTCGGTGATGAGCGCCGTCGGGTCGAACTGGCCCGACGCGACGAGGTCGATGAGCGGAGGCGTCACCGAGTGGTGGTCGCAGTTGCCCATCCGGACCGTCAGGTTCTTGTTCATCGCCTGGCCGATCGGGTAGCGCTCGGCGGTCGGGCCGTAGACGCCGATGATGCCGATCCGTCCGTACTTCGCGACCGATGCGACCGCCCACTGCGCGACCTGCGAGGGGCCGTCGCCGGGCTTCCACTGCTGCTGCTCGCCGAACCCGTCGGGCGAGGCGTCCGGGGCGACCTGCTGCACCTCGGCGTCGAACGCGGCGGCTTCCTCGTCGGAGACGGCGGCCGGGCCCTGCTTCGGGCGCTCGGCGTCGACGCCGACGGCGTCGATGACGGCGTCCGCGCCGATGCCGTTCGTCAGGTCCATGATCGCCTCCACCGGGTCCTCGCGGTTGTAGTCCACGACCTCGCAGTGCTGTGCGAGTGCCGCGGCCAGCCGGGTCTCCTCGCCGTCGACGACGATGACCCGGGCGGCGCCGAGCTTGTAGGCGGACGCGGCGGCGAACTGACCGACGATGCCCGCACCGAACACGACCACGACGTCGCCGCGGGTGACCCCGGCGAGCTCGGCACCGAACCAGCCGGTGGGGAAGATGTCGGAGAGCAGGATCGCCTGTTCGTCGCTGACGTTGTCCGGCAGCGGGTGCATGGTGTTGCGGGCCCACGGGATCCGGACGTACTCGGCCTGCAGCCCGTTCACCGGGCCCGTCGACTCCGGGCCGCCGAAGAAGCTCGTGCCCGCCTGCGGACCGTTCGGGTTCGCGACGTCGCACTGGGCGGTCTTGCCCATGCGGCAGTAGCGGCACGCGCCGCACGACATCGTCGAGTTGATGACGACGCGGTCCCCGGGGCTGAAGCCACGGACGGCGTCGCCGACCTCGGTGACGACGCCGACGGCCTCGTGCCCGAGGATCGTGCCCTCCTGCATCGGTGCCATCGTGCCGCGCACGAAGTGCAGGTCGGTGCCGCAGATCGCACTGCGGGTGACCCGGACGATCGCGTCCTCCGGGTGCTGGATGGTGGGCTCCGGGACCTCGTCGAGACGGATGTCCCCGATGCCGTGCCAGACCACTGCGCGCATGTCGCTCTCGCTTCCTGTCGTGGGGTGTTCGGGGGACACTCAACCCGCCGGGCGCTGGACGCCCGTGCAGTGGCATCCACGGTGCGCGCCGGAACGGGGGACGTGCGGCCCTGCGGCGACGTCCAGGTCGCACGCGTTCGCTGGCGCGCATGAGTGACGACCAGCACGACGACAAGCAGACGCGCGACGACTTCGCGGACGCCGTCAACATGACCGCGTCCGAACTGGAGCGGTGGCTCGACACGGACGAGTCGAAGGCGGTCGGACAGAAGCCGGACGGCGGCGGCGAGTCCACCGGGCACGAGAGCGGGCGGCACATCGTGTCGATCCTGCGGAAGAAGCAGGGCGAGTACACCGCGGACGACTACGCACACATGCGGAAGGTCGTCGGTTACGTCGCACGGCACTCGAAGCAGGAGCCGAAGGGCGACTCGCACGACTCGAGGTGGCGGTACTCCCTCATGAACTGGGGCCACGACCCCGAGAAGTGACCGCAGCGGACAGCAGCGGAGTGACGTCGACCGCCGTCGGGCAGAATGGGAACGTGGACGACTCCGGCATGCCTCGATTCCGCCGCATCTGGTCGACGATCCAGGTGGGCGTGCTCGCCGCCGCGGTGGTGTTCTGCGTGGTGATGCTCGTCGTCGGACAGGGGGAGCTCGACCGCGTCTACGCGGTCGCCGCGGTCTTCTTCGGGGTGGCGCTGGTCGGCCACGCCACCTACCTGTGGCTGCTCGCCCGCGCGCGTCGCTGAGCGCCGTCGCCCGCGCACCTCGCTGCGTGGTCGCCCTGCGGACGGCGGGCTGCCACGATGCGGACGGGAGGCGCAGCGCGGCGCCGCCACGCGCCTCCCGTCCGCCGTCAGGCCTGCTGCCAGACGCGCACCCAGTCGACGAGCATCTGCTGCGGGAACCGCGTGGTCGCGTCCGGGGACCCTGGCCAGGTGCCGCCGACCGCGACGTTGAGCACCACGAAGAACGGCTTGTCGAAGACCCACGGTGACGAACCGATGTCGGCACGGGTGACGGTCCGCTGCGCGACGCCGTCGACGAACCAGGTGACGGATCCGGGTCGCCAGTCGACGCCGAAGACGTGGAAGTCGTCGGCGAAGGCGGCGCCGTTCGGCAGGGACGCCGCGGCGGACAGCCCCTGAGCGCCGGAGTAACCCGGCCCGTGCACCGTGCCGTGCACGATGCCCGGTTCGTGACCGACGTTCTCCATGACGTCGATCTCGCCGCACGCGGGCCAGCCCACCTGCCCGATGTCGGCGCCGAGCATCCAGAAGGCGGGCCACAGCCCCTGGCCGCGGGGGACCCGGATGCGCGCCTCGATGCGGCCGTACTGCGCGGTGAAGGTCCCCTCGGTCTTCAGCCGGGCGGACGTGTACGAGCCGTCGGCCTCACGTCGTGCGGTGATGACGAGGTTGCCGGCACCGTCCAGCGCGCTGTTCCGGCGGGAGTCCGTGTACGTCTGCAGCTCGGCGTTGCCCCACCCGCCGGCGCCCGTGTCGAAGCGCCAGATGCCGGGGTTCGGCGCGCTGCCCGCGGCGCCGTCGAACTCGTCGGCGGCGAGCAGCACGGCACCCGACGTGGCGGCGCTGGCCGCGGTGCTGTCCAGCGCGCTGCCGACCGCGACCGCGGCGGCGGCAGCACCGCCGACACCGAGCGTCAGGAACCGGCGGCGGTCGAGCGGGTGCTGGGCTTCGTGGTGGTGAGCCATGGTGGTCTTCCTGCGCGGGGGAGTCCCGACGACGGACGGGACAAGCGATCTTCACCCGTGCGGGGCGTCACCACCAGTCCACCGTTCGTGGGACAAGCAGCAGCCCCGGTGTCGCGGACCGGCCGGTCAGGGCCGATGTCAGGGCCGGGGTCAGGGCAGGTAGGCGACGCAGAGCACCGTGACGTCGTCGGGGTGCTCGTCGGTGTGCGCGAGCTCGGAGATCCCGTCGACGAGCTGCTGCGGGTCGGGGCGCTCGGCGACCCATGCCTCGAACCGGTCGAGTGAGTCGAGGTCGCCGCCGAACAGGTCGAGCACGCCGTCGCTGACCGCCACGACGACGTCACCGGGCTCGAGGACCGTGTCCTCCGCCGTCCAGCTCGTGCCGACCCCGATCGGGAGATGCCCGGACCGCAGGGGGCGGACGCTGCCGTCGGTGCTCCGCAGGACCGTCAAGCCGTGGCCGGCGTCCACCCAGCGGGCCCGACCGTCGCGGTCCACGCGCAGGTGGAAGCACGTGGTGAACTGTCCGCCCGTCAGGTCGGACTCACCCGTGGCCAGGCCGGTGGCAGCGCGGCGCACCGCGACGGCGGGGTCGGTCTCGTCGACCGCGCTTCGGATCAGGGAGCGCACGGCCGCGGCGATCATGCCCGCACCGACGCCCTTGCCCATCACGTCGCCGAGGGTGAACCCGGCGCCGTCGGGGGTGGCGAACCAGTCGTAGAAGTCCCCGCCGACGGTCCGGGCAGGGATGCAGACGCCCACCGCCCGGAGTTCCCGGGGGAGCCCGTTCGTGGTCACGGGCAGGAGTGACTGCTGCACGAGGGCGGCGCGGTCGATCTCGCTCTCGGCCACCCGACGGCGCCGCTGCACGTCGGCGAGCTGCAGGCCGGCCTGCCGCGCGAGCTCGTTGGTCACGGCGGCGGTCGCACCGAACACGAACACGACGATGAACAGTCGGACGAGCTCGCTCGGTCGCGGCTCAGTGGGTGCGATGAGGTACGAGAGCAACAGGGTGCCGGTCGTGCCGAGGATCGGCCAGACCACGTGTCGACGTCCGGGGTTCGCGGCGACCCAGACCACCGGGAGCACGACGATGGCGGTGAAGACCGAGGCCGCGTCACCGGTGCCGAAGCGGAGGAACCCGACCGCGAAGAAGTCGAGCGCCGGCACGAGGAGCTCGACGCGCATGGCACCGGGCCACCGGGCGGCGACCGCCGCGAAGGCCAGGCAGACCACGGCGATCGCGACGCCCGTCCACATCGCGGGTGCATCGCTGACGATCAGCCACGGCGAGAACGTGCTGGCCACGGCGGCCCCGACGATCAGGCCTACGATGATCGTCTGCTTCGCGAGCGGTGCCCACGAGGTGCGGAGCCCGGCGAGCACGATCGGTCCGGTGTCGTCTCGGACGCTGGTCGTCCACGTGTTCGCCGACGACGGGCGGTCGGCGGTGCTCGTCACGGTGTCGAGTCAACCCCGGAGCGGTCGCTCGGGCAACCCCACTCCGGGGGCCGGGCGTGTTGAGCAGCACTCAGCGGCGCAGCGAGTCCTTCCTCGACGCATGCGCGTCCCGCCGTTCCGGTCCGGGGTCAGGGTCCGAGGCGCAACGCCAGCGGGACGAGCAGGCCGGCCACCCAGACGAGCACCATCACGAGCGCTCCCGCGGCCAACCACCGACGACGACGGCGGAGCTTCGGGCTGCGGTCCTCGCCCCACATCTGCGCCCGGACGAGCGTCCGGTTCGCCTGCTCGACCATCCTCCGGACCTCGGGGTCCTCGAGCGGCAGCGACCCGGAGCGGGCGTGCTCGGCGATCGCCGTCGCTTCCTCGACGGTCAGGTCGTCCTTCGGCATGCGTCCATCGTCGCACCTCGGTCCCACGCACCGGAAGGGCGTGGGGCGCTCCGTCACGCCGACCGGGACCCGGCGAGGCGTCGGACCTCGGCGGTGAGGACGTCGACCGCCCACGAGGTGTCCGCGTCGACGGGCTGGTGCACGAGGTGGAGCGCCAGACCGTCGACCAGGGCGTGCAGGCGTGCGGTGTCGCCGTCGTCCCGGGTGGTGGCGGCACCGCGCGCGAGTCCGACGAGGGCGCCACACGCGTCCCGGAGCAGTGCGTGCGCCTCGTCGTGCGCCGCACGGACCCCGTCGTCGGTCAGGGCGAGCGAGCCGAGCGTGGTCCAGACCTCGGCCTCGGTCCGACGCTCGTGGTCGAGCGGGAGCAGTTCCTGCAGGCAGCGGACGGCGAAGTCCGCGGGGTCGTCGTCCGGTGTGCGAGCCGCGTCCAGGGCGTCGAGCCGGCGCTGCACGTGCTCGAAGACCCGTCGGAGGCACGCCACCCGCAGCGCGTCCTGCGTCGGGTAGGCGCGTCGCAGCGAGGCCGTCGCGATCCCGGCCTCCTCCGCCACGTTCCGGACGGAGAACGCCGCGAGACCGTCACGGGTGAGGACGCGCCAGGCGGCCTCGCCGATCTCGCGGTCACGTTCGTCGTGGTCGATGAGCCGGGGCACCGCCTCAGCGTACACAGTCGTACTACCATAGCCGTTGTGAACACACTCGTACCCAAACGGAGGTTCCCGTGCTGATCGTCGTCATCGTCGCCTGCGAGGTGGGGTTCTGGGTCGCCGTGGCCGGGGGCCTGGCACTCCGGTACCTCGCCGGGCAGCGACGCGCCGGGGCCGTCGTGCTCGCGCTCGCACCCGTCATCGACGCGGTCCTGCTCGCCGTCACGGCCCTCGACCTCGCCCGAGGCGGTCGAGCCGACTGGATGCACGGCCTCGCCGCCCTCTACATCGGCGTCTCGCTCGCGTACGGGCGACGGATGGTCGCCTGGGCCGACGCCCGCTTCGCGCACTGGCGGCAGGGCCGGCCGCTCCCGCCCCGGCCGACCGGGTGGGCCCACACCCGGGCCTGCTGGGCGGACGTGGTGCGGACCCTCCTCGCCGTCGTGATCGCCGGAGCCGTCGTCGGCGTGTTCCTGCTGGCGTTCGGCACGGGGACGCGCACTGCGGCGCTGGTCGGGTGGTTCCCGGTGCTCGGCGTCCTGCTCGGGATCGAGTTGCTCTGGGCGATCAGCTACACGGTGTGGCCACGCCGGGCGCGCTGAGGGGGACATGGGCCTGGACGGGGCCGCAGCGGCACCCGGGTACGAACACAGGCATGACCAAACGGTTCCGCGGGAAGATCGTCGTCGTCACCGGAGCATCGAGCGGCATCGGGAGGGCAGCGGCGCACGAGTTCGCCCGTCAGGGAGCCACCCTCGTGCTCGCCGCACGCGGGCACGGGTCGCTCGAGGCGGCGGCGGCCGAGTGCCGGGAGCTCGGCGCCGAGGCCGTCGCGATCCCGACCGACGTTGCCGACGAGCACGCGGTCAAGGACCTCGTCGCCACCACGACCACGCGCTTCGGCCGCATCGACGTCTTCGTCGGCAACGCGGCCCTGTTCGTCTACGGACTCTTCGAGCAGACCCCCACGAAGGCGTTCAAGCGCGTGGTCGACACCAACCTGTACGGGCACGTGAACGCCGTCACCGCGCTGCTGCCGCACTGGGAGCAACGCGGGAAGGGCACCTACGTGCTCGTCGGGTCGATCCAGTCGCTGCTGTCGGCGCCGTACCAGTCGGCCTACGTGACGAGCAAGCACGCCGCGCTCGGCCTGGTCGACGTGCTCGGCGACGAGTACGCCGGCACCGGCATCCACTTCACCGCCCTGCTGCCGTCGACGATCGACACGCCGATCTACCAGAACGGCGCCAACTACACCGGCAAGACCTCGCACCCGCTGCCGCCCACGGTCTCGGTCGAACGCGCCGGCAGGGCCGTCGTGCGGGCGGCCCTGCACCCGAAGCGCTACCGGTTCGTGGGGCGCGTCCAGGCGTCGCTCGTGCCCCTGCAGTACGTGTTCCCGGGGCTGTTCCACAAGATCACGAAGCCGATGGTCGAGACCTTCGCGCTGCGCGGCACGGGCGCCCCGAGCGACGGCAACCTGTACGAGCCCGCCGACGCCCACAACGCCACCGACGGCGGCTGGGTCGCGAAGCGTCGCCGGGTCACGCGCCCGCTCGTGTGGGCGGGCATCGTCGCGGTCGTCGGCACGGTCGTGCTCGGCCGCCCGCGTCGCTGACGCACCCACCTGACGGACGGGAGGCGCGGTGCTGGTCGGCGCCGCGCCTCCCGTCCGTCGTCCTGTCACCGGGGCGGGACAATGGGGGGCCATGCCACGTCCCACCTCGCGCGTCCCGCTGAACACTCTCGCCGTCCCGTTCGGCCTCGCCGGCTTCGCCGAGGCCTGGACCGTCGCCGCCCCTGTCCTGCGCCTGCCCCAAGCCGTACCGCAGGCTCTCTGGGCCGTGGCCGCACTGGCCTGGCTGTGGCTCGTCGGCGCACACGTGGTCCGCGGGGTCCGCGTGCGGGAGCGGCTCGTCGACCAGCTCCGGCACCCCGCGCAGGGCCCCCTCGCCGCACTCGTCCCCGCCAGCGCGATGCTGCTCGGCGTCGACCTCGCTCGGTACGCGCCCCTCGCCGGAGAGGTCGTCGTGCTCGCGGCCGTGGCGGTCGCGGCCGGCTTCGCCGGGTGGCTCCTCAGCACGTGGTTCGAGGGACGGCTCGCGCTCGAGTCGGTGCACGGCGGGTACCTCCTGCCGACGGTCGCCGCCGCACTCGTCGCCGCGGTCTCGACGCACGAGGTCGGAGCGGGGTGGCTGTCCTGGGCGTGCTTCGGCGTCGGGGTGTTCTTCTGGGGCGTGATGACCGGGCTCCTGCTCATCCGGCTCGCGTTCCGGCCCGCGTTGCCCGGACCGCTCGTGCCGACCATGACGATCCTGGTCGCGCCCCCGGCCGTGGCCACCGTCGCGTTGTTCGCCCTCACCGATGACGCGGTCACCCTGCCCGTGCAGGCGGTCGCCGGGCTCGGCGGACTCATGGTGTTCGTGCAGGTCGCCCTGCTCCCGCGGTACGTCCGGCTGCGGTTCTCGCTCGGGTTCTGGTCGTTCGTGTTCCCGGCCGCAGCGGCCGCCACCGCCACGGTCGAGTGGGTCCGGGTGCTCGACCTGCCGGGGGCACGGATCACGGTCGCCGCGGTGACGGCCCTGCTCAGCGTCCTCGTCGCCGTCGTCGGAGCCCGGTCGATCGGCCTCGCCGTGCACCATCTCCTCGGTCAGGCCGAGCAGGTCCTGCACGTCGCCGACGACCAGGACGCGACCCCGGGCCCGGTGACCGGCGCGACCCGGGTCGTCTGACCCGCCCCGGGCCACCGCAGCCGTCGCAGACGTGTGCGGCCCTCCCGGACCCTGGACCCCGGCGAGCCGAGAACGCCGGAGCGGTTGACGGCGTTGTCGGCGAACGCGTACTGTCGGGTTGACGCGGTTGACAGGAGGCGCACGATGGGACCGACGATCCACGCTCGGCACGGCGAGCCGGCGACGACGCCGAGCCCGGACGAGGAAGCACTCCTCGACGCCCTCCGTCGGCGGATCCTCGACGGCCGCGCCGCGGGCGCCCTCGACGCGGGTGCGGACGTCGAGCTCCTGGCCGACCGGATGGTCGCCGCGTTGCCCTCGGTGAAGCACGAGGCCGACGCGCTGATCGGCCCCTTCTACGACACCCCGACGCTCGCCGCCTGGCGGGGGGTGACGCGGCAGGCGCTCAGCAAGGCGACCGCGAAACGCGACCTCATCGGCCTGAAGATCGGTGACGGCAGCCTGGTGTTCCCGTCGTTCCAGTTCGGGGTCTCCGGCAGCCCGCTCCCACACCTGCGGCAGGTCCTCGCGCTCGTCGACCCGGACCGGATCGACCCCTGGGGTGCGGCGCTCTGGCTGAACACCGAGGCCGAGGAGTTCGGCGGCACCACGGCGGCCCAGGCGCTCCGCGACGGGCGCGAGGAACAGGTGCTCGCGGCGGCCCGGCGCGCGGCGACCGCGTGGGCGGCGGACGCGTGACGCCGAGCCGGAACGACGTCGCACAGCAGCGCCCGCGCGAGGACCTCGACCTGACCGACTTCCCCGCCGAGGAGTCGCGTGGAACGACCTTCTACCGCGCCAAGCGGCACGACCGCGGCGCTTGGTGGTTCGCGAGCACGGCGCCCGACGCGGACGGGGTGGACGGTGGGCGCTTCGACCTCGCGGTCCCCCGTGGCACCTGCTACTGGGCCGACGCGGTCGAGGTGGCCGTGCGGGAACGCCTGGCGCACCACGTGCTGACCACGAACACGGTGTTCGCCGCACGCGCCCGCGAGATGGTCGTCGTCGCGGCACGGGCGTCCCGCGGCCGCCGGTTCGCCGACGTCACGCACCCGGCAGCGGTGCGGTGGGGGATCGGTGCCGAGCTCCAGACCATGGGGGACTACCGTGTGCCGCAGGCGTGGGCGCGAGCGTTCGACGCGGCCGGGTTTGCCGGGGTCCGCTACAGCACCCGCTTCACGAGCGGCTCGGCCGCGAACGCCTGGGCGGTCTTCGGGACGGCGGGCGTCCCGCGACGGCCCCGTCCCGAGCGGGTGCACCGCGACGGTGTCACCGCGTGCCGCGAGGCCGGCATCCGCGTGCTCGAGGACGGTTCGGAGGCCGGTCCCGAGCGTTTCACGTTCGCGAGCCCGCCCACCGACTGACGCCGGTGTCGGTGGTCGTCCATACCGTGACGGCGTGGTCGAACCGGTCGATGCGTGGTGGCGGCGGCGACAGTGGTCGCGCGGTTCGGCCGTGCCCTACGCCGTCGGCGAGTTCCGGTCGGCCTGGGCGTCGTACCCGGTGCTGATCCGGCAGTACCACCCGGAGTGGAACCACGGCGTCGTGCTCACCCAGGTCCCGCCGGCGGCCGAGGTCCTGTTGACGTGGGAGTGCGACGTGGGGCACGTGTTCGTCGCGACCCCGGCGGAGCAGCGCTCGCGCCCGGGCCGCGAGCGGCGCCGGTCCGTCTGGTGCCCGGAGTGCCAGCTGCAGGCGACGCCGCGGCGGTGGCCGGTGCTGCCCGGGGACTGGCCTGCGGCGGTCCCGCCGCCGCAGCGGGTCGAACGGGTGCGCGGGCGGCAGACGCTCCCGGCCGCGCCCGCCCGTGCCGTCGCCCCGGTGACGGTCGGAACGGTGCCCACCGGTGCGGTCGCGTCGTCCCGTGCGGGGTCGGGTCGGCCGCGGACCGGACGCGTCCGACAGCCGGTTGCGCGGTCGATCTGCCCGAAGACCCCACGGCTGCCGTCGGGGGAGTCGTTCACGAGTGCGTGCGCACCGGCGACGGCGTCGGCGGTCGAGGCCGACCTGCGCCAGGCGCTGCGGGAGCGGTTCGCGTTCACGTTCGACCACACCGCGATCCGGCTCGATCGTCCGTTCTTCGACCACGTCGAGGCCTGGCCGGACGTCGTCCTCCCCGAGCTCCGTGTCGCGATCGAGTACGACAGCACCGGACGACACGGGCTGGAGCACGTCGGTCCCCGGCAGGAGACCGACCGCCGTAAGGACCGCGCGGTGCGCGCGGTCGGGTGGGAGGTCGTCCGGATCCGGACCGGTCGCCTGCCGGCGCTCGGGCCGTACGACCTCGAGGTGGCGAGCCTGTCCGGGCGGGCGATCGGGCGGCTCGTCGACACCCTGCGGGACCTGCGTGGCGCGCTGTTCGTCGACGCCTACGGGCGATGAGCATCCGGGGTACAGGAGTGGGGTACACGACCCTGGGTCCCGCGCGATCCGGACGGTAGGAACGAAGGATGACAGCGACCGCGTTCTGCCTCCACGCGCTCGGCTCGAGCTCGGAGGAGTTCGCGCTGCTCCGTTCGGAACTCGCCGGTGACCTCGACCTGGTCGGCATCGACCTGCCGGGCTTCGGTCGGAGCCCCGCGTCCGGCGGCACGACCGTCGAGGAGATGGTCGTGCTCGTCGAGCGCGCGATCGGCGCGAGCGGCGCCACCGAGTGGGCGCTCGTCGGGCACTCCATGGGGGGCAAGGTGGCCACCGTCGTCGCCGACCGGACGATCTCCGGCGCGAACGGCCTGTTCGGACTCCGCGCGGTCGTCCTCCTCGCCGCTTCGCCCCTCGCTCCCGAGCCGATGGACGAAGCGCGCCGCGGGTCGATGCTCTCCTGGGCGGCGGACGGGCCCGTCGAGCCGGACCACGCTGCGGAGTTCGTCGACGCGAACACCGCCGACGTGCTGCCGCCCGACCGTCACGAGCAGGCCGTGCAGGACGTGCGGCGCACCGACCCCCGCGCGTGGCGTGACTGGCTGCTCCGCGGCAGCCGCGAGGACTGGTCCACCACGGCCGAGCCGAACCCCGTCCCCGCGCTGGTGCTCGCCGGTGCCGAGGACGGCGACCTCGCCGCGGACGCGCAGCGACGCCTCACCCTGCCGCACTGGCCGGCGGGCGAACTGCACGAGGTCGTGGGCGCCGCGCACCTGCTGCCGTGGGAGCGCCCGGTCGAGGTCGCCGCGCTCGTCCGCGACTTCTGGGCCCGTCGCATCGCGCACGCACCCGTCGTGCCCGCCGACAACGTCCGCGTCATCGCCTCGCCGCGCGTGAGCGCGAGGACCCGCGGGGTGCTCGCGGTCCGCTCGCTGCCCGACGACCCCGCGGCCACCCCGGACGCCCTGACCCAGCGCCAACTCGAGACCCTGCGGGCGGTCGCCCGGATCGTCGTGCCCCAGCCCGGGGAGCACGAGGTCGACCTCGCCCTGCGGGTCGACGCGCAGCTCGCGGCCGGTCAGGGCGACGGGTGGCGCGCCGACGGCATGCCGACCGACCTCGAGGCGTACCGCGGTGCCCTCGACGTGCTCGGCCGGGTGGCCGACGCCGACCTGCCCGCAGTGCTCGAGGACGTCGCCGCGGGCCGGTACCGGGCGGACGGTCGGCTCGACGCCGACCAGCTCCGTGCCTGGTCCGAGGACGCGAGCGTGGACCTGGTGAAGCACTGGCTCGCGCACCCCGCGACCATGTCCGAGATCGACTACGACGGCTTCGCCAACGGCGGCGACGGCGTCCGGAAGCAGGGCTTCCAGCTGCTCGGTGCCGGGCAACGGGAAGCGTGGGAACCCGAGGGAGCAGGACGATGAGACTCGACGGACAGCGGCGGTACCAGGACGACGAGGTCGTCGACGTGGTCGTGGTCGGGACGGGTGCCGGCGGCGCCCCGCTCCTCGCCCGCCTCGCCCGCGCGGGCCTCAGCGCGGTGGCCTTCGAAGCCGGGCGGAACACCGGACCCGGCGACCACCTGCCCGACGAGGTCGAGGCCCCGACCGACATCAACTGGATGGACGAGCGGATCAGCGGCGGTTCGGCTCCGACCGCGTTCGGCCCGAACAACAGCGGCACCGGCGTCGGCGGTTCGACGCTGCACTGGGGGGCGTTCACGCCGCGACCGAGCGTCCACGACCTGCGCCTGCGCACCGAGAGCGGCCGGGGCGAGGACTGGCCGGTCGACCACGCCGAACTGACGGCGTACATCGAGCGCGTCGAGCACGAGGTCGGCGTCGCCGGTCCCGAGCACTACCCGTGGGACCCGGACCGCCGGTACCGGATGGCGCCGCCCGCGCGGAACGCCTCCTCGGACATGATGATGCGCGGCACCGCTGCCCTCGGCATCACCGCCACCGACGCACCCGTCGCACTGACCACCGAGGACCGGGTGCAGGAGCACCACGGTCTCCGCCAGGCCTGCGTCTCGTGCGGCTCGTGCCACCAGGGCTGCCGCAACGGTTCGAAGGTGTCCATGGACACCACGTACCTGCCGGCAGCGGTCGCCTTCGGCGCGGAGATCCGCCCGGAGTCCTTCGTGCACGGCATCGAGCTCGACGCGGCCGGCGCGGTCTGTGCGGTCCTCTACACCCGCGACGGTCGCGAGCGCCGACAGCGGTGCCGATCGCTCGTCCTCGCCGCGGGCGGGGTGGAGACGCCGCGCCTGCTGCTGCACACCGGCCTCGCGAACAGCAGCGGGCAGGTTGGCCGGAACTTCACCGCGCACGGCGCGACCCAGGTGTGGGCGACGTTCGACGAGTCGATGCGCTCGTACCGCGGGTACCCGTCCTCGATCATCACCGAGGACTTCGTGCGTCCGGCCGACGCCGACTTCGCGGGCGGCTACCTCGTCCAGAGCCTCGGGGTGCAGCCGCTGACCTTCGCCACCTCGCTCGTGCGCGGCGGGGGACTGCGCGGCGCGGAGCTCGTCCGGGCGATGCGCGACTACCCGCGGACGGCCGGTGTGGGCATCAACGCCGAGTGCCTGCCGTACGACGACAACCGCCTCGTGCTGTCCGACGAGCTCGACGAGCACGGGGTTCCGCGGGCCCGTGTCACGTTCTCCACCGGCGCCAACGAGGACGCGATCCGTGCCCACGCCGTCCGCACGATGACCGCGATCGTCGAGGCTGCCGGCGGCACCGACGTGCGCGTGCTCGAGCGCACCGCGCACACCATCGGCACCGCGCGGATGGGCTCGGACGCCGGCTCGTCGGTCGTCGACCCCGCCGGCCGGTCGTGGGACGTCCCGAACCTCTGGGTCTGCGACAACTCGGTGTTCCCGAGCGCCGTCATCGCCAACCCGGCACTCACGATCATGGCGTTGTCGCTCCGGACGGCCGACCGGTTCCTCCGCGACGACCCGGCTGCCGACCGACTGCCCCAGGTGGCGGCCTCCGCGTGACGCCGGGCGCCGCGGACTCAGCCGCGCAGTGCCAGTGCCTCGCTCGTCCAACGGGCGTGCAGCGCCCAGGGATCGTCGACGCCGGCGGCGACGGCCGCGACGTGGTCGAGCAGCGCCGGGGTCGTCCGGAACCACTCCGTACCCGGGTAGCGGTCCGCGGCGAAGGTGGTGTGCCGCCGTCGCTCGAGTCGCCGGTCGCCGCGTTCGAACGCCAGGAGCTCCTGGTGGGGCACCGCGGCGAGCCGCTGGCGCGGGTTCGCGGTCGTGCCGATCTTCACCCGGTCACCGAAGTCGTCGCGCTGCCGCAGGTAGTACACGACGTCGACGCGCGGTGGCGGCAGGTCACCGTCCGGCACGTCGCCCCAGGGCCATTCGCAGGTCCCGCAGAGCGTCGCGCGGGGCCACCGGACACCCGTCCTCGATCCGCACACGGGGCAGGGGCCGGGCAGCGCGTCCTCGACGCCGGTGTGCTCCGCCGCCGTGTCGGCGACGAGGGCGACGTGTCCGGGACAGATGGGCAGCACCGCCGCGAAGGCGGCGGCGGAGGCGACACCGCAGCCCGGGATGCAACAGGCCGGGACGGCGGGAGGGGAGACCACGCGGCGGACGCTACCGGGCACCACCGACGCGCGACGCGCCTGGCGGACCGGCGCCCGGTGGTCACTCCGCGAAGATGACGCCGACCGGTTCGCGCTTCTCCTCCTGGAAGCGGTCCTCCGCCCGGCCGAGCGCCCAGTAGGCGGAGAGTGACAGGTCCGCCTTCTCGAGCCCCCACCCGTCCTGCAGGACCCGCCGGATCGCCTGCATCGCCGTCCGCTCGCCGTGCGCGAAGACCTGCACCGGCCGGGAGACACGGGGCAGTGCACGCGCCGCCTCGACCAGGAGCGTGCCCGGCTCGGCGCCGGCGGCGTCGCGGTGCAGCCACCGCAGGTCGACACCGGCCGGGTGCGCGAGCCGCTGCTCGTCCGCGGCGCCGGCGACCTCCACGAGCGCGAAGCCCGTCGCGTCGGCGGGCATCGCCCCCAGGGCCGCGCCGATCGCGGGCAGGGCGCTGTCGTCGCCGAGGAGGACGTGCGTGACGGCCGGGTCCGTCGAGGGGGAGTACCCGCCGCCGGGACCGGACAGGGCGAGCAGGTCACCCGGTCGTGCCGCGGAGGCCCACGGCCCCGCGAGGCCCTCGTCGCCGTGCACCACGAAGTCGATCGCGATCGTTCCGGCAGCGTGGTCGACGGACCGTACGGTGTACGTGCGCCGCGCCGGGCGCAGGTGCTTCGGCAGGGTCTCGCGCAGCGCCTCGAGGTCGTAGGGCGGGGTGAGGCCGCTCGACGGCGGCGCGAGCAGGAGCTTGACGTACTTGTCGGTGGCGGCGAGCCGCTCGGGGTCGGCGCCGTCGACGAAGTCCCGGAAGGCGGGGCCGCCCAGGTGCACGCGCACCATGTGCGGGCTGAGGCGCTCCGTCCGGTCGACGACGAAGACGTGCTGGGTGCGCTTGGGGTTCGGGCTCATGGTGGGACTTCCTGCTGTTCCGGTACTTGACCTTGCAGCCACTGAGGTTAGCCTTACCTCATGAGTCCGACCGTGACGCCGTTCTCCGAGCTGCTGCGCCGACGGTCCCGCACGGACGTGGGTGCCGGCACCGTCGCGTGGACGGGCGGTGCGCACGACCTGCTGGCAGGCGAGTGCGACGTCGCCGACTACGCCGACCTGCTCGGACAGTACGCGGTCGTGTACGACGCGCTCGAACGCGCCGCCGAGCGGATGGCGGACCACCCCGTCGCCGCGCCGTTCGTCACCGCGCAGCTGACGCGGATGCCGGCGATCCGCGCCGACCTCGAGTACCTGGTCGGGCCGGACTGGTCCGAGCTCTGCTGTCCGACCGCGGCGACCACGGCCTACGTCCGTCGGCTCAACGAGGTCGCGGCGACCTCACCGGGCGGCTTCGTCGCGCACCACTACACGCGGTACCTCGGCGACCTGTCCGGCGGCCCCACGCTCGCCCGGCTGCTCGAGGAACGCTTCGGTTTCGACACCAACGGCGTGCTGTTCACGATCTTCGACCAGGTCGCCGACCCCGCTGCGTTCGAGGACACCTACCGGGCACAGCTGGACGCCGCGCCGTGGTCCGCCGCCGAGCGCGAGGCGGTGCTCGCCGAGGTCGACCTCGCCGCAGGCCTGGACCGGGCGCTCGTGGCGTCGCTGCGCGGCCCGGCGCCCGTCGGCACGACCGCCGCCGGACGCACCGTGCACCCCGTGCCCGCCTGAGCAGGGCACCGACCCGGCGGGGGCGACGTGCGACGCGAGCGCAGGGGTGCTCCCGCGCCGCGTCGTGGCCCCGGTGACCACGGACGAGGCGGTCGGTCCGTCCGGACGGTCGTCGTCACGTGCGTGCGTGCGCCGGTACAGTGCTGGGGACCCGGGACGCGGTCCCGGCGCAACGTGAGAGGAACCCATGACGGCGATCGACGGATCGACGCGCCACGGGCGCGCACGGGACGACGTCAGCGGTGCGGTCGACAGTGACCTGCGCGCGGACGTCCGGTACCTCGGCAACCTGCTCGGGCGGGTGCTGCGGGAGACCGGCGGCGACGACCTGCTCCACGACGTCGAGAGCCTGCGTGCCGCGGTCATCGACGCGTACGAGGGCTCCGACGCCGAGGGCGCCGCCCGGGCCGAGGCCGTCGTGGCAGGCATGTCCGCCGAGCGGGCCGAGGCCGTGGCGCAGGCGTTCACGACCTACTTCCACCTGACGAACCTGGCCGAGGAGCACCACCGCGTGCGGGTCCTCCGCGCCCGTGGTGACGACGGTGGACTGGCCGGCGACTCGTTCCCGGCGACCTACGCCTCGCTCGTCGAGCAGGTCGGTGCCGACGAAGCAGCGTCGCGCCTCGCCGACCTGCGGTTCCACCCGGTGCTCACCGCCCACCCGACCGAGGCCCGCCGACGCGCGGTCACCACGGCGGTGCGGCGGATCACCGACCTCATCGACGAGCGCGACCGTGCCCGCAACGCCACCGCCCGGGCCGAGAACGAGCGTCGCCTGCTCGAGGAGATCACCACGCTCCTCCGCACATCGCCGCTGCGGACCACCCGCCCGACCCCGCTCGACGAGGTCCGCACCGCGATGAGCGTGTTCGACCAGACGCTGTTCGAGATCGTGCCGCAGGTCTACCGCCTGCTCGACGACCGGCTCCTCGGCGACGACGCGGGTCGCGTGCCCGTGACCGCGCCCGCGTTCGTGCGCTTCGGCACCTGGATCGGCGGTGACCGCGACGGCAACCCGCACGTCACCGCGGCGGTCACGCGGCAGGCGGCCGACATCGCGGCGGAGCACATCCTGCTCGGACTCGCGCGTGCCGCGACCCGCATCGGCTCGGCGCTGACGCTCGACGCCGCCGAGACCCCGGCCGACCCCGGCCTGCAGGCGCTCGTCGCCGCGCAGGAGTCCCTCGACCCGAGCATCGCCGAGCGCATCGGGGTCCGTGCCCCGAACGAGACCCACCGGCGCGCGCTGCTCTTCGTCGCGGCAAGGATCCGGGCCACGCGTCGCGGGCAGGACGGCCTGGCCTACGGCGGTCCCGAGGAACTCCTCGCCGACCTCCGCGTCATCCAGTCGTCGCTCGTCGCCGCCGGGGCGGTCCGCACGGCTAACGGAGAGCTCCAGAACCTCGTGTGGCAGGTCGAGACCTTCGGGTTCCACCTCGCCGAGCTCGAGGTGCGCCAGCACTCCCAGGTGCACCGCAACGCCCTGGCCGAGATCCGCGCGGGTGGCGCGCTCAGCGAGACCACGGAGGAGGTCCTCGCCGTCTTCCGGACCGTCGCCGACCTGCAGCAGCGGTACGGCGTGCGCGCCGCGCACCGCTACATCGTCTCCTTCACGCAGTCCGCCGCGGACCTGGCGAACGTGCACGAGCTCGCCGTCGCCGCCTGCGGTGACGCCGCCCCGGTGCTCGACGTCATCCCGCTGTTCGAGACCTTCGCGGACCTGCACGCGAGCGTCGACATCCTCGACGAGGCCGTGCGCACCGAGCCGTTCCAGCGTCGGCTCGCGGCGACCGGGCGCAGGCTCGAGGTCATGCTCGGGTACTCCGACTCGTCGAAGGACGTCGGTCCGGTGTCGGCGAACCTCGCGCTGTACGACGCCCAGGCCCGGATCGCCGACTGGGCGCGGGACAACGACGTCGAACTGACGCTGTTCCACGGCCGCGGCGGTTCGCTCGGCCGCGGCGGCGGACCGGCGAACGAGGCCGTCCTCGCGCAGCCGCCGGGCTCGATCGACGGCCGGCTCAAGCTCACCGAGCAGGGTGAGGTCATCTTCGCCCAGTACGGCGACCAGGACATCGCCGCGCGCCACCTCGAGCAGATGGCGTCGGCCACGCTGTTCGCGTCGTCGCCGTCGAACGAGGAACGGACGGCCGCGGCCGCCACGCGCTTCGCCGACCTGGCCCAGCAGCTCGACGACGTCTCCCGGCAGGCGTTCTACGACCTGGTGAAGGCGGACGGGTTCGCGCCGTGGTTCGCCCGGGTCACCCCGATGGAGGAGATCGGCCTCCTGCCGCTCGGCTCCCGCCCCGCCCGGCGCGGTCTGAGTGTCGAGTCGCTCGAGGACCTCCGCGCGATCCCCTGGGTGTTCTCGTGGACGCAGGCGCGCATCAACCTGGCCGGCTGGTACGGCCTCGGCTCCGCGCTCGAGGCGATCGGCGACGTCGACGTGCTCCGTGCCGCGTACGCCGAGTGGCCGCTGTTCGGCGCGATGATCAAGAACGTCGAGATGTCGCTCGCCAAGACCGACGAGCAGATCGCCCGCCGGTACCTCGAGCTGGCCGACCGCGACGACCTCGCGGCGAAGGTGCTCGACGAGATGCTCCGGACGCGCGACTGGGTGCTCCGCGTCTCCGGCGGGAGCGACGTGCTCGAGGACCGTCCCGTGCTCGCCCGTGCCGTCCGTCTGCGCAGCCCGTACGTCGACGCGCTCTCGCACCTGCAGCTCCGCGCCCTCCGCGCCATCCGCACGTCCGGCAGCACGGATCCGACGGACGGCGACCACCGGCTGCTCCTGCTCACCGTCAACGGGATCGCGGCAGGCCTGCAGAACACGGGGTGACGGACCGGTCGACCCGTCGGACGGGAGGCGCGGTGCCGGCGGGCGCCGCGCCTCCCGTCCGTCCTGCCGTCCTCCCGCACACGCGGGCGGGGCGACGGACCCGGCACGCACCTCCCCGGCGTCGAGGGCGGCACGGCGCAGCGACCGAGGACGGTCACGCGGTGGTTCGTGGCGGCCGCGGTCGTCGTGCCGGTGGTCGCGGAAGCGGCGAGGCCGTACCGCTCGACGGCCTGCACCAGGTAGGTTGCAGGGTGCACCCGTTCCGAACCGAGGAGACACCTGCATGGACATCGTCGTACACGAGGCAACGGACGACACCGCCGTCCTCGAGTGCAGTGGACGCCTGAACATGGTCAGCGCGGGCGCGTTCCGCGAGACCGTGGCCAAGGTCGTCGAGGGTGGCCGCGCCCGGCTGGTCGTCGAACTGTCGGGCGTCGAGTTCATGGACTCGTCCGGGCTCGGTGCGCTCGTCGGCTGCCTCAAGACCGCGCGACAGGCGGGGGGAGACCTCCGGATCGCCGCACCGTCGGAGCAGGTGCAGATGGTGCTGAAGCTCTCGAACATCGACAAGATCCTGCGGACGTACCCGGACGGGGACGCCGCAGTGACGACCTGGGGATGACCGTGGCCATGGGCGACCACGTCCTCGACCTCGCCTGCCCGCCCGACGACGTCACGGCGGTGCACACGTTCCTGTCCTCGGTGTGGGACAACGAGCCCGAGCTGTCCCTCGAGGACCGGATGGCGCTCGAGCTCGCGCTGGTGGAACTCGCCTCGAACGTCATCGAGCACGGGGCAGACGGTCGCCGGGTGACCTGCTCGCTCCGGGTCGGCGTCGGCCCGGACGAGGTGCTCGTCTCCCTGACCGACGACGGCGTCCCGGTGCTCGTCGACCCATCGGCGGCACACCTGCCCGATGCCCTCGCCGAGGGAGGTCGCGGGCTCGCCCTCGTACAGATGGTCGTGGACGACCTGCGCTACGACCGCGTCGACGACCGGAACCGCTGGGTGGTCCGCCGCGGGCGGCACTGAGCGGTCGCCGGGCCGGCGGCCCTCGTCAGGGGGTGACGCGTCGGCCGATCTGCGCACGTGCGCAGCCGGTCCCCGCAGACCGTCGTGCCGAGCGGGAGATCCACCCCTCGTGGTGGGACGCTCCGTCCGGTGAGCACCGAGACACCCGTGGACGCCCGGACGCGCTTCGAGTCGGCCGGCACGGACCTCGGAGCGGCGCTCGACATGTTCGGGCAGGCCTACGAGGGAGCAGGTTTCGCCGGCGCCCGCACCGAGCGTGACTTCTCCTACCGGTTCCGTGTGGTCGGGGACGAGGCGATGACGTTCCGCTCGACGTCCTTCGACGCCCGGGCGACGGGGCACGCGTCGAGCGGTGACGAGTACGTCGTCGTGTGGACCTCGGAGGGCACCGGCGCCGTCGGCTCCGGTGAGGCGCAGGTGCACTACGGTCCCGCGACGCCCGTGGTGTTCCCGACGGACGGTCCCTTCGCGTTCGACCTGCGGGACGTGCGCCAGAGCCTCGTCCACTTCGACCGGGGCTTCCTCGAGCGCGTCGCCGCCGAGGTGCACGGCACCACCGGCCGTCCGCTCGTCTTCGACCAGGCCCGGCGTCCGCGTCGTGAGGACCTGGCCGAGTGGAACCGCCAGGTGCACCGCGCGGCCGAGGTCCTCTTCTCCAGGGCCCCCGTGTCGGCCCTGGCGCTCGCGACGGCCGCGCACGAGACGGCGTCGGCGATGCTGCACACCTTCCCGCACGAACAGGTCGCACCCGAGTCCCCGGTGCCGCAGGGTGCCACGAGTCGTGTCCGCGCGGCGCTCGAGTACATGCACGCACACGCCCACACGCCGATCACGACGACCGACGTCGCCGAGCACGTCGGACTGAGCGTCCGCGGTCTGCAGCAGGCCTTCCAACGGCAGGTCGGGACCGCCCCGAACGCGATGCTCCGCGGCATCCGCATGGACCGGGTGCGCGACGAGCTCCGTCGTGCCGCGCCCGGGCAGCTCACCGTGGCGTCGGTCGCCGTGCGCTGGGGGTTCGCGCACCTCGGGCGGTTCTCCGCCGCCTACGCCGAGCGCTTCGGCGAGTACCCCCGCGACACCCTGCGGGCGTGACGCCCGGTGGTCCCGCTACGATGCCCGGATGAACGAGCACCCGCGGCCCGCCGACCGGCACCCGTGGGTCGTCGTGCCGGGCATCTGGGGGTCCGACCCCGAACACTGGCAGTCCCGCTGGCAGGACACGCGGGGCGCCGCGGCCGTCCGGATCGCGCCGACCTCGTGGTCGGAGCCGGAGCCCGGCGACTGGGACCGCGCGATCTCCGACGCCGTCGCCGCCTGCGGTCGCCCGCCGGTGCTCGTGGCGCACAGCCTCGGTGTCCTGGCCGCCGCGCACTGGCTCGCCGCCCACGACGGCAGCAGCGTCGTCGCCGCCTTCCTCGTCGCGCCGCCGGACCCCGATGCGCCGGCGTTCCCGGAGGCGGCCCGGGGGTTCCGCGCCCCGTCCCGCCCGGTGGCGTCGCCGACGGCCCTCGTGGTGAGCGACGACGACCCGTACTGCTCGGTGGACCGTGCCGAGCACTTCGCCACGGTGCTCGGCGCCCGGACGCTGCGGGTGGGTGCGCGCCAGCACGTCAACGTCGCGAGCGGGGTCGGTGCCTGGGACGAGGGGCGGAGGCTGCTGGACGCCTTCGTGGGGGCGGTCCCGGAAGCGTGACACGCCGCTCACGTCCACGCCGACACGTCACGTGTCCAGCGCCGGGATGCGCG
Source organism: Curtobacterium sp. MCSS17_008 (assembly GCF_003234185.1). Lineage (GTDB taxonomy): Bacteria > Actinomycetota > Actinomycetes > Actinomycetales > Microbacteriaceae > Curtobacterium. The sequence continues at coordinate 120,154 of NZ_QKSM01000001.1, forward strand.
ACACTCCGCGGATCTCCCCGCTCCGGTCACCCGTGATATCTATCCTGCGTCACATGGAGACCAAGCCCGGTGCACGCACCCCCCTCGTCGACCCGTTCGGTCGCGAGCTCGAGCAGTGGCTCCGAGACGTCCCGGTCCCGCGCACCCCGTACCTGGCGGACCTCGTGGTGCCGCCGGTCACGGGTCCCGTGCAGCGCCCGGTCACGGCGACGGATGCCCCGGTCCGCTCCACGCCCGTGCCCGCCGCGACCGAGCAATCGCCCGCCGCAACCGAGCAATCGCCCGCCGCGACCGAGCAGTCGCCCGCCGTGCCGCAGGTGTCCGAGCAGCCCGTCGTCGACCAGGCCGAGGCGCCCACGTCGTTCCGCCGTCGCGACCGTGCCCGTCACGTCGCGGCCTGCGCCCCGTCGTTCCCGGAACCCCCGGCACGCCTCGCCCTCCGCATCGAGGACCTCGCCGTCGAGGTGTCCGCGTCGAGCGGCCGCACGACCGTCGAGCGCATCGAGCTGCTCGAGGACGAGGTCCGTCGTCGCGACGAGGACCTCGCCCGTCTCGCCGCGTGGGAGGTCGCCGTCGCCGACCTCGACGACGCTGAGGTCGAGGCAGCGCGTGCCTTCGCCAGCGCCGTCTTCGCCGACCTGCTCGCCGACGCCGCGGACGAGGCCGAGCGACGCGACCGCGCCGCCGCACGACGTGCGGCCACCGCGTCCGTGCCCACGTCCGTGCGGCAGGCCGTTGCCCCGCGGTCCGCGAGCACCACGGCGGGACCTGCTCCCGCCCTCCGCTCCCGCCACGTCGACGTCGCCACGATGCCGGCGGTCGAGAGCGTGACCGTCGCCGGCGCCACGGCGACCACCGACGGACGCGACGAGCCGGTCCGTCCGGTCCTGTCCCTCCAGGCCCGCACCCCGGTCTCGGCGAACACGCGTCCGACGCCGCTCGTCCAGCCGGCGACCGGTCCGACCGTCATCGACCGTGCCGCCTTCGCCGCCGCGCTGACCGCCCACGTCGGCACCACGGCGAGCACGCCGGTGGTCCTGCCGGAAGCGCTCTCGGTCCCGAGCACCGTCGACGACGCGTCCACGTCCGCGACGACCGTCGAGGGCGGTGCCGACGACGGCTGGTGGACGCGGCTGGTCACCCGCCTCCGTGCCCTGTTCGGCCGTCGCTGAGGCGACGACCGACTCCGGCGGCTCGGTAGACTGACGGGATGCCGACGCTCCGCGAACTCCAGGCCGTCATCGAGGACCTGTGGCCCGCCGCCGGCGCCGAGTCCTGGGACGCCGTGGGGCTCGTCTCCGGCCACCCCGACCAGCGGGTCGACCACGTCCACCTCGCCGTCGACGCCGTCCCGGCCACCGCGGACGAGGCGGTCGAGCTCGGCGCCGACCTGCTGCTCACCCACCACCCGCTCCTGCTGCGCGGCGTGACGACCATCGACGAGACCACCTACAAGGGCCGCGTGCTCGCGACCCTCGTCCGCGGCGGGGTCGGGCTGCTCGCGGCCCACACGAACGCCGACGTCGTGACCACCGGCACGTCCGCCGTGCTCGCCGACCGGTTGGGGCTCACCGAGCAGCAGCCGCTCGAGACCGGTGCCGACCCCGCGACGGGCATCGGACGCGTCGGAGTCCTGCCGGAGCCGACCACGTTGATCACGCTCGCCCGGCACCTCGCCGACCTCCTGCCCCCGACCGCGACCGGTGTCCGCGTCTCCGGCGACCCCGACCGCCCGGTCCGGACCGTCGCGCTCTGCGCCGGAGCCGGCGACGCCTACCTCGGGAACGCCGCCGTCCGCGCGGCCGACGTCTACGTGACGAGCGACCTGCGGCACCACCCGGCATCGGAGTTCCGCGAGCAGGCGGCGCTCGGCGACGGACCCGCACTCGTCGACACGTCGCACTGGGCCACCGAGTGGCTGTGGCTCGACGTCGCCGCGGAGCAGCTGCGCCGTGCCGCCGGTGTCCGCGTGACCGTGAGCGACCTGCGCACCGATCCCTGGGACTTCGCCGTCCTGCCGGCGGCCGAGCCCGCCCCCGAACCCGCCCACGAAGGAGACCGACCGTGAAGGCAGCACCCGAGGACCAGGTCGTCCTCCTCGACCTCCAGCGCCTCGACAACGACGTGACCCGTCTGTCGCACCGCATCACCTCGCTGCAGAAGGGCGACCGGCTCACCGAACTCGGCGCCACTGCTGCGTCACTCCGCGCCGAGCTCGTCGCCGCGACCGGCAAGGCCGAGGACGCCGAGCGCGACCTCGCTCGCCTGGAGTCCGACATCGCGACCGCGCAGGCCCGCATCCAGCGCGACACCACCATGCTGCAGAACGTGTCGAACGCGAAGGACGCCGCCGGGCTGCAGAGCGAGATGGAGTCGCTCGACCGGCGCGTCGGCGACCTCGAGACCGCCGAGCTGGAGGTCATGGAGCAGCTCGACGTCCACCGCGGCCGGGTCGGTGACCTCGAGGCGCAGCTGGCGCAGGTCGAGGCCGACCGTGCGGCCCTGGTGGGGGAGCGTGACGCCGAGATCGCCCGTGTCGAGGCCGATCGGGAGTCCGCCGTGCAGAGCCGTGCCGCCGTCGCGGCCAAGGTGCCCGCCGACCTGCTCGCCCTCTACGACCGGCAGCGGGCCCGGTACGGCTTCGGCGCGTCGCTGCTGCAGGGCGGCGTCTCCACGGCGTCGGGCGTGACGCTCACTGCGTCGGACCTCCAGAGGATCCGCCAGGCTGCGCCCGACGACGTCGTGCTCTGCCCCGACAGCGACGCGATCCTGGTGCGGACCGCCGAGTCCGGCCTGTAGTCGGAGGGACCGCCGGAGGGGAGGCGCGGGGCGGCGACGCGACGCGCCTCCCGTCCGGCGCTCGGTGCGTCCCGCCGGTGCGCGCGCTCCGTGTGCCCGGGCCTCCGTGTGCCCGGCGCTCCGTGCGTCCGGGCCTCGTGTGCCCGGCGCTCCGTGGGCCGGTGGTGCGAATGGGCCGGCCGTACGCCGGGTTCTGTCCCGCTCTCGCGGTGACGGCCATCTCTCTCGGACCGACGTTGCCGCCGGCCTCCAGCGGTCCACCCGAGGACTCAGCGAGCAGCCTCGTCGTCCTCTGTCTGACCTTGCTCCGGGCGAGGTTTACCGAGCAGGTCCGGTCACCCGGACCCCTGGTGGTCTCTTACACCGCCGTTTCACCCTTACCGACGTCGCCGCCGGCGGTCTGCTTTCTGTGGCACTGTCTCGCGGATTGCTCCGGGTGGGTGTTACCCACCGCCCTGCTCTGTGGAGCCCGGACGTTCCTCGGCACTCCCGGGGGAGTGACGCGACCGTCTCACCGACCCATTCGCACGCCCGAGTCTACCGGTGCCGCGCTCGACCACCGTCCGCCGCGCTTCCTCGGGCGGCACCGCTTCGGCGCCCGGCGCGCGCAGGCTGGCGCGTTCCGGTCGCACGACGCGCCGCCTGCGTCGAGGCGCCGCGGCGTGCCGCGCGACCGGAACGCACGCGAGCGGCGTGTTGTGCGACCGCGGCTCGGCGGGCCGGGGAGACCCCCGCTCAGCGCGAGCGTGCCGCCAGCGTCGCCGCACCGATGATGCCGGCGTTGTTGCGGAGGGTCGCGGGGATGATGGCCGCTTGCAGGTCGAGCAGCGGCAGGAACTCCTCGTGGTGCTTCGACACGCCGCCGCCCACGACGAAGAGCTCGGGGGAGAGCAGCGCCTCGAGCGTCGAGTAGTACTTCTGCAGTCGCTTCGCCCAGTGCTTCCAGGACAGCTCGTCCCGCTCCTTCGCAGCGAAGGACGCGCGGGTCTCGGCGTCGTGCCCGTCGATCTCCAGGTGCCCGAGCTCCGAGTTGACGATGAGCACGCCGTCGTTGATGAGCGCGGTGCCGATCCCGGTGCCGAGCGTCGTGACGACGACGAGCCCCTCCTTGCCCTTCGCGGCGCCGAACTGCTGCTCGGCGAACCCGGCGGCGTCGGCGTCGTTGACGAAGTGGATGGACCGGCCGAGCTCCTTCTCGAACAGCGCCTCGGCCTCGAACCCGATCCACTTCTTCGACACGTTGGCGGCGGACATGGTCTTGCCGCCGCGGACGATCGCGGGGAAGCACACGCCCACCGGCACGTCGGCAGCCGGTGCCAGCTCGTCGAGGATGGACTTCGCGACGGCGACGATGTCGTTCGGCCTGCCGCCCTCCGGCGTCGCCTTCTTGATCCGGTCGGTCTGCGGTTCGCCGGTGTCGACGTCGACGATCGCGCCCTTGATGCCCGTACCGCCGATGTCGACGCCGACTGCGAGGGAGGTCATGGGTGTGCCTTTCTGGGGAGGGGTTCCGTCAGGAGACGGTGAGGAGTTCCGCGCCGCGCTCGGTGACGACGAGGGTGTGTTCGAACTGCGCGGTCCACGACTTGTCGCGGGTGCTGACGGTCCAGTCGTCCGACCAGATGTCCGCGTCGATCCCGCCGAGCGTGAGCATGGGCTCGATCGTGAACACCATCCCGGGCTCGATGACGGTGTCGTACTGGGGCGCGTCGTAGTGGGGGATGATGAGCCCGGAGTGGAAGGCCCGGCCGACGCCGTGTCCGGTGTAGTCGCGGACGACGCCGTAGCCGAAGCGCTTCGCGTACGCCTCGATCGCGCGGCCGATGACGTTGACCTGGCGGCCGGGAGCCACGGCCTTGATGCCGCGACGCAGCGCCTCCTCGGTGCGGGTGACGAGGTCCTGCACCGCCGGGGCGGCCTCGCCCACGACGAAGGTGCGGTTCGTGTCCCCGTGCATCCCGTCCTTGTAGGCGGTGATGTCGATGTTGACGAGGTCGCCCTCCTGCAGCACGGTGTCGTCCGGGATGCCGTGGCAGATGACCTCGTTCAGGCTCGAGCAGAGGGACTTCGGGTACCCGCGGTACCCGAGCGTCGAGGGGTACGCGCCGTGGGACACGACGAACTCGTGGCCGATCCGGTCGAGCTCGTCGGTGGTGACGCCGGGGCGGATGGCCGCACCGACGGCGTCGATCGCCTGCGAGGCGATGCGCCCGGCCGTGCGGATCCGCTCGACCTCCTCGGCGGTGTAGGTGTCGCCGTGGCCGTGCTCGTCGGGTTCGGCGCGTCCGACGTACTCGGGCCGTTCGATGTCCTTCGGGACGGGTCGCTGCGGAGAGATCCGGCCGGCGGTCAGGTGTCCGTGTGCGTCCCGGGGCATGCCGTCCACTCTAACCGGGTGCCGCGGCCCGCCGTCGCCCGGCTGCGCGGGGTCCCGCGGCGACACCGGCGTCCCGTGCGCACGTCGGCGCCACCGGTGCCTTCGACAGCCAGGGGATCCAGCCGTCCGGCGCACCGCCCACGCACGCACGCTGGAGGCCCGTCGCCGGTCTGCCGGGCCGGCACCGGGCCTCCCGGCTGTGACGTGGGTACGGTGGCGCCATGAGCGACGAACGCATCGAGTCCCAGTGGTGGTTCAACGACAGGACGCACGAGGTGGAGCAGGGGCCGCAGTCGCCCCAGCGCGACCGGATCGGCCCCTTCGCCACCCGTGACGAGGCGCAACACGCCCTGGACCGCATCAGGGCGAACAACGAGCGCTGGGACGACGAGGACCAATAGGCTGGGGCCCCCAGCAGCACCACGGAAAGGGCGTCCATGGACAAGCAGACGGACTTCGTGCTCCGCACCATCGAGGAGCGGGGCATCAAGTTCATCCGACTCTGGTTCACCGACGTCATCGGCACGCTGAAGTCCGTCGCGATCGCCCCGGCCGAGGTCGAGGGCGCCTTCGCGGAGGGCATCGGGTTCGACGGTTCCGCGATCGAGGGGCTGACGCGCAGCTACGAGGCCGACGTCCTGGCGCACCCGGACCCCTCGACGTTCCAGATCCTGCCGTGGCGGGGCGAGGTCGACCCGACCGCGCGCATGTTCTGCGACATCACAACGCCGGACGGCCAGCCCGCCGTGGCCGACCCGCGCAACGTGCTGAAGCGGACGCTGGCCAAGGCGAGCGACCGGGGCTTCACCTTCTACACGCACCCCGAGATCGAGTTCTACCTGCTGAAGAGCCGCGACTGGGCGGACGGCGGGCCGCAGCCCGTCGACCAGGCCGGCTACTTCGACAACGTCCCCGGCGGCAGCGCCCACGACTTCCGCCGCCGCTCCGTCCGGATGCTCGAGGACCTCGGCATCTCGGTGGAGTTCTCCCACCACGAGGCCGGCCCCGGTCAGAACGAGATCGACCTCCGCTACGCGGACGCGCTGACGATGGCGGACAACATCATGACCTTCCGCACGGTGGTGAAGGAGGTCGCGATCGAGCAGGGCGTCTACGCCACGTTCATGCCGAAGCCGCTGTCCGGGCAGCCGGGCTCGGGCATGCACACGCACGTGTCGCTCTTCGAGGGCGACCAGAACGCCTTCTACGAGGCCGGCGGCGAGTACCAGCTGTCGCAGACCGCGAAGCACTTCATCGCGGGCGTGCTGCGCCACGCGCCGGAGATCACCGCCGTCACGAACCAGTTCGTCAACTCGTACAAGCGCCTCTGGGGCGGCGACGAGGCCCCGTCCTTCGTGACCTGGGGCCACAACAACCGCTCGGCCCTCGTGCGCGTCCCGCTGTACAAGCCGAACAAGGGCCAGTCAGCGCGCGTCGAGTACCGCGGCATCGACTCGGCGGCCAACCCGTACCTGGCGTACTCGCTGCTCCTCGCGGCGGGCCTCAAGGGCATCGACGAGGGCTACGAGCTCCCGCCGGAGGCCGAGGACAACGTCTGGAGCCTGTCGGACGCCGAGCGCAAGGCCCTCGGCTACAAGCAGCTCCCGGCGAGCCTCGACCACGCCCTCGGGCTGATGGAGGACTCGGAACTCGTCGCCGAGACGCTGGGCGAGCAGGTCTTCAACTACGTGCTGCTCAACAAGCGGCAGGAGTGGAAGGCCTACCGCGACCAGGTCACGCCGTTCGAGCTCCGCACGAACCTCGGCGCGCTCTAGCAGTCGCCCGGAGCAACCACGCATGACCGGTCGGACGAGGACGTCCCGTTCCGAGATGGCCCGCCTGGGCTTCGCGGAGCTGTCGGAGAGCCTGGAGCGGATCGCCGGACTGGAGGCACGGTTCGGCCCCGAGATGCGGGTGCCGGTCACGGATGCCCCCGCCGTGTGGGAGTCGACGGCCGATCCGGACGGCGCGCTGCGGCTGCTGGAGCGGCTGCTCGAACGGGCACCCGACGAGCTGCGACCGGTGCTGGCGGACGCGGACGCCACGGAGCGGCTCGTCCGCCTGCTCGGCGCGTCGGTCGGGCTCGGGGAGTTCCTGCACCGCCGACCGGCCGAGATCGCGCTGCTGCTCGAACCGGTCACGCCGCCGTGGTCGCAGGAGGCGTACAGCGCGTCCCTGGCCGAGGCCGTCGACGGCGCCTCGGGCGAGGATGCCCGCGTGCGGCTCCGCGTCCGCTACCGCCGGCACCTGGCACAGATCGCGCTGTTCGACGTGCTGCACCCCGCACCGACCGAGGCGTTCCCCGTCGTCGCCGCGGGTCTCGCCGACCTCGCGGGCGCCGCACTCGAGGCCGCGGTGGCCGTCGCCCGGCGCGAGGTCCCGTTCCCCGCGGCCGACGTCGACGCGACCCCGCTCGCGGTCATCGCGATGGGCAAGGCCGGTGCCCGCGAGCTCAACTACGTCAGCGACGTCGACGTCATCTTCGTCACCGAGCCCACGCGGGACGACGACGCGGACACCGGCGTCGGCACCGACCGCGCCGTGCTCGTCGCCACGCGTTTGGCGATCGCCGCGACGCACGCGATCACCGACCTCGCCGCCGAGCCGGCGCTCTGGGAGGTCGACGCGAACCTCCGGCCGGAGGGCAAGGACGGTGCGCTCGTCCGGACGCTCGACTCGCACGTGGCGTACTACGAGCGGTGGGCCAAGGGGTGGGAGTTCCAGGCGCTGCTCAAGGCCCGGCCCATCGCCGGCAGCCGCGACCTGGGGGAGCGCTACGCGGCCGCGGTGGCCCCGTTCGTGTGGACCTCGGCCGGGCGGCCCGGGTTCGTCGAGTCCGTGCAGCGGATGCGGGAGCGGGTGACCGAGCACATCCCGGACGACGAGGTCGACCGGCAGCTCAAGCTCGGGCCGGGCGGCCTGCGCGACGTGGAGTTCACCGTGCAGCTGCTCCAGCTCGTGCACGGGCGTGACGACGAGACCGTCCGGGTGCGGTCGACGCTCGAGGCCATGGACGCCCTGGCGGCGGCGGGCTACGTCGGTCGTGCGGAGGCGGCTCGCTTCGGCCCCGACTACGCCCTGCTGCGCCTGCTCGAGCACCGGATCCAGCTCCGGCGGCTGCAACGCACCCACCTCATGCCGAGTGACGAGGACGAGCTCCGGGTGCTCGCCCGCTCGACCGGACTCGCCACCTCGGCGGCCGCGCTGGAGCAGCGCTGGCGCGGCGTGAAGCTCGAGGTCCGTGGGCTGCACGAGCGCCTGTTCTACCGGCCGCTGCTGTCGGCGGTGGCGGCGACCGACGGCGAGATCGTGCTCACGAGCGACCAGGCCGCCGACCGCCTCGGCGCCATCGGCTTCGCGGACCCGGCCGGCGCACTCGGGCACATCCGGGCGCTCACGCAGGGCACGAGCCGGCGAGCCGCGATCCAGCGGAACCTGTTGCCCGTGCTCCTGAGGTGGATGGCCGAGGGACCGGCGCCGGACCGGGCCCTGCTCGCGTTCCGGCGGCTGAGCGACACGCTGGGGGAGTCGAGCTGGTTCCTCAGGATGCTCCGCGACTCGTCCGGGGCCGCGCACTCGCTGACGACGGTGTTGTCCGAGTCGGCGTTCCTCGCCGGGCTGCTCGAGCGCTTCCCCGAGGCAGTCGCCTGGCTGGACGAGCCCGAGGCCCTCCTCCGACCCCGCCCGCTCGAGTCGCTCCTCGCCGAGCACGCCGCGACGACCGCGCGACACGGCCAGGACGTCGACGGTGCTGCCGCGCTCGTGCGGTCGGCCCGACGACGCGAGACGCTCCGACTCGGCATGGCCGCCGTGCTCGGGTACCTCGACGTCGACGCGCTCGGACCGGCACTGTCCGACGTCACCGAGGCGACGCTCGCGGGCGCACTCGCCCTCGCGCGCCGCGACGCCCCGCCCGAGCTCGCATTCGGCATCGTCGCGATGGGGCGGTTCGGGGGTCGGGAACTCGGGTTCGGCTCCGACGCCGACGTGCTGTACGTCTACCGAGCCCCGGATGACCTGGCGCCCGAGCGGGCCTCACGCGCCGCACAGACGATCGTCCGCGAGCTCTCGCGCCTGACGGACGACGCCATCCACCCGTTCGAGCTCGACACCGACCTGCGGCCCGAGGGCAAGAACGGCCCGGTGGTGCGCACGCTCGACTCCTACGGCGCGTACTACGCCCGCTGGTCGCTGACCTGGGAGGCGCAGGCGCTGCTGCGGGCCCGGGGGGCGGTCGGCGACGACGCGCTCCTCCGTGACTTCGAGCACCTGGCCGACCGGACCCGCTACCCGGACCAGATCGACGACCGGGAGGTCCGCGAGGTGCGCCGCATCAAGGCGCGCGTGGAGTCCGAACGGCTGCCGCGCGGCGCCGACCCCGCCCGACACCTCAAGCTCGGCCGCGGGTCGCTCAGCGACGTCGAGTGGTTCGTGCAGTTGCTACAGCTGCAGCACGCGACGAACGTACCGGGACTCCGCACGACCTCGACGCTCGAGGCCCTCGACGCCGCGACGGCGGCCGGGCTCGTCGCCGCAGCGGACGCCGAGCGGCTCGGGGCGGCCTGGCGGTTCGCGTCGCGGACCCGAAGCGCGCTCGTGCTCTGGTCGGGGAAGACGACCGACGTGCTGCCGGTCGACCGCGTGCAGCTCGAGGGCATCGCCCGCCTGATGGAGTACCCGCCGGGGTCCGCGTCGCAGCTCGAGGACGACTACCTGGGTGTGACCCGACGAGCGCGGCAGGTGTTCGAGCGCGAGTTCTACGGCGCCTGACCGAGGCCCGGTGGTGGGCCCGTCGGGCGACGACACGCCCGGATGAACGTATCTCGCGTGAAGGTGACATGTCGTCAAGGGTGAATTCCTCGTGACGAGGGGTGTCCCCCGACTGCCCATGGGGTGTACCCCGTCCTGTCCGCCCCGGAACCACTCCTCGCAGCTGGGGATCAGGTTCCGAGCGCCCGGTTCCTGCCCGCGTGCGGTGCGGCACGCCGAGCGCGCGAACCAAACCGTGAACGGGGCTTTCCTCCGATGCGCGGGCCGAGCATCCCGGTCGGCGGTGCCGGTGCGCACGGAGTGTGAGCGCTCCCGCCCGGTCCGCCGTGGTGCTGTCAGCAGCACTGCGGACACAGGAGGTGTGCCGCGAGGCGGACAGGTGTGTACCCCGTAACACGCTCGCAATGCCCCCGGACGGGGGTCGCGTTGCGCGGCAGCGCCGGTTCTGCATCAATGGCCTCACCCGAACCGGCCATGGTTCCCCGATGAAGCGGAATCCCCACCTCGAACGTTGAAGCAGGGATCGATGTTCACCTTCATTCTGCAGATCCGGCAGATGGTCGAAGGGCACCCCGAGTTCTACCTGTTCGCCGTGTACTCCGCGGTGATCTGGTTGCTCTGGCTGCTCAAGGTCATCCTGTCGGCCCGCTACCGCCCCTACACCGGCACCTTCGTCGGGACGACCAGCGTGGTCGTCCCCGTCGTCGACGAGCCGATCGACCTCTTCCGTGACGTGATCGGCCGCATGGTCGAACAGGGTCCCGGCGAGATCATCGTCGTCATCAACGGCGCGCGGAACGAGGCGCTCGAGCAGATCTGCGACGAGTTCGCCCCGCTCGTCCGCTGGACCCACACCACCATCCCGGGCAAGCGCAACGCCGTCAAGGTCGGTACCGAGATGTCGACCGGTGACATCACGGTGCTCGTCGACTCGGACACGGTCTGGACCCCCGGCACGCTCTCCGAGCTGCTCAAGCCGTTCGCCGACGAGTCCGTCGGCGGCGTCACCACCCGCCAGCGCATCCTCGAGCCGACCCGCTCGTGGATCACCCGCTGGGCGGACTGGCTCGAGAACTCCCGCGCGCTCTACTCGATGCCGGCACAGAGCGTGCTCGGGCAGATCGGGTGCCTGCCCGGACGGACGATCGCGTTCCGCCGCAGCATCCTGGTGCGTGTCATGGACCGCTTCATGCACGAGGAGTTCATGGGGGTGTTCCTCGAGGTGTCCGACGACCGGACGCTGACGAACCTGACGCTCAAGGAGGGGTACCGGACCGTCTACCAGTACACGTCGCTGGTCTACACGGACGCCCCGCTGCAGGTGAAGAAGCTGTTCAAGCAGCAGCTCCGCTGGGCCCGCGGCTCGCAGTACAACACACTGCGGATGCTCCCGTGGATGCTCGGGCACGCGCCGATCCTGGCCGTGTTCTTCCTCACCGACATCATCCTGCCGTTCATGCTGTTCGGCGTGATCGCCGGTTGGATCTACCGGGCGCTCACCGGGCAGGGCGAGAACCTGTACCAGGGCATCCTGTCGCAGTACGGCTTCTCGACGGGCTTCGTCTACGTCGCCGGCCTGATGGTCGTGTCGAGCGTGCTGAGCATGGCGATCCGGCAGATGCGGCACCTGGCGGAGAAGCCGAGCGACTTCTTCCGCCTGCCGATGTTCATCATCGTGTCGACGTTCTTCCTCATGCCGATCCGGCTCGTCGGGTTCTTCCGCCTGGCGCACGCGTCCGGTTGGGGGACGCGCGCCGGTGCGTACGCCGGCGGTCCGGTGGAGCAGGACCCTGCGGACGCCGTCCAGCCGACCGCGCTCGGTACCCCGCCCGTCAGCCCCGTCGACGCCGGTCTGCCGCCGGTGGACCGTACCGACCTCGCGCAGTCCCGGGTGGACGTCGGCGACCAGGCCGCGGCCGATCGAGCGTTCGACGAGCTCTTCGGGGCCGATGCCACGACCAACTCGACCGCGACGGTCCTCGCCACCCGCCGCTCGGCCGCGACCGCGGCTGCGGCTGCGTCGACCGGCCGTCCGGCACCCTCGAAGACCCGCCGGGTCAACCCCTACGCGGCGATCCCGTACGGCATCGGGGTCGCGATCCTCGCCCTGGAGGCGTTCCTCATTGTCTGACCTCATCCGGTCCACCAGTACGTGGTGGGCACAGTCCAGCAAGCACGCCCGCCGCACCGCCGTCGGCACGACGGCCATCGTCCTCGTCCTCGGCCTCATCACCTGGACCGTTTGGGTGTCGCCCGCGGGTCCGGTGTCGACCGCGGTCCACTCCGCCCTCGGGGTCACCCCGCCGAAGGCGAAGCAGCCCAGCGCCGCCGAGCTGACCGCGAAGCTCGACGCCGCGCAGGAGACCATCTGGAAGCTCGAGGGCAAGCTCGACTCGTCGAGCGCCCAGGCCGGCTCGCGGGGCGAGGAGATCGCTCGGCTCAAGGCGCAGATCGCGTCGCTGCAGTCCGATCTGGGAGCGGCGAGGAGCGGCGGCGGGTCGTCCGCGGCGGACTCCGGTCCCGCGGCCGGAGCGTCCGGTTCCGGCGGCTCGGCCTCGGGAACGTCCTCCGGCGGTTCCGGGGGTTCGGCGTCCGGCGGATCGGGGTCGACTGGCTCCGCAAACGGTTCGTCCGGCGACGCCGCTCCCGGCGGCACCGGGCCGAATACCGGCCCGTCGAAGGACCCGGTCGGCACTGAGCCGATCCGCACGCCCAGCAAGGCACAGATCCTCGGGCAGCAGTCCCGCTGGTACGGGCTCTACACGACGCAGTCCCCGTTCAACTGGGCCGAGTACGACCGTGTCTCGCAGGAGGTCGGTCGGGCCACGAACATGGTCGGCTACTTCCAGGGCTTCGACCAGGACTTCAACGCCAGCGCCGTCCAGCGGTCGTGGGCCAACGGCCGTCTGCCGATGATGACGTGGGAGACCGTCCCCGCGAAGACCGGGAACGACCAGCCCTACGTGGCGGGCTACACGAACCAGGACGTCGTCTCCGGGAAGTTCGACGACTACCTGGCGTCGTACGCCAAGGCGCTGAAGGCGAACGGGATGCCCGTCGTCATCCGCCTCGACCACGAGATGAACGGCCAGTGGTACAACTGGTCCGAGGGGTCGAAGCAGCAGAACGCGCCGGGGTCGTACGTCGCGATGTGGCAGCACGTGCACGACGTCTTCCAGGCCAACGGGGCGAACGACTACGTCATCTGGAACTGGTCGCCGTCGCGCATCGACAAGCTCGGCAACCCGAAGTACCAGACGCTCGACTACCTACGGCAGTACTACCCGGGCGCCGACTACGTCGACTGGGTCGGCATGAGCGGGTACTACCGCACGGCCGCGGAGCAGCCCACGTTCCAGAACACGTTCGGCGCCACGCTCGCGCAGCTCCGGCAGGTGGCCCCGGGCAAGCACATCCTGCTCAACGAGATCGGTGCGACCGAGACCGGCGGCACCGTCTCGGACAGCCAGAAGTCGCAGTGGATCGACTCGCTCTTCGACGCCCTGGCCGATCCGACGAACCGTGACGTCATCGGCTTCGCGTACTTCAGCCAGGTGGCCACCACCATCGTCGACGGCGCCCGGACCACCAACGACTGGCGTCTCGACTCCCGTGCCGACAGCCTGGCGACCTTCGCCGAGGGCATCGCACGCAACGACACCGACTACGACCTGCAGGAGGTCCAGCAGTGACCGCACCGAAGCAGTCGGCCGCAGCGGCCGACACCCGCCCCGCACCCGTCATCAGCGTCATCGGCACCGGCTACCTCGGCGCCACGCACGCGGCCGCGATGGCCGAGATGGGCTTCGACACCATCGGCGTGGACGTCGACCCGGCGAAGCTCGCCGCGCTGTCCGCCGGCGAGGTGCCGTTCTACGAGCCCGGCCTGCCGGAGCTCATCACGAAGCACGTCGCCACCGGCAAGCTGCGCTTCACCGCCGACCTCGCGGAGGCCGTGGCCGCGGCGGACGTCCACTTCGTGTGCGTCGGGACGCCGCAGAAGGCCGGCTCGCACGCCGCGGACCTCACCTTCGTCGAGGCCGCCACCCGCGGGGTCGCCGAGCACCTCACCCACCCCGGCCTGATCATCGGCAAGTCGACCGTGCCGGTCGGAACCGCCGCGCGGCTGCGCGGCATCGTCCGCGAGTTCACCCCGATCGGGATCGACGCCGAACTCGTCTGGAACCCCGAGTTCCTCCGCGAGGGCAAGGCCGTCGACGACACCCTGCACCCGGACCGCCTGGTCTGGGGTGGAGCGTCCCCCGTGGCCGACGCCGTCATCCGCGAGGTCTACGCCGCACCCATCGCCGAGGGCACGCTGGTCATCACCACCGACCTCGCGACCGCCGAGCTCGTCAAGGTGAGCGCCAACGCCTTCCTCGCCACGAAGATCTCGTTCATCAACGCGATCTCCGAGATGTGCGCCATCACCGGTGCCGACGTCACCACGCTCGCCGACGCCCTCGGGCACGACGTGCGCATCGGGCGGAAGTTCCTGAACGCCGGGCTCGGGTTCGGCGGGGGTTGCCTGCCGAAGGACATCCGGGCGCTCATGCACCGTGCGAACGAGATCGGGGCCGGTCGGGTCGTCGGGCTCATGCAGCAGGTCGACGAGATCAACATGGGGCAGCGCGAGCGGGTCATCGACATGACGATCGAGGCGCTCGGCGGGTCCGTGCTCAACCGCCGCGTGGCCGTGATCGGTGCCGCCTTCAAGCCGCTCACGGACGACGTGCGCGACTCGCCCGCGCTCAACGTCGCCGCGGCGCTGCACCTCCGCGGGGCGCAGGTGACGCTGTGGGACCCGGAGGCGAACGAGACCGCACGACGGTCCTTCCCGACCCTGTCCTACGCGGCGACGAAGGAGGACGCGGTCGAGGGTGCCGACGTCGTGCTCGTCCTGACGGAGTGGGACGAGATCGTGCAGGCGTCGCCGGTGTCGCTCGGTGCGATCGTCGGCCGTCGCACCGTCATCGACGCCCGCAACTGCCTGCCGGTCGCCGACTGGGTCGAGGCGGGGTGGTCCGTCCGCTCCCTGGGACGGCCCACGCCGGTCACGGGTGCACCCGTGAGCGTGGCGGCGGGGACGAACGACGTGCTGGCCACGGCCCGGTAGTCCCACATCCCGCCGAGCGGGGTCCGTGCCGGGAGGCGGCACGGGCCCCGCTCCGTCGTGCGCGGAAGGAGCGTGCCGGCGCGACCGACTGGAGGCCCGGTACCGGCCCGCCGGACCGGCACCGGGCCTCCAGACCGTCACCACCACGGCGCGCACGCGCACCACACGCAGCAGGCCCCCGCACCGGAACCGGTGCGGGGGCCTGCGTGGTCAGCGGTGATCAGACGCCGAAGTACAGCTCGTACTCGAACGGGTGCGGGCGCTGGGCCAGCGGGAGGATCTCGTTCTCGCGCTTGTAGTCGATCCAGGTCTGGATGAGGTCCTCGGTGAAGACGTTGCCCTTCGTGAGGAACTCGTGGTCCGCCTCGAGCGCGTCGAGGGCCTCGTCGAGGGAGCCCGGCACCTGCGGGATGCCCTTGGCCTCCTCCGGCGGGAGCTCGTAGAGGTCCTTGTCGACCGGCTCGTGCGGCTCGATGCGGTTCTGGATGCCGTCGAGGCCCGCCATCAGCTGCGCGGCGAAGGCGAGGTACGGGTTGCCCGAGGCATCCGGCGCGCGGAACTCGATGCGCTTGGCCTTCGGGTTCGTGCCCGTGATCGGGATGCGGATCGCGGCGGAGCGGTTGCCGGCCGAGTAGACCAGGTTGACCGGTGCCTCGAAGCCCTTCACCAGACGGTGGTACGAGTTGATCGACGGGTTCGTGAAGGCGAGCAGCGCTGGAGCGTGCTTGAGGATGCCGCCGATGTACCAACGGGCGACGTCGGACAGACCGCCGTAGCCGTTCTCGTCGTAGAACAGCGGCTTGCCGTCGGACCAGAGCGACTGGTGCGTGTGCATGCCCGAGCCGTTGTCACCGAACAGCGGCTTCGGCATGAACGTGGCGACCTTGCCCCACTGGTCGGCCGTGTTCTTGACGATGTACTTGAACTTCAGGATGTCGTCCGCGGCGTGGACCATCGTGTCGAACTTGTAGTTGATCTCCTGCTGGCCGCCGGTGCCCACCTCGTGGTGCGAGCGCTCGAGCTCGAAGCCCGCCTCGATCAGCTTGAGGGTGATGTCGTCACGGAGGTCCGCCGTCTTGTCGACGGGGGAGACCGGGAAGTAGCCACCCTTGTACGGCGTCTTGTTGGCGAGGTTGCCGCCCTCTTCCTCGCGGCCGGTGTTCCAGGCGCCCTCTTCCGAGTCGACCGAGTAGAACGACTTGTTCTGCGTGACCGAGTAGCGGACGTCGTCGAAGATGTAGAACTCGGCCTCCGGGGCGAAGAACGCGGTGTCCGCGATGCCCGTCGAGGCGAGGTACTTCTCCGCCTTCTTCGCCACCTGGCGCGGGTCGCGGCCGTAGATCTCGCCGTTCCGCGGGTTGTAGATGTCGAAGATCATGATCAGCGTGCGCTCGGCGCGGAACTGGTCGATGTAGGCCGTCGTCACGTCCGGGATGAGCTGCATGTCCGACTCGTGGATCGACGCGAAGCCGCGGATCGAGGAGCCGTCGAAGAGCTGTCCGACCGAGAAGAAGTCCTCGTCGACCGTCGACGCCGGGATGTTGAAGTGCTGCTGGACACCGGGCAGGTCCGTGAAGCGGATGTCGAGGAACTTGACGTCCGTGTCCTTGATGAAGGCGAGCACCTCGGAGGAATCGCTGAACATGTGTGTCGATCTCCTGGGGGGTAGGTGAAGTCGGAGGTGCCGCAGGTGCACCCTCCGACGAGGCTATGCACACCGGGTTTCCCGGACATGACTGCATTGTTTCGTGCGTGTTACGTCGGCACGGTCGCCTACCCTTGGAGCCATGGCCCGCAGCACCACCCCGCCCTCCGCGTCCCCAGCACACCCCGGCGGCGAGCACCCGGACGGGTGGCCGGGCAAGGACCTGGGTCTGCCGGAAGCGGGGCCGCGGAGCGTCGGGCACATCGGACGACGTGTCGTCGCGCTCCTCATCGACGGCGTCCTCGCCGACCTCGTCGCGTTCGTCACCGGCGTGTGGTCGCCGCTCGCGGGGTCGGCCGACATCACCCACACGTGGATCCAGCTCGCGATCTTCGCGGCCCTGCAGATCCTGTTCATCTGCACGCTGTCCGGCTCGTTCGGGCACATCTGTGTCGGTCTGCGCGTCGTGCCGATCCGTGGCGGCTACGTCGGGGTGTGGCGGCCCGTGGTCCGCACCGTGCTGCTCTGCCTGGTGGTCCCGGCGCTGATCATCGACCGGGACAGCCGTGGTGCGCACGACCGCATCGCGGGGACGGTGCTCGTCCGGCGCTGACGCTGCCCGCGCCCCGCGCGCCCCGCGCTCCGCGTGCACGCGCGCCCCGGGTGCACGCGCGCCGCGTGCCCCGCGCTGCGCTGGGGACCGCGTCTGCCATCCATGGAGCAGAAGACGTCGAGCGGACAGCCAGCACCCGACGGTTCCTGCACCACGGACGAGCGGGAGCGTCCTCGCCGAGCGGCGACACGGCTCCGCGAACGCGCCGGGGTGCCAGCGGAACAGCGTCGCCGCAGACGACGACGCCCCCGACCTGGCACGGTCGGGGGCGTCGGTGCGACGAGGGAGGGCGACGGTCAGCGCGGACGCCCGGCGCGAGCCCTCATCGGGTCCATGCCCTTCGGGATCGCCGAGGCCGGGCTGTGCGTCAGGGAGTCGAGACGGTTCGCGACCGCGAGGACCTCGTTGCGGTTGAGCGCCTTCTTGTACTTGTTCATCGCGCGGGGGAGCCTGTGCAGCGTCACGCCGTCCTCGTCGTCGTCCACGTGCACCACGTGCACCGGGACGTTCGGGACGATGCGCTGGACCTTCCGGCGTTCCTCGTCCACCTGGCGCTTGAGGTTGCCACGCTGACCCTCGGTGATGAGGACGACGCCCGGCGTGCCGACCGCGCGGTAGACCGCAGCCTGCGAACGCCCGTGCACCGCGACGGGCATCTCGCTGGAGCGCCACTGGCGGCGCAGCGAGTTCGACAGGACCGCACCGACGGCGCCTGGCTGCCCGGCGATCTGCGAGTAGGCGGCACGCTCGGCGAGGCGACCGAGGACGATGAGGAACAGCAGTACGCCGAGCAGAACGCCGGCGAGGATCCACAGCGTGATCGCGAGCCAGTTCTGCCCGGGGAGCAGCAGCGCGAGCAGGACGCCAGCGACGACGGGGCCGACGAACGCCAGCAGGAACCACCAGACGGACTTCGGGTCGGCCCGACGGGTCATGGTGAAGACCTGGTACATCTGCTTGAGACGACCCGGCTCCTTCGCCGTCAATGCTTGGGGAGTGCTGCGTGCCATGCGACCAGGATACGGCCTCGGCTCCCGGTCGCGGACCGTCGTCGGCCAGGCTGTGGGCGAACGCCGCTGTCCACAGGTCTGGTTCGACGGACGGGAGGCCCGACCCGCCTCCGCCACGCTCGTCACCATGACGACGGCGGAACGACGCGAGCGGTGGTGCGGGGCGCTGGACCCCTCCGCCTTCGCGCGGTGGGTGGCGGACCGGTCGGCGGGGTGCGGCGCGCACCTCGTGCCGGTGGTCCGTGTCGGCCGGTGTCCGGACGGGCACCTGGCAGCCGAGGTCCTGCGGCCGGCGGTGCGGCCCCTCGGCGAGGCCCTCGACGTCCTCGGCGCCCCGACCGAGGGCGTCGCCGTCACCCTGACCGTGCCGCTCCTGCAGGTCGCCGTCCGAGCGCGCGCCGGTGCGGTCGAGGTCGGCACGGTCCCGCAGGACGGGGTCGGGGTCGACGAGTCCGGTGCCGTGCTGGTCGCTGACGTGCCGCCCGGCGCCGTCCCGATCCACGCTGACGGCGCCTGCGCCGCAGACCTCCCGCGTCAGGACACCTGCGCGACGGGTCCCCGCTCCGATCGCACCTGCACGGAACCCGGCCGACAGCCGGTGCGGGCGCCGCTGCGTGATGACCCGGACGGGCCACGGCAGCTCGTCCTGGCGGCCCGGATGGTGTGGGACCGGGTCGACGCTCGAGCACCGGCACGGCGAGCCCTCGACCCGGTGCTCGACGCCGCGAAGGACGGCGACGCGGCCCTGGTGGCCGAGGCGCTCGACCTCGTCACGGCGGCGGCACCACCCCGGCCGGTGCGCTGGACCCGTCCGGTGTCGGACCTGTTCGACGGACGTCCGGCCGGACTGCCACCCCGCGATCCCGCTCCCGGTGACGTCGGCGTCCTGCTCGTGCGCTCGGTGCGCGACGTCGTCGAGCGGGGCATCCCGCTGGGAGCCGCACGTCGGCTGCCGCTCCGGCACGCGGTGGTCGGGGTGGTCCTGGCCGGCGGACTCGCGACGGCGGCGACGAGCGTCCTCTGACCGCCACCCGGTGCAGCGCCGGAACGCCGGACGGCCCCGGTCCCTGTGCGGGACCGGGGCCGTCCGGTGTGGAGCGGACCGTCGGCTCAGTAGCCGAGGTTCGGGCCGAAGTTGCCTTCCTCGAGGCGGGTCTTCACCGCGACGAGGTACCGCGACGCGTCGGCGCCGTCGATGATCCGGTGGTCGTACGACAGCGCGAGGTAGACGAACGAACGGATCGCGATGGCCTCCTGGCCGTCGACCTTCACGACCGCCGGACGCTTCGTCACGATGCCCGTGCCGAGGATCGCCGACTGCGGCAGGAACACCACGGGGGTGTCGAACAGCGCC
Organism: Curtobacterium sp. MCSS17_008; assembly: GCF_003234185.1. Classification (GTDB taxonomy): domain Bacteria; phylum Actinomycetota; class Actinomycetes; order Actinomycetales; family Microbacteriaceae; genus Curtobacterium. Next base: position 139,838 of record NZ_QKSM01000001.1, read on the forward strand.
CCGCGCGAACCGGTGTTCGTCAGCGTGAAGGTCCCGCCGGCGAGCTCGTCCGGCTTGAGCTGGTTGTTGCGCGTGCGCTCGGCGAGGTCCGCGATCGACTTCGAGAAGTCGGCCAGCGACAGGCTCGAGGCGTCCTTGATCACCGGGGTGAGCAGACCGCGCTCGGTGTCGACCGCGATCGAGACGTTCTCGTGGTCCGGGTAGACGATCTCGTCGCCCTCGACCGTCGAGTTGATCTTCGGGTGAGCCTTGAGCGCCTCGGACGCCGCGAGGGCGAAGAACGGCATGAAGCTGAGCTTCGAACCGGTCTTCTCGAGGAACTCGGCCTTGTTCGCGTCGCGGAACTGCGCGACCTTCGTCACGTCGACCTCGACGACACTGGTGAGCTGCGCCGTCGACGTCATCGACTGCACGGCTCGCTCGGCGACGACCTTGCGGAGACGCGACATCTTCTCGCGGGTGCCGCGGAGCGGCGAGGTCTCGGCCACGAACGGGCCCGTCGGAGCGGCTGCCTGTGCCGGGGCACCTGCGGTCTTGGCCTGCTCGGCGGCGGCGAGGACGTCCTCCTTGCGGATGCGCCCACCCACACCGGAGCCGGTGACGGTCGACAGGTCCACGCCCTGCTCGTTCGCGAGCTTGCGCACGAGCGGGGTCACGTAGCCGGAGGCCGAGGCGTCCTGCGTCGGGTTCGGGACGGACGCCGAGGCGGTCGCGCCCGACGCAGCAGGGGCAGGAGCTGCCGCGGGGGCCGGAGCAGCGGCGGGAGCAGCTGCCGGCGCGGGGACCGCGGCGGGCACGGCGGCGGGCGGCGGCACCGGGGCGGCCTGCGGGACCGGGGGAGCCGAGGGCGCCTGCGGGGCCGCGGGCTGCGTCTGACCGCCCGGCGCCGGCTCGGCCTGCTGGGGCTCCGGCGCCTTCTGCTCCTCGCCCTGCTCGGTGCTCGGGGCCGTCTCGGGCTCGGTCGCGTCGGCAGCGGTCTCGTCAGCGCCCTGGTCCGCGTTCTGGCCGTCCGAGGAACCGGAGTCCGAACCGGAACCGGAGCCGTCGCCGATCTTCACCAGCGCGGTGCCGACCTCGACCGTCTCGTCCTCCTGGACGAGGATCTCCTCGACGACGCCGGCGATCGGCGACGGGATCTCGGTGTCGACCTTGTCGGTCGAGACCTCGAGCAGCGGCTCGTCGACCTCGACCCGGTCACCGACGTTCTTCAGCCATCGGGTGACCGTGCCCTCGGTGACGCTCTCGCCGAGCGCCGGGAGGTTGACGGATTCGCTCATCGGGTGGGCTCCTGTTCGCGGGTTGCTGTGGTGGTGGTTGTCATTGTCACGGTGCGCACGGCGGACGTGGTCGTCACAGTGCGTGGAGCGGCTTGCCCGCGAGGTGGAGGAAGGCCTCGCCCAGCGCTTCGTTCTGCGTCGGGTGGGCGTGGACGAGGGGCGCGACGTCCTCCGGGTGTGCTTCCCAGTTGACCGCGAGCTGCGCCTCGCCGATGAGCTCGCCGACGCGCGCGCCGATCATGCTCACGCCGACCACGGGGCCGTCGACGACGCGGACCACCTTGACGGCGCCCGAGGTGCCGATGATGTGGCTGCGGCCGTTCCCCGCGAGGTTGTACTCGTACGTGTCGACCTTGTCGGCGCCGTACTGCTCCTCGGCCTTGGCCTGCGAGAGCCCGACGGAGGCGACCTCCGGGTCGGAGTAGGTGACCTTCGGGATGTTCGTGTCGGAGATGACGACGGGGTTGAGGCCCGCGATCTCCTCGGCGACGAAGATGCCCTGCTGGAAGCCGCGGTGGGCGAGCTGCAGGCCGGGGACGATGTCGCCGACGGCGTAGACGTTCGGCAGGTTCGTGGCGAGGCGCTCGTTCGTGGTGACGAACCCGCGGTCCATCGCCACGCCGACCTCGTCGAAGCCCATGTTCTGCGTCAGCGGGCCACGGCCGACCGCGACGAGGAGGACGTCGCCGTCGTAGGTCTTGCCGTCCTCGAGGGTGACGACGACGCCGTTCTCGTGTTGCTCGACGCCCTGGAAGCGGACGCCGAGCGAGAACTCGATGCCGCGCTTGCGGAACGCGCGCTCGAGCTGCTTCGACATCGACTCGTCCTCGGCCGGGATCAGGTGGGGCAGGCCCTCCACGATCGTGACCTCGGCGCCGAACGACTTCCAGACGCTGGCGAACTCGACGCCGATGACGCCACCACCGAGGATGACGACCTTGTTCGGCACGTAGTCCATCTTCAGCGCGGTCTCGGACGTGATCACGCGGCCGCCGATCTCGAGGCCCGGCAGGGACTTCGAGTAGGAACCGGTGGCCAGCACGACGTTCTTGCCGGTGACGGTCTGGTCGCCGACCTGCACGGTGTTCTGCGAGGTCAGGCGGCCCCAGCCCTCGACGACGGTGATGCCGCGGGCCTTGATGAGCCCCTGCAGGCCCTTGTACTTCGAGTTGATGACGCCCTGCTGGTAGTCGATGACCTTGGGCACCTCGACGCCGGCGTACTCGGCGATGACGCCGTACTTCTCCGCGTCGCGCGTGGCGTCGGCGACCTCGGCGGCGTGGAGCAGCGCCTTGGTCGGGATGCAGCCGCGGTGCAGGCAGGTCCCTCCGAGCTTGTCTCCCTCGACGAGCGCGACGCTCATGCCGAGCTCAGCGGCCCGGAGCGCAGCGGCGTAGCCACCACTGCCGCCACCGAGGACCACGACGTCGTAAGTCTGTTCCGTCACCTGGTGCAACTCCCTCGTGCGTGTCGGGGCCCGGTCCGGACCCCACTGGACACCGCGGCGGCGGCGTCCGACGGTCGGACCGCATGGTTCCGGTCCCGTCCCGCTGGTTCCGGCGGGCGCGCGTCGGTGCGCAGCCCGCCGGGTCCCAACCTACTACTTGGACTGGAGCTCTTCTGCGAGCCCGATGAGCGTTCGGACCATCACGCCGGTCGCACCCTTGCCGAGCCAGCCGTAGCCGCCGCCCTTGTGCTCGGACGGACCGGCGATGTCGAGGTGCGCCCACGGGACGCCCTCGCCGACGAAGCGCTCGAGGAACTTGCCGGCCAGGAGCATCCCGCCGGCCGGGTTGCCGACGGTCGCGTTGACCATGTCGGCGACGTCGCTGGCGAGCCGGGCGTCGAGCTCCTCGGGGAGGGGCATCGGCCAGATCGGCTCCGCGGCGGCGTCGGCGACCGCGCGGACCCGGGCGACGAGGTCGTCGCTGCCCATCAGACCCGTGGTCCGGTCCCCGAGGGCGACGACCTGCGCGCCGGTGAGGGTCGCGACGTCGACGAGCGCGTCGGGCTGTTCGAGCGACGCCGCGGCCATGCCGTCGCCGAGCACGAGTCGGCCCTCGGCGTCGGTGTTCGTGACCTCGACGGTGTTGCCGTTCTTCAGCGTGAGCACGTCGCCGGGACGGGTGGCGGAACCGGACGGCATGTTCTCGGCGAGGCAGAGCCACGCGGTCACGCGCGTGTCGAGGCCGAGTCGCGCCGCGGCGATCGTCGCGGCGAGGACCGTGGCGGCACCGGTCATGTCCGTCTTCATGCCGAGCATCGACGCGGCGGGCTTCAGCGAGAGGCCCCCCGAGTCGAAGGTGATGCCCTTGCCGACGAGCGCGAGGTGCTTGCTCGCGGACGACGGCTCGTAGCGGACGACGACCAGGCGCGGCGGACGCTCCGAACCGCGGCCGACGCCGACGATGCCGCCGAAGCCCTGCTCCTGGAGCTGGTGCTCGTCGAGGACCTCGACGGTGAGCGGCAGCCCTTCGGCCTGGGCGACCGCGACGTCGGCGACGTCCGCGGGACCGAGGTCACCGGCGGCGGTGTTGACCAGGTCGCGCACGAGCGCGGCGGCGTCGGCGACGATCGCCGGGCGGACCGTGGCGTCGGCGGCGGTTTCGGCGGGGGCGACCACCTCGATGCGCTGGTCGCCGCGGGTCGGGGCGGTCGTGCCGGTGCCCTTGTGGCGGGTGAAGGCGTACGCGCCGAGCGCTGCGCCCTCGAGCGCGGCGTCGACGAGTTCGGCGGAGTCGGTCGGCAGCGCGAGGGCGATCGACGACACCTGCGGGAGCTGACGGACGGCGCTGCCGGCCGCAGCGCGCACCGAGGCGGCGTCGACGGCGGAGCCGAGTCCGACGAGCGCGATGCCCGCGGCGGCGGTGCCGGTCCCCGGCAGTCGGACGAGCTGGTCCTTCGCGCCGGTCACGCCGATCGTGCCGAGGTCGAGGTCTGCGAGTGCCTCGAGCGGGCCGGCGGCGCTCGGCGCGATCGTGGGGGCGCCGCCGTCGGTGCCGGAGCGGACACCGAGCACGAGGACGTCGGCGTCGACGTCGGAGGGGGTCGAGGTGGTGGTGGAGAGCGTCGGTCGGACCATGCGCCAAGCCTATCCAGCGCGTGTTCGCCGAGAGCGTCGGGACGTCGCGGGGGGCTGCCGGGGTTCCGCCTAGCATGGGCACGGTGAACCACCCCGAGGACCTGTACTCCGTCGCCGAAGGCGCACCGACCGTCCCGGCCGGGCTGCACCTGGTCGCGGGCCTGACCGGCTTCGTCGACGCGGGCTCCGCAGTCGCGCAGGTGACGACGTCGGTCCTCGACGGTCTCGACCACGAGCTCGTCGCCGAGTTCGACCCGGACGTCCTGCTGGACTGGCGTGCGCGCCGTCCGGTGATCACGTTCGAGCACGACCACATCGCGGCCGTCGAGCCGCCCCGCCTCGCCCTGCACCTCGTGCGCGACGAGCTCGGCCAACCGTTCCTGTTCCTCTCCGGCTACGAGCCGGACTTCCAGTGGAACCGGTTCGTCGACGCCGTCACGGGGCTCGCCGCGCGTCTGCGGGTGGCCGACACGACCTGGGTGCAGTCGATCCCGATGCCCGTGCCGCACACGCGGCCGATCAGCCTCACCGTGTCGGGGACCCGCGCCGACCTGGTCGAGCAGATGAGCGTGTGGAAGCCCGAGACGCAGGCCCCGGCGAACGTCCTGCACCTGGTCGAGCACCGACTGACCCAGCTCGGCGAGCAGGTCACGGGGCTCGTCCTGCTGGTCCCGCACTACCTGGGTGACACGGAGTTCCCCGACGCAGCGGTCACGGCGCTCTCGAGCATCTCGGCCGCGACCGGACTGATCTTCCCGACCGACGTGCTGCGCGAGTCGGACCGCGAGTTCCGCACCCGGGTCGAGGAGCAGGTCGCGGGCAACGCGGAGCTGCAGCGGCTGGTCTCCGTGCTCGAGGAACGCCACGACACGTACATGGAGGGCAACCCGGTCGCGTCACCGCTGACCGGGGTCGACGGCGAGGTCCCGACCGCGGACGCCATCGCCGCCGAGCTCGAGCGCTTCCTGGCGGACCGCCGGTCCGACGGCGACGCGCCGACGGACTGACCGCAGCCGGTACCGGCTCGGAGGCTCCTCCACAGGCCGTCACGGACCGAGCGTCCTCCACGGCCCGCCACGGGCACGGGGTGCGCGTCGCTAGCCTGGTCGGGTGAACTCCCGCCGTGCCTTCCTCGTCTGGGGCGTCGCGGTGCTCGCCTACGTCCTCGCCGTGGTGCAGCGCTCGTCGCTCGGCGTCTCCGGGGTCGACGCGCAGGACCGCTTCGCGGTCTCCGCGGCGGTCCTGTCGACGCTCGCCGTGGTGCAGATCGCCGTCTACGCCGGGCTGCAGATCCCGGTCGGGATCGCGCTCGACCGCGTCGGCCCGCGGAAGCTCGTGTTGCTCGGCGCCGCACTGCTCGTGGTCGGTCAGGCCGTGGTGGCCTCCTCGCCGACGATCGGGCCGGCGATCGCGGGCCGGGTGCTCGTCGGAGCCGGCGACGCGATGACCTTCATCTCGGTGATCCGCCTCGTGCCCATGTGGTTCAGCGGGCGGATCCTGCCGCAGATCTCGCAGTGGACGGGCAACCTCGGCCAGGTCGGCCAGATCCTCTCGGCCTTCCCGTTCGCCGTGCTGCTGCACACCGCCGGGTGGACCCCGGCCTTCGGTGCGGCAGCGGCCGCGAGCCTGGTGGGCCTCGTGCTCGCCGTCGTGTTCGTCCGGAACGGTCCGGTCGCGGTCCGCACGGACACCATCCCGCTGCCGCTCCCGCACTCGTGGCGCGGCGCGTTCCACACCTTCGGGCACGCACTGCGCCGTCCGGGGACCCAGCTGGGCTTCTGGTCGCACTACGTCACCCAGTCCTCCGGCACCGTGTTCTCGCTCCTCTGGGGCGTACCGATGCTCCGCGGGCTCGGGTACAGCCCGTCCGAGGCCGCCGCGTTCCTCACCGTCATCGTCGTCACCGGCTTCGTGGTCGGTCCGGTGCTCGGCGTGCTCTGCGCGCGCTTCCCGCTCCGCCGCTCGAACCTCGTGCTCGGGATCGTCCTCGCCCTCGGCGTGGTCTGGACGGCGGTGCTGCTCTGGCCGGGGTACCCGCCGACGTGGCTGCTCGTCCTGCTCGTGCTCGCGATGGGCGTCGGCGGACCGGGCTCGCTCATCGGCTTCGACTTCGCCCGCAGCTTCAACCCCGTCGGATCGCTCGGCTCGGCGAACGGCGTGGTGAACGTGGGTGGGTTCCTGGCCGCCTTCGTGATGATGTTCCTCATCGGCACGCTGCTCGACGCGGTCTCCGGAGCGACCGGACGCACGGTCTTCGCATGGGAGAACTTCCGCATCGCGCTCACCGTGCAGTACGTGGTGGTCGGGTTCGGTGTGGTGATGCTGCTGCTCGCGCGCCGCCGGACCCGTCGTGAGATGCACACGCAGGACGGAATACGGGTGGGCCCGCTGTGGGTTGCACTGGTTGCGCGCCTGCGGAAGAAGGCCGTGCAATAATGGAGGACGGACCCGTTCGGGCCCCTCACGTCCACGTCGCCTCGATGCGTCGCGGAAGTCGGGGGACTTGACATGGGTCCTCATGCTGCCCGGAACGGTAGGACCTGACGACGCGGGGGACTGCGGCGCTGGCCCTGGGCGGCGAGGGAGGCCACGACCCCACGAACGTGGCACGACGAGAGAGGTGATCGCATGGCTGCCCGGAGCACGACGATCGATCCCACGAAGGACACCGAGCCCGAGGCCGTCGCGGCGGACGACGCCGACGCGGCCGAGGGGAAGGCCGCGCCGAAGAAGCGCGCCACCAAGACCACCGCCACGAAGAAGGCCGCTGCGAAGGCCGCACCGAAGAAGACGGCCACGCGCGCGAAGAAGAAGGCCGCCGACGACGACGAGGAAGACGACGAGGTCGTCGAGCCCACGGACGACGCGGTCGACACCGCCGACGATGCCGACGGCGACGCCGAGGAGACCGAGGCCGAGGACAAGGACGCCAAGCCCGCCGCCGCCGCTGCGGTCGCCGCTGGTGCGCTCGTCATCTCGCAGTCGGACGACGACGAGGCGCCGGTCTACTCGACGACGATCACCGGCGCCACCGCCGACCCGGTCAAGGACTACCTGAAGCAGATCGGCAAGGTCGCGCTCCTCAACGCCGAGCAGGAGGTCGAGCTCGCGATGCGGATCGAGGCCGGCCTGTTCGCCGAGGACAAGCTGCAGCACTCGACGGGCCTGTCGAAGCCCGAGGAGCGCGAGCTCCGCTGGGTGGCCCGTGACGGTCAGCGCGCGAAGTCGCACCTGCTCGGCGCGAACCTCCGTCTCGTCGTCTCGCTCGCCAAGCGCTACACCGGCCGCGGCATGCAGTTCCTGGACCTGATCCAGGAGGGCAACCTCGGTCTCATCCGTGCGGTCGAGAAGTTCGACTACACCAAGGGCTTCAAGTTCTCGACGTACGCCACGTGGTGGATCCGTCAGGCGATCACCCGCGCGATGGCCGACCAGGCGCGCACCATCCGCATCCCGGTGCACATGGTCGAGGTCATCAACAAGCTGGCCCGCGTGCAGCGGCAGATGCTGCAGGACCTCGGGCGCGAGCCCACTCCGGAAGAGCTCGCCCGCGAGCTCGACATGACGCCGGAGAAGGTCGTCGAGGTGCAGAAGTACGGTCGCGAGCCGATCTCCCTCCACACCCCCCTGGGCGAGGACGGCGACTCCGAGTTCGGCGACCTGATCGAGGACACCGAGGCGGTCGTGCCGGCCGACGCGGTGGGCTTCACGATGCTGCAGAAGCAGCTCGAGAGCCTGCTCGACTCCCTGTCCGAGCGCGAGGCGGGCGTGATCCGCATGCGGTTCGGTCTCGGTGACGGCCAGCCGAAGACCCTCGACCAGATCGGTGACACGTTCGGCGTGACGCGTGAGCGCATCCGCCAGATCGAGTCGAAGACGATGGCGAAGCTCCGCCACCCGTCCCGGTCGCAGTCGCTCCGCGACTACCTCGAGTAGGCCGATGCGCTTCCTCATCCCGATCCTGGTCGGGCGGATCCTCCGCGTCCTCGCCCGCGCGCGGGGCGGTGGGTCCGCCTACCCGGGCTACATCGTCCTCAAGCTCGTGCCGGACTTCCTGCAGCACGTGACGAAGCAGTTCCCGAACGGTGTCGTCTTCGTGCTCGGCTCGAACGGCAAGTCGACGACGACGCACATGATCTCGGACATCGTCCGGGCGCACGGGCTCCGCGTCTTCACGAACCCCTCCGGTGCGAACCTGCCGCAGGGCATCGCGTCGGCGCTCCTGTCCGAGGTGTCGCTGACCGGCAAGCTCAAGGCGGACATCGGCATCCTCGAGGTCGACGAGGCCTTCGCAGTCGAGCTCGCCGGCATCCTGTCGCCGTCCACGGTGACGATGCTCAACGTGCAGGTCGACCAGCTGTACCGGTTCTTCGAGACCGAGCGCGTGGCGACGATGATGCTCGACACCGCGGCGCTGTCCACGGCGAACGTCATCACGAACCGTGACGACCAGTTCCTCGACGCGTACACGGCCCGCCCGGGCCAGCGGGTGCTCCGCTTCGGCGCGAGCGCCGAGGTCGTCGCCGCTGCGCCGAACGGGCTGCAGAACGCCGACGACTTCGACCGGAGCGCCGGCGAACCGAACGCGGCCGAGTCCGAGGTCGTCGCGAACACCGGTGACGGTGCGACGATCCGCTTCGACGGCGTGGACGTCCCCGTGCGCCTGCCGGCGCGCGGCCTGCACTACGCCGTCGACGCCGCGGCTGCGACGGCCACGGCCAGCGCCGCGCTCGGTGCCCAGTTCCGCACGGACGCCGTGACGAAGGCCTTCGGCACGATGAAGCCGGCGTACGGCCGCGGTGAGCGACTGCCCATCGCCGGCGAGTCCGCGGAGTTCACGATGTTCAAGAACGCCGCCAGCCTGCAGCTCAACCTCGACGCCCTGCCGGACCACCCCGAGCAGGTCCTCATGGCGATCGACGAGGGCACGCCGGACATCTCGTGGATGTACGACATCGACTTCTCCAAGCTCGACCACGTGGACGTCGTGTCGGGTGACAAGGCGTGGCAGATCGCGATCGCGCTTGAGCACGCCGGTGTCCGCATCGGACGTGTCGAGCCCGACGTCGAGGCCGCGATCAGGCACATGGAGCAGCTCGGCGCGACGACGTCGGGGACGAAGAACTTCATCGTCAACTACGAGATCATGATGATCGCCCGCAAGGCCCTCGGCCACGGGGACATGGAGAAGACCGCATGACGGCCGACCGGCTGACCATCCTGCACGTCTACCCGCGTCAGATGGGTGTCTCGGGCGACCGGGGCAACGTCGTGGCCCTGGTGCGTCGCGCCGAGGCCGCGGACATCGCGACCGAGGTGGTCGAGTACGCCCCGGGCGACCCCCTGCCCACCACGGCCGACGTGGTCGTCGTCGGCAACGGGCCGCTCAGCGCGATGCGCTCGCTCGGTGCGGACGTCACCCGTGTCGGGTCGGCGCTCCGTGACCTCGCCACCGCCGGTGTGCCGGTGCTGGCGGTCGGCGGCGGCTTCGACCTCGCCACGAACGAGGTCGTGCCCACCGAGGGGTCGCCGGTGGCGGGCTTCGGCGTGTTCGACGCCCGGGCCGTCCGCGGTGCCGAGCGCCGGGTCAACTACTTCGTGCTCGACACCCGCTACCCGTTGCTCCCCGGTGCGCCGACACGCGTCGCCGGTTTCGAGGACCACGCCACCCGGATCGAGCTGGGCCCGGGCGTCGAGCCCTTCGGCGACGTCGTGTCCGGTGGTGGCAACCAGGCAGGCGCCCCGGTCGAGGGCGCGGTCGACGGCACGTCCTTCGGGACGCACACGCAGGGACCGATCCTGCCCCTCAACCCGCAGCTCACGGACGCGGTGCTCGCAGCGTCCACCGCTCGGCTCGGCCGCGACTACGCGCCGGACACCGAGCGCACGGCGACCATCGACCGGTACGCGCGCGAGGCGCGCGCGACCATCGACCGGTACGTCGACAAGGCGTTCAAGCGCATCGCCTAGCGCAAGCGACAGACGGACGGGAGGCGCGGTACCAGCTGGCACCGCGCCTCCCGTCCGTCTGTCGGTGACGACTACTTCGACTCGTGGAGTCGGCTGCTCTCGTCGTGCCACTCGAGCGCGGTGGCGGCGAGCTTGTCCTTGAACTCGGCGCCGTGGTGGGCGCAGAAGTAGAGCTCCCCGCTCGCCATGGTGGCGCGGATGTACGCCTGCGCTCCGCAGCTGTCGCAGCGGTCAGCAGCGGTGAGCTGGTGGCTGCTGGTTTCGTCGATGGAGAGGTCGTGCACGGTCTGGGTCATTGCTGTGCTCCTCACGGATCGCAGGTGGTGCGGGTGGACACCCATTTGAACACGAGGTGGCTGGGAGTCGTGCATCGCGGGCGGCCTGTTTCGCTGAGCGCGGAGCGGCTGTCCCCAGTCCGAGGCGCGCCGCTCCTGCGGGGTCGGGGTGTCGGTGCCCGTCGGTACCATCGGCAGGTGAGCTCCGACTACTCCGCACGCCATCTCTCCGTCCTCGAGGGACTCGAGGCGGTCCGGAAGCGACCGGGCATGTACATCGGCTCCACGGACTCCCGCGGGCTCATGCACTGCCTGTGGGAGATCATCGACAACTCCGTCGACGAAGCCCTGGCCGGACACGGTGACGAGATCGGTGTGGTCCTGCACGAGGACGGTTCCGTCGAGGTCCGTGACACCGCCCGCGGCATCCCCGTCGACGTCGAGCCGAAGACCGGGCTGACCGGGGTCGAGGTCGTCTTCACCAAGCTGCACGCCGGCGGCAAGTTCGGCTCCGGGTCGTACGCGGCATCCGGTGGACTGCACGGCGTCGGCGCCTCGGTGGTCAACGCGCTGTCCGAGCGCCTCGACGTCGAGGTCGACCGCGGCGGCAAGACCTACGCCATGTCCTTCCGCCGCGGCGAGCCGGGGACGTTCGCCGGAGACGGCCCCGACGCTCCCTTCACGCCGTTCACGTCCGGCAGCGAGCTCCGCGTCGTCGGCAAGGTGAAGCGCGGCGTGACCGGTTCGCGCATCCGGTACTGGGCGGACCGGCAGATCTTCACCTCGGACGCGAAGTTCAGCACGAGCGACCTGGTGAGTCGTGCGCGGCAGACCGCGTTCCTGGTGCCGGGGCTCGGCATCACGATCACCGACGCCCGCCCCTCGTCGATCGAGGCCGCGGCCCAGCGAGCCGAGGCGACGGGCACCACCGTCGCCACCGGTCCCGTCGTGGAGCGCTTCCGGTACGAGGGCGGCATCAGCGAGTTCGTCGAGCACCTGGCGGTCGACACCGCCGTCACCGACGTCTGGCGCATCGAGGGCACGGGGACGTTCACCGAGACGGTGCCGATGCTCGACGACAAGGGGCACATGGTGTCCACGTCGGTCGAGCGCGAGTGCCAGGTCGACATCGCGCTCCGCTGGGGCAGCGGGTACGAGACCGTCGAGCGCAGCTTCGTGAACATCATCGCGACGCCGAAGGGCGGAACGCACCTGACCGGCTTCGAGGCCGGGCTCGTGAAGGCCGTCCGCACCCAGGTCGAGGCGAACGCCCGCAAGCTCAAGGTCGGGCAGGACAAGCTCGAGAAGGACGACGTGCTCGCCGGCCTGACGGCCGTGCTCACCGTCCGCCTGCCCGAGCCGCAGTTCGAGGGTCAGACGAAGGAGGTCCTGGGCACGCCCGCCGTCCGGAAGATCGTCGACCAGGTGGTCTCCAAGCGCCTCACCGAGATCCTGACGTCGACCCAGCGCACCGAGAAGGCCCAGGCCGCGACGTTGCTCGAGAAGGTCGTCGCCGAGATGAAGACGCGCATCTCGGCCCGTGCGCACAAGGAGACCCAGCGCCGGAAGAACGCGCTCGAGAACTCCTCCCTCCCGACGAAGCTCGCCGACTGCCGCAAGCAGGACGCCGAGGGCACCGAACTCTTCATCGTCGAGGGTGACTCGGCGCTCGGCACCGCGAAGCTCGCGCGGAACAGCGAGTACCAGGCGCTGCTGCCGATCCGCGGCAAGATCCTCAACGTCCAGAAGGCCTCGGTGTCGGACATGCTGTCCAACGCCGAGTGCGCCTCGATCATCCAGGTCATCGGCGCCGGCTCGGGTCGCTCGTTCGAGATCGACCAGGCCCGCTACGGCAAGGTCATCATCATGTCTGACGCCGACGTCGACGGCGCGCACATCCGCACGCTGCTGCTCACGCTGTTCTTCCGGTACATGCGACCCATGATCGAGCAGGGCCGGGTGTTCGCCGCCGTGCCGCCGCTGCACCGCGTCGTCGTGGTGAACCGCGGCAAACCGAACGACACGCTCTACACCTACTCCGAGGCCGAACTGCAGGCGGTGCTGAAGAAGCTCGCGAAGCAGGGCAAGAAGTACCAGGAGCCGATCCAGCGGTACAAGGGCCTGGGGGAGATGGACGCGGACCAGCTCGCCGAGACCACGATGGACCGGGCGCACCGCACACTGCGGCGGGTGAACGTCACGGACGCCGAGAGCGCCGCGAAGGTGTTCGAACTGCTCATGGGCAACGACGTCGCGCCGCGCAAGGAGTTCATCCTGGCGGGCGAGGGCCTGGACCGCGACCGCATCGACGCGTAGCCGCCGCCCCGCGCGGCGCGTGCACACCATGGCACGGCGCGCCACTTATTGTTGTCCGGGCCGCCTTCACCCCTACATTGGCATTGTGGGCTGACTCGTTGTTCTCACACAGAGATCGCGCGTCGTGACAGCTAGGTCGATGTCCGGGGCGGTGTACTGGCTCCGTCCGTCGTCCCTAGTTGGGGACGACCAGGGCTACGATGGCCCCCGCAACTGCGCCAAGTATCGTGGATGTAGCCACTACTGACACCTCGAATTCTGCGGAGCGGAATTTCTCCGAAAATGCCACAACTTGTTCAGCGTTTTCAACTACCGGAGAGGTGTCGTCCGCAGACGCTTCCGCAAGCTCGGAAGTAAAGGCACTCAGACTCACGGTCTGAGCCTGCTCCTGCTCAATTCGGCGGGCTGCGGTGTCTGCTTCAGATGTTGCAAGGAGTTTGGCGCTTAGCACTTCGAGGCCAAGGCGCCGCGTCTTACTTGCACTGAAGAAGACCCGCTTGAGCCAAGCGACGATGCCGGTGCGCTGTTGTGCGGCGACAAGTTCGTTGGTTGCGTCGAGCAGAGAATGAGCGCGATCCGTTCGTCGATTACGAACCCGGATCAGGAAGTAGAAGAGCGCGAGTTCGCCTGCAATGCTACGTTGTAGGGCGCGCTCGGCATCATCGATGGAGTCGAATGTTGAGCGGTCGTAGCGGAAGTCGAGTCGTCGGTAACCGCGACGGCCGAGTTCCTCTACGTGGAATGGTTTATCGAGCTCCATCGCCGTGAGCGTGGCGTCGATGTGGAACGGGCTCGGACCCACGCGGGCCATGCGGAGACCTGATTTATTCTTCTCAAGCTCCTTTGAAATGAACGAATGAACGACGGCGACGGAATTTGTCGAGTCAGCCGTCGTTATTTCACCATCTGTATTCAAGAGGCTGATGAAGGTGCAGGGGCCCTCATAGCCATACATCGTGACCACGCGGAAAGACTCATGCTCCGCAGTGGTTCCATCCCAGGTTAGATCGGATTGCAGCCTCAGCGGTACTACCACGTCGAAGGCAACGCGCCCAAACATCGGCTCGGGCCAGAACTCTTCTCTCTCGTTGTCGCGCTTGCTCAATTCTTCCGCGAGCGCCGATGGGGGTTGGCCTGGTGACAGCCAATCGAACTGCCCAGTGACGCTTACGTTCGATACTGCCGAAATCGCGTACAACTCGCGTTCAACCACTTTCGGCCACTCTGTAGCTGGCCGAGGAGTGCTGAACTCAATCGGCAGGCAGCCAACGGCGAATTGCCGTTGAGGCATTGCGGGCACGCTGTCCGCGCCGATGGGACGTTGGTCCTCACGCGGCCCTTCTGCTCCCTTAGCTGCTATCGAATTCGGGGAAACGAGCGCATCGTCGGTCACGTTCTCGATTAAATCACAACTCTTCGGATAGCAACACCGCTCGCTATCGCATACGCGTCAAGCTCGCCGGACGTCTTCCACGGTCTTCGCGTTGCTGCTTCGGTCTATCCAACGCTCGAGTTATAGCAGCGAGAACGCTTTGCGCTACGCCTCGCCCGCGGTCCCGTCCAGCGCTGCCGCGCTCCCGCCGATTGAGCCGATGACGGCCTCGAGCGGTGCACCCGACCCATCACGCTTGGACAGCCAGTCCGGCAGCGTCCTCGCGGCACCGTCGGACCCGACGGCGTGCGGCGGCGCGATGCCGGCCCACGCCACGGTCAGCCCGTCCTCACCCTTCAGGAACGCGTGCGCGCGGACGCCCTGCGTCGCCCGGCCCTTCGCCGGGAACTCCGACAGTGCCGACACCTTGGCCCGCCCGGCGTCCGTCCCGGGCAGCGCGCCCGAGGACGTCGACACGGTGGCGACCACGGCGTCGTCCGACCGGGCGACCGACCCGAACCAGATCACGGTCGAGCCCGACGACAGGGAGACGCCCGCGACGCCGCCGGCGGGAAGCCCCTGGGGGCGCACGCCGGACGCCGGGAACCGCAGCAGCTGCGCGTTCGAGGTGATGAACACCAGGTCGTCCGACTCGGGCGCCTGGGCCGCACCGACGACGGTGTCCTTCGGCTTGAGCCCGATCGCGACGAACTCGTCCTTGTCGGGCCACGCCCCGGTGGTCACGCGCTTGACGGTGCCCTGGGCGGTGCCGATCGCGAGCGAGTCGGGTGCGGTCGGCGACAGGTCGACGAGGGCCACGACGCTCTCCGTCCGCGCGATGCCGAGGTAGTCCGACACACGGACACCGGCGTCGAGACGCACCGACGCGGGCGGCACGGCGGGCACGTCGACGGGGGAGAACCGCAGCACCCGACCGGTCGAGGTGAGTGCCCCGACCTGGCCCCGGACGGTCGACACGACGGTCGAGCGGACGGCGTCGTGCTTGGACCGCTTCGGCACCCGGACGATGCCGAGGTCGGTGTCCGGGATGTCCACCCGCACGAGCCGTCCAGTGGTCGACAGCAGCACACGGCACGGGGCGTCGGCGATCTGCAGCGACTCGGGGTCGACCGCGGCCTTACGGCCGCCGCGCACAGGAGCATCGGCCTCGGTGAGCAGCGTGCGGCGCGGCGTCGCGAAGCGGTCGGACACCTCGGTGAGCTCCTGCGCGACCTGGGCGCGGAGCCGCGCGTCGGAGGCCAGGAGCTCCTCGAGCGCGGCGATGTCCGCGAGGAGCTGGTCGCGCTCGCCCTCGAGCTCCAGGCGCGAGAACTTCGTCAGGCGGCGCAGTCGCAGCTCGAGGATGTACTCGGCCTGCACCTCGGACAGGTCGAACACGTCCTGCAAGCGGGTGCGCGCGGCTTCGGAGTCGTCGGAGGACCGGATGACCTCGATGACCTCGTCGATGTCGAGGATGGCGATGAGCAGCCCCTCGACCAGGTGCAGCCGCTCACGACGGCGGGCGAGCCGGTACTCGGACCGACGGGTGACGACGGAGAGACGGTGCCGCACGTACACGTCGAGCAGCTCACGCAGACCGAGGGTCCGCGGGGAGCCGTCGACGAGCGCGACGTTGTTGATGCCGAAGCCGTCCTCGAGCGGGGTGTGCTTGTAGAGCTGTTCGAGCACGGCGGTGGGGTTGAAGCCGGACTTGATGCCGATCACGAGCCGCAGGCCGTGGTTCCGGTCGGTGAGGTCGTTGACGTCGGAGATGCCGACGAGCTTCTTCGACTGGACGCCGTCCTTGATCTTCTCGATCACGCGTTCGGGTCCGACCAGGTACGGCAGCTCGGTGACGACGAGACCGACCTTGCGCGGCGTGAGGTTCTCGACGCTCACCTTCGCCCGCGTGCGGAACGACCCGCGGCCGGTGGCGTAGGCGTCGCGCACGCCGGAGAGCCCGACGATCGTGCCGCCGGACGGCAGGTCCGGCCCCGGCACGAACTCCATGAGCTCCTCGAGCGAGGCCCCGGGGTGGAGGAGCAGGTGCTTCGCGGCCTCGACGACCTCGCCGAGGTTATGCGGCGCCATGTTCGTCGCCATGCCGACGGCGATGCCGGACGCGCCGTTGACGAGCAGGTTCGGGAACGCCGCCGGCAGCACGCCCGGCTGCATGATCTGGTTGTCGTAGTTCGGGACGAAGTCGACGACGTCCTCGTTCAGGCCCTCGGTCATGGCCATCGAGGGCTCGGCGAGCCGGGCCTCGGTGTACCGGGCGGCCGCGGGGCCGTCGTCGAGCGAGCCGAAGTTCCCGTGGCCGTCGACCAGCGGCACACGCATCGTGAACGGCTGCGCCATGCGCACGAGGGCGTCGTAGATCGCCCCGTCGCCGTGCGGGTGCAGCTTGCCCATGACCTCGCCCGTGACGCGGGCGCTCTTCACGTGCCCGCGGTCCGGCCGCAGCCCCATCTCGGCCATCTGGTACAGGATGCGTCGCTGCACCGGCTTGAGACCGTCGCGCGCGTCCGGCAGTGCCCGCGAGTAGATGACGGAGTAGGCGTACTCGAGGAACGAGCCCTGCATCTCCTCGGAGACGTCGACGTCCTCGATGCGCTCACCGTCGGGCAGGCCGACTGCTTCCGTGCGTGCCATGGGACCTTTCTGGGAGGATCGTGGGGTGCCCCCCAGCGTACCGAGCGCCCCCGACGCCACCGCGAACCTCGCCGACGTGCTGCCCAGTTGCCTCGTCGCGCTCGGCGCCGCCGACGACACGTGGCTCCGCGCCACCGGACGGGAGGCGCGGATCACCCTCCGTCCCGCGCGCTCGGTGGTCGTCGTGCTGGTCGACGGCCTGGGCTCGTCCGCGCTGGCCGCCCGGGCCGGGCACGCGCGATGGCTCACCGCCGCCAAGGGCGGCGGCACGCTCAAGCGCCTGCGGAGCGGCTTCCCGACGACGACCGCCGCCGCGCTGAGCACCCTGACGACCGGCCGTGCCCCGGGCACGCACGGCGTGGTCGGGTACAGCGGTTGGGAGCCCGACGGCGAGCGGGTCGTCAACCTGCTGAGCGGGTGGGACTCCGAGGTGCCCACCGGCTGGCTGCTCGCGAGCACCGTGTTCACCGAGGCGACCGCGCTCGGCGTCGACCCCGTCGTCGTCGGCCCCGCGCGGTACGCGTCGTCGGGCATGACCGCGAACGTGCTCGGCGGTGCGCGGTACGCCTCCGCCGACACCATCCCGCAGCGGGTCGACGCGGCGCTGGCCGCGACCGCCGCCGGCCGCTCGCTCGTCTACCTCTACGTCCCGGAGCTCGACTCGATCGGGCACAAGCACGGGTGGGAGTCCGACCGCTGGACCGCGGCGCTCGAGCTGCTCGACGGCGAGCTCGCACGGCTCGCGGACCGGAGCGCGCCGGACGTGGGGGTCCTCGTGACCGCCGACCACGGCGTGCTCGACGTGCCCGCCGATGCGAACATCGCGATGGACCCGGCGTTGCTGGTCGACGTCGTGGGGATCGCCGGTGACCCGCGCTGCCGGCAGCTCGCCGTCCGCCCGGGCACGGACGTGCCGGCGCTCGTCGAGGCCTGGCGCGCCCGCTACGGCAAGAAGGCGTACGTGGCCAGCCGCGACGAGGCCGTCGCGGCCGGCTGGTTCGGTGCCGTCGACGCGCGCGTGCTGCCCCGCATCGGGGACGTCGTCGTCGTGGCGCGGGGTTCGTGGGCGTTCAACGACGACCGTGACCTCGACCCCCGCAAGGAGCCGCGGCGGATGATCGGCCAGCACGGCGCCATGACCGACGACGAGGTCTTCGTGCCACTCCGGCTCGCCGGCGCCTTCGCGAGCTGACCTCCGCCACGACGGGAGCAGCCCCGCGACGCGACGGGCGTGGCGGGGCTGCACCGGGCCTCCCGAACGGGGAGCCGTTGTGGAGGAGGGGTCAGGCGGGGTCCTCCGGGCGCGTGCCGAAGACGATCTCGTCCCAGCTCGGCATCGACCGGCGGTTGCGCTTCTTCCGGTCCGCACGCCCCTCGGACTCGGGTGCCGATGCCGGGCGGCCGTCGCGCTCCGGGGCGGAGGCCGGCGAGGCGTCGTAGCCCTGCAGCGGGACGTCCACGACGCTGATCGAGGTGCCGCGTGGCTCGTCCTGCTGCTCGGTGAAGGACGCGGCCTCGCGCTCACCGCGGCGACGGCGGAGGGCCTCGAGCAGGTCCGCGGTCTCGTTGCCGGGGGCACGTTCCTCGACCGGTGCCGCGCCGATGCGGGGGAGCGGTGCCCGGAGCGGGCGCTCCGGGACCTCGGGCTCCTCCGCGTCCTCGGCGGGCTGCTCGACGCGGAACGCCCCCGAGTCGAAGCGGGTGCCGTCGGTGTCCTGGTGGTCGTTCTCGACCGCCCGAAGCCGAGGAGCGATGCCCTCGTCGTCGGTGTGGGAGAGCCGGTGCGCATCGCCGTTGTCCGGCGTCAGCGTCGACGTCTTCGGGTCGAACAGCCACTGGGCGTCGTGCTCGACCTCCGACGCCGTGTAGCGGACGCGGACCTGCCAGCCCTGCTCGGCGTTCTTCCACGAGGCCCACGCGACCGAGGTGGCCTCGCCGGACTCGAGCTTGGCCTCGATGGCCGCACCGAACGTGTCGGGGGCCTCGGCGTCGGTCGGGGTCACCGGGACGCGGCGGGCGGCGTCGAGGACGAACGCCCGTTCGGCGAGCACCGGTCCCTCGAAGCGGCGGACGTACTCGACGTCGACGTCGAGCGCGGCGGCCACGTCGGCGGCGTCGGCACCGCCGCGGATGCGCGCCTGGACGTCCTTCGGCGACACGCGCTTCTGCGGGCCGGCGTCGGGGTTGGCCTGGCGCACCTGGCTCGACAGCGACGCGGTGACCGGCAACCGGAACTCGGTGCCGCCGTCGGTCGCGAGCAGGAGCGCCCCGGACTCGACTCCGATGACTCTCACGTCTTGCATGGTTGCGCCTCCCGAGCGTTGCGTACGGTCGTGCTCGTACCTTCAGGAGTATGCAGCCGTGTGCGCCCGAACCGGCGGAGGCACACGGGCGTGCCGCGCACTCCCGCACCCCGGGAATGTCCGGGTCCGGTGGCCGGTTGCAGGGCCTGACGATCCCGCACGGCGTTCGGTTTGCGCTCTCGCGGGTCGTGGTGCAAACTGTCGCCGCCGATCACCGGCGACGACCTCTCGACACGAGAAACGGATGGGCATGGCCACCGATTACGACGCCCCCAGGAAGACCGACGACTCCTCTGACTCGGAGTCGATCGAGGCCCTCAAGGAGCGCGTGCCCGACAAGATGTCGGGGGTCGTCGACGATGATTCCGACAACCCCGGCAGCTTCGAGCTCGCCGGACAGGACCTCAGCGACGTCGACCTCGACGTCGTCGTGCTGCCGCCGCAGGTCGACGAGTTCACCTGCGTCGAGTGCTTCCTGGTGAAGCACCGCTCGCAGCTCGACCACGAGTCGAAGCTCGGCCCCGTGTGCGCGGAGTGCGCCGCGCTCTGAGCACGTGCCACGAACGGCCCGTCACCCCTCGCGGGTGGCGGGCCGTTCTTCGTGCGCGACGCGTGCGGCGCGTGCGGCGGGTGCTCGCGTGCCGGGCGGGATCGGGCGTACCCGGCGGGATCGGGCGTACCTGGTGTCCCAGGACGACCAGGTACGCCCGGAAGTGCCTTGCACCGCAGCCGTTCTGGGAAGGAACGGCGGGGCCGGGAGGCGAGTCGCGCCTCCCGGCCGCGCAGCCGCGACCACGCGACCCGGCGTCAGGAGCGCAGGGCGTCCACCACGGCCTGGGGGTCCCGCGCGCTCACGAGCCAGTAGGGCGTGGGGTCCGCCGGGTCGGCGACCTCCACGCGCACGACGCCGCGCACGTACCCGCGGAAGAGCGTCCAGGCGCGAGCGTCGAGCGCCGGACCGCGCTGCGTCGTCGCCTCGGCGCCCTGGTAGGCCACGACCTCGCCGACGAGCGACCGGGGCAGGTGCGCCTTGCCGGCGCGGAACTCGGTGTCGGTGACCTCGACCGTCGGGGCGAGCGCCCAGAGCAGCACGACCACACCGAGGTACATGCCGATCGCCACGAGCACGCCGGCCAGGACGCTGATCGGCAGGAACACGAGCAGGCTCGCGGGGATGACGAGCGCCGTCGCCAGGTAGAGGGCGGGCGGAGCCCAGAGTCGTTCGCGGTACACGGTCACCCCTCCATCCCACCACGATTCGGAAGAGGTCACGGAACGGTCACGGTCGTGCACTACCCTCGTCTCGTGACCGAACCAGTCGACGTGCTCTGGACCGGGGAGAACGCTCCCGTCCACGCCCACCCCGGCGATGCCGGTGCCGACCTCGTCTCGACGGAGGCGTTCGTGCTGCAGCCCGGGGAACGCCGCCTCGTGGGCACCGGCCTGCGGATCGCCCTCCCCGAGGGGCACGTGGCGTTCGTCGTGCCGCGGAGCGGTCTCGCGGCGAAGCACGGCATCACCATCGTGAACGCGCCCGGCACCGTCGACTCGGGCTACCGCGGCGAGGTGAAGGTCGCCCTGCTCAACACGGACGCGTCCGAGCCGTACGAGGTCCACGTGGGCGACCGCATCGCGCAGGTGGTCGTCATGCCCGTGCCGCGCGTGTCGTACACCCGCGTCGACGCACTGCCGGAGAGCGTCCGCGGTGAGGGCGGGTTCGGCTCCTCGGGCTACGGTGACCGGGGCAGCGCCCTGTACGGCGCTGCCGACGACTTCCAGGAAGGACGGAACGCATGAAGTTCGGTCGACGCAAGCGTGACGAGGTCGAGGTGGCGGCCGCCGTCGCCGACGACGCCGTCGTCGCGGAGACGACGCCGGAGGTCGACATCGCGACCGACGCCGACGCCGACCTCGACGAGGTGGACGCGGTCGCACCCACGGACAAGTCGGCACCGGCCGACCGCGCCGACAACGGCCCGCACGACGAGACCGAGGCGAACCTCGTCCGGCCGTACGTCGACCTGGGCGGCGTGAAGGTCCTGCCCCGTGAGGGCCTGCACCTGCGCCTCGAGGTCGAGGAGGGCTCGCAGCGCGTCGTCGCCGTCGGGCTCGACTACGACGAGTCGACGCTGCAGGTCCAGCCGTTCGCGGCACCGCGTTCGACCGGCCTCTGGCACGAGATCCGTGCGCAGATCGCGGACCAGATCGAGCGCCAGGGCGGTCGGGTGGACGAGGTCGACGGGCCCTTCGGCCCCGAGCTCCGCGCGCTGGTCCCGGTCGTCACCGACGGCTCCGGTTCGACCGACGGCGCCCGCGCCGCGCGCTTCATCGGCGTGGACGGACCGCGCTGGTTCCTGCGCGGCGTGATCGCCGGCAAGGCCGCCGAGCGCCCGGACGACGCCGCCGAGATCGAGGAGCTGTTCCGCAGCGTGGTGGTCGTGCGCGGCAACACGCCGATGCCGCCGCGCGACCTCATCCCGCTGCACATGCCGAAGTCGACGCAGTCCGCCGTCTGACACAGGCCCGACGACCACCCACTCGACACGGCCTGGAGGCACGGTGCCGGACCACGACGACACCCCGCGTCCCGCGGACCCGCACGGGGAGACCGCGGCGCAGTCCGGCGGGACGCCCTCGCGTCCGTCGGCGGCCGCGGGCCCGGACGACCCCGCTCCGTCGTTCTCCGCGCAGTTCCGCGCCGCCGTGCAGAACGCCGGCATCGCCCGGGTCGCGCCGGGGGAGACGCCGTCGGGTCGTGCCCTGCTCGGCGCGGTGGGCGGGGTCCGTGGCCTGTCCGAGTCGGTCCTGCCCGGGTTCGCCTTCCTGGTCGTCTACGCGATCACGAAGGAGCTCGTGCCGAGCGTCGTGATCCCGGTCGTCGTCGGCCTGGTGTTCGTCGTGCTGCGCCTGCTGCAGCGGCAGTCCCTCACGATGTCCTTCGCGGGCATCGCCGGGGTCGTCGTCTCCGCCGCCCTCGCCCTGCTCACCGGTCGGGCCGAGACGAACTTCATCCCGGGCATCGTCATCAACTCCGTCTGGCTCGTCGGCCTCCTGGTGACCCTGGCGGTCCGCTGGCCGCTCATCGGTGTCGTCGTGGGCTTCCTGCTCCCGCCGGACGACGACGGCTCGCACGTCGACTGGCGCGCCGACCCGGCGAAGCGCCGCGTGCTCACGGTCGCGACGTGGGTCTGGGTCGGGCTCTTCGCACTCCGCCTGGCCGTCGAGGTCCCGCTGTACCTGACCGCGCAGATCGAGCTGCTCGCCGCCGTGAAGCTCGTGCTCGGCGTGCCGCTCTACGCCGCCGTGCTCTGGGTCACGTGGCTGCTCGTGCGCACGGTGTTCGTGCGCCGGGAGGACGGCGCCGCGGTGTAGGGTTGTCTCGACATCGAGACAGTTTCCCGGACGCGTCCCCGACGTTCCGGGTTTAGGTTTGCCTTGCTGGTGGGACGGTCCACGGCCCGCGAGGATGAGGGCACACCGATCAACTCAGGAGGCGGCACAGTGGCTGCAGTCAACAGCTTCGGCTCGAAGGACACGCTCTCGGTTGGGGGTGTCGACTACGCGTTCCACCGGATCGACACGGTGCCCGGGCACGAGAAGCTCCCCTACAGCCTGAAGGTGCTGCTCGAGAACCTCCTCCGCACCGAGGACGGTGCGAACGTCACCGAGGAGCAGATCCGTGCGCTGGGCTCCTGGAAGCCCGAGGCCGAGCCGGACACCGAGATCCAGTTCTCGCCGGCTCGCGTCGTCATGCAGGACTTCACGGGCGTGCCGTGCATCGTCGACCTCGCCACCATGCGCGAGGCGATGGCGCAGATCGGCGGCGACCCGAACAAGATCAACCCGCTGTCGCCGGCCGAGATGGTCATCGACCACTCCGTCGTGGCCGACCTCTTCGGCCGCGAGGACGCGCTGCAGCGCAACACCGACCTCGAGTACGAGCGCAACGGTGAGCGTTACCAGTTCCTCCGGTGGGGGCAGACCGCGTTCGAGGACTTCAAGGTCGTCCCGCCGGGCACCGGCATCGTCCACCAGGTGAACATCGAGTACCTGGCGAAGGTCACGTACACGCGCGAGTTCGACGGCGAGCTCTACGCGTACCCGGACACCCTGGTCGGCACCGACTCGCACACGACGATGGTCAACGGTCTCGGCGTGCTCGGATGGGGCGTCGGCGGCATCGAGGCCGAGGCAGCGATGCTCGGCCAGCCGGTGTCGATGCTCATCCCGAAGGTCGTCGGGTTCAAGCTGTCCGGTTCGATCCCGGCAGGCGTCACCGCCACCGACGTCGTCCTGACCATCACCCAGGAGCTCCGCAAGCACGGTGTGGTCGGCAAGTTCGTCGAGTTCTACGGCGAGGGTGTCTCCGAGGTCCCGCTCGCGAACCGCGCGACGATCGGCAACATGTCGCCGGAGTTCGGTTCGACGGCCGCGATCTTCCCGGTCGACGCCGTCACGCTCGACTACCTCCGCCTGACCGGTCGTTCCGAGGACCAGATCGCCCTGGTCGAGGCCTACTCGAAGGCCCAGGGTCTCTGGCACGACCCGTCGGTGGAGCCCGCCTACTCGGAGTACATGGAGCTCGACCTGTCCACGGTCGTGCCGTCGATCTCCGGCCCGAAGCGTCCCCAGGACCGCATCGAGCTGTCCAAGGCCAAGGACCAGTTCGAGGTGGACCTCGCCAACTACGCGAGCATCGACCACTCGGAAGAGGACAAGGCCGTCGCGGACACCTTCCCCGCGTCCGACCCGGTCGCCGCGGCACCCGGTGACGAGCACGCCGTCGACGACCTGCAGGACGCCCCGCGATCCGAGGTCCCCGTGCACGCGTCCAGCGCACCCGGCACGGTCTCGAAGCCCACCTCGGTGTCGGTGGCCGACGGCGACACCTTCACCATCGACCACGGCGCCGTCGCGATCGCCGCGATCACCTCGTGCACGAACACGTCGAACCCCTCGGTCATGATGGCCGCCGGCATCCTCGCGCGGAACGCCGCGAAGAAGGGCCTCAAGGCCAAGCCGTGGGTCAAGACCACCCTCGCGCCGGGCTCGAAGGTCGTCACCGACTACTACGAGAAGGCCGGGCTGACCAGCTACCTCGAGGACCTCGGCTTCTACACGGTCGGCTACGGCTGCACCACCTGCATCGGCAACTCGGGTCCGCTCCCCGAGGAGATCTCGCAGGCCGTGCAGGACAACGACCTCGCCGTGACCGCGGTGCTCTCGGGCAACCGCAACTTCGAGGGTCGCATCAACCCCGACGTGAAGATGAACTACCTGGCGTCCCCGCCGCTGGTCATCGCGTACGCCCTCGCCGGCTCGATGCACTTCGACTTCGACTCCGACGCCCTGGGCACGGACCAGGACGGGAACGACGTCTTCCTGCAGGACATCTGGCCCGACGCAGCCGAGGTGCAGGACGTCATCGACTCGTCGATCGACACCGAGATGTTCACCCACGAGTACGGCTCCGTTTTCGAGGGCGACGACCGCTGGAAGAACCTGCCGACCCCGACGGGCGACACCTTCGAGTGGGACCAGGAGTCGACGTACGTCCGGAAGCCCCCGTACTTCGAGGGCATGACCATGCAGCCGGACGCCGTGTCGGACATCTCCGGTGCTCGTGTCCTCGCGAAGCTCGGCGACTCGGTCACCACCGACCACATCTCGCCGGCCGGTTCGATCAAGGCGGACAGCCCCGCGGGCCGCTACCTGGCCGAGCACGGCGTGGACCGCAAGGACTTCAACTCCTACGGCTCGCGTCGCGGCAACCACGAGGTCATGATCCGCGGCACGTTCGCGAACATCCGCCTGCGCAACCAGCTCCTCGACGGCGTCGAGGGCGGGTACACCCGTGACTTCACGACGCCCGACGGCGAGCAGTCGTTCATCTACGACGCGTCGCAGCACTACCAGGAGCAGGGCATCCCGCTCGTCATCTTCGGCGGCAAGGAGTACGGCTCCGGATCGTCGCGTGACTGGGCGGCGAAGGGCACGAACCTGCTCGGCGTCAAGGCGGTCATCACCGAGAGCTTCGAGCGCATCCACCGCTCGAACCTCATCGGCATGGGCGTCGTCCCCCTGCAGTTCCCGGCGGGCGAGACGGTCGAGTCGCTCGGGCTCGACGGTACCGAGGTCGTCTCGATCTCCGGCCTGACCGAGCTCAACGAGGGCCGCACGCCGAGGACCGTGCACGTCACGGCCGAGCCGAGCGAGCACTCGCCGGCGGGCAAGCAGACGGTCGAGTTCGACGCGGTCGTCCGCATCGACACCCCCGGGGAGGCCGACTACTACCGCAACGGCGGCATCCTGCAGTACGTGCTCCGTTCGCTCGTCTGATCGACGTGGACACGGGTCGCTGACGCGACCGCCTGACGGACTGGAGGCCCGTGGCGACACCGCCACGGGCCTCCAGTCCGTCGTCCGGTCGCGCGGATAGTGTGGGGGCCTGCCCCACGAAAGGAGCGCCCGTGAGCCTGCTCAGCAGCATCACGTCGCCGCGCGACCTCAGGCGTCTGTCGGACGCGCAGATGACGGACCTCGCCGCCGAGATCCGTCGGTTCCTGGTCGCCGAGGTCGCGAAGACCGGTGGGCACCTGGGCCCCAACCTCGGTGTCGTCGAGCTGACGCTCGCCATGCACCGGGTCTTCGACTCCCCGCACGACCCGTTCGTGTTCGACACGGGGCACCAGTCCTACGTGCACAAGCTCGTCACGGGGCGGCAGGACTTCTCGCGACTGCGCGAGCGCGGGGGCCTCGCCGGCTACCCGCAACGGAGCGAGTCGGAGCACGACATCGTCGAGTCCTCGCACGCATCCTCGTCGCTGTCCTGGGCGGACGGGATCTCCCGCGCCTTCCGTCGGACGGGGCAGGACGACCGCACGGTCGTCGCCGTGGTGGGCGACGGCGCCCTTACCGGCGGTATGACGTGGGAGGCGCTCAACAACATCTCGGACACCAACGACCGCCGGCTCGTGATCGTCGTCAACGACAACGGTCGCTCGTACGCGCCGACGATCGGGGGCATGGCACGCTTCCTCAGCTCGGTCCGGACCCGTCGTGAGTACCGTGCGTTGTTCGAGAAGTCGCAGGCCGTGGCGTCGCGGTTCGGAGCGCCGGGGCGCGCCTTCTACCGCGGGGTGCGGGGCGGGTTGCACGGGTTCCTGTCGCGCTTCACGAACAACGAGGCGCTGTACTCGAACCTCGACATCAAGTACATCGGACCGGTCAACGGGCACGACCAGCGGGCGATGGAGGCGGCGCTCCGTCAGGCGAAGGCCTACGGCGCTCCGACGATCGTGCACGCGATCACCGAGAAGGGTCACGGGTTCGAGCCGGCGCTCCGGGACCAGGCGGACCAGTTCCACGCCGTCGGGCACATCGACCCCGAGACCGGGGAGTCGCTCGACGTGTCGGCGGGGCCGTCGTGGACGTCGGTGTTCGCCTCGGAGCTCGCGTCGGTGGGCTCCGAGGACGAGCGGATCGTGGCGATCACGGCGGCGATGCTCCGTCCGACGGGGCTGCACCTGTTCCAGGAGCAGCACCCCGAGCGGGTGATCGACGTCGGGATCGCCGAGCAGCACGCCGTGACGACCGCAGCGGGGCTCGCGTACGGCGGGCTGCACCCGGTGGTCGCCCTGTACGCCACGTTCCTCAACCGCGCGTTCGACCAGGTGCTCATGGACGTGGCGCTGCACCGGGCGGGCGTGACGTTCGTCCTCGACCGAGCGGGCATCACCGGGCCCGACGGTCCCTCGCACCACGGCATGTGGGACCTCGCGCTGCTGCAGGTCGTGCCGGGCATCCGGATCGCCGCGCCGCGGGATGCGTCCACACTGCGCGAGGAGTTCCGCGAGGCCGTGGCAGTCGACGACGCGCCGACCGTGCTGCGGTGGTCGAAGGGGTCGGTGGGCCCGGACATCGCGGCGGAGCGGCGACTGGTCGACGGGGTGGACGTCCTCCGTTCCCCGTCGTCCGACCAGGAGCCCGACGTCCTGTTCGTGGCCGTCGGGTCGATGGTGCCGGTCGCCCTGGAGGCGGCGTCGCTGCTCGAGGCGCAGGGGATCGGCGTCACGGTCGTCGACCCGCGGTGGGTCGTCCCGATCCCGGCCTCGCTCATCGACCTGTCACGCGACCACCGGCTCGTCATCACGATCGAGGACGGCGTGCGCGTCGGCGGGGTCGGGACGCGGCTGCGGCAGGACCTCCGCGCCGCGGGCGTCGACACCGGCGTGAACGAGCTCGGGCTGCCCGACCAGTTCATCGACCACGCGTCGCGCTCCGAGATCCTGGACGACGTCGGGCTCACGGCGCAAGCGATCGCGCGCGACGTCATCGACCAGGTCGTCGGCACGAAGCTGCCGCAGGCGAAGCCCGCCCGCGCCCGCGAGTCGGAGTCGGTGGACCGCTGACGCTGGTGCTGCGGCCGGTGCTCCACGCCCCTGCTGTGCGCGGCGGGCGGTCGCGCCGCCGCGTCCGCGGCCCGGAGGGACGCGCCCCGTAGCGAACAACGCACCCCGGTACACCAGGGTGCGTTGTTCGCTACGGGGCGCGATGCCGCTGGCGGCATCGCCGCGCCTAGCGCGAGGCGGGGCCGACGATCCTCGGCTCGTGGAAGGTGCGGCCGAAGACGCGCTCGGACGCGCCGCTGCGGTCGAGGTACGGGCTGATGCCGCCGGCCTGGAACGGGTACCCCGCGCCGAGGATCAGACCGAGATCGATCTCCTCGACGTGCTCGACCACGCGGTCCTCGAGCATCCGGTGCACCTCGTCGGCCAGTGCGTCCTCGAACCGCTGCTGCATCGTCGCCGCGTCCACCGGTGCGGCGTCCTTCTTCGACGGCGCGACGAGCTTCACGGCGGCCGGGTCGTAGCCGGTCGCGTTGCCCTTCTTGTCGCGGGTCAGGATCTTCCCGTGCTCCGCGAGGCGCTTCAGCCCGTCGCCGGGGTAGAAGCGCTCCGGCCACGCAGCGTGGTGCGAATCGAGGACGTGGGCACCGACCGGCAGACCGACGAGCTCGAGCAGCTCGAACGGGGACATCGGCAGGCCGAGCGGTGCCGCGCCCTCGGCGACCGTCTCGAACGAGGTGCCCTGCTCGACACCGCGCATCGCCTCGCCGAGCACCCGCGCGAGCACGCGGTTGACGACGAAGCCCGGCTGGTCGGCGGTGACGATCGCGGTCTTCTTCAGCGTCTTCGCGACGGCGAGGGCGGTCGCGACCGTCTCGTCCGAGGTCTGCTCGGTGCGGACCACCTCGAGCAGCGGCATCACCGCGACCGGGTTGAAGAAGTGGAACCCGACGAGGCGCGACGGGTCGGACAGCACGGAACCCATCTCGGTCACGGAGAGCGACGACGTGTTCGTCGCGAGGATCGCGTCCGGGGCGATGACCTGCTCGATCTTGCGGAGGACGTCCTGCTTGACGCTCATCTCCTCGAACACGGCCTCGATCACCCAGTCGGCGTCCGCGAACGCGTCGTAGGAGACGGATCCGCTGACGAGCGCCGTGATGCGGTTGGCGTCGTCGGGGGAGAGCCGGCCCTTCTCGCGGAGCTTCTCGACCTCGCCGGCGATGCGCGCGACGCCGGCGTCCACCCGGGCCTGGTCGACGTCGGTGATCACGACCGGCACGCCGAGGCGTCGCGCGAACAGCAGCGCGAACTGCGACGCCATGAGCCCGGCGCCGAGGACGCCGACCTTCGTGATCTTCCTCGCCTCGACGCCCTCGGGAGCACCGACGGGCTTCTTGGCGCGCTTCTGCACCAGGTCGAACGCGTACATCGACGCCGCGAACTGGTCGCCCGCGAGCAGGTCGGCCAGG
Organism: Curtobacterium sp. MCSS17_008; assembly: GCF_003234185.1. Classification (GTDB taxonomy): domain Bacteria; phylum Actinomycetota; class Actinomycetes; order Actinomycetales; family Microbacteriaceae; genus Curtobacterium. Next base: position 168,905 of record NZ_QKSM01000001.1, read on the forward strand.
GCGTCGTCCTCGCCGGCGAAGCGCTCGTCGAGCGAACCCGACTTCGCGGCGGCCACCAGGTCGAGTGCCCGGAAGGGCGACTTCGGGACGGTGCCGATCTTCGACGCGACCTGCTGACGGGCCACCTTGACGACCGTGCCCCACGCGGCCTTCTCGAGCATGCCCGGCTCGTTCTTGCGGAGGACCTTGGTGCGGCCGGCGACGACGCCGTCGGCCCAGGCGACGGCAGAGGGCAGGAACGTCACCGACGGGATGAGCGCGTCGCCGATGCCGAGTTCGACGGCGGCCTTCCCGTCCATGAGCCGGTTGTTCTTGAGCGGGTTCTCCACGATGACGCGGAGCGCCTTCTCCGGGCCGATCAGGCGGGGGAGCAGCGTGGCACCACCCCAGCCGGGGATGATGCCGAGGAAGACCTCGGGCAGCCCGATGCCCTGCGCTGCCGACGAGAAGACGCGGTAGGTGCAGTGCAGTGCGATCTCGAGTCCGCCGCCGAGCGCGATGCCGTTCACGAAGGCGAACGACGGCACGCCGAGGTCGGACAGTTTGCGGAGCGTCGCGTGACCGAGCACGCCGAGCTCGTGGGCGACCTCGCGCGAGGGGAGCGCCGCCGCCTGCGACAGGTCCGCCCCGGCGGCGAAGCAGTACTCCTTGCCGGTGATCGCCACGGCCTGGATGCTGCCGGCGGCGGCCTCGGCACGCAGGGTGTCGAGCACGTCGGACAGCTCGCGCATGCTGCGCGGGCCGAGGGTCGACGGGCGCTTGTAGTCCTTGCCGTTGTCGAGCGTGACGAGTGCGAGCGTGCCACCGGACGGCAGCCCGACGTGCTTGACGTACGAGTGGGTGACGACCTCGTCGGCGCTGAGCTCCGTCAGCTGGTCGATCGGGGTGGTGGTCATCGTCAGGCCGCCTTCCGTGCCGCGCTCTTGCTGAAGTTCGGGTTCTCCCAGATGACGGTGCCACCCTGGCCGAGGCCGATGCACATCGTGGTGATTCCGTACCGGACGTCCGGGCGCTCGGCGAACTGCGTCGCGAGCTGGTTCATCAGTCGGACACCGCTCGACGCGAGGGGGTGCCCGACGGCGATCGCGCCACCCCAGGCGTTGACGTTCGGGGAGTCCTGCGCGATGCCGTAGTTGTCGAGGAACGCGAGCACCTGCACGGCGAACGCCTCGTTGATCTCGAACAGGCCGATGTCGTCGATCGACAGCCCCGCCTTGCGGAGGGCCTTGTCGGTGGCCGGGACGGGGCCGACCCCCATCACCTCGGGCTCGACGCCCGCGAAGGCGAACGAGACCATGCGCATCTTCGTCGTCAGCCCGTGCTGCTTCGCGCCCTCCTCGGACGCGATGAGGCTCATCGTCGCGCCGTCGTTCAGGCCGGCGGCGTTGCCGGCGGTGACCCGGCCGTGGGGCCGGAACGGCGTCTTCAACGCGGCCAGCGCCTCCAGGGTGGTGCCCGGACGCGGCGGCTCGTCCTTCGTGACGATGTCCCAGCCCTCCCCGGTGTTCACCTCGACGGGGATGACGTCTGGCTGCAGCTTGCCTGCCGCCCACGCGGCGGCGTAGCGCTGCTGCGACTGGACGGCGAAGGCGTCGGTGCGGTCCTTCGTGATCGCCGGGAAGCGGTCGTGCAGGCGCTCGGCCGTGCTGCCCATGACGAGTGCGTCGCTCGAGACCATGCGCTCGGCGATGAACCGCGGGTTCGGGTCGGCGTTGAAGCCCATCGGGTGGCGCCCCATGTGCTCGACACCACCGGCGATCGCGACGTCAGCGGCGCCGAAGGCGATGGCGCCTGCGAGGGTCGTGACGCTCGTCATCGCGCCGGCGCACATGCGGTCGATGGCGTAGCCGGGGACCGACTTCGGCAGGCCGGCGAGCATGCCGACCGTGCGGCCGAGGGTCAGGCCCTGGTCGCCCTGCTGGGTGGTGGCGGCCACGGCGACGTCGTCGACCGCCGCGCCGTCGAGCTGGCTGTTCCGGTCGAGCAGGCCGCGCATGGCGTGGACCGCGAGGTCGTCCGCACGGGTCTTCCAGAACACCCCCTTCTCACCGGCTCGTCCGAACGGGGTGCGCACCCCGTCCACGAACACGACGTCTGATGCCTTGGGCAATCCGGGCCTCCAGATCCTCTTCGATCGAGCCGGGGCACGTTCCGCCCCGACCGGCCGGGCCGAGCCCGGCGACGGTACCGACGCTATGCCCGCAGCCTGGGCGGACGCATGCCGGTTGGGGTGTTCCTACGAGCCGGTGTTGCTCTCGGCAGCAGGCTGCTGTGCGGCCTCGACAAAGGCGTGCGCGATGATCGACGCAGTCTCCTCGACCTGCCACGGGCGGGCGTCGTGCGAGGCGAGCGCCGCACCGACGGTCTCGGTCGCGATCGGCGTCGGCGGCTCCCAGGAGACGACCCGCAGGGTGTCCGGCGTGAGCAGGTTCTCGACGGGCAGGTCGAGCTCCTCGGCGCGGGTGACCACGGCGGCCCGAGCGGCCTTGTAGCGCCGGTCGGCCTCCGGGTTCCGGTCCGCCCAGGCGCGGGGCGGCGGCAGCGTGGCCTCGCCGGTGCCGCGGAGTCTCGGCAGGTCCTCGGTCGTGCGGCCTTCCTCGACGGCGGCCCACCACCGGTCGAGTTCGGACCGGCTGGCCCGCCCGGTGAACGCCTTGACCGCGCTCAGCTCGGCCTTCGACGTCGGGTTGGCGGCCGCTGCGGCGACGATCGCGGAGTCCGGGATGACGCGGCCGGGTGCGGTGTCGACCTCGCGGGCGTAGGCGTCGCGGGCGAGCCAGAGCGACCGTGCGATCGCCAGTGCGCGGGCGCCGCGGAGCGCGTGCATGCCGGACAGGCGGCGCCACGGCTCGGCCTTGGGCGGTTTCGGTGCCCGCGTCAGGACGGCGGCGAACTCCTCGGCGGCGATCCGGGACTTGCCTGCGGCGTCGAGCACGGCGGCCAGGGCGTCGCGCAGGTCCGGCAGGAGTTCGACGTCGAGCGCCGCGTACACGAGCCATGCCTGGGGCAGCGGACGCGTCGACCAGTCGGCGGCGGAGTGTGCCTTCGCGAGCGTGATGCCGAGCAGCTGCTCGACGACCGCGCCGAGGCCGACGCGGGGGAACCCCGCGATGCGGGCGCCGAGCTCGGTGTCGAAGATCCGGGTCGGGACGAGACCGACCTCCTGCAGGCACGGCAGGTCCTGCGACGCGGCGTGGAACAGCCACTCCTCGTCGACGATCGCCTGCTGCAGCGCGGTGAAGTCGCCGATCGCGATCGGGTCGAACAGGAAGGCTCCGGCACCGCGACGGAAGACCTGGATCAGGTAGGCCCGCTGCGAGTACCGGTAGCCGCTCGCGCGTTCGGCGTCGACCGCGACCGGTCCGTGTCCGGCGGCGATCGCGGCGACGGCCTGCAGGTACTCGTCGCGGTCCTCGATCACGTGGACGGCGGCGTGCGCGTCCTCGAAGGCGGGGTCGGCCGGGCCGGCGGGGTCGGTCACTTCGTGGTCCTCCTCGGGGCCAGCAGGGTCACGCCGTCGGAGGCCGGGGGGAGTCCCGCGAGCATCGCGACGATCTCCTCCCAGGCCTCGACGTGCGCGGTCAGGTCCTCGTCGCGGGGGGTCCACGACGCCCGGAGCTCGAGCTGCGCGCCGTCGCCCTGGGCCGCGAGGTCGCCGTAGCCGCGCGAGATGATCTTGGTCGCGGTGCCCGACGCTCGGTCGTAGGTCGCTCCGTGGGCGGCGAGTGCGTCCACCAGCCAGCTCCACGTGACGTCCGCGACGAACTCGTCGACGCCGATCTCGGGTTCGAGCGGCGCCTGGGCGAAGGTCACGACGCGGAACGCGCCGCCCCACCCCTCGGGTTCTGCGGGGTCGTACAGGGCGATGAACCGACCGGTCCCGAGGTCGGAGTCGATGCCGTGCACGGCGCCGGAGACGTCTGCGGCCAGCGCGATCGAGTGGGGCGCGATCCGCGAGGGCGAGGGGATCTCGGTGACGGTCGTCTCGGTGCGGGTCCCGCCCGACGCGACGAACGCACGGAGGCGCTCGAAGGCCTCGGGCTCTCGGGATTCGGACACGCATGCAGACTAGGCTCCGCACCATGTCCCGATCCGCGCGACCCGCCGAGGACGTCGCCCAGGAGGCCGCTCGGTCGGTCGGGTTCGTCGCTCTCGGGGCGGGTGTCGCCGCGGCCGCCGTCGCCACCGCCGTGGTCGGCGGCTTCGTCGCCGCGGTCGCCCGGGCCGTCGTCACACCCGACCGGAAGCGCACCGAGCGCGTCCCGATCCACGCGGTCGACACCGGGCGGATGACCGTGACGCTCGAGCGGACGGCCGACACCGAGCTCCAGGGCCGGTACAGCCTGTGGTTCGGAGCGGGCACCGGGCACATGCGGGTCGGCGAGGTGCTCGGCACCACCGACACCACCGTCACCCGGCGGATCATCGCGATCGACGCCGGCGACCCCACCGCCGCCCGGCGCGGGCGATGGGGTGGCTGGTTCTACCTGAACCCCGGCGAACTCGACGTGCCCGTCGAGGACGTCGACATCCCGACCCCGAACGGCCCGTCTCCGGCCTGGGTCGTGCGCGCCGACGCCCCGGACGCGCCCTGGGCCGTGCTCGTCCACGGCCGCGGGGTCACGCGCGCCGAGACGATCCGCGCCGTCCCGGTCTTCCGCGCCGCGGGCTACTCCGTGGTCCTCGCCTCGTGGCGGAACGACGGTGTCGCCCCGCGCAGCGAGGACGGTCGGTACGGCCTCGGCAGCACCGAGTGGGAGGACGTCGACGGCGTCCTCCGCTGGCTCACCACGCAGCACGCCCGGAGCGTCGTGCTCATGGGCTGGTCGATGGGCGGCGCGGTCGTCCTGCAGACGCTCGTCCGATCGCGGTTCGCCGGGCTCGTCGACGGGATCGTGCTCGAGTCCCCGGTCGTGGACTGGCACGCCGTGCTCAAGTCACAGAGCCGGGTCCTCAAGCTCCCGCGGCCGGTCAGGAAGATCGCCCAGCGCATCCTCCGCACGCCCGTCCTGCACCACGTCGCCGGGCTGCGCCACCCGGTGGACCTGCGGGAGCTCGACATGGTCGCCCGGGCCGACGAGCTCGACGTGCCGATCCTCATCCTGCACAGCGACGACGACGGGTTCGTGCCGTCATCGGCGTCGCACGAGCTGGCGCGGGTACGGCCGGACATCGTCCGGCTCGAGGTGCAGACGACCGCGCGGCACACCAAGCTCTGGAACCACGACGCGGACTGGTTCGACGCGCGGATCCTCGCGTGGCTGACCGAGGTGGTGCAGCCGACGGACGCGACCAGCGCCCAGTAGACGCGACTGGCAGACGGACTGGAGGCACGATGCCAGCGGGCACCGCGCCTCCCGTCCGACGCAGGTCAGGTCCGACCTTCGTCGGAGACGTCCGCGGTCCGTCTCGCGCTCGTCGTCGCGAGGACCGCAGTGCGGTCCGGTGTGAACGCGACGGTGGCGACCACCCCTGGTCCGTCGAGGGCGCAGAAGGGGAGGTCGACTGCGCCGAAGGCGGACACCGCGTCCACGAAGGACCCGAGGTCGTGGACCGTGAACCCGCGTTCGGCCGCGAGGCCGTACTTGGTCGCGAACGTCCGCGCGGTCGATCGGGCGCCCTGCTCGAAGAGCCTGATGCGGTCGTCGGGCGCGAGGAGTCGGACGAGTTCGAGCGCCCGGTCCGCACCGGGTGCCGCGGAGGCGCCGAGCAGCACCGTGAGTTCAGCGGCGCTGATGGTCTCGACCCCGGCGGCACGGTCGACGACCGCGGCGGACAGGAACGTTCCGTCCGACGCCCGGAGCAGGACCGTGAGGAGCTCGTCGCCGAGGTCGACCTGCCGGACCAGGACCGGTTCGTCCCCGAGCGCATCGAGTGACGCCACGAGGGCACCGTAGCCGGGCTGCCCCGCACTTCTGCTCCGGCGGAGCGCCCGGGCGAGCGCGGCGGCGGGGGCGTCGTACGCGAGCACCTCGGCGTCGAGCGGGACAGCGGCCAGGATCTCGTGGGCACGGTCGGGGACGTCGGGGTGTCTGGGGAGGGTCAGACAGAGCAGTGGCACGCTCGTGCCGGAGGACGTCACGTCAGGCCTCGGGGAAGAGATCAGCGGATCGCGGTGACGCCCGGTAGCGGAGGTGCTCGAAGTCCGGGTGCCAGTCGACCATGCCGGCCACCGCCCGGACGGCGATGTCGACGAAGAACGGGGACACGACCACCTGTCGCGGAACGGTCTCGGCCTCGATCACACTCGCGGGCCGTGACCTGCTGCCCGAGAAGTCCGTGACCTGCACACCGTCGGCGGCGGTGCCCCACGAGTACGCGGGGAGCAGTCGCCCCGCGTCGGGCGTGGCCGTGCCGACGATCTCCCACATGCCCGGCCGGAACCGAGCGGGCAGGGTGAGTCCGGCGACGACGGGCTGTGTGGCGAGCACCACGAGCGGGTCCGCCGGCGGCGGGACGTCCTCCGGGCGCCGGAAGACGGTGACGTAGACGGCGTCGAAGACCTCGGCGATCACGTGCCCGAGCAGGGCGTCACCGGTCCTGTCCGGGATCAGGAAGACGTCACCGGCTGCCGCCGAGAACGGCGGTCGGCTCAGCGGGTGGAACGCGTCGGCGGTCGCGGCGGATGCAGGGGCTACGGTCGGGTCCGGCGTTGCCAACGGTGTCGGTGCCACCCCGGTCCGGCGCAGTCGCTGCGCGCGCTCGTCGAGGGCCGGCCCTGGCTGCGCGTGGTCGACGACCTCGATCGTGAACAACGCCTCGGGGTCGGCGCGGGTCTCGGCGGAGAGCTCCGCGAACAGCTGCTCGCGGCTGTCGGCCTGATGGAGCTGCTGCGCCGACCGCTCGGCGTTCTTCCGTCTACCGAACACCGTGGCCTCCGTCGCCTTCGATCGCGGTGCGGATGAGTTGCTCCGGTCGTGGGAGTCCGGCCGGCATCTCCGTCGTGAACCACGGGAGCTCGACGGAGTCGATCCGGCCGTCGAGCATCCGGACGAGGATCTCGCCCGCAAGTGGCGACTCGTCGGTGCGGTAGGCCAGTGACCCCGGGAAGGGACCGTCGGCGAAGTCCGCTCGAGGTGTCGCCGCGAGCACGACGTCCCAGTTCCGCGGAGCTGTCTCGTGGACGGCACGCACCGCCTCGGCCTGCTGTCGGAGCTCCGCCGTTCCCTGCCCGGGGAGCGTGTCGAGGAATGCGAGCAGGAGCGACCGGACCCGTTCCGCCGCGAGGTCGGCGTCTCGACTGCCGATCGAGGGCGCGTCTCGGAAGGCTGGTGACAGCACTTCGTCCGACGGCTGCGTCCGGAAGGACACGAAGTCCTGCTCCGTCTCCTCGTGGTGGAGCCAGATTGCAGCGCCCCCGCCTGGCATCATGACGATGATCGTCGGAGGGGTCTCCGGTCCGAAGTAGTGCCACGACTCGAACTCCGGGTGCGGTCCGGCGACGAGCCGAGACCCGTCCGAGAACGTCATCGTCAAGGTCGACCCCGTCACCCGAGCGGCAGTGACCTCGAGCGTGTGCAGACGGAGAGCCGGTACCAGTCCCGACTTGTCACCCTCCGGGTCGATCGTCGTGGCGGTGTCGGGTGACCGTCCGAGGGAGAACAGGCACTCCAGGATGACGCGCGCGCCGTTCGAGAACAGGAGCCGGAGCGCGTAGTCGACCCAGACGGCGTCGACCGTCTCTCCGACGAGGAGCAGGGGGACGTCCTCGACGGCCAGTTCGTTCATCGTGCGCGCTCCTCGCGGCGACCCGACGTCTCGACCTGCTTCCGTGAACGGACGAGCGCTCACTGCTTCCGCGGTAGGACGAGCGCTCATTTCATGAGCGTGCGCGTCCGCCTCGGTCTTGTAGATCTCGCCCCATGCGATGCTCGCGGGCATGGCATGGGCAGGCAGATCGACGTCAGGCAGACAGATCTGCACGAAGTGCGGGAAGGCGGGGAACGCCCACAGGTCTTCGTCTTCGAATCGACTCCACAGCAACAGCTCAGTGATACCGAGCGGGTGACCGAGTTCCTGTCCGTTCACGGGTGGATCGCAGCTGACCATCAGCGCATGGTGACCGTTCGGAAGCTCGATCGTTCGTTCGACCTCGCACCGGAACACGGCCGAAAATCGAGTGTCGTCCATGGATGAGAGGAAGAAGACCTTCCTGGTGTCATCGGTGTTCTTCGCTGGACCTCGGAGGGCATCGCTCACGTGTCGTCTGATCTGCTCGACTGAGTAGCTCGGCTGCTCATGGCTGAGATTGGTGTCCCATCCCCGAACATGGCCGTGAAATCACTCCGGACCCCCACGCGATCAGGATCAAGGATGACGGTCCAGAACGTCCCGTCCACGACGTCCAGCCGGATGGCAGCCTTCTCGAGTTGCTGAAGATGTTTGGTCTCATAGCCGATCATCTCGCCGTCGATCAGTTGCAGGATCGCGCGATTGAAGGCCGCGAATGTCTCGCTGTCCAATACGGGATTTGCAACGCCAGGAGTGCTCGACGCTTCTTCGATCTCGGCAATCGGTAGGTCGGAGTGTCCGACGACGACGACGGAGATGTCTTCGGCTGTCCACGACAACTCTGGGAGGACGAGGGCAGCAAGAACATCCCGGAACTCGATGTTTGAACTCGCATCTCGGCTCAGGTCGAGAGTGAACAATCGCAGCATTGGACTTTCTCCCGTCAGGGGAGCGGCCGAGCTGGTTTGGCCCGCCTCCGAGTGCCGCCGGTCTCGTTCGGCTCGTAGGTGTGGTAATGCGGATTCGGGTGGACCCGTCGTCGGTCCTCTTGCTTCGCTGCCTCGCGCAGCTCGTCGACGAACCCGACGAGGGAGGAGAGCGCATCCGAGAGCTTGCCCGCGCTCCGTGAAGCGATGCCGGCGTTGTCGGCGAACACCTGCGAGAAGTACCCGCGGAACTCGCGCCCCGCGTTCGACGCCGCCGCGGACCGCGTCGCAGTCTGTCCGTCGATCGCCGACGCGAGACTCTGCGCCGCCGACTTCAGCGCGTCGGCGTCTCCGTACGAGTACCCCGTCGGATCGTTGCCGTGGACCTTCGCCATGATGTCTCCCCGCGATGACTCCTTGATCCTGTCACAGCGTCAAGCGGAGCGTCCAGGCGGAGAAGTGTCGTACACAGCCACCAGGCGACGCAGATCAGGTGGCCGCGACCGCCGCCTGCACCTGCCGCTGCACCCGACCGAGCATGCCGACCATGCCCCGGATCCGCAGCGGGCTGACCGCCTCGGTGAGCCCGAGTGTCAGCGGGTAGTCCACCGGGACCGCCAGGACCTCCGGAGCCGTCAGCCCGGACAGTCCCTGCGCCAGGATCGAGGCGAAGCCACGGGTGGTCGGCGCCTCGCGCGGCGCCGTCGCGTGCATCCGCACCACGTCCGGGCCGTCGCCGTCGGCCCCCACCGTCACGGTGATGAACACGGGGGACTGGCACTCCTCGACGCGCTCGAGTTCGTCCTCGTGCCCCTGCAGTCGCTCGGGCAGCGCGGGGAGCTCGTCGGAGAACTCGAGGAGCAGCTGGAGCCGGTCCTGCTGGGACAGCTCGAGGAAGTCGTCGCGGATCTCGGCGAGGGGCTGGGGGAGTGCGTCGCTCATCGTCCGGGAACCGTACCCGGTTCGGTGCCGGTGGCGATCGGGACGCGCACCGCGCTGCCCCACTCGGTCCACGAGCCGTCGTAGTTGCGGACGTTCTCGACACCGAGCAGGTGCTGGAGCACGAACCACGTGTGGCTCGACCGCTCGCCGATCCGGCAGTAGGCGATGACCTCGTCGGCGTCGCCGATCCCGGCGCCGTCGCGGTAGACGGCGTCGAGCTCCTCGCGGCTCTTGAACGTGCCGTCGGCGGCGGCCGCGGTGGCCCACGGGATGTTCACGGCGGTCGGGACGTGTCCGGCGCGCAGAGCGCCCTCTTGCGGGTAGTCCGGCGCGGTGGTGCGCTCACCCGAGTACTCCGGGGCGCTGCGGACGTCGATCAGCGGCTTGCCGAGGTGGTCGAGCACGTCCTCCTTGAACGCGCGGACCTGTTCGTCGCGGCGCGCGACGACGGGGTACTCGACGGGCGTGACCTCGGTGCGGTCGGTGGTGAGCGTGCGGTCCTCGGCGATCCACTTCCCCCGGCCACCGTCGAGCAGGCGGACGTCCTCGTGCCCGAACAGGGTGAAGACCCAGAGGGCGTAGGCGGCCCACCAGTTGTTCTTGTCGCCGTAGACGACCACGGTGGTGTCGCGCCCGATGCCCTTGCCGCCCACGAGTGCGGCGAAGGCCTCGCCGTCGATGTAGTCGCGCTGCACGGGGTCGTTGAGGTCGGTGTGCCAGTCGATCTTCACCGCTCCGGGCACGTGTCCGGTCTCGTAGAGCAGGACGTCCTCGTCGGACTCGACGACGACCAGGTCGGGGGAGCCGGCACCGGCGTCGAGCTGCTCCTGCAGCCACTCGGTCGACACCAGGCGCTCGGGGTGGGCGTAGGCGGCGAACTTCTCGGACGGGTCGACCGGTGCGGTCATCGGGGTACCTCCAGGCTGCGGGACGAGCGGGGCGGTCGAGGCATAGGATCGGTCCTCGGTGCCCGCGGGCAACGGTACGCGGACGTACCGACCGCCACCTGCAACGTGACACCGCACGACATGCTTCCCGGAGGGGCCCCATTGCCTGCACACCTCGTCGATCGTGACCCGCAGGTGACGCCGCAGCAGATGGCCGCGGCCCTCGTGCCGCCGCCGCAGTTCGCCGATGCGTCGTTCGTCAGCTACCGGCCGGACCCGGAGTACCCGTCGCAGGCAGCGGTGCGCGACGCGGTCGAGGCGTTCGTGGCGGCACGGCCCGAACCGGCGAAGCGCGGGTTGTTCGGTCGCAGGAAGCCCGCCGAGGCCCCGGCGCGCTCCGGCGTCTACCTGGACGGCGGGTTCGGCGTCGGCAAGACCCACCTGCTCGCCGCCGCGTACCACGCGGAGCCGTCGCGGAAGACCTTCGGCACGTTCATCGAGTACACCGCCCTCGTCGGCGCGCTCGGGTTCCAGGGCACCGTCGACCTGCTCCGTGGGACGGCGCTCGTGTGCATCGACGAGTTCGAGCTCGACGACCCGGGCGACACCATGGTGATGACCCGGCTCATCAAGGAGCTGTCCGAGACCGGCACGCGGTTCGCGGCGACGTCGAACACCCCGCCGGGGGCGCTCGGCGAGGGGCGCTTCGCCGCACAGGACTTCCTGCGTGAGATCCAGGCGATGTCCGACCGGTTCGAGACGATGCGCATCGACGGGCTCGACTACCGCCGTCGCGCCGTGGACGAGTCAGCCCGCACCGTCGACGACGTGGCCGGAGGCCTGCCGGAGGGGACGACGACGGTCGACGACTTCCGCGAGGTCGTTGCCCACCTGGCGAGCGTGCACCCGTCGAAGTACGTCTCGCTGGTCGACGGGCTGGACGCGGTCGGGCTGACCGACGTGCAGGCCTTCACCGACCAGACCGACGCGCTGCGGTGGGTCGCCCTGGTCGACCGGCTCTACGACGCACAGGTCCGCATCGTCGCCTCGGGGACGCCGCTCGACCAGGTGTACCCGCAGACGATGCTCGACGGCGGCTACCGCAAGAAGTACCTGCGCGCCGCGTCCCGCGTCGTCGCGCTGTCGCGCGCCGCCGACTGAACCATCCGACGGACGGGAGGCCCGTGGCGGTCCCGCCACGGGCCTCCCGTCCGGCGCACCCGGCGATCCGTCAGCCGTACCGGACCTGCCGTCCGGGCCGTCGAAACACGACGTTTACATGCGCGCCCGCCGCGTTACACCCGCGAAACACTTCGTGCTCCCTCGCGAAACGTCACCTCGCCAGACTCTGATCACCCGAGGGCGGACCCGAGAGCCGCACTGCAATCGCGAGAGGTGAACAGATGCTTGATCAGGGCAACACGACGTTCGTGTTGGTCATGGCGGCGCTGGTGTTGTTCATGACACCCGGCCTGGCCTTCTTCTACGGCGGTCTGGTGAAGGCCAAGTCCGTCATCAGCATGATGATGATGTCCTTCGGAGCGATCGCGCTGGTGAGCGTCCTCTGGGTGCTCTACGGCTACGCGATCGCGTTCGCCAACCACGGCGACGACACCGCGGTGACGGGCGTCGTCGGGTTCTTCAGCATCGACTGGAACCTGCTCGGCCTCGGCCAGGCGTTCGAGGAGGCCCAGGCCTCCACGATCGACGCGGCCTACCCGTCGATGGCGTTCGTCGGCTTCCAGGCCACGTTCGCGATCATCACCGTCGCCCTGATCTCCGGCGCCATCGCCGACCGCGCGAAGTTCGGCGCGTGGATGCTCTTCGCGGGCATCTGGGTCACCGTCGTGTACTTCCCGGTCGCCTCGTGGGTGTTCAACCTCACCTCGGGCTGGGCCGCGACCTGGGGCGTCATCGACTTCGCCGGTGGCACCGCGGTGCACATCAACGCCGGTGCGGCGGGTCTCGCCCTGGCGATCGTCCTCGGCAAGCGCGTCGGGTTCGCCAAGGGTGCGCACAAGCCGCACAACCCGCCCTTCGTCCTCCTCGGCGCGGCCATCCTCTGGTTCGGGTGGTTCGGGTTCAACGCGGGCTCCGAGGGTGCTGCCGACGGCATCGCCGCGATCGCCTGGGTGAACACCCTCGCCGCCCCGGCCGCCGCGATCCTCGGCTGGCTGCTCATCGAGAAGCTCAAGGACGGCAAGGCCACCTCGGTCGGCGCCGCCTCGGGCGCGGTCAGCGGTCTCGTCGCCATCACCCCGGCGTGCGCCGCGCTCACCCCGGGCTGGGGCATCGTCCTCGGCTTCCTCGCCGGCGTGGTCTGCTGCTTCGCGATTGACTGGAAGTACCGCCTCGGCTTCGACGACTCCCTCGACGTGGTCGGCGTGCACCTGGTCGGCGGCATCTTCGGCACGCTGTTCCTCGGCTTCTTCGCCAACGACACCGGCCTGATCTACTCGGGCTCGTTCGAGCAGCTCGGCAAGCAGGCCGCCGCGGCCCTCATCGTCGGCGTCTACTCCTTCGTCCTGGCCTTCGTCATCGGCTTCGCCATCGAGAAGACCATCGGCTTCCGCGTGAAGACCGAGGACGAGGTCGCCGGCATCGACACGGCGGTCCACGGCGAGGAGGGCTACGTCCTCTACGAGCAGGCCGACGAGACCCCGGTCTCGGTCCGCTAGCACCGACTCCACCCGCACGACGGGCCCCGCGCACACAGCAGGCGCGGGGCCCGTCGTCGTGTGCGCGGTCAGACCGTGTCGGCGCCGTCCTCGCGGTCGCCACCCGGTGCTGCCTGGTCGTCCGTCTGCGTCCCGCTGGCCGTGTCGCCGACGTCGTCGCCCCCGCCGACGAGCGCGTCGCCGCCGCGGGTGTCGTTGCCGAGGTCGGCGAGGGCCGTGCGCTCCTCGTCGCCGCGGTCCTCGAGGTCGAGCCCGGATCGGTCGTCGTCGGCCCGGGGTGCCCGGTGCGCACGCTGGTCGTCGCCGGTGGTCGCCGCCTCGTGCTGCAGTTCCTCGCCGAGTTCGGTGTTGCCGCCCCCGCCGCCGTGGTCGTTCACCATGTCTCCTCCTGCTGCTCGTCGTCTGCTGGTGGTCGTCTGCTGGTGGTCGTCTGTCGCTCGTCGTCGCGACGCGCGGTCGCGACCCGCGTCCGGGTCGGCGTCCGTCGCCGTGTCAGCGGATCACCAGGCGTAGTCCTCCGGAGCCGTGTCGTGCCCCGGGAAGATCTCGTCGAGGCGCGCCAACGCCGCCCCGTCGAGCCGGATGTCGACGGCGCGGACGGCGGACTCCCACTGCTCCATCGTGCGCGGGCCCGTGATCGGCGCGGTGACACCGGGTTGGTGCAGCAACCACGCCAGGGCGAGTTCGCCCGGGGTGTGGCCGAGCTCCTTCGCGAACGACTCGTACGCGGTGAGCTGGTCACGGTGTCCCTCGACGTACTCCGCACTCCGGCCCGAGAGCCGGCGGGAGCCGTTCTCGGTCTTCTCGATGACGCCACCGAGCAGCCCGCCCTGCAGCGGCGACCACGGGATGACGCCGAGACCGTACTCGCGGGCGGCCGGCAGGACCTCGCGCTCGACGTCGCGGACCACCAGGTTGTAGATGGACTGCTCGCTGACCAGGCCGAGCGATCCCCGGCGTGCCGCGGCCTCCTGCGCCTGGGCGATGTGCCACCCGGCGAAGTTCGACGAGCCGACGTAGAGCACCTTGCCCTGCTGCACGGCGACGTCGATCGCCTGCCAGATCTCGTCCCACGGGGTCGCCCGGTCGACGTGGTGGAACTGGTACAGGTCGACGTGGTCCGTCTGCAGGCGTCGGAGGCTGGCGTCGAGCGACTGCCGGATGTTCAACGCGCTGAGCCTGCCGCCGTTCGGCCAGTCCGTCATCTCGCCGTAGACCTTCGTCGCCAGGACGGTCTTCTCACGCCGCCCACCGCCCGTGGCGAACCACCGGCCGATGATCTCCTCGGTGGCCCCCTTGCCCACCGAGCCGCCGTAGCCGTTGGCCGTGTCGAAGAAGTTCACTCCGAGCTCGTGCGCCCGGTCCATGATCGCGTGGGAGTCGCCCTCGCTGGTCTCCGGTCCGAAGTTCATCGTGCCGAGCACCGCTCGTGACACCGACAGCCCTGTCCGTCCGAGGTGTGTGTAGTCCATGCGTCTGGTCTACGCGCCCCGCGCTGCGTGCACCAGACCCTGCGGGTGCCGGACACGATCGGCGGGTAGAAGGGACGGACCGACGAGAGGAGACGCGATGCCGGCCAAGGACGAGATCCCGAGCACCCTGCAGCGGTCGCCGGAGCACGCCCAGGAGATCTTCGAGAAGACCCTGGACTCGGCGAACGAGACGTACGGCCCCGGGGAGCGGGCACACCGGACGGCCTACGCGGCCGTGAAGCACGAGTACGAGAAGGTCGGCGACCACTGGGAGGAGAAGGAGTCCTCCGGCCCGTCCGACGAGGGCGCCGCCGGCAGCCGCGGCGACGGCGAGACGCAGGGCGGCGTCGACGCGAACGCGTCGAAGGCGCACCTGATGGAGGTGGCGAAACGACTCGACATCAGCGGGCGCTCGAAGATGGACAAGGACGAGCTCGTCCGCGCGATCCAGCACGCCAACGACCGGGCGACGGCGGCAGCGCGGAAGTGAGGGCGTGGCCGCGGCTCATGCCCTGTCCGGCATGGGCCGCGGTGACGGGGGAGTAGCGTGCCGCTGGTGAACACCCCAGCACTCCGTGGCAGCCGGATCCTCGGGTTCGGCCACCACCAGCCCTCCCGAGTCCTGACGAACGACGAACTGTCGACGATGGTCGACACGAACGATGAGTGGATCACCACCCGCACCGGCATCAAGACCCGCCGGATCGCGGGGCCGGACGACGGCGTCGTGTCGATGGCGATCGAGGCCGGCCGCAACGCGATCGCCGACGCCGGTCTCGAAGCGTCGGACATCGGCCTGGTCATCGTCGCCTCGACGACGCACCGCGAGCGGTCGCCCTACACCGCCGGTCGGGTCGCCGCGGCACTCGGCATGACGAACGGCCCGGCGCCGATCGACATCAACACCGCGTGCAGCGGCTTCGAGTACGCGATGGCACTCGCCGACCAGTCGATCCGGGTCGGCGCCTCGGACACCGCGCTCGTGATCGGTTCGGAGACGCTGACGAGCATCGCCGACTGGACGGACCGTTCGACCTGCGTGCTCGTCGGTGACGGCGCAGGAGCGGCCGTGCTCGGCGTCTCGGAGGCCCCGGAGATCGGTCCGGTGTCGTGGGGGAGCGTGCCGCACCTCAACGAGGCCGTCCTCGTCACACGGGACCCGGAGTACTTCACGCAGCAGGGGCGATCGATCTACCGGTGGGCGATCACCGAGGCCGAGGGTCACGCGCGTGCCGTCGTCGAGGCCGCCGGGCTCACGCTGGACGACATCGAGGTGTTCGCCTTCCACCAGGCGAACCTGCGGATCATCGAGCCGTTGGCCGAGGCGCTCGGTGGCGCGGACAAGTACGTCGTGCGCGACGTCGTCGAGTCGGGGAACACCTCGGCCGCGAGCGTGCCGCTCGGACTGTCGAAGGCGTGGCACCGGGGCGAGCTGCCGGAGGACGCGCTCACCCTGCTCTTCGGGTTCGGCGGCGGGTTCGCGCACGCCGGGCAGGTGGTGCGGACACCGAAGCGTCGCGCCTGACGTGGTGGACCACTGACGGACGGGAGGCACGGTGCCGGCTGGCACCGTGCCTCCCGTCCGTGGGCGACGACAGCCGGTCGCGCCCACGCAGGGCAGGGTCCGTCAGCCGCGGTCCTCGCGGCGCGGTGTGTCGGCCCACAGGTCCTCGTCGCCGCGGGTCCCCCGCCGCCAGGGCAGCGCACGGCGCTCCTGCGACGCCGTGTCCGCCTTCGCGGTCCGGCCGCGGTCCTTCGTCGGCTTCGCCTCGAGCACGACCGTGAAGTGACGCGGCGGCAGGCCGAACCCTTCGCGGGACGCCTGGACGACCTTCCTGCCGAGCGCGTGGTTGCCGAGTCCTCCGACCGCGGCGCCGATGCCGAACGGCAGCGCACGGCCGAGCACGGAGGCCCCCTGGCGCGCGGCGAACCGCTTGATGAACTGATCGCGCACCTTGCCGCCGATCCCGCTCACGACCTGCTTCGGCAGCGACGACGTGACCATCTCGCCCCAGAACGCCGAGCGTCCCGGTCCGCCTGCGGCCTGTCCGGCGAGCTGCTTGACGAGTTGGGTGCCGGGGGCGCCGAGGATGAGGGCCATCACCAGCGTGCGGGAGCGCTCCGGGTCCTCGAGGGCGATGCCGTGGACCTCGGTCACCGACTGCGCGAACAGGGCCGTCGCCTCGAGGAACCCGACGGTCTCGGCGCCGCTCAGGCCGAGCGCCGCCACCATGCCGACGCCCGGGACCACGGCACTCGCCCCGACCGCCGCCCCACCGGTGGTGACGGCTGCGAGGTACTGCCGCTCGAGGATCTGGATGATCTCGGCCGGGCTCGCGTCCGGGTGGCGGCGGCGCACGGCGTTCACGTGGGCGACGACCACGGGCCGCTGCACGGCGATGACACGGTCGAGGATCTTCGTCCACCCGCCGGGCCCGTCGGTCGTGAGGGTCTGGTCGTCGCGGGTGTCGGGCTGGACCGGGGCGCTCGGCATCGGCACGATCGCCCCGTCGTTGTGCTGTCGGGCCATACCGGTGACCGTACGCCAGCGTGGTGGGAGCTCTCGCCGGGTGTGGACGCTGCGCGCGCCCTGGTCGGCTAGCGCCGCGCGAGCTCCGCGCGGAGCGGGAGGTCCTGGTCCTCGAGGATGAACTGGGCACCGACGGCGGTGCGGGCGTGCACGACGACGGGCGCGAGCAGGTTCACGGTCGTGCCGGTATCGCCCGGGTTCGCGACGACGAGCAGCATCGCCTCCGCGGGGTCGGTGAGTCCGATCGTCGCCGCCTGCTCGTCGGTGAGCTCCGGCGCGTAGTCGGGCAGGTGCACGGCCGCGTCGAGCAGGTACAGCCGGGCGTCGCCACCGCTGAGCGCGAAGAGCCCGTCGGCGCCGTCGACGGGGGCGAGCGTGAACACGGGCGCCGGGGAGAGTCCGAACGGCGGCACGGGGAAGGTCAGGTCGATGCTCATCGGAGGTAGTCCATCAGGGTCGGCTGCAGGACCTTCGCGGTGACGGCGAGGGCTGCCTGGTACGTGGTCTGCTGCACCTGCAGGTCGAGGACGGCGCCGGCGAGGTCGAGGTCCTCGATGCCCGCGCGGCGGTTCTCGAGCGCGACGCCGGCGCTCGTCAGGGCGTCCTGGGCGGTGAGGGCCTCGGCGTGACGCACACCGACGTCCGCCTGCGCGGAGCGGACCGCGTTGATCGCGGCGTCGACGTCGTTCAGCTTCGGGTTCACGTTCACGCCGTTCTGCAGGTCCGCGACGATGTCGTCGATCACGGCGAAGGCCGAGGCCGCGCCGGTGCCGAAGACCGCCGCGCCGGAGGTGTCGACGCGCAGGACCTGGCCGTCGCCGACGCGTCGGGAGACCGCGGTGGTGGCGGTCACGAACCCGGTGCCCGGCACGTAGGCCACGGCATCGGTGGCGGACCCGGCGAACACCGAGCGCGTGCCGTACTTCGCGTTGGCCGCCGCTTCGAGGTCCGCCTTGAGCGCGCGGAACTGCGTGATGAACGCGTCGCGGTCGGTGTCGCCCATCGTGCCCGAGTTGGCCGCCTGCACCGTGAGGTCGCGCACCTTGCCGAGCACCGAGTACGCGCTCGAGAGCGTGCTGTCGGTCGTCGCGAGCCACCCCACCGCATCGTTCGCGTTGCGCGTGTACTGCGCCGTTGCGGCCTGCTCCTTCCGGACCTGCATGGACGAGCCGGTCCCGACCGGGTCGTCGGACGGCTTCGCGATCGCCTGCAGCGTCGTGGCGCGCTGCGTGGCCTCGGCGACGCGAGCGGCGTTCGCCTGCAGCCGCTCCGTCGCCGACGCGATCGACATCTGGGTGGTCACACGGGTGATCACGGTCAGCCCCTCCCGACGAGTCCGACGCGGTTGATGAGCGTGTCGAGCATCTCGTCGACCGCGGTGAGGACGCGCGCCGCGCCCTGGTAGGCGTGCTGGTAGCTCAGCAGGTTGACGTTCTCCTCGTCGAGGTCGACGCCCGCGCCGGACTGCTGCTGCGTCCGTGCGCTGGTGAGCGCCAGGCCGGTGAGCGTCGACTCGGATGCGGCCGTCCGGGAGGCACTGCCCACCCCGCCGACGAACGTCGCCCAGGCGCTGTCCGCACCCCCGGCGACCGTGCCGAGTCGCGAGAGCGCGTCGGCGAACGAGTCGTCGAGCTGGCCCGTCGCGTTCCGCGTCGCGAGACCGCTGCCGTCGGTCGGGACGACCGACAGCGCCTGCGCGGCCCCGGCGCCGGCTCCGACCGCGAAGAACGGCGCGCCGGTCGTCCCCGAGGCCGTCGTGCCCTTCGCGTGCTCGGCGTTCACGGTCGCGGCGAGCCGGGTCGCGACCCGGTCGTACGCGGCCGATGCCTCGGCGAGGGGACCACCGGTACCTCCGGACGCCGGGGCGAGGAGCGACAGTGCACCGCCGATGGACCCGCCGTCGAGCGTCACCGTCGACTCGCTGCCGGACGTCCAGCGCAGGGTCACCGGCTGCCCGTCGGCCAGGCGGGCGCCGCCGTCGAGGGCGACGCTGCGTGCGGTCGTGCCCTGCACGAGCGGATTGCCGCCGAGGAGCACGTCGACCGTGCCGTCGCCGTTCGTCCGCACGGTGCCGCCGGCGAGTCCGGCGATCTGTTGCGTCAGCTGGTCCCGCTGGTCCAGGAGCTCGTTGGCGTTCCCACCCGAGGCGAGGGTCGAGCGGATGCGGCCGTTCAGGTCGGCGACCTGCGCGGCGGCGTCGTTGAGCTGCCCGACCTGCGTCGCCGCGGTGCCGCGCACGGTGAACCACTGGTCGTCGACCGCCTTCGACCCACTGGCGAGGGTGCTCGCGACGGTCGACGCAGCGGCGATGACGGACGACGCCGCACCGGGGTCGTCGGGGTGCGCGGCGAGGTCGCCCCACGAGGACCAGAAGGCATCGAGCTTCGCGGACAGGCCGTTCTTCCCGGGCTCCTGCAGGCCTCCCTCGAGGGTGGACAGTGCGGTCGCGCGGGTCTGCGCCCAGGACGAGGCACCCGTCGCCGCGCGGAGGCCGGCGTCGAGCGTCAGCGAGCCGAGGCGGGCGATGCCGTCGACGGAGACGCCCTGTCCGGCGAGGGCCGCGGTGCCGCGCACGAACCCGGTCTGCACGGCGGGCACGGACGACTGCGTGACGCGCTGTCGGGTGTAGCCCGTCGTGCCGGCGTTCGCGATGTTCTGCCCGGTGACGTCGATGCCGGCGCGGGCCGCGGCCAGGCCGGAGGCGGCGGTCGCGAGGGATCCGAAGGTGCTCGCCACGGTGCTACAGGGTCCCTTCGAAGAGGCGTGCGCCGTCGGAGCCGGAGCCGGAGCTCCCCGAGGCGTCGTAGGTCGCGGCGCCGGTGACGCTGCCGGCGAGCGTCTCCTCGGTCGCCTGCGCGGCGGTGCGGAGAGACCGGTCGTTCTCGTCGCGGAGTGCGCCGATCTGCGTCGTCAGCTCGACCATGGCGGTCAGGTGTGCGGCGAGGATCTCGCCCCAGGGACCGCTCGGGGCGGCGGCGACCACGTCGCGCAGCGGTGCGTCCGGGTCGACGCCCCACTCCTCGGCGACGGCGGCGCTCGACGCGGCGCGCTCGAGTCCGGTGCTGCGGAGCCGTTCGAGGACCTGCTCGACCTCGCGGCTGGCGTGCGACACCCAGCGGGAGCGCCCGGCGGCGAGCAGGAGCTGCTCCTCCTCGAGTTTGAACGTGAGCAGTTCGAGCAGTTCACGCTCGCGCCAGAGGACGGCGGACAGGTCGTTCACGCTCATGGCTCCTCCCGGTGTGGGTCTGGTCGGCGACGTTCGGGTCGTCCCGGTCCGCCATCCGGTGGACAGCCGGGACTATCGACCCCGAGTGGGAGGGCGTAAGTGGACGTCGTGAGTCAGCGTGGGCGGCCGACGTGGCCGGGGTTGGCGACGGAGTCGGACCGTGGCTCCCGACCGAGGGTCGTTGTCACCCTGATCGGGGGACAAGAACGGGCGTTCCCCACCCGGTGTCCCCGCAAATGCCGACCGCAGGACTGGCTTCGTCCCCCCGCACTGGGGACGTTCACAGCCTGACCCAGGGCCTTGTCAGCCGATACATTCGGAACGCACCGCGGGGGACGCCCCCGCACCGCGTCGCAGGGACGCGGATGCACCGCCCGGACGGACCCGGGGGGTCTCTTCGACGAACGCACCGGCCTGCCGAGGGCCGGTGTCCGTCGTGCCCACGGACGGGTCAGCCAGCACGTCGACCAGGGGAAGACAATGGACCGGAACGCACGCAACGCGATGATCGTGGAGCACCTGCCGCTCGTCGGCTACATCGTCGCGGACGTCCGTGCTCGTGCCACCCACCTCGACCGTGACGACCTGGCCGCCGTCGGTTCCCTCGCGCTCGTCGCGGCCGCAGAGGCGTTCGACCCCGACCTCGGCGTGCCGTTCGGGGCGTACGCCCGTACCCGCATCGCCGGGGCGATCGCCGACGACATGCGCTCCTCGGACTGGGCGTCGCGGGGCACCCGGAAGCGGATCCGCGAGACGCTGGCCACGCAGGAGGCGCTGTCCGCCCGGCTCGGCCGCTCGGTGGGCGTGCAGGAGATCGCCGACGCGATGGGCGTCGACCGACAGACCGCGGCCGACGCGATGGCCGACGCCGGCCGGACCGTCGGCCCGATCGACGAGACCGTGCACGATGCGATCGCCGCCGACCTGCCGCTCCCCGGCGAGGACCTGCTCGAGGCCGAGAAGCGCCGGTACCTGCGCGCCGCCGTCGCCGCGCTGCCCGACCGCATGCGGTTCGTCGTCGAGAACGTGTACTTCGGGGACCGCTCGGTGACCGACGTCGCCGCCGAGCTCGGCATCACGCACTCCGCGGTGTCGCAGCAGCGGTCCGAGGCGATGCGGCTGCTGCGCGACGGCCTCGCGGAGCACTACGGCGACGGCACCGCGGTCGAGCCGGTCTCCCGGACCACCGCCGCGCGGCGCAGCGCCTACCTGGCGCGTGTCGCCGCCAACGCCGCCGCCGGTGTCGCGCGCGCCGTGCAGGACGCGTCCGCGCCGACCGCCGTGGCGGCGGGCTAACGCCTCGGCGAGGAGATTTCCTCGCCGACACCTAACGACCTCGGCGTCCCTGCCGAGAGTCACGGATGTCAGCCCACGGACGGGCAGGCACCACCACCCAAGGATTCACGGAGGAAACCACCATGGGTATGTCCATCAACACCAACCTCTCGGCACTCAACACGTACCGGAACCTCAACGCGACGCAGAACGACCTGTCGAAGTCCCTCGAGAAGCTCTCGACGGGTCTCCGCATCAACCGTGCTGCCGACGACGCTGCCGGTCTGTCGATCTCCGAGGGACTCAAGTCGCAGGCAGGTGGCCTCACGGTCGCCGCCCGCAACGCACAGGACGGCATCTCCGTCGTGCAGACCGCTGAAGGTGGCCTCACCGAGACCCACTCGATCCTCCAGCGCATGCGCGACCTCGCCGTCCAGGCCGGCAACGACTCGAACAACGCGGAGTCGCGCACGGCGATCTCCACCGAGGTCGGGCAGCTGAAGGACGAGCTCACCCGCATCTCGCAGTCCACCAACTTCAACGGCATCAAGCTGCTTGAGGGGACCGCGAGCACCGACGGCACCGGCAACGGCTCGCTGACCTTCCAGGTCGGCGCGGACGGCAACGCCTCGAGCCAGATCTCGATCGACCTGTCGAAGGCGAACGTCGGCACCGTCGCGACGAACGTCGGCGCCCTCACCTTCGACTCCGCCACGAACGCTCAGGCGGCGATCACGGCGATCGACACGGAGATCAAGTACGTCTCCGCCGCTCGTTCGAACATCGGTGCGGTGCAGAACCGCCTCGACCACGCCATCAACGTGACGAACGTGGCCAAGGAGAACCTGACCGCCGCTGGTTCGCGCATCACCGACGTCGACATGGCGCAGGAGATGGTCAAGTACACCCGCGACAACATCCTGAGCCAGGCCGGCACCTCGATGCTCGCGCAGGCGAACCAGAGCACCCAGGGCGTGCTCTCGCTCCTCCGCTAGCACCATCGACGCCGTCGTCCGGAGGAGTTCGAGTCCTCCGGACGGCGGCGTCACCACATCCTCGACCACCACCACCTCCGACGGCAGGGAGCCCCGCGATGTCGACGTCGTCCGTGTCGGGCAACAGTCTCGCGATCGACGGTCTGGTCAGCGGTCTCAAGACCACCGACCTCATCAACTCGCTGATGACGATCGAGCAGGTCCCGCAGACCCTGCTCAAGAGCAAGCTCACCGACACCAACTCGTTCGTGTCGTCGCTGCAGACGATCAACTCGCTGGTGCAGACCCTCGCGACGAAGGCCGGCGACGCCGCCAAGGCCACGTCGCTCGACGTGTACGGCGCGAAGAGCTCGTCGTCCGGCGTGACCGTCGCCACCGACTCGACGGCCTCCGCCGGCTCCGTCAGCTTCCAGGTCGGCTCGACCGCGGCCGCACACGTCGGCGTCACCGCGGCGATGTCCACGTGGTCCGCCGCCGCGGAGCCGCTCACCCTCGTCGGCGCGGACGGGAAGAAGACCACCGTCACGCCCGCCTCGGGCTCGCTCGACGACGCTGTCACCGCGATCAACAAGGCCGGCGCCGGGGTCACCGCGACGAAGGTCGCCGCCGGGACCGACACCGACGGCACCAAGCTCTACCGCCTGCAGCTCAGCGCGACGAAAACCGGCGCTGCGGCGGCGTTCGAGCTCCACCGCGGCACGTCCGACGACGTGACCGCCGGCACCGCGACGAACGTCTTCACCCAGCCAGGGGCCGCCGTCGTCACCCAGGGCAGGGACGCCAGCGTCACCCTCTGGGCGGGGACCGCTGCCGCGCAGACGGTCACGAGCGCCACGAACACGTTCGACGACCTGCTGCCGGGCCTCGACGTCACCGTCAGCCAGACCACGACCGACCCGATCACCGTCACGGTCGCCCAGGACACCACGAAGGCCCAGGCGGTTGCGTCCGGCCTCGTCGACGCGTTCAACGCGATCACGTCCTACTACGCGACCAACACAGCGGTGACGAGCACCACCAGCCCGACCACCGGCACGACGTCGACCAAGGCCGGGGTCCTGACCGGCGACGGCACGACCCGCGACGCGGTGCAGCGGCTCACCACGACGATGTCGACGCCGGTGAACGGGAAGTCGCCGTCCTCCATCGGCATCGTCATCCAGAAGGACGGCACGTTCAGCTTCGACGCCGCGGTGTTCCAGAAGGCCCTGGCGGACGACCCGCAGGGCACACAGGCCATGCTCTCCGGCATCGCGACGAACGTCGGCGCCGCCGCGACGGCCGCGTCGGACAAGTACACCGGGTCGATCACGACCTCGATCACCGGCCAGCAGTCCGTCGCGAAGGACCTGACGACCCAGATCGACAACTGGACCGACCGGCTGACGCAGCGCCGCGCAACGCTGCAGGCGCAGTACTCCGCGCTCGAGACCAGCCTCAGCAAGCTCCAGTCCCAGTCGGCGTGGCTCTCCAGCCAGCTGGCATCGACGTCGACGAGTTGACGGGAACGACCATGAACGCCTTCGACCTGCAGTCCGCCGCCTTCCGTCAAGCCGCGCAGCCGCGCACCGTGACCGACCAGCGCCGCGCCCAGTACACGAACGAGGCCGTGCTCTCGGCCACGCCGGCGCAGCTGGTGACGATGCTCTACGACCGGCTGCTCCTCGACCTGCACCGCGCCGAGGCTGCACAGACGAACGCCGACTGGGACGCCGCCCGCGAGCAGCTGCTGCACGCCCAGGCCATCGTCGGGGAGCTGTCGAGCACGCTCCGGATCGACGTGTGGGACGGCGGCGAGGGCCTGCTCGCGATCTACAACTACGCGTCGACCTCCCTCATCACGGCGAACGTGCACCGCGACGTGCAGGCGACGCGGGACTGCATCCGGATCCTCGAGCCCCTGCGGCAGTCGTGGCACGAGGCCGCCGCGGCGCTGCCCGCGGCCCGGGCCCCGCAGACGGGTGCCGGGGGAGCGCTCGGTGTCGCCTGACGCCGGGCGTCCCGCCGACACCCGTGCACTCGACGACTGGACGACGCTGCTCGACGCGCTCGAGCACGAGCTGACCGTCACCTCCGCGACCGAGGCGGCCACCACGTGGACCCAGCCGACCGTGCTGGGGCCGGTGCCGCGCGAGCTGGTGGGTCGCGCCTCCCGACTGTTGGCCGCGCAGCGTGACCGGCTGGCCGAGCTCGAGACCGAGCGGCGCCAGACGCTGGAGCACCTCGGTGCGCTGCGGCAGGTCGCCGCGACCGACGAGCCGCGCGGATCGGTCTACCTCGACGCCTCCGCCTGAGGCCCGCCCCCCGTTCGGGGCGAGCGCTAACGCGGCGACCCTCCCGCGTCGATAGCGCCCCACGAGCACGGATCGCTCACCTGTTCGGCCATGGATCGGCCACCGCCATTCGGCGACGTCGCACGCGACGTCGCACACCGAGGGGACGGGCCACCCGTGTTCGATTCCGTGACGAGCGTCGCGCTGCAGAGTGCGCTCGACGGGCTGTCGCTGCGACAGCGCACCATCGCGAACAACATCGCGAACATCAACACGCCGGACTACCACGCCGAGAAGGTCCGCTTCGAGGACGCGCTCGCGGACTCGATCGTGCACGGCGACGGCCACGCCACGGCGACCACCGCGCGCAGCCTCGAACCGACGAACACCAACGGCAACAACGTGAACCTCGACCAGGAGACCCTGTCGAACGTCGACACGGTCCTGCGCTACCAGTTCGCGACCCAGGCCGTCGGCGGCGAGGCCACGAGCATGCGCACCGCGATGCGGACCTCCTCGTGACGACGTTCGACGCGATCGGCATCGCGAGCACCGGTCTCACCGTGCACCGGAAGTGGCTCGACGCGATCTCGGACAACCTCGCGAACGCGAACACCGTCAGGTCGATGGACGACACCGCGTTCCAGGCCCGCTACGTCGAGGTCCAGGAGGGTGCAGGGACGTCCGGCGCCTACGTCAAGGGGGCCGCGTTCGGCAGTGCTGCCGGCCGTGTGACCTACGACCCGGACCACCCGCTCGCGAACGCGGAGGGCTACGTCCGCATGCCGGACATCGACCTCGGTACGCAGATGGCGGACCTCATCATGGCCCAGCGCGGCTACCAGGCGAACGCCGCCGTCGTCGACCGCGCCAAGACCGCCTACGAGGCGGCACTGCAGATCGGGAAGAACTGATGCCCATCGACGCCCTGAACGGTGTGACCACCAACGCGATGACCCGCGCCTTCGGCGGGACGACCGACGTCACCGGTACCGCCGCCACCACCGGCGTGGCCGGCACCGGTACCACGGGTGCGTCCGGTGACGGCTTCGCGAGCAGCCTGACGAACGCCGTCGACGGGCTCCAGCAGCTGCAGAGCACGTCGAAGACGCTCGCGCTCAAGGCCGTCACGGGCAACCTCGACGACATCCACGACGCCACCATCGCGTCCACCCGTGCCCAGGTCACCCTCGAACTCGTCGCCGCGGTCCGCAACAAGGGCGTCGACGCGTTCAACGAGATCATGCGGATGCAGGCCTGATGCCCGCCGCGATGAAGAACACGTGGGCGCGCCTCGCGGGCTACGTGCAGGGGTTCTCCGCCGCGCAGCGCACGATCGCCGTGATCGGCATCGCCGCGCTCGTGCTCGGCGGGATCGCACTCGCGAGCTGGCTCGGCAAGGCCTCCTACGCGCCGCTGTTCACCGGACTGGCCGCGGCCGACGCGAGCTCGATCACCGACCAGCTGCAGACGGACGGCGTGCCCTACCAGCTGACCGACGGCGGCGCGACGATCCTCGTGCCGCAGGACAAGGTCTACTCCGAGCGGCTCAAGGCGGCGTCGAACAACCTGCCGTCGTCGAACGAGGGCGGGTACTCGCTGCTCGACGAGATGGGCGTGACGAGCTCCGAGTTCCAGCAGGACGTCACGTACAAGCGCGCGATCGAGGGCGAGCTCGCGAAGACCATCTCGTCCATGGACGGGGTGAAGGCCGCGACCGTGCAGCTCGCGATCCCCGAGAAGACCGTGTTCGTCTCCGAGGAGAAGGACCCGACGGCTTCGGTGTTCGTCTCGACCGAGAACGGTGCGCAGCTCACCACCGACCAGGTGCAGTCGATCGTGCACCTGACGAGCGCGGCCGTCGAGGGGATGCAGCCCACCGACGTCTCGGTCGTCGACCAGAAGGGCCAGACGCTCTCGGCGGTCGGCACGGGCGCGACCGGCAGCGGTGCGGACCAGGCGGCCGACTACGACGCGACGACCCGGAAGAAGATCCAGGACCTGCTCGACACCACGCTCGGGCCGGGCAACGCCAGCGTCGTCGTCTCCGCCACGATGAACCAGGAGTCGGGCACCCGCACGTCCGAGAGCTTCGCGCAGCCGAAGAGCGGGCCGGTCGCCCTCAACGAGTCGAGTTCGACCGAGGAGTACGGCGCAGGTTCCGGCGCGGGCGCCGGAGCGACCGGTGTCCTCGGTCCGGACAACATCGCCGTGCCGAACGGCACGGACGCGAACGGCGACGACGGCTACACGAACGAGTCGGCGACGAAGAACAACGCCGTCGACAAGACGACCGAGACGACGCAGATCCCCGCGGGGGGCGTCGAGCGCCAGACCATCTCGGTCGCGCTGAACTCCCGAGCCGTGTCGGTGCAGAACGCGAACCTGCAGAGCATCAACGACCTCGTGTCCGCTGCGGCCGGTGCCGACAACGCGCGCGGCGACCAGGTCCGCGTCGCGATGATGGACTTCGACGACACCGCCGCCAAGGACGCCGCGAAGGCGCTCGAGGAGCAGCAGCAGGCCGAGCAGCAGCAGGCCATGTGGTCGGTGATCCGCACCGCGGGGATCGTCGTCGCGGTGCTCGCCGCCGCGATCGTGCTCGCGATCGTGCTGGCCCGGCGTGGGCGACGGCAGTCCCGCGAGGCGGTCGACGTCGGCGAGCTCGACGCCTTCGCCGGCGAGACCTTCGAGCTCCCGCTCGGCGTCGACGACGAGCTCACCACGCTGCCGGCCGTCGACCCGCAGACCGTCGCCCTGCCGACCCTGCCGCACGACGACGCCCCGACCGAGGTGCTGACCACGGACGAGATCAGCGCCGAGCGTCGCCGTCAGGAGATCTCCGCCCTGGCCGAACGCGACCCGAAGCGCACGGCCGAGCTCCTCCGAGGGCTCCTCGACGACCGGGCACCGGTGTGAGCGGCGTCGTCCCGGTCCCTGCGAGCGGCGGGGTGACCGAGCGTGCCCTGACCGGTGCGCAGAAGGTCGCGCTCATCCTCATGCAGATGGACACCGAGCGCGCGGCCGAGGTGATGAAGCAGTTCACGGAGCTGGAGACCGAGGAGATCTCCGCCGAGATCGTCCGGATGCGCCGGGTCGACGACAGCGTCGTGGACCGCACGATGAGCGAGTTCCACCGCATCACGCAGCGCGGCCGGGTGCAGAAGCGCGGCGGCAAGGACGCCGCGCTCGGGCTGCTCGAGGCCTCGTTCGGCTCCGAGCGCGCCGCTGGCGTGATGGACCGACTCGCCTCGAACCTCGCGGGCCAGTCCTTCGACTTCCTCGACGACGCCGAGCCCGGCCAGGTCGTCAGCCTGCTCGAGGGGGAGCTGCCGCAGACGATCGCGCTCGTGCTGGCGCACCTCGGGCCGGGTCAGGCGAGCGCCGTGCTCGCCGGTGTCGACGAGCGCGTGCGCACCGACGTCGCGCAGGCCTTCGCCACGATGGGCACCGCCACGCCGGAGGCCGTCGGGATCGTCGCCGGGGTGCTCCGCCAGCGCGCGGGTGCCGTGGTCTCCCCGCGCGAGAGCGTCGAGGTCGTCGGTGGCATCGCGCCCCTGGTCGAGATCATCAACCGCTCGGACGTCGCCACCGAGAAGGCGGTGCTCGACGGGCTCGAGGCCCGCGACCCGGAGCTCGCCGAGGACATCCGCTCCCGCATGCTCACGTTCGAGGACATCGTCAAGCTCGAGGCGCGGGACATCCAGCAGGTGCTCCGCGGCATCGACTCGAAGCTCCTCGCAACCGCGATGAAGGGCGCCCCGGGACCCGTCGTCGAGACCATCCGTGCCAACGTCTCCGAGCGCAACCGCGAGGTCCTCGACGACGAGCTGCAGGCCATGGGACCGGTGCGCGTCTCGCAGGTCGAGGAGGCTCGTGCCGAGGTCGTCCGGTCCGTCCGCGAGCTCGAGGCACTGGGCACGATCACCGTCCACCGCGCCGAGGAGGACGAGCTCGTTGACTGAGCCCCTCGTACAGCGCGTCGCGTTCCCGGTGCTCGGGAGCGCGACCACGCGCGACCTCGCCGCTGCTGCCGACGTCCGCGGCCACGCCGCCGGGTACGCGGCCGGGCTGCGAGCGGCGCAGGCCGAGACGGATGCGCTCCGCGCCCGGCTCGAAGCCGAGCACACCGCACGGCTCGCGTCGCTGCAGGCCGACACGGTCCGCCGCGTCCAGGTGCTCGACGCCGCCGCCAACGCGCTGCTGTCACAGCTCGTCCCCGTCCTGCGGGACGCCGAGGAGTCGCTCGTCGCGGCCTCCCTCGAGCTGGCGGAAGCCGTCGTCGGGTACTCGGTCCGCACCACACGGTCCGACGACGATGCGGTCGCCAGTGCCGCCAGTGCCGCCAGTGCCGCCGGTGTCGCCACGGGCGGCCGGGAGGCACGGCCCGCCCCCGGCGCGGAGGCCACGGTCCGGCGCGCACTCGCCTCGGTCGACCCCACCGTCGCGCTCGCGGTCCGGGTCAGCCCCGCCGACGCGGCGCGCGTCGCCGACCTCGACCTCGCGGTCCCGGTCGTCGGCGACCCGTCGCTCCGCGACGGCGACGCCGTGGTCGACCTGCCGGACGGCCTGCTCGACGCCCGCATCGACGCCGCGCTCGGCCGTGCCCGCACCGCGCTCGGGGTGTCCCGGTGACGGCGACGCTCCTCCGTCCGCGTGGGCTCGACGACGCGATCGCCCAGGCCGCGCCGCAGCGCGTCGGTGTCGTGACGAGTGCGGTCGGCCTCGGGCTGACCGTCGCCGGACTCGACGCCCGGATCGGCGACGTGGTCACGGTCGGTGCGGAGGGCGGCCAGCAGACCGCCGTCGAGGTCGTCGCCACCGACGCCACGGGTGTCCGCTGCATGCCGCTCGGGCGTCTCGTCGGCGTGACCGCGGGCACGCCGGTGCGTCCCACCGGCCGGCCCGTGCGCGTCCCGACCGGCGCCGGACTGTTCGGGCGCGTGCTCGACGGACTCGGACGGCCGATCGACGACCGCGGGCCGCTCGACTCCGACGGGTGGGTGCCGCTCGACCACCCCACGCCGAACGCCATGGCCCGCACCCGCATCGACGCCCCGATGCAACTCGGGGTGCGGGTGCTCGACACCCTGACCACGGTCGGCCGTGGGCAGCGCATGGGCCTGTTCGCGGGGTCCGGCGTCGGCAAGTCGTCGCTGCTGTCGATGATCGCCCGCGGCAGTGACGCCGCCGTCAACGTCATCGCCCTCGTGGGGGAGCGCGGTCGCGAGGTCCGGGAGTTCCTCGAGGACGACCTCGGACCCGAGGGACTCGCCCGTTCGATCGTCGTCGTGTCGACCTCGGACGAGCCCGCGCTCATGCGCCTGCGCGCCGCGTTCGTGGCCACCCGCATCGCCGAGTCCTTCCGTGACGCCGGACAGGACGTCGTGCTCATGATGGACTCGCTGACCCGCGTCGCGATGGCACAGCGCGAGATCGGGTTGTCCGTGGGGGAGCCGCCCGCGACCCGGGGCTACCCGCCGTCGACGTTCTCCGTCCTCGCCGCGCTGCTCGAACGGGCCGGGACCGACCGCGTGGGGAGCATCACCGGGCTCTACACGGTGCTCGTCGACGGCGACGACCACAACGAGCCGGTCGCCGACAGCGCCCGCAGCATCCTCGACGGACACGTCGTGCTCGACCGGCGGCTGGCCGTGACCGGGCACTTCCCGTCCGTCGACGCGCTCGGGTCCGTCTCCCGCGTCGCATCGAAGGTCACGGAGCCGTGGCAGCGCGCCGCCGCGACCGCGCTCCGCAAGGTGATGGCGGCCCGGCGGAACGCGCAGGACCTGCTCGACGTCGGCGCCTACCAGCGCGGCTCGAACCCCCTCGTCGACGCCGCCGTGGACCACCAGGACGCCATCGACGCGTTCCTCCGCCAGGGCATGGACGACCGGGCGGACGCCGTCACCTCGTGGCGTGCCCTCGACGCCCTCGTCGCACGACTGGGGGTGGCTGCCTGATGGCCCGACGCTTCCCCCTCGCCGGACTGCTGCGCCTCCGGCACGCCGAGCAGGACCGTGCCGCCGCCGCCCTGGCCGCCGCGAACGACCGGGTCCGTGACGTCGCAGACGCCCGGATCGCCGCACGGCGGAGCCTCGCGGACCGCGAGGACACGCAGCCGGTCACGGACGCGGCGACGCTGAGCGCCCTCGCCGCCGCCCGTGCCTCGACCCGCGGGATGCTCGAGGAGCTCGAAGCCGTCGCCCGGTCCCGTCGCGCCGAGGTCGACGGCGCGCAGGCCGCGTACGACTCCGCACGGCGCGCGGCACTCGGGCTCGAGAAGCTCGAGGGCCAGCACGACCGGGAGCAGGCCGCCGAGGACCTGCGGACCGAACAGAACGCCCTCGACGAGATCGCGGCCCGGCGCCGCACGGAAGGTGGTGCCCGATGAGCGTGGACGCCGTGCTCTCCCGGATCGCGGAGATCCGCACGCAGATCGACGCCCTGCGCGGCACCCCGACGACCGCCGCCGCGAGCGGGTCGACCGCTTCGGGCGCGGCGTCGTCCGGAGCCTTCGCCGACGCCCTCGCCACGGCGACCGGGACCGGTACGGCGGCGACCACCACCTCCGCCGGCGCCGCGTCGACGGCCGGTGCGACCGCGGCGCCCGCGACCTCGGTCGACGCCGGACGGGGCACCCTGGCGACCGGCAGCGGTGCCACCGGGTCCGACGTCGTCGCCGCGGCGGAGAAGTACCTCGGCGTGCCGTACGTCTTCGGCGGCGAGAGCCGCTCCGGCATGGACTGCTCGGGACTGGTGCAGACGGTGTTCAAGGACCTCGGCGTCACGATGCCGCGCGTCGTGCCCGACCAGGCCGACATGGGCGTGCCGGTCGGCTCGCTCCAGGACGCGAAGCCGGGCGACCTGATCATCCCCAAGGGTGAGCAGCACATCGTGATCTACGTCGGCGAGGGCAAGGTCCTGCACGCCCCGCGTCCCGGCAAGGACGTCCGGATCGTGGACAACTGGTACAAGGACTCGGACATCGCGACGATCCGCCGCATCGTTCCGAGCGAGGCCACCGCCCCTGCCGCGACCCCGACCGTGGCCTCCGCTGCGTCGGCGCAGTCCGTGACCGACCTGCAGACCGCGGCCCTGCTGTCCGCGATGCGGGTGGGGAGCGCGGCATGAGCACCATGACCACGGCGGGCGTTCCCGTCGCGTCGGCGCGAGCGTCGGGGGGCGCCGGGGCGGCCGCTCCGGGCGGGTCGTCGACCGCCGGCGCCTCGGCGGTGCCGTTCGGCGCAGCACTCGCGGCCGTCAGCGCGGACGGCGCTCGTCCCGGCGCAGGCGACGGCTCCGGCGACGGGACCGGCGACCGGTCTCCGCAGTCGTCGGGCGGGGCGGCAGGTGCGGGCACGGCCACGACCACGGTGCCGTCGAGCGCACCGTCCGGGTCGACGACGGCGACGGACACGGGGACCACGACGACGGTCGTCGATCCCGCCCTGCTCGGCGTGCTCCCGGCACCGACCGCCGTGCCGCACCTCGGAGCACCGCTCGTCGCACCCTCCGTTGCGGCTGCGGGAACGACCGGGGAGACGACCGCGGAGACGGCTGCGGAGACGCCGGTGGCCCTGACCGCTGGAGCAACGCCCCGGGTCTCCACGACGCCGGGGGACGCCACGACGACCGCTGCTGCTGGGGTGGCCGGCGAGCGACAACACGACGTCGGCCAGACGCTCGGCACCGCGAGCGCCGCTCCGGCGACGACGTCCACCGGCGTCGCGCCCGCATCCGCCACGGCCTCCACGACGAGCGCGGCGTCGGGTGCCGTCGCGCCCGACGCCACCGCAGCGGTGGCCACCGTCGCCCCGCACCGCGTGAGCGCGCTCGGTTCGCCGCCGGCACCCGGCGCGACCACGAGCTCGGCCGTCCCCGGAGTGGGCACCAGCGCGACGGCGACGACCACCGACGCAGCCCGGACCACAGCTGCCGCGCTGCCCGGTACCCAGGACGCGGGCGCCGCGACGGCCACGGGCACCCCGACCACCGGCAGCGCGGTCCCCGCGCCGGTGGTCCGCACCGACGGAGCCACCGACGGTGGAGCCGTGCACGCTGCGGACGGCAGGCCGGACGGTCACGGTGAGTCGGGCCTCCCGCCCGTCGCCGCCGGGCGCGGTGGCGAGACGCCGTTCCTCGTCACCACCACGACCACCGCCTCGACCGCACCGGCCGGTGCGGCGACGGCGAACACCCCGGCGCCGCTCGCGCACCAGCTCGTCCGACCACTGTTCTCGCTCGCCCAGGCCGGCCCCGGCGAGCACGTCGTCACCGTCCAGGTGACGCCCGACTCGCTCGGACCCGTCACGGTCCGCGCCCACGTCACCGCGCACGGCATGCACGTCGAGTTGTTCGCGTCGTCGGACGCCGCACGCGACGCCGTCCGGCAGGTGCTGCCCGACCTGCGGCGGGACGCCGCCGGCAGCGGGACCAGCACGACGCTCGACCTGTCGTCCCAGAACCACCCGGGCGCCGAGTCCGGACGCGACGGCCGTCCGGCGACGTCCGCCCTGCGACCGGACACCGCCCGGGAGGCGCGTCCCGCCCTGACCGCACCGGTCACCACCCGACCCACCACCGTCCGATCCGTCGGACTCGACGTCCTCGCCTGACGCGGACCTGAGGAGAGAGACCACACCATGCCCCTCGACGGCATCACCGGCTCGGTCGACGCAGCGACGCAGGCTGCCGCGCTCGCACAGAACGCCAGCACGAAGAAGTCCCAGACGATGGACTCCGAGGTGTTCATGAAGCTGCTCGTGACGCAGCTCCGCAACCAGGACCCGTCCTCGCCCATGGACACCAACCAGATGATCAGCCAGCAGACGCAACTCGCGATGATGGAGCAGGTCACCAACCAGACCACGACGGCGAACGAGAACTTCTCGCTGCAGATGCGCATCGCCGCCGCGAACCTCGTCGGGAAGCAGGTCAGCTACACCGACGCCGCCACCGGGACCGCGGTCTCGGGGACCGCCACCGCCGTGTCGTACGCGCAGAGCGTGCCGACCGTGACCGTGAACGGGAAGGAGGTGGACCTCGACGTGATCTCCGGTATCGAGTCCGCCTGACCCTCCTCCTTCCCCTCCGTCTTCCTTCAACGAAAGGACGCACCATGCTCCGCTCGCTCTACTCCGGCATCTCCGGTCTCCGTTCGCACCAGCAGATGCTCGACGTCACCGGCAACAACATCGCCAACGTCAACACCGTGGGCTTCAAGTCGTCGTCCACCGTCTTCCAGGACACCCTGTCGCAGATGACCCAGGGTGCCGGTGGCCCGCAGACCGGCATCGGCGGCACGAACCCCGCCCAGATCGGGCTGGGCGTGCAGGTCGCCGGGGTCTCGACGAACTTCGCCCAGGGCTCCGCGCAGGCCACCGGCAAGGCCACCGACCTCATGATCTCCGGCGACGGCTTCTTCGTCACCCGACTCGGCAACGACACCGTGTACTCGCGCGCCGGCGCCTTCGACTTCGACGCCGACGGCCGGCTCGTGACCACCGACGGCAAGATCGTGCAGGGCTACTCCGCGACGAACGGCGTCGTCAACGCGGGAGGGCAGCTCGGCGACATCGTCCTGCCCCTGGACGCAGCGGCGCCCGCGGTCCGCACGCGGTCGGCCACCGTCACGGGGAACCTGCCGTCCGAGACCGCCGTGGGCGGCACCCGCGTCCGCGAGGCGACGGTGTACGACGCCGCCGGCGCGGAGCACGAGCTGACCCTGACCTACACCCGCACCGCCACCGGATGGACCGTCGCCGGGAACGACGGCCAGGGTGGCACCGGTACGGGCACCCTGACCTTCAACGCCAGTGGTCGACTCACCGCGGGTGGTTCGATGACGGTCAACGGCATCACGGTCGACATGACGCAGCTGACCGGGTTCGCCGCGCTCGACACCGCCTCGATCGCGTCGCAGGACGGGTCCGCCGCCGGGTCGCTGCAGGGCTACTCGATCGCGAAGGACGGCACCGTCACCGGGACGTTCTCGAACGGGGCCTCCCTCGCCATCGGCCGGATCGCCCTCGCGACCTTCGCGAACCCGGCGGGTCTCGAGAAGACCGGTGCGTCCGGCTACCGTGCCACCGCGAACTCCGGTCAGGCGGCCGTCGGCGCCCCGGGTGAACCGGGCGTCGGGCAGCTCGCGTCCGGCACGCTCGAGATGTCGAACGTGGACCTGTCGCAGGAGTTCACGAACCTCATCGTGGCGCAGCGGGGCTTCCAGGCGAACGCACGCATCATCACGACGTCGGACGAGGTCCTGCAGGAGCTGACGAACCTGAAGCGCTAGGGGACGGGCGCCGGGCCGACCGCTCGCGCTCGCACGCAGGTCGGGGAGCACCCCGCACCACGGGAGTCCGTGGCGCGGGGTGCTCTCTCGTGGAGCCCGGCGCGGACACCGTGCTCCACGGGAATCACGAGGTCGCGGTCTCGATCATCGCGACCACGTGCGGAGCGCTCCAGCGCAGGAGCGCGTCCCCGGGCGGGTCTTCCAGGTCCTCGCCCCAGATCGCGACGGCCGCGCCCGACATCGGGCCTGCCAGGCGCGCACCGGAGTCGCCGTCCCATGCGCGGAGTGACCAGTTCTCGCGGAGGTCGGCGACGGTGTACTCGCTGTCGGCCTCGTCGAGGTCGGTCGGGACCTCGTAGAGGTAGTACGAGTCGTAGTTGAGCAGGTCGACCCCCGCCGCGTACAGGTCGTCCGCCCCCGCCCGGTGCGCCCGGCGTTCGCGGCGCTCTGCGGCGTCCTCCGTGTCGCCGTCGAAGCTCCAGTACGTGACGTGGATGCGCGGGTCCAGTCGTCCGACCGCGGCCCGGTCGATCCCGTCGTTCCAGGCCCACACCTCGCGGTCGCCGAGCGCGGCCGCGATCGCGTTCAGCCACGCGACACGTCCGCGGGCGGTGACGTCGCCTCCCCACTCGTCGCCGCCGATGTGCACGGTGCGGCTGGACGGGAAGGTCCGCGTCACCTCCGCCGAGAGCCGGGCTGCCAGCGCGGCACTCTCGGGCGCCGAGGTGTCGAGTTCGCTCGCACCCGCCCGGATGCGATCGACCCACTCCTCGCCGTGTCGCGCCTCGAGCAGGTCGAACGCGGCCGCCATGTGGCCGGGGGTGTCCATCTCGGGCACGATGGCGATGCCTCGCTGCGCCGCGTGGTGGGCGATCCGACGGGCCTGTGCGGCGCTCAGGAACGGACGCCCGGTGACGCGACTCGTCCAGACGCCGTCCTCGAGATCGGCACCGGCGAGGGTCTGGCCGAGGACGTCGCTCTCGATCCCGACGTTCTGGTCGTCGGTGAGGTGCAGGTGCAGGAAGGTGCCGCCGTTGTCGGCGAGGAGGTCGATGTACCGCTCGATCAACGCCACCGGGTAGTACGCGCGGGCGACGTCGAGCATCACACCGGTCTCCGGTCGTGGGCGGGTCCACGCCTTGGTCCCGACGACCCCGGACGACGTGCGGCACCGCTGCCCGGAGTACCCTCCCGCGCAGGCCCGGACGGAGTACTTCCCGGCCGGTGCGCGGCGAGGTGCCGTGTACGTCGAGCGGACCGTCGTGCTCGCACCCGGTGCGAGCGACCTCACCGAGACGTGACCGAGGGCGTACCTCCTGCTGCCGGCGGTCAGGTAGAGCCAGGCGTGGGATGCCGGCTTCCGCACCGAGGAACTGTTCCTGACCCGCACCGTGGTGCGCACGGCGGTGCGTGTCGACGTCGTGGTGCTCCTCGCCGAGACCCCGGTGACCGTCAGCTCCGGCGCTCCCGGCCCGACGGCGGCACTGGCAGCGGACACGGTCGGTCCTGACGACCCCGTTGGTCCTGCGATCGCATCGACACCGACCAGGGCCGCTGCGGACGTCGCGATCGCGAGACCGACGGCGACGGCGCGCCGCACGCGACGAGGTGCAGGCGCAGGCGCAGTCACTCCGGACCGCCCACGCAGATCCCACTTCTTCCGTACCACAGTGCTCCACCCCTCGGACCTGCACACCGTGCACCCGCACGACCGCGACACGCTCCTGCGCCGCTCTGGACGGGCAGGTGAGCACGATCGTACCGGGACGGAGGGACCCGCAGGCGAGCAGCGGGTGCCGCCGTCACCGGCACGAGGGCACCGCGGTCGGTCCCAGATCGAGATCCAGTCGATGTCGACGTGCCCGTCGGCCCACGACGGCACCGCACCGAGGGCGGCGCGAGGGCTCAGTGGTCCCCTGTCCGGAGCGCCGCGTCGTGCGCCGCGCGGGCACCGAGTGCGCGCCAGCTCAGGACGCCCGCCCCTGCCGTCGCGACGGCGACGAGTGCGAGCGCGCCGGGCAGGGTCCACGCCGCGGCCACCGCGCCGACCAGGAGCGGGCCGCCGGCGTCACCGACCTCGCGCCCGAGCTCGGCGTTGCCCATCGTCCGGCCCATCCGGTCGTCCGGGGTCGACGCGGCGAGGTGCGCGAAGGCGAGCGGTGTGACCGTGCCGAGCATGCTGCCGACGGCCACCGCGGCGACGAAGAGGGTGACGGGCCCCGGAGCCGCTGCCAGGAGACCGAGCCCGGCGGCCGCGAGGACGAGCCCGCCGGTGCTGCCGGCGCGGGTGTCGAGGCGCCCCTGGTCGCGCAGCCGGCCCGCCGACGGCTGCACCACCGTCGAGACGAGGGCGATGACGGCGATGGCGACCGCGCCCACCACGGCGGGCAGGTCGAGGCGGACGGCGAGGAGCGGGAGGAAACCGACCGCGACGCCGAGCACGCCGGTCGTGGTCGCCAGGAGCGCCGTCGGCACGAGGAAGGTCGGGTCGGTCGTCTGCCGGACCAGGTCGGCCAGGGTGGTGCGACGACGGGGCTGCACGGGCAGTGGCGGCATCGCGAGCGCGACCCAGAGGGCCGCGACGACGGCGAGGACGGCCAGTGCGACGTAGAGGGCGCGGAGGTTGATGCCCTCGACGAGCAGGATGCCGAGCACCGGGCCGAGCACGTAGCCCAGGCTCTTCCATGCGCCGTAGCGGCCGAAGTACCGGCCGAGACGTTCCCGGCCGGCGAGGCGTGCGACGGCCGCGGACGACGCGGGGGAGAACGCGGACGCGGCCGCCCCCTGGCCGAGCCGGGCGAACGCGAGGACGAGCACGCTCGGGTGGACGATCGCCAGCACCGATGCCACGGCGAACCCGACCAGGCCGCCGACTATCACGGGCTTCGCGCCGATCCGGTCGCTCAGCGCGCCGAACAGCGGCTTGAGGACGACCTCGGCGACGTCGTACAGGGCGAGCACGGCACCGAGGGTGACGAGCGAGAGCCCGATGTCGTCCGTCTCCGCGCCGAGGACGCTGGCGACCCCGTGCGCGCCGAACGCCGTCGTGAAGCCGGCCAGGTACAGGGGAGCGAGGCCACGGGCGGGCGGCTGGTGCGCAGTGGTCACCGCTCCAGTCTGGCGGACGGGCCGGCCGCAGCGGTCTCCGTGACGACGCGTCGGCGCTCCGGTCCCCTCATCCTGCGCCGAGCAGCTCGGCCGCCTGCCGCACTGCGGTCGGGGCCCCGGCGAGGTGCCAGTCGTGGCCGTGTGCCCGGACGATGGTCGCGACGCCACCGGCACCCTCGACGAGCGCCCGTCCCGGGAGCCAGTCCCACGCAGCGCAGTCGGCGGCCGAGGTCTTCCGCTCCGCGTCGGTCCCGTCCCGTCGCATGTCGGCCGCGAGCCGGGCGGCGTCGGTCACGAGGGCGGCGGCGAGGGCGTGGTCGTCCATCCGCCCACGCTAGCGGGCGCAGGACCGCTCGACGCGGGACCGACGCTGCAGCATCAGGACGGCGTACGGGATCCGGTACGAGGCGTCAGGACACCGTCAGGACCGGCTCGACCGCGGCTCGACCGTCCCAGGCTGGACGACGTGGACACGCACCGAGACCGACACCCGCACCGGACCCGACGCATCGGGTGGCACCCCTGGGGCCGGTGCACCGTGCAGCCCGTCACCCGGGCGCTGTGGAGCGGGCGCACGCTCGAGGTGCACGCCCCGGGGACGACCGCCGGTGAGCTCCTGTTGCTCCGGACGCTGCAGGTGTGGGGTGTCGGCGGTGCACTCGTGGCGGTGGGCGCCGTCCTGGCCCTGCACCACGCGCCGGCGATCGGCGTCGGGGTCGGCGTCCTGGTGTACGTCGCGGGCTTCGTCCTGCTCGCCAGGGCGACCCGCCGCGTGCGACCCGGGGTCAGGACCCTCACGGTCACGGTGTTCCACGGCAACGGGCGGCCGGAGGTGCACGGCGACGTCCGGCTCCTCGAGGCCTCGCTCGACCTGATGTGCCTGGCCGAGGCCGCCGTCCGACGGGGGCGGGTGTCCCGCGTCGAGTACGAGCACGTCTGGGGTCAGGTGTGGCTGGCGATGCCCGAGCCTGCGGTGCGGGCCGTCGGCCGATCGCGGTCCGGCGCGGGCGCGCAGCGTCGTGGGATGCACCGGTGACCGGCCCGACGGCGCCATCGGCGCCGAGTGCGGTGGCGTCGCGGCCCGACGCCGAGGGCGACGACCCGTCGGTCGTGCTCGGCTACGACTGAGCGTGCTGTCCCGTTCACACGGGCCCGGGCGATGCGCCGGGACCACCGGACGCCAGGCGTGACGGACGGGAGGCCCGTGGCGGTCCCGCCACGGGCCTCCCGTCCGTCGTCCGCTACAGCACCGCCTTCGGCACCCGGTGCAGTGTCACGGCGCCGACCGCGGCGAACGGGTGCAGCGGATCCGGGTCGCCCGAACCCGTCGGTCCGCCGAGCTTCGAGTCGCCGACCGCGCTGAGCACCGCGTACGCGTCCTCCGCCGTCCACCCGTGTTCGTCGACGAGGAACGCGAAGGCGTCCTCGTACCCGCGCCGCACACTCTCCTGCACGGGGTCGCCGAGGCCGACGAAGAGCCACTCCTCGGCGGTCTCGATGCGCGGGGCTCGGAGTGGGCGGCTGCCCCGCACGAGGTCCACCGACACGATCGCCGTGCCCTGCGCCTCGATCGCGACGAAGGACGACTCGCCCTCGGCCATGATCGCGTGGATGTCCCCGATCGACAGCAGGGCGCCCGGTACCCGGACCGGCAGGTACACCGTCGAGCCGGGGCGGGCCTCGGTCACGTCCATGTTCCCGCCCTCGGCGTGTGCCGGCATGATCGTCGAGTTCGTGCCCGTCGCCGGTGCGACACCGATGCATCCGACCATGGGCCGCACCGGGAACGCGTGCCGGTCCGTGACGTGCACGACGCCGTCCTCGATCGGGCAGCGGCGGGCGAAGACGCCCTCGGGCATGACGTGCTGGAGCGCGCCCGACCCGGGGAGCGACACCGACCAGCCGTGGGTCGTGAGCTCGATGTCGTGGATGTGCACGGCGAGGGTGTCCCCGGGCTCCGCGCCCTCGACCCAGACCGGCCCGGTGACCGGGTTGATCGGTGCCTGCAGCTGCGCGAGGTCGTGGTGCTCGTCGAGCTCGGCGTAGACGGCGTCGGTCGTCTCGAAGCCGATCGTCTCGCCGGTGCCCGGGGTGATGCGGAGCACGGGGTCCCGGTCGGCGGAGAACCCGGGGCGCCCCAGGGTGTTCGGCAGGAGGTGGTCGGGGGTGGTCATCGCTGGCCCTTCTCGGTGCTGGTCGTCGAGGTGCTGGTCGTCGAGCTGCTGGTCGTCGGGGTCGTGGTGGGGCCGCCGACGGACCCCTCGCCCAGTGTGCCGGGCTCCTCCGACCCGACCTCGGTCGAGCGGCCGGTCGACCGGTAGTACAGGAAGACCGCGGCGCCGACGAGGAGCCAGACGATGCCGCCGACCTTCGCCTCGACGGCGGCGTTGAGCAGGACGTACCCGATGATGAGGAACCCGACGAGCGGCACGACGAGGTGCAGCAGCCAGTTCCGCGACCTCCCCTTGACGACGTGGTGCACGAACACCGACACGTGCAGGAGCATGAAGCCGAACAGTGCGCCGAAGTTCACGAGGGACGAGATCGTGTCGATCTGCCCGACGAAGAACAGCACGAGGATCGCCGAGAGCACCGAGACGACGATGATCGCGTTCTGCGGGACCTGCCGGCCGTTCAGCTTGTGCAGGAACGCCGGCAGCTGGCGGTCGCGGCTCATCGAGAAGAGCAGGCGGCTGGTCGCGGCCTGCGCCGCCATCGCGTTCGCGATGCCGACGGCGAGGACGTTGACGGCGAAGAACGCGGTCGCCCAGCCGCTCGACGACGCCTGCTCGACGATCGAGAAGAAGGCGTTGCCCACCTCGTCGTCCGGGAAGGCGTCCCGACCGGCGGCGAGCGCCGAGGCGAGCCAGGTCTGCAGCACGAACAGGAACGCGACGATGACGAGCGCGAGCACCATCGCGAGCCCGGCGCCGCCACGGCGGCCGGTGGACTCCTCGGACAGGGTGGAGATGCCGTCGAAGCCGAGGAAGCTCAGCACCGCGATCGACAGCGCCGAGGCGATGAGCGGAGCGGACACCTTCGACGGGTCCCACACCTGATCGGTGCTGAACGAGGCGCCGGGGACGGTCCCGCCGGTGAGCGCGACGATCGCGATGACGACGAAGACCGCCACGAACACGAGCTCGATGAGCAGGAAGACGCGGTTCGCGAGCTTGAGCGACGACACGCCGAGCAGGTTGATGACGGTGTTGATCGCGACGAACACGAGCGCCCACAGCCAGCGGGGCGTGCCGGGGAAGATGCCGACCATGCTCTCCGCCGCGAACACGTAGAGCAGCGTCGGGACGAGCAGGTAGTCGAGCAGGATCGCCCAGCCCGCGAAGAACCCGGCGGTCGGGTGGATGCCGCGACCGACGTAGGAGAACACGCTGCCGGCGAGGGGGATCGACTTCGCCATCTGCGCGTACGCGAGCGCGGTGAAGATCATCGCGACGAGGCCGACCAGGTAGACGAGCGGCACCATGCCGCTCGAGGCGTTGTAGACGGTGCCGAAGATCGCCCACGGGGCGATGGGCACCATGAAGACGAGCCCGTAGACGAGCAGGTCGGTGGTGGACACGGAGCGCTTGAGCTCCTGCTTGTAGCCGTAGGCCTCGAGCTGCTGCTGTGCGGAGAGCTCGCTGTGCTGCTGCGACATGGGGTTCCGTTCGGGGAGACGGTGCGTGGGAGGGGAACGGACGCCGGGCGCACGGCGGGGTGGGTGCGCTGGTCGGGTCCGGTGGCGACGGACGGGAGGCACGTGGCGGGGTGGGCGTGCGCCTCCCGACCGACGGGTGGTCGGCCTGTGGGCCGGTGCGGCGGGGTCAGCCCGTGGGCTGGTCGTCGTGCGCGGGGTCGTCGTGCTCGGCGAGGAACGCCGCGACCACGCGGCGGAACTCCTCGGGCTGCTCCAGGTGCGAGCAGTGGCTCGCCCCGGGGAAGACGTGCTGGCGGACGTCGGCGATGCGCTCGACGAAGGGCTGCCAGGTGGCGGGGGTCGCCTCGTCGTGCTCACCGGCGACGACGAGCGTCGGGACGGCGACGCGGTCGAGCCGGTCGATGATGGTCCAGTCGCGCATCGTGCCGATGACGTGGAACTCGTTCGGCCCGTTCATCGTGTGGTAGACCGTCGGCTCCTGTTCCATCTGGGTCTCGGAGTCGACGAAGTCCGCAGGGCTGGGCACCACGCGGCAGACGTGACGCTCGTAGAAGACCTGTGTGGCGGCGACGTACTCGGGATCGTCGACGGTGCCGGCGTCCTCGTGCCGGGAGAGCGCGTCCTGCACGTCCTGCGGCAGCTGCGCGCGGAGCTCGGCGGCCCCGTCGACCCAGAGCTGCATCGACGCGGGCGAGTTGCAGATCGCCAGGGAGCGGAGCCCCCTCGGCTGCCGGACGGCGATCTCGGACCCGAGCATCCCGCCCCACGACTGCCCGAGCACGTGGTGGTCGCCGAGGTCGAGGTGCGCCACCAGCGCGGTGTACTCGTCGACGAACAGTTGCGGGGTCCAGTACTCGGACGGGGCGTCCGGGCGGTGGGAGCTCCGACCGCACCCGAACTGGTCGTGGTGCAGGACGGTGCGCCCGGTCTCGTCGGCGAGCGCCGCGAGGTTCCGGAGGTAGTCGTGCGCCATGCCGGGGCCGCCGTGCAGGACCACGAGCGGGAGTGCTCCGGGCGTCGGGGCGTCGGGTTCGGTGACGCGGTACCAGGTCTCGCCGTCCTGGAACGGCATGGTGCCTTCGGTGATGCGGGACATGACGCACAGCATGGACCCAGCAAAGGTTCCCTGCAATACCTTTTCTCGTCCTTTAACGTGGACGAAACGCAGGGGAGGGGCACGAGTGCCAGATCGCGCGACGGAGACCCGGGTCGACGAGGTCGAGGACCGCCTCGTCACGGCCGTGGCCGTGGGTGAGTACCTGCCCGCGTCGCGGTTGCCCCCGGAGCGTGAGCTCGCCGTGCTCCTCGGGGTGGGGCGGGTCACGGTGCGCGCGGCCCTCGCCCGGCTCGTCGAGCGCGGGCTGCTCGAGACCCGTCGCGGACGCGGCGGCGGGACCTTCGTCCGCGCGCAGTGGCCGGACTCGTCCTCCGACGCGGTCGGCCGCACGCTCCTCGCCCGGTGGGCCGGCATCCGCGACACCGCCGACGCGATCGCCCTGCTGCACGGGGCGCTC
The DNA here is from genome assembly GCF_003234185.1 of Curtobacterium sp. MCSS17_008. Lineage (GTDB taxonomy): Bacteria > Actinomycetota > Actinomycetes > Actinomycetales > Microbacteriaceae > Curtobacterium. Next base: position 212,417 of record NZ_QKSM01000001.1, read on the forward strand.
GCGACCGCGGCCGCCGAGCGCATCGGCGACGACGAGCGGGCAGTGCTGCGCGAGCGGCTCGAGGACTTCCGTGCCGCGGGGTCAGGCCTCGAGAAGCAGCAGGCGGATGCGGTCCTGCACCGGACGATCATCGCCGCGGCGGGCAACGACGTGCTCGCCGCCACGCTGGCCGGGCTCGAGTCCCAGGTGTCCATCGCGGCACCGGCGCACCTCTGGGGCACCGCCGAGGGCATGGCGGAGATGGAGGCGCGGGCGCTGCGCGAGCACGAGGCACTCGTCGAGGCGGTGTGCGAGGGCCGAGCGGTCGACGCCGGGGTGCTCGCCCGGCGGCACGTGGGCATCGACCTCGAACTGCTCGAGCAGGCGATGCTGCGGGCCGGGCAGGTGCCGACCGCCTGAGCGCGGGCGGACGCACCCGGCCACGGGCGAGGTCAGGCCGGCGTCGAGCCCTCGAGCCGCGCCTCCTCGGCGTCGTAGCCGGCACGGACCTGGCGGAGGACGAGGTCGTCGATCTCGTCCTCGTCGCGGAGCCGCAGGAGGGTCGCCGCCTTGTGCCGCACCAGGGCGAGCTCGAGGGCGACCGTCGCGTCGTGCCGCTGCAGTGCCGGGTGGTCCTCGTCGTCCTCCGCACGCGCCTCGATGACGTCGAGGTGGGCCTCGAGGTCCTTCCGCACCCGGTCGACCGTCGCACGGTCGGCCCCGGCCTTGCGCGCCAGGCGGGGGAGCGCGTCGAGCGCTTCCTCGACCGCCGTCCGCTCGGCGAACCGGCGTTCCTCGCCGACCGACTCGTCCTCGGGGAGTGCGGCCCGGCGCAGGACGGCGGGGAGCACGAGCGCCTGGCCGACGATGGTCACGACGACGACGCCGGCGGTGACGAACACGATGAGGTCGCGGTCCGGGAACGCCCCGCCGGACTCCAGCGTGCGGGGGACCGCCACGGCCATCGCCAGGGACACCGCGCCGCGGAACCCGGCGAAGCCGCTGACGAGCCGGTCTCGGCGCCCCTCGCGCGGCTCGCCGCCGAAGCGCCGGGTGACGAGCCAGACGGTCCCCCCGATCGTCCCCTCGAAGGCGAACCGGACGAGGACGAGCACGACGGACACGGCGAGGACGAGCCCGACCCCGCTCCACAGTTCACCGGCGTCGAGCTCGCGCGCCGCGACCATCGCCTCGATGCCGACGAGCACGAAGAGCGCGCCGTTGAGCAGGTAGGTCAGGAAGGACCAGAACGCCCGCACCTGCTGCCGGGTCTCCGCCCGGTCCAGCTTCGGCGCCACCTGGCTCACGACGATGCCCGCGGCGACGACGGCGAGCACGCCGGACGCCCCGATCGCCTCGGCGCCGAGGAAGGCCGCGAACGGCACGAGCAGCGTCACGAGGTTCTCGAGCACGACGGTGTCGACCCGCCGGAGCACGAGCGTGCCGAGCCACGCGGCGAGGAGACCGGCTGCCACACCGCCGACGTAGGACAGGACGAGCATGCCGGACACGCTCCAGAACGTGAGCTCCTGCGTCCCGACGGTGACGGCGACCGCGATGCCGTAGACCACCAGGGTCGTGCCGTCGTTCACGAGGCTCTCCGCGCGGAGCACCGTGACGTTGCGGCGCGGCAGCATCTTCGTCAGCACCCCGACCGCGGTGGCGTCCGTCGGTGCGACCGCCGCTCCGAGCACCCACGCCGGACCCCACGGCATGCCGAGCAGGTGCAGGAGCGTGGCGACGACCCCCGCGGTCACGACGACGAGCAGGGTGCCCATGAGGACGATGCCGCGGAGGTTCTTCCGGATCTCGCGCAGGGAGGTGGTCAGGCTCTCCCAGTAGAGCAGCGCCGGCAGGAACAGCAGCAGGACGGCCTCGGCGGGGAGCTCGACGCGTCCGAAGGTCGGGATGAGGGCGAGCAGCGCACCGATGACGAGCAGGAGCACGGGCGGCGCGACGCGGATGCGGTCGGCGACGGCAGCCGTCACGGCGATGGCGAGGCCGAGCGCGACCACCAGTTCAGGACCGAGCACGTGTCTCCTCAGGGTTCGTCGGACGCGTCAGTCAACGCCGCGGGTACTGCGAGTCCTTCCCGATCCGCGTCCTGTGTCCTGCCCTCGCGGAACACGACACGGGCGGCTCCTCGCAGCGGAGTACCGCTACCAGGAGCCGCCCACGTCGTGTGTTGCGGGAAGGAAGGCTCAGTCGTGGAACGTCTCGATCGATGCGCCGAGCGAGTTGAGGCGCTCCTGCAGCTGCTCGTAGCCACGGGCGATGATGCCGACGTTGCGGAGGACGCTCTCGCCCTTCGCGGCGAGCATCGCCAGCAGGATGACGACCGCGGGGCGCAGGGCCGGCGGGCAGCTGACCTCGGCGCCGGAGAAGTGCGTCGGACCGGTGACGTCGAGTCGGTGCGGGTCGCGCAGGGTGACGCTCGCGCCGAGTCGGGTGAGGTCGAGCAGGTGGATGGCGCGACCCTCGTAGACCCAGTCGTGCACGAGCGTGGTGCCCTCGGCCATCGCCGCGATGACGACGAAGAACGGCAGGTTGTCGATGTTCAGCCCGGGGAACGGCATCGCGTGGATCTTGTCGATCGGTGCGTGCAGCTCGGACGGGTGGACGGTGATGTCGACCAGTCGGGTGCGGCCGTTCGCGGCGGCGTACTCCTCGCTGACGTCGAAGCGCAGGCCCATCTCGGCGAGGGTGGCGAGCTCGATCTCGAGGAACTCGATCGGGGCCCGGGTCACCGTGAGCGTCGACTCCGTGACGATGCCGGCGGTCAGCAGACTCATCGCCTCAACCGGGTCCTCGCTCGGCCAGTAGTCGACGACCTCGTCGATGCGGCTCTTGCCGGTGATGCGGAGCGTCGTCGTCCCGATGCCCTCGACCTGCACCCCGAGCAGCTCGAGGAAGAAGCAGAGGTCCTGCACCATGTAGTTCGGGCTGGCGTTCCGGATGGTCGTCACGCCGTCGCGTGCGGCCGCGGCGAGGATGGCGTTCTCGGTGACGGTGTCTCCGCGTTCGGTGAGCACGACGGACTTCGTCGGCACCTCGGTGTTCGCCACGTCGACCTCGTACCAGCCGGACGTCGCCTCGACGTCGACGCCGAACGGGCGCAGCGCGATGAGGTGCGGCTCGACGGTGCGGGTGCCGAGGTCACAGCCGCCTGCGTAGGGGAGGCGGAACGAGCCGTACCGACCGCTCAGCGGACCGAGGAACATGAGGACGCTGCGGGTGCGACGGGCGGCGTCGGCGTCGATCGCGTCGAGGCGCAGATCGGACGGTGCGACGATCTCGAGCACCTCGCCGTCCTCGGACCACGTGACGGTGGCGCCGAGGCTGCGGAGCACGTCGATGATGCGGTCGACCTCGACGATCCGGGCCACCTTGTGCAGGCGGGTCACGCCGCGGTTGAGCAGCGAGGCGCACAGCAGCGCGACGGCGGCGTTCTTGCTCGAGTTCACCGCGATGGAGCCGCTGAGCTTCCGACCGCCCTGCACCCGCAGGTGCGAACGCTGCGGCGCGCCGCCGATCGAGACGATCTGCTGGTCGAGTGCATCGCTGATGCGGGTGAGCATCTCAAGGGAGAGGTTCTGTCCGCCCTGCTCGATGCGGTTGATCGCGCTCTGGCTGGTGCCGACGCGTTCGGCGAGCTGGGACTGGGTCATGCTGCGGCCCTTGCGGGCACCCCGGATGAGGGCGCCGACCTCGCGCAGGGGCGCGGCGGCCGGTGCGGCGGTTGCCGGATCGGCGGGCGTGACGACGGTGGTGGTGTCGGACATGGGCGCCACGCTAACACGCTCGTGAGATAAAACAGGGCACGATCTCCGGCGATCTCGCAGGATCAGATCGGGAATAACTCGTCCATGAGAAGTCAGTCCCGGAACCAGCTTTCGCGGTCGTCGCTCCACCGCCACGTCTCGGCCGGGCCGAGCGCGGGTCGCGGGTCACGCAGCCAGGCGGTCGTGCCTGGGGTCCACCCAGCGATGACGCTCGCCGTGGAGCCGTCGACGGGGATCGCGGTGCCGGAGGCTCGGAGCCACCCCCGCAGGGTCAGGCGGACCGCGTCGTACAGCTGAGCGACCGCGGCCCAGTCCGGCACGACCCAGTCGCCGTCGCGTCCAGTCGCCCGGTACCAGTCGTGGCGTCGGGCCGTGGCCGTGACGTCGAGGGGGAACCTGCGGCAGAGCGCCGCCCAGTCGCCGGCGTCGTCGACGACGGCGGTGTTGGCGGACGGACCGACCAGCGCGGGTGCGACCTCGGCGCGCTCCCATCCGGTGTGGTCCTCCACCGCCCAGAGACCGAGCGGCCCGCGACCGCCGCGTTCCGGGGTCGTCTCGAGGAGTCCGCCGGGCGGGGTGGTCCACCACGTGCCACTGATCGGCGCGGTCACGGCGGCACGGCGACCGTGGGACCGCTCCGCCACCGTCTCCCGTCGCCACTCCGCGAGCAGTTCCGGAGCGGGGCGTGCGGGGCCGCCGTACCCGGGCGCTTCCGGCGTCACGCACCACTGTCGGTCCGGCCCGTCCGCCGTGAGGAGCCGCTCGACACCGGACGCTGCCGCGACGCTGGCCGCCGTGCGCTCGAGCAGCGATGTCGGCACGACCGTGTCGAGCAGGGCGTCCTCGGTGTCCGGCGCCTGCCACCACATCGCCGATCCGGCCGTCCGGCCGAGCGCCGCGAGCGCCTGGTCGAGCGTGGCCGACCCGGGGTCCGCAGCGTCGAGCAGTGCCTCGTACGCGGCCACCACGCGGTCGTCCGATGGCGCCGGTCGCGGTTCCGACGCCCCGGGTCCGAAGAGCGACACGCCCTCGCCTCGACGGACGGAGGTCCAGTAGGACGCCCAGAACAGGGTGTCGTCGTCGGGCTGCTCCCGGACGGTGGCCCGCACGAGCTCCCAGCAGAAGCGCCGACCCCGCGGTCCGGCGAGCAGGTCCTCGGCGATGGGCACGCCACCAGGCTAACGGGGGTGCCACCAGGGCCGATAGGCACCGGTGCAGCCCCACGGACGGGTCTGCATCCCGCCCCACGGACGGTGGCGGGACGATCGAGAACCAGGACGGGCCATGATCGTCGTCACACGACTCAACGGCAGCGCTTTCGCTGTCAACCCCGACCTCGTGGAGCGCATCCAGGAGACGCCGGACACGACGCTCATCATGGTCGACGGCGCGAAGTACATCGTCCGCGAGTCCATGGCCGAGGTCATCGACGCCGTCGCCGCGTACCGCGCACGGATCGTCGGCATGGCCTACGGCACCGACGTCGCGACGAACAGCACCGGCCCGCAGCCGACCCTCGCTCCCGTTGCCCCGCTGGTCACGAGCGGCCGCCGTGACCCGGTCCGGACCCAGGACGGGGGGCGCTGACCGTGGACATCGCGACGATCATCGGGATCCTGCTCGCCTTCGGCGCCCTGTTCGGCATGGCGCAGATGGAGCACGTCGAGATCGCGGGCCTGTTCCTCCCCGCGCCGATGCTGCTCGTGTTCGTCGCCACCATCGGCTGCGGCGTCGCGAGCACCACCATGAAGGACGCCATCGCGGCCTTCCGGACCGTGCCGAAGGCGTTCACGGGCAAGGTCACCCCGCCGCAGACCGTCATCGACGACGTCGTCGCCCTCGCCGAGACGGCCCGGGCGAACGGCCTGCTCGCCCTCGAGCAGGAGGCCGACAAGCACGACGACCCGTTCATGAAGAAGGCGCTGCAGAACATCGCCGACGGCACCGACGGCGACGAGCTCCGGATCCTGCTCGAGGACGAGATCGAGTCGAACGCCGCCCCGATGCGCAGCGCGAGCGCGTTCTTCATGGGCCTCGGCGGCTTCGCCCCGACGATCGGCATCATCGGGACCGTCGTCTCGCTCACCCACGTGCTCGCGAACCTCGGCAAGCCGGACGAGCTCGGCCCGCTCATCGCCAGCGCCTTCGTCGCCACCCTGTGGGGCCTGCTCACCGCGAACTTCCTCTGGCTGCCGTTCGGCGGCAAGCTCCGGAAGCTCGCGCAGCTCGAGGCCGACCGCCAGACACTCCTCATGGAGGGCCTGCTCGCCGTGCAGGCCGGCAGCCAGCCCCGACTCCTCGGCGAGCGGCTCACCGCGATGGTCCCGCCCGCGGCCCGTGGGGTCACCGGGAAGAGCGGCAAGGGCGCGGGGACGGCCGTCGACGACCAGCAGCTGGCGGCCTGACCGTGAGCGCGAACCCCCGTGGGCGTGGACGCGGTCGGAAGCGGGGCGGCCACGACGAGGCCGAGCACCCGGACGAGCGCTGGATGGCGTCGTACATGGACATGATCACGGTCCTCATGTGCATGTTCCTGGTGCTGTTCGCGATGTCGTCGGTCGACCAGGAGAAGTACATGGCGTTGAAGGAGTCGCTCGCGACCGGCTTCGGGGAGGTGGAGTCGGGCAAGATCGACACCGCCTCCGGCACCGTCGTGTCCAAGGCGGAGGTCACCGAGGACGGCGAGGGGTACGCGACCGACGAGACCGACGCCGACCACTCGACCGCGGCCTCCGGAGCGGAGGACACGAACGTCGACCCGGCCTCCACGGACGTCCCCCCGGTGACGACGAAGGCCGACCTCGCCGCTGCGCGACGCGAGCTCGACGACCTCAGGGCCATCGAGGCGGCGATCCAGGGCAACCTGCGGAAGGCGGGGGAGACGTCCAAGGTGCAGTTCGCCGTGGACGACCGCGGTCTGACCGTGCGGCTCGTCGGCAGCGAGACGTACTTCGCGACGAACAGCGCCGACCTGTCCGACCAGGCCCGCCGGATCATGGACGCCATCGCACCGGTCCTGCGGACCAGCGCGCACGACGTCAGCGTCGAGGGCCACGCCGACCAACGGAACTCGACCGCGCCGTACGCGACGAACTGGGAGCTGAGCGCGGCGCGTGCCACCGGGGTGCTCCGTGACCTGGTCGAGCGTGGCGGGATGCCGGCGGACCACGTCCAGAGCGTCGGCTTCGGGTCGAGCCGCCCGCTCGCGAAGGGGGCGACGGACGCGGACAACACGCTGAACCGGCGGGTCGACATCGTGGTGCTGTCGAACCAGGACCAGGACGTCAGCGCCCTGATGCCGGCGCTGGCGAAGGCGCAGGACGGAGCTCGCCAGGGCTAGACCGACGCGGGCAGGGCCCGCAGCACCCCGCGCCCGGACGGTGGCCCGTCGCCCCAGAACGGGGTACAGCGCTGACGGCGGACACCCAGCGGACCGATAGACGCAGCCGTGACCGAGACCCTGCCCGCGCCCGAGGTGTACGACTTCGCGCGCCCGTCGACGCTCGCCCGCGAGCACGCCCGGGTGCTCGAACTCGCCTTCGAGACGTTCGCGCGGCAGTGGGGCACGCAGCTCACCGCCAAGGTGCGTGCCGTGAGCCAGGTCACCTGCGAGCAGGTGCAGATGACGACGTACGACGAGTACGCCGCGTCCCTGCCCGCCCTGACCGGCATGGTGCTGCTCCCGATCGGGGACCTCGCGCCGAAGGGCGTGCTGCAGGTCCCGCTCGACGCCGCCCTGACGTGGGTCTCGCACGCCCTCGGGGCGTCGAAGCCGCTCCCCACGCCGGAGCGGACGTTCACGCCCATCGAGCAGGCGCTCGTCCGGAAGATCGTCGAGGACGCACTCGACGACCTCCGCTACTCGTTCGGCGGGTTGCTCGCGCACGAGGTCACGACCGGCGGGTTCCAGTTCAACAGCCAGTTCGCCCAGGCCGCGCAGAAGGGCGACCTGATGATCGTCGCCTCGTTCTCGATCCGGGTCGGCGACCGCGTCGCGCCGGGCACGCTCGCGCTCCCCGCCGAGGCCGTCCTCCCGCAGCTCGGGGAGGACGCCAGCAGCGTGAGTGCCGCCGACGCCAAGGCCCTCCTCGACGCACAGCTGGCCAACGTGCCGGTCGGCGTGAGCCTGCACTTCGCACCAGCCGCGGTCCTGCCGACGCAGGTCCTGCGGCTCGCCGTCGGTGACGTCCTGCCGCTGCCCCACCCGCAGCACCGTCCCCTCACCATCGCGGTCGACGGCGAACCCGTCGGCACCGCGGCCGTCGGCGCGAACGGTTCGCGCCTCGCCGGCATCGTCGTCACCACCACCGACCCGGAGCAGCACGCATGAGCGCCACCACCACCCTCCACGCCACCGCGGCCGAGTCGCTCGCGGCGCAGCTGCCGACGGCCGCGCCCCTGACCGCCGTCCCGCTGCCGGGAGGCGCGACCCCCGACGTCCTCGCAGCCGCCGTCGACGGTGTGGTCGCCTCGTTCGTCGGCGGTCTCTCCGCGGACCTCGCGCTGGTCCTGACCGACCTCGGCGCCGTCGTCGCCGCGGGCGGGGCAGACGCGGGCCTGGTCGACGTCACCGACGTGCTCCGTCCGTCGCTCGAGGCGGCCGCCACGGTGCTCGGCGTCGGCGTGCTCGGGGACGCCCGACGCGAGTCCGCCGCGTCGCTCCTCGCCGATCCCGAGACCGTGGTCTTCGAGCTGACCGCGGGCGGTGTGGCCGGGGGCTGGTTCGGCATCCGGGTCCGTGAGAACGGCACCGTCTCCGCTCCGGTCACCGCCGGGTCCGTGCCCACGGGGAACCTCGGCCGCATCAACAACGTCGAGATGACCCTCACCGTCGAGATCGGTCGGACCCGGATGTCGGTGCGCGACGTGCTCGGCATGGAGCCGGGCGCCGTCGTCGAGCTCGACCGCAGCGCCGGCTCGCCGGCCGACGTGCTGCTCAACGGTCGGCTCATCGCCCACGGCGAGGTCGTCGTCGTCGACCAGGACTACGCGGTGCGCATCACGAAGATCCTCGACGTCGCCGAAGCGGTCTGACGGGTGGACACCCTCTGGATGGCCCTCCGGGTCGCCGTGTCGCTCGGCGTCGTGCTCGCGCTCATGTGGGTGCTGCACCGCCGTGCGACGAAGGGCGGACTCGGTGCCGCGGCGAAGGGCCGCGGTCGCCGGTCCGCCACGGTGGAGGTCGTCGGCCGTCAGGGCATCGGCGGCAAGGCGAGCGTGGTCGTCGTCGACGTCGAGGGGGAGCGCCTGGTGCTGGGGGTCTCCGAGCAGAGCGTGTCGTTGCTCCGCAGCGGACCGACCCCGGTTCCCGAACTGAGCATCGTCACCGGACCCGTCGTCCTGCCGACCGAGCCGCGGACGTCGGCGCCGACCACGAGCGCCGACCGGTTCCGCGCGGAGCTGGAGCGGCAGGACCACGCGGCCACGGCCCTCCCGACCGACACCACGGCGGGCACCGCGACGCCGCTCCCGATGCGCCCCCGCGGGCGCGCCCGTCGCCCGGAGCGCACCGTCGTGCCGACCGCGCAGCAGCTGCAGGGCTCCGTCCTCTCCGTGGACACGTGGCGGCAGGCCGCCGCCGCGCTCCGCAGCAGGCGGGCCGGGTGACGGCCGCGCTGCGGACCGGCCGCACCGTCACCCTCGTCGTCCTGGGGCTGGCGATGGTCGCCGGGTTCCTGCTCCTCACCTCCGGCGGTGCGCACGCGGCCGGCGTCACCGAGCCCACCGCGCCGGCGAGCCCGACGCCGCCGGCCAGCGGTGACTTCAGCGTGAGCGTGAACGGGCCCGACGGCACGCCGTCGTCGGCGATCGTCACGCTGCTCGGCATCACGCTGCTCAGCGTCGCGCCGGCGCTCCTGCTCATGATGACGTCGTTCACGAAGATCTTCGTGGTGCTCGCGATGACGCGGAACGCGCTCGGCCTGCAGGGCATCCCGCCGAACCAGGTGCTCGCCGGACTCGCGCTGTTCCTGTCGCTGTTCGTGATGGCGCCGGTCCTCGGCCACATCAACGACGACGCACTGCAGCCCTACCTCGCCGGCCAGATCGACTTCGCGAAGGCGGTCGAGATCGGCACGAAACCGCTGCGGACCTTCATGCTGCACCAGACGCGCGAGGAGGACGTCGCGCTCATCACCCGCGCGGCCGGGCAGGCGAACCCGGAGGACCTCGACGCCGTCCCGATGACCACCGTCATCCCGGCGTTCGTCATCTCCGAGCTGCGGAGCGCGTTCATCATCGGGTTCGTCATCTTCATCCCGTTCCTCGTCATCGACCTCGTCGTCTCGGCGGCGCTCATGTCGATGGGCATGATGATGCTCCCGCCGGTGATGATCTCGCTGCCGTTCAAGATCCTGCTGTTCGTCCTCGTCGACGGGTGGGGGCTCATCATCACGTCCCTCATCGAGAGCTACCAGGTGGTGCGCTGATGAACCAGCAGGCGGTCATCGACCTCACGCTCCAGGCGCTCCTGGTGTCGGCGAAGCTCGCCGCGCCGGTGCTCGTCACGTCGCTCGTCGTCGGGTTCGCGATCTCGCTGTTCCAGTCGGTCACGCAGATCCAGGAGGTCACGCTCTCGTTCGTGCCGAAGGCCGTCGCCGTCGCGATCGCCCTGGTCGTCTGCGGCAACTGGATGATCGCCGAGATGGTCGCGTTCACCCACGTCGCGTTCGACATGATCCCGAAGCTCCTCGGGACGTAACCCGTGGACCTCGTCATCGACGCCGACCGCCTCGAGGCCACGATGCTCGCCGGGGTGCGGCTCGTCGCGTTCTTCGTGATCGCACCACCGTTCGCCTACCGGGCGTTCCCGGGAACGGTGAAGGTGATCCTCGGGCTCGGCCTGGCGATCGGCGTCGCGCCGCGGGTCGGACTCGGGTACACCTCGCTCGACACGGGCGGGTTCCTGCTCGCCCTGCTCACCCAGCTCGTCGTCGGGCTCGGGCTCGGGTTCCTCGTGTACCTGGTCTTCGCGGCCGTGCAGTCCGCCGGTGCGCTCATCGACCTGTTCGGCGGCTTCACCCTCGCCCAGGCCTACGACCCGCAGTCGCAGGTGAACGGCGCGCAGTTCACCCGGCTGTTCCAGATGGCGTCGCTCGCGCTCCTCTTCGCCAGCGGTGGCTACCAGCTCATCGTCGCCGGCCTGGTGCGCTCGTTCGACGCGGTACCGCTCGTCGCGGCCGACGGGTCGCCGGGCACGTTCGCGATCGGGGGCTTCGCCTCGGTCCTCGTCGCCGCAGCCGGGCAGATGTTCCTCGCCGCCCTGCAGATCGCCGGGCCGCTCGTCGTCGTGCTCTTCCTCGCCGACGTCGGCCTCGGGCTGCTCACCCGCGTCGCCCCGGCGCTCAACGCGTTCCAGATGGGGTTCCCGATCAAGATCGGGCTGACCGTCGTGTTCGCCGGCGCGCTCTTCATGGCCCTGCCGGCCGTCGTGTCGTCGCTCACGGGCGACGCCGTCGCCGCGATCACCGGGCGGGGGTGACGCGACGTGTCCGACGGAGGGAGCGGCGAGCGGTCCGAGAAGGCCACACAGAAGCGCATGCAGGAGGTGCACCGCAAGGGGCAGCTCGGCCGGTCGCAGGACCTCGGCGCCTGGATCGGCATCGCCATGGCCGCGCTCGTGATGCCCGCGGCGATCGGCAGCGCCGCGGGTGCCGGGGAGCAGCAACTCCACGTCGTGCAGCGGGTCATCGCGGACCCGACGGTCCCCGCCGCACGGCAGGCCCTGACGGACGCACTCGGCTCGATCGGAGCGACCGTCGGCCCGATGCTCGCCGTCGTCGCGGTCGCCGTCGCTGCGGTGTCCGTCGCGCAGGGCGGCGTGCACTTCCGCCGGATGGCACCGCAGCCCGACCACTTCGACCCCGTCGCCGGCTTCAAGCGGGTGTTCGGCGTGCAGGCCCTGTGGAACGGCGTGAAAGCACTGCTCAAGACGGCCGTCGTCGGGCTCGTGCTCTGGTTCGCCGTGCAGTCCCTCGTGCCCGTCCTCATGACGAGCGGGTCGCTCCCGCTCTCCTCCGTGCTCGACGCGGCCCAGGAGGGAACCGGCACCCTCCTCCGCGCGGCGGTCGCCGCCGGCCTGCTGCTCGCCGCGGTCGACGTGCTCGTCGTCGTGCGCCGCAACCGCAAGCGCACCATGATGACGAAGCAGGAGGTCAAGGACGAGTCGAAGCACAGCGAGGGCGATCCGCTCGTGAAGTCCCAGCGCCGCTCCCGCCAGCTCGCGATGAGCCGCAACCGGATGATCGCCGCGATCGGGGACGCCGACGTCGTCATGACGAACCCGACCCACTACGCGGTCGCGCTCCGGTACGAGCCGGGGAAGTCCGCGCCCCGCGTGGTGGCGAAGGGCGCCGGCCCCGTCGCCGACGCGATCCGCGCGAAGGCCGAGGAGACCCGGGTTCCGATCGTCCGCGACGTCCCGCTCACCCGCGCGCTGCACGCCGCGTGCGAGCTCGGGCAGGAGGTCCCGGTCGACCTCTACACGCCGGTCGCCCGCGTGCTGTCGTTCGTCATGGCGCTCAAGGCCCGTGGCGCGGCGGCCGGCACGCACGCGGCGCCCAGCCCGACCACCCCCGCCGAGGTCGCGACCGTCCTCGACCCCACCACCCTCACCGGGGACGCCCGACCACGGCGGCTCCGGACCCCGCGCCCCACCGACCCGCCCACCGAAGGGGCACCAGCATGAACCGCAAGGACCTCCCCAAGCTCGCCGTCCCCGTCTTCATCGTCGGCATCGTCCTGCTGCTGATCCTGCCGGTGCCGTCGTTCCTGCTCGACGTGCTCATCATCTGCAACATCCTGCTGGCGCTGGTGATCCTGCTCACGACGCTGTTCGTGAAGAAGCCGCTCGACTTCTCGGTGTTCCCGTCGCTGCTCCTCGTCGCGACGCTGTTCCGCCTCGGCCTCAACGTGGCGTCGACCCGCCTGGTGCTCGGCGAGGGCTTCGCCGGCGACGTCATCCAGGCGTTCGGCCACGTCGCCGTCTCCGGGTCGATCATCATCGGCTCCGTCGTGTTCCTCATCCTGGTCGTCATCCAGTTCGTCGTGGTGACGAAGGGCGCCGAGCGCGTCGCCGAGGTCGGGGCGCGGTTCACCCTCGACGCCATGCCCGGCAAGCAGATGGCGATCGACGCCGACCTCAACGCCGGGCTCATCACCGACGCCGAGGCCAAGGAGCGCCGCGCCGCCGTCTCCGCCGAGGCCGACTTCTACGGCGCGATGGACGGTGCCTCGAAGTTCGTCAAGGGCGACGCCATCGCGGGCATCCTGATCCTCGTCATCAACCTGGTCGGCGGCGTCGCGATCGGGATGCTGCAGAACGGGTTGTCGGTCACCGACGCGCTGTCGAAGTACGGCATCCTGACGATCGGCGACGGGCTCGTGTCCCAGATCCCCGCGCTGCTCATGGCGGTCTCCACGGGCATGATCGTGACGCGGTCCGGCGCGGAGACCGAGATCGGTGCCTCCGCCACGCAGCAGCTGACGCAGTCGCGGAACGCGCTGATGATCGCGGGGGCCGCGGCCGTCGCGATGGGCTTCATCCCGGACATGCCGATCGTGCCGTTCCTGCTCATCGGCGCCGGGCTCCTGTTCGCCGGCTGGCGGCTCGCGCGGCAGGCCAAGGAGCAGGAGGCCGCCGCGGCCCAGCAGCAGGCACTCGAGGCATCGGCCACGACGGCGGACACGCCGGAGGACCTGCTCGAGCAGATGCGCGTCCACGCCCTCGAGATCCTGCTCGCCCCGGACCTGGTCGACATGGTCTCCGGCTCCTCCGACGACCTGCTCGGACGGGTCCGCGCGCTCCGACGGAAGGTCGCCGTCGACATGGGCATCGTCGTGCCGCCGGTCCGGACGCGGGACAGCATCGAGCTCCCGCCGTCGACGTACGCGATCCGCATCGCCGGTGTCGAGGCCGGTCGCGGGACGGCACCGTCCCGGAGCGTGCTGGCCCTCGGCGACCAGCTCGACGGGCTGCCCGGCGCCGTGACGGTCGAGCCGGTCTTCGGCCTGGCCGGCAAGTGGGTGCCCGCCGAGCTCCGGCACGCCGCCGAGATGACCGGCGCGACCGTCATCGATCGCGTCTCGGTGCTCGTGACCCACCTGCAGGCCGTCATCGGCGACAACGCCGCCCGGCTGCTCACGCGCGAGGACGTCAAGGTGCTCACCGAGGGGGTCAAGCAGGTCAACCCCGCCGCGGTCGAGGAACTCGTGCCCGGCATGCTGTCCCTGGCCGAGGTGCAGCGCGTGCTCCAGGGGCTGCTCGCCGAGCGTGTGCCGATCAACGACCTCGGCCGCATCTGCGAGGCACTCACGCTCCGCGCGAAGGTGTCGACGGACCCCGAGGGACTCGTCGAGGCCGCGCGTGCCGCACTGGGGCCGGCGCTGCCCGCCCGGTACGCCGAGGCCGGTACGCTCCGCGTCATCATGATCGACCCGCTGCTCGAGCAGTCGATGCTCGAGGGACTCCGGCCGTCCGAGCAGGGCACCCAGATCGTGCTCGACGCGCACCGCATCGAGCAGGTCCTCGGATCCCTGCGCGACGCCGTGCGCAGCGTCGAGGAGCAGGGCCTCTCCGCGGTGCTCGTCTGCGCCCCGCAGCTCCGGCCGGCCGTGCACCGCATGGTGTCCGCGCAGGCGAACGGCCTGCCCGTGCTGTCCTACCAGGAGGCCACCGCCGCGGGCTCCACCATCGAGACCGTGGGAGTGGTCCGTGCCGCCGACCCGATCGCTGCGTAAGGGGCCCACGCTCGAGGCGGTCCGCGATGCCGTGCGAGCCGAGTTCGGGACCGGTGCGCGCATCGTCTCCGCCGAGCGCGTGACCTCACCGGGCGTCGGCGGGTTGTTCCGCCGCGCACACGTCGAGGCGGTCGTCGAGGTGCCGGACCCCTCCGACCCCCCGACCGCCCGGGTCGCGATCGCCGACGGTCCCGTCACCCGGGTCGGCATCGCGGCGCTGCTCGCCGACGCCGAGGCGGTCGAGGCGCGGATCGCCGCTGGCGACGGCACCGCGTCGACGCGAGCCGACGCGTTCGCGTCGGTGCTGGACGGCTTCGTGGCGGACGGGATCGCGACGAGCGCTCCGCCTCCTGGCCGGCCCGTGACGGACGCGGGTCGCGTGGACGGCGGTGGGTCGCGCCTCCAGGACGAGCCGGACCGGACGGGAGGCACGGAGCCCGTGACCGGACCGGCCCCCGTCGTACCGCTGGTCACCTCGCTCCCTCCCGCACCCGTGCTGGCCGCCGCTCCCGCGGCTGCTGTCCCCGTGCTGCCGACGCCTCCCGCCGTGCGGTCGGCCGACGGCGACCTCGTGCTGCTGGTCGGACGTCCGACGGACGTGGACGCAGCCGCGGGCGTGTTCGCGGGCCGGTACGCCTTGCGGCCGACCGACGCCGCCGACCGTCGGTCGGGCATCCTCGCGCGCGCCGAGGGTGTCCGGAACGGGTACGCGTTGCTCGGGGTCGCGGCCTGGGACGACGCCGCGACGGCCGAGGGGCTCGCCGCCGACCAGGTGTGGGTCGTGGTGGACGTCGGGCGGAAGACCGAGGACGTCCGTGCCATGGTCGTCGCGGTCGCCGGACGGGTGTCCGTCGCCGGGCTGGTGGCGATCGGGGTCGGCGAGACCGCCACGCCGGAGTCGGTCCACCAGCTGGGGCTGCCGGTGGTGTCGCTAGGCTGACGGGGTGCTGGTACTCACGCGGAAGGTCGGCGAGCGGATCCTCGTCGGTGACGACGTCGTCATCACGGTGCTCGACAGCCGCGGCGACGGCGTCCGGATCGGCATCGACGCGCCGCGCGGTGTGAAGATCCAGCGTGAAGAGGTCGTGCGCGCCGTGATCGAGGCGAACGCCGAGGCCGCAGCCGCAGCGGGGACCGAGGGCACCGACGACGCCGAGGCGCGGCTGCGTGCTGCGCTCGGCCACCGCGACGGCGGGCGCGCGTCCGACCAGGGCTGACCGTCCGACCGCCGCTCGTGGTCACCGGGGTAGTCCGGACGCGGCCCACGCGGCGATGCCCCGGAGGTCGACGCCGCCGCTGCCGGGCCCGCAGGGTCTGGACCAGCAGGAACCGACCGTCACCCCCACGACGGCGACACCGCGGACACCGACCCTGCGGGGTCGGTCACGGCTTCGGCTTCTTCTCCTGCTCGGGCAGACGCCCCGCAGCCGCCTCGGCGGCGAACCACGCGGCTGCCTCCTCCTGACGGGCCTGTTCCTCCCCGAGGGCGATCGGGGCGCGGACGTGCTCCGGCGCGTACCCGAACGACTCGAGCAGCTGCGGCACGACCGGACGGATGCGCGCCACGAGCCGGTCGACGTACGCCGACACCGCTCGAGCGCGCTGCGCCGTCAGCCGCCCGTGCACCAGGTACCAGTCGAGGTGCTGCTCGAGCAGCCCGAGGGCGAACAGGTCGCGCAGCCAGACGAGCACGCGACGTGTGTCACCGGGAGCGACGGCCTCGATCGCATCCGTGAAGGCGTCCCACTGCATGAGCTCGGCGTGCGCCTTCGCGGCCTCGATGAGCTCGTGCTGGGAGCGGTTGAGCAGCCGGGCGGCGCGGGCGCGGTCCTTCCCGGCGGAGGCGAGCCGCATGCCGATCTCGGTCACCATGGTGTCGACACGGCCGGCGAGCAGGTCGCGTTGGGTGCGCGGGTCCTGCAGGTCGGTGACGCTCGCAGCGAGGGACCCGCGGTCGGCGACCGCCTGACCGAGGCGACGGAGTCCCGACGCGTCGGCGAGCTTGGTGGCCGCCTGTGCTGCGACGAACCTCGCGGTCGAGGCCGCGTCCCGCGGGGCCTTCGCGCGGAAGTCCGTGAGCAGGCGCTTGCCGACGAGCTGCAGTAGGATCGTGTTGTCGCCCTCGAACGTCACGTAGACGTCGAGGTCGGCGCGCAGACCGGTGAGCCGGTTCTCGGCGAGGAAGCCCGCGCCGCCGCAGGCCTCACGACACTCCTGCAGTGTGTCGAGCGCCGACCACGTCGAGAGGGACTTGAACGCCGCCGCCTGCGTCTCGAGGTCCTCACGCCGCTGCGGGGTGTCCTCGCGGCCGCTGAAGACGTCGTCGAACGTCTGCAGGAGCTTCTCGTGCGCGAAGGACTGCGCGAAGACGGTGGCGAGCCGGGGGACGAGCCGCCGCTGGTGCCGCCCGTAGTCGAGGAGCACGCCCTCGTCACCGCCGCCGGTCGGGAACTGTCGACGCTCCATCGCGTACGTGAGCGCGATCTGCAGACCGATCTTCTGCGCGACGACCGCGGCACCGTCGAGCGAGACACGGCCCTGGACGAGGGTGCCCAGCATGGTGAAGAAGCGGCGCCCCGGCGAGGCGATCGGCGAGCTGTAGGTACCGTCCTCGGCGACGTCGCCGTACCGGTTCAGCAGGTTCGTCCGGGGCACCCGGACGTGGTCGAACCACAGCCGGCCGTTGTCGATGCCGTTCAGGCCGCCCTTGACCCCGTCGTCCTCACCGCCGACACCGGGCAGGAACGCGCCGTCCTCGTCCCGGAGCGGGACGTAGAACGCGTGCACACCGTGGTCGACGCCCGCGGTGACGAGCTTGGCGAAGACCACGGCGGCCTTGCCGTGCAGCGCGGCGTTGCCGATGTAGTCCTTCCACGCACCGCGGAACGGCGTGTGGACGACGAACTCCTGCGTGCTCGGGTCGTACGTCGCGGTGGTCGCGATGCTCTGCACGTCCGAACCGTGTCCGGTCTCGGTCATCGCGAAGCAGCCCGGCACGTCGAACCGGATGATCCCGGGCAGGAACTCGCGGTGGTTGCGCTCGGTACCGAGGTGGTGCACGGCGGAGCCGAACAGGCCCCACTGCACGCCCGCCTTGATCTGCAGCGACGGGTCGGCGGTCGTCAGTTCCTCGAACGCTGCGAGGTTGCCGCCGTGGTTCTCCTGCCCGCCGAACTCGGTGGGGTAGGGACGCTGGATCGCTCCGGCGTCGACGAGCACCCGGAGCTGCTCCATGGCACGGGCACGGTGTTCCGCGATCGGCTGGCCTTCGATCTTGTGCAGGCCGGGGTCGAGCGTCAGCCGCCGCGAGATCCGACGGTCCTCGGCCCACCGGCCGAGCAGGAGTTCGCCGAGCAGCGTGGTGTCGATGCGGACGTCGGTGTCCGTCGACCCGACCGGCGTGCCCGCTGCCGGGTCGCCCGTGGCGTCGGCGTTCGGGGCCTCGGGGACGCCGTCCGTCGAGGTGGGGCGTGCGGGAGCGGTGTCGACCATGGGGGAGCCCTCCTGAACTGCTCTGTCCGTGTTGCAGTACACACGCTAGGCACTCCGGCCGAGTGTTGGTCGAACGCCGTGCGGACGGACAAGAGTCGGAGGCCGACTCCGACGGCCTGTCGTGGGAACCCTCCAAGACCCGCCGGGCGGGCTTTGTACGCAGTGCGCCTCGATTCGGACGTGCGGGGTGGACCGGGGCACAGTGGACGGATGTCTCGCACCACCCCACCGAGCGCTCCTGCGCAGCAACGCACCTTCTTCGGGCAGCCGTTCGAGCTGTCCACACCGTTCGCGGTGGAGCTCTGGGAGCGGTTCTCGTTCTACGGGATGCAGGGCATCGTCCTCATCTACATGTACTACACCGTCACGCGCGGCGGCCTCGGCATCGACGAGGGGATCGCGAACGGCATCATGGGCGCGTACGGCGGCGCCGTGTACCTGTTCACGATCATCGGCGCGTGGGTGGCGGACCGGCTCATCGGTGCCGACCGCACCCTGTTCGGCAGTGCGGTCGTCGTGATGCTCGGGCACATCGGACTCGCGCTCATCCCGGGTGTGCCAGGGGTCGGGGTGGGCCTGGTGCTCATCGCGCTCGGCTCCGGCGGCCTCAAGGCGACCGCGACGACCATCGTCGGCGGGCTGTACAGCCGCGACGACCCGCGGCGCGACGCCGGCTTCTCCCTCTACTACCTCGGCGTGAACCTCGGCGCCTTCTTCGGCCCGCTGCTCACCGGTCTGCTGCAGTCCACCCTCGGCTTCCACTACGGCTTCGGTCTCGCCGCCGTCGGCATGGCCGCCGGTCTCGTGCAGTACGGCATCCGGCGCCGGAAGCTCCCGGAGTCGGTGCGCCACGTCACGAACCCGGTCGACCGCCGTCGTCTGCCGCTCGTGGCCGGTCTGGTCGTCGTGGCCCTCGTGGTGGTCGTCGTCGCCGTCCTCACCGGGCTGCTCACGGTCGCCAACCTGCCGACCGTCGTCGTGGTGATCGTCGTCGTGGCGACCATCGCCTACTTCGTGGTGATCCTCACCAGCGGCATCACCGCCGAGGAGCGCTCGCGCGTTTTCGCGTTCATCCCGCTGTTCATCGCGAGCGCCGTGTTCTGGTCGCTCTACCAGCAGCAGTTCACCGTCGTCACGCAGTACTCGGACCAGCGCCTCGACCGTTCGCTCGGCGGCTGGGAGATGCCGGTGTCGTGGGTGCAGTCGATCAACCCGGTGTTCATCATCGTGCTGTCCGGGGTGGCCGCGGCGATCTGGACCAAGCTCGGTGACCGCCAGCCGTCCACGCCGACGAAGTTCGCGCTCGGGACCGGCATCATGGGCATCGCGTTCCTGCTCTTCCTGCCCTTCGCCGGCACCGGTGAGAACGGCACGCCGCTCCTGGCCCTCGTGGCGATCCTGCTCGTCTTCACGATCGCCGAGCTCCTGCTCTCCCCGGTGGGGCAGTCCGTCGCGACGAAGCTCGCTCCGCCCAGGTTCCAGACGCAGATGGTCGCGCTGTTCTTCCTGTCGGTGTCGCTCGGCACCGCGGCCACCGGCGTGCTCTCGCGCTACTACGACCCGACGGACGAGGTGCCGTACTTCACCGTGCTCGGGCTGGTCGCCGTCGCGGTCGGTGTGGTGCTGCTGGTCTGCGCGAAGCCGGTGCTCCGGCTCATGCGCGGCATCCGGTAGCGGATCGCCGCATCCGGTAGCCTGGGTTCGGCCAGGACGGCCACTGCCACACCGGCCCCGCAGACCAAGGAGTCACCAATGCTCGAACTCATCGCAGGCGTCATCATCGGCATCGGCGTGCTCGGGGGTGTGGGCCTCTGCATGGCGGTCGCCGCCATGCTGAAGAGCGTCAACGAGGACTACTAGACCTCGTCCGCAGCGGCCGGCTCGACCGGCACCAACTGACGACCCAGGACGGTCGCGCGCTCGAAGGGGCCGCGGCCGTCCTGCGTGTACACGGGCTCGTCGAAGGCCACCGTCCACGTGCGCTGCGTGCCACCGAGCTGGACGCCGCCGGCCGCGACGATCACGCCGATCGGTTCGCCCTGCCACCGCTCGCCGCCCCGGTCGGTGTCGACCACCTGCACCAGGGCACCGATGCCGAGCCCGCCGGAGTCGTCGGGGCGGGGGCCGGGGGAGCGTCGTCCGAACACCCGCCCACCGTACCGGGCCCGGGCCCGAGGCACGGGACGGGCCGCCGCGCCAGCGTGTTCAGGTCGCACGACTCGCCGTAGCCGGACCTCCTGGTCGCACGACTCGCCGCCTTCGCTGGAGGTGAGCGGCGAGTCGTGCGACCGGACCGGGCCGAGCCGAGCCGGGCCGGCCGAGCCGACCGGGCCGGGCCGGGCCGGGCCGGGCCAGCCGGGCTCAGCCGCGCGCGATCTCCGTGATGGACGAGTGGCCCGTCTCCGGGTGCTTGCGCATCGACAGCAGGCGCTCCATCGACGGCTCGAGCGCGGTGACCTTGTCCAGCGGCGCACTCACCACGAGCTGGAACCCGAGTCGGAGCCACGCCGTCACGGCACGCCCCGCGAACTCCGAGTCCGCCTTGATGAACGCCTCGTCGAGGAACACCGGCGCGAACCGGGGCCGCGGCCGGGTCTCGTCGCCGAGCTGGTAGCGCAGCGCGGCACCCACGATGAAGGCCACGAGCTCCTGCGTCTCGCCGCCGGACTTGTCACCGAGCGACGAGTACACGCCGAGGTCGTTGCCGTCGGTGTCGTACCGCACGGCGGTGATCTCCATGTGCCGACGGACGTCGAGCACGGCGTCGCGCTGCGTCGTCCGTCCCCGGGGAGCGGCGGGGTCGGGGCGGATCACCGCCATGAACCGCCGGAGGCGCCGGAAGCGTGTCTCGAGCACGTCGTCGGTGAGCTCGGTGTCGACCGATGCCGACAGCGCGCGGAGCTCACGCCGGAAGGCCGTGACGTCCTCGCGGGTGACCCGGCGGATCTGGATCTTCAGCCGGTCCCGGTTCGCGCCGAACGGCAGCTCGCGCAGGATCTCGTTGACGGGCTCGAGCCGCTCCTCGATCTCGACGACGGCGCGGTCGAAGGCCCCGGCGAGGGGGACGAGGTCCTCGCCGCTCCACTGCGACAGTCGGCGGCGCCACTCGCTCCGCCGGGCGTGCAGCCCCGTCGCCACGATCTGGTCGAGGATGGCGTGGTAGTCCGGGTACGACGCGACACCGGTCCCGAGGTTCGGGTCGGGCCAGGCGTCCTGGTACCGCTGGAAGGTCAGCGTCAGCGCGGTCGAGGCCGCCGCGGCCCCGTCGAGGGCCTGAGCGAGCCGCTCCTCGAGCCGCCGGCGCAGACGCCTGGTCGCATCGTCGAAGCCGTCGATGCCGTCCGGGGCGCCGACCTCCTCGAACGCCTCTGCGAGCAGGCGGTCCTGCTCCTCGTCGGGGACGAGCGCCGGGCTGTCGGCAAAGCGCTCGAGGATCTCGGCCGCCGCGTCCTGCCCGTCGACGAGCACCGCGTGGCGCTCCTCGAGCCGGGTGACGCTGAGGCGTGCCGCAGCACGGCGGTCGGCGGCCTCGTCGAGCGACCGACGCAGGCGGGCGACCGACTCACGGAGTGTCCGGAGGCCGTCGTCGGCGGCGAGCAAGGCCTGGCGTTCGGCGTCGAGCCGGGCGAGCGACTCGTCGACACCGGCGACGTCGATGCGGTCCCAGGTCGTGTCCACCACGTGCTGGTGCGCGGCACGCAGGGCGTCGAGGGATGCGATGTCCTGCGCCACGTCGGTGCGCCGCGCCTCGAGGGTCGCGAGGTCCTGTGCGATCGCCGCGAGCTCCAGCTCGACGGACGCCATGCGGGCCTCGTTCGTGAAGCCGATGACGTTCGACTGGCGCCGGTCGCCGTGTGCGCCGCGACGTCCGTCGCGGAGCTGGCCGGACAGGGTCACGCGACGTCCACCCCCGCCGAGCTCCCCGGCGGACGTGACGCACCGGGCGTCGATCCGGTCCGATTCGATCCGTTCGCGCACCCAGGTGCTGAACGGCGAGTCCTTGATCGCCAGCTTGCCGGACACCATCGCCGGGTCGCCGTCGAGGTCGAGGTGCGGGCCGGTCGGCACCCCCTCGAACTGCACGCGGACCGGCAGCTGCAGCGAGTCGATCGCCTCGCTGAACGCCGAGAGCTGGTCCTCGTCGACGAGCAGCGTGCGCGCGACCGGCGCCAGCACCGACTCGATCGCGGTGCGCCACTGTTCCTCGGCGGGCAGCACGTCCAGCAGCTCGGCGACGAACGGGAGCGAGTCCGGCGAGACACCGGCCGCCCGGGCCATCGCCAGCCGTGCCTCGTGCATCGGCAGCGGCATGGCCCCCTGCCGGTGCTCGAGCGACCGACGCTCCTGGCGCAGGGTCCGCTCGCGGTCGAGGAGTGGGTACTCCTCGCGCGTCAGGGCGTCACGGCGGTCGTCGAGGTCGGACCGCGCCGTCGTGTACCCGCCGAGGAACTCGTGGGAGGCCCGCTGCGCGGCGGCGAACGCGGACTCGGACGTCAGCGTCGCGGACAGCCCGAGCGGACTGGTCCGCTCGTCGAAGGTGTCCCGGGCCCGCGCCACCGCGTCGCGCTCCCGCGTGCGCCGGTCGATGCGGTCCTCGAGTTGGGCGAGCGCGTTGCCGCCCTGGTCGCGGAGCCGGGCCTCGGCCTCCCGCAGCTCGATCTCGACCGCGGCGTGCCGTGCCTCGGTCGCGGCGACGTCGGCTCGTGCAGCCGTCCGCTCGCGCCCGTTCCGCTCGACCTCGGCGTCGAGCAGCGCCCGCTTCCGTGATGCCGTCCAGTGCGCGAACGGCGACACCTCGGCGCCGGTGGCGATGCCGTCCAGCGCGTCCGCGGCGGCCCTCGACCGGGCGATCTCGTCGTGGAGCTCGACGATGGGGGAGAGGATCCGGACCTTCCGCTCCTCGGTGTCCATCGCCTCGTACGCCTCGTCAAGGGCGGAGAAGTGCGCGAGTGCCCGGTCGGCGGCCTCGTAGGTGCCGGGCGTCTCGAGCACGAGCGACTTGTAGAGCGCGTCGACCGTCGGCAGGTGCTGCCCGGCCTGGATCCGCGCGAGCAGCCGCATCGCGCGGTTGCCGCCGCCGGAGTCGCCGATGCCGAGACGCGTCTGCAGCGTGTAGGCGAGCTCCTGGTACGTGTCGCGCACGACGAGCCCGGGCACGCGGCCCGTCAGCTCGAGGTGGTGGAACCGCGACGGCACGAACTCCTCGAGGCGGCGCAGGTCGAAGGTGTCGTCGACCGTCGCCATGGTCATCTGGATGTCGCCGACGCCCCGTGCCCGCTTCGGCACGATGTACGCGCGGAGGACCGTGAAACGCCGCTCGTCGTCGTTCCGGAACGTCACCGCGACGGCGCCCCAGGTCGTCTGGTCCTCGCCGCGCAGGTTGACGTCGCGCAGGGCGCCGGTCTCCGGGTCGCGGCGGGTGTCGACCTTGCCGCGCAGATACGTGAGGAGGTTCCGCTGGTCCGCGCTCCGGGCACGCCCGGTCGTCGCGTCGTTCGATGCGCCGTTGAAGGGCACGTCGGACGGCATCATGACCGCCAGGTAGGCGTCCATGAGCGTCGACTTGCCCGTCCCCGACGCGCCGGAGATGAGGGTTGCGGTGCCGGACAGCTCGACGTGCCGGTGGCCGTGGAAACCGCCCCAGTTGACGACCTGCATCGACTCCGCGCGCCACTGCGCGACGGTGTCGAAGAGGGCGGGGATGACGGAGTCGTCGATTGCGGTGTCGGTCATGCGTCCGGCTCGCCTTCGTCGTCGGTGTCGGTGTCGGCCGGGAGGCCCACTGCGGCTCCGTCGATCGGCGCATCGCCGTCGTCGATCGCCTGTCCGCGGTCCGCCCCTTCCCCGCCGGCGGCGGAGCGCAGCCACCGGTCGAGGTCGCGGAGCTGCTCGAGGGGGAGCAGCACCTCGACGACGCTGGCGACGCGGAAGCGGTCCGGGTCGGTCGTGCGGATCAGGATGCGCGCCGTGACGAGCCGGTCGACGGCCTTCCCCACCCGCGACTCGTCGCGGGTGCGGTCGGTCGTCGCCGGCAGGAACCCGGACACGTGCCCGAGGATCTCCGACCGGTCGACGACGACCTGGTCGAGCCCGGGCCGCGCGTCGGCGCGCAGGCGCATCCGCAGGTAGACGAGGACGATCGTCTCCTCGCGGGTGTACGGCACGTCGCGGAGCAGCGTCGGGAAGGACCGTCGCTGGCTCTCCGAACGGGCCTGACGCTTCCAGGCGACCTCGCGGTCGCGGTCGACGTGCAGTTCGAGGAACAGGTCGTTGAGGCGGGAGCGGAGCTGGTGCTCGCCGTCCGTGATCGCACGCCACTCGTCCGCGTGGGTGCGCGCGCTCACGTAGGTGTGACGGAGCAGTGCGACCAGGGCACGCCGCTGCGGTTCGTCCAGGCGGCCCTCGTCGCCCTCGAAGAGGGCGAAGCTCGTCTCGTCGCGCTCGTCGACCCCGTGTTCGTCGTCCCCGTGCAGCGGGTCGAGGGTGTCGCCGTCCGTCTCGTCGACGGGAGCCGTCGTCGTGTCGCTCACCGTGCCTCCAGGCCGTTGTCGTCGTCGTGCTGGTCGTCCGCCCGGACGCCTGTCAGGGACGCCGTCGGCATGTAGAGGGTGACCGTCTCACCGTCAGGGCGCACCGTGCGGTGCGGCACCACGTGCGCGGCGGTCTCGAAGTCGTCGTTCCCGGTGAGCAGGTGCGCGAGGCCGAACAGCTCCACCGGCCGACGTTGCTCGGGCGGCAGGGCGTGGAAGGCGGACGCGCTGTCCGTGGCGCGACCGAGCGCACTGCGGAGTTCGGCGAGCAGCGGACCGCCGTGCCGACGGAGTGACTCGACGTCGAGCTCCTCGAAGACGTCGTCGTCGGGTTCCTCGATGGGCGGCGGGACCGCCTCGTTGTCCGGGTCGTAGAAGCGCTCGCGCAGCGTCCCCACCTCTGCGGTGGCGGGCAGCAGGCCGAGCGGGACGCGGTCACGCGCCGCGCCGGAGTCGATCCAGGCCGCCAGACCCCGGTTCACCGAGCGGAGGACGGCGTCGAGTTCACGGTCACGCACCACGTCGTGCGCGACGATCTGGTCGCGGAGCGTCGCCGTGAGCTGGCGACGCTGGGCGAGGACGTCCTCGATGCCCTGGCGCAGGATGCTCACCGTGTTGCGGAACGCTCTGCGCTCGCCCGCCCCGAGGGCCGCGGCGAACGGGTGGGCGAGGATCGTGGCGATGTCGTCGCGCAGCCGGAGCAGCAGGGCGTCGTCACGCAGCAGTTCGAACGCGCCCTCGAACGCACGGCCCTCGGGCGTCGCCTGCATGAGGTTGTCCGTGCGCGCCAGGTAGTCGTCGAGGATCTCACCGATCGGGCGGACCTCCTGCCGGAAGTCCTCGACGATCGAGCGGTGCATCGTGGCGACCGCTTCCTCGACGCGCTTGAAGTCGCTCGGGAGCTGCCGGATGAGGTCGGAGATGTTCGTGTAGCCGTCACGCATCCGGGCGTCGTCGACCGTCTCGACCACGTCACCGCGGAGCAGCCGGTCACGCTCGGCCTGGAGCTCAGCGATCTGTGCGTCGAGACGACGGACCTGCACGTCCGGGTCCGGCTCGGCTCGCGCTGCCCAGCGGTGGACGGCGTCGACGATCATCGCCAGGCGGCTCTCGCTGATGAGGGCGCGGTCGGCGCTCAGGGCGTCCACCAGGCTCAGGGCCTCGAGCGCGTGGCTCGTCAGGGAGTACTGCTCGTCACCGTCGGGGGAGTTGGACCGGACGAGCCACTGCGCGGCCACCCAGTCTCGGCAGAGGGCGCGGCCGTTCGGGCGCACGTCGGCCTCGCCCTCGCCCTGGTCGCTCGCCGGCACCCGGGCGCCGGTCGCCTGCAGACGGGCGACGTGCTCCTCGACCTGCAGGTGCATGCGGTCGGCGGGGACGTACTGCACGTCACGGTCGAACACCGTGCGGAACACCGCGATGACGGCGGCGCTCGTCGGGCGGGACATGAGCCGGAGGGTCGGGCGGTCGAGGACCGCGCGCACGCGGGAGAACTCGAGGTCGACGTCGGTCATGCGTCCTTCCAGCCGGTCGTCCAGGGAAACGAAAAGCCCGGCGCGGTTGGCGCCGGGCTTCTCGGTGCCGGTGGTGGCCGGCGGGGGTGGGCGATACCAGACTCGAACTGATGACCTCTTCGGTGTGAACGAAGCGCGCTACCAACTGCGCCAATCGCCCCCTGCACTTGCGTGCCAGTCGATAGTAGCGGACGTTCGGCAGTGCGCCGAACACGAAGTGCCGCCCGGGTGTGGCGCGGGGGCGCGACGGGTACGCCGTGTCGTCCGCCGTGTCGGAACGGGCGTGCCTGGTGGAACCGGGTGTACCTGGTCGATCTGTCGAGTCAGGTATGCCCGGAAGCACCAGGCATCGCAGCCGCAATGGGAAGGATCGGGCGCTCGGGATACCCATGGATCCGCATGAACACGGGGGACACGCCCGGTGAACGGGTATGATTTTGGTGGATGCCGCTCGGTTCGTATAGAGTTCTTCTCGTCGCCGCGACAGCGGAGAGACAGAAGCGGCCTCCGGGTCGCCGAAATGCGGATGTGGCGCAGCGGTAGCGCATCACCTTGCCAAGGTGAGGGTCGCGAGTTCGAATCTCGTCATCCGCTCGAGTGTGGGAGTCTCCGGACGTCCACGACTCACCAGAGGGTATCCCACCGTTCGGGTACTCACGGAGACGTGAACCTCGATGGTGGGGTGGCCGAGAGGCTAGGCAGCGGCCTGCAAAGCCGTCCACGCGGGTTCGAATCCCGTCCCCACCTCCAGCAACACCCTCCAAGATCCTGCAGGACTCCGGTCAGCAGATCTCTGGGCGATTGGCGCAGCGGTAGCGCGCTTCCCTGACACGGAAGAGGTCACTGGTTCGATCCCAGTATCGCCCACAGCAGGAAACCCCCGGGAAACCGGGGGTTTTCGTGTACCCGGGTGCTGCTCCAGCTGCAAGCCAGGGCGCTGGGCACGGTTCCGGCACGCTCTGCCGTCCCGCCGCGTCGGCGTCCTGTTGTCCCTCGAGACCTGCCCTTCGAGCAGCGCCACGCTGCATCGCGTCGGACCGCTCCCACCGATCGGTTGCGCGACGCGTCGAGACCGGGCTCCAGCGCGTCGTCGCCGTGGCGTTCGAGTCTGACCTCACGCCGCACCATCGCTGCGACGCACCGGGACCGACGCGCCTCCCGGCTGGTCGCGCGCGTCGGCTTCACTGCCGCTTCAGCGCCCCGATGCTCGCTGGTGGACATCAGTCATGGGCCATCATCTGCATGACCATGTCGTTCGCGGTAATCGTCTCCGCGTCCTCGTTCGCGGCGGTGGCGAACACTCGGCCCGACGAGCAGCCTCGTGTGCACCAGTCCGGGCGGGAACAAGGAGCGCCGACGGGTCCAGCGTGCTCACGCACACCTGCAGACGCGCTGCGTCCGCCGGACGCGCACCGCGACGGACGGGAGGCGCGGCACCGTCCGGCACCGCGCCTCCCGTCCGCCCCGCGGTCGCGTCTCAGACGCGCACGGCACGCTCGTCGGGCACGCAGTGGGTCATCATGAGACCGTCGACGTCGCGGCGACCGTTGTGCCCCAGGTTCGCCAAGCGGTCGAGCTCGTCGTCGCTGAGGGTCTGCGACTGCAGCGGCGGCAGGTCCTTCACCTCGTCGAGCGTGATCCCGAGGCCCTCGCCGACGCGCTGACCGAGGTCGTCCTCGACCATGTAGAAGTGCCAGAGCATGCGCTCCTGCACGGGGCGTGCAGCCTGCGAGATGAGGTCCACGAAGTTCGCGACCAGGTCGTCGCGCTCCCAGTCCTCCAACAGCAGGTAGCGCTGGCCCGCCTGGGTGTAGTCGTTCGTCCGGGGGATGCGCTTGCGCGTGAGTCGACCGACGATCTCCGGCCCCTGGTCGTCGTGCGTCGGGTACTCGGCCTCGCGCAGGCCGCCCGTGATCGACGGCTCGTAGTTGACGTGGGGGTTCTCGCCGCCGTGGTCCTGGTGGTACGCCATCTGTCCGTCGCGCTGGTTGGTGGCGACGTCCGCGTTCTTCGGCGCGTTGACGGGCAGCTGCAGGTAGTTCGGGCCGACGCGGTACCGCTGCGTGTCCGAGTACGAGAACGTCCGGCCGACGAGCATCTTGTCGTCCGAGAAGTCGAGGCCGTCGACCAGGACGCCCGTGCCGAAGGAGATCTGCTCGTTCTCGGCGAAGTGGTTCGTGACGTTCCGGTCCAGCACCATCTTGCCGACGGGCTTCGGCGGGAACTCGTTCTCGGGCCAGACCTTCGTGTCGTCGAGCGGGTCGAAGTCGAGCTCCGGGTGGTCGTGGTCGTCCATGAGCTGCACGCGGAGCTCCCACTCGGGGTACTCGCCGCGCTCGATCGCCTCGTAGAGGTCCTTCGACGCGTGCCCGAGGTCGCCGGCCTGCACCGCGGCGGCGTCGGCCTCGGTCATCGAGCTCACGCCGACGGACGGGATCCAGTGGTACTTGACGAGCTTCGTGTCGCCGTCGGCGTTCACCCACTTGTAGGTGTTCACGCCGAAGCCCTGCTGCGTGCGGTAGTTCGCCGGGATCCCGCGGGGGCTGAACAGGTTGACGAGCATGTGCATCGACTCGGGCGTCTGCGACATGAAGTCGAAGATGCGCGCCGGCTCCTGCCGGAAGGTGACGGGGTCGGGCTTGAGCGAGTGGATGACGTCCGGGAACTTGATGGCGTCGCGGATGAAGAAGACGCCGAGGTTGTTGCCGACGAGGTCCCAGTTGCCGTCCTCGGTGTAGAACTTCACCGCGAACCCGCGGGGGTCGCGGGCGGCCTCCGACGAGTCGCGGCCGCCGATGACGGTCGAGAACCGGATCGCCACGTCGGTGCGCTTCCCGGCCTCCTGGAAGAGCTTCGCGCGGGTGTACTGCGCGATCGGCTCGTCGCCCCACGTGCCCGTCGCCTCGAAGTACCCGAAGGCGACGGCCCCGCGAGCGTGCACGACCCGCTCGGGGATCCGTTCCCGGTCGAAGTGGCTGATCTTCTCGAGGAACTGGTAGTTCTCGAGCGTGGCGGGCCCACGTGCACCGACGGTGCGCTGGTTCTGGTTGTCGTAGACCGGGTGGCCCTGTCGGTTGGTCAGGACCTTGCGGTCGTCGCCCTCGGCGGGCGGCTGGCTGGAGACGTCGGTCATGCGCGTCGTCCTCTCTGCGTTGGGGTCGCGTGCACGTCCGAGTCTGCTCGGGTCCAGGTGCACGCGTCCTCGGCAGCGCCGACCGGGGCCACCGCGGATCAGACCGGGCGGTAGACGGCGATCGGGGGAGCGGACGGGTCGCCGTCGTCGTGCGCGTCTCCCGTCGCCAACCAGGTGCGGCCCTCGTGCTCGATCGTCGTCGGGAGGTTCCCGTGGACGAGGATCCGCACCGCCGGGGAGTCGCCGTCGACGAGGTCGACCCCGTGGGCCTCGGTACCGCCTGGGTTGTCGTGCACGTAGCTCATGCTCCGAGTGAACCCGGTCGGGCTGGGAAGTCGGGCCTGCGCGGACCGCGACGCGCCCGGCGGTGCGGAGGATCCCGGTTGCAGGGCGGTGGCGGGGTAGAGTGTCGGTGTACGCGGATGTGGCGCAGCGGTAGCGCATCACCTTGCCAAGGTGAGGGTCGCGAGTTCGAATCTCGTCATCCGCTCGGAACACGAAGGCCCTGGTCGGTGACCAGGGCCTTCGTCGTGTCCCGCCGCAGCGGGAGGTCGATCGGTCAGACGACCGCCACGTTCCGAGCGCCCGGGAGCGACACCGCCCGCCCGGACGGCGTCTCGACGACCGTCAGGAGCACCGTGTCGCAGTCACGACACCGTGCGACCGATCCCATCGCCGAGCGGTGGACACGCGTGCGTCCGAGGAGCCCAGCGCCTCCGCAGCCCGTGCACCGCAGGCGGGCCGTCGTCGGCTCCGCGCCGAGCACGCCGTCGAGGAGACCGGCCAGGGCGTTCCCGTCGACCACCATCACGCACCGCCGAAGCGTTCGGCCCGGACGTCCGAGACGTCGTGGCCCAGCTCCCCGAGCCATCGCAGCACCTGCTCGACGAACGGCGTCGACCCGCACACGTACACCAGCGCCCCGTCGGCCGGCGGCAGGACCGCCTGCTCGAGTGCGGCCCTCGTGAGCCGACCGACGGGCGCGTCCGAACCCTCGGGAGCCCGTCGGCTGTAGACGTGGGTCACCTCGAGGGGAGCGTGTGCCCTGAGGGCCCCGTCGAGTTCCTCACGGAAGAAGACGTCGTCGGGGGTGCGCGTGGCGTACAGCAGGCGGAACGGCGCCGGGTCGTCTGCCTCGGCGTGGGCCGTCACCATCGGCAGCAGCGGGACGATGCCAGAGCCCCCGGCGATCAACTGCACCGGACGCTCCGACCGCCCCGGGTGCCACACGAACCACCCGCCGAGCGGGCCGTGCACGTCGAGGGCGTCTCCGACCTCGATCGCGTCGACGAGGAACGGCGAGACCTCGCCACCCTCGACCCGGTCGACGGCGAGCGTCACCTGCGTGCCCTCCCCGGCGGAGGCGATCGAGTAGGAGCGCGACGCCTGGTAGCCGTCCTCGGCGGTCAACCGCAGGTCCAGGTGCTGTCCGGGGTCGTTGCCGGGCCAGGTCGGTACGTCGAGGACGATGCGACGCGCGTCCGGCGTCTCCTGTGCGACGGACGCGACCGTCGCCGGGTGCCAGGCGGGGCGGCGGCGGACGGGGGCCGACGTGCGCGGCGCCATCCGTGCCTCCAGACCGTCGACCGAGGAGGGAGCGCTCACCAGTACCGTTCTTCCTTCCACGGGTCCCCGTGCATGTTGTAGCCGGCGTTCTCCCAGAACCCGGGCTCGTCGTCGGACTGCATGACGATGCCGCGGACCCACTTCGCGCTCTTCCAGAAGTACAGGTGCGGGACGAGCAGCCGCGCCGGTCCGCCGTGCTCGGGGGTGAGGGGTTCTCCGTCCGCCTCGAAGGCGATCCAGGACCGCCCGCCGAGGAGCTCGTCGAGCGGCACGTTGGTGGTGTAGCCGCCGAAGCTGTGCACCATGCAGAAGTCGAGGGACGTCTCGACGTCCTCGAACAGGCGGTCGAGGGGCACGCCGCGCCACGGCATGTCGAGCTTCGTCCAGTGGGTGACGCAGTGGATGTCGACGGTGACGTCCTCGACCCCGAGCGCGTGCACCTCGTCCCAGGTCCAGGTGTGCAGGCCCGCCTCGGTGCGGATCGAGAAGCTCCAGTCGGCCGGCTCGATCTCCGGCGTCGCACCGGCGGACAGCACGGGCCAGTCCCGAACGAGTGTCTGCCCCGGCGGGATGCGGGGGTCGTCGCGGTCGTCACGGCGGCCGCCGAACCCTCGGGTGAACGTCGCCATCGGTGCTCCTCGTCCCGGTACGACGACCTGCTCGCCGTACCGCTCAGTCTCGTGCGCCGGTGTCCCCGCCCGTGTAACAGGTTGGTGAAGATCCACGGCTCCGGAGTGAGCGTACCGATGCGCCGCGATCCGCGCCTGCACGGGCCTCCACGGCCTGCGCGGATGTCGCCCGGCGTGCGAGAGGGGCTCGCGTTCCGCCTCCCGTACCCCTATCGTTCACCGGAACGATTACCAGGAGGGGTCACCCCGAATGCAACCCATCGTCCATGACGACCGCGGCGCCCGCGGTCCCAGCCGGCGCGCACTGCTCAGCGGTGCGGCCGGGATGGCCGGACTCGGCCTGCTCACCCTCACCGGCTGCAGCTCCGGAGCGTCGGCCGGCACGACGGACCTGCCGGAGGCCGCAGCCACCGGCACGGCACGGCAGGGCGGTCGGCTCCGCGTCGCACGCCCCGCCGCCTCGGCGGCCGAGACCCTCGACTCCGCGAGCTCGCTGTCGGCCTACGAGTACCTCGGCGCGCTCTACAACCGCCTCGTCAAGCTCGACGAGCAGGGCACGACGGTCCCCGACCTCGCCGAGGAGTGGTCCCCGAACGCCGACGGCACCGAGTGGACCTTCCGGCTCCGTCGCGGGGTCCGGTTCCACGACGGCGGACGGTTCACGGCCGACGACGCGATCGCGAGCATCAGGCACATCCTCGACGAGCGCACCGCGTCTCCCCAGGCCGGCGTCCTCGGCGAGGTGATGGACGCCTCGTCGATGACGGCCGTCGACCCGTACACGCTGCGGTTCGCCCTGACGAAGCCGAACGCCGAGTTCCCGTCGCTGCTCACCGCGTACCAGTGCTACATCGTGCCCGCGGACGCCGTCGCCGACATCGGCCGTACCGGCATCGGTACCGGGCCCTTCCGCCTGTCGTCCTTCACACCGGCCGGCGCCGGCAGCGTCGAGGCGTTCGAGGACCACTTCGCGGGACGGCCGGCGCTCGACGGCATCGACTTCTTCTCGATCCAGGACACGACCGCCCGGGTGAACGCCCTGCTCGCCGGACAGGTCGACCTCATCTCGCAGACCAACCTCGACTTCGCCACCGCCCGGGTCGTGGCCGCGTCGGACCGTGCGACGATCGCCCGTTCGACCAACGCGCAGTGGTACACCATCCCGATGCTCGCGACGAGCGAGGAGTTCGCCGACCCGCGCGTGCGACAGGCGATGAAGCTCGCCTACGACCCGCGGTCCGTCGTCGAGACCGCCCTGCAGGGCACCGGGTCACCCGGGTGGGACAACCCCGTGCCGCCGCAGCTCGCCGCGTTCGTCGACGAGCACCGCGAGCACGACCCGGACAAGGCGCGGGCGCTGCTCAAGGCCGCCGGGCGCGAGGATCTCCGGACCTCGATCTACACGTCGTCCTACGAATCGGTGTTCACGCCCATGGCGGTCGCCTACCGCGACGCCGTCGCCGAGGCGGGCATCCGCCTGACGATCCGGAACGCCAGCGCCGACTCCTACTACACGCAGATCTGGATGCAGGAGCCGCTGATGGTGAGCTACTGGTTCACCGGCCGACCCATCGACCAGCTCCTCAACCAGATCTTCCGCACCGGCTCCTCGTACAACGAGAGCGCCTGGTCGAACCCGACGTTCGACGGCCTGCTCGACGACGCCCGCGCCGAGATGGACGAGGTGAAGCGCCGGACGCTCTACCAGGACGCGCAGCGCCTCGTCGTCGAGGACGGCGCCGACATGACCCCGATGTTCGGGGACCGCCTGGTCGGGCTGTCCCGGAACGTCGTCAACTACTCGGAGTACGGCTTCGAGTTCGACTGGCTCCGGATCGGACTGCGCCGATGAACGTCCTCGTGCCCGCCCTCCGCCGGCTCGGCATCGCCGTGCTCACGGTGGTCCTCGCCTCCCTGTTCGTGTTCCTCGCGGTGCAGGCCCTGCCCGGCGACGTCGCCCAACAGCTCCTCGGGCAGGACGCCACGCCCGACGCCGTGCAGCAGCTCCGGGCCACCCTCGGGCTCGACCAGAACGTCTGGGTCCGGTACCTGCAGTGGCTCGCGGGAGCCGCCCACGGCGACTTCGGCACCTCGCTCGTCAGCGGGGAACCGGTCGCTCCGACGCTCCTCACGGCGTTCCGCAACAGCATGCTCGTCGCCGTCCCCGCGATGCTCGTCGGCGTGACGCTGTCGCTCGCACTCGGTGTGCTCGCCGGAGTCCGTCGCGGTCGGGCGACCGACCGGGTCGTCTCGACCGTCAGCCTCGTCGTGATGAGCGTCCCGGAGTTCATGGTCGCGACCGTCCTCGTGCTGGTGTTCGCGATCGGGCTACCGGTCTTCCCGGCGGTCGTGCTCCGAGGGAGCGACGCCACGGTCGCCGAGCTGCTGCCGACCGTCTGGTTGCCGATCATCGTGCTCACGCTCGCGATGGCCGCGTACATCCTCCGGACCGCGCGGTCGTCGACCATCGACGTGATGGCGTCCGAGTTCGTCACCACCGCCGAACTCAAGGGCCTCTCGATGCGCCGGGTGGTGTGGAAGCACGCACTGCCGAGCGCACTGCTGCCGACCCTGAACGTCATCGCGCTCAACGTCGCCTGGCTGCTCGGCGGGGTCGTCGTCGTGGAGAACGTCTTCAACTACCCGGGCATGGGCAAGCTCATGCTCGAGTCCGTCTCGAACCGGGACCTGCCGACGATCGAGGCGATCGCGCTCCTCAGCGCACTGGTCTACGTGGTCTGCAACCTCGCGGCCGACCTCGTCGCCCTCGCACTCGATCCGAAGCTCCGGACCCGGCAGCGCCGCGGACGGACCCGGACGCGCACCGCCCGCACCACCCGGAAGGCCCACGCATGACCGCCGTCGCCCCACGTTCCCGGAGCGTCCTCGGCGCGGCCGTCGCCCCGCTGCGCGGTTCCACCGCGCTCCGGGTCGGCGCCGCGCTCATCGCCCTGCACCTCGTCCTCGCGGTGCTCGCGCCCGTCCTCGCCGGTCACGACCCGGTCGCCACGGACGCGTCCGACGTGCTCGCCGGGCCGAGCTGGGCGCACTGGCTCGGCACCGACCAGTACGGCCGCGACGTGCTGTCCCGCACCCTGAACGGCGGCCGGTACGCACTGCTGGTGACGTTCCTCGCCACGACGATCGCGGTCACCGTCGGCACCGTCGTGGGTTGCGTCACGGCGTTCGCGGACAACTGGTTCGACGAGGTCGTCATGCGTGTCGTCGACGCACTGCTCAGCGTGCCCTCGATCCTCGCGCTGCTCGTCGTCGTGACGGTCTTCGACGCCGGACTGTGGGTGATCGTGCTGGCGGTGACCGTCGTCTACGCGCCGGCCGTCACGCGGGTCGTCCGGGGAGCGGCGCGCACGGTGATCACGCAGGACTACGTCACCGCGGCCCGCGCCCGCGGCGAACGGGCGCTGTCGATCGTGTTCCGCGAGATCCTGCCGAACGTGCTCGACGTCGTCCTCGTCGAGTACGCGATGCGGGCGTCGTGGATCGTGCTGCTCGTCGCCTCCCTGTCCTTCCTCGGCTTCGGCGCGAACCCGCCGACACCGGACTGGGGCCTCATGGTGCAGGAGAACCGCACGGCGCTCACGGTCGTCCCGCTCGGCACCCTGGCACCGATCGTGGCGCTGGCGACCCTGGTGGTCGGCCTGAACCTCGCCGCCGACGGGCTGGCCAAGTCGCTCGGCGTCGACCGCGCGGGACAGGGAGCGAGCGCATGACCCACCAGCAGGCCGTCGACCGAGCGGTACAGGGAGCGAGCGCATGACCGACCAGCAGACCGTCGACCGCCAGCCGACGCCGCCGCCAGGACAGCATCCGCTCGTCCGCGTCGAGGACCTCGCCGTCTCCTACGCCGCCGGCCGGCGCTCGGTCCCCGTGGTCCGCGGCGTCTCCTTCACGATCGCCCCGGGTCGCACGCTCGGCCTCGTCGGCGAGTCGGGCAGCGGCAAGTCGACCGTGGCCCGCACCCTCCTCGCCCACCTGCGGGCCGGCTCGCGCATCGACCGTGGCCGCGTCCTCGTCGACGGAGAGGACGTCTTCGCCCTGTCCGCCGCTGGCCGACGAGCGCTCCGCGGCGGGACGGCATCGGTCGTCGCGCAGAACGCCGGACAGGCGCTCACCCCGTCGATGCGCGTCGGCGAGCAGATCCGCGAGGCCCTGCGTGCCCACGGCGAACCGGACGGACCGGACCGCGTCGCCGGACTCGTCCGGCTCGTCCGCCTGCCCGACCCGGACGGCATCGTGCGGCGCTTCCCGCACCAGCTGTCCGGCGGCCAACAGCAGCGCGTCGCCATCGCGATGGCGGTCGCCGCCCGTCCCCGCGTCCTGGTCCTCGACGAACCCACCACAGCGCTCGACGTCGTCACGCAGGCCGCCGTCCTCGACCTCGTCGCGGACCTCGGCCGCGAGCTCGACATGGCGGTCCTCCTCGTCAGCCACGACCTCGGGGTGGTCTCCGCGATGGCCGACGAGATCGCTGTCATGCGCGACGGCGAGGTCGTCGAGCACGCCGCCACGGCGTCGCTCTTCGCCGCCCCGCAGCACGAGTACACGCGGGCACTGCTGGCGGCGGTGCCGGGCGGACGGACGGGAGGCACGGGCCGCCTCCGGCGCACCGCACCCGTCCCGGAGACGGTCGCCGCCCGGCGGACCGTCACCGCGCCTCCCGGCCCCGGCCCCGCCACCCGGCCCGTGGTCGCCGCCGAGGACCTCGTGGTGCGGTACGGGCGCGGTCTGCCGGCCGCTGTCGACGGCGTCTCCGTCACGATCGCGCCCCGCGAGACGCTCGCGGTCGTGGGGGAGTCGGGCAGCGGCAAGTCCACCCTCGCGACGGCCCTCGCGGGTCTGGTGCCCGCGGAGTCCGGGACGTTCGCGTACGACGACGGCACCGTGCGGGGGGACCTCCGCGAGCCGGTCGCGAGGCGTTCCCCGGAACTCCGCCGGGCCGTGCAGCTCGTGTTCCAGAACGCGGACACCTCGCTCAACCCGCGCCGCACGGTGGGTGCGGCGGTCGGGCGACCGCTCCGCCTCTTCACGGGGAGCTCCTCGCGCGAGCGCGTCGGCGAACTCCTCACCCAGGTGGGGCTGGGGCCGGAGTACGCCGACCGCCTGCCGGCCCAGCTCTCCGGCGGCCAGCGGCAGCGTGTCGGGATCGCGCGGGCACTGGCCGCCGACCCGCGACTCGTGATCGCCGACGAGATCACGACGGCGCTCGACGTGCAGGTGCAGGCGGGCGTCCTGGCCCTGCTCGACGACCTCCGCCGCGAGCGCGGGCTGAGCTGCCTGTTCATCAGCCACGACCTCGCGGTCGTCCGCGGCGTCGCCGACCGGGTCGCGGTGATGACGGGCGGCCGGATCGTCGAGGTCGGGCCGACCGAGCGGGTCTTCACCGGCCCGAACCACCCGTACACGAGCACGCTGCTCCGTGCGACGCTCGAACCCGGGCAGACGGAACTGCCGGACGTCGACGACGGGGTACAGCGCTGGCGGGACGCCCCCGGCTGGACCGACCACGGGGACGGCCACCGCACGAGGAACTGGGAGGACGCATGAGCACCGGACACCTGACCGCGATCGGGGACGTGTCGAGCCTGCCCGACGGCGTCGCCGTCCGGGACACGTGGATCCCGATGCCCGACGGCGTCCGGCTGCACGCCCGCATCTGGTCGCCGACCGCCCCGGAGGGGCCGCTGCCGGTGCTCCTCGAGTACCTGCCCTACCGGCTCGACGACTGGACCGCGCCCCGCGACTCCGAACGGCACCCCTGGTACGCCGCCCACGGGTACGCGTCCGTCCGCGTCGACATCCGGGGGACCGGGTCGTCCGACGGCTTCTTCGAGGACGAGTACAGCGAGCAGGAGCTCCGGGACGGCGAAGCGGTGATCGCCTGGCTCGCCGACCAGGAGTGGTCGAGCGGCGCGGTGGGCATGTTCGGCATCTCCTGGGGCGGGTTCAACGCCCTGCAGCTCGCCGCCCGGGCGCCGTCCGCGCTGCGGGCGATCGTCACGGTGTGCTCCACCGACGACCGGTACGACAACGACGTGCACTACGTCGGCGGCGCGGTCCTCGGGATCGACATGGCCGCGTGGGGTGCCACGATGTTCGCGTTCAACGCACGGCCGCCCCGCCCCGAGGTCGTCGGTGCGGGCTGGGTCGACCGGTGGCGTGAGCGGCTCGACCGGAACCGCCCGATGACCCCCGTGTGGCTGTCGCACCAGGAGCGCGACGACTACTGGCGGCACGGCAGCGCGGCGGAGGACGTCGACCGGATCGAGGCGGCGGTGCTCGCGGTCGGCGGGTGGGCCGACCCCTACCGGGATGCCGTGCTGCGTCTCGTCGCGGACGTCGACGCCCCCGTCAAGGGCATCATCGGGCCGTGGTCGCACCAGTACCCGGACCGTGGGCTCGCACCGGGACCGTCGATCGGGTTCCTGCAGGAGACACTGCGCTGGTGGGACCGCTGGCTGAAGGGCGTCGACACCGGCGTCGAACGGGACCCCGCGCTGCGTGCCTGGATCAACGAGGGCGAGCCGCCCGCGACGTACTACCCCGAGCGACGGGGCCGCTGGGTCGGCGCCGAGGCGTGGCCGTCGGCGGCCACCGCCCACCGGACGATCCCGCTCGACGGGTTGCGCGGCGGCGAGCACGGCCCGGTCGTCGTCCGGTCGCCGCAGCACACGGGCGCCGACGCCGGCCGGTTCTTCCCGTTCGGCAACGCGACCGACCTGCCACCGGACCAGCGCGCCGAGGACGGCCGGTCGGCGTGCTTCGACCTGCCGCTGGACGAGGCGGTCGACGTCCTCGGCAACGTCGTCGCGCGGCTCACGGTGGCGAGCGACCTGCCGCGCGCGACGCTCACGGTCCGGTTGTGCGACGTCGCGCCGGACGGCTCCTCGACGCTCGTGACCCGCGGGGTGTGCAACGCGGCGAAGCGTGCCGGCGCGGACCGCGACGACCCGCTCGAGACCGGTGTCCCGACCGAGGTCGACGTGCGGCTCGTCTCGACGGGCCACCGCTTCGCCGCCGGACACCGCCTGCGTCTCGCCGTCTCGACCGCGTACTGGCCGTGGGTGTGGCCGCACCCCGCGGCACCGACCGTGACGATCGACCCGGCGACGTCCTCGGTGTCCCTGCCGACCTGGACACGGGCGACCGACGACGGCGTCCGCTTCGCCGAGCCGGTCCGGTCGACGCCCCTCGCGGTCGAGCGGATCGCACCGGCGGACCCGATGCCGCAGCGCACCGTCACGCACGACGTCGAGACCGGGGAGTGGACGCTCGACGTCGACCCGGGTTACGGGGGCGGCCGCGTGTACCCGGACGGGCTCGTCTTCACCGAGGACGCCCGCGAGACCTACCGGATCCGGGAGGACGAGCCGACGAGTGCGCGGGCGTCGTCCCGGTGGACGATCGGCCTCGAGCAGCCGGACTGGAGGGCGCGGCTCGAGACGTCGTCGGAGGTCACCGCCTCCGCCGAGGCGTTCCACCTCGTGAACACCGTGCGCGCCTGGGCGCGGGACGGCGCACCGGGCACCCCCGAGGTGCTCGTCGCCGAGCACACCTTCACCGACGACGTGCCCCGGACGTCGGCGTGAGCGGGGACGCCGGCGCGAGCGGACCCGCGCGCGTCCGTCAGCGACCCGAGGTGCGACGCGCGATGATCGTCGACGCGGCACGGTCCGTGATCGTGCAGCGCGGCGTCGGCGCGACCGGGCTCCGCGACATCGCCGCCGCGGCCGACGTGTCGGTCGGGACCGTGACCTACCACTTCGGCAGCGTCGCGGAGATCCTCAACGAGGTGGTGGTGCTCGAGACGGAGCGCTTCTACGGCGCCATCGTCGCCGCCGTCGACGCCGAGCCGGACGCCGTCGCCGGGCTGCGGATGCTCGTCGAACCGCTGTTCGGCGACACGGAGCAGGTCCGGCAGCACTGGCGGATCTGGTCCGACTACTGGACGGCCGTCGTCCGCCGCCCCGAGGTCGCGGCGGAGTACGCCGAACGCATCCGCGTCTGGGAGGCGTGTCTGGTCCGGGTACTGGAGCGTGGGCTCGCAGCCGGGGTCTTCCGCACTGACGAGGCTCCGGAGGTGGTGGCGCTGCGGCTCGCCGCGTACAGCGACGGTGTCGCGACACAGATCGCGCAGGGCGTGCCCTCGCTCACGAACGCGGTCGCGCTGTCCTGGATGTGGCGGTTCCTGTCCCAGGAGCTGGGGGTCCCGGCCACGACGATCGCGGGGGCGACACCGGATCCGACGTGACCGGAGGACGGCCTGGAGGCGCGGCGCCGGCCCGCCCCGTGCCTCCAGCCCGCCCGTGCCTCCGGTCTGTCCCGTGGCAGCGCGGCGTCAGCGCTGGTGCGGCGCGGTCTCGTGGTCGGCGAAGAGCACGTCCGGCGCGTCGACCCGGCGGTCGGTCACCGTCGTCGGACTCTCGAGGTGCACGGCGCCGGACGGCATGATCCCGACGCCGCCGAAGCGTTCCATCACCCGCCACTGCGCGACGACGTCCTCGCCGGAGTGCTCCGGGGGCAGCGTCGGCCAGAAGCCGAACCCGCCGACCGCCTCGAGTGCGGACCGGTCGTACAGCACGCACGCGCCGACCCACGCCACCCGGTAGGGGACCCAGCCGCCCGGTTCGACGTCGAGCTCCGCGGCGACGTGTGCCGGGTTCGCGGCGTTGTGCAGCGACAGCCGGTCGAACCCGGGGGACCCGCGGCGGACCACCTCGGGCACCAC
Organism: Curtobacterium sp. MCSS17_008; assembly: GCF_003234185.1. Taxonomy (GTDB): domain Bacteria; phylum Actinomycetota; class Actinomycetes; order Actinomycetales; family Microbacteriaceae; genus Curtobacterium. The sequence goes on from NZ_QKSM01000001.1 coordinate 252,525, forward strand.
GGGACCGTCCCACCGTTCGAACACCGCCGTCTCGTGTGGGCGGCGGTCCTGCAGGTACGACAGGCCCTGCACGGCGCTGCCGACGAAGCCGCACCCGAGGTCGCGCAGGGCGTCCAGCATGCGTCGGACCGTGCCCGGCTCGAGCCAGACGTCGTCGTCGAGGAACAGCACCGCCGGAGCGGTGGCGTGGTCGAGCAGGTGCTGGCGGTGCTCGGCCAGCCCACGCCGTTCCGGGTGGGCGAGGAGCGTGACCGGGCGACCCTGCGCCTCCAGGACGCGGAGCATCGCGGCGACCGCCGGTTCGGCGGAGGCGTCCTGGCCCGCGGACTGGTCGCTGAGCACGAGGCGGAACGCCACGTCCGTCTGCGCGGCGAGCCCGGCGAGGGTGGTCGCCAGCTCGGCGGGCCGACCGACGGTCGGGACCAGGACGTCGACCTCGGCCGCCACGGGCTCGCCCTCGAGCGGGCGGCCCCAGGCGCCGGACCAGCGCGCCGTCACGGTGCCGGGTCGGGGTCGTTCGTCGACGCCGGCGCGGGCTCCGGTGCCGGGGTGGGACCCGCGGCCGCGGCGGTGGCCTCGCGGATGCGACGGACGACCGCGGTCGTCGAGTGCTCCGGGACGTAGTCGACCATGACGACCTCGCCGCCGTACGCACGCACGACGCCCGTCTCCTCGAGCATCTCGGGGGAGTAGTCGCCGCCCTTGACGTACACCTCGGGACGCAGCCGCTCGATGAGCGGGATCGGGGTGTCGGTCGCGAAGACCGTGACCAGGTCGACGCACGCGAGTGCGGCGAGGACGCCGGCACGGTCCTCCGCGGTGTTGATCGGCCGCTCCGGACCCTTCAGCCGACGGACCGAGTCGTCGTCGTTGAGGGCCACGACGAGCAGGTCGCCGAGCTCGCGTGCCTGCCGCAGGTACGTGGTGTGGCCGCGGTGGACGACGTCGAAGCAACCGTTCGTGAAGACGACACGACGGCCGGCGGCGCGGGCGGCCTCGACGGCGAGCGCCAGGTCGTCGTGGTCGACCACGGTGGCCGCCGGTGCCGTGACCGAGTCGATCAGGGCGGCTGCGGTGCACACCGAGGTGCCGGCCTCGCGGACGACGACGTCGGCGGCCGCCTGGGCGACGGCGATGGCGTCGCGCAGCGGCGCCTGCACCGCCAGCGCGACCGTCGCCGCCGCACAGAACGTGTCGCCGGCACCGGAGGCCTGCTGCTCGGAGGCGGGGGTCGCTCGGGTGCGGAAGGCCTGGTCGTCGCCCGGCTCGAGCAGCACCGTGCCGTCGCGGTCGAGTGTGACGACCGCGGCGCGTGCACCGCTGCGGGCGAGGACCTCGTCGCGGGCATCCACGACGACGGGGACCCGCGCGGAGCCCGCACCGAGCTCGCGACCGAGCAGCCCGGCGGTCTCGCCGGCGTTCGGGGTGACGAGGTCGGGGTGCAGGTCCGCCCAGCGGCTGAGGTCGTGGGCGTCGACGACGACGGCGCCGGGGCGATCGCGGTCGAGGACCGGCACGATGTCCTCGGGCTGCACACCGAGCCCGTAGTCGCACACCACCGCGGCGTCGGCGCACCGGACCGCGCGGGCCACGGCCTCGCCGAGGCGCGTGCCGGCGTGCGCGTCGGGCGTCGCAGCGAGCTCGTCCACGCGGACGACCACGCGGTCGCCCCCGACGACCCGGGACTTCGTGGTGGTGCGGGCTCCCGCGACCTCGACCAGGAAGGTCGTGTCGACGCCGGCTGCGTCGAGCCGTTCGCGGAGCACCCGACCGGACTCGTCGTCTCCGATGAGACCGACCATGCGGACCCTGGCGCCGAGGGCGCGGGCGTTGACCGCGGTGTTCGCGGCGCCGCCGGGCACGGCGACGGTCTCGGTCACGCGGACGACGGGTGCCGGGGCCTCGCGCGAGACACGCTCGGCCTCGCCGACGGTCCAGCGGTCGAGGATGCAGTCGCCGATGACGACGACGAGGGGTTCGCGGTCGTCGACGGATGCGACGAGGTCGCGGACGAGACGGACGTCGGCGGTCATCGGGTGCCTCCGGTGGCGGTCCGGGCGGGAGCCGCCTCGAGGTGCACCACGGTGGTGGTGGTCATCTCGTCGAGCAGGTGCGGGCCGTACCCGAAGCCGGCGCCCGAGGCGCCGCGGGGCTGGGCGCTGCCACCCGGTGCACCGCCGAACACGGCGTTCACCTTGACGGTGCCGACCGGCAGCTCCGCCGCTGCACGGAGGGCGTGGCCGGTGTCACCGGTCAGGACCGTCGCGGCGAGGCCGTAGCGGTCGGCCGCGGCGAGGCGGAGACCCTCGTCGAACGATCCGACGACCCGGACCGGTGCGATCGGTCCGAACGTCTCCTCCGTCATCACGAGCATGTCGTCCGAGCAGTCGGTCAGGACGGTCGCCGGGTAGAAGGTCCCCGTGCCGCCCGGGGTGACCCCACCGGTCCGGACGGTGGCGCCGCGCTGGACGGCCTCGTCGACGTGCTCCTGCACGGTGCGGCGGAGCCGGTCGTCGACGAGGGGGCCGAACTCGGCCGCGGGGGCGGCCGTGCGACGTTCCGCCTCGTCGACGAGCGCGGTCGTGAACTCCTCGGCGACGTCGCGGTGCACGTAGACGCGCTCGACGCTGGTGCAGATCTGCCCGGTGTTCGCGAAGGCCCCCAGGGCGACCTGGGCCGCGGCCCACGCCGGGTCGACGTCGGCGTCGACGACGACCGCGTCGTTGCCGCCGTTCTCACGGATGACGTGCGCGCGCGTCGTCGCCGCGACCTCGGCGAGCCGGTCCCCGGTCGCGGTCGAGCCGACGTGGGCGTACACGTCGATGCCGTCCTGCTGCAGCAGTGCCTCACCGGTCGCCGCATCCCCGTCGACGCCGACCAGGACGCCCTCGGGCAGGACCTCGGCGAGCAGCGCGTTGAGCCGGGCGATGGTCCCCGGGCACCGCTCGCTGCCCTTGTGCACGACGGTGTTGCCCGTCACGATCGCGGCACCCAGGATCCCGAGCGCGACCGCCACCGGGTCGTTCCACGGCGTCAGGGCGAGGACCACGCCGCGGGGGTGCGGCACCGACCAGTCGGCCGCGCCGAACTGGCCGCGCAGGGCTTCGCCACGGTGGACCGGTCCGAGCTCGGCGTACTGCACGAGCGTCCCGATGCCCGCTTGCACGCCGCCGAGCGCGTCGCCCGGGACCTTCCCCGTCTCGCGCGTGTTGAGGTCGGCGAGCTCCTGTGCGTGCGCCCGGAGGTGCTCCGCTGCCGCGTGCAGCAGCGCGCCGCGCTCCGCCGGTGCCGTGCGTGCCCATGCGGGCGCGGCCGCCCGTGCGCGTGCGACCGCGTTCGCGACGTCCTCCGGCGTGGACCGGGGCGTCGTCGTGGCGATCGAACCGTCGACCGGGTCGGTGACGACGAGGTGGTCGGCGTCGGTCGCGGTGGGGGACGGGGAGGCGAGCGTCATGGTGTCCTTCCGGGAGACGGGCAGTTCCTCCACGTTCCTCTGCTGCTCCTGGGTGCCGGTACGGATTCGCGCGGCTCGTCCGGGGAGCGCACCCGGCCGACCGTCACCGCTCTGCTCCGACAGTCCTCTCGGGACCGCTCCGGTAGACGGGTGGGGTGCAACTGATCGGCAACGGTGGAGAACGGTTCGACGACGTCCGGGAGATCGCGGTGCTCCGCGGTGGCGGCCTGGGGGACCTGCTCTTCGCGGTCCCCGCCGTCGAGGCCCTGCACGCCGCGTACCCCGACGCCCGCATCACCCTCCTCGGCAGTCCACTGGCCCCGGCCGTCCTCCGCGGCCGGACCGACGCGGTGCACGCGTTCGAGGAGCTGCCCGTGGTGCCGGGCGTGCGGGACGGCGGCGAGGGTGCTCCGACCCTCGAGGACTTCGTGGGACGGCTGCGCGGCCGGTTCGACCTCGCGGTGCAGCTGCACGGCGGTGGCCGGAACTCGAACCCGTTCCTGCTCCGCCTCGGTGCTCGCCACACCGTCGGCACGGCCACCGAGGACGCCGAGGTCCTCGAGCGCTGGGTCCGCTACGTCTACTACCAGCACGAGGTGCTCCGGGGGCTCGAGGTCGTCTCGCTCGCCGGTGCCGCTCCCGTCACCCTCGACCCGCGCGTGCACGTCGGGTCAGGGGAACGGCAGGCCGTCCGCGACCGCCTCGGCGTGACCGGGCGCCTGCTCGCCGTCCACCCCGGCGCGACGGACCCCCGCCGACGGTGGAGCCCCGAGCGCTTCGCAGCCGTCGTTGCCGCCCGGCTCGAAGCCGGCGACGACGTCGTGCTCGTCGGGGATGCCTCGGACGTGCCGGCGGCGCAGGCCATCCGCGGAGCAGTACCCGCCGCGCTGCAGGAACGGCTGCACGACCTGACCGACGCGCTGCCCCTCGCCGAGCTGCCCGCCGTGCTCGCCGCCGCCGACGTCCTGGTCGGCGACGACTCGGGCCCGCGCCACCTGGCGGTGGCGGTCGGCACCCCGACGGTCGGGGTGTTCTGGTTCGGCAACGTCGTGAACGCGGGACCCGTGGACCGCGGGCGGCACCGCGTGCACCTGTCGTTCGTGACCCGGTGCCCGGTGTGCGGGATCGACGTCACCCAGGTCGGCTGGTCCGCCGAGCGCTGCGAGCACGACCCGTCGTACGTCGACGAGGTCCAGCCCGAGGCCGTGCTCGCCGACGTGGCCGACCTGCTCGCGACGGTGCGTCCGCGAACGCGCGTGGCGGTACCGATCGCCTGAGGCCCGACCTCCGGGGCACCGCCCGCGGGCGTTCCGGTCGCACGACCCGCCGCCCGCGGGCGTTCCGGTCGCACGACCCGCCGCTCGGACGGGAGGTGAGCGGCGGGTCGTGCGACCAGAAGCCGGGGTAGCGGGACGGGGCGGGAGCGGGTCGCGTGCACCGGCGCGCATGCGGACGGGAGGCGCGGTGCCGGCTGGCACCGCGCCTCCCGTCCGCGCGTCAGCGTCCGCCTACGGCCAGCTCGGCTCCGTCGCGGGCATGATGGACAGCTCGCGGATCTCGCAGCCGGCCGGCTGCGACAGCGCGAACAGGATCGAGTTCGCGACGTACTCCGGCTCGATGAGCTGGGCGTCCGGGCCCGGCTTGTACTGCTCGGTGCGGCCCTCGAAGAACGCCGTGCGCATGCCGGCGGGGATGATGTTCGTCACGCCGATGCGGCCCGCGGTCTCGGCCGCGAGCGCCTGCGAGAACCCGCGCACGCCGAACTTCGACGCCGAGTACGCGGTGCCGTCGCCGACGCCGCGCAGCGCGAGGGACGACGAGATCGTGACGACGCGGCCGTGCGCGGCCTCGAGCGCGGGGAGCGCGGCGCGGACGACCGCGGCGGTGCCGAGCAGGTTCACACCGACGATGCGCTCCCAGTCACCCGACGAGATGCCGCCGATCGGAGCCGGCGTGTCGATGCCCGCAGCGGTGACGACGGCGTCGAGACCGCCGTGGCGCTCCGCTGCCTCGCGGACGGCGCGCTCTGTCGCCGCGGTGTCCGTCACGTCCACGGCGACGGCGTCGGTGCCCTCGGGCACCGCGTCGACGCGGAGGTCGAGGACGATCGGGGTGCCGCCGGCCTCGGCGACGGCGGCGACGACCGCCGCGCCGAGACCCGAGGCGCCGCCGGTGACGAGGACGCGGCCGATGGGGGTGGTGGGGACGGGCATGGACTTCCTTCCGGGAGGTGCGTGGTGCGGGTCCGTCGGCGGTGCCGACGGGACGAGTGTGACGGGCGCCGGACGGGAGGCACGCGGCGGCGGTGCGCCGTGCCTCCCGTCCGGTGCGGGGTCGGGACGGTGCCGGGTCAGCCGACGGCGGCGAGTGCCGCCGCGAGCCGGGTGGTGGACCGGCCGGGGTGGAACGGGACGGTGACGACCCGGCCGCCCCACTCCGCCAGCGTTGCCGCTTCGGGGAGCTCGCTCGCGGCGTAGTCGCCGCCCTTCGCCCAGACGTCCGGGCGGAAGCGGCGCAGGGCCTCGTCGGGCGTGTGCTCGTCGAAGACGACCACGGCGTCGACGCAGTCGAGCGCGAGGAGGAGTTCGACGCGGTCGTCCTGGCTCATGATCGGCCGCTCGGGTCCCTTGAGCGCGCGGACCGAGTCGTCGGAGTTGAGGCAGACGACCAGGCAGTCGCCGAGCGCCCGCGCCGCCGACAGGGTGCGGGCGTGACCGGCGTGCAGCAGGTCGAAGCAACCGCCGGTGGCGACGACGGTGCCGCCGGCGCTCCGGACCTCGTGGACGACCCGCATCGCGTCGCGGTCGGCGCCCGGCACCTGCACGGGGGCGGGGCCGTCGTCGGCGAAGAGCGCGGTGACGCCACCGGCCGCCAGGTACTCGGAGGCGGCGAGCACGCCCGCGGCGACGGCATCGGCGACGGCGACGCCGTCGGCCAGGGCGACCGCGACGCCGGAGGCCAACCGGTCGCCGGCGCCGCAGGGGTCGCCGGCGGTCACGGACGGGGCGGGCACGAAGCGGCTGTCGAGCGCGGCCGGGGTCGCGTCGCCGGGACCTCCTCGACGGGAGGCGACGAGCGCTCCGCGGTCGCCGAGGGTCACGGCGACGGCGTCGACGCCCCACGTCTCGACGAGTGCGGCGGCCGCGTCGGTGGCGAAGGGCACGCCCTCGCCGGGCAGGTCGGTGAACCGGCGCGCCTCGGAGGCGTTCGGCGTCACGACCGCCGTGCCGGGGACGGGAGCCGCGCCCTTGGGGTGCGGGTCCCACACGACCGGGGTGGTGCGTGCGACGGCGGTGAGCGCCTCGCGGAGCCCCTCGGACGCGGCGACCCCGCGGCCGTAGTCGGCGACCACGACGGCGTCGGCGCCCTCGAGCGCGGCGGTCATCTCCGGGGTGGTCGCGGGCACGGGCGGCGTCGCGCAGCCCTCGTCGATGCGGACCAGGGCGTGGTCGACGACGCGGACGCGGGTCTTCACGGGGGTGGGCGCCCCGGACGGACCGGCGACGACGTGGACGTCGGGCAGCAGGGCGCGGATCTCGTCGGCGCGGTCGTCGTCGCTGAGGACGGTGACGAGCGTGACGTCGTGGCCGTCGCGCACGAGCATCGACGCCACGAGCCCCGCGCCGCCCGCTCGACGGTCGTCGGTGCGGACGTCGACGACGGGCACGGGGGCGTCCGGGCTCAGCCGCTCGCTCGTGCCGGAGACGTCGACGTCGAGCAGGGTGTCCCCGACGACGACGATCCGACGCCGCGCGGTGTCCGCGGTCCGCTGGCCGGACGCGACGGGGCGCTGCGTGCCGCTCACCGGCGGCCGCCCCGACGGAGGGCCGGCTCCATCGCCCGGCAGAGCGCGTGCACGAGGACCAGCTGCGCCTCCTGCACGTTGGCGGACGGACCGTCGATGCAGATCGCGTCGTCGACCGCCTCGGCGAGCGGGTTGGGGCGCGGCCCCGTCATCGCGATCGACCGCGCCCCGACCGCACGAGCGGCGGCGGCCGCGCGCAGCAGGTTCGGGCTCTTCCCGCTCGTGCTGAGCAGCACGACGACGTCGCCGGCGCGGGCGTGCGCGGTGACCTGGCGGGCGAAGACCTCGTCGTATCCGTAGTCGTTGCCGATCGCGGTGACGGCCGAGCTCTCGGCGTGCAGGGAGATCGCCGAGTACGCGGGGCGGTCACCGTCGAAGCGGCCGGTCAGCTCGGACGTCAGGTGCTGCGCTTCGGCAGCCGACCCGCCGTTGCCCGCGGCGAGGAGTCGTCGTCCGGCGACCAGGCGCGCGGCGATGTCGTCGGCCCAGGCGGCGATGTGGTCCTTGTGGTCGACGAGCGACGCGATCACGGGGACGGAGGCGGCGACGTGGTCGACGACGGTGCGGACGCTGGCGCTCTCGGTGCCGGGCTCGCGCGTGCCGGTCTGCTGCTCGATGGTCATCGTGCGGTCCTCTCCGTCGAGTGCGGCAGTGCCGCGGGCGTCGGGCGGGCGGTCCGTCCGGCGCGTCCGGGGCGGGAGCCCGGGGTCAGGGTGGCGGGCGCGGTCGGCGCCGCGGGGGAGCCGCCGTTGGCGGTGGCGAGGACGCTCGGAGCGGTCGAGCCCCCGACCGAACCGGCGATCAGGCGCTCGTAGACGCGTTCGCTGTCCGCCGCGACCTTGTGCCAGGTGTAGCGGGACTCGGCACGGGCGCGGCCGGCCCGGCCGTACGCCTCCCGGCGCTCGGCGTCGTCGAGCAGTGCACCGACCGCCGCGGCCACCGCGCTCTCGTCGCGGGGCGCCACGTGCAGGCCGGTCGCGTCCTCGACGACCGTGTCGATGAGGCCGCCGACGCTCGAGGCGACGACGGGTCGGCCGCAGGCCATGGCCTCGAGGGGCACGATGCCGAACGGCTCGTACCAGGGCGCGCACACGACGACGTCGGCGCTGCGGTAGACGGCCGGCATGTCCTGCTGGCTCAACTGGCCGCGGAAGGTGACGTGCTCGCGCACCCCGAGCGAGCGGGCGAGCGCGTCGAGTCGCTGGTACTCCGGGTCGTCGGGCAGGTCGGCACCGGCGACCCCGGCGCCGCCGACGACGACGAGCTCCGCGTCACGTCCCTCGTCGAGGAGCTTCGCGAGCGCGGCGATCGTCGTGCCGACGCCCTTGCGGCGCACCAGCCGCGACGCGGTGAGGATCCGGAACGGACGCCCCCGTTCCTCGACGGGGCCGTCCGGGCGGAACAGCTCCGTGTCGACGCCGCAGGGCACGACGGAGATGGCGTGCAGCGGGACGCCGAGCGCCTTGAGCTCGAACGCCTCGTCGGAACAGGTGGCGACGACCTGGTCGACGCTCCGGCCGACGGCGGGCTCGACCCACTCGCGCTCCGCGGGGCTGGTGTCGGCGGAACCCTGGTGGCGACGCTTCACGACACCGAGGGCGTGGAAGGTCTGCACGACGGGGATCCGGACGCCGCCCGCGCGCGTCTGCACCTGCTTGACGGCTTCGAGCGCAGCGTGCCCGGACATCCAGAAGTGTCCGTGCACGACGTCCGGTCGGTCGATGAACCACTCGGCGGCGAGCACGGACGCGAAGGTGTCCATGAACGGGAAGAGGTCGTCCTTCGGCACGGGTCGGGCGGGCCCGGCGTCGACGTGCACGACCTCGACGCCCGGGCGCAGCAGCACGCGGATGGGCTGGTCGGCGTCGTCGCGTCGCGTGTAGACGGTCACCTGGTGCCCACGGTCGGCGAGGGCTCCGGAGAGCTCGGCGACGTGCACGTTCTGTCCACCGGCGTCGACACCGCCGAGCACGGCGAGCGGGCTCGCGTGCTCGGACACCATCGCGATCTTCATCGGAGGCTCCCTTCCAGCGCGGCGGTCGCCGCGTGCTCCCGCCGCGCACCCCGCGCGACGGCGTCGTCGAGCAGGTCGTCCCAGTCGGCGAGGTACCGGCCGAGCGCGTGCCGCGCCAGTGCGGCCTCACGGGCGACGGACCCGCGGCGGCGGGCCTCCTCGGGGTCCTCCAGGAGCGTCCTGGCGGCACGGACCAGTTCCTCGACGTCGGTCGCGATCGCGCCGGCCTCGGCGGGCACGGTGCGCGCCGCGTCGGTCGTCGCGAGGACCAGCACCGGCATCGCCATGTGCATCGACTCGATGAGCGACAGGCCGAGCGAGGTCCAGCGGTTCGGGTGCACGTACGCGCGTCGCTGCGCGAGCGCCGCGTGCATCGGGTCGGCTGGCACGTCGCCGAGCGCGACGACGCGGTCCCCGAACCCGAGCTCCGGCAGGCGTTCCAGGCCCATGCCCCACAGGTCCACGGGGGCGACCTCGGCGAAGCGGGGGAGCAGGTCGGTGCCGACGACGCGACCGCGGCGTACCGGTTCGTTGATGACGACGCCGAAGCGCTCCAGCTCGCCGGTGTACAGCGGGCCCGGGTCGACGACACCGTGCTCGATCACCGTCGTGCGGGTCGTGCCGCAGTCCCACATCAGTGCGTTCCAGTGCGTGACGTGCGCGATCGTCAGGTCGTCGCGGTCCCGCATCGGGTGCAGGCTGCTCGGCACGTCCACCCGCGGGGTGTTGTGCTCGACGAAGACCATCGGCACCCGTCGACCGCCGAGCAGTCGCCGCGCCTCCTCGAGTTCCTCGCTGCGCTGCAGGACCACCACGTCGACCTCGGCCTCCGCGACGTCGGCCGGATCGATCTCGATCGCCGATCCGGGCCAGTCCCGGCCGCCCCGACCGAGGCCCCAGCCGTCGCGGGCCGGCGTCGTCGGGATGAGGTACTCGTGGGGGCCGCGGACGAAGGCGTCCATCCAGCCGCCGTGCACGTGCCACACGAGGATCCGCATGCAGGGCCTTTCGACGGTTCGGTGCCCCTCCGGACAGCTGCCCCGACCGGCCTGCGCGGGCTGCGTCCGAGCGGTCAGGAGGAGCAGGAGGAGCAGTGCCGCACGCTACGCACCGACTGCTCCTGCTCCTCGCAGCTTCTCCTCGTCTGTCCGCTGAGCGCGGAGGAGGAGCCGCTCGTGCGCCGCCAGGACGTCCTCCACGCGCACTCCGGACAGGCACGGGTGGCCGGGCACGGGGCACTCGCGGGCCCGGCTGAGCCGGCAGGCCGCGGACTGGTCGCCGAGGAGTTCGACGTCCGGCGCGTACGGCGCCCACTTCACGGCGGGCACGACGGGGGAGAACAGGCTGACGATGCGGGCCCGCACCGCGGCGGCGAGGTGCGCCGGGCCGGTGTTGCCGACGACGACGACCTCGGCGCCCGCGAGGACGGCGGCGAGTTCCGCGGGTGTCGTGCGGCCGCCGAGGTCGATCGCGGTGTCACCGGCGACGGCGGCGGTCAGGGCGCGCTCACCCGGGCTGCCGGTGACCACGACCGGCAGGCCGCGCTCGGCGTAGGCCGCGACCAGCGCCCGGTGGTGGCCCTCCGGCCACGACCGGGCGGGAACGCTGGCGCCCGGGTGGACGACCACGTACCGCTCCAGGGCGACCACCTCGGGCGGTGCGACGGCGTCGTGACGCACCGCGAGCCTCCCGTCGTCGTCCGGGGGCAGCGTGAAGCCCGCGGCCTGCGCGATGCGGAGGGCACGCTCGGGCTCCGGGAGGTCCTCGGGCAGGTCCTCGCCCGGCCGGAGGCGCACGTCCAGGAGCGACCCCGGGTGGTCGACGGACGCTCCGGACACGCGGGGGACGCCGGCGAGCCGGAGCAACAGCGCCACGGGCAGCGGCGACTGGTGGAACGACGTGAGGACGACCGCCTCGTCGGGCTGTTCCTCGGTGACGAGCGCACGGAACTCGCCGAGCAGGGCGTCGTCGATCGGACGGGCGGTCTCCGTGACCCACGGGGCGGCCCAGACGCGAACCCGGTCGACGCCGGGCAGCAGGTCCGCGGCGGGAGCGCCCTGCGGACCGCACAGCATGGTGACGTGCGACGCGCCGGCGGCGACCGCACGGACGGCGGGACCGGCGACCAGGACGTCGCCGAAGGAGTCGAGTCGGACGACCAGGACGCGGGGGCGCTCGCCCGGGCTCACGCCTGGGCCGCCGGGACGCGGGCCAGCACGAGGGACACCGCTTCGTCGAGGGACCCGGCGACCGTCCCGGCGGCCTCGACCTCCTCGGTGCGGGTGCGCGGCGTCGGGACCAGGATGCCCTGTGCGCCGGCGGCGACGGCGGCGCCCACGTCGGCGCCGATGTCGCCGACGACGACCAGCTCGGCCGGATCGAGCCCGAGGCGCTCCGCCGCGTCGAGCACCATGCCGGGTCGTGGCTTCCGGCAGGAGCACCCGTCCGCGGCCTCGTGCGGGCACACGCACCAGACGTCGAACGGACCGACGAGCTCGTCGACCCGGGCGTTCGTCGCGTCGACCTGCTCGCGGGTCGCCAGTCCCTTCGCGATCGCCGACTGGTTCGTCACGACACCGACGCGCAGCCCGGCGGCCCGGGCTCGCTCCACGGCGCGATGGGCACCGGGGACGGGCACGACCCTGCGCGGGTCGGCGTTGTACGGGACGTCGATGACGAGCGTGTCGTCACGGTCGAAGAGCAGACCGCGCACGGCACGGTCCTTCGCGAGAGCCATGCTCCTTGGTACCGGTCCGCGCCCGGGAACCGCCACAGCCGGATGCGGATAGCGTCGATCCGTGACCGCCGTCCCCGCTCTGCCCCCGTCCGACGGGCGCCCGGACCTGCTCGTCCTCCGCGCCATCAAGCTCGGCGACGTGCTCGTCGCCGTGCCGGCCCTGCACGCGCTCCGTCGCGCGTTCCCCGGCCACCGCATCACCCTCGCGACCACCGCCTGGCTCGCCCCGGTGGTCGAGCTGCTCCCGGTCGACGTGCACCTCGCACAGCACGGGCTCGACCACCCGATCGCCGCGCCCGCCGGGGCCGTCGACGTGGCGGTGAACCTGCACGGCGCGGGTCCGGAGTCGTCCGACCTCGTCGCCGCGCTCGACGCCCGTCGCGTGATCGGACACGCCGACCCGACCCACGGGTACGACGGCCCCGCGTGGCGGGACGACGTGCACGAGCGTGAACGCTGGTCCGACCTGCTCACCTGGCACGGGATCCCCGCCGACCCGGACGAGGTGGCGATCGCCCGTCCCGCGACCCCGTCGGTCGCGCCCGGAGCGGCCGTGGTGCACATCGGTGCCTTCCACGGCGCGCGGCACTGGCCCACGGACCGCTTCGCGGAGGTGGTGCGCGGGCTGCGGGAGCGTGGTCTGGACGTCGTCCTGACGGGAGGCGCGGACGACGTCGACCGCGCCGCCGCCGTCGCACAGGCGGCCGGGTTGCCGCCGGAGGCCGTCCTCGCGGGCGCGCTCGAACTGCAGGCCTTCGCGGGCGTCATCGCGTCCGCCGCCCTCGTCGTGACGGTCGACACCGGGGCCGCGCACCTCGCCTCGGCGTACGGGATCCCGTCGGTCGTCGTCTTCGGCCCGGCCCCGCCCGAGGCATGGGGCCCGCCCGCGTCCGGTCCGCACGTCGTGCTCACCGACGCGTCCGTCCGGCGCGGCGACGTCTTCGCGGACGACCCGGACCCGGCGCTCCTCGCCGTCGGGGTGGACGACGTCCTCGCCGCGGTGGACTCCCTGCCCGTGCAGGCTGCCGCTTCGCCGTGAACGTGCCGGTCACCGCCCGGTAGGTTCGGCGGCGACCTGTCCTGCTCGAAGGGAGCACCCCGTGTTCGAAGCCGCCAACATCCGTGACTGGATCGGCCTGCCCGTCGTCGACGAGACCGAGGACAAGATCGGCACGCTCGAGAGCATCTACTACGACACCGCGACCTCGGAGCCGGCGTTCGGTGCCGTCACCACCGGCCTGCCGGGCTTCCAGAAGCTGCTCTTCGTCCCGCTCACCGGCGCCACGGTCGCGCCGAAGCACCTCCGCACCGCCTTCCCGAAGAAGCTCGTGAAGGACTCGCCGACGATCCCGACCGACGGCGAGCTCGAGGCGTCGACCGAGCCGGTGCTCTACGAGCACTACGGCCTGCAGTACCAGACCGGCAGCGGGGGCGAGCGGCGCCTGGGTCGCCGCTGACCGCGACGGTCGGGACGGGCCGGTAGCCTCGCCCGTCCCGCCGCCGCGTCCCCGGCAGCGAGTACGTCGCGCTCGGTGACTCCTCCTCCGCCGGGTACGGGCTGTCCGACCCGACGCACCTGCCGACGAACGCGTGCGGGCAGTCCGCTCGCGACCACCCGCACCGCATCGCCGCCCGCTTCGGGCTCGCCCTCACGGACGTGACCTGTGTGGGTGCGACGAGCCGTGACGCAGGGGGCGTGGAAACCGGTGGGCTCGAGCCGTCCGGTGGACTCGGCGGGTCCGGGTCGTGGAGCACCGGGCGGACTACCGTGGGGGCGTGGTCACCAGTGCTGGACTCCTGCTGCACCGGGGTTCGACGGCTGGTTCGGACCTGCAGGTCTTCGTCGCGCACATGGGCGGACCGTTCTGGCGGACGCGGCCCCGGGCGTGGTCGATCCCGAAGGGGCTGCTCGAGGACGGCGAGGACCCGCTGGCCGCCGCTCGGCGCGAGTTCGCCGAGGAGATCGGCGTGCCCGCCCCCGAGGGCGACGTGGTCGACCTCGGCGAGGTCCGCCAGGCGTCCGGCAAGCGTGTCCGCGTCTTCGCCCTGCACGCGGACGACCTGACGGTCGACCGGGTCCGCAGCAACACCGTCCGCCTCGAGCTCCCGCGGGGCTCCGGCCGGTACGTCGAGGTCCCGGAGGTGGACGACGCGCGGTGGATGTCGATCGCCGAGGCCCGCGCACTGCTCGTGGCCGGGCAGGTCGCGGCACTCGACCTGCTGCTCGCCGCGGAGGGCGCTCGCTGACACGCCCGCCCTGCGCGCTCCCCGGCAGCCCCGCGCTGCGGCCGTCCCGTACCCGGCGGGTCGGCGCCGGCCCGGTCCCGGCGGGTCCGCCCGCCGGAGCGAGGCCAGCGCCGGAGCGAGGTCAGCGCCGGACCGGAGTCAGCGCCGACGCTGGGTCCGCACCGACCCCGTGGCCGTCTGGACCGTCCCGGTGGCGACGCCGACCGACCCGGTGATGGTCTGGACAGCCCGACCGACCACGGGCACCGAGGTCGTGACGACCGCGAGCGACGACGTGATGGCCTCGAGGGACGACGTCGACAGGTGCTCCTGCGTGTGGGTGTGCACGGGGAAGCCGCGGCGTGCGGCCAGGACGACGCCGAGCGAGCCGACCAGCACGACCACCCCGGCGAACGGCAGGTACTGCAGTCCGACGACGCCGAGGGCCTGCCCGCCGATCGCCGCACCGCCCGCGATGCCGATGTTCGACGCACCGTTGACGAGCGCGCCCGCGATGTCCGGGGACACGCCGCCGGTCCGGATCGCGGCGGCCATGAAGAGCGTGCCCGTCGTGCCGTTCGCCGCCATCCAGACACCCGCGACGGCCATGGTGCCGAGCAGCGACGCGTGCACGAACGGCAGCACCGCGAAGGCGGCGGCCATCACGGCGACGGCGGCGAGCAGCGTCTGGCGTGGTGCACGGTCGACGAACATCCCGGCCAGCCAGAGCCCGACGACCCCGGTGCCGCCGAGCACCAGGAGCGCGCCGCTCACCATGCCGGCGTCGAGCCCGGCATCGATCGCGTACGGCCCGATGTACGTGTAGACGACGTAGTGCCCGGCGAAGAGCAGCAGGTCGGCGACGACCACCGACAGCAGACCCGTCCGCGCCCAGGCGCGGGGGGACCCGATGTGCGGCGACGCGGTCCCGCGCACGCTCGGCAGGAAGGCGAGGGCGACCACGGCGAGGCCACCGGCGGCGAGCGCGACGGCGCCGACGGCCGGCCGCCACCCGATGGTCTGCGCGACCCAGGTGGCCAGCGGCACACCGAGGACGAACCCGAGCGAGCTGCCGGAGTAGACGAAGGCGATCGCGCGACCGGCCAGGCGCGGCGGCACGATCCGGGTGGCGTAGGCCGACGCGACGGAGAAGAACAGGGCGTGCGCGACCCCACCGACCACGCGACCGGCACAGACCACGGCGAAGGACGGTGCGAGGGCGATGAGCACGTTCGAGATCGCGTACCCGACGAGGGTCGACACCAGGACGGCCTTCCGGGGGAGCCGCGCGGTGACCGAGGTGAGGGGCAGCGCGAGGAGCGCGACCGCCCCTGCGTAGACGGTCACCACGATCCCCATCGTCGACTCGGAGACGCCGAGGTCGCGGCTCATGGTCCCGAGCAGCCCGACCGGCATGAGTTCGGTGGTGATCGCGAAGAAGGTCGCGAGTCCGAGCACGGCGATGCCGACCACGGACTGGGTGGTGACGGTGATCGGCCGCGTGTGCGTCGACACGGCCGAGGTGGTGGTGTTGGTGGACACGCTGCTGACCTCCTCCGGGGATGCCGGAGCACGCGTCAGCCCGCCGTCAGGTCAGCGGGGGTGCGGTGCGCGCTCGCGGTTCGTCGTCCGGGCCGGTCGACCCGGACGTGGTGTTGTGTACGACTCCACGGCGAGTGCGCTCCTCCAGTGTTGCACGGTCCGTCCGGATCGCGCGAGAGGGGCCCGGCAGATCCTCGGAGCGCTCCAACGCGGTCCCGGCGCGGCGCATCCAGGTCAGCCCTCGTTCGTCACGGTCCCCTGGACGCCGCCTCCACGGACCGTGACCGTCAGTGTCCCGCTCATGGACTGCGCGGTCAGCGAGACGTTCCCGTGCAACGCGTCGTCGCGCGGGTAGCACGCGGTGGTCGACTGGAGCCGGTTCGCGGTCGCCACCAGGCAGATCGTCCCGCGGTCCGTGCCGACACCCGCCCACACGTTCCACGGCGTCTCGGCGGCGCTCCCGTCGAGCGCGCGGTTCGTGAACACGAGTCGTGTCGTCCGCAGGCTCACCGGCGCCTCGACCGGCCCGGGCAGCTGGTCGGCGTAGGTCTGCGGGAGGTCGAGCAGCTCCTCGAGCGTGACGGTGCCGGGCGTCGGTGTCGTGCTCGGCGCTGCGACCCGCTGCCCCTGCGACGTGCCCACCAGCGTGCCGGCCGCGAACGCCAGCCCGACCGCGGCGGCGGCACCGAGCGCGATCCACGCGCGTGGTCGCGCGGTCCAGAGCAGGCCACGCGCCCACGTCCGCCACGACGCGGCGCCTGCCGGGAGGCCCGTGCCGTCCCCGGCGGTCGCCTCGGCCGGTCCCGGACCGGGTGCGTGATCGTGGGGACCGGTGGGCGGCACGGGGGCGGCCGGGGACGAGGCGGTCGTGTCGACCGGCGACCCGGGCGCGGCACCCGGTCCGGCGGGTTCCCCTCCGCCGACGGGACCGGGGACCGAGCGCCCCGGGTCGTCGAGTTCCCCGAGCGCGATCCGAGCACGTGCGGCATCCTCGGGCGACGCCCCGACACCCCACGCGAGTGCCTCGAGTCGTGCCCGCTCCGCCGTGCGGCCCTCGTCGGCCATGCGCCCTCCTGGTCCGGACGCGCCGGACGCCGCCCATGCTCCCACCGCGCCGCACGCGCGTCCGGTCGGATGCGGTGGCTGTCCAGTCCCGGAGGCGTAGACGAGACCCATGACCTCCGACACCGACGACGCAGCGGCCCGCGACCAGACCTCCCCGGACGACGTTCCGACGACGCCTCCGACGAGCCAGCAGGGGACGGACGCCACCGGCGAGCGCCACGACGCCTCCCGGCACGATGCCGACCCGGAGACCCTCGAACCGCTCTCGCACGACACCCAGTCCGGTGAGGCCGACTACGTCGCGACGAGCCCGAACGGCGCCGGGACCGAGCGACACGTGCCGACCGCCGACGAGGAACAGGGTCGCGGCACGGAGTACGACCCGGTCGACCAGGGGCCGCAGCAGGAGGGCCAGGGCGGCTGACCTGCGCTCACCGCACCAGGCGCCGCAGGGCCGCACGCTCGCCGAGCGTCCAGACCGCGCTCGTCACGATGTACACGGTGGCGGCGAGTGGGACCACCGCGGCGAACACCACCGAGACGAACGGCACCCAGCGGGCGACCGCTGCCGCGGCGCCGGTGCCCGGGGTCCCCGACGCCGCCTCGTCGGGACTCCACCGTGCCGCTGACCGGCGTGTCAGCTCGACCGTGAGGGCGAGGACGGCGAGCAGCACGAGCACCACCCATCCGTGCGTCCACAGCGGCGACGTCAGGACCACGAGCAGTGAGTGCCCGAGCGGGATGCCGACGAGCGTGGCGTCGAGCAGCGTGTTCGCGGTGCCGGCGATCGACGCGTGGGTGAACAGCGAGTACACGAGCGAGAGCACGGGCGCCTGGGCGAGCACCGGCAGGCAGCCTGCGAGGGGCGAGACCCGCTCCGAGGTGTAGAGCCGCTGGACGGCCTCCTGCAGACGACGGCTGTCCGAGCCGTACCGGCGGCGGAGGGCGGCGACCCGGGGCGCCAGCCGTCGGCGGTCCCGTTCGGCGCGCACCTGCAGGACGGCGAGCGGCACGAGCGCGGTCCGCACGCCGAGCGTGAGCAGGACGACGGCGAGGGCGGCGGCGGTGCCGCCGGCGACGGGGGAGAGCCCCACGGTGAGGGCGGTGAGCAGGTCGGCGCCCGCGTGCAGCAGGCTGCCGACGACGGGCAGGGTCGAGAGGTCCATGACGATCCGTTCGGTGGAGGGGGTACGCGGCGACGTGACCCGACCACCCGCGGGTGGTCAGGCGGGTGTGACCGCTCCCGGCGCCCGCGACCGCACCTGGCCGTCGGCGTCCGGGTGGCTCCACGCGATGCGCGTCGGCCGCTCGACGGCCGCGCCGGGGCTCCCCGCGCGGGTCGGGTCGCCATCGATCCCGAGTGCGGTCGCGAGCAGACGGACGACGAGCACGGTGACGGCGACGGCGGTGAGTCCGACGGCGGCCACGGCGAGCAGTGGCACCGGCGCGAGCACCGAGGCGTCGCCGAGCTGCAGTGCGGCCAGCGCACGCAGCAGGAGTTCGACGACGGTCATGGTCGGTTCAGCGTAACCCCGCGTGCCGCCGCGGACCAGCAGGTGCGGGCGGGCAGGATCGCAGGCATGACCGCAGGATCGCCGAGCACCCCAGCGACCCTCGCCCTCGAGCGGGCGGGGATCCCGTTCACTCCGCACGTGTACGAGCACCACGAGACGGCCACGAACTTCGGCGAGGAGGCGGCCGCAGCGCTGGGCCTCCGCGAGGAGCAGGTGTTCAAGACCCTGGTCGTCTCGGTCGACGGCCAGCTCGCGGTCGCGGTCGTCCCCGTCGCCAACCGGCTCGACCTCAAGGCGATCGCGGCGGCCCTCGGTGGCAAGAAGGCCACGCTCGCGCAGCCGGCCCTCGCCGAGAAGCGGACCGGCTACGTCGTCGGCGGCATCAGTCCGGTCGGGCAGAAGACCCGGCTCCGCACCGTCGTCGACGCGTCAGCGCTGACGTACCCGAGCATCTTCGTGTCGGGAGGCCGCCGTGGCTTCGACATCGAGGTCGCCCCGGCCGACCTGGTCCGCGTGACGGAGGCCTCGACCGCGCTGATCGCACGTACCTGAGTCAGACCGACGCAACTTTTCCTGCCCGTCGGGAATGGAGCGGGCCCCCCTGCGTTGCATTGAGTCGAAGGCACTCAAGTTCCCAGGAGGTCCCTTTGCCAGCAACGTTCGGCCCGACCGGTGGCGACGACGCGTTCGACGCGTTCCTCGCACGGCTCCTCGCGGCCCAGCAGGCCGGTGCCCAGCGATCCGTACCGCTGGGACGACCGGTCGACATCACGCGGCTCCTCAGCCGTCGCACCCACGAGATGCTCCAGCGCACCGCCGAGTACGCCGTCTCGCAGGGTCAGCACGAGATCGACGCGCTCCACATCCTGCACGTCCTCGTGCGCACCGAACCGTTCACCGCGGTCGTCCGGAGCGCCGGGGTCGACCCGGAGCAGTTCGCCGCGGAGGTCGAGGAGCGACTCCCCGTCGCCGCCGACGCCCGTCCCGAGCAGACCGGCCGCCCGGCGCTGACCGGGACCGCGCAGCGGATCCTGCTCGAGGCGACGCAGGCCGCCAAGGGCTTCGGCAGCACGTACACCGACCCCGAGCACGTCTTCTTCGCGCTCGTCATGGACCAGGACACCGTCACCGGGCAACTGCTCGCGAGCGCCGGTGTCACCCCGCAGCACATGCAGGACCACGCCCAGCAGGCCGCGGCAGCAGCACGAGAGGGGCGCCCGATGCCCGGGACGACCGACACGCAGACCACCGAGAGCGACACCCCGACGCTCGACCAGTTCGGCACCGACCTCACCGAGCGCGCCCGCGGCGGCCGCATCGACCCGGTGATCGGCCGCGCCGACGAGATCGAGCAGACCGTCGAGATCCTGCTCCGCCGGACCAAGAACAACCCCGTCCTCATCGGCGAGCCCGGCGTCGGCAAGACCGCCATCGTCGAGGGCCTCGCCCAGCGCATCGCCGACGGCGACGTGCCCGCACTCCTCCAGGGCAAGCGGGTGGTCGCGCTCGACCTCCCCGGCATGCTCTCCGGGACCCGCTACCGCGGGGACTTCGAGGAGCGTCTGACGAAGGCGATGGACGAGATCGCCGCGCACGCGGACGAACTCATCGTGTTCGTCGACGAGCTCCACACCGTCGTCGGTGCCGGTGGCGGCGGTGAGGGCGGATCGATGGACGCCGGCAACATCCTCAAGCCCCGCCTCGCCCGTGGCGACCTGCACCTGGTCGGTGCGACGACGCTGAACGAGTACCGCCGCATCGAGAAGGACGCCGCGCTCGAGCGCCGCTTCCAGCCGGTCACCGTGGGGGAGCCGAGCGTCGAGGACGCCGTCGCGATCCTCGGCGGACTCGCGCCGCGCTACGCCGAGCACCACGACGTGACCTACACCGACGACGCCCTGCGCGCCGCGGTGGAGCTCTCGCACCGGTACGTCACCGACCGTCACCTGCCGGACAAGGCGATCGACCTCATCGACCAGGCCGGTGCCCGTCGACGCCTCGCCCTGTCGGGCGATGTCGACGTCGAGACGCTCCGTGACCAGGTCGCGGAGCTGCAGGCCGACAAGGACCGCGCGGTGGCCGAGGAGCTGTACGAGGAGGCGTCGCGCCTCCGCGACGAGATCGACGGACTGGAGGCGCGGATCACCGCCGCCGCGGACGGCGACGCTGGTCGACCCTCCCGCCCGGCACCTGCTGACCGTGTCATCACGGAAGGCGACATCGCCGAGGTGGTGTCCCGCGCGACCGGCATCCCGGCCACCCGCCTGACCCAGGGCGACCGCTCCCGGCTCGCCGCGCTCGAGGACGAGCTCCACGAGCGCGTCGTCGGCCAGGACGACGCCGTGCGCGCCATCGCGACCGCCGTCCGGCGCAGCCGGACCGGGATGGGCGACCCGCGTCGTCCGGTCGGCAGCTTCCTGTTCCTCGGCCCGACGGGCGTCGGCAAGACCGAGCTCGCCAAGGCCCTGGCCGGGTCGCTGTTCGGCGACGAGTCCGCGATGCTGCGCTTCGACATGAGCGAGTTCGGCGAACGGCACACCGTCTCCCGCCTGGTCGGTGCCCCTCCGGGGTACGTCGGCTACGACGAGGCCGGTCAGCTCACCGAGCGCGTTCGTCGCAACCCGTACTCGGTCGTCCTGCTCGACGAGGTCGAGAAGGCGCACCCCGACGTCTTCAACCTGCTCCTGCAGGTGCTCGACGACGGACGGCTCACCGACGGCCAGGGGCGCACGGTCGACTTCCGGAACACGGTCGTCATCATGACGTCGAACCTCGGCTCCGAGTTCCTCGCGTCGCGCTCCGGTGCGCTCGGGTTCTCGGCATCGGCGGACGGCGGCTACTCCGAGGACGACCTGCGCGCCCGTGTGATGGGCAAGCTGCGCGAGTCGATGCGACCCGAGTTCATCAACCGCATCGACGAGATCGTGCTCTTCCGCAAGCTCGAGCGCACGCAGATCCGCGCGATCGTCGACCTGCTCCTGCAGGACACCGCGCTCCGACTGCTCGCGCAGGGCATGACCCTGTCGGTGTCCGACGCGGCGACCGACTGGCTCGCCGAGCACGGCTACGAGCCGGAGTACGGCGCCCGTCCGCTCCGCCGGCTCCTCCAGCGCGAGGTCGACGACCGCATCGCGACCCTGGTGGTCGACGAGCAGGCGCACGACGGTGACACCGTCCGGATCGACGTCGAGGACGGCGGGATCGTGGCCCGGGCGTCGGCCCCCGCTGCGGTCTAGTCCGACCCACACGAGAACGGCCCCGGTACCCCAGCGGTACCGGGGCCGTCCTGCGTCCGGCGACATCGGGAGTGTTCGCGGATGCAATTCCAGAAATGTTCGAGGAAGGGGTTGCGCTCGCATTCTCGATACCGATAGTGTTCACGAGCATCACCGGCTGTACGAGACCGAGAGGGGGCCGACAATGATGATCACCGCGATGAACCCGTTCCGTGGAATCCGTGGGATCGGCGGCACCCCGCTCCGTTCGCACTGACGCGGGACGTCCCGCTCCAGCCGTTCTCCCTCGATCGACCGAGGCACCTGCACCCCTTGCTCTGACAGTGCGGAGGCGCCGTACCGGTCGGGTCTGCGCAGCCCCGCTGTGACGGGCTTCCTGCGCCGCGCGCTCCGCGGCTGCCCGTCCTCCTGACGGCGGCCGGCGGGGTGCAGCGGGCGGATCGAGGACGGACCGCGAGCGGCGGACGTCTCCCGCGACGACTCCACGCGGTGGCCGGAACCGGTCACCCCGACAATGCAGCCGCATGCATTCCTGCGCGCCCTGCGACCATTCTCGCCCGCATTCCGTGGTCGTTTCCCGGACCCGTTCCGATGCATTCCGCGTCGGGTGATGCGGGTACTCCGTCATGCCCACGACCGGGCACTCCCGAAAGGCACCACCGTGTCGAACGACATCGACGTCCGTCCCCCCGATACCCGCGCGGTGCGCCGCCGGGTCACGCTCGCCGACCGCATCGCCCTCCGGATCGGCATGTCGCTGATCATCTGGAGCCGTCGGACACGCCACGTCCGGCCCTCCGTGGACCACGCGACCCGGCAACGGCTCGAGCGCGAACGGCGCGAGCGCGAACTCGCCCTGCTCGTGCAGACCGCCGCGATGCGCATGTGGCGCTGACGCCGCTGCACTGCGCTGCGCCGCACGCCGCATGCGCGACCACTCCGCGAGAGCGACAGTCCTCCGCCGAAGGATCCGGCGGGGGACTGTCGCTCTGGCACACCACTCCCCGGGCCGCGCGCCCGCTCGCCCGTGTGGGCCGGGCCGGCGCGCACACGCACGTCGCGCCTCCCGTACCGTTGTGCGGTGACCGAAACCGCAGCTGCACTCGTCGAACGCCTGACCGCCATCGTCCCGGACTTCCCGAAGCCGGGCATCCTGTTCCGCGACGTGACCCCGGTCTTCTCCGACCCGGTGGCGTTCGGCCGTGTGTGTGAAGCCCTCGCCGCGCCGTTCGCGATCGGCGCCGGGTTCCAGGCCGTCGCCGGCATCGAGGCCCGCGGGTTCGCCCTGGCCGGCGGCATCGCGGCGCAGCACCAGGTCGGCGTGCTGACCGTCCGCAAGGCCGGCAAGCTCCCCGGCGAGGTCCTCAGCGAGCAGTACGCGCTGGAGTACGGCGAGGCGGAGCTCGAGCTCCGCCCTGGCCAGCTGCCCCAGGGCACGCGGGTGCTCGTGGTCGACGACGTCCTCGCCACCGGCGGCACCGCTGCAGCGACGATCACGCTGCTCGAGCGCGCCGGGTACGAGGCCATCGGGTTCGCCTCGCTGCTCGAGCTCGACGGGCTCGCCGGCCGGGAGCGCCTCGAGCCGCGCCTGCCCGTGACCACGCTCGGCCGCGTCCCCGCCTGAACCGCCGCGGCCGCGCACTAGTCTTGACCCACCCCTGAACGAACCGAGGAGCACCACGATCGTGACCGACGCAGTCGCACCCGAGCCCGCAGACCTGCCCCAGGCACCCGAGCCCCGCACCGCGACGACGGCCACGACGGGCACCGAGCTCTTCGACGGCGAGCGCGGTGTCGTCGCCATCCGCGTCGACGGCGTCCTCAAGGACCTCGCCGCGGACGTGCAGGCAGGGGAGACCGCCGAGGCCGTGACGCTGCAGGAGCAGGACGGCCTCGACATCCTGCGCCACTCCGCCGCGCACGTGCTCGCGCAGGCCGTGCAGCAGATCAACCCCGACGCCAAGCTCGGCATCGGCCCGCCCGTCACCGACGGCTACTACTACGACTTCGACGTCGCCGAGCCCTTCACTCCAGAGGACCTCAAGGCGATCGAGAAGGGCATGGACCGGATCATCCGGCAGGCCCAGCGCTTCCGCCGCGTCGTCGTGACCGACGAGGAAGCCCGCGAGCGCATGGCGGGGGAGCCGTACAAGCAGGAACTCATCGGCCTCAAGGGCGCAGCGGAGGCCGGCGACGCCGGTGAGAGCATCGAGGTCGGCGCGGGCGAACTGACGGTGTACGAGAACGTCGACCCGAAAACCGGCGAGGTCGTCTGGCAGGACCTCTGCCGCGGCCCGCACCTGCCGCACACCCGGATCATCGGCAACGCCTCGAAGCTCATGCGCGTGGCGGCCGCGTACTGGCGTGGCTCGGAGAAGAACCCCCAGCTGCAGCGCGTCTACGGCACCGCGTGGCCGGACAAGGACCAGCTCAAGGCGTACCAGCTGCGTCTCGAGGAGGCGGCGAAGCGCGACCACCGCAAGCTCGGTGCCGAGCTCGACCTGTTCTCGTTCCCGGACGAGATCGGCTCGGGGCTGGCGATCTTCCACCCGAAGGGCGGCATCATCCGCCGCGAGATGGAGGACTACTCGCGCCGTCGGCACGAGCAGGAGGGCTACTCCTTCGTCTACACGCCGCACATCACCAAGGGCGACCTGTTCGAGCAGTCGGGACACCTCGGCTGGTACAAGGACGGCATGTTCCCGGCCATGCACATGGACGAGGCACGCGACGAGGACGGCAACGTCACGCGGCAGGGCGCGGACTACTACCTCAAGCCGATGAACTGCCCGATGCACATCCTGGCGTACCGCTCGCAGGCCCGCTCCTACCGCGACCTGCCGCTGCGGATGTTCGAATTCGGCACCGTGTACCGCAACGAGAAGTCCGGCGTGATCCACGGCCTGACCCGCGTGCGCGGCATGACGCAGGACGACGCCCACATCTTCACCACCCAGGAGAAGATGAAGGAGGAGCTCACCACGACGCTCCAGTTCGTGCTCTCGCTGCTCCGCGACTACGGCCTCGACGACTTCTACCTCGAGCTCTCGACGAAGGACCCGGAGAAGTACGTCGGCGACGACGAGGTCTGGGAGGTCGCGACGAACACCCTGCGCGAGGTCGCCGAGGAGTCCGGGCTCGAGCTCGTCCCGGACCCCGCCGGCGCGGCGTTCTACGGCCCGAAGATCTCCGTGCAGGCCCGCGACGCGATCGGCCGCACGTGGCAGATGTCGACCGTGCAGCTCGACTTCAACCTGCCCGAGCGCTTCGAGCTCGAGTACACGGCGCCCGACGGCTCCCGCCAGCGTCCGGTGATGATCCACCGCGCCCTGTTCGGCTCGATCGAGCGCTTCTTCGGCGTGCTGACGGAGCACTACGCGGGTGCGTTCCCGGCGTGGCTGTCCCCGGTGCAGGTCGTCGCGATCCCGGTCGCGGCCGAGTACGGCGACTACCTCGACGAGGTCGTGGCGAAGCTGAGGGCACACGGCGTGCGCGCCGAGGTCGACCACTCCGACGACCGCATGCAGAAGAAGATCCGCACGCACACCAAGGCGAAGGTGCCGTTCCAGCTCATCGCCGGTGGTGACGACCGCGACGCCGGTGCCGTCTCGTTCCGCTTCCGCGACGGCCGCCAGGACAACGGCGTGCCCGTCGACGAGGCGGTCGAGCGCATCCTCACCGCCATCCGCGACCGCGCGCAGGTCTGATGGACCGAACGGGAGGCACCGAGCACGTCCCCGGGACCGGTCACGTCGTCGACGGGGCCGGCCCGGGGCCCGTCGGCGCGGGTCCGGCCGGCGCGGGCTCGGCCGGTACGGGTTCCGCCGAGGACCCGCTGGTGATCCGCGACGCCGCGACCGGTGCCGCGGTGCCCGATGCGTTCCAGCGGCTCTGGAACCCGCACCGGATGGCGTACATCGACGCCGGGCGCGAGGGCGACGGGCGCGGCCACAAGGACGACTGTCCGTTCTGCGAGGCGCCCCGGATGTCCGACGAGGACGCCCTCATCGTCGCCCGGGGCGAGCACGCCTACGTGCTGCTCAACCTGTACCCGTACAACAACGGGCACCTGCTCGTCTGCCCCTACCGGCACGTCCCGCTCTACGACGAGGCGACGCCCGAGGAGACCGCCGAGATGGCCGAGCTCACGCAGACCGCGATGCGGGTCCTCCGCCAGGTGTCGCACTGCGACGGCTTCAACATCGGCATGAACCAGGGCGAGGTCGCCGGCGCAGGCGTCGCCGCCCACCTGCACCAGCACATCGTGCCGCGGTGGCAGTCCGACGCGAACTTCTTCCCGATCATCGCCCGCACCAAGTCGATGTCCCAGCTGCTCGGTGACACCCGCCGACTCGTCGCCGAAGGCTGGCCCACTGCGGACTAGACTGTCGGCATCATGAGCGACAGCACCAGCACCTCGGGCACCAACGGCACCTCGATCACCGGCTCCGACCGCGTCAAGCGCGGCCTCGCGGAGATGCTCAAGGGTGGCGTCATCATGGACGTCATCGACGCGGAGCAGGCCCGCATCGCGGAGGAGGCCGGCGCGACCGCCGTCATGGCCCTCGAGCGCGTCCCGGCCGACATCCGGGCGCAGGGCGGCGTCGCCCGCATGTCCGACCCGTCGATGATCGAGGAGATCATCGCCGCGGTGTCGATCCCCGTCATGGCGAAGGCCCGCATCGGGCACTTCGTCGAGGCCCAGGTGCTGCAGGAGCTCGGCGTCGACTACATCGACGAGTCCGAGGTGCTCTCGCCCGCCGACTACGTCAACCACATCGACAAGTGGAACTTCACCACGCCGTTCGTGTGCGGCGCGACCAACCTGGGTGAGGCGCTCCGTCGCATCACCGAGGGTGCGGCGATGATCCGCTCCAAGGGCGAGGCCGGAACGGGCGACGTGTCCGAGGCCACCAAGCACATCCGCACCATCTCGAAGGAGATCGCAGCGCTGCGCCACCTCAAGGAGGACGAGCTCTACGTCGCCGCGAAGGAACTGCAGGCCCCGTTCGACGTCGTGAAGGAGGTCGCACAGACCGGCAAGCTCCCGGTCGTGCTCTTCACCGCCGGCGGTGTCGCCACCCCGGCCGACGCCGCGATGATGATGCAGCTCGGTGCGGACGGCGTGTTCGTCGGGTCCGGCATCTTCAAGTCGGGCGACCCGGCCAAGCGCGCCGCCGCGATCGTCAAGGCCACCACGTTCCACGACGACCCGAAGGTCATCGCCGAGGTGTCCCGCGGTCTGGGCGAGGCCATGGTCGGCATCAACGTCGCCGACGTCCCCGCGCCGCACCGCCTCGCCGAGCGCGGATGGTGAGCGCCCGACCCCGCATCGGGGTCCTCGCCCTGCAGGGTGACTTCCGTGAGCACATCGCCTCGTTGACGGAGCTCGGTGCCGACGTCGTGCCGCTCCGCCGGCCGGAGGAGATCAGCGCCCTCGACGGCGTCGTGATCCCCGGCGGCGAGTCGAGCGTGATGGACAAGCTCTCCCGCGCCTTCGGCGTCGCCGAGCCGCTGACCGACGCCATCCGTGGTGGGTTGCCGACCTACGGCACCTGCGCGGGGATGATCATGCTGTCCTCCCGCATCGCCGCCGGGATACCGGGGCAGCAGACGCTGGACGTGCTCGACACCACCGTGCGTCGGAACGCGTTCGGCAGCCAGAACGACTCCTTCGAGACCGACATCCCGATGCCGGCGCTCGGCGAGGCCCCGGTGCACGCGGTGTTCATCCGTGCTCCGGTGGTCGAGGAGCACGGCGCGGGCGTGCAGGTGCTCGGTGCCCTGACCGATGGGCAGGTGGTGGCCGTGCAGCAGGACAACGTCATCGCGAGCGCGTTCCACCCCGAGGTCGCCGGCGAGGACCGTTTCCACCGTCGCTTCCTCGACCTCGTCCGCTCCGCCTGAGGTCCCGCCGGTCGTCCCGATCGGTGACGCCTCCGGAGCCGGGCGGAGCTCCGTGCTGCGATGCCGCGTCACCTCACGACGCGGTGAACTGCCCGAGCAGGGCGATCGCGGCCGGTACCGCAGCACCGGTACCGAGGGTCGCCCACAGCACCAGGAGCACGGGGGAGCGGTGCTGCCTGCGACGCAGGACCTCACTGGCGCACGAGCAGGCGAACAGCACGATGGCCCAGGCCCACGGCAGCACCCGACCGGCTGCCTCGGTCGCCTCGGTGCCCACCAACGCCTGGGCGAGCCACAGGACGAGCGCCGCACAGCCGGCGAGGAACGCGAGCTTCCCCCACGGGTCCCGGGCCCGCACCCGCTGTCGGCCCACAGGTGTGTCGGGGAAGCGATCCGCCCGGACGTCGACCGCGGCTCGGGTGACCGCGAGCACGGCGACCGCCAGGGCCTGGACCAGCGCGACCGCCGCGACCGTCCCGGCGGCCGCGCCGGCGTCACCACCCCCACCCACCAGCACGGTGACCGCGGTGACGACGCTGTGGGCCATGCCCACCGATGCGAGGCCGACGGCCACGGCGACGTGCGGGTCGGCACGCAGGACGCGACGCCACACGGACGCTGGGTAGAACCGCACGCTCTGCACCACGGTGGCGGTGTACGACAACACCGCGGCAGCCGTCACGACCCAGCCGAGTACGACGGTCCCGGCGTTCGGCATGGCGGCGTGCGCCTCGATGCCCAGCACGGTGGCGGACGCGACGACGAGCACGAACAGCACCGGTGCACCGATCCGTCGCCAGAGCACCCTGTCGAGCTGTTCCGCCGCTCCCGCCGACGTGGGCTCCGCGGCGAGCACCCTGAGCGAGCGTTCGACGGCGGTCCGCTCGTCGCCCAGTTCGGCTGACGTCACGAGCACCCGCTCGTCGGTGGGCGCGAGCTCGAGTGCCGCGGTGATCCACCGCTGCGACTCGTCCGGCCGTCCGAGTCGGGCAGCACAGCGGGCTGCGTCAGCGAGCAGGTCGGGCTGGTCCGGAGCGAGCTCGACAGCTCGCTCGAGCGCCTTCCGCGCCCGGTCGTCGTCCGCGTACGGCCAGTCGTGGAGTTGCTGGGCCCGCCGTTCGAGCGCCGACCACCACGTGTGGGCGAACGCCCACTGCAGGTGGGCGCGGCCCCACTCCGGCCGGAGCTCGACGAGCCGGTCGGCGTGTCGCTTCGCCTCGGCGTCCCGGCCGGTCGCACCGCACGACGTGACGAGCATGTCGATCGCGCTGACCTGGTCGGGGTCGAGCGCCAGCGCTCGGTGTCCGGCGTCCACCGCGGCGACGTGGTCCTCCCGGATGCGCTCGACGCGTGTCAGTTCTCCCCAGAGCCGTGGGTCGTCAGGGGCGTCCGCGAGGGCACGTCGGAGTTCGGTCCGTGCGTCGTCCGGCCGGCGGAAGTCCAGCAGCGCCCGGGCGCGCTCGATCCTCCGTGCGACGTCGTCGTTCACGCCCGGGGTTTCTCGGTCCGCAACCACTCCGCGAGTTCGTCGTACTCTCCGCTGGTGTTCGCGAACTCGGCGACGTTGCGCGCGGCCTGGGTCCAGGCACCGATCGAGGGCTTGACCTCGCGCAGGGCGTCCCGGAGGTCCGGCATCCGGATCGGACGGACCGCGCCCGCGCGGATCGAGTCGGCCATGGCCTTCTCCGCCGCGGTCGTGACGAGGTGCTGCAGGTCGGCGCCGGAGAACCCACGGGTCCTGCGCACGAGGGCGCCGAGGTCGATGCCCTCGATCGGACGCTTCCGCAGGTGCACGCGCAGCACCGCTTCGCGCGCCTCGTCGTCCGGTGGCCCGACGAACACCATCCGGTCGAACCGCCCGGGGCGCTTCAGGGCCGCGTCGACGTCCCACGGGTGGTTCGTCGCAGCGAGCACGTAGAGACCGTCGTTCTGCGCGTCGATCCCGTCCATCTCGACGAGCAGCTGGTTGACCACGGTCCGGAACGAGGACCACTGCCCGGCGCTGCGCTTTCCGCCGATGGCGTCCATCTCGTCGAAGAACAGGACGGCCGGGGCTGCGGCGCGCGCCTGTTCGAACACCCGGTGGATGTTCTTCTCGCTCTCGCCGAGGAACCGGTCGAGGACGTCGCTGAGGCTGACCGTCAGGAAGTGCGCCCCGAGCTCGCCGGCGATCGCACGCGCGATGAACGTCTTCCCGCAACCGGGGGGCCCGTAGAGCAACAGTCCGCCACGGAGCGTCTTGCCGAACGCCCGTGCGACCTCGGGGTGCGCCATGGGCTGCAGGAACGACTCGTCGATCCGGCGTTTGACGGCATCCAGGCCCCCGACGTCGGCGAGCGTCGTCGTCTCACGGTGGATCTCGGACGCGGGGACGACCTGGTCCGCGGCGTCGACGGTCCGGGTGCCCTCCTCGGCGACGAAGGGCGGTGGTGTGTCGTCGGCGAGCTCACGCTCCAACGCGTGCCAGTCGACACCGTCCTGCGCCGACCCCGTCTGGTCCGACACGGACCCCGAGCCGCTCGGGTCACGGACCGGCCCCGACCCGGTCTCGGCCGTCGAACCCCCCACCTCGTCCGTACCCCCGGGAGGGACGGACCCGACGGCGCCGCCGTCGGTCGCCGATGCGGCGGCACGACGGACGACGGCCTGCGCCGCCGCGTGCGCCGGGTCGGTCCGCAGGACCACCGCCGCCTGCTCGATGGCGTCGGTGGGGCGTCCGGCCTCGACGAGCAGCTCCGCGTACCGCAGCCGGAGTCCGACGTCGTCGGGCAGTACCTCGACAGCGGCTGCGAGCGCCGCGAGCGGATCGGTCATGCTTCCCCCTGCTGGTCCGTCCTCCCGATCGTAGGCGACGCCGTCGACGGAACAGCCACCGCGCGGGCCGTTGGCGCGCCGGGAACGCCCCGCAGGGGCCCGGCCCGGTAAGCTGGACCGGATCTTCCGCTAGACGCAAGGAGCACCGTGTCCGGGCATTCCAAGTGGGCAACGACCAAGCACAAGAAGGCGGTCATCGACCAGCGCCGTGCCAAGTCGTTCGCCAAGCTCATCAAGAACATCGAGGTCGCCGCGAAGATGGGCGGCGCCGACCTCTCCGGCAACCCCACGCTCGTGGACGCCGTGCAGAAGGCCAAGAAGACCTCGGTGCCGAACGACAACATCGACCGCGCGATCAAGCGCGGCGCCGGGCTGACCGGTGAGTCGATCGAGTACACCACCATCATGTACGAGGGCTACGGCCCGAACGGTGTGGCGATGCTCGTCGAGTGCCTCACGGACAACAAGAACCGCGCGGCGGCCGAGGTCCGGACGGCGATGTCCCGCAACGGCGGCACGATGGCCGACCCGGGCAGCGTCGCCTACAACTTCTCCCGCAAGGGGGTCATCTCGGTGACGAAGGTCGACGGTCTCGACGAGGACACCGTCATGGGCGCCGTCCTCGACGCCGGTGTCGAGGACGTCATCGACCAGGGCGGCGGCTTCGAGGTCATCACCGAGGCGACCGACCTCGTCGCGGCCCGGACGGCGCTGCAGGAAGCCGGCATCGACTACGACTCGGCCGACGCCGAGTTCGTGCCCGGCGTGAAGGTCCCGGTCGACGCGGAGACCGCCCGCAAGGTCTTCAAGCTGATCGACGCGCTCGAGGACAGCGACGACGTGCAGAACGTCTACGCCAACTTCGACATCCCCGCGGACGTCCAGGCCGAGCTCGACGAGGACGAGGACTAGTCCGATGCTCCGGGTGCTCGGGGTCGACCCCGGGCTCACCCGGTGCGGCGTCGGCGTGGTCGAGGTCGCACCGAACCGGCGTGCCCGGCTCGTGCACGTGACGGTGGTGCGCACACCGGCGGACATGGCCCTCGAGCAACGCCTGCTGCGCATCGCGCAGGGCATCGAGGCCGAGATCGACGAGCACCGCCCGGACGCCGTCGCCGTCGAGCGCGTCTTCGCCCAGGCGAACGTCCGCACGGTGATGGGGACGGCGCAGGCCTCGGGTCTCGCCCTGCACGCGGCGGCGGCCCGGGGCCTGCCCGTCGGCCTCCACACCCCGTCCGAGGTGAAGGCCGCCGTCACCGGCTACGGCAACGCCGACAAGCGCCAGGTGCAGACGATGATCGCCCGCGTGCTCGGTCTCGACGAGGCCCCGAAGCCCGCCGACGCCGCGGACGCGCTCGCGTTGGCCGTGTGTCATGCCTGGAGGCTCGGTTCACCCGACCGGGTCGGCCCGGGCCCGTCGACGCTCACCCCCGCGCAGCGCGCCTGGCGCGACGCGCAGGCCGGCGCGGCGGACACCCCGCTCGCCCGTGCCGAGGCCGCCGCCGCGCGGCGGTCCGGCTTCGTCGGTGGGCGGCCCTAGGCTCGTGAGCATGATCGCGAGTCTCCGGGGCACCTGCATCGACGTCGCCGGATCGGCCGTCGTGGTCGAGGTCGGGGGAGTGGGCTACGCCGTGACGGTCACGCCCGCACACGCGCTGACGATGCGTCACGGGGCCGAGGTGTTCCTGCGGACGGCGATGATCGTGCGCGAGGACGAGCACCTGCTCTTCGGGTTCGAGTCGAACGAGGCGCTGCAGGTGTTCGACCTGCTCCGCAGCGTGTCCGGGGTCGGCCCGAAGTCCGCGCTCGGCGTGTTGGCGCACATGGACCCGGCGCAGATCGCGAACGCCGTCGCGAGCGAGGACGACGCGGCCTTCCGCAAGGTGTCGGGGATCGGCCCGAAGACGGCGAAGCTCATCACCGTCGCGCTGTCGGGCAAGCTGGTCGCGTTCGAGCAGGCCCCGACGGGTGTCGCGAGTGGCACCGCTGCCACGCACCCGGCCGCCGTCGACGTCGTCTCGGCGCTGGTCGGGCTCGGCTGGCGGGAGGACGCGGCTCAGTCCGCCGTCGACGCCGTCGTCGCGGACGACCCGGCCGCTGCGGCCATGGGCACGCAGGCGCTGCTCCGTGCCGCGCTCGGCACGCTGCGTCCCGCGGGGGCCGGCCGGTGAGCGGCATCACCTCCGCCGGCGCCGAGTCACAGGAGGAGCTCGCGTTCGAGGGTGCCCTGCGGCCGAAGTCGCTCGACGAGTTCGTCGGGCAGCGCAAGGTGCGCGGTCAGCTCGACCTGCTCCTCAAGGCCGCGGCGCTGCAGGAGCGGACGCCCGACCACATCCTGATGGCCGGCCCGCCCGGACTCGGCAAGACGACCCTCGCGATGATCGTCGCGCACGAGTCGGGCCGACCGCTGCGCATGTCGAGCGGCCCGGCGATCCAGCACGCCGGCGACCTCGCGGCGGTGCTCTCGTCCCTCGTGCCGGGCGAGGTCCTGTTCATCGACGAGATCCACCGCATGGCGCGTTCGGCGGAGGAGATGCTCTACCTCGCCATGGAGGACTTCCGCATCGACGTCATGGTCGGCAAGGGCGCCGGCGCGACGAGCATCCCGCTCGACCTCGCGCCGTTCACCCTGGTCGGGGCGACCACCCGCGCCGGACTCCTGCCCAACCCCCTGCGCGACCGCTTCGGGTTCACGGCCCACCTCGAGTTCTACGAGAAGGACGAGCTCGAGCAGGTCCTCATCCGTGCGGCCCACCTGCTCGAGCTGTCGATCGACCGCTCGGCACTCCGGGAGATCGCCGGGCGTTCCCGGGGCACCCCGCGGATCGCGAACCGCCTGTTGCGACGAGTGCGGGACTACGCCCTCGTGCACCGCACCACGGACGGCATGACCGCGGTGCAGGGCGCTCTCGACCTGTACGACGTCGACGAGCTCGGACTCGACCGGCTCGACCGCGCCGTCGTCGAGACGATGCTGACGCGGTTCGACGGCGGGCCGGTCGGTCTGAACACCCTCGCGGTGTCCGTCGGCGAGGAGTCCGAGACCATCGAGTCGGTCGTCGAGCCGTTCCTCGTGCGCGTCGGACTCGTCACCCGCACGCCCCGCGGCCGGATCACGACCCCGCAGGCCTGGCGACACTTCGGGCTGACGCCGGGGGAGGGCACCGGCGCTCAACCCGGTCTGTTCGACGATTGAACTCGTATGCAGTATTCTGACCCGCCAGGGCTGCGGAGCCACTGACGCGTCGCTCGGGCACACTCAGGCAGCTGCCCGGACCCGGACACACCCGTGCCCTAGACTGCTACGGCCCGAAGCCGAGCAACGACCGCTCCGGCTGGATCCGAGCAACCAGAGAAGGCAACGCCCCATGGACCAATCACTCTTCCTCATCGTCATCATCGTCGCGTTCGCCGCCTTCATGTTCTACAGCAGCCGCAAGCGCAAGAAGCAGCAGGAGCAGCTGCAGACGAAGATGGTCCCGGGCGCCCGCGTCATGCTCTCGTTCGGGCTGTACGGCACCCTGCTCTCCGTCGACGACGAGAAGGTCACCGCCGACGTCGAGATCGCCCCGGGCACCGTAGTCACCGTGCACCGCCAGACGCTCTCGCGCGTGGTCGACGACAACGCGTCCGACGTCGAGACCACCGTCGTGGCCGACGACGCCGCCGCGGAGAAGCCCGTCCTCGACCTCGGAGCGGACGACCGTCGCACGGACCCGGAGTTCGGTGAGCGCATCGAGCCCACCGAGTCCGACGCCGCGAAGCGCAAGACCGAAGACTGACGCCCCCGGCCGCCGGGTCAGGGGACCCGGCGGCCACACCTCCGCCGCCGGCCGCGTAGCCGTCGGTGCCGAACAGAAAGACGAGACGACCGGTGGCACGATCGACACCCGTCAAGAAGGCGCTGCGCTCGCTCACCTGGTTGGTGATCATCATGGCGGCCCTGGCCGGCCTGAACACCGCTGCGTCGGTGCTCGCGGCCAACAGCAAGGACGACGGCGACGCGTGGTTCGCCGGCGCGAGCTGGGTACCCGAGCTGGCGCTCGACCTGCAGGGCGGTACGCAGCTGACCCTGGCGGCGCAGAACACCGAGGGCGGCTCCGTCACCTCGCAGCAGCTCGACCAGGCGGTGAACATCATCCGCCAGCGCATCAACGCCACGGGCGTCTCCGAATCGCAGATCAACACCCAGGGCACGAACAACATCGTCGTGTCCATCCCGGGCAAGCCGGACCAGGCGACGATCGACCGGATCGAGGCAGCGGCGAAGCTGACCTTCCGCCCGGTGCTCTACACCGAGGCCGCGACGAACTCCGCGGTCGGCGGCTCCGGTTCGGCCTCCGCGTCGCCGACGCCGTACTCGCCGCCGGCATCCCTCGAGGCCACGCCCAGTTCGGAGCCGACGAACGGCAGCGACCTCGCGCAGGTGACCCCCGCGCTGCAGGACCTGTACGACAACTACGACTGCGCGGCCCCCGGCGACGTGACCGCCGCTCCGGACGACGAGCCGCTCGTCACCTGTGACCAGGACGGCGCCGCGAAGTACATCCTCGGTCCGGTCGAGGTCTCCGGTGACGGCATCAGCAACGCGACGTCCGGTCTCGCCACCGACTCGCAGGGTGCGACGACCGGCCAGTGGGCCGTCAACCTCACCTTCAGGGGCGCGAGCGCGGACGACTTCCGCGACGTCACGAGCCGCCTGGTCAAGCTCCAGCCGCCGCAGAACCAGTTCGCGATCGTCCTCGACGGCACGGTCATCACGGCACCCGCGTCGAACGCCGCGATCACGAACGGCAAGGCGCAGATCACCGGCAACTTCACCGCCGAGTCGTCGAAGACCCTCGCGGACCAGCTGAAGTACGGTGCGCTGCCGATCAACTTCCAGGTGCAGTCGAACGAGAACATCTCCGCGACGCTGGGCACCGCGCAACTCGTGGGCGGCCTGGTCGCCGGCCTGATCGGCCTCATCCTGGTGGTCGTCTACTCGGTGATCCAGTACCGGGCGCTGGCATTCGTCACCGTGCTCTCGCTCGGCGTCGCAGCGGCGCTCACCTACCTCGTCATCGCGATCATGTCGTGGCGCGTCGACTACCGCCTGTCGCTCGCGGGTGTGGCCGGCCTCATCGTCGCGATCGGGATCACGGCGGACTCCTTCATCGTGTACTTCGAGCGCATCCGCGACGAGCTCCGTGACGGACGCGGGCTCGAGAGTGCGGTGGAGTCCGGCTGGAAGCGCGCGCTCCGCACGATCCTGGCGTCCGACTCGATCAACTTCCTCGCCGCGGTGGTCCTGTACATCCTCGCCGTCAGCGACGTGAAGGGGTTCGCGTTCACGCTGCTCCTCACGACCCTGATCGACGTCGTCGTGGTCGTGCTCTTCACGCACCCGATGATGCAGCTCATCGCCCGCAGCCGCTTCTTCGGTGAGGGGCACCGGTTCAGTGGACTCGACCCATCCGCGCTCGGCGCGGTCTACCGCGGCCGCGCGCAGTTCCGCGCTCCGGTGGTGGACGGCAAGCGCCAGCGCAGTGCGGGCGAGGCCCAGCGCCGCCAGACGATCGCAGAGCGGAAGGCCCAGCAGGTCTCCGGCGAGAACGGCTCCACGCCGGACGGGAAGGACGACTGATGGCCAGCTTCAGCCAGTTCGGGAGTGACCTCTACACGGGGAAGCGTTCGTACGACATCGTCGGGCGCCGCAAGACCTGGTACCTCATCGCGCTGATCGCGATCGTCGTGTCGCTCGCGGTGCCGTGGCTCCGCGGCGGCTACCACCTCGGCATCGAGTTCACCGGCGGCTCCGAGTTCACCATCTCGGACGCGAAGGACCTCGACCAGTCGATCGCGACCCGCACCGTCGAGTCGATCGTCCCCGAGGGCATCCCGCGCGTCTCGCAGGTCGGGCAGGACGGCATCCGCGTCCAGACCGAGCAGCTCACCGACCGCGAGACCACCGAGGTGCAGGACGCGCTGGCCGAGGCCTACGGCGTGTCCGAGGACCAGGTCGCCTCGACGTACATCGGTGCCACGTGGGGTGCCGACGTCCTCGCGCAGGCGATCCGTGGCCTGATCATCTTCCTCGCCCTCGCCGCGGTCGTCATGGCCGTGTACTTCCGCACCTGGAAGATGTCGGTGTCCGCCATGGTGGCGCTGCTGCACGACCTGCTCATCACCGCGGGTGTCTACGGCATTGTCGGTCTCGAGGTCACGCCCGCCGCGGTCATCGGCTTCCTGACGATCCTCGGCTACTCGCTCTACGACACCGTGGTGGTCTTCGACAAGGTGCGCGAGAACACCTCGCAGGAGTCGCACCGTACCTTCGTGCAATCGGTCAACCTCGCCGTGAACCAGACCCTCGTCCGTTCGATCAACACCTCGGTGGTGGCGCTGCTGCCGGTCGCGGCGATCCTGTTCATCGGGTCGTACGTGCTCGGTGCCGGCACCCTGCGGGACATCTCGCTGGCGCTGTTCATCGGCATCATCGTCGGCACGTACTCCACGATCTTCATCGCCTCGCCGATGTACGCGCACCTGCGGGAGAACGAACCGAAGGTCAAGGAGTCCGACGCCAAGAAGACCCGCGCCGCCGAGAAGCGCCAGCGCGAGGTCGACGCCGCGGCCGAGGTCGCCTGATGGCGGTCGAGGTGCACGACGTCGACGTGGCCGAGGCCCGTCGTCGCCTCGACGGCGGCGCCCGCCTGTTCGACGTGCGGGAGCAGGGGGAGTGGGACGAGGTGCACGCGCCCGAGGCGACCCTCGTGCCGATGTCCGAACTCGTCGCCCGGTGGCAGGAGATCGACGGCGGCGACCAGCCCGCGATCGTCGTCTGCCACTCCGGTGCGCGGTCGGCCCGGGTGGTCGCTGCCCTCGAGCAGTCCGGCGTCCCCGCGGTGAACCTCACCGGCGGGATGGTCGCCTGGGAGCAGGCCGGTCAGCCCGTCGTGCGTGCCGGGGAGCAGGGCGGCGACGCCCAGGGCGAACCGCGTCACGAGCACTGACCGGACACGCGTAGGCTTGCCAGACCGTACCCGGACACCGGTCGCAGGAGGCGCATCATGACGGACACCCGTGAGTCCTCGCCCCAGGGCGCCCCGGCGCCCGGCGCGACCCGTCCCGGTTCCGCACCACGGCCCTCCAGCCCGCTGAACGCGACGACCACCGGCAATCTGGGATCCCTGCGCTCACTGCTCCCGCGTCTCTTCTCGCGTGCGCAGCCAGCCGGAGCCGTCGACACGCTCATCCGTACGGTGCGCTCGCACCACCCGAAGGCGGACGTCACGCTGATCGAGCGCGCGTACTCGGTGGCCGAGCGCGCGCACGACGGGCAGAAGCGGAAGTCCGGCGAACCGTACATCACGCACCCCGTCGCGGTCGCGCAGATCCTGGCCGACCTCGGCATCGGCACCATCACGATCGCCGCGGCCCTGCTGCACGACACCGTCGAGGACACCGACTACCAGCTCGACGAGCTCCGCGCCGACTTCGGCGACGAGATCGCGATGCTCGTCGACGGCGTCACGAAGCTCGACAAGGTCAAGTACGGCGACAGCGCGCAGGCCGAGACCGTCCGCAAGATGGTCATCGCGATGTCGAAGGACATCCGCGTCCTCGTCATCAAGCTGGCCGACCGCCTGCACAACGCCCGCACCTGGGGCTTCGTCGAGTCTGCCTCCGCCACGCGCAAGGCCAAGGAGACCCTCGAGATCTACGCGCCGCTGGCGCACCGGCTCGGCATCCAGATGATCAAGCTCGAGCTCGAGGACCTGTCGTTCGCGGTCCTGCACCCGAAGCTCTACGTCGAGATCGACAGCCTGGTCAAGGAGCGTCAGCCGAAGCGCGAGCAGTTCGTGCAGAACGTCATCGGGACGCTCAAGAAGGACCTGAAGTCGTCCAAGATCCGTGGCGAGGTCATGGGTCGGCCGAAGCAGTACTACTCGATCTACCAGAAGATGATCGTTCGAGGGCGTGAGTTCGACGAGATCTACGACCTGGTCGGCATCCGGGTGCTCGTGCCCACCGTGCGTGACTGCTACGCCATGCTCGGGTCCGTCCACGCGCGGTGGACACCGCTGCCCGGGCGCTTCAAGGACTACATCGCGACGCCGAAGTTCAACCTGTACCAGTCGCTGCACACCACCGTGCTCGGGCCCCAGGGCCGTGCCGTCGAGATCCAGATCCGCACGCACGAGATGCACCAGCGCGCCGAGTTCGGTGTCGCGGCCCACTGGAAGTACAAGCAGCGCGCGCAGGGCCGTGACGTCGACAGCTCGTCGACGAGCGACCAGGACATGGCGTGGCTCGCCCACATCACCGACTGGCAGGCCGAGACCAGCGATCCGGGGGAGTTCCTCGACTCGCTCCGCTACGAGATCGGTGCGAAGGAGACCTACGTCTTCACCCCGCAGGGCAAGGTCATCGGCCTGCCCGCCGGCGCCACCCCGGTGGACTTCGCGTACGCGGTGCACACCGAGATCGGGCACCGGACGATGGGTGCGAAGGTGAACGGTCGGCTCGTGCCGCTCGAGAGCGCCCTGTCCAGCGGCGACGTCGTCGAGATCTTCACCTCGAAGAACCCCGACTCCGGCCCGAGCCAGGACTGGCTGACGTTCGTGCGGAGCCCCCGTGCCCGCAACAAGATCAAGCAGTGGTTCACCAAGGAGCGCCGCGAAGAGGCGATCGAGCAGGGCCGTGACGCGATCGCCCGGGCGATGCGCAAGCAGAACCTGCCGCTGCAGCGGATCATGAGCCAGGACTCGATCGCCGAGGTCGCCTCCTCGATGCGCTACGACGACGTCTCCGCCCTGTACGCGGCGGTCGGCGAGGGCCACGTGTCCACCCAGTCCGTGATCGAGAAGGTCCTCGGCAACGTCCAGGCCGAGACCGAGACGGACGAGCCGGAGCTCGCCTTCCCCCGCCAGGTGACGAGCCGCCAGCTGCGCAACAGCGACAGCGGCGTGCTCGTCCGCGGAGCGCCCGACATCCTGGTGAAGCTCGCGAAGTGCTGCACCCCGGTGCCCGGCGACCAGATCGTGGGCTTCATCACCCGCGGTCAGGGCGTGTCGGTGCACCAGGCGTCGTGCACAAACGTGAAGTCGCTGATGAACGAGCCCGACCGGATGATCGAGGTCGAGTGGGCCCCGTCGTCGAAGTCGGTGTTCCTGGTGCAGATCCAGATCGAGGCGCTCGACCGCTCCGGCCTGCTGAGCGACGTGACCCGGGTGCTCACCGACCACCACGTGAACATCCTGTCGGCGACGGTGTCGACGTCGTCGGACCGCCTGGCACTGAGCCGCTTCGTGTTCGAGATGGGCGACACGACCCACCTCGACCGCGTCCTCAACGCGGTGCGTCGGATCGACGCCGTGTACGACGTCTACCGCGTCAGCGCCGGCTGAACGGGCGGATCCGCGGGTGGCGCTTGGTCAGGCCGTCGCCCGCTGGAGTCGTCGCGCCGCCTGACGTGCCATGGGTATCGTCCCGAGGGCGTCGACACGTCGCCGGAGGTCCTGCTCGGCGACGGCACCGATCGCGAGCAGACCGCGGAGGGCGTCCAGGGCGCCCGTGTCGAACGCACCGGGAGCCCGCAGCAGGTCGACCGCGGTGCGCAGCGGTGTCGTGACCCTGATCCCGTGGAGCAGCACGACGTCGTGCGGGTCGAGTCGCACCTCGCGCAGCCGGACGTCCGCGTCGACACGGACACGGACGTTGGGCGGGATGCTCACCTCGTCGGCGGCGGGCGGACGCGAGGTCGCGCCCCAGATCCACGCCGCAGACCGTCCGCTGGCGACCAGCCGCGGGTCGGAGAGCCGCCAGGCGTGCGCGGCGGCTCGGAGCGCGGGGACCTGCGGCTCGGCCGGGGACGCCCAGCAGCGCCCGACGGGAACGAGCTCCCCGGCCAGCACCGCGGCACGCAGTTCCGCTTCCGGCCAGTCGTCGCTCGTCAGCAGGCGGGGCGTCGGCACCCGCTCATCCTGCCCGACGAGGGCGGCGCCCACGTCGGCCCTGTGGACAGCAGGTCGGTGGCGCCTGGTCGCCGCGGGTCAGCGCAGGACCTCGGCGCGGTGCACGAGCGCCGCGGCGCCGATGAGCGGGCCGTCCTGCGACAACCCGGTCGGCACGATCCGCACCTTCGTCACGAAGCCGAACTCGACGCGCTCGGCGACAGCCTCGCGGGCGAACTCGAACAGGTCCGGCGTGACGTGCGAGAACCCACCGCCGATGGCCACGACCTCGAGGTCGACCAGGCTCGTGGCTGCCGCGATGGCCTGGCCGAGCGCCCGGCCGCTGCGGCGCACGGCGGCCACGGCGACGTCGTCGCCCGCGGCGTAGGCGGCCGAGAGCTCCTCGCCCGTCGTGCCGGCGAAGCCCTGACGCTGTGCCCACGCGACGGTCTTCGGTCCGCTCGCGATCGCCTCGAGGCAGCCGGTCCCTCCGCAGGCACAGGGGTCGTCGAAGCCACCACACTCGACGTGACCGATGTGTCCGGCGTTGCCGGTCGGTCCACTCACCGTCCGCCCGTGCAGGATGAGTCCGCCACCGACGCCGGTGGAGACGATCATGCCCATCACGTGGTCG
Source organism: Curtobacterium sp. MCSS17_008 (assembly GCF_003234185.1). Taxonomy (GTDB): domain Bacteria; phylum Actinomycetota; class Actinomycetes; order Actinomycetales; family Microbacteriaceae; genus Curtobacterium. Next base: position 293,411 of record NZ_QKSM01000001.1, read on the forward strand.
GAGCCCTGGGCCGCGCCGACCCAGTGCTCGGCGAGGGTGATCGCGAGACCGTCCATGCGGAGGGTCACCGGCACCCCGTCCGGTACGAGGGCGGCGACCCGGTCGCGGAGCGGGTACCCGCGCCAGACGGGCATGTTCAGCGGGGAGACGAGTCCGTGCTCCTCGTCCACCGGCCCGGCGGCACCCACGCCGACGCCGACCAGGGTCGCGTCGGCGGGCAGGGCCGCGAGCGTCGCGGTGACGACCTCGTCGACGGCTGCCTGCAGCTCGTCCGAGGAACGCTGCGGTCCGGTGGGGCTGCGGTGCCGACTGCCCGGCACGACGACGCCCTGGTCGGTGACGAGGGCCGCTTCGACCTTGGTCCCGCCGAGGTCGACGGCCAGTGCGAGCGCGGGGGAGGTGGACAGGGCTGCGGTGCTGGACATGCGCGCTCCGATGCGGCGGTCTGGAGGCCCGTCACGACCCACCGACGCGTCCTCGCGACGGTGCGTGCCGGCCCCGGCGTTGTGGGGAGGTGTCGGTTCGGGGTGGGTCAGTACGAGGTGGTGTCGTCGCCGAGGGCGGACGCGGCGCCCGTCGCTGCGCGGTGCTCGAGCTCGTCGAGGATGCGTGCCGAGGCGCTCGTGCCGATGCGGTCGGCGCCGGCCTCGACCATCTCGAGCAGCGTGTCGAGCCCACGGACGCCACCGGACGCCTTCACCCCGGTGTCCGGTCCGACCGTCTCACGCATGAGTCGGATGTGCTCGACGGTCGCGCCGCCGCCGGCGAACCCGGTGGAGGTCTTCACGAACGCGGCTCCGGCGCGCTGGGCGGCACGGGAGGCGGCGACGACCTCGTCGTCGGTGAGGAAGGCGGTCTCGAGGATGACCTTGACCACCGTGTCGCCCGCTGCGTCGACGACCGCGCGGACGTCCTGCTCGACGCGCTCCCAGTCGCCCGACTTCGCGGCCCCGACGTTCTGAACCATGTCGAGCTCGAAGGCGCCGTCGGCCAGGGCCTGCAGCGACTCGGCGACCTTGGCGGCCGTCGTGGTGGTGCCGTGCGGGAACCCGATGACGGTGCCGACGCCGACCCCGGTGCCCTGCAGGCGCTCGACGGCGTGCTGGACGTCGCTCGGACGGACGCAGACGCTGAAGACGCGGTACGCGGCGGCCTCGTTCAGCTGGGCGTCGACGTCGGCGCGCGTCAGCTCGGGCTTGAGGATCGCGTGGTCGATGAGGGCCCGCACGGCGTCGGCACCCAGCAGGGGCTGACGGAGGTCGTTCTGGTCGGCGGGGATCGCTGCGTTGTCCACCCCGCAAGCCTACCCGGAGGCGACGCGCGTACCGTGCCCTGCATGCAGGTCCTCGTCACCGGTGCCACCGGGTACATCGGCGGACGTCTCGTCCCCCGCCTCCTCGAGGCCGGACACGACGTCCGGGTCTTCGTCCGTACGCCCCGCAAGCTGCAGGACGTCCCGTGGCACGACGACGTCGAGGTGGCCGAGGGCGACCTGCAGGACGCCGGTGCCGTACGGTCCGCCGTCCAGGGCGTCGAGGCCGTCTACTACCTCGCGCACGCCATGGGAGCCGACGGCGACTTCGAGCGAGCCGAGCGCGACGCCGTCGAGACCGTGGCACGTGCAGCCCGCGACGCGGGCGTGCGCCGCTTCGTCTACCTGGGCGGGCTGCACCCGGACGGGGAACTGTCGCGGCACCTCCGCAGTCGCAAGGAGGTCGGCGACGTGCTGCTGGCGTCCGGCGTCCCGACCATCGCCTACCAGGCGGGCGTCGTCATCGGGTCCGGGAGCACGTCGTTCGAGATGATCCGGCACGTGACGGACGTCCTGCCGTGGATGCCCGCTCCGCGGTGGGTCCGCAACCGCATCCAGCCGATCGCCGTCCGCGACGTCCTCTACTACCTGGTCGAGGCGCTCGAGATCCCCGCGGACGTGAACCGGACGTTCGACATCGGCGGACCGGACGTCCTCAAGTACGGGCAGATGCTCAACGGCTACGCCGTCGAGGCGAAGCTGCCGCAGCGGCGCTTCACCGTGCTCCCCGTGTTGACCCCCGGGCTCTCCGCGCACTGGTTCAACCTGGTGACGCCGATCCCGCGCAAGCTCGCGACGCCGATCATCGAGTCGCTCCAGTTCGAGTGCGTGCAGCGCGAGCACGACATCGACGAGTACGTGCCTCGCCCCGAGGGCGGACTCACCCCGTACCGTCGCGCGGTCCGGCTCGCCCTGACGAAGATGCGCAAGGGCGAGGTCGAGACGAGCTGGCGGAGCGCCACGATCTCGTCGACGCCAGCAGACCCCTTGCCGAGCGACCCGGAGTGGGCGGGCCACACCGTCTACGTCGACGACCGCAAGCGGCACTCGTCCGCCAGCGCGGACGACGTCTGGCGCGTCGTCGAGTCGATCGGCGGCGAGAACGGCTGGTACTCGTTCCCCCTGGCATGGGTGGCGCGCGGCTGGCTGGACAAGCTCGCCGGCGGCGTGGGGCTCAACCGTGGACGACGGGACCCGCACCGGCTCGAACAGGGCGACGCGCTGGACTGGTGGCGTGTGGAACAGCTGGAGCGCGGGCGCTACCTCCGGCTCCGCGCCGAGTTCAAGTCCCCTGGACGCGCCTGGCTCGAGATGCGCGTGACCCCGAGCGAGGACGGCGGCAGCGACTACCACCAGCGCGCGATCTACTTCCCGCAGGGGCTGTCCGGGCGCCTGTACTGGTACGGCATCCTGCCCTTCCACGGGGTCATCTTCCCCGGCATGGTGGAGCGGATCACCGCCGCTGCCGAGCGCGAGTCGCAGCACACCGAGTCGACGGGTCGGAACTGGACCCAGCAGAATGGCAAGACGGAACCGGCACACGAGGAGGCAGCATGAGCACGGAACACCCCAGCGTCCTGTTCCTGGGCGACAGCATCACCGAGCAGGGTTCCTGGGACCAGTGGCTCCCGGGGGAGCGCACGAGCAACCAGGGCGTCGGCGGCGACACCACCGACGGAGTGCTCGCGCGGCTCGACGCCGTCATCGCCGCACAGCCCGAGGTGATCGTGCTGCTCATCGGCACGAACGACTTCGGCAACCACCGCTCGAGCGTCGAGCACGTGGTCCGCGGCGTGGAGTCGATCCTCGTCACACTGCGCCGTGAGCTCCCGGGCGTGCGGCTCCTGCTGGTGTCGATCCTCCCGCGCCAGTCCGACTGGTGCGCCAAGATCGAGGAGGCGAACCGGCACCTCCGCCAGTTCGTCGCGACCTGTCACGCCCAGTACCTCGACCTCTGGCCGGCACTCGCAGAGGACGACCACCTGGCCGAGCGGTTCACCGAGGACGGGCTGCACCTCAACGACGAGGGCTACCGCGCCGTCGTGGACGAGCTGATCCCGGCACTCGAGCGGGTGCGCGGGCTCCCGCCGATGTCCCGTCCCATCCAGGCGATCGACCTCGAGGAGGCCGGCGCCTGATGGCGCGGAAGGGCCGGCCCCCGGCGGGGTCGTCGCTGCACGGCGTCCCGTCGCGCACGGCCGACCCGCAGTCGGCGGGGCAGGTCCGCCCGGGCCCGCCACCGGGATCGACCCCGCCCTTCACCCGGCCCGCACTCGCGCCGTCGCTCCTGGCGGCCGTGGTGCTGCTCGCGTGCACGGCCATCGTCGACGCCCCGGCGTTCGTCTTCGCCCGCTGGGGCGTCACCGTCCTCGCACTCATCGTCCTGGTCTTCGCGGTGCGCGGGCGGACCTGGTGGGCGGCGGTCCTCACCGCGGCGATCGCGGTCTGCTGGAACCCGGTCGTCGTCGTGCCGATCCCCGGCGAGGTGTGGGCGGCGCTGCAGGTCCTGGCGGCCGCGCTGTTCGTCGTCGTCGGCCTCGTCGTGAAGGTGCCGCGCGAGACCGACGCAGGCCGCGCCTCCCGTCCCTAGCGGCAGCGCCGCCCGAAGGCAGCAGCCGCTCAGCCGGCGACGGCAGCCGCACCGGGAGGAGCGCGGGCGCGCGGACCGAGCTTCCCCGCGGACGGTAGGATCGGACCGTCGGGCACGCGGCCCGACCACACACCCGAAGGGCATGGATGAGCCACGAGACCGAGCCGGCGACCGAGAGTCCTCTGCTGAACCCTCGACCGTCCTCCGGCGGTCTCGACCGTCCTGACGTCGTCGTCCGCAAGGGACGTCTGACCCTGGTCAACGGGCACCTCACGCCCCAGCAGTCGATGATCGAGGACCTGTTGTTCCTCGACGACGCCCTCACCGCCGGTGACGTCGACCACCTGCTCATCCGCGGCAACGACCGTCGACCGGTCATCGCCGTCGACGAGCGCGACCGACAGCGAGCCGAGAGTGCGATCATGGCTGCCGCGGCCAACGAACCGTTCTACGCGAAGCCGCCGGGCGAGCCAGCCGTGCTCGTCATCGACGACGGGCTCGGATCGGTGGACGAGCCGGTGCTCCGTGTGTTCCGTCCTCGGCTCGAACCCCTCGGGCGGCTCCGCTACGGCGCGGAGACGAGCGTGCAGCTCGAGTTCTGGCGTGTCACCGACACCGAGGTGCTGGCTCCCGTCGAGAACGCCCTGATGCGACGCAGCTTGCCGATCGACGAGTTCGTCCTCGTCGACATCGAGCGGTACGGCCGCACCTGGCGCACGGTCGAGCACATGTTCGACGACCACGTCTCCGACATCCGCTTCCCGATCGACATCGTGTTCTCGTGGGTCGACGGCAACGCGATCGAGTACCAGCGTGCCCGGCAGGCGGCGCAGGCGAACGCCGTGCTGGGGGAGGGCGACGACGCCCCCGCGCGCTTCCGGCAGATCGACGAGCTCAAGTACGCCCTCCGCTCCGTGCACACCTTCGCGCCGTGGATCCGCCGGATCTACATCGCCACCGACTCCCCGGCGCCGGCGTGGCTCGCCGACCACCCGAAGGTGCGGATCGTCCGGAGCGAGGAATTCTTCGCGGACCCCTCGGTCCTGCCGACCCACAACTCCCAGGCCGTCGAGTCGCAGCTGCACCACATCCCGGGCATCAGTGAGCACTTCATCTACTCGAACGACGACATGTTCTTCGGCCGCATGGTCGAGCCGTCGGTCTTCTTCAGCCCCGGCTCGGTGACCAAGTTCATCCTCGCGACGACCCGCATCGGACTCGGCTCGAACAACCCGGCGCGCAGCGGTTTCGAGAACTCCGCACGCGTCAACCGGCGGCTGCTGCAGCAGCGGTTCGGCGCCGTCACCACTCGCCACCTCGAGCACGCGCCGACGCCGCTGCGCGCGTCGATCATGACCGAGATGGAGCACGAGTTCGCCCCCGAGTTCCAGGCCACGGCGGCGTCGCGCTTCCGTGCGGCGGACAACATCTCGGTGACGAACTCGCTGTACCACTACTACGCGCTCCTCACTGGCCGGGCGATCGTGCAGGAGAACGCTCCCGTCAGGTACATCGACACGACGATGCAGTCCGGGTTGAAGGCGCTCGACGAGCTGCTCAAGAAGCGGAACGTCGACTTCTTCTGCCTCAACGACGGCAGCTTCCCCGAGGTGTCCGACGAGGAGCGCACCCAGCGCGTGACGGACTTCCTCGAGAAGTACTTCCCGTTCCCGGCGCCGTGGGAGAAGCCGACCGACTGAGGGGCGGTGCCGTCGGGCCGGGGCTTCCCGGCGCGATCGGCCTCGGGACCTGCCTCGCCGCCGCCGCCGCCGGTCGGCCCTGGTCGCAGGACACGCCGTTGCACGACGCCCTGGTCGCAGGACACGCCGTCGCACGACGCCCTGGTCGCAGGACACCGTTGCACGACGTCCTGGTCGCAGAACACGCTGCTCACCTTCGTCACTGGCGGCGGGTCGTGCGACCGGAACGACCGCACCCGGCGAGTCGTGCGACCGGAACGACCGCAGGAGGCGCATGGAGCCACGCCGGGACCGCCGGGCGGAGCGGTGCGCGCCGCGCCTCCGGCGTCAGGGATCCGGCGTCAGCGACGGACGGGCGACGTGGGCACGGTGTCGAGGGTGAACACCGGGATGCTCGCGGTCACCGGGGCCGGCTCCACCGCCGGTGCGATCGTGACGCCGGCCGCACTGAGACGAGCCTCGGTCTGCTCGGACGACACCGGCTCGCCGACCGTGGAGTAGTGACCGGCCGGCACGACCGAGTGCACGACGTTGTTGCCGTACACGTGCACGAGGTTGAACGACTGCGCTCCGTCCTGCCCGCGGGTCCCGCCCTGGTACTCGGTCAAGTCCTGTGTGTAGCACGTCGCACTGGCGACGGACACCGGGACCCCGGCGAAGACCGCGCTCGTCGAGTAGTGCAGGTGACCGGCGATGATCGAGATGACGTCGGAGCCCTCGACGACCTCGGCCAGGGCGGCCTGGTCACGGAGTTCGACGAGCACCGCCAGGTCCTGGACGCTCGGCACGGGCGGGTGGTGCATCGCGAGGATGGTCCCGTGCGGTGCGGCTTCCGAGAGGACCTCGGCGAGCCAGTCGAGCTGCGCGGGGGAGACCTCGCCGTGGTGTGCACCGGGGACGCTCGTGTCGAGGGTGATGACGCGCAGACCGTTGACGTCGTACACGAAGTCGACGGGCCGGTCCGTGGGTTGCAGGCCGAAGAGCTCCTGGCGGAACGCGCCGCGCTCATCGTGGTTGCCCATTGCCCAGATGACCTGCGCGCCGATGCGGCGTGCAGCGGGCTCGACGATGTCGCGGACACGGACGTAGGCACCGGCCTCACCCTTGTCGGCCACGTCGCCGGTCACGACGATGGCCTCCGGGCGGGAGGCGGAAGCCTCGATGTCGGCGATGATCGCCGAGAGGCGGGCCGCTGAGTCGACGTCACCGTAGAGCGCGCCGTCCCCCGCCACGAGGTGGGTGTCGCTGAGGTGGAGGAGGAAGTGGTTCGGCCTAGGGTGTTCGGCCGTCCGGCTGTCCATCGGGTCTCTCGTTCCGTTGGCGGATGCGTGGTGCAACACGTTGCCACACCGTCCTGGACGAGTCCAGCACGCGACCCTGAACGTCGTGTGAACCGGAAGAGGTCTCCGAGCGAACCGTGCACGACGAGAACGCCCCCGACCACGATGTGGTCGGGGGCGTTCGTTCCCAGCGCTGCGCGGCTCGCTAGTGGTTGCCGGCTCCGAGCGCGGGGGCCTGGGCCTGGTGGTCACCCTCCAGCTCCGGACCGTGGTGCGCGGCGTGCGCAGCCTCGAGCTCGGCCTTCGTGACCGGCGCGATGCGGTCCTCGAAGAAGAAGCGGGAGAGGTTCGCACGGACCTTCTGCACCCCGGTGATCCGGCCCTTGGCGTCCGGACGGATCATGAGCGGCTTGTACTCGTTGAACTGCAGGAGCTTCCAGCGCTCGTACTCGTCGAGCTGCTCGTGCACCTCGATGTACTCGCCGTGGGGGAGGCGGACGATGCGACCCGACTCGTAGCCGTGCAGCACGATCTCGCGGTCCTTCTTCTGCAGTGCGAGGCAGACGCGCTTCGTGATCCAGAAGGCGACGAAGGGTCCGAGGACCGTCGTTGCCTGGATCACGTGGATCACGTGCTCGATCGACACCATGAAGTGCGTGGCGATGATGTCCGACGAGGCGGCGAACATCAGGCTCAGGTAGAGCACGATGCCGGCTGCGCCGATGGCCGTCCGGGTCGGGGCGTTGCGCGGGCGGTCGGCCAGGTGGTGCTCACGCTTGTCCCCGGTCACCCACGCTTCGAGGAACGGGTACATGAGGATCGCGACGATGAGGCCCACCAGGACCGCGATCGGCACGAGGATGTTGAACGACACCGTGTAGCCGAACCACACGACCTCCCAGTGCGGCGGCACCAGACGGAGCGCGCCGTCGGCGAAGCCGATGTACCAGTCGGGCTGGGTACCGGCGGACACCGGGGACGGGTCGTACGGGCCGTAGTTCCAGATCGGGTTGATCGTGAACAGCGACGCGATGAGGGCCAGGATGCCCGCGACGATGAAGAAGAAGCCACCGGCCTTCGCGGCGAACGCCGGGAGGATCGGGACACCGACGACGTTCTCGTTCGTCTTGCCCGGGCCCGCGAACTGCGTGTGCTTGTTGATGACGACGAGCACGAGGTGGACGCCGAGCACCGCGACGAGGATCGCCGGCAGCAGCAGGATGTGCAGCGTGTAGAGGCGGCCGACGATGTCGGTGCCCGGGAACTCGCCGCCGAACAGCAGGTAGGCGATCCAGACGCCGATCACCGGGACGCCCTCGATCATGCCGACGATGATGCGGAGACCGTTGCCGGAGAGCAGGTCGTCGGGGAGCGAGTAGCCGGTGAAGCCCTCCGCCATGGCGAGGACCCAGAGCAGGAAGCCGAAGACCCAGTTGAGCTCACGCGGCTTGCGGAACGCGCCGGTGAAGAAGACGCGTGCCATGTGCAGCATCACCGAGGCGACGAACAGCAGGGCCGCCCAGTGGTGGATCTGACGGACGAACAGACCACCGCGGATGTCGAACGAGATGTTCAGCGTGGACTGCAGCGCCGTCGACATCTCGACGCCCTTGAGCGGCACGTAGGAGCCGTTGTAGACGACCTCGGTCATCGACGCCTGGAAGAAGAACGTCAGGAACGTCCCCGAGAGCAGCACGACGACGAAGCTGTACAGCGCCACCTCGCCGAGCATGAAGCTCCAGTGGTCGGGGAAGATCTTGCGCCCGACCTCCTTCACGAGACCCGAGATGCTGGTGCGCTCGTCGATGTAGTTGGCAGTGGCCCCGATGAGGCGGGACCCGCGCGCCGGCGCCGGCTTGGTGGCCGACGCGGGTGCGCTCGTGGTGGTGGTGCTGGTCATCAGCGTTCACGCTCCCAGAAGGACGGTCCGACCGGCTCGTGGAAGTCGCTCTGGGCGATTAGGTAGCCGTCGTCGTCGATCGCGATCGGAAGTTGGGGGAGGGGACGTGCAGCCGGGCCGAAGATGACCTCGCAGTTGTTCGAGACGTCGAACGTCGACTGGTGGCACGGGCACAGCAGGTGGTGCGTCTGCTGCTCGTAGAGCGCGACCGGGCACCCGACGTGGGTGCAGATCTTGGAGTAGGCGACGATGCCGTCGTAGCCCCAGTCCTCCTGCCCCTTGGCGGGGTTGAGGTCCTTCGGGTCGAGGCGCATGAGGAGGACGGAGGCCTTGGCCTTCTCCTCGAGCATGTGCTCGGACTCGAGCATGCCCTCCGGGATGACGTGGAAGACGGAGCCGATGGTGACGTCCGACGCCTTGATCGGCAGGCCCGTCGGGTCCTTCGTCAGGCGCAGCCCGGACTTCCAGAAGGTGTGGCGGAGCAGCTCGTTCGGGTCCTCTGCCGGAGCGAGGTCACGGACGAGGACGATCCCGGGCAGCGGGAAGGCTGCCAGTGCGCCGATCATCGAGTTGCGGATCAGCTTGCGACGGCTGAAGCCGGACTCCTTGTCCGCGAGCTGGAAGGCCTCGACCGCCTTGGCGCGGGTCGCGTCGGTGCCGCGGGTGCTGTGACGCATCTCCGTGATCTCGCGGTCGACCACGAGCGACTTCGACCAGTACACGGCACCGAGGCCGAGCGCGGTCAGTGCCAGGGCGATCGCCAGACCGAGCCACAGGTTGCCGGACCGGACGGTACCGAAGTCCTCCGGGTCGATCGGGAAGGCGATGTACGCCGCGATCGCCAGGACGCTGCCCACGATGGACAGGTAGAAGAACGTCGCGACCTGACGTTCTGCGAGGCGCTGCTTCTTCGGGTCGACATCGGTGCGTCGCGCGCGGTGCGGCGGCTCACCGGGGTTCTCGAACGGGTCCGCGGGGACGACCGCGGTACCGGCCGACGTGCTGGTCGTGCCGTGCTTCTCGACAGCCGAGGACGAGTTCAGTGCCTCGTCGTCGTGCTCTGCCATGGTGTTCCCTTCAGTGTCGTTCGACACGGACGATCAGTTGGACTTCGCGGTCAGCCAGACGGTCATCGCGACGACCGCGCCGAGTCCGAAGATCCAGATGAACAGACCCTCTGCCACCGGCCCGAGGGAGCCGAGGGCGAACCCGCCCGGCGACTTGTTGTCCTGCACGTACTTCAGGTACGTGATGATGTCGGCCTTCTGCTCCGGCGTCAGGTTCAGGTCGTTGAACACCGGCATGTTCTGCGGGCCAGTGACCATGGCCTCGTAGATGTGCTTGCCGGACACCGTCTGCAGGTTCGGGGCGTACTTGCCCTCGGTCAACGCACCGCCCGCGCCGGCCACGTTGTGGCACATGGCGCAGTTGATGCGGAAGAGCTCCGCACCCTCGGCGGCGTCACCGTTCTCGCCGTTCGTCAGCTCGGCGGAGGGCACGGACGGGCCAGGGCCGAGCGATGCGACGTAGGCGCCCATCGCGTCGACCTGTTCGTCCGTGAACTGCGCCGGCTTCTCCTCGGCCTGGGGACCCTGGGCGGCCATCGGCATGCGCCCGGTGCCGACCTGGAAGTCGACCGAGGCGGCTCCGACGCCGATGAGGGACGGACCCTCGCCGGTGCCCTGGGCGTCGAGACCGTGGCACGTGGCGCAGTTCGAGGCGAAGAGCTTCTCGCCCTCGTTGACCTGCGACTGGCTGGACGCGGCGGAGGTGGTGCTGTCGTCGGCGTTGGCCGTCGAGCTGAACAGCGCGTACGCACCGCCGGTGGTCATGAGACCCACGACGATGAGCGACACGGTCGCCATCGGGGAACGGCGGCCCTTCTTGGACTTGCTTGTGGTGAACATGCGGTGGGGGCTATCCAGTTCCTACTTGAGAAGGTAGATGACGGCGAAGAGGCCGATCCAGACGACGTCGACGAAGTGCCAGTAGTACGACACGACGATCGCGGTGGTCGCTTCCTTGTGACCGAAGTTCTTCGCGGCGAAGCCGCGGCCGAGGGTCAGGAGGAAGGCGATGAGACCACCCGTGACGTGCAGGCCGTGGAAGCCGGTGGTCATGTAGAACGCGGAGCCGTACGCGCTCGACGAGAGCGTCACGCCCTCGTGCCAGAGGTTGGCGTACTCGAAGATCTGACCGCAGACGAAGATCGCGCCCATGCAGTACGTGACGAAGAACCACTCCGTCATGCCCCAGTCCTTCGGGTTCCAGCTCGTGCGGTGCACCTGGAAGCGCTCCGCGGCGAACACCGCGAACTGGCAGGCGAAGCTGGACAGCACCAGGATGATCGTGTTCACCGAGGCGAACGGCACCTCGAGCTTGGCGGTCTCGGTCGCCCAGAGCTCGGGCGAGGTGCTGCGCAGGGTGAAGTAGATCGCGAACAGGCCGGCGAAGAACATGACCTCGCTGCCCAGCCACACGATCGTCCCCACGGCAACGGCGTTCGGCCTGTTCAGGACCGGACCGCTGGCGGATCTGGAGAGAGGGGTGCTAGTCACGTCCTCCATTATGGCCGAAACCGGTGACAGTGTTTTCGCAGGAGACTGGCGGGTCTCTCGAATTCACTACGATCGAGCCATGTCGCTCCCACTCTCCTGGCCTGCAGTGATCAGCGCGCTCATGGCGCGCGAGGACCTCTCGATCAGACAGTCCACCTGGGCCATGGAGGAGATCGTCCAGGGCCGCGCCTCCGCCGCGCAGATCGCCGCCTTCGCCGTGGCGCTGCGGGCGAAGGGTGAGACGGTGGACGAGGTCGTCGGTTTCCGTGACGCCATCCTCGACGCGGCCGTCCCGCTGGACGTGGACCCGATGGCGCTCGACATCGTCGGCACCGGCGGGGACGTCGTCGGCACGGTGAACGTCTCGACCATGGCCGCCATCGTCATCGCCGCCGCGGGTGTGCCGGTCGTCAAGCACGGGAACCGCGCGAGCTCCTCGAAGTCGGGGTCGAGCGACGTGCTCGCCGCCCTCGGCCTCGACCTCACGATGGACGCCGCGCGTGTCGCCGACACCTTCCGGCGTGTCGGCCTCACCTTCGCGTTCGCGAGTGCGTTCCACCCGGGCTTCGCGCACGCGGGTCCGGTCCGTCGTGAGATCGGCGTCCCGACGGTCTTCAACTTCCTCGGCCCGCTCGTGAACCCCGCGCGGTGCGAGGCCAACGCCGTCGGCGTGGCGCAGCTCGAACTCGTCCCGATCATCACGGGCGTGTTCCAGACGCGCGGTGCGACGGCCCTGGTCTTCCGCGGTGACGACGGGCTCGACGAGCTCACCACGACCGGGCACTCCCACATCTGGGAGGTCACCGGTGGCCGCGTGATCGAGCACGACCTCGACCCGCGCGACCTGGGCATCGCCCGCGCCCGGACCGAGGACCTGCTCGGCGGCGACCCGGAGCACAACGCCGGCATCGTGCACCGTGTGCTGGCGGGGGAGACCGGCCCCGTGCGGGACATCGTGCTGCTGAACGCCGCCGCGGGCCTGGTCTCGTTCCGTCTCGCCGAGGACCCGGAGCAGGCCGACCGGCCGATCCTGCAGCGCTTCCGTGAGCAGCTCGTGGTCGCTGCGGACGCGATCGACTCCGGCGCCGCGGCGCAGAAGCTCGCCGACTGGGTGGGCGTCGCCCCCGCGGCCTGAGGCACGTGCGCCGGACGCCGGCGTCGCCACCAGACACCCTCCGCCGCTCGGGACGCCTCCGGATCCGGGGGCGTCTCGTCGTCCCGGGGGAGTCTCGGCGCGCAGCCGGCCTCTCGACGTGCGCGTGGTGCCTCCCGCGCGGGTGCCCCGCGCCCACCGCAACGGCCTGGAGGCGCGGTGCCGGTCCGTGGGACCGGCACCGCGCCTCCAGGCGGTCACCTCGTCGTGGGTGTCAGCGCACGTCCTCGTCGACCCAGTCGAAGGTCTTCGTGACGGCCTTCTTCCAGAGGCGCAGCTGGCGCTCGCGCTCCTCGTCGTCGAGCTGCGGCTCCCAGCGCTGGTCCTCCTGCCAGTTCGCGCGGAGCTCGTCGAGGTTCGCCCAGAACCCGACGGCGAGACCCGCGGCGTAGGCGGCGCCGAGCGCGGTGGTCTCGGCGACCACCGGGCGGACCACCGGCACGTTGAGGATGTCGGCCTGGAACTGCATGAGCTCGCTGTTCGCGGTCATGCCGCCGTCGACCTTGAGCTCCGTCAGGTCCACGCCCGAGTCGGCGTTGACCGCGTCCAGGACCTCGCGGGTCTGGAGTGCGGTCGCCTCGAGGGCGGCGCGGGCGATGTGGCCCTTGTTGACGTAGCGGGTGAGGCCGACGATCGCACCGCGGGCGTCCGGGCGCCAGTACGGCGCGAACAGACCCGAGAACGCCGGCACGAAGTACACGCCGCCGTTGTCCTCGACGGTCTTCGCCAGCGCCTCGACCTCGGGCGCGCTGCCGATCAGGCCGAGGTTGTCGCGGAGCCACTGGATGAGCGAACCCGTGACGGCGATGGAACCCTCGAGGGCGTAGTGCGTCTCCTGGTCGCCGAGCTTGTACCCGACGGTGGTGAGCAGCCCGTTCTCCGACCGGACGATCTCGGTGCCGGTGTTGAAGATGAGGAAGTTACCGGTGCCGTAGGTGTTCTTCGACTCGCCCTGGTCGAACGCCGCCTGGCCGAAGGTCGCGGCCTGCTGGTCGCCGAGGATGCCGGCGATCGGCACCTCGCGGAGCAGGCTCGACGACTCGACCTGGCCGTAGACCTCGGAGGAGCTGACGATCTCCGGGAGCATCGACTTCGGCACCCCGAAGTCGGCGAGGATGTCGTCGCGCCACTCGAGCGTCTCGAGGTCCATGAACAGCGTGCGGGACGCGTTCGTGACGTCGGTCTTGTGGACGCCGCCGTCGACACCGCCCGTCAGGTTCCAGAGCACCCAGGTGTCGGTGGTCCCGAACAGCAGGTCGCCCGCCTCGGCCTTCTCGCGTGCACCCTCGACGTTGTCGAGGATCCAGACGATCTTCGTACCGGCGAAGTAGGTGGCGAGGGGGAGGCCGACGACCGACTTGTACCGGTCGGTGTCGCCGTCGGCGAGCCGGTCGACGATCGCCTGGGTGCGGGTGTCCTGCCAGACGATCGCGTTGTAGACGGCCTTGCCGGTGTTCTTGTCCCAGACCACCGCGGTCTCGCGCTGGTTGGTGATGCCGACCGCCGCGACGTCGTGGCGCGTGATGTCGGCGCGGGACAGGGCCTGGCCGATGACCTCACGGGTGTTGTCCCAGATCTCGGCCGGGTCGTGCTCGACCCATCCGGCACGCGGGAAGATCTGCTCGTGCTCCTTCTGACCGACGGACACGATCGATCCGGAGTGGTCGAAGACGATGGCGCGCGTCGAGGTCGTGCCCTGGTCGATGGCGACGATGTAGTCGGCCAATGGGTCCTCCTTGGGGTTGCGTTCGGTGTGTTCGGGATGCGGTCGTCAGGAGACGACGGGGAGCAGGAAGGTCGAGGCGCCGGCTGCGAGGGCACCGCCGATCAGCGGGCCGACGACCGGGACCCAGGCGTAGGACCAGTCGCTCGAGCCCTTGCCCTTGATCGGCAGGATGGCGTGCGCGATGCGCGGGCCGAGGTCACGGGCCGGGTTGATGGCGTAGCCGGTGGGGCCACCGAGCGAGACGCCGATCGCGATCACGAGGAAGGCGACGGGGACGGCACCGAGCGCGGCCGGGGTCTGACCGTTCGTGAAGGCGAGGACGACGAAGACGAGGACGAAGGTGCCGATGACCTCGGTGACGACGTTCCAGCCGTAGCTGCGGATCGCCGGGCCGGTCGAGAACACGCCGAGCTTCGCGGCAGCGTCGGGCTCCTCGTCGAAGTGCTGCTTGTAGGCGAGCCAGACGATGACGGCACCGATGACCGCGCCGATGAGCTGCGCGAGCCAGTAGAGGAACATCTCGCCGATCGTGATGTTGCCCAGCAGGGCCTGCGCGATCGTCACGGCGGGGTTGAGCTGGCCGCCGGAGCTGTACGAGACGCTGACGCCGGCGAAGACCGCGAAGCCCCAGCCGATGGTGACCATGAGGAACCCGGCGCCGAAGCCCTTCGACTTCGTGAGGGACACGGCGGCGACGACACCGCCACCGAGGATGATGAGCATCGCCGTGCCGACGAGCTCTGACATGAAATTGACGCCGATGCCGTCCATCGGTGACCTCCAGTGCGAGTGGGTGGGGGTCCGGTGGTGCTGCTGCGTCCGGCACTCCCCGTTGAGTGATTGGGGCCGAGCTTAGTGACGCCGATCACCGGCGCGCGATGCGCCGATGAGTGAAGACCACGAAAGTGCACGAACGTGCAGGAGCAGTGTGCGATCGGACATCGAGCGGTGCCGCCACCACGGCATGGTCGTGCACGAACGTGCACCTCAAGCGAACGGCCGGTCGCTGTAGGGTGAACGCACTCCGGTCGACGACGGCGGTGTCGCTCCGCTCGCGTTCGGCCCCGCACCCGTGGAGGTCAGCATGAAGAAGCTCATCAACGATCCGCACGACGTCGTCTCCGAGACCGTGCGCGGGTTCGCCATGGCGCACGAGGGCCACGTCGTCCTTGTCGAGGACCCGATCCACCTCCAGCGCGCGGACGCACCGGTGCAGGGCAAGGTCGGCATCGTCAGCGGCGGCGGCAGCGGGCACGAACCCCTGCACGCCGGCTTCGTCGGGCACGGCATGCTCGACGCAGCCGTTCCCGGTCCGGTCTTCACGAGCCCCACACCCGACCCGATCGTCGCGGCCACGAAGGCGGTCGACGGGGGAGCCGGTGTGCTTCACATCGTCAAGAACTACACGGGTGACGTCCTGAACTTCGAGACCGCCGCTGAACTCGCCGCGATCGACGACGTGCGCGTCGAGGCCGTCGTGGTCGACGACGACGTCGCGGTGCAGGACTCGCTGTACACGGCGGGGCGCCGCGGGGTCGCCGGTACGGTCGTCGTCGAGAAGTGCGCGGGCGCCGCAGCCGAGCGCGGCGACGACCTCGACGCCGTCGCCGCCGTCGCCCGTCGGGTCAACCAGGTCACCCGTTCGATGGGGCTCGCCCTCGGGTCCGGCACGGTGCCCCACGCGGGGGAGGCGTCGTTCACGCTCGCCGACGACGAGGTCGAGCTGGGCATCGGCATCCACGGCGAACCCGGGCGGGAGCGCATCCCGATGGCAGCCGCCGACCGGCTCGTCGACCGCGTGCTCGAGCCGGTGCTCGACGACCTCGACGCGCCGGCGGGTTCGGAGCTGCTGCTGCTCGTGAACGGCATGGGCGGCACCCCGCTGTCCGAGCTGTACATCGTCTACCGGCGCGCCGCCGAGGTGCTCACCGACCGCGGTCACCACGTCGCGCGTAGCCTGGTCGGGGACTACGTGACGTCCCTGGAGATGCCGGGCTTCTCGATCACCGTCACGGTGCTCGACGAGGAGCTCACCGCACTCTGGGACGCACCGGTGGAGACCCCGGCACTGCGCTGGGGCCGTTGACCACCGACCACCATCCAGGAAGGAACACGAATTGGCGCTCGACACCGCATGGGCCATCGACTGGGTGCGCCGCACCGCCGCGACGATCGACGACCACCGCGCCGAGCTCGTCACCCTCGACCGCGAGATCGGTGACGGCGACCACGGCGAGAACCTCGACCGTGGCTTCCGTGCCGTCGTCGAGGCCGTCGAGGCCGGCTCCTTCGACACACCGGGTGCGGTCTTCAAGACCGTGGCGACGAAGCTCATCTCCACCGTCGGCGGCGCGGCCGGCCCGCTGTTCGGGACGGCGTACCTCAAGGCCGCACAGGCCGCCGGGGACGCGGACGAGCTCGACGCCGGGACGCTGGTCGCGGTGCTGACCGCCGCGCGCGACGGCGTGATCTCCCGGGGCAAGGCCGAGGTCGGCGACAAGACCATGGTGGACGCCTGGTCCGCGGCCGTCGACGCCGCGCAGACCGCCGCGGCCGCCGGCGAGTCGCCCGAGCGGGTGCTCGAGGCCGCCGCCGACGCCGCCGTCACCGGCGCCGAGTCCACGGAACCGCTCGTCGCCCGCAAGGGACGCGCGAGCTACCTGGGGGAGCGGGCCGTGGGGCACCGCGACCCCGGTGCGCAGTCGACCGCGTACATCCTGCGGGCCGCGGTGGACGCCGCATGACCGTCGGCATCCTCGTCGTGTCGCACAGCGCGGCGATCGCCACCGGCACCGTCGAGCTCGCCCGCCAGATGGCGGCGGACGTGCCGCTCGTCGCCGCGGGCGGCACCGACGACGGCGGGATCGGCACCTCGTTCGAGGCCGTCACGGACGGGATCGAGGAGCTCTCGTCGGCGGACGCCGTCGTCGTGCTCTGCGACCTCGGGTCCGCCTACCTGACCACCGACACTGCGCTGGACTTCCTCGACGACGAGGCGCGGGCCCGCGTGCACGTCTCGCAGGCGCCGCTCGTCGAGGGAGCGGTCGCCGCGGCGGTCGCCGCCCAGACAGGCGGTGACGTCGACGCCGTCCTCGTCGCCGCAGCCAGCGCCGCAGTGACCGCAGACGACGCGGACGACGCGGACGACGCCTCCCGTCCGGCCGACGAACCGACGGGAGGCGCGGCGGCCGGCGGCAACGCCGACTCCGCTGACGACGCCACCGCCTCGGCGACCGTCGAGCTCGTCAACGAGAGCGGGCTGCACGCTCGGCCGGCAGCCGAGTTCGTGAAGGCGGCCGCGAAGCACGAGGCGCGGGTTCGCGTCAACGGCGTCGACGCGAAGAGTCTGCTCGCGATCATGGCGCTTGCGCTGCCGAAGGGCGCGCACGTCACGATCGAGGCGACCGGTTCCGACGCACAGGACGCCGTCGACACCCTCGTCGAGCTGGTCCGTTCTGGCTTCGGTGAGTGAGCGAGGTCCGAACCGGCGGACGTCTGGTTCTGGCTGAGTTGACATAATATGCATTATCGGCGCTCACTTGTGGTGCTGCAGTGGACCACGACATGGCCACCGTGACGTGCGGCTCCGCTGCGAGTGACACGTCAGCCTGGAGCACACGACGACGGGACGCATCGCGGCACTCGGCTGCGCGGGTCGCGCGCTCCGCCTGCTCCACGACGGAAGCCGGGGTCGTGTTCGCCAGCGCGAACACGACCCCGGCTCCATCGAGCAGTCACGGGCGCTGCGGTCGGACGCCCCCGCCGTACGACTCCTCGGCGCACGCGTCCCGCGACGGTGCGCTCAGGCCACTCAGGATCAGGCCTGCGGGTCCTCGTCGCCCGTCGGGACGTCGTCGGTGTCGACCTCCAGCGCGGCCTGTTCGCGGCCGTCCTCCTCGACGCCGGAGCGGTCCGTGTCCGGCTGCTCGGGAGCATCGGCCTGGGTGGTCTCTTCTGCGGGGTCCGGCTGGCTGTACGTCATGCCGGGGACGCTACTCCCGCCGGGCTGGGACCGTCCGGGGGCGCTGACCGGCACCGCCGGCACGAACGGACGGGAGGCGCGTGGCGATGCCGCCACGCGCCTCCCGTCCGTCGGTCGGTCAGGACTGCGTCAGCAGGACCGCCGTGGCGATGTAGCCGATGATGCCGAGGACGATGCCGATCACGGACAGGATGATGCCCGCGAGCACCATGCCGCGGCTCATGCCACGACGACGGGCGAGGATGCCGAGCACCAGTCCCACCACGCCCGCGATGATGCCGATGATCGCGATGAAGAGGCCGAGAGCGGTACCGATGATGCCGAGTACCAGCGAGCCGACGGCGAGTCCGTTCCCACCGCGCGTCGCGGGGACAGCGCCGTTGTTGTTCGGGGCCGGCGGGTAACCGTTCGTGGACATGGGTCTCCTCGTGTCAGGGGCCGCTGGCACGGTTGCGTGCGGCCGTCCCCACACACGCTATGCGAATCCTGCGAGTTCTGTTCAGGTTCGGTGTGGGCCGACGACCCCGGCGCTTGCGGGCGTCGTCTGCGTTCGCCCCACACGACGAGCGTGGCGGCCATCGGGCCTCGACCGACGGCTTCAGCGGCGGCTGTGGCGACGGACCAGCGCAGGCAGCTCCGCGGGCTCGAAGTCCTCGTTCGTGGCGTCGAGTTCGTCGGCCGTCCACCACCGCGACGCCAGGATGTCTACGTGCTCGTCCTCGGTCCAGCCCGCGTCGGACAGCTCGAACCCGGGCGTGCGGACGACGTAGAACTCGCTGTGACCGCGGTCGTGGTCGGCGAGGTCCCACTCGACGGTGAAGTCCCAGGTCCAGACCGGCTCGCCCGGGTCGTCGATCACGATGCCGGTCTCCTCGCGCAGCTCGCGCACCGCCGCGTCGCGGTGGGACTCCCCCGGGTCGACGCCCCCGCCGGGCGTGATCCATCGGTGGGACCCGTCGGACGACGGCGACCGCGTGTCCATGAGGAACACGCGGTCGGCGGGGTCGAGCAGGATGATCCGGGAGGAACGGCGCAGGCCGGGCTTGGCGGTCACCCGGTCGACGCTACCCGGTGACGGTCAGCTGGTGAAGCCGCTGACGTCGCCGACGAGCTTCGTGTGGTCGGCGGGGATCGGCTCGACCGCGGCGAGGGCGATCTCCGCCGCGAACTCGGACACGCTGTAGAGCTTGCCGACCTCCTGCCGACGGCCCTCGATCGCACCCGGGTTGAGTCGGTTGAGCAGCGTGGCGGTGATCGTGCCCTCGATCATGTCGCCCGAGACGACGACGAACTCGATGCCGGCGGCGTCGAGCTGCGGGATCAGCTCGCGCAGGGCGAGCTCACCGGCTCGCTTGCTCTTCGCGACCGGCACGTACTCGTCCATCGTCTCGGCGGTCTCGACGAAGTGGGCCTGGTGGCTCGTCACGAAGACCACACGGGAGCCGGCCGGCATGTGCGGCACGGCGGTCTGGAGCATGTCGACCTGGGCGTCGCGGTTCAGGCGGAGGGCGTAGTCCTCGCCGACGCCGGACTCCATGCCGCCCGACGCGTTGAGGACGAGCAGGTCGATGCCGCCCCACTCGGCGACGACGGTGTCGACCATGGCCTGCACGGAGTCGTGGTCGGTGAGGTCGGCACCCACGGCGAGGGCGGAGCCGCCGGCCGCGACGACCTTCTCGGCGATCTGCTCCGCGCGCTTGGCCTTGTTGCGGTAGTTCACGACGACCTTCGCGCCGGCCTCCGCCAGGTAGCCGACGGTGTCGGCGCCGATGCCGCGCGAGGAGCCCGTCACGAGGGCGCGCTTGTCGGCGAGGGATCCGGGGGCGATGGGGTTGCTCACAGTCGTGTTCTCCAGGTCGCTGCTTCGGCCGGTCGGCCGCGCACGAGCCTACCAACCGCCGGCGCTGGTCCGGGCGGACCCGGGCCCGATCCGATATGTTGAACGGAGTTGGACCGGCCGTCGCGACGCTGCACGCCGGAGCGCGCGACCGAGGGAGGGAGATCGCGTGAACATCGACTGGATCCAGACCGTCGTCTGGGTCGGACTCACACTGCTGCTGGGTGTGGTCGAGGTCTTCACCCTCGACTTCATCTTCCTGATGCTCGCGGCTGGTGCCGCCGGTGGCCTGGTCGCCGCCCTGGTCGGCGCCCCCTGGTGGCTCTCCGCCATCGTCGCCGCACTCCTGGCGCTGTTGCTGCTCTCGGTGGTCCGACCCCGCCTGCTCGTGGCGCTCGGGCGCGGTGCCGACCCGCACCGCACGAACGTCGAGGGGCTGATCGGACTGCGCGGCACCGTCGCCGTCGCCTTCACCCCGTCGTCGCCCGGCCAGGTCCGCCTCGCGAACGGTGAGACCTGGAGCGCCCGGCTCGCCGCGGACTCCCCCGACCGCACACCGCCGCTCGGCACCCCCGTGGTCGTCGAGTCGATCGAGGGGTCGACCGCCGTCGTCCGCCTCGGAGAAAGGGCCACCTCGTGACCATCTCAGCAGGGACGATCGCACTGATCGTCCTCGTCCTCGTCGTCGTGATCTTCGTGATCGTCGTCCTGTCCCGTGCGATCCGCATCGTGCCGCAGGCCTCGGCCGGCATAGTCGAACGACTGGGCAAGTACCACAAGACGCTCAACCCGGGCCTGAACCTCCTGGTGCCGTTCATCGACCGTCTCCGGCCGCTCATCGACATGCGCGAGCAGGTCGTCTCGTTCCCGCCGCAGCCGGTGATCACCGAGGACAACCTCGTCGTCTCGATCGACACGGTCGTCTACTTCCAGGTGACCGACGCCCGCGCCGCGACGTACGAGATCGCGAACTACCTCGGGGCCGTCGAGCAACTGACCACGACCACGCTCCGCAACGTGGTCGGTGGCCTGAACCTCGAGGAGGCCCTCACCAGCCGGGACAACATCAACGGGCAGCTCCGCGTCGTCCTCGACGAGGCGACCGGCAAGTGGGGCATCCGTGTCGGCCGTGTCGAGCTCAAGGCCATCGAGCCGCCCGTGTCCATCCAGGACGCGATGGAGCAGCAGCTCCGCGCGGAGCGCAACCGCCGAGCCGCGATCCTGCAGGCCGAGGGCACCAAGCAGTCGCAGATCCTCGAGGCCGAGGGCCAGCGGCAGGCAGCCATCCTGGCGGCGGAGGGCGACGCCAAGGCGCAGGTCCTCCGCGCCGAGGGCGAGGCCCAGGCCATCGCGACGGTCTTCGACGCGATCCACACGGGCGACCCGGACGACAAGCTACTCTCGTACCAGTACCTGCAGACCCTGCCGAAGATCGCCGAGGGCACCGCGAACAAGCTCTGGATGATCCCGAGCGAGTTCACGGAGGCACTCTCCGGCATCGCGAAGGGCTTCACCGGCGGCCGCTCGGGTAGCGGTCCGGTCGCGGGGGCGGGCGGCGGCTCCGACTTCCTGTCGCGGATCTCGAAGCTCGCGAACGAGAGCCTCGCGAACACCGCGACGGCTGACGGCGCCGCCGCGGCGAACCCCCGCCCCGAGGCCACCGCGGCGGACATCGTGCCGGACGCCGCCCTCGACGAACGGCTCGCCGAGTCGAACCGCAGCGTCGATGCCCACCTCGCCGCTGCGGACGAGGCGTCGCAGTCCGCACTGGGCGACGAGCGCCAGCAGTAGCTGCACGAACGCGACGACGCCCGTCCCGGTCTCCCGGGGCGGGCGTCGTCGTCTGTGTGTGGTGCCTAGGCGCCGCGTCGTGCGCGGAGGAACTGCAGCCGTTCCTGCAGCAACTCCTCCAGCTCCTCGCGGGACCGCCGCTCGAGCAGCATGTCCCAGTGGGTCCTCGGCGCCTTGACGTCCTCGGCAGCGACCTCGACGGGGACACCGTCGTCGCCGAGCAGTCGTCCTTCGCGTCCGGTCCGGGGCTGGGACCACGTCTGTGGGACGTCCGCCTCGGCGGAGAAGACGACGTCGAACGTCTCCCCCGACTCGGTCTGGTAGACCGCGCGCTTCCGGTCGGAGAGCTCGACGCCCTCCTCGCTCTGGAGACTCTGGCTCCCGAGCCGCATGCCGCGGAGACTCCGATCAGCCATGTGTGTGCTCCTCTCGCTCGTCTGCCTCCTCAACACTGTCCCACTGCCCATCCATCCCGATGGGGCGCATTCACAGACCGTTCCCAGTGGGCGGTGGCGGTGTTCAGGAAGCGCGAGGGAGCGGGCGCACAGGGCGCCCCCAGGGGGCGCAGGCGAGCAACACGAGGAGCCCGCCGAGCGAGACCAGCAGCGTCACCGACCCCGAGAGGATCGTCGCCGGGGTCGTGCCGGTGCCGAGCGGGACGTCCGTGACCATCGACGTCGCCGTGTACGCGGGGATGCGGTCGATCGTCCGACCGGTCGGGTCGATCACCTGCGAGGCGCCGACGGTCGAGATGTTGACCAGCGAGCGACCGGTCTCGACCGCGCGCAACCGGGCGATCTCGAGCTGCTGCAGGTTCTCGTCGGTCCCGGAGAAGTCGGCGTTGTTCGTCTGCGCCAGGATCACCTGGGCGCCGCCCCGGGCCATGTCCGCCGTGAGCCCGTCGTCCACGATGTCGAAGCACACGGCGATGCCGGCCCGGACCCCGGCGACGTCGAGCACGTTCGGCTTGGTCCCGGGCGTGTAGTCGCGCTGGAGCAGCCCGATCAGGGACGGCGCGAGCTTCGAGAAGAACCAGCGGTCGGGGACGTACTCGCCGAACGGCACCGGCCGCTTCTTGTCGTACGACGACTGCCACCCGTCGGCCGTCCAGACGAACGAGGTGTTGTGCAGGACGCCGGACGACGTCTGCGTGATCGCCCCGCCGATGAGCGGCGCCCCGACGGAGTCGACGACCGAGTCGAGCGCGTCCGCGATCACCGGCTGCCGACGCGGGTCGTACTCGGCGGAACCCTCCGGCCAGACCACGAGGTCGACGCCGCGGGCCTCGACGTCGGTGGCGGCGACCTGGGCGTTCAGCACCTCGCCCGGCTGCGCGCCGTCGAAGTACCCGGCGGGACCGTTGCCCTGCACGGCCTCGACACGGATCGTGCCGTCGATCCGCGTCGGCCAGGCGGGGACCGCGAGCACCGCGGCGACGAGGATCCCCGCGGTCGCGACGCGCACCGGCATCTGGAGGACGGCGCCGGGTGCCCGCGGGACCACGAGGGCGAGGGACACCACCACCGCGACGCAGTAGACCACGACGAAGCTGACGCCGAGGACGCCGACGTACGCCGCCAGGTGCGTGAACGGCCCCTGCGACTGCGACAGACCGACCCGTCCCCACGCGAACCCCTCGTACGGCCAGCTCCCCGAGAACCACTCGCGCCCGGTCCACAGCCCGGCGACCACGGCCGGGAGGCCCCACACCCGACACGCGGTCGTGGGCAGCACGCGCGCGACCCAGCGGTAGGCCAGGGCGATCGCCACGCTGCCGAGGGCGAAGTACACGGCTTCGAAGAGCGCGAGCGCCAGCCACGGGACCGGCCCCAGGTAACGACCGGCCCACGAGATCGCGGGCAGCCAGAACGCTGCCCCGGCGACGTACCCGAGCCATGCGGCACGGCGTGCACGCTGCCCCATCGCGGCGAGCAGCATGCACGCCATCGCCGGGTAGGCGAGGAACCACCAGCCCGGCGACGGGAACGACAGGGCGAAGAGCAACCCGCCGACGACGGCGAGCGGGAGGGCGGTGCGGAGCGGCAACGCGGCGAACTCGGACGCGCCCGTCACCGGCCCCTGTGCAGACGTCAGGCGTCGACCGCCGCGGTCCGATCGCCCGTCACGACCGGTCGCAGGACGCTGCGCGGACGCGACGTCGCGACCGCGCGACGAACGCACCGCTGCACCGGGGACCGACACCGTGCCTCCCGTCAGACCGTCGCGTAGGCGACGATGCCGCGGCGTACCGCGTCCGTCGCCCGACGGGCGGTCTGGGCGAGCTCGTCGTCACCGGCGTTCCGGATCTGGTCGAGCAGGTCGATCACCTGCTTCGACCACCGCACGAAGTCGCCGGCGGGCATGTCGAGCGTGCGGAGCACGTCGTCGAGCGCCGTCCCGGACGCCCACCGGAACATGCCGACGGACATCGCCGGGGTCGGCGGCTGCGAGCCGGCGAGGCGGGCGTCCCGCTCGATGTCGTCGAGCCGGGCCCAGATCGTCAGCGTCTCGTCGAGCGCCGGGCGGAACGCGCCCCGCGGCAGGGCGTGCTCGGTGCCGGGCGCGTCCTCGCGTCGGGGCTGGTAGACGATCGTGGCGGCCATCGCGGCGAGCTGCGCGGGCGTGAGGTCCTTCCAGACCCCGGCCTCGAGGCACTCGGCGACGAGCAGGTCGCGCTCCCCGTAGATGCGCTGCAGGCGGCGACCGCCAGCGGCCACCGTCGCCTCGTCGTCACCCGTCGCGACGAGGTAGCCGAGTTGCAGCAGCACGTCCGTGACACGGTCGAACGTCGTCGCGACGGCGCCCGTGCGGGACCGGATCTGCTGCACGAGCTTGTCGTTGGCCCGCTTGAGCTTGTACCAGCGCTCCGCCCAGCGCGCGTGCGCCTCGCGGTCGGGGCAGGCGTGGCAGGGGTGCCGCTGCATCTGCCGACGGACCTCGGTGATCGCGGCCTGTCGCTCCTGACGCGCTCCGTGGGACGCCTCGCGGCCGCCGGGCACGTTCGTCCGCTCCAGGTCCGAGAGCCGACGACGGAGGGCCGCGTACTCGGTGAAGTCGCCGAGGTGGCACTCCATCGCGCGCTGGTAGCCGTCGAGCGACTCCTGCTGCGACCGCACCTTGCGGGCCAGGTCGACGACCGAGCGGTCCGCCTGGAACTGCGCGAACGACGTCTCCAAAACCTCGCGCGTGCGCTGCCGGCCGAACTGCTCGATGAGGTTCACGGCCATGTTGTAGGTCGGCTTGAACGAGGAGTTGAGCGGGTACGTGCGACGGCTCGCCAGCGACGCGACCGCCTGCGGGTCGAGCCCGTCGGACCACTGGATGACGGAGTGGCCCTCGACGTCGATGCCGCGACGGCCGGCGCGGCCGGTGAGCTGCGTGTACTCCCCCGGCGTGATCGGCACCCGCGCCTCGCCGTTGAACTTCTCGAGCTTCTCGAGCACGACCGTCCGCGCCGGCATGTTCACGCCCAGCGCCAGCGTCTCGGTCGCGAAGACGACCTTGAGGAGCTTGCGCTGGAAGAGGTCCTCGACGACCTCCTTGAAGGCCGGCAGGAGTCCGGCGTGGTGGGCGGCGACGCCGCGCTCGAGTCCTTCGAGCCACTCCCAGTAGCCGAGGACGGCGAGGTCCTCGTCGAGCAGGGTGCGGCAGTGGTACTCCGCGGTCTCGCGGATCTCGTTGCGCTCGTCGGCCGTCGTCAGCGAGATGCCCGAGCGCAGGACCTGGCGGACACCCTGGTCGCACCCGTTCCGGCTGAACACGAAGAAGATCGCCGGCAGGAGCATCCGCTCGTCGAGCACCTTGGCGATCTGCTCGCGGTACATCTTCTCGGTGCGCGGGCCGCGCCGCTCCGGGTAGCCACCGCGGCCGCGGCGCCCGCGGTGTCCGCCGCCGTGCCGTTCACTCCGCGAGGCGCCACCGACGAGCCGGAGCAGCTCCGGGTTGACGCGGTTCGTCGCCGCGGCGCCGCTCGAGTCGAACAGGTCGACCATCTTCGACCCGACGAGCACGTGCTGCTCGAGGGGGACCGGGCGGTCCTCGGACACGATCACGTCCGTGTCGCCACGGACGGTCTGGAGCCAGTCGCCGAACTCCTCGGCGTTCGACACCGTCGCGCTGAGCGAGACGAGCCGGACCTCGGTCGGCAGGTGCAGGATGACCTCTTCCCACACGGCCCCACGGAAGCGGTCGGCCAGGTAGTGCACCTCGTCCAGCACGACCCACGCCAGGTCGTCGAGCAGATCCGAGTCCGCGTAGATCATGTTGCGCAGGACCTCGGTGGTCATCACGACGACGCGGGCTCGCGGGTTGACGTTCGTGTCGCCGGTGAGCAGCCCCACCTCGGACTCGCCGTAGTCGGCCACCAGCTCGTTGTACTTCTGGTTGCTCAACGCCTTCATCGGCGTCGTGTAGAAGACCTTCGCGGTGGGCTGGCGCATGGCGAGCCAGATGGCGAACTCCGCGACGATCGTCTTGCCGGCGCCGGTCGGTGCCGCCACCAGGACGCTGCGGCCCTGGTCGAGCGCGTCGCACGCGGCGATCTGGAAGGGGTCGAGGTCGAACCGCAGGTCGGAGCGGAACAGCTCGAGGTTGCGCGAGCGGTTGCGGACCTTCGCGGCCTGGAACCGCTCCGCGGCACTGGGGACGGTCGCCATCAGAGTCCGTACTCCTCGTCGAGCTTCGCCTGGCGCTTGGCGACGCGGCGGTCGTGCAGCCACGTGACCGCGCAGGCCGCCAGGTAGAGCACCACCATCGGGATCGCGAGCAGGAACATCGAGATGACGTCCGCCGACGGGGTCACGATGGCGCAGAAGACCATGATGCAGAGGATCGCCACGCGCCACGACCTGATGATCGAGCTCGCCGACAGCACGCCGACGAAGTTGAGCAGCACGAGGAACACCGGCAGCACGAACGCGATGCCGACGGCGACGATGAGCTTGATGACGAAGTCGTAGTACGCCTTCGCGTCGACGATCGAGGTGTCCTGGGTCGAGACGAAGCTG
Organism: Curtobacterium sp. MCSS17_008; assembly: GCF_003234185.1. Lineage (GTDB taxonomy): Bacteria > Actinomycetota > Actinomycetes > Actinomycetales > Microbacteriaceae > Curtobacterium. Next base: position 320,246 of record NZ_QKSM01000001.1, read on the forward strand.
CCGAGGATCCCGACGACGTGGGGCAGGATGTACCAACCGAACCAGCACCCGGCGAAGAACAGCGGGATCGCGGTGCCGAGGAAGCCGAACACGTACTGCTTCTCACGCCGCACGAGCGCGGGAACGATGAACGCCCAGACCTGGTAGAGCCAGACCGGGCTCGAGATGACGATGCCGATGGTGATCGCGATCTGCAGCTTGAGGTCGAAGGCCCCGGTGATCATCGGGAAGTTGAGCTCGGCGGTGTGCCCACCGACCTCGGCCAGCTGCGTGACGGGCTGACGCAGGGCGTCGAGCACGAACGGGGTGAGGAACCAGCCGCCGACCGCGCAGACCACGACCGCGAGGACCGCCTTGAAGAGGCGGTTGCGCAGCTCGATGAGGTGCTGCCCGAGCGACATGCGGCCTTCGGTGTCCTTCTTCGGACGCCCGGGCCGCTTCGCCCGTCCGCTCGCGGTCGTCGAAGCCATGGACCGATCCTACGGGACCCGGACCGACAGTCGGCCCCGAGGCCGCGGACCCACAGCGCGTGTGCTGGCCGGGAGGCGCGGTGCGGGCCCGCCCCGCTACTCGCCGGCGAGGGCCGCCTCGGCGAAGGCCCGCACGGCGGCGCGCGCCTCCGGCGGGTCGAGCACGACCGCGCGACCGGGCAGCCCGGCCACGAGGCGCACGACGCCGTCGAAGCCGTTCGACGCGGCGAGGCGGATGCGCACCCGGCCGTCGGCGTCCTCGGCGTCGGCGGTGTCGGCCAGGTAGTCGGCCACGAGCGGCAGCGACGAGCAGTCGAGCTCGACCGTCACGATGACGTCCCCGCCCGACTGCTGGAACAGCGTGTCCGGGATGACGACGTCGTCGATGGACTTCTCGGCGGGACGGTCGTCGACGCGGACGTTCGACATCCGGTCGAGCCGGAACGTCCGGAGCGCCTGACGGTCGAGGTCCCACGCACGCAGGTACCAGTCGGTGTCGATCGACTCGACGCGCAGCGGGTCCACCCGGCGGGTGCCGCCCCGCGTGCGCGGTCCGGCGTACTCGAACGCGAGGCCGCGGCCGTCGGCGACCGCCCTGCGGATGGTGGTCAGCGCGGCGTCGTGCAGGTCCTGTCCGACGGCGACGTTCGACGCCGCTCCCCCGGCACCGCGGGAGAGCTTCGCCATCAGGGCGCGGATCGCGTCGCGGTCGGCGGCCTCGGGCAGCGCCGAGAGGTACTGCAGACCGGCGATGAGGGCCGAGGCCTCCCGTGCGGAGAGCCGTGGCGAGTCGTCGATCGCGACGAGGTTCGTGAGGACGATCATGTCGTTCTGCTCGAAGTCGTCCCAGGCGATGTCGAACAGGTCGCCGTGCTGGTACTGCATCGTCTCGCCCGGCACACCCGACACCGCGATGAGCTCGACCGCCCGGCGGATGCGCTGCTCGGACACGCCGAAGTGCCGCGCCGCCTCGGCCACCGAGACGCGCTCGTGGTCGATGAGGTACGGCACGAGGACGAGCAGGAACGCGAGCTTGTCCTGTGCCTGGAGCGGTTGCTGGTCAGCCACGGGCAGCTCCGGCGGTGTCGGTGTGGTCGGCGACGAGCGCACGCAGGCGGGCGACGACCCGGTCGCGCAGCGCCGCGGGCTCGAGCACCCGGACCTCGGGACCGAAGGCCGCGAGGTCCTCGGCCAGGATGTGCGGATCGACGTGGTGCACGACGAGCACGCCGTCGGCGTCGACCTCGGTGCCGCGTCGACGCTGCAGGCGGCGCTCGGCGTCGGATCCCGGCTCCACGGCGATGCGGGCGGTGCGCTCGGACCAGACGCGGTCGAGCTCGGCCAGCGCGCGCTCGGCGGCGCCGGCCGGCGCGGGGTGCTGGCCGACCTCGTACACGGACACCGGTCCGACGATGCGGGAGAGCAGGTAGTTCTTCGTGCCGCCGGTGGAGAACTCGTCCGCGGTGAGCATCCAGCGCCCGCCGTGCTGGACGAGCGCGAGCGGTGCGAGCTCCCGCCGACGGGGCTCGTGCTCCCCCGGCGTGATGTAGTCGAAGCGCACCGCCGCCGCGCGGTCGAGCGCCGAGCGCAGGGGCTCGAAGGCGGCGTCGCGTGCTCGGAGGCGCGGGGCGTACGCGGCCATCCCGGTGGGGTTCTGCCCCGGGGTCGCCTCGGCGTCCTCGGAACCGGCCGAGCGCACCTTGAGCAGGGCTCGCCGCGAGTCCGTGGACAGTGCCCCCTCGCGCCACGCCATCGCCGCGAGCGAGAGCAACGCCGACTCGTCCGGGGTGAACCGGACGTCGAGGGGCAGGTCGTACTCGCCCTTCGGGATCCGGTACCGGAGCGTCTGGTTGTTGCCGGCGGACCCGGGCGTCTCGATCGTCTCGAGGGGGATGCCGAGCTCGCGGACGTCGTCCTTGTCGCGCTCGAACTGCCGCTCCAACGAGGCGTTGTCGCCGCCGGGTGCGTACCGCTGCCGGTAGCCCTGGACGTTGGCCAGGATCTCCGCCTTGGTCAGGCCCGACTCCGTCGAGAGCAGCGCGAGCACGAGGCTGAAGAGCCGCTCCTCGGCGGGTACGCGGGGAGCTCTGGTGGCTGGCACGAGCCCGATCCTACGGCAGCGCGGGTGCGCCGGAGTGCACCCGCGCCGCGGTCGGTGGACGGTCGGTCGGGTCAGGCGGGCATCTTGCCGAGCACGTCGATCACGTACGCGGTGGTGCCGTCCTGCTGGTGCACGATCGCGAGGACCTGGTCGCCCACACGGTGCCCGACGACGGCGTTCCGGACGCCGTCGATGACCTGGCCCTTCGCCAGCGGGATCGCCTGGGCGCCCGAGCCGTCGGTCCAGCTCGAGCCGATGACCGACGATTCGCCGTTGCTGCCCGCCCACGACACGGCCGTGTACTTGATGACCGCGGAGTCCTCCGCGGTGAGCTCCGCGCCCGAGCCCTTGCGGAGCAGGTGCAGGGCGTCGTCCTCCGGCGCGCTCCACGACGGGATCGTGATGCCCGGGGCGCCGGAGGGGGCCAGGACCACGGCGGGCATGCCGTCGCCGGCGAGCTGCGGGGTGCCGGTCGCGCGGGCGTCGAACGCCTGCTTGACGTCCATGACCGCGATGACGGCGTCCTCGGCCTTGCTGGACGACCCAGGAACGGTGGCCGCACCGCTCAGCTCGCTCTTCGGCAGCGCGACCGCGAGCCGGTCTCCGACGTGCGCGCACTCGAGCGCGCTGCCGAGCGCGCCGTAGTTCGCGGCACCGGCGGTGATCGGTGCGGTCTGGCCCGAGTAGCCGCTGGTCTGGGCGACCTTGCCGGTCGCGCCGTCCACCAGGGTGTACTCGACGAGGGTAGGCGTACCCTCCTCGATCTGTCGGCCGTCGCCGGAGCGCAGGACCGAGACCTGGGTGCCCGACGTGGTCAGTCCGGACGGCACCGACACCTTCGGCTCCTCGCCGAACGCACCCGTCGCCGTCACCGCCGCCGACGCGGCACCGGGCGCGGGGCACGCCGACGGTGCGGAACCGGCTCCGCTCGCGGCGCAGCCCGTGAGGGAGGCGGCGAGGCCGATGGTGACCAGGAGTGCGGGGATGGTGCGCACGGACCCTCTTTCCGTTCGGTGCTGGACGGGCATGCGTAGCCTAGCGGTCGCCGTCGGCCTGGTCGGGTGCCGCCTCGGCCGCGGCGACCTTGCGGGCCTGCGCGGCCGCCTGGCGTGCGACCTTGCGGAGCTTCTTGTCGCTGGCCGAACGCTCCCCCACGGCGCCGGGCGTCCAGGCCTCGATGTCCTCGTCCGAGAACTCGACCTTGCCCGCGCGGCGCTTGAGGTTCGGCAGCACGACCCCGTCGGCCAGGCGCCGGGCCGTGACCAGGAAGCCGGTGTGCCCGACCATGCGGTGGTCAGGGCGCACGGCGAGGCCCTCGACGTGCCAGGTCCGGACGAGCGTCTCGCTCGACTGCGGGTCGGTGAAGCGACCGGTGTCGCGGAGCGCCTCGGCGGTGCGGGACAGCTGTGTGACCGTCGCGACGTAGCAGACGATGAGCCCGCCGGGCACGAGCGCGTCGGCGGCCGCGTCGACGCACTCCCACGGCGCGAGCATGTCGAGGACCACGCGGTCGACGCTCTGCGGCTCGGCGGCGCCGGGGAGCTCCTCGACGAGGTCGCCGACGGTCACCGACCAGTTGTCGGGGACGGCGCCGAGGAACGTGCCGACGTTGCCGCGGGCGATCGCGGCGAACTCCTCGCGGCGCTCGAACGACTGCAGCTGGCCGGTCGGGCCGATCGCCCGGAGCAGGAAGAGCGAGAGGGCGCCGGAGCCCACGCCGGCCTCGACCACGCGCGCACCGGGGAAGACGTCGGCGAACGCGACGATCTGGGCCGCGTCCTTCGGGTAGACGATCGCCGCACCGCGCGGCATCGACATCACGTAGTCGTTGAGGAGCGGTCGCAGCGCCAGGTACTCGTCGCCGGTGCTCGCCCGGATGACGGAGCCGTCCGGCTGCCCGATGACGTCGTCGTGCCGGAGCACGCCGCGGTGGGTGTGGTACTCGCCGGCGGTCTCGAGCGACAGCGTCGTGAGCTTGCCCTTCGGCCCGGTGAGCTGGACGCGGTCCCCGGCGCGGAACGGACCGCGCGGCGGGGTGTGCGGCGCGCCGCCCGCGGTGTGCGGCAGCGCGACCTCGTCGGGCTGCTGGGTCTGGTCGGGCTGCTGGGGCTGCTCGGTCATCGGCTCGCCGTCTCGGTACGGGCCGCGAGGGCCGGGGTGGTCAGTTCGACGAGTCGGTCGACGTCCACGTCGGCGAGCGTCGTCAGGTGCACGTCGCCGCCGGCGATCTCGGACAGCGGCACGATGTGCTCGACCGCGACGGTGACCGCACCCGATGCGACGGCGGAGGCGACACCGGTGGCCGAGTCCTCGATGGCGACGCACGCCGTCGGGTCGACCCCGAGCTGCGCGGCGGCCGCCAGGTACGCGTCCGGGTACGGCTTCGGACGGTCGACGTCGTCGCCGGCGACGACCACGCGGAAGCCGCGGGCGCCGAGGGCGTCGGCCGTGACGAGCGCCATCTTGCGGCGGGACATCGTCACCAGGGCCGTCGGCACACCGCGGTCGTGGAGCTCCTCGACGAGCTCGCGGGCGCCCGGACGCCACGGCAGCTCACCGGCCTGCAGGCGCTCCATCACGTAGTCGGTCATCCACTGGACGATCTCCTCGACCTCCATGTCGACGCCCTTGTCGCGGAGGATCTCCCCCGACCGCTCGAGACCGCTGCCGACCAGGGCGAGACCGTCCTCGTGCGTCCACTCGGCGCCGTGGCGGCTGGTCAGCTCGACCTGGGACTGCTGCCAGATCGGCTCGGTGTCGATGATCGTGCCGTCCATGTCCCACAGCACGGCTGCGGGGAGGACGCGTTCGGGGTGCTGGGCGGTCACGGGCGACGAGTCTACCGGGGCGCGCGTTCCGCTCCGGGCGGACGGAGGGGTGCCGACGCCACGCCGAGGCCTATCCTGGGTGATCGACCGTGTCCGGCCGCGCGCGCTCCGTCGCGCGCGCCCCGCTCCACCACCAGGAGGCCCCTCCGTGCCACAGCACTCCCCCTTCAGCGACGGCCGACTGCTCGTCGTCGCGTTCGAGGGCTGGAACGACGCCGGTGAGGCGGCCAGCGGCCTCGCCCGCCGCATCGTCGACGCGCTGGAGCTCGACGAGCTGCGCGAGATCGACGGCGAGCGGTACGTCGACTACCAGTTCAACCGGCCGAACGTCGGCACCGCTGAGGACGGCTCGCGCGGCATCCAGTGGCCTCGCATCGTGCTCTACGGCCCGGGCGCGGGCGGCCGTCCGGTGGTCGGAGCGACCGGCTCCGAGTCCGACCGCGACGTGTTCGTGCTCGTCGGGCCCGAGCCGTCGCGGACCTGGCGCGGGTTCTGCGCCGAGGTCATCGACCTGGCGGACGTCCACTCGATCGACGCGGTGGTCTTCGTCGGCGCGATGCTCGCCGACGTCCCGCACACCCGTCCGATCTCGGTGTTCGTGTCGAGCGAGGACGCCGGTGTCCGCGCCGCGTTCGACGTCGACCGCTCGTCGTACGAGGGGCCCACCGGCATCCTCGGCGTGCTGTCCGACGCGATGGACACCGCCGGCCTCACCACGCTGTCGCTCTGGGCGTCGGTCCCGCACTACGTGCACAACTCGCCCTCGCCGAAGGCCACCCTCTCGCTGCTCGACAAGATCGAGGAGCTCGCCGACGTCACGGTCCCCCGCGGCAGTCTGCTCGACGAGGCCACCGAGTGGGAGGAGGGCATCGACGCCCTCGCCGCGGACGACGAGGACATGGCGAGCTACATCGGACAGCTCGAGCAGGCGCGCGACACCGTCGACTCGCCCGAGGCCTCCGGTGACGCCATCGCCCAGGAGTTCGAGCAGTACCTCCGTCGGCGTGAGCGCAAGGACGGCAAGGACGGCGGCACCGCCGGCGGCGAGGGCCCGTGGCGGCCCCCGCAGCCCCCGCAGCAGTAGACGTCACCACCGCATCGGACGGGAGGCGCGGTGCCGGCTGGCACCGCGCCTCCCGTCCGATGCGCGGTCCGGCCGAGCGGTGTCCCCGTTCCGGTCGCACGACCCGCCGCTCAGGTCCCGCCCCGCCGGCGGGTCCTGCGACCGGAAGGACCGCGGGCGGCGTGTCGTGCGACGGGGAACGACCGCGGCCGGGCGCCGGCGGCGAGCACCGCCGAGGGTCAGGCCAGGCGGATGCCGAGCAGCGCGTCGACCAGGTCGACGAGCTCCGGTGTGGCCCGCGTGCCCGCGGCGATCGCCGTGTCGACGGCGGCCACCGCGCCCGGCGTGTCGAGGTCGTCGGCGACGCGGGCACGGATGCGGGTGATCGCATCAGCCGCGTCCCCCGCCTGCCCGCCACGAGCACCCGTGGCCCAGGCGTCCCAGGTCGCCAGGCGGGTCGTCGCGCTGGACAGCTCGCCGTCGAACCACTCCCAGTCGTCCGAGTACTTGTGCGACAGCAGCGCGAGCCGGACCGCCCGCGGGTCGGCGCCGTCGTCGAGCAGCCCCCGCACGGTGACGAGGTTGCCGAGCGACTTCGAGATCTTCGACCCCTGGTAGGCGATCATCCCGGTGTGCACGAACGCGTTCGCGAGCGGCTGGTGTGCGAGCGCCGCGGCGTGCCCGGCGCTCATCTCGTGGTGCGGGAAGACGAGGTCGCTGCCGCCGCCCTGCACGCTGATCGGCAGACCGAGGCGGTCGCCGGCGATGACGCTGCACTCGATGTGCCAACCCGGACGTCCGGGGCCCACGGCCGTGTCCCAGCTCGGTTCCCCCGCCCGTGCGGCGCGCCAGAGCAGCGGATCGAGCGGGTCGCGCTTGCCTGCCCGGTCGGGGTCGCCCCCGCGTTCGGCCGACAGGGCGGTCATCGTCTCGCGGTCGAGCCGGCTCTCGTCGCCGAGCGCCCACGCCTCGGTGGGTCGGTTCACGTCGAAGTAGACGTCGTCGCCCTCGGAGTCGTCGGTCGGCACGTCGTAGGCGTACCCGGTCTCCTGCAGGTACGCGACCGCCTCGGCGATCCGCTCGACCTCGTCCGTCACCGCCACGAAGTCGTCCGGCGGCAGGACGCGGAGCGCCTCCATGTCGCGGCGGAACAGGTCGATCTGCGACGCGGCGAGTTCCCGCCAGTCCATACCGTCGCGGTCGGCACGCTCGAGCAGCGGGTCGTCGACGTCGGTGGTGTTCTGCGCGTACTCGACCTCGAGGCCGGCGTCCCGCCAGGCGCGGCCGAGCGTGTCGAACGCCAGGTACGTCGCCGCGTGGCCGAGGTGCGTGGCGTCGTACGGGGTGATGCCGCAGACGTACAGCGCGGCGCGCTCCTCACCGCGCGTCGGGTCCACCGGCTTCCCGGCGGCGGTGTCGTGCACCACGGGACGGGGCGCGTCGCCCGGGACGGACGGGACGGACGGGGCCTCCCAGGCCCTCACGGCTGGACCACACCGAGCGACAGCAACACGATGAGCACGATACCGAGTGCGATCCGGTAGACCACGAAGGGCATGAAGCTGCGCTTCGAGATGTAGTTCATGAACCCGGCGATGACGACGAAGCCGACGACGAACGCGACCACGGTGGCGATGATCGTGTCGAGCAGACCGAAGGGCGCCCCGGTGTCGCCGAGGCTCGTCGCGGCCTCGTAGAAGCCGGACAGGAACACCGCCGGCACGGCGAGCAGGAACGCGAAGCGAGCAGCAGCCGGACGCGTGTAGCCGAGGGCCAGGCCCATCGACACCGTCGCGCCGGAACGCGAGACGCCGGGCACCAGCGCGAGCGTCTGGGCCACGCCGATGAGCAGGCCGCTCCGGAAGGTCATCTGCTCGATTGGCCGCACCTTCCGGCCCACGACGTCGAGCACGCCGAGGACGACGCCGAAGACGATGAGGACGATCGCGACGATCCACAGGGAGCGGAAGGTGGTCTCGATCGATTCCTTGAGCAGCAGCCCCGCTACCCCGATCGGGATCGTGCCGAGGATCACCAGCCACCCGAGCCGGACGTCCGGGTCGCCCTTCGGGACGTCACGCCGGAACACGGAGCGGAACCACCGTCCGATGATCCGCGTGATGTCCTTCCAGAAGTAGATGAGCACGGCGGTCTCGGTACCGAGCTGCGTGACGGCGGTGAACGCGGCTCCCGGGTCCTTCGCGTCGGGCAGGAACAGCCCGACGATGCGCAGGTGCGCGCTGGAGGACACGGGCAGGAACTCGGTGAGTCCCTGCACGAAGCCGAGGAAGATCGCCTCGAGGATGTGCATCGAACGGGGCCTTTCGTGCCGGTCGCGGGTCGCCTCCGTCGGGCGACCCGGCAATGTATCAGTACGTGGCGAGCAGGTCCCCGAGGACGCGCCGTCCGAACGCCAGCGCGTCGAGCGGCACCCGTTCGTCGACGCCGTGGAACATCGCGGGGAAGTCCACGTCCGCCGGCAGCCGGAGCGGCACGAAGCCGTACCCGGCGATCCCGAGCCGCGACATGGCCTTGTTGTCGGTGCCGCCGGAGAGCAGGTACGGCAGGACCGGTGCCCCCGGGTCGTGGCGCTCGAGGGTCTCGCGGACGGCGTCGACGAGCGGCCCGCCGAAGTCCTGCTCGAGGCCGACGTCCCGGTGGGTCATGACGACCTCGACGTCGTCGCCGGCGAGCTCCCGGACCCGCTCGAGCACGGCGTCCTCGTCGCCCGGCAGGCAGCGGAGGTCGACGAGCGCCTCGGCGGTGTCCGGGATCACGTTGTGCTTGTACCCGGCCCGGAGGACCGTCGGGTTCGTCGTCGTGTGCAGCGCAGCGTGGATGAAGCGTGAGGCGGAGCCGGTGGCGAGGGCGACCTCGTCCGGTCCGGTCGCCACCGGGTCGACGCCCAGCAGTCGGGCGATCTCGCGGACCATCGCCTCGGTCGTGCCGGAGAGCCGCACCGGCCACTCCTCTGCGCCGATCCGCGCCACGGCCGCGGCCACCTTCGTCACCGCGTTGTCGCGCATCACGTGCGAGCCGTGCGCCGCCGTGCCCCGGGCCACGAGCCTGATCCACATGAGGGCCTTCTCGCCCGTCTGGAGCAGGTAGGCCCGCTGCCCGCCGAGGGTCACCGAGTAGCCACCGACCTCGCTGATCGCCTCGGTCGCACCGGCGAAGACCTCCGGGCGGGTGTCGACGACGTGGTGCGCGCCGAGCACACCCCCTGCCTCCTCGTCCGCGAAGAAGGCGACGACGAGGTCCCGTTCCGGGGCGCCCTGCCGGTCGACGACGTCGGCGAGGGCGGTCAGCATCATCGCGTCCATGTTCTTCATGTCCACGGCACCGCGGCCCCAGAGCATCCCGTCGCGGACGACGCCGCCGAACGGGTCCACCGTCCAGTTCGCCGGGTCGGCGGGGACGACGTCGAGGTGCCCGTGCACGACCAACGCTGGCTTGTCCGGGTTCCGCCCGGGTACCCGTGCGACGACGCTCACCCGGTCCGGTTCGGACTCGAAGAGCTCCGGCTCGAGGCCCAGGCCGCGCAGCTTCGCGTCGACGTAGTGCGCGGCCTCGGTCTCACCGGCCGACTTCCCCTCGCCCCAGTTCGTCGTGTCGATGCGGATGAGGTCCCGCGCGATGGCGGCGGTGGCCTCGAGGTCCGGCTCGGTCGCCTGGGCGTCGCTCATGCCGCCAACGCTACCGGGCGCACGCTCCCCACCCTCGACCGTTCCCGCCGATCCCCGTCGTTCCGCGGGACTCGCCCGGGATGCGCAGCCGTGTTCATCGTGCGTTCAGAGCCGTGCTAGTGTCTTCTCTCGGCAGGAACGCCGGGGAAACACCCCGGAGCGAGAGCCGGACAAGTCAACACACACCCTGTCCGGGTGGCGGAATTGGTAGACGCGCTAGCTTGAGGTGCTAGTGCCCGTATTAGGGCGTGGGGGTTCAAGTCCCCCCTCGGACACAGCAGAGATGCCCCCTGGCCTTCGAGCCAGGGGGCATCTGTCGTTCCGTCTCCGCTCTCGCGCTGCGCGACGGGAGGCGCGGGGCGGTGTGCACCGTGCCTCCCGTTGCGTGACCTGGCCGGTCGGGCCGGGTGGCGGTCGCGTCAGGACCTGCGCAGGCGGCGCACCACCACGACGACGGCGCCGAGCGCCGCGAGCCAGCCCCAGTTCGCCACCAGCGGGTCGAGCAGGCCGTGCCGCCAGTCCCGCCGCGAGGAACCCGTACGCGATGCGATCGGGCGGTTCCGGAGTTCGGCGCGGACGCCGGTCTCGTGCACCACCCGGTCCGGGCGGCCGCGGAACGCATCGGACACCCGGTGCGTCGCGACGTCGAGGCGGTCACCGACGACGAGGAGCATCCAGTGCGCCAGCCGGCCCTCGCTGAACCGGCGGTAGGCGTACCGCTTCACGACACCGGCCAGCCCGGACAGCGGCTGCGCCGTCCCGAACACCGGCGTGACGTGGGCGTGCTCGATGGAGCGCTCGCGACCCTCGGCACCGGGCTGCTGCTCAGGGAGGTCCCAGTGCGCTCCCGAGGCGAGCCCGACCTCGCGGGAGAGCTTCGGGACGGACGGACGGTCGGCGACGTCGAGGTCGCTCCCCCACCCGGGGATGCGCTCCCGGAGCTCCGCGGAGGACGGCACCCGGCGGGGCGGGTCGGCGATGTAGGGCGTGTTGTCCGGTGCGGCTGGGGTGTTGTTCGACACGGGTGTCTCCTTCACGGCACGATCACGGTCTTGATGCAGTCGTCGAGCTTCGCCGAGAACAGGTGGTACGCCTCGTCGATGTGCTCCAACGGGATCCGGTGGGTGATGATCTCGCTCGGCTTCAGGTGGCCCGCCTGGATGTGCTCCAGCAGCCGCGGCCACTGACGCTTCACCGGCGCCTGGTTCATGTGGATCGTGACGCCCTTGTTCATCGCGTCGCCGAACTTCACCGCGTTCGGGATCGGCCCGTACGCTCCCATCGCCGACACGGTGCCGCCCTTGCGGACCCCGTCGATCGCCCAGTTCAGCGCCGTCGGCGACCCGCCCTGCAGCTTGAGCTTCGCGCTCGTCAGCTGCTGCGTGAAGTTGCCGTCGGCCTCGGCCCCGACCGCGTCGATCACGCTGTCCGCGCCGAGGAAGTCGGTCTGCTTCTTCATCTCGAGGACGACGTCGTCGACCTCGGCGAAGTTGATCGTCTCGGCGTGCGCGAACGTCCGCGCCTTCTCGAGCCGGTACTCGAGCTGGTCGACGACGATCACCCGCCCGGCGCCCATGAACCAGGCCGACTTCGCCGCGTACAGGCCCACCGGCCCGGCGCCGAGCACCACCACGGTGTCGCCCTCACGGATCGAGGCGAGCTGCGCCCCGAAGTACCCCGTACCGAGCGCGTCGGTCATCATCAGGGCGTCGTCTGGGTCGAGCCACTCCGGGATCACCTGCGGGCCGACGTCGGCGAAGGGCACGCGGACGCGCTCGGCCTGGCCACCGTCGTACCCGCCGGTGGTGTGCGAGTAGCCGAAGATGCCGCCGACCGCGGTCGCGTTCGGGTTCACGTTGTGGCAGTTCGTGAACAACCCCCTGGCGCAGAACCAGCAGCTGCCGCAGGAGATGTGGAAGGGCACCATCACCCGGTCCCCCACCGCCAGGCTCCGCACCGACGGGCCGACCTGCTCGACGACGCCGATGAACTCGTGCCCGAAGGTGTGGCCGACGCGGGTGTCCGGCATCATGCCGTGGTACAGGTGCAGGTCGGATCCGCAGATCGCCGCCCGTTCCACCCGGACGACCGCGTCGTTCGGGTGTTCGATCCGCGGGTCCGGCTTCTCCTCGACGCGGACCCGGTACGGCCCGCGGTAGGTCATGGCGCGCATGGGCGCTCCTCTCGCTCGTGCGCGACACGATCGTCCCCTGGCGGTGGGTGCCGTCACACAAAGGACGGGAGGCGCGGTGCCGGCCGGCACCGCGCCTCCCATCCTGCGGGTGGTCCTGTCTAGGACTTGGACGCCTCCACGAAGTTGCGTCGCGGATCGGTCTCCTTGATGAGGGACGTCGCGTCGCGGCCGGACACCGCACCGGTGATCCAGCCGATGACGATCCGGACCTTCCGGTTCAGGGTCGGCATCGCGTACACGTGGTACGAGCGGTGGGCGAGCCAGGCGAGCAGGTTCGTCATCTTGACGCCCTTGATGTTGCCCGCGCCCTTGCCGACGCCGTACGAGGCGACCGTGCCGATCGACGGGTGGCGGTACTCCTCGAGCGGCTTGCCCGTGATCGTGGCGACCACGTTGTCGGCGGCGACGACGGCCTGACGGACGGCGTTCTGCGCGTTCGGCGGGTAGTACGCCGGCTGCTTCTCGGCGGTCAGGTCGGGGACCTGGGCGACGTCGCCGAGGCCCCAGACACCCGGGACGACCTCGTGGGTGTCCTCGGCCTCGACCTGCAGCTTCGCGTTCGCGGCGAGGTGGCCCTTCGGGCCGCGCGGCAGGTCGGTCGCGTCGAGCAGCGGGTTCGGCTTGACGCCCGCGGTCCAGACGATCAGTCCGGCGGCGAACTCGTCGCCGTCGGACAGCTTGACGACACCGCCCTCGCAGCTCGGCATCGTGGTCTTCAGGCGCACGTCGATCCCGCGGGCACGGAGCGACTCGAGGGTCCACTTCGACAGCTCCGGACCGACCTCGGGCGCGACGCGGTCGAGCGCGTCGATGAGGACCCAGCGGGGCTGCTCGCCGGCCAGCGACGGGTAGGTCGCGATGGCGGCCTGCGAGACGTCGAAGAGTTCGCCGATCGCCTCGACGCCGGTGTAGCCCCCGCCGATGAAGATGCTGGTGAGCAGCCGGCGACGCTCGTCCTCGTCGCGCGTCGCGGCGGCCTTCGCGATGTTGTCGAGCAGCTTCGCGCGGACGTACGCGGCTTCCTCGACGGTCTTGAAGCCGACGCCGTGCTCCTCGAGGCCCGGGGTCGGGAACGTGCGGGTCACCGAACCGAGTGCGACGACGAGCTGGTCGTAGCCGAGCGTGCGGTCGTCACCGCCGGCCGTGGCGATGGACACGGTCTTGTCCTTCGACGAGATGCCGGTCACCTTGCCCTGGATGACGCGCGTCTTCTTGAGCGCACGGCGCAGCTCGAAGGTCACGTCCTTCGGGGCGATGTGCCCGCCGGCGACCTCGGGCAGGAACGGCAGGTACGTGTAGTACGTGTTCTGGTCCACCAGCGTGATCCGCATCGGCACGGTGGCGGCGTGCTTCTGCAGCTGCTTGACGGTCGTGTAGCCAGCGGAGCCGCCGCCGAGGACGAGGACGTGAGGGATGGAGTCTGCCATGCACCCGGTCTACCGGAAGAACCCCTGTGACGTCACCAAGCCGCGCCGCGCGGTCCGCCGACCGCGGCCGGATCCCTCACCGACAGCGCGGACGGTCCTGCAGGCGCCACCAGGCGGTCTCGGCGAGTTCGAGGCCGGTGTAGACGCCGTGCGGGGTGCGCCGCGACTCGGTGAGCGAGAACCGGCGCAGCCGGTAGCCCCCGCCGAAGCGGTCGATGATCGCCTCGGGCGAGGACTCGGGTGCGCGCTTGACGAGCCACGTGCGGTCGTCGACGGGCTCGATCACGGACACGTCCGGTCGGCCGTGGGCACGGTCACCGGCGGCCACCGATGCGTGACCGCAGCACGTCGATGCGCTTCTGGATCTGCTCGACGCTGGCCTGCGCCACGGCTGGGCCGCCGCTGATCCGTCGGAGCTCGGCGTGGATCGCACCGTGGGGCTCGTTCGAGTGGCGCGACCAGATCGACACGAGCCGGGCGAGCTCCGTCCGCTGCTCCTTGAGCGTCTGGTACATCGGACGGGCCTCGTCCTGCTGGGCCCTCGGCATCCCGTCCTTGGCGGTGCGCCCCCTGGACCGCTTGGCCTGGGACGCCTGGCGGGCTCGCAGCAGGTCCCGCACCTGGTCCGGTTCGAGGAGGCCCGGGATGCCGATGAAGTCGAGTTCCTCGAGCGAGCCGACCTCGCCCCCGGTGCCGAACTCGCCGCCGTCGTAGAGCACGCGGTCGAACGACGCCTGCGAGTCGAGTGCCTCGAACGGCTGCACCTCGAGCAGGCTCTCGGACGCCCGGTCCTCCTTGTTGGCCTCGGCGACCATGGCGTCCTCGGGGTTGTACATCCCGTCGTCGGCGTCCTTCGGCCGGTCGAGGGCGTGGTCCCGCTCGAGCTCGAGCGTCGCCGCCAGGGCCATCAGGTTCGGCACGCTCGGCAGGAACACGCTGGCCGTCTCGCCGCGGCGCCGGGCGCGCACGAAGCGACCGATCACCTGGGCGAAGAACAGCGGCGTGCTCGCGCTCGTGGCGTACACGCCGACGCAGAGCCGCGGCACGTCGACGCCCTCGGACACCATGCGGACGGCGACCATCCAACGCGAGGTGTCGTCGGAGAACGCCTGGATGCGGCTGGACGCCGCCGCTTCGTCGGAGAGCACCACCGTCGGCCGCTCGCCCGTGATCTGCTGGAGGATCCTGGCGTAGGCGCGGGCGGTCGTCGTGTCGGTGGCGATCACCAGGCCGCCGGCGTCCGGCACCCCGCGGCGGACCTCGGTCAGGCGCTTGTCCGCCGCCGAGAGCACCGCGGGCATCCACTCGCCCTCCGGGGAGAGCGCGGTCCGCCACGCCTGCGCGGTGATGTCCTTCGTGACCTGCTCCCCGAGGGACGCCGACATCTCGTCGCCCATCCGGGTCTTCCAGCGCATTTGCCCGGCGTACGCCATGAAGAGCACCGGGCGGACGACACCGTCCTTGAGCGCTCGGCCGTAGCCGTAGTTGTAGTCGGAGATCGAGGTGCGGATGCCCTGCTCGTCCGGCGCGTACTGCACGAACGGGATCGGCGCCGTGTCGGAGCGGAAGGGGGTACCGGACAGGGAGAGCCGGCGGGTGGCCTTCGTGAACGCCTCGCGGATGCCGTCGCCCCAGGTGAGCGCGTCGCCGCCGTGGTGGACCTCGTCGAGGATGACGAGGGTCTTGCCGCCCGCGGTGATCCGCTGGTGCACCTCGGGGTTCATGCCGACCTGGGCGTACGTGATGGCGACGCCCTGGTAGTGCCGGCCGAACATGCCGTCGCCGTTCTTGAACATCGGGTCGATCCGGATGCCCACGCGGTCCGCCGAGTCCGCCCACTGTCGCTTGAGGTGCTCGGTCGGCGCGACCACGACGATCCGGTCGACGGTGCCTCGTGCGAGGAGCTCGGTCGCGAGCCGGAGCGCGAACGTCGTCTTGCCCGCGCCGGGGGTCGCGGCCGCGAGGAAGTCGCGCGGCTCGGTCTCGAAGTACTTCGTCAGCGCCTCGACCTGCCAGGCACGCAGCTTCGACGCGGTGCCCCACGCGGCCCGCTCGGGGAACGCCGGGGAGAGGTGCTCGGCTGCAGCGTTGCCCGCGTTCTCCGCCTGGGCGACGGCTTCCTCGTGGGGTCGTGCGGTGCCGTCGGCGACCGGTCCGGAACCGGCGCCGGACTGCTGACCGAAGGACGCCGGGACGCTCTCGGGGGTGTCGCCCCACAGCGTCGCGGGCTGCTGCTGGTCGTCGTACTCCGCTGCGCTCACTCCGCCCGATTGTACCGTCACGCCGGGTCCTGCCGGGCGTGCGGCGGACGCTGCTCGGGCGCGCCGCGGACGAGCGAGGCCGGTCGCAGCACCCCGGCTCCGAAGCGTGCGGCGACCGCGTCGACGGTCGTCTCGGTCTCGCGCCACGGCGCGTCGTCGTCCCACAGGGCGTTGCTCGCCGCGGCGGGGACGAGGTTCTCCCCGCGCACGCCGATGAGGCGGATGCGGTTGCCGGGTCGGTGCAGCACGTCGTAGAGCTCGACCGCCTCGTGGTGCAGCCGCTTGGCGACGTCGGTCGGTTCGGCGAGCGTACGGGACCGGGTGAGGGTGGTGAAGTCGGTGTACCGGACCTTGAGCGCCACGGTGCGGGCCTGCACGTCGGCGCGCCGGAGCCGGACGGCGACCTTGTCGGCCAGTCGGAGGAGCTCGCGGGCGACGTCGTCGCGCTCGGTCAGGTCACGGCCGAAGGTGACCTCGTGCCCGATCGACTTCTCGCTCACCGCGGTGTCGACCACCCGGGGGTCGCGCCCCCACGACAGGTCGTGCAACCGCTGTCCGCCGGCCGGGCCCAGCGCGGCGACCAGGGACGGCAACGGCGTGTTCGCGAGGTCGCCGACGGTGCGGATGCCGCGTCGTTCGAGCTTCTCCTGCGTCGTGCCGCCGACGCCCCAGAGCGCGGAGACCGGCTGGGGGTGCAGGAAGGCCACGGTGTGCTCGGCCGGCACCACGAGCAGGCCGTCCGGCTTCGCCCGGCTCGATGCGAGCTTCGCGACGAACTTCGTGGATGCGGCACCGACCGAGCAGCGCAGACCGGTCTCGCGGTGCACGGCGGCCCGGATGGCGGTGCCGATCTCCCACGGGGTCCCGTAGAGGCGGAGCGCACCGCCGACGTCGAGGAACGCCTCGTCGATGCCGAGCTTCTCGACGCGCGGGGTGAACTGTCCGAAGACACGCATCACCGCCGCGGACTTCGCCGCGTACTTCTCGAAGTGTGGCTCGACGATGATCGCGTTCGGACAGCGCCGCTTGGCGACGGCCATCGGCATCGCGGAGTTGACGCCGTACTGCCGGGCCTCGTACGTGGCGGCGGTGACGACGGAACGGTCCGAGTCGTGACCGACGATGACGGGGAGCCCGCGCAGGTCGGGACGGTCGAGCAGCTCGACGGAGGCGAAGAAGGCGTCCATGTCGACGTGCAGCACGGTCGCCGTCACGTCGTCGACCGGCCGGTCGGAGACGAGCCGGTTGCGTCCGTCCTGCTTGCTCACGCGCCGATGGTGCCACACCCCACCGACACCGCCGGACGGGTCAGGCGAGCGGGCCGAGCTCCGCCGCGGCGATCGTCCGCGCCGCCGAGTCCCGCGTCGACGGGTGGTACTGCCCTGCGCGGACGTCGCGGGCGAGTCGCGCGAGTTCGGACGACGCCCGGTAAGCCGAGCCGCCGACGAGCCGGAGCGCCTCGTCCACCACGTGCTGCGCGGTGTCGGCCGTGCGCGCCTTCGTACCGACGAGCAGCGGGAACCAGCGGGCGCCGAGGTCGTCCTGCTCGTCCACGGAACGGGCGAGCGACGACACCTGGAGCGCCACCGCGTCGACCGCTCCGCGGGCGTCCGCGACGGCGCGGCGCACGTCGGGGTCCTGCGATCGCGGGGTGCCGTCACGCCCGTGCCGCCCCGTCACGGCCGCGACGGCCAGGTCGACCGCCCGCGAGGCGATGCCGACGTACACGGACGCCACGAGCAGCTCGAACGCCGCGAAGACGCCGAAGACGAGCGGGTCCTGGGTCGGACCGACCGGCAGGACGCGCACGATGCGCTCCGCGGGCACGTGCACGCCGCGCAGCAGCGTCGTCCGGCTCTGCGTCGCGCGCATCCCGAGGGTGTCCCAGTCGTCGAGGTGGTCGACGTCGCCGTCGGAGCGCAGCACGAAGCCGTGCACGAGTCGCGGCTCCGGCCCGCTGGTGTCCTTCCCGAACACGCTCAGCACGTCCCACGCCGGCGCGAGCGAGGTCGACACCTTCGTGCCGGTGAAGCGGTAGCCACCGTCGCCGTCCGGCTCCGCCGTGGTCGACGAGTCGAACAGCACGGCGTCGTTGCCCGGCTCGCTCACGCCGAAGGCGAGCAGGCGGTCGTCCGCCGCGTGGTCGGTGACGGACTGGAGGAACGACCCGCCCCGGGCACCGACGACGCGCGCCGCCTGCACCCACACCTGGTGCATACCGAGTCCGAGCGCCGTCGCCGGTGCGGCCTGCGCGAGTCGGCGCTGCAGGACGCTGGTGGCGGCGAGCCCGAGCCCGGCGCCGCCCTGCTCGACGGGCACACCCATCCGTAGCCACCCCGCCGCGCGCAGCTCGTCGAGGTCCTCGGCGCAGAACGCGTTCTCGGCGTCGTAGCGCGGCGCCCGCTCGGCGATCCGTGCGAGCAGGTCGTCCGGCAGCGTCCACCCCGACGTGTTGGCCATCGTCATGGCACGAGACTACGGTCGGACGGGTGTCAGATCGTCATCCGTGGTCCAGGTACGTCGCGATCGGCGACTCGTTCACCGAGGGGATCGGGGACCCCGACCCGACCGTCCCCGGCGGCAACCGCGGGTGGGCCGACCGGGTCGCTGAGGTCCTCGCGCACCGGACCGACGACTTCGCCTACGCGAACCTCGCGGTCCGCGGTCGGCTGCTCGGGCAGATCGTCGACGAGCAGGTCGACCCGGCCCTGGCGCTGGGCCCGGACCTGGTCACGGTGTCCGCGGGCGGCAACGACATCATCCGCCCGGGATCCGATCCCGACGAGCTCGCCGAGCGGTTCGACCGCATGGTCGAGCGGCTCCGGGCCGACGGGGCCACCGTGGTCCTCTTCACCGGCCCCGACGTCGGCATGACCCCCGTGCTCGGCATGGTGCGCGGCAAGACGGCGATCTACAACGAGAACCTGCACGCGATCGCGCTGAAGCACGGCGCCCTCGTGGCCGACATGTGGGCGCTCCGCGTGCTCCGCGACCCTCGGATGTGGGCACCGGACCGCCTCCACCACTCCCCGACCGGGCACGCCACCGTCGCCGCCGCCGTGCTCGACACCCTCGGCGTCGACCACGGGCTCGAACCCTTCACGCCCGAACCGCTCGAGGCCCGTCCGTGGCGCGAGGCCCGGGTCGAGGACCTCGGCTGGGCGCGCGAGTACCTGGTGCCGTGGGTCGTGCGGCGCATCCGCCACACGTCCTCCGGCGACGGTGTCAGCGCGAAGCGCCCGGACCTGCAGCCGGTCGTCGAGCGCCGCTCCGACACCCCGTAGCCCCGACCGCCCGGCCGCCGCTGCGACGGCCTGGTCCGGCCGGCTCAGTCCGCGGGGCGGCGGAGCGTCAGCGGGCCGTCGTGCAGGGGCTGCGTGACCCACGCGGCGGTCGCGGTGCCCGTCGCCGGGTCGAGCTCGAGCCGCGCGGCGTGCGGTGTCTCGACGAAGCGGACCACGAGGTGCACCGAACCCTCGGGGTCCGTCGCGCCGCTCGCGGCGAGTGGCCCCTCTGCCGCCCACTCCCCCTCGCCGACCGGCACCGACAGGAGTCCGCCGTCGACGTCCACCGTCACGCGCCATCCGTCGTCGTCACGCTCCAGCCGGAGGCCCTCGAGGACACCGTCGGACGAGTAGGACCCGCCGGCCTCGTCGATGAGGCGACCACCCGCCACCGGGGGCAGCCCGAGTGCGGCGAGCCGCGCCTCCAGGACGGCGTCCGCGGACTCCCGACCCTCGGCGTCGAGCGCGGGGAGCAGGTGCTGCCACACGGCGTCGAGGACCGCCTGCATGTCGACGCTCTGCCCCGTCAGGGCGAGCACGACGTCCTGCTCGGGCAGGACGACGCAGAACTGCCCGTAGGCCCCGTCGCCACGGAAACCGTGGCGCGCCATCCAGAACTGGAAGCCGTAGCCCTGGCTCCAGTCCGGGTTCGCCTCCTGCGGGTTCTCGACCTGCGTGCTCGTCGCGGCGTCCACCCAGTCCTCGTCGAGGATCCGTTCGCCGTCCCAGACGCCCCGCTGCAGGTACAGCTGCCCGAGTGCGGCGACCGCCGAGGTCGGGGCGTGGCACCCGCTGAAACCGAGCTCGGCCCCGGTGTCGTCGCGCGTCCACCCCAGGTCGTCGATGCCGAGGGGGTCGAGCAACCGCGGGCGGAGCCAGTCGACGAGCGAACCACCGCTGACCCGGCGGACGATCGCGGCGAGCGTGTACGTGCACGGCTGGTTGTAGGCGAAGACGGTGCCGGGCTCCTCGTCCGGCGGGGTGAGCAGGAACCCGCGCACGGTGTCCGTCGGGTCGGCCGCCCGTGCGCGCTCGAGGGTCTCCTCGCGGTGCCCGGAGGCCATCGCGAGGAGGTGTCGCACCCGGATGCGACGGCTGCGCTCGTCGGTGACGTCGCCGTCGAGCTCCGGGAAGTACGACAGGGCCGTCGCGTCCAGGTCGACGAGGCCCGCACGGACCGCGATGCCGACGGCGGCCGCGGTGAAGCTCTTGCTGAGCGAGTAGAGCAGGTGCACCCGGTCGCGGGCGTAGGGCGCCCACCACCCCTCCGCGGCGGTCCGGCCGTGGCGGAGCAGCACGATGCTGTGCGGCTCGACGTTCGGCGTCGACTCGAGGGCGTCGAGGAACGCGGTGATCCCCCGCGCGTCGATGCCGAGGGCGGACGGAGTGCTGCGCGGGAACGTCGTCGTCACCCTGGCGAGCCTACGCGGCGTCCACCTCGACGCCCTGGAACGGGTTCGTCCACCGCCACCAGACGCCCGGGTCCTCGATGGAGTGTCCGAGGACCAGCGGGACCGTCACCGGATCGTGGTCCTCGACCGAGAAGCGGACGGAGCCGACGCGCTCGCCGCGGTCACCGAAGGTGATCCGATCGAGTCGGGTCTTCGCCGTGACCTCGGTCTCGCCCCAGACCAGGACCTCGGACGCCTCCGCGGCGACGGCATCCGCCTCGTCGCGCCACGGGGTCGAGAAGGTGCCGAACGTCTGACCGGCGTGGGCCAGGGTGATCACCTGGAAGTTGTCGGCCACCGACCGCAGCAACCGCCGGACGTCGACGTCGAGGGACGGGTGGTCGACCCCGCCGAGCATCACCCCGACGACGGTGACCTGCCGGCCGCCCCGCTCGTACGTGGCGGCGAAGAGCAGGCAGGCGCCGGCCTCGTCCAGGGTGCCGGTCTTGATGCCCTCGATCCCGTCGAGCCCGAGGAGCTTGTTCGAGTTCTCGATGGCGCCGGCGCCGGGGACGGTGACCCGCTCGGTGCCGACGATCTCCTGCACGACCGGATCGGCGAGCGCGAGCTGCCCGAGCCGCACGAGGTCGGTCGCGGTCGACCGGTTGTCGGGGTCGAGCCCGGTCGGTTCGTGGATCGTCGTGTCGTCGAGCCCGTGCTCGTCCAGCCAGGCGGACGCCGCCCGCTCGTAGCCCTGCATCGACCCGAAGGCCCAGAGCGCCAGGGCGCCCGCGTAGTTGTTCGCGGACTCCATGAGCATGACCTGCATGGTCTGGTGCTCGGACAATCGAAGACCCTCGGGCATCGGCGCGACTTCGCCGTTCTGCGCCAGGTACTGCGCGTAGAGCGCTCGCATCTCGGCGTCGAACCGGATCCTCGGACCGGACTCGCCGCGGTCGAGCGGCTTCGCGTCGAGCACGACGAGGGCCGTCACGACCTTGGTGATGCTGGCGATCGAGCGCGCCTGGTCGTCCCCGCTCGTGCGCAGGCTCTCCGGGAAGCCGGTGGCCTGCACGGCCGTCGCGCCGTAGTCGGGGAAGCGCAGCTCCGGCACGGTCGAGGTCGGCGCCGCGTACGTGGTCGTGGTGGCGCTCGCCGGGGCGAACGGGACGACGGCGGCGGCGACGAGGTACCCGACGGCGAGCACGAGCACACCGACGACGCCGATCGTGACCGGCCTCCGGACTGCGGAGCGGGGGCTGCGGACGACACGTGGCACGGCACCCGAGCGTACCGGCCGGTGCCGACGGACCACCGGGAGGCGGTGCGGCCCGGCGCGGGACCCTGCTGCTCGGCGCCGCTGCCGTGTGACGAACACGTAAAACATCGCGCTCCGGGCCGTGGCGGGCGGCCACCGCCCCCTAGCGTGCTGGACATGCACCACGGAACCGTCCCGGACACCGCAGCGCCCCCGACCGTCCCGACGACCGTGCTCCAGCCGGGCACCGGCCCCGTCCGTTCGTCGCGGTACCTGCCCGCCGAGGCCGACCAGGTGCTCTGGGGACGGCTCCCGAGCGGCGGCGACCGACCCGTCGTCACCCTGGCGCCCGGCGAGGACCTGACGATCGACACCGTCAGCCACGAGGGGCTCCTGCCCGACCAGGGGAGCGACCCCGTGGCGTTCTTCGGCCGGCACGGCGTCCCGCCCGAGCACGTCCTCGCCGACGCCGTCGCCGTCGCCCGGGCCGGACGTCGCCACCGGGAGCACGACGGGCCGCACGTCGTCACCGGGCCGATCGGCGTGGAGGGCGCCGAGCCCGGGGACGTGCTCACGATGACCGTCCTCGAGACGCTCCCCCGTGTGCCGTACGGCGTCGTGTCGAACCGCCACGGCCGCGGTGCCCTGCACGGCGAGTACCCGGTCGACGGCAGGACCGTGAGCGTCTTCGCCGACGTGGTGTCCGACGACGACGGCCCCCGCGGGCGGATCCCGCTCACCGAGGGCGGTGACCGGTACGTGCGGTTCCCGCTCGCGCCGTTCCTCGGCATCATGGGCGTGGCGACACCCGGCGGACGGCTCCACTCCGTGCCGCCGGGACGGCACGGCGGGAACCTCGACGTCAACCTGCTGCAGGCCGGGGCGCAGCTCCACCTGCCGGTGCTCGTGCCCGGCGCGCTCGCCTACGTCGGGGACCCGCACTTCGCCCAGGGCGACGGCGAGGTCGCGCTCACCGCGATGGAGGCGTCCCTCCGCGCGACGGTCCGCTTCGACCTGACCCCGGCCGCCGAGGCAGCGCAGCGCTTCGGCGAGCTCGCCTGGCCGCTCGTCGAGACGCACGAGTACCTCGTGCCGACCGGTCTGGACCCGGACCTCGACGAGGCCGTGCGTGCCTGCGTCCGACACGCCATCGCGATCCTCGGCGCGCGCTACGGCATGGAGCCGCACCTGGCGTACGCCTACCTCAGCGCGGCCACCGACTTCGACGTGTCCCAGGTCGTCGACCTGGTGACCGGCGCGCACGCCCGCATCCGCAAGGCCGACTTCGCGGACGTCCGGTGAGTGCCGGGACCCCGGGTGAGCACCCGGGCACGGACGCGTTGCGCCCCGCGCCGGACGGCCTGCTCGCCGCGCTCGACGCGTACGAGCGAGCCCTCGCCACCGACGACCTGGCCGCCCTCGACGACGCCTTCGTCCGCTCCCCCGGCACGCTGCGCGGCGACGACCGCGGCCTGCTGGTCGGCCACGACGCGATCAGCGCGTTCCGCGGTGCCCGGGGCGGGGTGGCCCCGCGCCGGCTGACCCGGGTCGAGGTCCGCACGCTGGCCGACGACCTGGCGCTGGTCGTCTCCGTCTCGACCTTCGACGCCGGCGGGTCCGGTCTGCAGACGCAGCTCTGGCGGCGCGAGGTCGGTGTCTGGCGCATCGAGGCCGCCCACGTCACCGGTCGCCCACGCCCGCTCGACACCACCGTCTGGCGCGTGGTCGGCGATCCACTCGTCCCACCGACGGGCAGTGGCCCGCTCGACGGCACGACGGTCGCCGTGAAGGACCTCTACGCCGTCGCCGGGCACCGGGTCGGAGCCGGCAACCCGACCTTCCTGCGGGAGTCGCAGCCCGCGGACGCGTCGGCCGCGGCCGTCAGGGCGCTCCTCGCCGCGGGCGCGTCGGTCCGTGGCATCGCGCGGACCGACGAGTTCGCCTACGCCCTGACCGGCCGCAACGAGCACCACGGCACGCCACCGAACGGCGTGGTCCCGTCGGCACTGCCGGGAGGCTCGTCCAGCGGGTCCGCATCGGCCGTCCGGACCGGCGGGGCGGACGTGGGCCTCGGGACCGACACCGCGGGATCGCTGCGGATCCCCGCCTCGTACCAGGGCCTCTGGGGACTCCGGACCACCCACGGACTCGTGGACCGCGCCGGGCTGCTCCCGCTCGCACCGTCGTTCGACACGGTCGGGTGGACGACGCGCGACGCCGAGACGTTGCTCCGGGCGCTCGATGCGTCCGTCCCCGACGGTGCCGGTCCCGGCGTCCTCCGCGCGGACGCCGGGACGCCCGTCGTGCTCGCCGAGCTGCTGGAGGCGGCCGATCCGCCGACGCAGGAGGTCTTCCGCGCGGTCGTCCACGACCTGGACGTCGTCACGCTCGCCGACCTCGGGCTCCCGGCGCTCGACGACCTCCGTGAGCTCCTCCGGCTCGTGCAGGGTGCCGAGGCGACCGCCGTGCACGGGGCGTGGATCGCCGCCCACCCGGGAGCGCTCGGCACGGTCGTCGGCGACCGGTTCGCCGCCGCCGCAGCGAACCCGCCTGCCCTGGTCGCGGACGCCTGGGCCCGCTTCGACGGCGTCCGGAGCGCCGTCCGGACGGCGCTGGCGGCGCGGGTGCTCGTCGCCCCGACCGCACCGGGACCGGCACCGGCCCTGGCCGCCGACACGGCCGAGCTCGAGCGCGTCCGCACCGCGACCACCGCCATGACCGCGCTGGCGAGCGTGGGCGGCGTGCCGTCCCTCAGCGTGCCGGCCCTGACGGTCGACGGCGCGCCCGTCGGGCTGTGCCTGACCGGCGGGGCCGGGACGGACCGCGCCCTGGTGACCGTCGCCGAGCGGTGGATGCCCGACGGGGTGGGGGTGGGCCTCCCGGCCGGTGCGGCATGAGCCGGCCCGGTGCGGGACGGGCGTCGCGACCCGATGCCGCGGGCGTCAGCGCGGTGCGGACCCGGCGGCGTGCTGTGCGCGCGTGACGGCCCAGAGCCCCACGGCGCTCGCCGCGGCGACGTTGAGCGAGTCCACGCCGTGCGACATCGGGATGCGCACGGTCGTGTCGGCGGAGGCGATCGCGGCGTCGGTCAGGCCCTGCCCCTCGGTGCCCATCACCAGTGCGACCTTCCCGGGGACGTCGGCGACGAACGCGTCGAGGTCCACCGACCGGTCCGTGAGCGCCATCGCCGCGAGGTGGAAGCCCTGCGCGCGGAGCTCCTCGCCCGCGGCCGGCCACTCCCCGATGCGGGTCCACGGCACCTGCAGCACGGTGCCCATGCTCACCCGGACGCTCCGCCGGTAGAGCGGGTCGGCGCACCGCGGACTGACGAGCACCGCGTCCGCGCCGAGCCCGGCGACGCTGCGGAACACCGCGCCGACGTTGGTGTGGTCGACGACGTCCTCGAGCACGACCACGACCTTCGCGTCACGCACCACCTCGGCGACCGTGGGCAGCACGGGGCGGTGCATCGCGGCGAGGGCGCCCCGGTGCATCTTGAAGCCGGTCAGCTGCTCGAGCAACGCGTCCGGGCCGACGAACACCGGTCCGTCGTGCTCGGCGACGAGCGGCAGGACGCTGTCGAGCCACTTCTCCTGCACGATGACGCTGCGCGGGACGTGTCCGGCCCGGACCGCCCGCTCGATGACGGTGTTCGACTCGGCGATGTACAGACCGCCCTCGGGCTCGGTCACCCGGCGGAGCGCCACGTCGGTGAGCCGTGCGAAGTCGTCGAGGCGGGGGTCGTCGAGGGCGTCGATGCGGACGGGGTGCACGGGGCTCGTTTCGTGGGAAGGCGGCTGGGCGTTCGGCTGTTGAGGGTACCGTGGACGACGTGCTGACCGACCCGATGCAGGACGAGCTCGACCGCGTCGTCGAGCTCCTGGCGGGCAAGCGCATCGCCGTGCTCTCCGGCGCCGGCCTGAGCACCGACTCCGGCATCCCCGACTACCGCGGCGAGGGCCGCGTCGTGCGGAAGCCCATGACCTTCCAGGAGTTCCGCTCCGACCCCGCGAAGCGGCAGCGGTACTGGGCGGGCTCGCACCTCGGCTGGCGGACCTTCGCCGCGGCCCGACCGAACGCCGGGCACCGTGCGCTCGCCGAGCTCGAGCGTGCCGGCGTGCTCAGCGGGGTCGTCACCCAGAACGTCGACGGCCTGCACCTGCGCGCCGGGTCCCGGCGGGTGGTGGAGATCCACGGCTCGATGGACCGCGCCGTGTGCCTGACGTGCGGCCAGGTGTTCTCCCGCGCCGACCTCGCCGCCGTGCTCGACCGCGAGAACCCGTGGATCGACGAACCCGGCACCGTGCAGCTGCAGCCGGACGGCGATGTCGAGATCAGCGACGTCGAGCGCTTCCGCGTGCCGGACTGCTCGGTCTGCGGGGGCGTCCTGAAGCCCGACGTGGTGTTCTTCGGCGAGTTCGTGCCGGCGGAGAAGTTCCGCGAGGCGGTGTCGATCGTGGCCGACGCCGACGCACTGCTCGTCGTGGGCTCCTCGCTGACCGTGAACTCCGGCGTCCGGCTGGTCGACCACGCCACCAGGCGCAAGCACCCCGTCGTGATCGTCAACCGCGGTGCGACGCGGAGCGATCGTCGCGCGGTCGCGAAGCTCGACGCCGGCACCACCGAGACGCTCGAGGCCCTGGCAGCGCGGCTCCTGCCGACCACGACCGAGCCGTCTGCGATGATCGACGGGTGACGACGCTCCTCACTCTGGTCCGGCACGGCGAGACCGACTGGAACGCGCAGCGCCGCATCCAGGGCTCGACCGACATCCCCCTCAACGACACCGGCCGCTCGCAGGCTGCCGCCACGGCCCTGCTGCTCGGGCGCCGGCGGTTCGACGCGGTCGTCGCCTCGCCGCTGGCCCGCGCCTTCGAGACCGGGGCGATCATCGCCCGGCACCTCGGGCTGGCCGAGCCGGACACCTACGCCGGCCTGGCCGAGCGTTCGTACGGCGAGGCCGAGGGCCTGACCGACACCGAGGTCGCACGGCGCTACCCACACGACGACGTGCCCGGCCGGGAGTCGCGCGCGGCGCTGCTCGCGCGCGCGACCGAGACCCTCGCCGAGATCGCCGTGCGG
Source organism: Curtobacterium sp. MCSS17_008 (assembly GCF_003234185.1). GTDB lineage: Bacteria > Actinomycetota > Actinomycetes > Actinomycetales > Microbacteriaceae > Curtobacterium. The sequence continues at coordinate 347,291 of NZ_QKSM01000001.1, forward strand.
TACGACGCCGGGTCGGTCGTCGTCGCCACCCACGGCGCGGTCATCAGGAGTGTCGTGAACGCCGCCGCTCCCGGTACGGCCGACCGGTACACGACGCCGATCCGGAACGGGTCCGTCCACTCCTTCCGCTGGGACCAGGAGCGCTTCCGTGCGGAGCTCGTGCGGTTCGACGATCCGCTGGACGAGGTCTCGGAGCAGACGGGCGACGAGTCGTTCGCCGAGCAGAACCCACTCGAGCGCCGGGGCTGAGGGCCGAGCGCGCGACCCGACGTCTTCTGCTCCATCGACGCGCGCACGAACGCGAGCGCGAACGCGAACGCGAGCACGACGTCCGACCGAACCCGGCGAGAACGAGACCCGACCGTGACCCGGGCTGCCGGACACCCCCGCGCCGACGCCGACTAGGCTCCGGTCCACGGACGGCCCGAACGCGGGTCGGCGGCACTCGCATCCGCGCGCGAGGAGGGGCCATGACGATCCAGGGACCGGACGACGGACCGGACCGCACCCCGGTGCGCGACGACCTCGACCGCGCCTTCGGCCCCGACACGGCCTCGGTCACGACACCGTCGACTGGGCAGCGGGTCCGTCGTGGGACCGTCATCACGCTGTCGTTCGCGGCCGTCGGCGTCGTCATCGCCGTGGTGTTGTCGACGATCGTGGGGAGCATCCAGACCGGGGTGGGCTCGGTCTTCCCCCAACCCCAGGCAGCCCTGGACCGCTTCCGGACCGCCGCGGGTGACGTGCCCGGTGTCCGGGCGGTGCATGACGAGGAGACGACGCGGAGCTCACTGGCGGCGTACGAGGTCGCGGCCGTGGTGGACGCGTCGCCCGACCTCTCCCACGGTCAGCAGGTCGACGCGGTCCGGGCGCTGAGCGCGGCAGCGGGGGACGCGGACGGGAACGGCGTCGTCGTCGTGGCCGAGGTGCGCTTCGGGCCCCTGGTCGTCGGCGTCACGAGCGACGCCGACGCGACGACGAAGCGGCTCGACGTGGCCCGGGCGGTCGCGGCCATCGGGGGCGTGGTCGGCGTCCGGTGCGACTGGGGCGAGGGTGTCCCCTCCGACGAACCGGACGCGCAACGGGTCGAGTTCACCACGGTCGGGACGGGCGTCGCACTCGCGGCGATCACGGCGGTGGCCGAGCGGGAGACGCACGCGGTCTTCCCCGGGGCCGAGCTCAGCTCCCGCAAGCCGTCCTGACGGGGAACAGCGCCCCGTTCAGCGCCGCTGGCGGTCCTCCACCGCCCGCTCGACCGCGCGCACCACCTGTTCCGCCGAGTCCTCCCACCGGAACCGGGCAGCACGCTCGAGCGATGCCCGCGACGCGTCGTCCCACCGGCACTCGAGCCGCCGCACGGCCGCGGCGACCGCGGACGGCGAGGCGGGGTCGAAGTACTCGGCCGCGGTGCCGCCGATCTCGCGGAAGATCGGGATGTCACTGACCGCCACGGGCGTACCGACTCCCATGGCCTCGACCAGCGGGATGCCGAAGCCCTCGTCCCGCGATGCCGTCACGAGGGCGGTCGCCGACCGGAGGACCGCGAGGTACTCGTCGTCCGGGGCGCCGTCGTGGAAGACGATCGAGCCCGCCGGCGCGAGCCGCTCGAGCCGCGCGCGGTCGGCGTCGGACACGCGGGACATGCAGTGCAGCGTCCAGTCGGCTCCGAGCAGCGGCATCGCAGCAGCGAGGGTCTCGACGTTCTTGTACGGCATGAACGAGCCCATGTAGACGAGCGTCCGGTCGCGGCCGGCGCCCGGGTCGCGGGGCTCGGCCGGGTCGGAAGCGTTGTGGGCGACGGTGACCGGTCGCTTCGTCAGGCGGTGCCGCTCGATGAGACCCGCGGTCGTCTCGGACACCGTGACGACCCCGTCGGCCCCGTTCAACAGGAGGCGCTGCGGCACCCAGCTCAGGTGGAACAGTCGCCACCCGAGCCGGATGGGCCACGAGAACTCCCGCGGGGGCGTCCGGTTCCGGTAGTAGATGAGGTCGTGCAGGGTGAGCACGAGTGCGTAGCGACGGCCACGCGACCCCATGGTCTGCATGGGCGAGAACACCGCGTCGAGCCCGAGGCGGTTCACCACCCGTGCGACGAGCGGCTCGCCCGCCTCGGTCGGCGCCGGGACACGTTCCCAGGGGATGCCGTCGGGCAACGAGTCGAGCTGGCGTTCGTCGTGGACCAGCAGGACGTGGTCGTGCCGGTCGGGCAGGTGCGCGACGATGCCGGCCGTGAAGCGGCTGATGCCGTCGTGGCGCCCGACGCGGACGTAGCGGCAGTCGATCCCGATCCGGAGCCGTGTCACGAGGCCGACTCCCCCGCACTCGCACCCGACTCCGAGCTCGAGCCCTTCCGGGAGGCACGCTTCGTCCCCGTCCGTCTGGTGCTGCGCTTCGCCGTGGTGTCCGCCATCCGCCGCAGCACGGCGTCCGCCGCGGCACCGGGCGTCTCGTAGTGCACGAGGTGCCCCACGCCCGGCACGATCACGAGCTCGGCGTCGCGGAGCCGTGCGGCCAGGGCACGCTGCTCGGGCACGGCGGTGATGTCGTCGTGTTCGGCCGCGACCAGGAGCACGGGAGCGTCGATGCGGTCCGCGTACTCCGACACGTCGTGTGTCACCGACGTGCGGAACGCCTCGAGCACACTGGTACGGTCCGCGAAGGCCGAGAAGTACCGGTCGTGCTGGTCGTGCACCCACCGACGCAGTTCGCGATCGTGCGACTTGAGCATCGCCACGCTCATCGCCCGCACGATCGCGGCGTTGCGGAGCAGACCGAGCCCGAGCGCGCGTGGCAGCACCGCACCCGCGCGGTAGTAGCCGATCGCGAACCCGGTGGCCAGGGCGCGCGGGCCCTGCAGCGCCGGGGCGGCGATCGGGTTCACGAGCACGAGGAGCCGCGTCGCGAGCCCCGCGGCGACGGCGGCGGCGGTGACGATGGAGCCGAACGAGTGCCCGAGCACCACGGTGTCGCGATCGAGGCCCAGCACCCGGTGGAGACCCGTCAACCAAGCGACGTACCCGTCGATGTCGGACACGGGCAGCGGGTCGGAGATCCCGAACCCGGGCAGGTCGGGCACGATCACCCGGACGCCCCGGAGGTGCGCGGCGATGGTCTCGAGCCCGTGGTGGTCGCCGCGGAACCCGTGCACCGCCAGGACGGTCTCGGCGGCGTCGTCGGGACCGTACTCCCAGTAGTGGGTGGTGCGGCCGTCGACCGCCACGGCGCGGTGCACGACCGGGGTCGCGGCGACGAGCGACTGGTACGGGGAGATCACGGGCGGTTGCATCGCGGCCAGTCTACGAAGCCGCGCGTCGGGCCGGCGCCCCGCGCCCACGCTGTGGAGGACGACGTGCGGGAGGTGCGCCGTGGAGGAGGGCGTTCCTCCCGTCCGGCTCGTGGAACGCGGTCGCGACACGCGGTCGTGACCGCAACCCGCGGACAGCAGCAGGAGCACGCGCCTACTGTGTGCTGGGTCGGGCCACGCCGCCGGCCCGCCGACGACGAGGAGCACGCTTGACGTTCACGGCCCCGATCCAGCTGCCCGGACTCACCCTGGACCCGCAGTGGTACAAGCGTTCGGTCTTCTACGAGTGCATGATCCGCTCGTTCGTGGACTCGAACGGCGACGGCATCGGGGACATCCAGGGTGTCATCGGCAAGCTCGACTACCTGCAGTGGCTCGGCGTCGACGCCATCTGGCTGCCGCCGTTCTTCCAGTCGCCGATGCGCGACGGTGGGTACGACATCTCCGACTACAAGGCGATCCTGCCCGAGTTCGGCACCCTCGACGACTTCCGCGAACTCGTGACGAAGTCGCACGAGCGGAACATGCGCATCGTCATCGACATGGTGATCAACCACACCTCGGACCAGCACGAGTGGTTCCAGCAGTCGCGCGAGGACCCGGACGGTCCCTACGGCGACTTCTACGTGTGGCGCGACACCGACGAGCACTACGAGAACATCCGCATCATCTTCGTCGACACCGAGGAGTCGAACTGGACGTTCGACCCCGTCCGTCGCCAGTTCTTCTTCCACCGGTTCTTCTCGCACCAGCCCGACCTGAACTTCGAGAACCCCGCCGTCGTCGAGGCCGTGTACGACGTCGTCCGGCACTGGCTCGACATGGGCGTCGACGGGCTCCGGCTCGACGCGATCCCGTACCTGTTCGAGTCCGAGGAGGGCAACGGCGAGGGCGAGCCCGAGACGCACGAGTTCATCAAGAAGCTCCGGGCGATGGTCGACGACGAGTACCCCGGGCGCGTCCTGCTCGCCGAGGCGAACCAGTGGCCGCGTGAGACCGCCGCGTTCTTCGGCACCGACGAGGAGCCCGAGTGCCACATGGCGTTCGACTTCCCGGTGATGCCGCGCATCTTCTACTCGCTCCGCGCGCAGCACGCGGCCGAGCTCAAGGCGATCCTGTCCGAGACCCTCGACGTGCCCGAGAAGGCCGCCTGGGGCGTGTTCCTCCGCAACCACGACGAGCTGACGCTCGAGATGGTGAGCGAGGAGTACCGACAGGCCATGTACGGCTGGTACGGGTACGACCCGCGCATGCGGTCGAACATCGGCATCCGTCGCCGCCTCGCCCCGCTGCTCGACAACTCGCGCGCCGAACTCGAGCTCATCCACGCGCTGCTGTTCTCGCTCCCCGGGTCGCCGTTCCTCTACTACGGCGACGAGATCGGGATGGGTGACAACATCTGGCTGCCCGACCGCGACTCCTCGCGCACGCCGATGCAGTGGACCCCGGACCGCAACGCGGGCTTCTCGACCGCGGACCCCGGGAAGCTGTACCTGCCGGTCGTGCAGTCCCTCGTGTACAACTACGCGCAGGTCAACGTCGAGGCGCAGCTCGCGCAGTCCCGGTCCCTGCTGCACTGGGTGCGCAACGTCATCCACGTCCGCAAGGCACACCCCGTCTTCGGCATGGGCAGCCTGCACGTGCAGGACACGTCGAACGACTCGGTGCTCGCGTTCGTGCGGTCGTGGGAAGGCTCCGGGCAGCAGTTCGGCCCCTCCGCCGAGGACGTCCTGTGCGTGTTCTCGTTCGCCACGAACCCGACGTCGGTCACGATCTCGGCGCCGGAGTTCGCGGGGCGCCCGCTGTACGACCTGTTCGGGGGCGGCTCGTTCCCGTCGTTCGACGAGGACGGGAACGTCACGCTCACCATGGGCACGCAGTCGTTCTTCTGGCTGCACGTGGGGGCGCCGGTCGGCGTCTAGGACCGCGGCCGCGGGCACGGTTCCCTGCGCGGTCACCGGCTCCAGCCGGTGGCCGCGTCGTCGTCACGGCCGGGAGGCGCGGCTCGGCTCCGGCGGGCGGGTCGCGTGGAGCGTGTCGGTGCGTCCCGTTAGCCTCGTGCCGTGACGTACTCCGCAGCAGCGCTCGACACACCAGCACCGGCCGCCGCGGCGCAGGACCTCAGCGGTCGTCCGTGGTGGCACGCCCTCGGCGTGTTCGACCTCGAGACGACCGGCGTCGACGTCGAGACCGCCCGGATCGTCACCGCCCACGTCGGGCTCATCGACATGACGGGGCGCTCCATCGTCGAGGGCGCCTGGGTCGCCGATCCGGGGGTCGCGATCCCCGAGGGTGCCGCTGCCGTCCACGGCTACACCACCGAACGCGCCCAGGCCGAGGGCCGACCCGCGGGTGAGGTCGTCGCGGAGATCGTCGCGGCGGTCGAGGCCGTGTTCGCGCGTGGCATCCCGCTCGTCATCTACAACGCCCCGTACGACCTCACCGTCCTCGACCGCGAGGCCCGGCGGCACGGCATCGCCTCCCCGGTCATCGGCAACGTGGTCGACCCGCTCGTCATCGACAAGGCGCTCGACACCTACCGGAAGGGCAAGCGCACGCTCGAGGCGGCGTCCGAGCTCTACGGCGTCACCCTGTCCGACGCGCACGACGCCGGTGCAGACGCCATCGCGGCCGGGCGTGTCGCGCAGGCCATCGCGGCGAGGTACCCGGAGGAGCTCGGTGTCTCCGCCGAGGAACTGCACCGCAAGCAGGTCGGCTGGTGCGCCGAGCAGGCGTCGTCGTTCCAGGACTACATGCGCAAGAAGCGGGACCCGTCCTTCACCGCAGACGGTCGCTGGCCGCACCGCAACGGCTGAGGCGGACGTCCGCGGCCCTCCCGCCGCGCCCGACGGGTGCTCCCCCCGCCCGACGCTGTCTCCCCGGCGGTCTCCCCCGCTGTCTCGCTCGCAACACACCGGTGTTCACGCTCCGAACAGCCGCAGAACCGTGTTCCGGCAAGACACCGGTGTTTTTGAGCGCCGGCCGGGGCCAGGGCCGCGGGCCGCGGCCCCGGGCACGTATGCGCTCGTCCGCAGCCCCAGGAACGCCGAACGGGCGGCCCTCCCGCAGGAGGACCGCCCGTCGTGCGCGCGGACGCGGACTTACTTGCTGAAGCCCTTGAAGCGCTGGTTGAACTTCTCGACGCGACCGGCCGAGTCGAGGATGCGCTGCTTGCCCGTGTAGAACGGGTGCGACGCGGACGAGATCTCGACGTCGATGACCGGGTAGGTCGCACCGTCGAGCTCGATGGTCTTGTCGCTGGTCGCGGTCGAACGCGTCAGGAACGTCTCACCGGAGGCCAGGTCGCGGAAGACGATGGCGTTGTACTCGGGGTGGGTGTCGGTCTTCATGGAGATTCCTCGGTTGGAGATGGTGGGAGTTGCACGGATGCCCGGACCGGGCTGCCCCGGTTCGAGCGGACCCGATCGGGGAGCACCGCGCGGGAAGACTGCGGCGTGCGCCAGCCGTCCACGTTACCAGACGACGACCCGTACCGGGAGCGTCAGGCGGCGCGTGCCGTGTACCGACCGGCGTCCTTCGACACGGTCAGTTCGACGCCGAAGGCCGTCGTCAGCGTCTCCGCGGTCAGGACGTCGTCGATGGGGCCGGCGGCCTGGACCCTGCCGTCGGCGAGCACCAGGGCGTGCGTGAAGCCCTCGGGGATCTCCTCGACGTGGTGGGTGACGATGACGATCGCCGGCGAGTCGGCGCTCTGCGCGTAGCCGCCGAGCGTCCGGACCAGGCTCTCGCGCGCGCCGAGGTCGAGCGACGCCGCCGGCTCGTCCAGGAACAGGACCTCCGGGTCGGTCATCACCGCACGGGCGATCTGGACGCGCTTCTGCTCGCCGTCGCTGAGCTCACCGAAGGTCCGCTCGGTGAAGTCGCCGAGGCCCCACTCGTCGAGCACACGCTGGGCGCGGCGGACGTCGAGTTCCTCGTACTCCTCGTTCCAGCGGCCCGTGACGGAGTACGCGGCGGTGAGCACGACGTCGACGACCTTCTCGGTCACCGGGATGCGGCGGGCGAGGGCGGTCGAGGCGAAGCCGATGCGCGGGCGGAGGTCGAACAGGTCGGCTCCGCCGAGCTCGGTCCCGAGCACCTCGACGTCGCCCGAGGTCGGGAACGTCTGGGCGCCGGCCACCTGCAGCAGCGTGGTCTTGCCGGCGCCGTTGGCACCGAGCACCACCCAGCGTTCGTCGTCCTGCACCTCCCACGAGATCCCGTCGAGGATGGTGGCCCCGTTGCGGACCACGGAGACGTCTGACAAGCGCACGACCGAGGGCATGGCCCCAGCCTACGGCTTCCGGGCGAGCACCTCGTCGTAGACCTGCCGTGTCCGGCGGGCGATCGCGTCCCAGGTGAACTCGCTCTCGACGCGCATCCGCCCGGCCCGGCCCATGAGCTTCGCGAGCCCCTCGTCCGCCAGGACCTCCTCGAGCCCCGCGGCCAGGTCCGCGACGAACCGGTCCGGGTCGTTCGGCGTACCGGTGCCGTCCTGCGCCTGGTCGATCGGGACGATGCGTCCGGTCAGACCGTCGGCGACGACCTCGGGGATCCCACCGGTGCGGGTCCCGACGACCGGGATGCCGCACGCCATGGCCTCGAGGTTCACGATGCCGAGCGGTTCGTAGATCGACGGGCAGACGAACACGGTGCCGGAGGACAGCACGTTGACGATCTCCTGGTGGGAGAGCATCCGGTCGATCCAGACCACGCCCTGACGCGTCGAGCGCAGGGAGTCGACGAGGCCGGTGACCTCGGCCATGATCTCCGGCGTGTCCGGCGCACCGGCGCAGAGGACGATCTGCACGTCCTCCGGCAGGGACGCCACCGCGCGGAGCAGGTAGGGCAGGCCCTTCTGACGGGTGATGCGGCCGACGAACACCACCGACCGGCGCGACGGGTCGATGCCGAGGGCACGCACGGCGTCCTCGTCGACGGTGGGCTTCCACTCGTCGATGTCGATCCCGTTGTAGACGACGTGGACCTTCGCGGGGTCGATGGTCGGGTACGACCGGAGGATGTCCGCCCGCATCGCCTTCGACACCGCGATGACGCCGTCGGCCTGTTCGAACGCCTCGCGCTCCATCCAGCTCGACAGGCGGTAGCCGCCGCCGAGCTGCTCGGCCTTCCAGGGACGCAACGGCTCGAGGCTGTGCGCGGTGACCACGTGCGGGATCCCGTGGGTCAACTGCGCGATGCGTCCGGCGGCGTTCGCGTACCAGGTGTGCGAGTGGACCAGGTCGGCGCCCTCGACGTCGGCGGCGATGCGGACGTCGGTGCCGAGCGCCTGGAGTGCGCCGTTGGCGTCCTCGAGTCCCTCGGGCGTGCGGTACGCCCACACGTCCTGCTCGTCGCGGTAGGCCCCGAAGGCCCGCACGCGCACGTCCGTGTCCGTCCCCGACCGCAGCGCAGCCGTGAGCTCGGCCACGTGGACACCCGCTCCGCCGTAGACCTCCGGCGGATACTCCCTGGTCAGTAGATCGACTCGCACGGACTCAACGTAACGGGTTCGCAGTCCGGACGCCTACTGTGAACCCCATGGCACCAAAGAAGGTATTCGGCATCGTCCTCGCCGGAGGCGAGGGCAAGCGGCTCATGCCGCTCACGGCCGACCGCGCGAAGCCCGCTGTCCCGTTCGGCGGGAACTTCCGCCTCATCGACTTCGCGCTCTCGAACCTGGTCAACTCCGGGTTGCAGAAGATCGTCGTCCTGACCCAGTACAAGTCGCACAGCCTCGACCGCCACGTGGCCGAGACCTGGCGCATGGAGGGGCTCCTCGGCTCCTACGTCGCGTCGGTGCCCGCACAGCAGCGGCTCGGCAAGCGGTGGTTCGCCGGTTCCGCGGACGCCATCCTGCAGTCGCTCAACCTGCTCCGCGACGAGCGCCCGGACATCGTGGTCGTGGTCGGTGCCGACCACGTCTACCGCATGGACTTCCACCAGATGATCGAGGCCCACATCGCCTCCGGCCGCAGTGCCACGGTCGCGGCGATCCGCCAGCCCATCGGGCTCGCCGACCAGTTCGGCGTCATCCAGGTCGACCAGGACGACCCGACCAAGATCGACGCGTTCCTCGAGAAGCCGAAGGACGCCGTCGGCCTGGCGGACTCCCCCGACGAGATCCTCGCCTCGATGGGCAACTACGTGTTCGACGCCGACGCGCTGGTCGACGCCGTGCTCCGCGACGGCCAGATCGAGACGAGCAAGCACGACATGGGCGGGGACATCGTGCCGGACTTCGTGTCCCGCGGTGACGCCGGCGTGTACGACCTGCAGCGCAACGACGTCCCCGGGTCGAACGAGCGCGACCGCTACTACTGGCGTGACGTGGGGACGATCGACTCGTTCTTCGACGCGCACATGGACCTCATCGCGCCCGTCCCCGTCTTCAACCTGTACAACCAGGACTGGCCGATCTTCAACCAGCAGACGAACCTGCCCCCGGCGAAGTTCGTGCGCGACGCCAATGGCGACACGGGCTCGACCGTCGACTCGATCGTCGCCCTCGGCTGTCTGCTCTCCGGCGCGCAGGTCGAGCGCAGCGTGATCGGTCCGTGGTGCGGCATCGACTCCGGGGCGAAGGTGCTCGACTCGATCGTCTTCGAGCGGGCCTCGATCGGTGCGGGTGCGGTCGTGAACCGCGCGATCCTGGACAAGGACGTGGTGATCGCGCCCGGGGCGCGTGTGGGCGTCGACCGCGAGACGGACGAGGCCCGCGGCTTCACCGTCACCGAGTCCGGCATCACGGTCGTGGGCAAGGGCGTGCGCGTCGAGGCGTAGCGCCCCGAGGACGGCGCCCTGGAGGCGCGGCTGACGTCACGCGACGTCGCCGCGCCTCCTGCTGTCGGTAGCGTTGGTGCCGTGCCACGCTTCCTCGTCGTCCTCGATGCCGATTCCACGCTGCTCGAGGACGAGGTCATCGAGCTGCTCGCCGACCACGCCGGGACCCGGCCGCAGGTGCAGGCGGTGACGGAGCGTGCGATGCGCGGCGAGATCGACTTCACGGAGAGCCTCCGGGAGCGGGTCGCGACGCTGGCGGGCCTCCGGGTCGACGTCGTCACCCGCGCGCAGGAGGCGGTCCGCGTCACGCGGGGCGCCGAGGAGCTCGTGCGCACCGTGCACGCCGCCGGTGGCACGGTCGGCGTGGTGTCCGGCGGGTTCCACGAGGTGCTCGACCCGTTCGCGGAGCGCCTCGGGCTCGACCACTGCCGGGCGAACCGGCTCGACGTCGTCGACGGTGTGCTCACCGGCCGGGTGCTTGGCGACGTCGTCGACGCGCACGCGAAGGCCGCGACGCTGCGTGCCTGGGCCGCGGAGGACGACGTGCTCCTCTCGCGTACGGTGGCGGTCGGCGACGGGGCGAACGACCTCGAGATGATGCGCGTCGCCGCCCTCGCGGTGGCGTTCGACGCCAAGCCCCGCGTGCGCGAGCAGGCGGACGTGGCGGTCGTCGACCGGGACCTCTCGCCGGTGCTCGCCGCGCTCGGCCTGCGGGGCTGACACCCCCGTACGACGCTCCCCGAACGGCACTCCTCGCCGAACGGCGTTCCTTCCCGCACGGCGGCGAGGCTCGAGGCGTCCGTCCGGCCGAGCCTCGTCCGCGCGGTTGGTCGTGCCTAGTGGCCCATCCCGAGGCCGCCGTCGACCGGGATCACCGCGCCGGACACGTAGCCAGCGCCGTCACCGGCGAGGAAGAGCGTGGCGTCGGCCACGTCGTCCACCGTGCCGTACCGGGCGGCGGGGATCTGCTTCTTGAACTCGGCCTGCAGCTCCTCGGGGAGCGCGGCCGTCATGTCGGTCTGGATGAACCCGGGGGCCACGACGTTCGCGGTGATGCCGCGCGACCCGAGCTCCCGGGTGATCGACCGGGCCATGCCGACCAGTGCGGCCTTCGACGAGGCGTAGTTGACCTGGCCGACCTGACCGTAGGCGCCGACGACGCTCGACATGAGGACGATCCGGCCGAACTTGGCCTTCATCATGCCCTTCGTGGCGCGCTTGACCACGCGGAACGTGCCGGTGAGGTTGGTGTCGATCACGCTCGTGAAGTCCTCCTCCGACATGCGGAGCAGGAGCTGGTCGTTCGTGATGCCGGCGTTCGCGACGAGGACCTCGACCGGACCGAGCTCGGCCTCGACCTGCGTGAACGCGGCGTCGACCGAGGCGGAGTCGGTGATGTCGGCGGCGACGGTGAGCGCTCCCTCGGGGCCGCCCTGGCCGCTGCGGGACGTCACGGCGACGCGGTGCCCGGCGGCGACGAAGCGCGCTGCGAGGGCGTGGCCGATGCCGCGGTTGCCGCCGGTGATGAGGACGGTACGGGGGGTGGTCATGGTCGCTCCGTTCGAGTGGTGGTGACGCTGCGTGTCGACGTCCGGTGCCGGCCGGACACGCCCGACCGAGCGTACCGGAGCCGTTCCGCGCAGCTGTCCCCCGCGCGGCTGGCAGACTGTCGGTGGTGCGGGCTTAGGCTTGTGGTCGGGCGAAGGAAAGAACACCGTATGAAGTCGACGCAGCGCCGGTTCCACGCGACGCACACCCACTCGGGTTCCACGCAGAGCATCACGTCCCTGCCGGACTCCCCCGAGCTGGACCGGGCGCACCGCCTGTCCAAGTACGTCTGGCAGATGGCCGTGCGCGTGGTCTGCTTCGTCGGGGCCGTGCTCGTGTGGACGACGTGGCACACGTGGCTGGCGGTCATCCCGATCGTCCTCGCCGCGGTCATCCCGTGGGTCGCGGTCATCCTGGCGAACGCCGGCAGCCGCGCCGAGAGCGACATCGTCTCGCCCGCCGGGGCCATCGAGCTGTACGACGCCGTCGACCCGCGCCTGCGTGAGCAGCAGGAGGACGCCCGTGCCGAGGCCTACCGTGCCGAGCAGGACCGTCTGCGCGAAGCGGCCCAGCACGCGCAGGAGGAATGGCAGCGGAACGGCGACCGGTCCCGCGTGTGGTCGGCCAGGCCGAGGACGCGGCGCTGATGGGGGCGACCTTCGACCTCTTCACCGAACCGGGCTCCACGCCGGTGTGCTCCCGCGCCGGGTGCACGAACACCGCCGAGTGGCGGATCAACTGGCGGAACCCGCGGATCCACGCGATCGACCGCGTGAAGATCTGGGCGGCGTGCGAGGACCACTGCGACTTCCTCGCCGACTACCTGCGCTCCCGTGCGTTCCCCGTCCGCGTGACGGGGATGCAGGAGGACGTCGACCGCCTCGACGACGTCCGCGTGCGCGAGGACGCGCCGAAGAACGACGTCGGGGTGCGCTCCACCGGCACCGGGCGATGACGGACGAGTTCGACCCGAGCGCCCGCTACGGCCGGAAGCACGCCGCGAAGCTCCAGCGCGAGCGCCTGCCTGGCTCCGACCGGGCCACCGGAGCCGAGCAGGACGGGATCGACCCCGCGCGGGCCCACGGCGCGGGCGGGAGCTCCGTGGGCTGGGGCTTCGTCCGCAGCCGCCGCTGGCTCGGGTACTTCGCGATCGCCGTCGCCTTCGCGATCATCTGCACGCTGTTCGGCATGTGGCAGTGGGACCGCCGCAACGGAGCAGTGCGCCAGAACGAGCAGATCGCCCGGAACTACGACCACACCCCCGTGCCCCTCGACCAGGCGCTCCCCCGCGCCTCGAGCTGGGACGACGACCAGCAGTGGCTGCGGGTCGAGGTCACGGGCACGTACGACGTCGACGACCAGCTCCTCGTCCGGAACCGTGTGCACAACGGGCAGCCCGGGTTCGAGGTCCTCACGCCGCTCGTGACCGCGGACGGCCGCGCCTTCGTCGTCGACCGCGGCTGGGTGCCGACGGGCAACCGGCAGGACGCCCCGGACCACGTGCCAGCCCCGCCGACCGGCGAGGTGACGGTGACCGCACGACTGCAGCAGAGCGAGCCGCGCATCCCCGGTCGGACCGACCCGTCGCACACCGACCAGGTGCAGTCCGTCACCCTCGCGGACGTCGCCCGGAAGGTGGGCGCGCCGATCTGGACCGGTGCCTACGGACAGCTCGCGTCCGAGTCGCCCGCGTCGACGGAGTCGCGGCCGCTCGGCTGGGAGCGACCGTCGGCCGACACGGGCCTGCACCTCAGCTACTTCATCCAGTGGTTCCTGTTCGCCGTCGGTGGCTTCGGGTTCCTCGCCTACGTCATGGTGCAGGAGTACCGGAACCTCAACCAGGACGACCCGGAGGAGCGCGAGCGGGCCCTCGATCGCCAGCGGCGGAAGGACGCCAAGCCACGGTCCGACGACGAGGTCGAGGACGAGCTGCTGGGCGCGCACCGCTGACGAGGAGCCGCCGACAGGCGGCTCGCTACCACTCACAAGACGGAAGGCGCGGTGCCGCCCGGTACCGCGCCTCCCGTCCGGCCGTCGGTGGCCGCTACGCGAGCTCGATGAGCTCCGCGTAGTCCTTGTTCCAGTGGTCCTCGGTGCCGTCGGGCAGCAGCAGGACGCGCTCCGGGTTGAGGGCCTCGACCGCGCCCGCGTCGTGGGACACGAGGACGACCGCGCCCTCGTAGCCAGCCAGCGCCCCGAGGATCTCCTCGCGCGACGCGGGGTCGAGGTTGTTCGTCGGCTCGTCGAGCAGCAGCACGTTCGCACCCGAGACGACGATCATCGCGAGCGACAGGCGGGTCTTCTCGCCGCCGGACAGCACCCCGGCCTTCTTGTAGCCGTCGTCACCGGTGAAGAGGAACGAGCCGAGCACACGGCGGGCCTCGGTCTCGGTGAGGTCCGGCGACGCCGAGACCATGTTCTCGATCACCGTGCGGTTCACGTCGATGTTCTCGTGCTCCTGTGCGTAGTAGCCGATGCGCAGGCCGTGCCCGGGCAGGATCTCACCCGTGTCCGGCTGGTCGGCGCCCGCGAGGATGCGGAGCAGCGTCGTCTTGCCGGCGCCGTTGAAGCCGAGGATGACGACGCGCGAGCCGCGGTCGATCGCCAGGTCGAGGCCGGCGAAGATCTCGAGCGAGCCGTAGGACTTCGACAGCCCCTCGGCCATGAGCGGGGTGCGGCCGCAGGCGGCGGGCGTCGGGAAGCGCAGCTTCGCGACGCGGTCCACGGCCCGCTCGTCCTCGAGCCCTGCCAGGAGCTTCTCGGCGCGGGCGACCATCTGGTGCGCCGCAGCCGCCTTCGTCGCCTTCGCACCGAACCTGGCGGCCTGGTCCTTGAGGGTCGCGGCCTTCTTCTCGGCGTTCGCGCGCTCCTTCCGGCGGCGCTCCTCGTCGGCGGCGCGCTGCCGCTGGTACAGCTTCCAGCCCATGTTGTAGACGTCGATCGTCTGGCGGTTCGCGTCCAGGTAGAAGACACGGTTGACGACCTCGTCGACGAGCTCGACGTCGTGCGAAATGACGATGACACCGCCCGCGTACGTCTTGAGGTGCTCACGCAGCCAGATGATCGAGTCGGCGTCCAGGTGGTTCGTCGGCTCGTCGAGGATCATCGTCTCGGCGTCCGAGAACAGGATGCGTGCCAGCTCGATGCGACGCCGCTGACCGCCGGACAGGGTCTTGAGCGGCTGGTCGAGGATGCGGTCGGGCAGCTTGAGGTTCGATGCGATCGACGCCGCCTCGGCCTCGGCCGCGTACCCGCCGAGCGCGTTGAACTGGTCGTCGAGCCGGCTGTACCGGCGCATGGCCTTCTCGGCGGTGTCCGGGTCCTCGCTCGCCATGTCGAGCGTCGCCTGGCGGATGCCCTCCACGAGCTCACCGAGACCGCGGGCGTCGAGGATGCGCTTCCGCGCCGTGTCCTCGGGGTTCCCGGAACGCGGGTCCTGCGGCAGGTACCCGATCTCGCCGGAGCGTTCGATCTTGCCGTCGGTCGGCTGCGCCTCGCCGGCGAGGGCCTTCGTCATCGTGGTCTTGCCGGCGCCGTTGCGCCCGACGAGCCCGATCTTGTCACCCTTCTCGACACGGAAGGACACGTGCTCCATCAGGAGGCGGGCCCCGACACGGATCTCGAGGTCGTGCACGGCAAGCACTAGAGGACGTCCAATCAGTTGGTGATGTGCACAACGACGTGTGCGGGAGGTGCACCGCTACGCTGACGGGACCGATGGTCCTGCAACGGGACCAGCAGTCCATTCTAGGAGAATCCATGACGAACGCCACCGGGTTCGCTCGCCGCGCAGTCCTCGCCGACCGTCTTCGCACCTCGGGGCTCGCCACCGATGCCGCCCTGGTCGCCGGCGGTGCCCTGTTCACCGCCGCCATGGCGCAGGTCGAGGTCCCGATGTGGCCGGTGCCGATCACGGGGCAGACCCTCGCGGTCGTGCTCGTCGGCGCGACGCTCGGCGCCCGCCGCGGCATGCTCTCCCTGCTCGTCTACGCGGTCGCCGGCCTTGCCGGGGCTCCGTTCTTCGCCGACATGCAGGGCGGCCTGCAGGCTCTCGCGCTCCCGAGCTTCGGGTACGTCATCGGGTTCGTGCCGGCTGCGGGCGTCATCGGTTGGCTCGCCCGTCGCAACTGGGACCGCAAGGTTGGCCGCGCCACGGCGGCGATGCTGCTCGCGAGCGCCATCCCCTTCGTCACCGGTCTGCCGTACCTCGCCGTCGCACTGGGCGCGCTCGGCCTGCCGAACGACCTGCAGTCGGTGCTCGCCGCCGGCCTGTACCCGTTCATCATCGGCGGTGTCGCCAAGGCACTCATCGCCGCGGGCGTCCTGCCGCTGGCCTGGAAGCTCGTCGGCCGCCGCTGACCCACGGATCGACGAAGGGCCCCGCACCGTCCGGTGCGGGGCCCTTCGTCGATGTGGTGCCCGGGCGCGCCTTCGTCGGCGGGCACCCAGGTCGCACGACACGCCGTCCGCCACGACGCGGCGCGGCGCGTCGTGCGACCTCGCCGGACGTGAGCGGCGAGTTGCGCGACCAGAGCGGCGCCCTCCCGAGGCCCCGCCGGACGACGGACGGGGCGCCGGACGTCGGACGTCGGACGTCGGACGACGCACGACGGCGGAGACTCCGGTCGCACGACACGCCGTCCGCCGCGTCGCGGGGCGGCGCGTCGTGCGACCTCGCCGGACGTGAGCGGCGAGTCGCGCGGACCGGAGCGGCGCACTCCCGCGGCCCCGCCGGACGACGGACGGGAGGCGCGGTGCCGACCGGCACCGCGCCTCCCGTCCGTCAGGTTGTCGCGTCTAGATCGAGAAGCCGAGCGCGCGCATCATCTCGCGCCCGTCGTCGGTGATCCGCTCCGGACCCCACGGCGGCATCCAGACCCAGTTGATGCGGAACGCGTCGACGATGCCGTCGAGCGCGTTGGCGGTGTCGCCCTCGATCACGTCGGTGAGCGGGCACCCGGCGCTCGTCAGCGTCATGCTGATCACGAGCGCGTTCGCCTCGTCGTCCATCGCCAGGTCGTAGATCAGGCCGAGGTCGACGATGTTGACGCCGAGCTCCGGGTCCTGGACCTCCTTGAGGCCCTCGACGACCTCGTCGAACTTCTCCGGAGAGAGTGCGGTGATCATCAGTTGCCCGCCGCCGCGGCCTGCACGTAGCGGTCGTAGCCCTCGTTCTCGAGGCGCTCGGCGAGCTCCGGGCCACCCTGCTCGGCGACCTTGCCCGCGACGAACACGTGCACGAAGTCCGGCTTGATGTAGCGGAGGATGCGCGTGTAGTGCGTGATGAGCAGGACGCCGAGTCCCGTCGCGGCCTTGGCGCGGTTGACGCCCTCCGACACGATCTTCAGCGCGTCGACGTCGAGACCCGAGTCCGTCTCGTCGAGCACGGCGAACTTCGGCTTGAGGAGCTCGAGCTGCATGATCTCGTGGCGCTTCTTCTCGCCGCCGGAGAAGCCCTCGTTGACGTTGCGCTCGGCGAACGACGAGTCCATCTTGAGGTCGGCCATCGACTGGCGCAGGTCCTTGACCCAGCCGCGGAGCGCCGGGGCCTCGCCGTCGATCGCGGTCTTCGCGGTGCGGAGGAAGTTCGACACCGTGACGCCCGGGATCTCGACCGGGTACTGCATCGCGAGGAACATGCCGGCACGGGCGCGCTCGTCGACGCTCATCGCGAGCACATCCTCGCCGTCGAGCGTGATGGAGCCACCGGTGACGTTGTAACGCGGGTGACCGGCGATCGTGTAGGCGAGGGTGGACTTGCCGGAGCCGTTCGGCCCCATGATCGCGTGGATCTCGCCCTCGTTGATGGTGAGGTCGACGCCCTTCAGGATCTCCTTGGTGCCCTGGTCGGTGTCGATCGAGACCTGCAGGTCGCGGATTTCAAGCGTGGACATTGCGTTCCTTCGGTTACAGCTGCTGTGCGGCGTCAGCCGCGCGGGAAGAGTGGGGGTGTCGCTCAGTCGACGGGGACCGGGTCGTGCACGTCGACGTAGACGTCGCCGTCACGGACCTCGACCCGGAAGACCGGCACCGGCTCGTACGCCGGGAAGTTCTGCGGCTTGCCGGTCGCGAGCGAGAACCGGGACCCGTGGGCCCAGCACTCGAGGGTGTCACCCTCGACGAACCCCTCGGCCAGGGAGATGTCCCCGTGCGTGCAGGTGTCGCCGATCGCGTGCACGGTGCCCGCGGAGTCCTTGACGATCGCGACCGCGGTGCCGTCGACGACGACCCGCATCGGGCTGTCGACCGCGATCTCCGACTCGGCGCAGACCTTCTCGGCCATCAGGCGTCCGCCTGCTCGGCCTCGGGCTCCGCCGCGGCGACCGCCGTGCGGCCGTCGGCGAGCTCCTGCTCCACCGCCGCGATGAGACGCTCCTCGAGCTCCGGGGCGCCGATCTTCTGGATGACCTCCACCAGGAAGCCGAGCACGACGAGTCGACGTGCCTCTTCCTCGGGGATGCCGCGGGCCTGCAGGTAGAACAGCTGCTCGTCGTCGAAGCGGCCGGTCGCACTCGCGTGCCCGGCGCCCTCGATGTTGCCCGTCTCGATCTCGAGGTTCGGGATGCTGTCCGCCCGCGTGCCGTCGGTGAGGACGAGGTTGCGGTTCTGCTCGTACGAGTCGGTGCCGTCGCCGTCACGCCCGATGAGCACGTCGCCGATCCACACCGTGTGCGCGCCCTCGCCCTGCAGCGCGCCCTTGTAGTTGACGCGACCGCGGGTGTTCGGGGCGTCGTGGTTCACGTACACCTGCTGCTCGATGTACTGCCCGGCATCGGCGAAGTACACGCCGTACATCTCGGTGTCCGCCCCCTGGGCGCCGAGGTGTGTCGACGGATTGACACGCACGACGTCACCGCCGAGCGAGACCACGACGTGCTTGAGGAAGGCGTCGCGCCCGACCTCGGCGAACTGCGTCGACACGTGCACCGCGTCGTCGTCCCAGTCCTGCAGGCTGACGACCGTGAGCCGGGCGCCGTCGCGGACGACGATCTCGACGTTCTCGCTGAGCAGCGCCGTGCCGCGGTTGTCGATCACGACGATGCCCTGGGCGTGCTGCTCCGCGGTGATGACGGTGTGCGCCGCCCGGGGCTGCGTGCCGAAGTCCGACCGGGTGATCGAGATCGACTCGTGCGCCTCGGTCGCCTTGACGGTGACCTTGAGCACGGCGTCGCGCGCCGTCCAGGCCGCTGCGGCGGCGCGGTCCTCGGGCAGGCCGGCGGTCCCGACGACCGGATCGTCACGACGACCCCACTCGACGTCGGCGCCCTCGGTCTGGCGGGCGAGGAAGGGGTACGCGGAGCCGTCGAGACCGCTGTCGAGCAGCGGCTGGAGCTTGGCGAGCGGCGCGAACTTCCAGTTCACCTCGCGGCCGGTCACCGGCGGGAACGCGTCGAGCTCGCCGGACTGCGGGCGCTCGGAGCGCGTCTGCACCGGGACCTTGGTGTCCCAACCGCCGTCGGAGTGCGCCCGTGCGCCGTGCTGCTCGGTGCCCTGGCCGGTCGCAGGCCGCTTGCCCTGCGCCACTGCCGACGGCTCCACCGGCTGGTCGATGTGCGGAACCGTCGTGGCCCCGTCGGTCGGTGTCGGGTTGGTGCTGGTGTTCGACATCTAGCCGACGGATCCTTCCATGCTCATCTCGATGAGCTTGTTGAGTTCGAGCGCGTACTCCATCGGGAGCTCACGGGCGATGGGCTCGATGAAGCCGCGGACGATCATCGCCATCGCCTCGTCCTCCGGCATGCCGCGCGACATGAGGTAGAACAGCTGCTCCTCGCTCACGCGGGAGACCGTCGCCTCGTGTCCGAGCTGCACGTCGTCGACGCGGATGTCGATCGCCGGGTACGTGTCGCTCCGGCTCACGGTGTCGACGAGCAGCGCGTCACAGCGGACGGTGTTGGCCGCGTGGTGTGCGGCCGGGTCGACGCGGACCTCGCCGCGGTAGCCGGCACGGCCACCGCCGCGCGCGATCGACTTCGAGACGATCGACGACGTCGTGTACGGCGCCATGTGGATCATCTTCGCGCCGGCGTCCTGGTGCTGCCCCGGACCGGCGAAGGCCACGGAGAGCGTCTCGCCCTTGGCGTGCTCGCCCGCCAGGTAGATCGACGGGTACTTCATCGTGACCTTCGAGCCGATGTTGCCGTCGATCCACTCCATCGTCGCGCCCTCGTGCGCGATCGCGCGCTTGGTGACGAGGTTGTAGACGTTGCTCGACCAGTTCTGGATCGTCGTGTAGCGCACGCGGGCGTTCTTCTTCACGATGATCTCGACCACGGCCGAGTGCAACGAGTCCGACTTGTAGATCGGGGCGGTGCAGCCCTCGATGTAGTGGACGTAGGAGTCCTCGTCCGCGATGATCAGCGTCCGCTCGAACTGCCCCATGTTCTCGGTGTTGATCCGGAAGTAGGCCTGCAGCGGGATCTCGACGTGCACGCCCTTCGGCACGTACACGAACGAACCGCCGGACCACACGGCCGTGTTGAGCGCAGCGAACTTGTTGTCGCCGGCGGGGATCACGGAGCCGAAGTACTCCTCGAAGAACTCGGGGTGCTCGCGCAGCGCCGTGTCGGTGTCCATGAAGATGACGCCCTGCTGCTCCAGGTCCTCGCGGATCTGGTGGTAGACGACCTCGGACTCGTACTGCGCCGCGACACCGGCGACCAGGCGCTGGCGCTCGGCCTCGGGGATCCCCAGACGCTCGTACGTGTTGCGGATGTCCTCGGGCAGCTCTTCCCAGGTCTGGGCCTGCTTCTCCGTGGACTTCACGAAGTACTTGATGTTGTCGAAGTCGATGTCCGACAGGTCCGCACCCCACGAGGGCATCGGCTTGCGGTCGAACAGCGTCAGCGCCTTGAGGCGGAGCTTGCGCATCCACTCGGGCTCGTCCTTGCGGGCGGAGATGTCGCTGACCACCTCGTCCGAGAGGCCGCGGCGCGCGGAGGCACCGGCCGTGTCGGAGTCGGACCAGCCGAACTCGTATTGGCCGAGCCCTTCGAGCTCGGGACGGTCGATGAGCACGTCGGACATGGTCTCCTCGTTTCCTTCTCGCGGCAGCGTCTCGCGGGTGCAACCCGTGGCGTCCGGACGCCATTCCACCGCGGACCCCCGACAGGAGTTCCACGGCGTCGCTGCCTCGCAACGTCGATGGTCCCACGCAGTCCTCGGACCGTTCGGCGATCTCGGCCCATTCGGAGCCGGCGCCTGCCTAGACTTGACTGCTGCTGAACCCTCGAATCCTACAGGTTCACCGCACGGAACAACAGGAAGGCACCACCCTCGTGACTCGCGTCGGACCCACCGTCGAGCAGGGCGTCCAGCCGGACAGCCGCAACCCGCGGTGGTGGTCGCTCCCCCGTGCCGTCGACCGCCGCGTGATCTGGCTCGCGTGGGCATCGTTCGTGGTCGAGGTCGTGCTCATCGGCACCGGTGGCCTCGTGCGCCTGACCGCGTCCGGCCTCGGTTGCCCGACCTGGCCGAAGTGCACGGCCGAGTCGCTCGTCTCCACCCCGGAGATGGGCGTCCACGGGGTGATCGAGTTCGGCAACAGGCTGCTCACCTTCGTCCTCGTCGTCGTCGCGATCGCCACCTTCCTCGCCGTCGTGCGGATGCGTCGGACCCGGCCCGAGCTGTTCTGGCTCGCGTTCGCCCAGGGCGTCGCGATCCCGGTGCAGGCGGTGATCGGCGGCCTCAGCGTGCTGACGGACCTCAACCCCTTCGTGGTGGGCCTCCACTTCGTCGTGTCGACGACCCTCGTCGCCGTCACCGCGACGCTCGTGTACCGGTCGGTGAACGGTCCGCGGACCGCGGCACGCCTCGTCCCCCGCTGGTACACGGGCGTCGTCCGTGTCACCGTCGCAGCGGTCGTCGTCACCGTCCTGGTCGGCATCCTCACGACCGGCTCCGGTCCGCACGCCGGGGCGGACGAAGCCGTCGACGGCGGGCGCCTGCACCGCACCGGGTTCGACCCGCAGCTCATGGAGCACCTGCACGCGGTGCCCGCCTACGTCCTGTTCGCCCTCACCCTGGTGCTCGTGGTCGGCGCCGTCGTGCTGCGGATGTCGAGTCGGTGGGCGCTCCTGCTGCTCGTCGTCGAGTTCGTCCAGATCGCGGTCGGCCTGACGCAGGCGCGGACGGGCCTGCCGGTCGGACTCGTCGGCACGCACATGGTCCTCGCCGGGCTCCTGGTGGGTGCGGTGACCGTCGTGGTGCTCTCGACGCGCGGCAGCGCCGGTCGCGCCGCGGCCCGGGAGCCGATCACCGCCTGACCGGCGCTCGCTCCGGGTCACGCCCCTCCTCTGACATCCCAGGGATCTGACAACCCAGGGATCGCCGCCTGCCCGATCGCCGACGCGTGGGACGTCGTCGACCGGGGGCTTGACAGCGCGATGCACGCACGCGAGACGCTGTCGTCGCCGCAGGACCGCGCCGAACGCGTGAGACGCCTGCGGATCCGGCGGCGTCTCGCCTGCAGATCGGCGTCTCACCCAGACGAACCCGTTCGCGGCCCCGGCACCGTTCCGGCCGTGGTACGGACGGGAGGCTCGGCAACCGGCCGCCCCGCGCCTCCCGTCCGGCGCACGCTCGCGACCCTGCGGTCGCCGCGCCACCGTCGTCGTGCGACAGCGGAACCGTCGTCTCGGCCGGGACCGCCCCGCCGGCGCGCGCGACGCCGCAACGACACACGCGCCCGCCCTCGCCCGGACGAGCGCTCGCTCCCCCACGAGGGACGGCAGCGCCGCCGGCGGACCGGCGGCGCTGTCGTGTGCGGGCGGCGAGCCCGCGCTAGATCGTGAAGGCGAAGACCTGCGGCAGCAGCGGGTCGATGCCCACGGCGATGAAGAGCAGCGTCAGGTACGTGATCGAGCTGTGGAACACGCGCATCGGCTGCACCTGCTCGACGTGCTGGATCGCCCGGGAGTACAGGCGGTGCGACTCGACGACGAACCAGATGCCGGCAGCCAGCGCGACCACGGTGTACAGCGGGCCCATGTGTGCGACCGGGATGAGCAGCAGCGAGCAGACGAGCGTCGCCCAGGCGTAGAGCACGACCTGCAGGCCGACGACCGTGCGTCCGCGGACCACGGCGAGCATCGGCACGTCGGCCGCGTCGTAGTCGTCGCGGTACTTCATCGACAGCGGCCAGTAGTGCGGCGGCGTCCAGAGGAAGATCACCATGAACAGGATCACCGGCGCCCACGTCAACGATCCGGTGACACCGGCCCAGCCGATCAGCACCGGCATGCAGCCGGCCGAGCCACCCCAGACGATGTTCTGCGGGGTCCGGCGCTTGAGCCAGAGCGTGTAGACGCAGACGTAGATGAGGATCGCGACGACGCTCAGCGCCGCGGCGAGCCAGTTCACGAGGAAGCCGAGCACGGCGGTCGACAGGACCGCGAGCACCCACGAGAAGACCAGCGCCTCGCGGTCGGAGAGCTCACCGGTGACCAGGGGGCGCTGGCTCGTGCGCTTCATGAGCCGGTCGATGTCGCGGTCGATGTAGCAGTTGAACGCCGAGGCCGAACCGGCCGACATCGCACCGCCGAGCATCGTCCAGAACACGAGCCACAGGTCCGGCACACCCCGCTCCGCCAGGAACATCGTCGGCGCGGTGGTGACGAGCAGGAGCTCCATCACGCGGGGCTTCGTCAGCGAGACGTACGCACGGACCTTGCGGGACAGCGACGAGTGGGGTCGATCGGTGTCCGGCCGGGTCACGGTGGCAGTCAACAGGGGAACCTCAGTCTGTTCGCATCGGCTCGCACACCCGGTGGACGGCTCCGTCGTCGTCGGGGCGTGCGTCGACCCGGAATGCACACGGGTCGAGACCAGTTTAGGCCATCGAGGCGCCGCGACGATGCCCCGCCCCGCCGACCGGGCCAGCAGCCCGACACGGCACCGTCGTCACCTGGACACCTTCTGAGTGCGTGGTCACTATGCTGGACACGCCCTCCCGCATCGCGAGCCCCGAAGACGTCGGTCCGTGACGAGCCGGTCGGCCGCCGCTCGACGGCGACACGACGAACGGCCCCGGGACGGCGACCATGTCCGTGCGATGGCACGAGCCCTCGCACATGTCGCAACAACGAAGGGTCAACATCCAAGTGGCTGAATTCACCTGGGACGCCATCGACAGGAAGGCCGTCGACACGGCGCGCGTCCTCGCCGCCGATTCGGTCGAGGCCGCCGGCAACGGTCACCCCGGCACCGCGATGAGCCTCGCGCCCGTCGCCCACCTGCTCTTCCAGAAGGTGATGCGTCGCGACCCGAGCGACTCCACCTGGATCGGCCGCGACCGCTTCATCCTCTCGGCGGGTCACGCCTCGATCCTGCAGTACGTGCAGTTCTACCTGCACGGCTACGGCCTCGAGCTCGAGGACCTGCAGCACCTGCGCAAGTGGGGCTCGAAGACCCCGGGTCACCCGGAGTACGGCCACACCGACGGCGTCGAGATCACCACCGGCCCGCTCGGCCAGGGCCTCGCGTCTGCCGTCGGCTTCGGGTACGCGCAGCGCTTCGAGCGCGGCCTGTTCGACCCGGAGACCGCCGACGGCGAGTCGCCGTTCGACCACTTCACCTACGTGATCGCCGGTGACGGCGACATGCAGGAGGGTGTCACCAACGAGGCCGCGAGCCTCGCGGGTCGTCAGCAGCTCGGTCGCCTGGTCGTGTTCTACGACTCGAACCAGATCTCCATCGAGGACGACACCGACATCGCGTTCTCCGAGGACGTCGCCGCCCGTTACGAGTCGCTCGGCTGGCACGTCCAGCACGTCGACTGGAAGAAGACCGGCGAGTACTCCGAGGACGTCGAGGAGCTGTACCGCGCCGTCGAGGCCGCGAAGGCCGAGACGACCAAGCCGTCGCTCATCGTCCTCAAGACGATCATTGGTTGGCCGTCGCCGACGAAGCAGAACTCCGGCAAGATCCACGGCTCCGCGCTCGGCGCCGACGAGCTCAAGGGCCTCAAGGAGGTCCTCGGGTTCGACCCGGAGAAGACCTTCGACGTCGACCCCGAGGTGCTCGAGTACACCCGTGGCGCGATCGCCAAGGGCCAGGAGCAGCACGCCGAGTGGAACGAGACCTTCGACGCGTGGGCCGCTGCCAACCCGGAGAAGAAGGCGATGCTCGACCGCATCAACTCCGGTGAGCTCCCCGAGGGCCTCGAGGAGGCCCTGCCGGTGTTCTCCACGGAGAAGGCCGTCTCGACCCGCGCCGCCTCCGGCAAGGTCATCAACGCCATCGCGCCGCTCATGCCCGAGTTCTGGGGCGGTTCGGCGGACCTCGCCGAGTCGAACCTCACCACGATCGAGGGCGCCAAGTCCTTCGGTCCGGCCGAGGCCAGCACGAAGACGTGGAGCACCGACCCGTACGGCCGCGTCCTGCACTTCGGCATCCGCGAGCACGCGATGGGCTCGATCCTGTCCGGCATCGTGCTGCACGGGAACACCCGCCCCTTCGGCGGCACGTTCCTCATCTTCAGCGACTACATGCGTCCGGCGGTCCGTCTGGCCGCGCTCATGAAGGCGCCGGCGATCTACGTCTGGACCCACGACTCCATCGCCCTCGGCGAGGACGGCCCGACGCACCAGCCGATCGAGCAGCTCACCGCCCTCCGTGCGATCCCGGGCCTCGACGTCGTCCGCCCGGCCGACGCGAACGAGGTCTCGTACGCCTGGCTCGAGATGCTCAAGCACAAGGACCGCCCGGCCGGCATCGCGCTGAGCCGCCAGAACCTCCCGGTCTTCGAGCGCGGCGAGGGCGAGGCCTCCGGCGAGACGCTCGCCTCGGCGAAGAACGTCGCCAAGGGTGCGTACATCCTGGCCGAGGCGCCGAACGGCACCCCGGACGTCATCCTCATCGGCACCGGCTCCGAGGTCCAGATCGCTCTCGAGGCCCGCGAGGTCCTGCAGGGCGAGGGCGTCAACGCCCGCGTCGTGAGCGCCCCGTCGCTCGAGTGGTTCTTCGAGCAGGACGAGGCGTACCGCGAGCAGGTCCTCCCGAAGGCCGTCACCGCGCGCGTCTCCGTCGAGGCCGGCATCGGCATGAGCTGGCGCGACATCGTCGGCGACAAGGGCCGCAGCGTCTCGATCGAGCACTTCGGTGCCTCGGCGGACTACCAGCGCCTGTTCGCCGAGTTCGGCTTCACCACCGAGCACGTCGTCGCCGCTGCCAAGGAATCGATCGCAGCTTCCTGACCCACGAGGGGCCGGGTCCGGTCCGCCGGATCCGGCCCCTCTGCCGGGAGGCGCGGTGCGGGTCCGTCCCGCGCCTCCCGGCCCACAGACCACGACACCACGGCACCGGGCGCGGCACGCGCACCGGGCCGGTCGACGAAAGAAGAAGAGAAACCCATGGCTGAGAACACCCCCACCGCCGCCCTCTCCGAGGTCGGCGTCAGCATCTGGCTCGACGACCTGTCGCGCGAGCTCCTCGAGACCGGCAAGCTGACCGAGCTCATCGAGCAGAAGAACGTCGTCGGCGTCACCACGAACCCGACGATCTTCGCGTCGGCCCTCGCCAAGGGCGAGCGCTACGACGCGCAGGTCAAGGAGCTCGCGGCGAAGGGCGCCGACGTCACCGAGGCGATCTTCGAGATCACCACGCAGGACGTCGCGAACGCCTCCGACGTGTTCACGCCGATCTACGACGAGACCAAGGGCTTCGACGGCCGCGTCTCGATCGAGGTCGAGCCGGGCCTCGCCCACGACACGCAGAAGACCATCGAGCAGGCCAAGTTCCTGTTCGAGAAGGTCGGCCGCGAGAACGTCCTCATCAAGATCCCGGCGACCCTCGAGGGCCTCGAGGCCATCACCGAGGTCATCGGCGCCGGCATCTCGGTGAACGTCACGCTGATCTTCTCGCTCGAGCGCTACCGCGCCGTCATCGACGCCTACCTGGGTGGCCTCGAGAAGGCCAAGGCCGCCGGCCACGATCTGTCGAAGATCCACTCGGTCGCCTCGTTCTTCGTGTCGCGCGTCGACTCCGAGATCGACAAGCGCCTCGACGCCGTCGGCACGGACGAGGCCAAGGCCCTCAAGTCGAAGGCCGGCATCGCCAACGCGCAGCTCGCCTACCAGGTCTGGACCGAGGCGTTCGCGACCGAGCGTGCCCTGGGCCTGCTCGAGTCCGGTGCGAACACCCAGCGCCCGCTGTGGGCCTCGACCGGCGTCAAGGACCCGTCGCTGCCGGACACGCTCTACGTGACCGAGCTCGCCGCGCCGAACACCGTCAACACCATGCCGGGCAAGACGCTCGACGCGACCTTCGACCACGGCGAGGTCCACGGCGACGCCATCGCCGGTTCGTACGAGGGTGCGCAGCAGGTCATGGACCAGATCGCCGCCGCCGGTGTCGACTACGACGACGTCGTGGCCCTGCTCGAGAAGGAGGGCGTGGACAAGTTCAACGTCTCCTGGGGCGAGCTCGTCGACACGGTGAAGACCGCGCTCGAGAACAGCAAGTAAGCAGAACCGGAGCCTGCGTCCCGACGACGGGACCACCGTCCTCGGGACGCAGGCACCCACGGTCAGGACCCGCCCGCCGGAGCCGCGACGAGCCTCCCGGCCGGACCTGACCACCACGACGGCGGAGTCGCCGCTGCCCCCGCAGCGCAGCGCTCCGCCGTCTCCGTTCGACTCGTAAGGAGTTCACCGACTCATGTCACCGGTGGCGATCACCCCGGAGCACAACCCGCTCCGGTTGCCGACCGACCGACGTCTGAACCGGATCGCGGGTCCCAGCACCCTCATCATCTTCGGCGTGACGGGCGACCTGTCGCGCAAGAAGCTGATGCCCGCGGTCTACGACCTCGCGAACCGGGGCCTCCTGCCCCCGGGCTTCGCGCTCGTCGGGTTCGCCCGGCGCGACTGGGAGGACCAGGACTTCTCCCAGCTCGTGCACGACGCGGTCCGAGACCACTCCCGCACCCCCTTCGACGAGGCCGTCTGGAAGCAGCTCGAGCAGGGCATCCGCTTCGTCCAGGGCTCGTTCGACGACCCCGAGGCGTTCCTCGAGCTGAAGCGCACCGTCGACGAGCTCGACGCCCAGCGCGGGACGCTCGGCAACCACGCCTTCTACCTGTCGATCCCGCCGAAGATGTTCCCGGTCGTGACGGAGCAGCTCAAGGTCTCCGGCCTGACCGAGAAGCGCGAGGGCTCCTGGAGCCGCGTGGTGGTCGAGAAGCCCTTCGGCTCCGACCTCCGCACCGCCCGCGAGCTCAACGCGATCGTCGAGAGCGTCTTCGCACCCGACGACGTCTTCCGCATCGACCACTACCTCGGCAAGGAGACCGTCCAGAACCTCCTGACGCTCCGGTTCGCGAACCAGATGTACGAACCCATCTGGAACTCGAACTACGTCGACCACGTGCAGATCACGATGGCCGAGGACATCGGTGTCGCCGGCCGCGCCGCCTACTACGACGGCATCGGCGCCGCGCGCGACGTGATCCAGAACCACCTGCTGCAGCTGCTCGCGCTGACCGCGATGGAGGAGCCCGTCTCGTTCAAGGCCGCGGACCTGCGCGCGGAGAAGGAGAAGGTGCTCTCCGCCGTACGGCTGCCCGAGGACCTCGCCACGGCCACCGCCCGCGGACAGTACGCCGGCGGGTGGCAGGGCGGCGAGAAGGTGCTCGGCTTCCTCGAGGAGGCGGGGATGAACCCCGAGTCCACGACGGAGACCTACGCGGCGATCAAGCTCGACATCGCCACCCGCCGCTGGCAGGGCGTTCCGTTCTACCTGCGCGCGGGCAAGCGTCTCGGGCGCCGCGTCACCGAGATCGCGATCGTCTTCAAGCGCGTCCCCGAGGACGTCTACGGCAACACGCAGTCGCCCCTCGGGCAGAACGCGCTCGTCATCCGCGTCCAGCCGGACGAGGGCGTGACGCTCCGCTTCGGCTCGAAGGTCCCGGGCGTCGGCACCCAGGTGCGTGACGTGACGATGGACTTCGGCTACGGACACGCGTTCACCGAGGCGTCGCCGGAGGCGTACGAGCGACTCATCCTCGACGTGCTCCTCGGCGACCCGCCCCTGTTCCCCCGTCACCAAGAGGTGGAACTGTCGTGGAAGATCCTCGACCCGATCGAGGAGTTCTGGGCCACGCAGGGCCAGCCCGAGCAGTACCGTCCCGGCACGTGGGGCCCGGCGTCCGCCGACGCCCTGCTCGCCCGCGACGGCCGGACCTGGAGGCGTCCATGAAGATCGACATGCCGAACACCACGGTCTCGAAGATCCAGAAGAAACTCGTCCACATCCGCGAGGAGGGCGGCGCGGTCGCGCTCGGCCGCGTCCTCACGCTGATCATCTCGACCGCCCTCGGGCACGAGGAAGAGGCGATCTCGGCCGCGAACGAGGCGTCGCGCGAGCACCCGATGCGCGTGATCATCGTGTCGAAGAACGACGGCGACACGAAGTCCCCCGGTCGCCTCGACGCGCAGATCCGCGTCGGCAGCGACGCGGGCGCCAGCGAGGTCATCGTCCTCCGCGCCTACGGCGAGACCGCGACGGACGAGGAGAGCCTGGTCACCGGCCTGCTCCTCCCCGACGCGCCCGTCGTCGCGTGGTGGCCACAGATCGCTCCGGAGCAGCCGGCCGCGTCCGCACTCGGACGGATCGCGCAGCGCCGGATCACCGACGCCGCCGCCCAGAAGGACCCGAACGGCGCGATCGAGGCGCTCGGGAAGTCGTACGTGCCCGGTGACACCGACTTCGCGTGGACCCGTCTGACGCTGTGGCGGAACCAGCTCGCCGCGGCGCTCGACCAGCCGCCCTACGAGCCGGTCACGGGCGTCGAGGTCTCCGGAGCGAGCGACAGCCCGTCGACGATCCTGCTCGCCGCCTGGCTCCAGCTGCAGCTGCAGGTCCCGGTGTCCGTCGTCACGTCGCCCCGCGCGACCGGGTCGAGTGGCATCCACGGGGTGAAGCTCGAGCGCGCCTCGGGCGCGATCGACCTCGAGCGCTCGCTCGTCGACGTCGCGACGTTGTCGATGCCGGGCCAGCCCACGCACGACCTGTCGCTGCCGCGGCGGAACCTGCGTGACTGCCTCGCAGAGGAACTCCGTAGACTCGACCCGGACGTCCTGTTCGGGGACGTCGTCAAGCACGGGGTGCCCCAGCTCCGCGAGTCGATCGCCGGCTGAACGCCCCACACGACCGGACCCCGGGCGGTGCTCGCACCGAGCACCGCCCGCCCCGGTCGGACCGAAGGCGGTCGCACCGGTCGGCCGCCACGAACACGGGAGACACGTGACCAACGAACGACGGGTGCTGGTGCACCCGGACAAGCAGTCCCTCGGCGCGTCGGTCGCCGCTCGCTTCATCACGAAGATCATCGACGTGCTCGACGAGCAGGAGCGCGCCGACATCGCCATCAGCGGTGGCTCGGTGTCGTCCCTCGTCCTCGCCGCGATCGGGCAGTCGCCGGCGCGCGAGAGCGTCGACTGGTCGAAGGTGCACGTGTGGTGGGTCGACGAGCGCTGGGTCGCCGAGGGGGACGCGGATCGCAACGTCACCGGCACGCAGGGCGACTTCTTCGCACACGTGGACATCCCGCAGGTGAACATCCACCCCATGGCGCCGTCCGACGCCGGTCTGTCGATCGACGAGGCCGCCGCGCAGTACGAGCGCGAGCTGCAGGAGGCGGCCCCCGAGGGCGCGGTCGCCCCGCGCTTCGACATCACGTTGCTCGGCGTCGGCCCCGACGGGCACACGGCCTCGCTGTTCCCCGAGTTCCCGCAGCTCGCGGTGACGGATCGTGCGGTGCTCACCGTCGACGACTCCCCCAAGCCTCCGGCGCAGCGCCTGACGCTCTCGTTCCCGGTCATCAACGCGTCGCAGCGCGTGTGGGTCATCCTGTCGGGAGCCGAGAAGGCATCCGTGCTCGGTCTCGCACTGGCCGGCGCCTCGGTGGACGAGGTCCCCGTCGGCGGCGTGCAGGGCCGGAAGCGCACCGTGTTCTTCGTCGACCAGGACGCCGCGCGCGACGTCCCCGAGAACCTCATCGCGTCGACGTACTAGACCGCGACCCCCGGACGGACGGGAGGCGCGGTGCCGGCTGGCACCGCGCCTCCCGTCTTCGTCGGTGCGGGTCCACCGCCGGGACGGGGCGCGACCCGCGGCTTCCGGTCGCACGACCTGCCGCTCACCTCCGGCCCCGGCGGCGAGTCATGCGACGAGAGCGTCCGCGCATGGCGAGTCGTGCGACGACGAGCCCCCCGACCTCGCCCGCCGCCCGCCGCCCGGAACGACGAAGGCCCCCGCACCGGACCGGTGCGGGGGCCTTCGGACGTCTGGTGCTACTTCGCGGTACCGCGACGCTGCCGGAGCTGCTGCAGCGCGTCCTCGAGGAGCTGCGCTGCCTCTTCCTCGGTGCGCCGCTCCTTCACGTACGCGAGGTGCGTCTTGTACGGCTCGGTCTTCGCGACCTGCGGCGGGTTCTCCTTGTCACGGCCGGCCGGGAGGCCCGTGGACGGCGAGTCGACCGTCTCGGGGATCTCGTCCTCCGGCAGGTTCGCGGCGAAGTACCGCACGACCTCGTTGCCGAGGGCGTCCCAGTACGAGACGGCCACGCGCTCCGCCTGGACGCCGCGGTCCTGCTCCCCCATCGGGCCCGCGCCGACGCGCGACCCTCGGATTGCACTGCCTCCGGTTGCCATGGATCAGCTCCCCGCCGTGAACTTGTTGATGAGACCGAGCACGATGATCGACACGATCCAGACCAGACCGAGGATCACCGTGATGCGGTTGAGGTTGCGCTCGGCGACGCCGGACGCCCCGAGGTTGCTCGTCACGCCGCCGCCGAACATGTCGGAGAGACCGCCACCGCGGCCCTTGTGCAGGAGGATGAGGAGCGTGAGCAGGAGGCTCGTGATCGCGAGCAGGACCTGCAGCACGACGGAGAGTATCGCCACGACGTACCTTTCGTGTCAGTCAGCCATGCAAGTGTACCGGGCCGCAGCAGCAGCCCGGGCACCGGCACGGGCGTGGCTCAGGCCGGTCACGAGGACGCGACCGGCCTGAGCGGGGTGTGTCAGAGTCCGACGTGCTGCCGGAAGCGCGCGATGGCCGCGAACTCCTGCACGTCGAGCGATGCCCCGCCGACGAGCGCGCCGTCGATGTCGGGCTCGCGGAGGAAGCCGGCGATGTTGCCCGACTTCACCGAACCGCCGTAGAGCACGCGGGTGGCCGCAGCGGCCTCGTCGCCCCACGCCGCAGCGATGGCCCGGCGGAGGGCGGCGCAGTCGTCCTGGGCCTGCTCGGGCGTCGCGGCCTGCCCGGACCCGATGGCCCACACCGGCTCGTACGCCACGACGATCTCCGACGGCTGCACGGCGTCGAGGACCACCTGGAGCTGCTCGACCGGGACCACGCCCGCGCCGCGTTGCTCGCGTTCCTCGCCGGTCTCGCCGACGCAGACGACCGGCACGAGGCCGTGCTTGACGGCCGCGGCGGTCTTCGCGGCGACGATCTCGTCCGTCTCCCCGTGCATCGTGCGACGCTCCGAGTGGCCGACGATGACGTACTTCGCGTCGAGGGCGGCGAGGAAGGCTCCCGAGACGTCACCGGTGTACGCACCGGCGTCGTACTGCGAGAGGTCCTGCGCGCCGAACTCGATCGACAGCTTGTCCGCCGCGATGAGCGTCTGCACGCTCCGCAGGTCGGTGAAGGGCGGGAACACCGCGACCTCGACGTCGTCGTGGTCGTGGCGCGCGTCCTTCAGCGTCCAGGCCAGCTTCTGCACGGTGGCGATCGCCTGGAGGTGGTCCAGGTTCATCTTCCAGTTCCCGGCGATGAACGGCGTGCGGGTCATCGGGACCACCCCAGTGCTTCGAGACCGGGGAGCGGCTTGCCCTCGAGGAACTCGAGGCTCGCTCCTCCTCCGGTCGAGATGTGCCCGAAGCGGTCGTCCGGGAACCCGAGCGACCGCACGGCCGCCGCGGAGTCGCCGCCGCCGACCACGCCGAGGCCGTCGACCTCGGTCAGGGCCTGCGCGACGGTCTTCGTGCCGGCGGCGAACGCGGGGAACTCGAACACGCCCATCGGGCCGTTCCAGAAGACCGTCTTCGAACCGGCGACCGCCGCGGCGAAGCGCGACGCCGTCTCCGGACCGATGTCGAGGCCGATGCCGTCCGCGCCGAACGACGAGGACTCGATGGCGTCGGCCGCGACGGTCTCGTGCGCCGCGTCGGCCGCGAAGCCGGAGGCCACCACGACGTCGGTCGGCAGGTCGATCGTCACGCCGAGCTCGTCGGCCTTCGCCAGGTAGGCGCGGACGGTGTCGAGCTGGTCCTGCTCGAGCAGCGACTTCGCCACCCCGTGGCCCTGGGCCGCGAGGAAGGTGAAGAGCATCCCGCCGCCGATGCACAGCGTGTCCACCTGCGGGAGCAGGTGCTCGATCACGCCGAGCTTGTCGCTGACCTTCGATCCGCCGAGCACGACCGTGTACGGCCGCTGCGGGTCCTTCGTCAGGCGCTCGAGCACCGTCAGCTCGGACTCGATGAGCGACCCGGCGGCGCTGGGGAGCGCCGCGGCGAGCTCGTAGACCGAGGCCTGCTTGCGGTGCACGACACCGAAGCCGTCGGACACGAACGCGTCGCCGAGGGCGGCGATGCGTTCCGCGAACGCCTGGCGCTCGGACGCGTCCTTCGAGGTCTCCTCCGGGTTGAAGCGGAGGTTCTCGAGCAGCAGGACGTCGCCGTCCCCGAGGTCCTCGGCGGCCGAGGTCGCCTCGTCGCCGACGGTCTCACCGACGAAGGTGACCTCCTTGCCCAGCAGCTCGGAGAGGCGCTGCGCCACGGGGGCGAGCGAGTACTCCTGCGCGGGCTTGCCGTCCGGACGACCGAGGTGCGAGATCACGATGACCCGCGCCCCGGCGTTGACGAGCGTGTTGAGCGTGGTCAGCGACGCCCGCACGCGGCCGTCGTCGGTGATCGTGCCGTCCTTGAGCGGGACGTTCAGGTCACACCGGACGACGACGCGCTTGCCGGCGAGGTCGCCGAGGTCCTCGAGGGTGCGCAGGCTCATGCCGGGAGTCGCTCGCCCACGTACTCGGTCAGGTCGACGAGACGGTTCGAGTAGCCCCACTCGTTGTCGTACCACGAGGTGATCTTGACGAGCTTGCCGATGACCTTGGTCAGGCCCGAGTCGTAGATCGACGAGTGCGGGTCCGTCGTGATGTCGGTCGACACCAGCGGGTCCTCGCTGTAGAGCAGGATGCCCTTGAGCGGGCCCTCTGCGGCCTCCTTGTAGGCGGCGTTGATCTCGTCGACGGTGACCTCGGAGGACGTCTCGAGCGTCAGGTCGGTGATCGAACCGGTGGGCACCGGCACGCGGAGCGCGTAGCCGTCGAGCTTGCCGGCGAGCTCCGGCATGACGAGGCCGATGGCCTTCGCGGCGCCGGTCGACGTCGGGACGATGTTGAGCGCGGCGGCACGGGCACGACGCGGGTCCTTGTGCGGGCCGTCCTGCAGGTTCTGGTCGGCCGTGTAGGCGTGCACCGTCGTCATGAGACCGCGCTCGATGCCGAACTTGTCGTGGAACACCTTGGCGAGCGGCGCGAGGCTGTTCGTGGTGCACGACGCGTTCGAGATGATGTTGTGGTTCTCGGCGTCGTACTGGTCCTCGTTCACGCCGAGCACGATGGTGACGTCGTCGCCGGTCGCCGGGGCGGAGATGATGACCTTCTTGGCGCCCGCGTCGATGTGCTTCTGCGCGTCGGCGGCCTTGGTGAAGAAGCCGGTCGACTCGATGACGATGTCGACGCCCAGCTCGCCCCAGGGGAGGTTCGCGGGGTCGCGCTCCGCGAGGACCTTGATCGGCTTGCCGTCGACCACGATGCTGTCGCCCTCGAGCTCGACGGAGACGCCGAGACGACCCGTGATGGAGTCGAACTTCAGCAGGTTCGCGAGAGCCGCGTTGTCGGTGAGGTCGTTCACCGCCACGATCTCGAGGTCGGAGCCCTTGGCGAGGGCGGCCCGGAAGAAGTTACGGCCGATGCGGCCGAAGCCGTTGATGCCGATCTTGACGGTCAATGGATCTCCTGGTGGGTGTGGAGCGCCCCGGGGGCGCTGCTTTCGGAGTCGCGAGCCCGTTCGGCCCACGTGTGGTGGACGATACGCCCCGTAACGTCGCCGTCACGACCCTAGCAGTCGGACACTGCACGCCCGCGCTGGATGACGGTCCGTCCGGACGGTCGCGGCCGGTGCCGCGTGTCCCCACGGACGGCCGGGCGGCTCCCCACCGGCACGGTCGCAGCGCCGCTGGCGCATCGCTCCGGAACCGGCGGCGTGGGCCGGGCGCCAGCTGGCACCGCGCCTCCCGCCCGGACGTGCGAACGCGACCGATCAGGCCCCTTCGAGCTCCTCCGGCACGCTGGCCTCGGTCCCCGGGATGCCGAGGTCGGAGGCCTTCTTGTCGGCCATGGCGAGCAGGCGGCGGATCCGGCCGGCGATCGCGTCCTTCGTCATCGGCGGCTCGGCGTGCTGGCCGAGCTCGTCGAGCGAGGCGTCGCGGTGCTCGAGACGGAGCGAGCCGGCGTACTTGAGGTGGTCCGGGACCTCGTCGCCGAGGATCTCCAGCGCGCGCTCGACGCGGGCACAGGCGGCGACGGCTGCCTGCGCCGAACGACGGAGGTTCGCGTCGTCGAAGTTGACGAGACGGTTCGCGGTGGCGCGGACCTCGCGGCGCTGCCGCATCTCCTCCCACTCGGCGGTGGTGCGGGCGGCACCCATCACGGTGAGCATCTGCCCGATCGCCTCGCCGTCACGGATGACGACGCGGTGGACGCCGCGGACCTCGCGGCCCTTCGCGGCGATGCCGAGGCGCGACGCGGCTCCGACGAGGGCCATCGCGGCCTCGTTGCCCGGGCAGGTCACCTCGAGCGCGGCGGCTCGGCCCGGGTCCGTGAGCGTGCCGGACGCGAGGAAGGCACCGCGCCAGATGGCGGCGAGGTCCTCGCGGTTGCCCGTGGTGAGGCGGTTCGGGAGGCCCCGCACCGGGCGGCGGCGGGCGTCCATGAGCCCGGTCTGGCGAGCGAGGGTCTCCCCCGCCTCGAGCACGCGGACGAGGTAGCGGGTGCCGCGGCGGGAGGATGCGGCCGACCCCACCGACGCCTCGCTCCGCACGCCGTACAGCTCCGCCAGGTCCTTCCGCACGCGGTGGACGATGATCCGGGTGTCGAGCTCGACCTCGACCGCGATCCTGCCCGAGATGACGTGCAGGCCGCCCGCGAACCGCAGGATGGTCGCGAGTTCGGCGGCGCGGACCGTGTTGCGGTTCACGACGACCCTGGCCAGTTCGTCCTTGACCTCGGCAGTCAACGGCACAGCATCATTCCTAACGTTTTCTCTGGTGGGGTCCGCGGCCCCGGCGCACGTCGTGTGGAGCGGCCGGAGGAACGGTCACTCCCGGCCGAGATCTCGGTTCTTCACACGCACGGCGACGTCGGGCATCCCGCGGAGGAGGTTCGCCAACTCGGCGACGACGGCGACCGAGCGGTGCTTGCCGCCGGTACAGCCGATGGCGATCGTAGCGTGTCTTTTGTTCTCGCGCTGGTAGCCGGCGAGCACGGGCTCGAGCACGGCGGCGTAGCGCTCCACGAACGAGCGGGCTCCCGGCTGCGCGAGGACGTACTCCGAGACGGGGGCGTCGAGGCCCGTGTGCGGCCGCAGTTCCGGGACCCAGTAGGGGTTCGGGATGAAGCGGACGTCGGCGACCATGTCCGCGTCGGCGGGCAGCCCGTACTTGAACCCGAAGCTCATCAGCGTGACCTGCACGCCGACGAAGTGGTCGTCGGCGAAGCGCTCGGTCACGCTGTTCGCGAGCTGGTGGATGTTGAGGTCCGAGGTGTCGATGACGACGTCGGATGCCTCGCGGAGGCCGGAGAGACGCGACCGCTCGAGCCCGATGCCGTCGAGGAGCGTCCCGTCGCCCTGCAGCGGGTGCGGCCGGCGGACCTGCTCGAACCGACGGACGAGCACCGCGTCCGTGGCCTCGAGGAACAGCACGCGCACGCGCGCGGACGTGCTCGCGCGCACCTGTTCGACCGCCTGTTCGGGGTCGGTGAAGAAGCGGCCGCCGCGGACGTCGACCACGGTGGCGATCTTCGGGATCTTCTCACCAGCACGGTCGGCGAGCTCGGTGAGCGGACCGAGCATCTGCGTGGGCAGGTTGTCGACGACGTACCAGCCGAGGTCCTCGAGAGCCTTGCCGACCGTCGACCGGCCCGCTCCGGACATGCCCGTGACGATGAGGATGTCGTGCTGCTGCGACGCGGTGGTCGTGGCGTCGCGGGCGTGGTCGTCGTCGCGGGCGTGGTCGTCGTCGCGGGCGTGGTCGTCGCTCGTGTCGCTCATGTGTGGGAGGGCTCCGTCGTGGCGGCCCGGGCCACGGCCCGGGGAGGTCTCGGCTGCGTCCAGGCTATCGCCCGCGCGCTGGACGGCGCAGGGCCGACGCCGGGTGGCGGCGCCGGTCCTGCACCCTCCGGCGACGGCGTCACCGCGGGCGGTGCGGGCCGTCGTCGGTCACGTCCGGTACGCGGACGGGGCCCGCCGGACGGGAGGAGCGGTCCGGCTCCGCCCCGTCGGTGGCACCGGGTGCGCTGGCCGGCGCCTCCGCCCTGGCTCGCGCGTCCGCGCTGGCCGGCGCGTCTGCGCCGGCTGGCTCGTCCGCGCCGGCTGGCTCGTCCGCGCTGGTCGGCTCGTCCGCGCCGGCAGTGGGAGCGCTGGGGGTGGGAGCGCTGGAGTCCGGTGCGCTCTGCGGCGCCTGCGCCAGCTTCGCGACCACCGCCGCAGCAGTGGCGGGACCGACGCCGTTCACCTCGGCGATCTGCTCCGCCGTCGCGTCGCGCAGGCGTGCCACCGAACCGAAGTGTTTCAGCAGCGCGTTCACCCGTGTCGGCCCGAGCCCCGGGATCTCCGACAGCTGCGATCGGACGTCCCGCTTCCGCCTGGTGCGCTGGTGGGTGATGGCGAACCGGTGCGCCTCGTCACGGATCCGCTGGATGAGGAACAGCGCCTCCGAGTTCCGCGGCATGATCACCGGGAAGTCGTCGTCGGGCAGCCAGAGCTCCTCGAGCCGCTTCGCGATGCCGACGAGCGCGATGTCGTGCACACCCGCCTCGTCCATCGCCCGCTTCGCCGCCTGCACCTGCGGTTGCCCGCCGTCGACGATGAGGAGCTGCGGCCGGTAGGCGAACCGCTTCGTGGGCTTCGTGCCCTCGACCACGTCGTCGCTCGTGGCGTCCGGGACGTCCGGCACCGCGGCGTCCTCGTCGAGCCGTGCGAGCCGCCGCGACAGCACCTGGTACATGCTGTCGGTGTCGTCCGTCGTCTCGGCGATGGTGTACCGGCGGTACTGGTCCTTGCGGGGCAGACCGTCCTCGAACACCACCATCGAGGCCACGACGTTCGTGCCCTGCAGGTGCGAGATGTCGTAGCACTCCATGCGGAGCGGGGCGTCGGTCATGCCGAGCGCGTCCTGGATGTCCGCCAGCGCTGCCGAGCGGGTCGTGTAGTCGGCGCTCCGCTTCGTCTTGTAGAGCATGAGCGCCTGCGCCGCGTTCTGCGCCGCGGTGCGAGCGAGGCCCGCTCGGTCGCCCCGCTGCGCGGTGCTGAGCTTCGTACCGCGACCGCCGCGGCGCTCGCTGAGCCACTGCTGCAGCGCTTCGGCGTCCTCGGGCAGTTCGGGGACGACGACCTCGCGCGGCGGCTCCTCGGTCGACGCGTACTGGCCCTGCACGATCTGCTCGATGAGGTCGCCCGTGCTGATGTCGAGCTCCTTGTCGACCACCCAGCCACGGACACCGCGGATGCGGCCCCCGCGGACGGAGAACAGCTGCACGGCCGCGGCGAGCTCGTCCTCGGCCACGCCGAACAGGTCGAGGTCGACCGAGTCACGGAGCACCACGGCCGACTTCTCGAGCACCGCCTCGAGGGCACCGACCTGGTCCCGGTAGCGCGCGGCCTGCTCGTACTGCATCGCATCCGCGGAGGCCGCCATGCGCTGCCGGAGCTCGGTGATGACCCGGCGGTCGTAGCTGGACATGAAGCGGACGAACTGGTCGACGATCGCGCGGTGCTCGGCGATCGAGACCTTCTGCGAGCATGGCCCGCCGCACTTGCCGATCTGGCCCGGGAAGCACGGCTTGCCGGTCTGCATCGCCTTCTTGTACGACGAGTCCGAGCAGGTCCGGATCGGGAACACCTTGATCATCAGGTCGATGGTGTCGTGCACCGCCCAGATCTTCGGGTACGGCCCGAAGTACTTCGCGCCCTTGATCTTGCGGTTCCGCGTCACCATCACCCGCGGCGATTCCTCGCCGAGGGTGATCGCCATGTACGGGTACGACTTGTCGTCCCGGAACTTGACGTTGAACGGCGGGTCGAACTCCTTGATCCAGGTGTACTCGAGCTGCAGTGCCTCGATCTCAGAGCCGACCGTGGTCCACTCGACGCTCCGCGCCGTGAGCACCATGCGTCGGGTGCGCTCGTGCAGCGTCGGCAGCGGGGCGAAGTAGTTGCTCAGCCGGGCACGGAGGTTCTTCGCCTTGCCGACGTAGAGCACCCTCCCGGCCTCGTCACGCCACCGGTAGACGCCCGGATCGGTCGGGATCTCCCCCGCCTTCGGCCGCCAGGAGACGGTGTCCGACACCTACCGAGCACCCGCCTTCTGCTGCTGCTTCCGGGTCGCCTGGCGCGCACCCACCGCCTGCTCCTTGCCGACCCGGGCGTCCTGCGCGTCGAAGATCTCGCGCAGGAAGACCCCGGTGTGGCTCTCCGGCACGTCCGCGACGTGCTCCGGCGTACCGACGGCCAGCACGGTGCCGCCGCCCGCGCCGCCTTCGGGGCCCATGTCGACGAGCCAGTCGGCGGACTTGATCACGTCGAGGTTGTGCTCGATGGTGATCACCGTGTTGCCCTTGTCGACCAGGCTCTGCAGCACGAGCAGCAGCTTCCGGACGTCCTCGAAGTGCAGGCCCGTGGTCGGCTCGTCGAGCACGTAGACCGTCCGACCGTTCGAGCGACGCTGCAGCTCGGTGGCGAGCTTCACGCGCTGCGCCTCGCCACCGGAGAGCGTGGTCGCGCTCTGCCCGAGCCGGACGTACCCGAGACCCACGTCGACGAGTGTCTGCATATACCGGTGGATCGCGGAGATCGGCTCGAAGAACTCGGCCGCCTCGCTGATCGGCATGTCCAGGACCTCGGAGATGTCCTTGCCCTTGTAGTGCACCTGCAGCGTCTCGCGGTTGTACCGCGCACCGCCGCAGACCTCGCACGCGACGTAGACGTCGGGCAGGAAGTTCATCTCGATCTTGATCGTGCCGTCGCCCGAGCAGTTCTCGCAGCGCCCGCCCTTGACGTTGAAGCTGAAGCGCCCGGGCTGGTAGCCACGCGCCTTCGCCTCGGGGGTCTCGGCGAAGAGCTGCCGGATGCGGTCGA
Source organism: Curtobacterium sp. MCSS17_008 (assembly GCF_003234185.1). Classification (GTDB taxonomy): domain Bacteria; phylum Actinomycetota; class Actinomycetes; order Actinomycetales; family Microbacteriaceae; genus Curtobacterium. The sequence goes on from NZ_QKSM01000001.1 coordinate 387,359, forward strand.
ACACTCCCGTGTACGTCGCCGGGTTCGACCGCGGGGTGCGGCCGATCGGCGCCTGGTCGACGTGCACCACCTTGTCGAGCTGGTCCAGGCCCTTGACGCGCGTGTGCTTGCCGGCGATGTGCCGTGCACCGTTGAGCTGGTTCGCGAGCACTTTGTACAGGATGTCGTTGACCAGGGTCGACTTGCCCGAACCGCTCACGCCGGTGACCGCGGTGAAGACGCCGAGCGGGAAGTCGACGTCGACCTGCTTGAGGTTGTTCGCCCGCGCTCCCTGGACGCTGATCACGCGCTTCGGGTTGATCTTCCGTCGCTCCGTCGGCACCTCGATCGCGCGGCGCCCGGCCAGGTAGTCGCCCGTGACGGACTCGCGGTTCGCGATGATGCCCTCGTACGAACCGGAGTGGACGACCTTGCCGCCGTTCACGCCGGCGCCCGGTCCGATGTCGACCACCCAGTCGGCCGTGCGGATCGTGTCCTCGTCGTGCTCGACGACGATGAGGGTGTTGCCGAGGTCCTTGAGCTTGACGAGCGTGTCGATGAGCCGTCGGTTGTCACGCTGGTGGAGGCCGATGCTCGGCTCGTCGAGCACGTAGAGCACACCGGTCAGACCCGAGCCGATCTGGGTCGCGAGACGGATGCGCTGCGCCTCACCACCGGACAGCCCGCCCGCGCCCCGCGCGAGCGTGAGGTAGTTGAGCCCGACCTCGAGCAGGAACTCGAGACGCGCCCGGATCTCACGGAGGACCGCGGCGGCGATGTGCGCCTCGCGCTCGGTGAGCGTGAGCGACTCCATGAAGCCGTAGGCCTGGTCCAGGGACATGTCGGTGACGTCGGCGATGCTGCGGCCGTCGACCGTCACAGCGAGGACCTCGGGCTTCAGACGGGTGCCGTCGCAGACCGGGCACGGCACTTCGCGCAGGTACCCCTGGAAGCGCTGGCGCTGCGAGTCCGACTCGGCCTCGGCGAACTTGCGCTCGATGTAGGGCATGACGCCCTCGAACCCGCTCGTGTACCGCATCTCGCGGCCGAAGCGGTTCTTCCACGACACGGAGACCTGGAAGTCCTTCCCGGTCAGGATCGCCGCCTGGACTGACGGGTCGAGCTGGTTCCACGGGGTGTCGAGGCTGAACCCGAGGTCCTTGCCGAGACCTGCGAGGAGCTTCTCGAAGTACGAGTAGAGCCCGCTCGTGCCCGTCCACGGCAGCAGCACGCCGTCGCGCAGGGACGCCTCGGGGTCACCGAGCACCAGGTCCGGGTCGACCGACATCCGGGTGCCGAGACCGGAGCACTCGGGACAGGCACCGAAGGGTGCGTTGAACGAGAAGGTGCGGGGTTCGATCTCGGTGAGCGCGAGCGGGTGGTTGTTCGGGCAGGACAGGTTCTCGGAGTACGTCCGGACGGCCCCGGGCCCCTCGTGGTCGACCATGTCGATCGCCACGGTGCCGTTCGTCAGGCGGAGCGCCGTCTCGAGCGAGTCCGTCAGGCGACCGAGGATGTCCTCGTTCGCGACGAGGCGGTCCACGATCACCGAGATGTCGTGCTTGACCTGCTTCTTCAGCTTCGGCGGGTCGCTGAGCTGGATCCGCTCGCCGTCGACGATCGCGCGGGCGTACCCGGAGGCCGCGAGTTCCTGGAAGAGGTCGACGAACTCGCCCTTCTTCTTGGAGACGACGGGTGCCAGGACCTGGAAGCGCGTCCCCGACTCGAACTCCATGAGCTGGTCGGCGATCTGCTGCACGCTCTGCTTGCTGATGACCTCGCCACAGACCGGGCAGTGCGGGACACCGATGCGGGCCCAGAGCAGACGCATGTAGTCGTAGACCTCGGTGATGGTGCCCACCGTCGACCGGGGGTTGCGGTTCGTCGACTTCTGGTCGATCGAGACGGCGGGCGACAGGCCCTCGATGAAGTCGACGTCGGGACGGTCCACCTGGCCGAGGAACTGCCGCGCGTACGCGGACAGGGACTCGACGTACCGGCGCTGCCCCTCGGCGAAGATCGTGTCGAACGCGAGCGAGGACTTGCCCGACCCCGAGAGCCCGGTGAAGACGACGAGCGAGTCACGCGGGATCTCGAGGTCGACGTCGCGGAGGTTGTGGACGCGGGCACCACGGACGCTGAGCGTCGAGGTGCTGTGCGGTGCCGTCCCGCCCGGGAGGTGGAGGTCGGCAGGCTCGCCGAAGGCGTTCCGGCCAGGGGTCGCGGTACCGCGGTCAGAGGTGATGGTCATCGCAGACGATTCTACGAAGCAGGACCGACATCCGTCCGCGGTGCGGCTTCACGCGAGTGCGTCGAGAGCGAACGCGACGCCGGTGGCCCGCTCGCTCGCGGTCCAGAGCCGGGCCGCGGCGTTCCGGTCGTGCGCCCGGGGCCGCGCCGGGACGAGCGCCGGTGCCCCCGCGAACTGGAGCGGGCCACCGGGACCCCAGTACTCCCCCGACCGGACCTCGTCGCCGACGACGGCGTGCACGAGCGGCCGCGCTCCGGCGTCCTTGCCCTGCGCCACCCATCCCGAGCCGGCGCGCATCCACGCCGGCTCACGACGGGTCGGCGCGATGGCCGGCCGTGGCGGAGCCGCGGCGTCGAGCGACAACCCGGGGTGGGCGACGATGCTGCGGACGTTCGAACCGGCGTCCCCGAGGCGCTGGGCGAGCTCGAAGCCGAACAGCATCACCGCGAGCTTGCTCCTGGCGTACTGCCGGTGTGACTCGTAGCGGCCGACCGCGAGCGGGTCGGACCGGTCGAGCGTCGCGAAACGGTGCGCGATCGACCCGAGGTGCACGACCCGACCGATGTCCTGGTCGAGCATCGGCAGGGCGAGCGCCGTCCAGGCGAAGTGTCCGAGGTGGTTCGTCCCCACCTGCAGTTCGAAGCCCTGCGCGGTCTCCTGCCGCTCGGCCGACCCGACGACGCCCGCGTTGTTCAGGAGCGCGTGGACCGGGCCCAGCTCGCCGAGTTCGTCGACGGCGGCGTGCACGCTGTCGAGGTCGGCCAGGTCGAGGTGCAGGTGCACGAGGTCCGCGTGGTCGACGTGTTCCCGGACGCTCCGCGCGGCGGCTGCGCCACGCTCGGCGTTCCGCGTCGCGAGGACGACTCGGTGCCCCTGGGCGGCGAGCTGCTCGGCCGCGTGGTACCCGAGACCGGCACTCGCACCGGTCACGACGACGGTGCGTCGGTCGGCGTCAGCGGACATGCCCCGCGGACTCCATCTGGCGCAGCGCCTTCTTGAGGTCCTGGACCTCGTCGCGGAGCCGTGCCGCGAGCTCGAACTTGAGCTCGGCCGCGGCCTGCAGCATCTGGTCGTTGAGGTCGGCGATGGTGGCCTCGAGCTGGGTCGCGCCCTCACCGGCGATGCCCTCACGGCGCAGGTTGGGCGTGGGCGAGCGGCGGCCGTCTGCGGCCGGACGACCCTCGAGCAGGGCCTTGGTGTCGTCGCTCTCCCGCTGCAGGACCTCGGTGATGTCGGCGATCTTCTTCCGGAGGGGCTGCGGGTCGATGCCGTGCTCGGTGTTGTAGGCGATCTGCTTCTCGCGACGCCGGTCGGTCTCCTCGATCGCCTGCTGCATGGAGTCGGTCATCTTGTCCGCGTACATGAGCACCTGGCCGGACACGTTGCGGGCGGCACGACCGATCGTCTGGATGAGCGACGTCGACGACCGCAGGAAGCCCTCCTTGTCGGCGTCGAGGATCGCAACGAGCGACACCTCGGGCAGGTCGAGACCTTCGCGCAGGAGGTTGATGCCGACGAGCACGTCGTACACGCCCTGGCGCAGCTCGGTCAGGAGCTCGACGCGCTTCAGGGTGTCGACGTCGGAGTGCAGGTACCGCACGCGGACGCCGGCGTTGCCGAGGAAGTCCGTGAGTTCCTCGGCCATGCGCTTCGTCAGCGTCGTCACGAGCACACGCTCGTCGCGCTCGACGCGCAGCTTGATCTCCTCGAGCAGGTCGTCGATCTGGCCGTCGCTCGGCTTCACCACGATCTCCGGGTCGACCAGACCGGTCGGGCGGATGATCTGCTCGACGACACTGTCCGTGACACCGAGCTCGTACTTGCCCGGGGTCGCCGACAGGTACACCTTCTGCCCGACGCGGTCGAGGAACTCCTCCCACGTCAGGGGCCGGTTGTCGAGGGCGCTCGGCAGACGGAACCCGTGCTCGACCAGCGTGCGCTTGCGCGACGCGTCGCCCTCGTACATCGCGCCGATCTGCGGCACGGTCACGTGCGACTCGTCGATGACGATGAGGAAGTCGTCCGGGAAGTAGTCGATGAGGCAGTGCGGAGCCTCGCCCGCCGCACGCCCGTCCATGTGGCGCGAGTAGTTCTCGATGCCGGAGCAGAACCCGATCTGCTCCATCATCTCGATGTCGAAGGTGGTGCGCATCCGCAGCCGCTGGGCCTCGAGCAGCTTGCCCTGGCCCTCGAGCTCGGCGAGCCGCTCCGCGAGCTCGTCCTTGATCCGCTCGATCGCGCGGTGCATCACGTCGGTGTCGGCGACGTAGTGCGACGCCGGGAAGATCGACACGCCGGGGAGGTCGGTGATGACGTTGCCGGTCAGGGGGTGCAGGGAGGTGAGCGCCTCGATCTCGTCACCGAACATCTCGATGCGGATCGCGTGCTCCTCGTACATCGGGATGATCTCGATGGTGTCCCCACGGACACGGAAGGTGCCGCGCGCGAAGTCGACGTCGTTGCGCTGGTACTGCATGCCGACGAACTTGCGGACGAGCTGGTCGCGCGAGATCGTCTGGCCGACGTGCAGCGCGATCGAGGCGTTCATGTACTGCTCGGGAGTACCGAGGCCGTAGATGCAGGACACGGTCGAGACCACGACGACGTCCCGCCGGCTGAGCAGCGAGTTCGTCGTCGAGTGCCGGAGGCGCTCGACCTCGGCGTTGACCGACGAGTCCTTCTCGATGAAGGTGTCGGTCTGCGGGACGTACGCCTCGGGCTGGTAGTAGTCGTAGTAGGAGACGAAGTACTCGACCGCGTTGTTCGGCAGGAGCCCGCGGAACTCGTTCGCGAGCTGCGCCGCGAGGGTCTTGTTGTGCGCCAGGACGAGCGTCGGCCGCTGCACCTGCTCGATGAGCCAGGCCGTCGTCGCCGACTTCCCGGTACCGGTGGCGCCGAGCAGCACCACGTCCGTCTCACCGGCGTTGATCCGGCCGGCGAGCTCGGCGATCGCCGCCGGCTGGTCACCGCTCGGCGAGTACTCGCTGATCACCTCGAACGGACGGATCGCCCGCGTGGGCTCGATCGACACTGCCATGCGCTCAACGGTAGTCGTGACCCCTGACACCCGCGGCCCTGATCGCCCACAGCAGAGCGGGCGACGGGGCCCGCCGAGCCCGCTCAGGACGCGATGCGCTGCCACACCGCGTCGGCGGACCGGACGGTGCCCTCGAGCGTCCCGGTGGCGTCGACGACGTGGTCGGCCAGCGACAACCGTTCGGCGTCCGACGCCTGGGCCGCGACGCGTCGCTCGGCCTCGTCACGCGGCATCCCCCGGTGCTCCACGAGTCGTTCGACCCGCTGAGCGGCCGGGGCGTCGACCACGACGACCGCGTCGAACGAGATCGGCCGACTCCCCCGGGCCTCTGCCAGGAGCGGCACGTCGTACACGACCACGGCGTCGGGATCCGCTGCCGCGGCCGCGTCGAACGCCTGCTGCGCGAGACGCCAGACCTCCGGGTGCGTGATGCCCTCGAGGTCCTTCCGCGCCGCCGGGTCCGCGAAGACGATGCTGCCGAGCGCCGCGCGGTCGAGCGAGCCGTCGTCGGCGATCACACGGCTCCCGAAGCGTTCGGCGACCCGGGCGAGCCCCGGGCTGCCCGGCGCGACGGCCTGCCGGGCGAGCTGGTCGGCGTCGACCACGACGGCACCGTGATCCGCCCAGCGACGGGACACGGTGGACTTGCCCGCGGCGATGCCGCCTGTCAGACCGATGATGCGCACACGACCAGGCTACCCAGGACCCCGCCGACCACCGCAGCCCGGGAACGCCGGAAGCCCGGCACCCCCTCCAGGAGTGCCGGGCTTCCGGTACGGTGCGACCCGCTCGATCAGTTGTTCGAGCTGAGCTTCTCGCGGAGCGCCGCGAGCGAGGCGTCGTCGGCCAGGGTGCCCTGACCGTTCGACTCGCTCGAGAACGAGGACGACGAGGAGCTCGACGCGGTGGCGGGGAGGTCGAAGCCACCCTGCGCCTCGTCGGCGATGGTCTTCGCGACCTGCGCCTTGTGGGCCTCCCAGCGCGACTGGGCGGCCGCGTACTGGCCCTCCCACTCGGTGCGCTGGGTGTCGTAGCCCTCGAGCCACTCGTTGGTCTCCGGGTCGAAGCCCTCGGGGTACTTGTAGTTGCCCTGCTCGTCGTACTCGGTCGGCATGCCGTAGAGCGCCGGGTCGAACTCGGTGCCCTCCGGGTCCACGCCTTCGTTGGCCTGCTTGAGGCTGAGCGAGATGCGGCGACGGTCGAGGTCGATGTCGATGATCTTGACGAAGACCTCGTCACCGACGGAGACGACCTGCTCGGCGAGCTCGACGTGCTTGTTCGAGAGCTCCGAGATGTGGACGAGACCCTCGATGCCGTCGGCGACGCGGACGAAGGCACCGAACGGCACGAGCTTCGTGACCTTGCCCGGTGCGATCTGGCCGATCGCGTGGGTGCGGGCGAAGACCTGCCACGGGTCCTCCTGCGTGGCCTTGAGCGAGAGCGACACGCGCTCGCGGTCCAGGTCCACCTCGAGGATCTCGACGGTGACCTCCTGGCCGACCTCGACGACCTCGCTGGCGTGCTCGATGTGCTTCCAGGAGAGCTCGGAGACGTGGACGAGACCGTCGACGCCGCCCAGGTCGACGAACGCACCGAAGTTGACGATCGACGACACGATGCCCTTGCGGACCTGGCCCTTGTGGAGGTTGTTGAGGAAGGTGGTGCGCGACTCGGACTGCGTCTGCTCGAGCAGGGCGCGGCGCGAGAGGACCACGTTGTTGCGGTTCTTGTCGAGCTCCAGGATCTTCGCCTCGAGCTCCTGGCCCAGGTACGGGGTCAGGTCGCGGACGCGACGCAGCTCGATGAGCGAGGCCGGGAGGAAGCCACGGAGGCCGATGTCGACGATCAGACCGCCCTTGACGACCTCGATGACCGTACCGGTCACGACGCCGTCGGACTCCTTGATCTTCTCGACGTCGCCCCACGCACGCTCGTACTGCGCACGCTTCTTCGACAGGATGAGGCGGCCTTCCTTGTCCTCCTTCTGGAGGACCAGGGCCTCGACCTCGTCGCCGACCTCGACGACCTCGTTGGGGTCGACGTCGTGCTTGATCGAGAGCTCGCGCGAGGGGATGACACCCTCGGTCTTGTACCCGACGTCGAGGAGGACCTCGTCGCGGTCGATCTTCACGACGGTGCCGGAGATGAGGTCTCCGTCGTTGAAGAACTTCAGGGTCTTCTCGACCTCGGCCAGGAAGTCATCAGCCGAGCCGATGTCGTTGATGGCGACCTGCTTGGGAGCCTTGGTCGTGGTGGTTGTCATGTAGAGATTGCTCCGAACGGACATGAGTCGGGCCGTGACGGCGAGGGAGCGACCCCCTGGTCCGCACCTGTCGCAGGTGCGAGCCGTCGCAGCGGTGTGTTGGTCGGCGCGGATTGCGCCGATCGAGTCTAACCGCAGCGCGACGGCGCTGACAACCGGGCGTGTCGCCGTGTGTCGCGGATCGGATCACGCGCCCGGGACGGACGGGAGGCACGTGGCGGCGCCGCCACGTGCCTCCCGTCCGTGGCGCGTCAGCCGAGCAGCGCGCTCCGCAGCGTGTCCAGACCGACCCCGCCGAGCGCGAGGGCGCGGTGGTGGAACGCCTTGAGGTCGAACGCCGCACCCTCGCGCGCCGCCAGCTCGTCGCGGATCGACTCCCAGACCCGCTGCCCGACCTTGTAGGACGGCGCCTGTCCCGGCCACCCGAAGTACCGGGCGACCTCGAACTGCACGAACTCCGGCGCCATGTTGACGTTGCGGCCCATGAAGTCGAGCGCGTACTCCCACGTCCAGCCGCCGCCGTCGGGGTTCGTCTTCTGCAGGTGCACACCGATGTCGAGCACCACACGGGCGGCGCGCATCCGCTGGCCGTCGAGCATGCCCAGGCGGTCGCCGTCGTCGTCGAGGAAGCCCAGCTGCTCCATCAGGCGCTCGGCGTAGAGCGCCCAGCCCTCGACGTGGCCGGACGGCCCCGCAAGCTGCCGACGCCACGTGTTGAGCTCGCCGCGGTTGTAGACCGCCTGACTGATCTGCAGGTGGTGGCCGGGGACGCCCTCGTGGTAGACGGTGGTCTTCTCGCGCCAGGTGCCGAACTCGGTCACGCCCTGCGGCACGGACCACCACATGCGGCCCGCGCGCGAGAAGTCGTCGGAGGGGCCGGTGTAGTAGATGCCGCCCTCCTGCGTCGGGGCGATCCGGCACTCGAGCCGCTTGATCGGGTCGGCGATGTCGAAGTACCTGCCGTCCATCGCGCGGATCGACTCGTCGCTCGTCTGCTGCATCCACTGCTGCAGGGCGTCCGTACCGTGCAGGATGCGGGCGGGGTCGGCGTCGAGGACCTCGATGGCGCGGGCGACCGAGGCTCCGGGCTCGATGCGGTCGGCGATGCGCTCCTGCTCGTCGCGCATGCGGGCGAGCTCCTCGATGCCCCACTCGTACGTCTCGTCGAGGTCCACGACGGCGCCGAGGAAGTGACGGGAGTGCAGCTCGTAGTCCTCGCGCCCGACCGCGTCGACGGGCGTCGCGAGCGGCAGCAGCTCGTGCTCCAGGAAGCCCCCGAGGGAACGGTAGGCCGCGGCGGCGACCTCGGCGCCGCGGACGAGCTCGGACCGCAGCGACTCCGGCAGCGGCGCACCGCCCTCGAGCGCGGCACCGTCGACGAGCTGACGGAAGAAACCGTCCTCGGCCCCGTTGCGCGCGGCCTGCTCGGCGATGAGCTCGACCTGGCGTCGTGCCGGCGTGACCTGCTCACGCGTGCCCTGGAGCAGGGTCTCGCGGTAGCCCTCCAGGGCGTCCGGCAGCGCGTGCAGGCGGCCGGCGACGTCCTGCCAGTCGTCCGTGGTCGCCGTCGGCATGAGGTCGAGGACGTCGCGCAACTCCTGCGCCGGACTCGCGATCACGTTGAGGTCGCGCAGGTGGAGCTTCCGCTCGTGCGACTCGACGACCAGGTCGAGCTCCGCCCCGAGGTCGGTCTTGGTCACCCGGTCGACGTCGTCCGTGGACTCGGCGGCGTCGAGAGCCCGGCGGGCGGTGCGTGCGGCGTCGGCGAGGGCGTCGGCGCCGGCGGGCGACGTGTCGCCGTAGCCGTCGGTGCGGCCGGGCACGCCGATGTAGGTGGCGATCGTGGGGTCGAGGTCGACGAGGGTGGACACCCAGTCCTCCGCGACGCGGTCGACGGCGGAGGGCTGGCGGACGGGTCGGTCTTCGCTCATGCCCCGACCCTACCGAGCGGCACCGCCCGGGCGGGGGTGGTGACGTCGAGACGGGTGCGTGGACGTGAGACGCGCTCCGCCCGCCGAGACGCCGCCGGATCCGACGGCGTCTCGGCGGCAGCGCGGCGTCTCGGCGGCAGCTCGGCGTCTCGGCGGCAGCGCGGCGTCTCGGGCAGACGGGGCTCAGTGCGCCGCGGCCTCCCAGTTCGGGCCGACGCCGACCGACACGTCGAGCGGCACGCTCAGCTCCGCCGCAGCGCCCATGCGGGTCCGCAGGATCTCCTCGACGCGCTCCTGCTCCCCCGGCGCGACCTCGAGGATGAGCTCGTCGTGCACCTGGAGCAGCAGGTGCGACTCCAGACCGCCCTCGCGCAGGTCCTCGTCGACACCGAGCATCGCGATCTTCATGATGTCGGCCGCGGAACCCTGGATCGGCGCGTTCAACGCGGCGCGCTCGGCGTTCTCGCGCAGCACCCGGTTCGGGCTCTTCAGGTCGGGGAACGGACGGCGGCGGCCGAAGATCGTCTCGGTGTAGCCGTCCTCACGGGCCTGCTCGACGACGCCGCGGAGGTAGTCGCGGACCGCACCGAAGCGGGCGAAGTACTCGTTCATGAGCGTCCGCGCCTCGGACTGGTCGATCCGGAGCTGCTTCGACAGGCCGAACGGGCTGAGGCCGTAGGCCAGGCCGTAGGACATCGCCTTGACCTTGGTGCGCATCTCGGGCGTGACGTCCGCCGGCTCGACGGAGAAGACCCGGGCGCCGACGAAGCGGTGCAGGTCCTCGCCCTCGTTGAACGCCTGGATGAGGCCCGGGTCGCCGGACAGGTGCGCCATGATGCGCATCTCGATCTGCGAGTAGTCGGCGGTGACGAGCGTCGTGTACGGCTCGGCGACCGCGAAGGCCGACCGGATGCGACGACCGACCGCCGTCTTCACCGGGATGTTCTGCAGGTTCGGTTCGGTCGACGAGATGCGGCCGGTGCTCGTGCCGGTCTGCTCGTAGCGGGTGTGGATGCGCCCGTCGACGACGGCGGCGTCGAGCGTGTCGACGATCTGCCGGAGCTTCGTGGCGTCGCGGTGCTGCAGCAGCAGCCCGAGGAACGGGTGCGGGTGCTGCTCCTGCAGGTCGGCGAGGCTCGCGGCGTCCGTCGAGAAGCCGGTCTTCGTCTTCCGGGTCTTCGGCATCGCGAGCTCGGTGAAGAGCACCTCCTGCAGCTGCTTCGGCGATCCGAGGTTCACCTCGTGCCCGATCTCGGCGAAGGCCTGCTGCGCGAGGTCGGCCGCACGCTCCCCCAGGTCGTGCGACAGCCCGGTGAGCACGGGGCGGTCGATGCCGACGCCGATGGTCTCCATGCCCGCGAGCACCGGGACGAGCGGCAGCTCGATCGTGTCGAGCACGCGCAGCGAGGACTCGTCGACGCGGGCACGCAGCGCGGTGTCGACGCGGAGCACGTACCAGGCGTGCACACCGACGTTGACCGGTTCGGTCTCGGGGACGAGCTGGTTGGGGTCGGCGGTCGGCAGCTCCTCGCCGAGCTCCTGGTACACGAGGTCGGCGAGGGACTGGCCCTGCTTGCCGGGCTGCGCGAGCCACCCCGTGATGCGCGCGTCACCGGCGATGCCGTCCACGGTGATGCCGACCGAACCGAGGGCCTTGATCGCGGCCTTGGCGTCGTGGAAGTGCTTCGGAGCGTCGGAGGCGAACCAGGCGGCGAGCTGCTCGTAGTCCTTCGCCCCGCTGCCACCGGGGACCAGGACCGCGTCCTCGTGGGTCGCGATGCCGATCGCGCTGAGGCGGCCGTCGATGACCTCGACCGCGACGCCGAACCCGTTCTCGGCGTCGTTCGCACCCTTGCGCTCCAGCCAGTAGCCGAGCTCCTCGTCGATCACGGTCTGCACCGGCGGCGGCGTCGGGGCGCCGCTGTCGACCGAGCCGGGGGCGTCGGCGGCCTCGGTCGGCTCACCGGTGCCGGCGACCTTGAAGACGCGGTCGAGCAGGGTGCGGAACTGCAGCTTGGCGAAGAGGTCACGCACGGCCTGCTCGTCGAGCGGGCGGAGCGCGACGTCGGCGGGACCGACGGGCAGCTCGACGTCGTCCACGAGCCGGTTGAGCTTGCGGTTCCGGATCGCCCGGTCCTTCTGCTCGCGGAGGTTGTTGCCGACCACGCCCTTGATCTCGTCGGCGTGCTCGAGCACCCCGTCGAGCGAGCCGTAGGCGGTGACCCACTTGACGGCGGTCTTCTCGCCGACCTTGTCGATGCCGATCAGGTTGTCGCTCGTCTCGCCCACGAGCGCCGCGATGTCCGGGTACTGGTGGGGCTCGATGCCGTACCGCTCGTACACCTTGTCACGGTCGTAGCGCGTGAGCTCGGACACGCCACGGACCGACGGGTACAGCAGCGTGACGTCGTCGTTCACGAGCTGGATCGAGTCGCGGTCACCCGACACGACGTACACCTGGTACCCCTGCTCGGACCCCTGCCGCGCCATGGTCGCGAGGATGTCGTCGGCCTCGTAGTCCTCCTTCGTGACCGTCGTGATGCCCATCGCCTCGAGCGCCTGCTGCAGGAGCGGGATCTGCCCCTTGAACTCCGGCGGGGTCTCGGATCGCGTGCCCTTGTAGTCCTCGTACTCGCGGGTACGGAACGAGAAGCGGGAGATGTCGAACGCGACCGCCAGGTGGGTCGGCTTCTCGCGCTGCAGGAGCATGAGCAGCATCGAGATGAAGCCGTGGATGGCGTTCGTGTGCTGCCCCTCGCGGTTCACGAAGCTGTCGACCGGGAGCGCGTAGAAGGCCCGGAAGGCGAGCGAGTGGCCGTCGATGACCATGAGGGTAGGCTTTGCGGAGTCCGACACCCGGACAGCCTACCGACGCCATCCGACACGGGAGTCCGCGAGCGTGACCGACGAAGTGAGCACCACCGGGACCGTCGACGAGCGCCTCGCCGACCGCGGCATGGGCGAGCTCGCCGAGAAGATGGGCATGGTCATCACGGAGTTGACCGCCGAACGCGCGGTCGGCACCATCCCCGTCGAGGGGAACCGCCAGCCGGTCGGTCTCCTGCACGGCGGCGCCTACGTCGTCCTCGCCGAGAGCCTCGGGTCGATGGCCGCGAACGTGCACGCCGGCCCCGGCCGTTACGCCGTCGGCATCGAGCTGAACGCGTCGCACTCCCGGAGCGCCACGAGCGGCACGGTCACCGGCACCTGCACCGCGATCCACCTCGGCGGCACCCTCACGACGCACGAGATCGTCCTGACCGACGACCAGGGCCGACGGTGCTCGACCGTGCGGATCACGAACATGATCCGCGAGCGGCGCTGACCGCTCCCGGTCAGTCCTCCGGCGGCCGCTGCAGCAGCAGCCGGGCATCACCGAACCCGAGCCGCCGGTAGAGCGTCTCGCCGACGATGCTCGAGTGGACGACGATCCGTTCCGCACCGAGCTCGTCCGCGAGCTCGACGAGTCGGGCGACGAGCCGCCCCGCGACACCCCGACCGCGCAGAGCAGGGTCCACGTAGACGGTCTGCAGTTCCGCAGCGAACCGGCCGTGGGGCCGGTGCGGCGCCGGCGGTCGCGGGTTCATGGCGAGCCACGCCATGCCGAGCACGACGCCGTCGCGCTCCGCGACGACGCACCGGTGCGAGTCCGGGTGTTCGCGTGCGAACGCTGCCATCGCCTCGCGGTGGCGCTCCGGGGTGACCGCCGGGTCCGCACCGTCCTCGTCGACGCTCCACCGCCAGCGCAGGTCGGCCACCGCTGCCATGTCCTCCGGCCGGGAGGCACGGATCACCACGTCGTCCATCGCTCCACCCTGCCAGGTGACGGCTCTGCGGCGCGCCGAGCCGCGCCTCCCGTCCGACCACACCGTGACGCGGTCGGCGCGGCCTCGCTCCCCCTCCCGTGACGACCGCGTTCGTGGAGCAGGAGACGTCGCCTCACCGCCGTCCACCCGACGGTTCCTGCTCCACCGACGGGGACGCACCAGCGTTCGCGGCGCACACGGGGCGGACGCAGAGAGCGCCGCAGGACCTGGTCCTGCGGCGCTCTCCCTGTGAGCGAGTGGTGCTCGTTACTTCTTGGCGCTGAGCTGCTCGATGATCGCCTTGGCGACGTCGTGCATGGTCAGACGGCGGTCCATCGAGGCCTTCTGGATCCAGCGGAACGCCTCGGGCTCGGTGAGGCCCATCTTCTCGTTGAGCAGGCCCTTGGCCCGGTCGACGAGCTTGCGGGTCTCGAAGCGCTCGACCAGGTCGGCGACCTCGGCCTCGAGCGTGATGATCTGCTGGTGCCGCGAGAGCGCGATCTCGATCGCGGGGAGCAGGTCGTTCGGGGTGAAGGGCTTCACGACGTAGGCCAGCGCACCGGCCTCGGTCGCGCGCTCGACGAGGTCCTTCTGGCTGAACGCCGTGAGGAGGACCACCGGAGCGATGTGGTTCTTGGAGAGCTTCTCGGCCGCCGAGATGCCGTCGAGCTGGGGCATCTTGACGTCCATGACGACGAGGTCCGGGCGGAGGTCGGTCGCGAGCTGGACGGCGGTCTCACCGTCGCCGGCCTCGCCGACGACGTCGAACCCGTTGTCGCGGAGGATCTCGACGATGTCGAGACGGATGAGCGACTCGTCCTCGGCGACGACGACGCGACGCGGTGCTGCTGGGGTTGCTTCTGTGTCACTCACGACCGAGAGCCTACTAGACGGAGCACGCGGCTTCCGTCAGGTCGTCCGTACGGGTGGCGGTATCCGCCGGCCGGCACCGCCCCGCGCGCCGCGAGCGCATCGTACGAGTGGCGGGACCCGCCGACCGGCACCGTCCCGCGCGCCGTGAGCGCATCGTACGAGTGGCGGGACTCGAACCCGCACGCCGTGAGGCAGAGCATTTTGAGTGCCCCGTGTCTACCGTTCCACCACACTCGCGAGGGCTCCAGGCTAGCAGGACACCGCACCCGCTCCGTTCGTCACACCGGCTCGAGCGCCCGCTGCTCACCCTCGGGCAGCTCGACGCGCACGGGGTCACCGCCGCGGACGACGCCGCCGGTGACGACGACGCCCATCACCCCGCCCTTCCGCTCGACCGCGCCGTCCTCGGTCCGGCCGACCACCCGACGCAGGAGCCCGGGCTCGAAGTCGTCGATCTGCCGGCACGGGTTCCGGAGGCCCGTGACGCGGACGCAGGCGTGGTCTCCGAGGTGCAGCAGCGTCCCTGCGGGCAGCCCGAGCAGGTCGACCCCGTGGGTCGTGACGTTCTCCCCCATCTGCCCGGGCCCGACCGTGTAGCCGTCGACGGCGACCTCGTCGAAGACCTCCGCGTGCAGCAGGTGCACCTGCCGCAGGTTCGGCTGCGACGGGTCCCGCGCCACCCGCGACCGGTGCTGCACGGTGGTCCCGGCGTGCGCGTCGCCCTCGATGCCCCAGCCCTCGACGAGGGTGATCTCCTCGACGACGGGCTTGCTGAACCGGTGCTCACCGTCGCGGCTGACCGCGACGACCCGACCCTCCTCCTGCAGTGCGCTCACGTCTCCATGGTGGCAGAGCGGCATGCCGCAGGACAGCCCCGCATCGCGTCGTCGCGGACCGAGCGGGAAGGACCGGCGAGGGGCGACGCGCGCGGACGACCCGGCCGCTCACGGGTACCGTCGGGGTCCTCGCGGGACCGACAGGGAGGTGCACCCGTGGACTCTCGTGCCGTGCGCTCGTTCCGTGCGTTCGTCGTCATGGCGGCGACGGTGGCGATCGTGCTCGGCGTCGTCGCGGTCGTCTGGCCGCGGCCGTCCCTCGTGCTCGTCGCGCTGGTCTTCGGCGTCTACCTGGTGGTCTCGGGTGTGATGCGCGTGGTCGCCGCGGTGCGCGGCCACGGCACGCCGGCGGTCTGGCGCTGGACCTCGGGCGTCGTGGGCGGCCTGGTCGGGGTCGCCGGGCTCGTGACCCTGCTCGACCCCGCGATCCCGCTGCTGGCGTACGCGGTGCTCGCGGGGGTCGCGTTCCTGGCCGAGGGCGTCGCGGCACTCGTCGGCGGCTTCGTCGGGCACCCCGGCTCGTCGCGCCTCCCGACCGTGGTGAGCGGGGTGCTGTCGATCATCGGTGGCATCGTCGTGCTCGTGGCGCCGGGCCTCGCGCTGACGGTCTTCACGGTGTTCTCGGGGATCGCGCTCGTCGTGGTCGGTGCGGCCGCGCTCCTGCTGCTGCCGCCGCGGGCCGCGATGCGCCGCTGAGCGCCCGCGACTCGTGCATGCGGCACCCTGCTCGGTCCGCTGCCGACCGACGGCCAGCGGCTAGGAGCTCCCGGTGCCGAACAGCAGGCCGAGTCCGTAGGTGACCACCGCGGCGCCGAACCCGATCGCGAGCTGCCGCACCGCACGCCGCAGCGGCGACGCTCCACTGAGCACCCCCACCACCGCACCGGTGCCCAGCAGCGCGATGCCGACCAGCACGGCCGCGAGGACGACCGCCGGCCAGCCCTCCAGCCCGAACAGGTACGGCAGCACCGGGATGACCGCGCCCGAGGCGAAGAAGCAGAAGCTCGACACGGCGGCGCTCATGCCGTTGCCGACGGCCTCGTGCTCGTCGACCGCCGTGGCCGAGGTGACGGTCCGGCCGCCCAGGACCTCGGCCGCGTGGGCCTGCGCGTCCGCCTCGCTCATCCCCCTCGCGCGGTAGACCAGTGCGAGCTCGTTGACGTCCACGTCGAGGTCCGCGACGGCGCGTCCGGCCTCGGGGTGCGGCGCGGAGGCGTCCAGCAGTTCCCGCTGGGACCGCACCGACACGTACTCCCCCGCGCCCATCGAGAGGGCACCGGCGAGCAGGCCGGCGACGCCGCTCAGCAGCACGAAGTGCCGGTCCGCGCCGGAGGCGCTGATGCCGATGATGAGCGCGAGGTTCGAGACGAGGCCGTCGTTCGCCCCGAACACGGCGGCACGGAAGGTGCCGGACAGCCGCATGCGGCCACGGTTTGCGAGACCGCGCACGACCTCGCCGTGGATCCGCTCGTCGGCGGCCATCCGGGCGGTCGCGTCGTCGTCCTCGGCGTAGGGCGACCGGTCCTCGGCCCGCTGCATGAGCGCGAGCACGAACACCGAGCCGAAGCGCTTCGCGAGCGCGGCGAGCACGCGGGTGCGCAGGCTCCCCCGGAGCGGACGCCCGGCGTCGTCGCCGAGCAGCTCGAGCCAGTGCTGCTCGTGGCGCCCCTCGGCCTCGGCCAGCGCCGCGAGGATCTCGCGCTCCTCGCCCGACCGTCGCGCCGCGAGGTTGCGGTAGACGGCTGCCTCGGCCCGCTCGTCCGCCAGGTAGCGGCGCCAGCGACGCACGTCCGCCGGGGTGGGTGGGGTGGGGCGTTCGTCCTGGAGGCTCACGGCACCAATCCTGCCCGCTCGGTCCGACGGACGGGTACCTCGGGCCCCCGCCCGCCGCCGTGACGGCGGGACGCCTCACCCTCGGTGCGGCGCCGCAGGTTCCGGGGTCGCCTCGCTGGCCGGAGGGCGTCCCGACGGGACACTGCCGTCGGGGTCACGACGCGACAGGGCGCGGACCGGAGGCGTCGTGCGCGTGCTGCGCCGTGCCTCCCGTCCGCGCCCTGTCGGCGTGGTGATCCGGGGTCAGTCCCGCACGTAGGCGGGCGCCGCCTCGGCATGCGCGTCGCCGACCCGGTGCACGCGGAGGTCGTTCGTCGAACCCTCGAGTCCGGGGGGCGAGCCGGCCGTCACGATGACCCGGTCACCGGGGGAAGCGAGGCCGTTCGCGAGCAGCACGTCGTCGACCTGCGAGAAGAGCTCGTCGGTGTGGGTCTTCCGCTCCACCAGGAACGACCGGACGCCCCACGTGAGCGCCATGCGGCGACGGGTCGCCTCGTTCGGGGTGAAGGCGATGATCGGCAGACCGTGGCGCAGGCGCGACATGCGACGGGCCGAGTCGCCGGACTCGGTGAAGACGCAGAGGTACGACGCTTCGGTGAACTCCGCGATCTCGACCGCGGCGAGCGTGATCGCGCCGCCGAGTGTGCGCGGCTTCGTGCCGAGCGGGGCGATGCGCTCGAGGCCGTGGTCCTCGGTCGACTCGACGATACGGGCCATGGTGCGGACCGTCTGCACCGGGTACTCGCCGACGCTGGTCTCGCCGGAGAGCATGACGGCGTCCGCGCCGTCGAGGACGGCGTTGGCGACGTCCGAGGTCTCGGCACGGGTCGGGATCGGCGACGAGATCATCGACTCGAGCATCTGCGTCGCGACGATGACCGGCTTCGCCATGCGGCGGGACAGCTCGACGGCGCGCTTCTGCACGATCGGGACCGCCTCGAGCGGGAGCTCCACGCCGAGGTCACCGCGGGCGACCATGATGCTGTCGAAGGCGTCGATGATCTCCTCGAGGGCGTCGACCGCCTGCGGCTTCTCGACCTTGGCGATGATCGGGAGGCGCTTGCCCTCCTCGTCCATGATCTCGTGCGCACGGTCGACGTCGGCGGCGTTGCGCACGAACGACAGCGCGATGAGGTCGGCGCCCTGGCGGATCGCCCAGCGCAGGTCGGCCTCGTCCTTCTCGCTCAGCGCGGGGACGTTGACGGCCACGCCGGGCAGGTTGATGCCCTTGTTGTTCGAGACGGTGCCGGCGACCACGACCTCGGTCCGCACACGCACGCCGTCGGTGTCGAGGACGCGGAGGCGGACGCGGCCGTCGTCGATGAGCAACGGGTCGCCGGGCTTGACGTCCTGCGGCAGGCCCTTGAACGTCGTCCCGCAGATCTCCTTCGAGCCGGGGACGTCCTCGGTCGTGATCGTGAAGACGTCGCCGACGGCGAGCTCGTGCGGCCCGTCGGCGAACTTCGCGAGACGGATCTTCGGGCCCTGCAGGTCGACCAGGATCGCGACCGGCTTGCCCAGTTCCTCGGCGGCACGGCGGACGTTCTCGTAGTTGGCCTCGTGGACGCTGTAGTCACCGTGGCTGAGGTTGAGGCGGGCGACGTCGACGCCCGCTTCGATGATCTCCTTGACGGTCTCGTAGTCCGACGTAGCCGGGCCGAGCGTCGAAACGATCTTTGCGCGTCTCAATGGATTCCTTCGTGTGGTGGATGGTGCCGGGGTTCCGCGCTGTGGGGCCGCGCGGAACGAGAGCAGGCCACCAGCACCCTATCGAGTGCCGGTGGCCTGCTGCTCACCGACGGACCGGTGTTCCGTGGGCGTCCACGACGTCAGATCGTGAGCGCACGGTCGGTGGCCTTGACGGGTGCCGGGAGGATCGTCGAACCCTCGAGGTACTCGTCGACCTTGGACGCCGCGGCGCGGCCCTCGGCGATCGCCCACACGATGAGCGACTGTCCGCGACCGGCGTCCCCGGCGACGAACACGCCGGGCTCGTTCGTCGAGTAGTCGGCCTGGCGCGACACCGCGCCGGACACCGTCACCGGCAGGCCGAGCTGCGGTTCGATCGTCTCGGTCTCCGGTCCGGTGAAGCCCATGGCGATGAGCACCAGGTCCGCGGGGATCTCGCGCTCCGTCCCGGCCTTGGGCACGCGACGGCCGTCGAGGTACTCGGTCTCGGCGACGCGGAGCGCCCGGACCTCGCCCGCGGCGTTGCCGAGGAACTCGACCGTCGACGCGAGGAACTGCCGCTCGCCCCCTTCTTCGTGGGCGCTCGTCACCTCGAACACGGTCGGGAACATCGGCCACGGCTGCTCGGAGGGACGCTCGAGCGGCGGCTGCTTGCCGATCGCCAGGTTCGTCACGCTGAGCGCGCCCTGGCGGTGGGCGGTGCCGATGCAGTCAGCTCCGGTGTCGCCGCCGCCGATGACGACGACGTGCTTGCCCTCGGCGGTGACCTGGTTGTCGACGGTCGTGCCGGCGTTCGCCTTGTTCTGCTGGACGAGGTAGTCCATCGCGAAGTGCACGCCCTCGAGGTCGCGCCCCGGGATCGGCAGGTCGCGCGGCACCGTGGCGCCGGTGGCGACGACGACCGCGTCGTACCGGGACTTGAGGTCGTCCCAGGTGATGTCGACGCCGATCTCGACGCCGGCGCGGAAGCGGGTGCCCTCGGCCTGCATCTGGGCGAGGCGCGCGTCGATCTGGCGCTTCTCCATCTTGAAGTCCGGGATCCCGTAGCGGAGCAGGCCCCCGATGCGGTCGTCGCGCTCGTAGACGGCGACGGTGTGGCCGGCGCGGGTGAGCTGCTGCGCGGCGGCGAGCCCGGCCGGGCCGGACCCGACGACGGCGACGGTCTTGCCGGTCAGACGCTCCGGCGGGTGCGGAGTGACCCAGCCGTTCTTGTAGGCCTCGTCGATGATCGAGACCTCGACCTGCTTGATCGTCACCGGCGGCTGGTTGATGCCGAGCACGCAGGACGCCTCGCACGGGGCGGGGCACAGCTTCCCGGTGAACTCCGGGAAGTTGTTGGTCGCGTGCAGCCGCTCGATCGCCTGTCGGCCCTCGCCGCGCCAGGTCAGGTCGTTCCACTCCGGGATGAGGTTGCCGAGCGGGCAGCCCTGGTGGCAGAACGGGACGCCGCAGTCCATGCACCGCCCGGCCTGGCGCTTGAGGGCGCCGGACTCCTGCTGCTCGTAGACCTCCTTCCAGTCCATGAGCCGCACGGGGACGGGGCGACGGGGCGGGAGCTCGCGCTCCTGCACCTTGAGGAAGCCCTTCGGGTCAGCCATGGTCCGCCTCCTGTTCGGTGTGGGTCTGGGTGTGGGTGCGCGTGTCGCCCCGCATCGGGTTCCGCGCGGCGGTCGGTGTCGGGTTCGTGTCAGCCACCGGTCACCTCGAGGATGCGGTTCCAGACGACGGTGCCGTCCGGGTCGAGCCCCTCGTCGACCGCCTGCTTGCGGGTCTGGAGCACGGCTGCGTAGTCGCGCGGGAGCACCTTGACGAAGTCGCCCAGGTCGCCCGACTCGAGCAGGTCGCCCGCGACGGTCGATCCGGTCTCGGCGAGGTGCTGCCGGAGCAGGTCGGTGACGATCTCGACGTCGGCGCTGTCCAGCTCCTCGAGCCGGAGCTCGCCGCTCGCCAGTGCGTCGGCGTTCACGTGTTCACGCCGGAGCCCGCGCACGTACGCCGTCCCGCCCGACATGCCCGCTCCGAGGTTGCGGCCGGTCTCGCCCAGGACGAGCGCGAGCCCACCGGTCATGTACTCGAGCGCGTGGTCGCCCACACCCTCGACGACCGCCGTGGCACCGGAGTTGCGGACGAGGAAGCGCTCGCCCACGATGCCGCGGATGAACATGCTGCCCTGCGTCGCGCCGTAGCCGATCACGTTGCCGGCGATGACGTTCTCGGACGGGTCGAAGGCCGACTCGGAGTCCGGGCGGACCACGATCGCGCCGCCGGACAGTCCCTTGCCGACGTAGTCGTTGCTGTCACCGACGAGTCGGAGCGTGACGCCCGCGGGCAGGAACGCACCGAGCGACTGCCCGGCCGACCCGCGCAGCGTGATGTCGATCGACCCGGCGGGCAGCCCGTGCTCGCCGTGGCGGAGCGTCACCTCGTGACCGAGCATCGTGCCGACCGCACGCTCCGTGTTCCGGATCGGCAGGTCGAGCGCGACCGACCCGCCGTGCTCCAGCACGTCCGCCGTCTGCTGGATGAGCTGCACGTCGAAGTGCTCGTCGAGCTCGTGGTCCTGTTCGCGGACGTGGCGCCGCGGCTCGTCGCGTCCGAACTCCGGCCCGTGCAGCACCGGCGCGAGGTCGAGGCCCGACGCCTTCCAGTGCTCCACCGCACGGTCGGTGTCGAGCGCGTCGACCTGGCCGATCGCTTCGTCCAACGACCGGAAGCCGAGCTCGGCGAGGAGCTCGCGGACCTCCTGGGCGATGAACTCGAAGAAGTTCACGACGAACTCGGGCTTGCCGGTGAAGCGCTTGCGGAGCTCCGGGTTCTGCGTCGCGACACCCACCGGGCACGTGTCGAGGTGGCACACGCGCATGAGGATGCAGCCCTCGACGACGAGCGGTGCCGTGGCGAAGCCGTACTCCTCGGCTCCGAGCAGCGCCGCCACGACGACGTCGCGGCCGGTCTTCATCTGCCCGTCGACCTGCACGACCACGCGGTCGCGCATGCCGTTGAGCATGAGCGTCTGCTGCGTCTCGGCGAGCCCGATCTCCCACGGCGTGCCCGCGTGCTTGAGCGAGTTGAGCGGCGACGCTCCCGTCCCACCGTCGTGGCCGGACACGAGCACGACGTCGGCCAGGGCCTTCGTCACGCCCGCGGCGACCGCACCGATGCCGGACTGGCTCACGAGCTTGACGTGGACACGAGCGGACGGGTTGGCCCGCTTCACGTCGAAGATCAGCTGCTTGAGGTCCTCGATGGAGTAGATGTCGTGGTGCGGCGGCGGCGAGATGAGGCCCACGCCCGCGGTCGCGTGCCGGGTGCGGGCGACCCACGGGTACACCTTCGTCGGGGGCAGCTGCCCGCCCTCGCCCGGCTTCGCACCCTGCGCCATCTTCAGCTGGATGTCGGTGGCGTGGGTGAGGTACATGCTCGTCACGCCGAACCGGCCGGACGCGACCTGCTTGATCGCGCTCCGTCGCTCGGGGTCGAGCAGGCGCTCGACGTCCTCGCCGCCCTCGCCCGTGTTCGAGCGCGCACCGAGACGGTTCATCGCGATCGCCAGGGTCTCGTGGGCCTCCTGCGAGATGGACCCGTAGGACATCGCGCCGGTGTTGAACCGCTTGACGATCGACTCGATCGGCTCGACCTCGTCCAGCGGGATCGGCTTCCGCACCCCGTGGCGGAAGCGGAACAGGCCGCGGAGCGTCATGAGCTCCTCGGACTGGTCGTCGACCGCCTGCGAGTACTCACGGAAGATGTCGTAGCGGCGTGCGCGGGTCGCGTGCTGCAGGCGGAACACCGTGTCCGGGTTGAACAGGTGCGGCGGCCCCTCGCGGCGCCACTGGTACTCGCCACCCGTCTGCAGCCGCTCGTGCGACAGCACCGCACCGTCCTGCGGGTACGCCTGCGCGTGCCGCTCGGCGTTCTCCTTGGCGATGACCTCGATGCCGACGCCGCCGAGGATCGACGACGTCCCGGTGAAGTACTTGTCGACGAACTCCTGGCTGAGCCCGACCGCCTCGAACGCCTGGGCGCCCGCGTAGCTGGACACGGTCGAGATGCCCATCTTCGACATGATCTTCAGTACGCCCTTGCCGAGCGCCTTGATGACGTTCTGCACGGCCTGCTCCGGCGTGATGCCGGTGATCATCCCCGAACGCACGAGGTTCTCGCACGTCTCCATCGCCAGGTACGGGTTGATCGCCGACGCGCCGTAGCCGATCAGGGTGGCGACGTGGTGGACCTCGCGGACGTCGCCGGCCTCGACGATGAGCCCGACCTTCATGCGCTGCTCGGTGCGGATGAGGTGGTGGTGGACGGCGGCGAGGAGCAGCAGGCTCGGGACGGGAGCCTGCTCCGCGTTGCCGTCGCGGTCGGACAGCACGATGAACTGCTTGCCCGAGTCGATCGCCTGGTCGACCTCGTCGCAGACCGCCGCGATGCGCTTCTGCATCGCCTTCTTGCCCGCGTCGACGCGGTACAGGCCCTTGATCGTCACCGTGAGGTGGCGCCCGGAGGAGGTCTCGAAGTGCTGAATCTTCGCGAGCTCGTCGTTGTCGATGACCGGGAAGTCGAGCACGATCTGCTTCGCGTGCTCGGGGCCCGCGCTCAGCAGGTTGCGCTCCGGGCCGAGGCCCATCCCCATCGAGGTGATGACCTGCTCGCGGATCGAGTCGAGCGGCGGGTTCGTCACCTGCGCGAACTGCTGCGTGAAGTAGTCGAACAGCAGGCGAGGACGCTCGGACAGCACCGCGATCGGCGTGTCCGAACCCATCGCGCCGAGGGGCTCCGCGCCCGTCTGCGCCATCGGACGCAGCAGGATGCGGACCTCTTCCTCGGTGTACCCGAAGGCGCGCTGCCGTCGGGTCACCGACGCCGGGGTGTGCACGATGTGCTCGCGCTCCGGCAGGTCGGACAGGTTGATCCGGCCCTCGTCGAGCCACTGCGCCCAGGGGCCGGAGGCCGCGAGGTCGCGCTTGACCTCGTCGTCCTCGATGATGCGTCCGGCCTCGGTGTCGACGACGAACATGCGACCGGGGCGCAGACGCCCCTTGCGGACGACCTTGCCGGGGGGCACGTCGATCACGCCGGTCTCGGAGCCCATCACGATGAGCCCGTCGTCGGTGACGAGGAAGCGTCCGGGCCGCAGGCCGTTGCGGTCGAGCGTGGCGCCGACGATCGCACCGTCCGTGAAGGTGATCGCGGCCGGACCGTCCCACGGCTCCATGAGCATCGAGTGGTACTCGTAGAACGCCCGGAGGTCCGGGTCCATCCCGACCTGGTTCTCCCAGGCCTCCGGCACCATCATCGACACCGCGTGCGGCAGGCTCCGGCCGGTCAGCGTGAGCAGCTCGAGGGTCTCGTCGAACGAGGCGGAGTCGCTCGCACCGGGGCTCACGATCGGCAGGAGCGGTGCGAGGTCGCCGAGCAGCTCGCTCTCGAGCTGCGACTGGCGTGCGCGCATCCAGTTGCGGTTGCCGCGCACCGTGTTGATCTCGCCGTTGTGCGCGAGCGTGCGGAACGGCTGGGCGAGCGGCCACGACGGGAACGTGTTCGTCGAGTACCGGGAGTGCACGATCGCGAGCTTCGAGGCGAAGCGCTCGTCGCTGAGGTCCGGGTAGAACGGCTCGAGCTGCAGCGTCGTGACCATGCCCTTGTAGACCATGGTGCGGCTCGAGAGCGACATGAAGTAGGCCTCGACGCCGTGCTCCGCGCGCTTGCGCAGGCGGAAGGCCTGGCGGTCGAGGGCGATCCCGCTCCACGCAGCACCGTGCACGTCGTGCCGGGTGGAGGCCACGAAGAGCTGCTCGAAGGCGGGCATGGCCGCACGGGCGAGCGTGCCGAGGACCTCCGGGCGCACCGGGACCTCGCGCCACCCGAGGACCTTCAGGCCCTCCTCGCGCGCGATCCGCTCGACGGCGCCCTTCACCGCGTGACGCTCGTCCTCGTCGACGGGCAGGTAGGCCGTACCGACGGCGTACTCGCCCGCGGCGGGGAGCTCGAAGGGGACCTCGTCGCGCAGGAACGCGTCCGGTACCTGGCACAGGATGCCCGCGCCGTCCCCGGTGCCCGCGTCGGACCCCACGGCACCCCGGTGCTCGAGGTTCCGGAGCGCGCCGAGCGCGGCGTCGACGATGTCGTGGCCGCCGGTGCCGCGGAGCGTCGCGACCATCGCGAGGCCGCAGGCGTCCTTCTCGTTGGCCGGGTCGTACGCGCCCGTCGCCTCCGGCACGGCCGAGAAGCGTCGGTGCGCCGGCTGCAGGGAGCGCGTCGAGCGGGGGGCAGGGTCTGGCTGGAGCGCCATGGGGAACCGTCCTCACGAGGAAGTGGAACAGGGACGTCGGTGGCCCGGTGGTGCGTTCCGCCCGAGCGGGCGGGACTGGTGCCCGTGCGCGTCGTCGTGGAGGGTGCGCGGACGACGCGCGAGGTGGTGGGGCCGCTCGTGGCGGCCCGACCGTGCGACGGGTGCTCGTGACCGGCGGATGCCGTCCACCGAGCAGGCCGGCCGGACGGGGTGTTACCGGGCGGGACCCGCTGCGGGGACCGGATCGGCGTCGGCGGCGGCCGCAGGAGCGTCGTCGTCGTGTTCCGACCAGGTGTCGTCCGAGTCTACATCGGTGCTCCGACGCGGCTCGCGACCCGGCAGGTACGGGCTCGGCTCGTTGCCGGTGTGCCGACGCGTCTGCACCAGGAAGACGATGACACCGAGCAGGATCGCGGCGAAGGACATCCAGACGTTCGTGCGGACGCCGGCGAAGGTCTCGCTCGTGTCGACGCGGATCGACTCGAGCACCGCGCGGCCGGTGCCGTACCAGATCAGGTAGAGCGCCATGACCTTGCCCCACTGCAGGCGGAACCGCTTGTCGAGCAGCAGGATGACGACCACACCGACGACGTTCCAGATGATCTCGTAGAGGAACGTCGGGTGGAACAGGGTGCCCTCGGGCAGACCCGTCGGGAACGCCGGGTTCGACGACTCGATCTCCAGGCCCCACGGCAGGCTGGTCGGCATCCCGAACAGCTCGTGGTTGAAGTAGTTGCCGAGACGGCCGAACGCCTGCGCCAGCAGGACGCCCGGCGCGATCGCGTCGATCAGGGTCGAGAAGCGCAGCCCCACCTGGCGGCAGCCGATGTACGCGCCGACCGATCCGAGGATGAGCGCCCCGAAGATCGCCAGGCCGCCCTCCCAGACGTAGAGGAGCGAGAACGGGTCACGCCCCGGGCCGAAGTAGTCGCTGACGTGGGTGAACACGTGGAACAGTCGCCCGCCGATGATGCCGGCCGGTACCGCCCAGATCGCGATGTCGATGATGATCCACCGCTCGACCCCGCGCGCGTTGAGACGCCGGTTCGCCAGCACCACGGCGGCGACGATCCCCAGCAGGATGCAGATGGCGTAGGCGTGGATCCGGAAGTCGAGCGGCAGCGACCACCCGAAGACGTCGCGCAGCCAGGCGGTCAGGTCGAAGTACTGCCACGCGGTGCTCGGGCTCGGGATGCTCAGGAGGTGCATGGAGGTGCTGTCGCCTTTCGGTGCTGGACGGCCGCGGTGCCGCTGGAGGGTCGGCCCCGCTCACTGTAGCGCGGGAACCGCGCCGACCAGGAACGCAGCGGGCCGTCCTGTGGGAACCGTGACCAGGACGGTCAGGAGGAACGGTGCGGGTGACCGACGTCCCGCACCCGCACCGCGCCTCCTGTCCGACGCCTGCTCGCGTCAGCCGCGCCGGGCGCCGCTGGTCAGGTCGGCGGCACGTTCCGCGACGCCCTGCACGCCGAGGTCGGCGAGGGCGCGGACGAAGGCGGACCCGACGATCGCGCCGTCCGCGTACTCGAGCACCTCGGCCACCTGGTCGGCCGTCGAGATGCCCAGGCCGACGCAGGTGCGCTCGACGCCGGCGTCGCGCAGGCGCGAGACGACCGTGCGAGCGGCGGTGTCGACGCCGATCCGCGCCCCGGTGACCCCCATGGTGGAGACGGCGTAGACGAAGCCGCGGCTCGACCGGACGGCCTGCTCCATGCGCGCGTCCGTCGAGGACGGCGCCGCGAGGAAGACGCGGTCGAGGCCGGTGCGCTCCGAGGCGTTGATCCATGCCCGGCCCTCGTCGGGGATGAGGTCCGGTGTGATGAGTCCCGAGGCACCCGCGGCGACGAGGTCGTCGGCGAACCGGTCGACGCCGTAGCGCAGCACCGGGTTCCAGTAGGTCATCACGAGGACCGGCACGTCGACGCGGTCCGTGATCCGGTCGACGGCGTCGAACACCTGCGCGACGCGGAAGCCGTTCGCCAGGCTCTCCTCCGCCGCGCGCTGGATGACGGGGCCGTCCATGACCGGGTCCGAGTACGGCAGGCCGAGCTCGATGACGTCGACGCCGTTCTCGGCGAGGGCCACCGCAGCGTCGACACTCGTCTGCAGGTCCGGGAACCCGGCCGGCAGGTAGCCGACGACGGCGCCCGCGCGCTCCGCGTTCGCGGTGTCGATCGTCGTCGCGACCGACCGGTTCGTCTCGGGGTTCGTCACAGCTGCACCGCGTTCTCGTCGAGGATGCCGAAGTAGCGACTGGCGGATGCCACGTCCTTGTCGCCGCGTCCGGACAGGGACACGAGCACGACCCCCTCGGGGCCGAGCTCCTTGCCGAGCTTGATCGCGCCGGCCAGCGCGTGCGACGACTCGATCGCGGGCAGGATGCCCTCGGTCCGGCTCAGCAGGCGGAACGCCTCCATGGCCTCGGCGTCGGTGATCGGCTCGTACTGCGCGCGTCCGATGGACGCCAGGTAGGCGTGCTCCGGTCCGACACTCGGGTAGTCGAGGCCCGCCGAGATGCTGTGGCTCTCGATCGTCTGGCCGTCCTCGTCCTGCATGAGGTACGACATCGTGCCCTGGAGCACGCCGGTACGCCCCAGCGAGATGCTCGCGGCGTGCCGACCGGTCTCGATGCCGTCGCCACCCGCCTCGTACCCGTGCAGCCGGACGGACTCGTCGTCGAGGAACGCCTCGAAGATGCCCATCGCGTTCGAGCCGCCGCCGACGCACGCGGCGACCGCGTCCGGCAGCCGTCCGATCCGGTCGAGGACCTGCTGGCGGGCCTCTTCCCCGATGACCTTGTGGAACTCGCGGACCATCTCCGGGAACGGGTGCGGGCCCGCGACGGTGCCGAGCAGGTAGTGCGTCGACTCGACGTTCGCGACCCAGTCGCGCAGGGCGTCGTTGATGGCGTCCTTCAGCGTCCGGGAGCCGGTCTCGACCGGGATCACCTCCGCGCCCAGCAGCCGCATCCGCGCCACGTTCAGCGCCTGGCGCTCCGTGTCGACGGCGCCCATGTACACGAC
The DNA here is from genome assembly GCF_003234185.1 of Curtobacterium sp. MCSS17_008. Classification (GTDB taxonomy): domain Bacteria; phylum Actinomycetota; class Actinomycetes; order Actinomycetales; family Microbacteriaceae; genus Curtobacterium. The sequence continues at coordinate 415,175 of NZ_QKSM01000001.1, forward strand.
GCAGTCCATGCCGAACAGGGCCGCGGCGGTCGCGGTCGCGACACCGTGCTGCCCGGCGCCCGTCTCGGCGATGAGCCGGGTCTTGCCGAGCCGCTTCGCGACGAGCGCCTGTCCGAGCACGTTGTTGATCTTGTGCGAGCCGGTGTGGTTGAGGTCCTCGCGCTTGAGGATGATCCGGGCACCGCCGGCGTGCTGCGCGAAGCGCGGCGCCTCGGTGATGATCGACGGGCGGCCGGTGTAGTCGCGCTGGAGCGTGTCGAGCTCGTCGCGGAACGCCGGGTCGGCCCATGCCTCGCGGAAGGCGGTCTCGAGCTCGTCGAGGGCCAGGACCAGGGACTCGGGGACGAAGCGTCCGCCGAAGTCGCCGAAGTACGGGCCCTGCAGGTCACGGAGTGAGGTCACGGTGGGTCTCCCGGGGTGGAGCGGCCGGGCCCGGCGTGCGCCGGTGGCCGGTGGGACGGAGCCGGTCAGGCGCGCGGGCGGGCGAGGCCGTCCGCCGCGGCGATGAACGACGCGAGGGTGGTGGCCGGGTCGGCGCCCGTGACGAGCGCCTCCCCCACCAGGACGACGTCGGCACCCGCAGCGCGGTAGTGCGCGACGTCGGCGGGACCGGCGACGGCCGACTCGGCGACGCGGACGACCCCGTCGGGGATGCGCTCGGCGAGCGAGCCGAACAGGTCGCGGTCCAGCGAGAAGTCGGTCAGGTCACGGGCGTTCACGCCGAGGACGCGCGCGCCGGCGTCGACGCCACGCGAGACCTCGTCGGCGGAGTGCGCCTCGACGAGCACGCGCATGCCGAGCTGTTCGGCGAGCTCGTGCAGTTCGACGAGCTGCCGCTGCTCGAGCGCGGCCACGATGAGCAGCACCAGGTCGGCACCGGCGGCGCGGGCCTCGAGCACCTGGTACGGGTCGGCGATGAAGTCCTTGCGGAGCACCGGCAGTGTGACACGGGCCTTCACGGCCTCGAGGTCGGCGAGGCTGCCGAGGAACTTCCGCCCCTCGGTGAGCACGCTGATCGTCGACGCACCACCACGCTCGTAGTCCGCGGCGAGGGCGGCCGGGTCCTCGATCGGGGCCATCGAGCCGCGCGACGGGCTCGCGCGCTTGACCTCGGCGAGGATCTTCACCCGCTCGCCGGGCGACAGGAAGTCGAGGGCGTCGAGCGGCGACGCCACCCGGTCCAGGTCACGCTCGACGTCCGAGAGCGGACGGTCGGCACGACGGGCGGCGGCGTCCTCGAGCGCGCCCGCGACGAGGGTCTCGAGCACGTTCGGCACGGTGACTACTCCGAGTGGTGCTTGGGGACGAACTTCGGACCGTTGACGCCGTAGCCCGCCTTCGCCATCACGGCGCCGACGACCAGACCGATCACGACGACGGCGGCGGAGGCCCAGACGCCCCACGCCAGGTCGAACCAGAAGAACAGCGTGCCCGCCGCGAAGCCGATCAGCATGATCACGACGGCGGTCCAGGCGGCGGGCGAGTGGCCCTCGCCGAGTTCTGCGGGCTCAGTGTTGCTCACGGTGCTCCTCGTTCTGCTCCGGCGCCGTCGTCCGATCGACGCCGCTCCGATCCTACCGTGCCGACCGTGGGCGACTCCTCCACCGCGCCGCCGTCCGTCCCGGTGCGGACCACCGGGACGTCCGCGGCCGTGGGGTCGGCACCCGCGCTCAGGTCGTCCCAGTCCGTGATGGCGTCACGCTCGGCGGGTGCTGCCGCGCGTGCCTCCGCCGGTGCGCCGGACGTCGCCGCGGCGTACTTCCGCGTCGGACCGGGCCACGAGCGCTGCACCACGAAGACGACCACGCCCAGGAGCACGGCGAGCACCCCGCCAGCGATGCCGATCGCCGGCCAGACCGTGACGTCGACGCGCTCGACGACCTGCCGGACCCCGGCGGCGTCGCTCACACCCGCGACCTCCCCGACCGCGCCCTTCGAGGCGCCGACCGGATCCGCCAGGGCGCCGATGCCGGTGGCGACGACGGCCGCGCCGAGGAGCACCTCGACCGCCGCCAGCACCACCCGGAGCACCCGACCGGCGATCGTCAGCGCGAGGAACAGCGCCAGGCTCGCGATCGCCAGCGCCGTGTACTGCGGCACCACGGCCGCGCCGTCCGCGACCACACGCGGCACGACCGCCGACCCTGCGTGCAGGTGCACCGTGAACCAGGTCTGCGTCCACGCCAGCATCACGATGCCCGCCACCGCGAGCCCCGCGACGACGACCAGGGGGCGGGACCGCTTCACGGGCGCACCTCGCGCATCCGGTTCGCCGTGGCGACGGCGCGCAGGGGCGCAGCCGCCTTGTTGACCGCCTCGACGTGCTCGGTGTGCGGGTCGGAGTCGGCGACGAGTCCGGCCCCCGCCTGCACCCGGGCGACGCCGTCCTTGATGAGCGCCGTGCGGATGGCGATGGCGAGGTCGGCGTCCCCGGCGAAGTCGAAGTAGCCGACCACACCTGCGTAGGCGCCGCGCTTCGCGGGCTCCAGCTCGTCGATGATCTCGAGGGCGCGCGGCTTCGGCGCGCCGGAGAGCGTGCCTGCCGGGAAGGTCGCGCGGAACACGTCGATCGCCGACGCCCCCGGCCGGACCGAACCCTCGACGCTCGACACCAGGTGCATGATGTGGCTGAAGCGCTCGACCGTCATGAACTCGGTCACGGCGACGGTCCCTGGCTCGCAGACCTTCTGCAGGTCGTTGCGTGCGAGGTCGACGAGCATGAGGTGCTCCGCGCGCTCCTTCGGGTCGGCGAGCAACTCGTCGCCGAGCCGGACGTCCTCGACCGGGCTCGCGCCGCGCGGGCGCGACCCGGCGATCGGGTGGGTGATCGCCCGTCCGTCCTGCACCTTGACGAGCGCCTCGGGCGAGGCGCCGACGATCCAGAACCGCTCGTCGGCGGTGTCCGCCAGGGCGAGGAAGTACATGTACGGGCTCGGGTTGAGGGTCCGGAGCACCCGGTAGACGTCGAGCGGGTCCGCCGTGACGTCGTGGTCGAACCGCTGCGAGATCACGACCTGGAACACGTCGCCGTCGCGGATGAAGTCCTTCGACCGCTCGACCGCGGCCATGTAGTCCTCGGGGCGCGTCCGGTGTCGCGGCGTCGGCTCCGCGATCTCGAACGCCTCGGCGACCGTCGCCGGGCTCGGCTGCACCAGGTCGCCCTGCATCCGGTCGAGCCGGGTCTGCGCGTCCGCCCACATCGTGTCGGCGTCGTCGGTGCCGTCGTTCAGGACGCTCGCGACGAGGAGCACCAGTCCGGTGCGGTGGTCGAGCGCCGCGAGCTCCGAGACGAACGCGAGCGCCTGTCCGGGCACGTCGAAGTCGGCGGTCGGCACGTCCGGCAGGTGCTCGAGCTGCCGGACGGCCTCCCACCCGATGAAGCCGACGGTCCCGCCGACGAGCGGCGGGGTGCCAGGCACGCGCGGGGTCGCCCAGCGGGCGTGCAGGCGCGCGAGCACCTCGAGCGGCTCGCCGTCGACCGAGCCCACGGCGCGCGACGCCGGCATGCCGGTGTCGATCCAGGCCGCGCGGTCGCCGTCCTGGGTCAGGACGCCGAAGCTGCGCACGCCCACGAAGGACCAACGCGACCACAGACCGCCCTGGCCGGCCGACTCGAGCAGGAACGACCCGGGGCGGCCGTCCGCGAGCTTCCGGTACACGCCGACCGGCGTCTCGCTGTCCGCGTACAGGGCGCGCACCACGGGCACGACGCGGTGGCCGTCGAGCAGGTCGTCGAAGTCCTGCCGGGAGGTGGTGCGCGGCTCCTCGACGCCCGTCGCGGTGCTCATCGGGTCTCCTCCACTGCGGTGGTCGCCTGGGCGGACGCGGTCCCGACGGTCGTCGGGCCGGGTGCCGAGGCGGTGACCGGGTCGAGAGGGTCCACGTCGAAGCAGCTGTGCGCACCGGTGTGGCACGCGGCGCCCACCTGCTGCACCGTGACGAGCAGGGTGTCGTCGTCGCAGTCGAGCGCCGCGGCGCGCACGAACTGCGCGTGACCGGACGTGTCGCCCTTGCGCCAGTACTCCTGCCGGGAGCGCGACCAGAACGTCACCCGCCCCTCGGTGAGGGTGCGGCGGAGGGCTTCCCGGTCCATCCAGCCGAGCATGAGGACGTCCTTCGTGGACTCCTCCTGCACGACGGCGGGGAGCAACCCGTCCGCACCGAACCGCGCGCGGTCGAGGACCGCGTCCGTGCTGCTGCTGGTGCTGTCGGTCATGAGGCTCCTAGCCTACGGCGTCCGGACGGAGCCGACCGGCGAGCCGACGACGCGGTGGACGGCCCGGCGGACGACCCGGACCACGGACGGTCAGCGGACCGGCTGGCCGGCGGCGCGGAGCGCCGTCTTGACGTCGCCGATCGTCATCTCGCCCCGGTGGAAGACGCTCGCGGCGAGCACCGCGTCCGCACCCGCCTCGACGGCCGGGGCGAAGTGTTCGAGGCGACCAGCGCCTCCCGAACCGATGACGGGCACGGAGGAGACCGCCCGCACGGCGGCGATGAGCGCGAGGTCGAAGCCGTTCTTCGTGCCGTCGGCGTCGATCGAGTTGACCAGCAGCTCCCCCGCGCCGCGCTCGACGCCCTCGCGGGCCCAGGCGATCGCGTCGAGGTCGGACTCCGTGCGCCCACCGTGGGTCGTGACGACGAACCCGGACGGCATCCGGTCCGAGCGCTTGACGTCGAGCGACAGCACGACCGCCTGGGCGCCGAAGCGGTCGGCGATCTCGCTCACCAGCTCGGGTCGGGCGATCGCCGCGCTGTTCACGCCGATCTTGTCCGCACCGCACTGCTGCAGTCGGGAGACGTCGTCGACGCTCCGGACCCCGCCACCGACGGTCAGCGGGATGAAGACCTGCTCGGCGGTGCGCGTCACGGTCTCGTACATCGTCGCGCGGTTCTCCACCGTCGCGCCGACGTCGAGGAAGGTCAGCTCGTCGGCGCCCTGCTCGTAGTAGCGTGCGGCGAGCTCGACCGGGTCGCCGGCGTCCTGCAGGTCGAGGAAGTTGACGCCCTTGACGACCCGCCCGCCCTGCACGTCGAGGCATGGGATGACGCGGACGGCGACGCCGCCCTGCGCCGCGGGCGTCCCCGTCGTCGGGGCGTTCACAGGCGTGCGGCGTGGATCGGGCTGACGAGGATGGCGCGGGCGCCGAGGTCGTACAGCGCGTCCATGATGAGGTTGGCGTCCTCGCGCGGGATCATCACGCGCACCGCGGACCAGTCGCGGCCGTGCAACGGGGAGACCGTCGGGGACTCGATGCCCGACGCCACCGCCGTCGCCTGCTCGAGCAGGTCGGTCGGGATGTCGTAGTCGAGCATGACGTAGCCGCGCGCGACGAGCACGCCCTGCAGCCGGCGGCGTAGCACGTCGATGCCCGGGATCGTCTCGTCGGTGGAGATGAGCAGCGCGGTCGACTCGAGGATGACCGGGCCGAAGATCTCGAGGCCGGCGGCGCGCAGCGTGCTGCCCGTCGACACGACGTCGGCCACCGCGTCGGCGACACCCAGGCGGACCGCGCTCTCCACGGCCCCGTCGAGCCCCACGAGCGTCGCGGTGACTCCGTGCTGTGCGAGGAACTCCCCCACCAGGCCCGGGTAGCTCGTCGCCACCCGGACGCCGTCGAGGTCCTGCAGCTCGGTGAACCGTCCGGGTGTCCCGGCGAACCGGAACGTCGAGTCGGCGAACCCGAGGGCGTCGACCTCGTGCGCCGCGGACCCGGAGTCGAGCAGCAGGTCGCGGCCGGTGATGCCGACGTCGAGCGCGCCAGAGCCGACGTACGTCGCGATGTCCCGCGGACGGAGGAAGAAGAACTCGACGCCGTTGCGCTCGTCGAGCAGGTGGAGCGCCTTCGGGTCGCGGCGGCCGGCGTACCCGGCCTCCCTGAGCATCTCGGAGGCGGTCTCGGACAGCGAGCCCTTGTTGGGCACGGCGATGCGGAGCATCAGGTGGTCTGCTTTCTGCTGGAGGTCGATGACTGCTGGAGGTCGCGGCTGCGCCGGAGGGCGCGGCTGCAGGTCCTACAGATGTCGCCAGACGTCCGCCGGGGTGAGCCCCTTCGCGACCATGAGCACCTGGAGGTGGTAGATCAGCTGGGAGATCTCCTCCGAGGTGCGCTCGTCGCCCTCGTACTCGGCCGCCATCCAGACCTCGGCGGCCTCTTCCACGATCTTCTTGCCGATCTGGTGCACGCCGGCGTCCAGTTCGGCGACGGTGCCGGAGCCCTCGGGGCGCGTCCGCGCCTTCTCGGTCAGCTCCGCGAACAGGTCGTCGAACGTCTTCACGAGGACCAGGCTACCGTCCTGCGCGGGTGCGTCGGACGCACCGTCCGGACGGGAGGCGCTGGTCGCCTCGGCCGTGCCACCCACCTGGTCGGTCACGCGCGTGCCGCCGCGGCCGCCTCGCGCAGGTCGGCGATGCGCTGCGCGGGCTCGCCGCCGTAGACGGCGGACCCGGCGACGAGCGTGTCGGCGCCGCTGCGGACCGCCTCGGGCACGGTGTCGACCGCGATGCCGCCGTCGACCTCGAGCCAGACGTCGAGACCGGAGGCGTCCACGGCCGCACGGGCGTCGGCGAGCTTCGGCATGACGGACGACATGAACGCCTGGCCGCCGAAGCCCGGCTCCACGGTCATGAGCAGGATCATGTCGTAGGCGTCGAGGTGGTGGAGCACCTGCGTGATCGGCGTGCCGGGCTTCACGGCCACGGCCGCGCGGGCGCCGTTCGACCGGATCGCCGCGGCGGTCGCCACCGGGTCGTCGGCGGCCTCGAAGTGGAACGTGACGCTCGACGCCCCCGTCTCCGCGTACTTCGGCGCCTGCGCGTCCGCGTCGGTGACCATGAGGTGCACGTCGAGCGGCACCGGCGAGACCTCCTGCAGGCGTTGCACGATCGGCAGGCCCAGGGTGAGGTTCGGCACGAAGTGGTTGTCCATCACGTCGACGTGCACCATGTCGGCCGTCTCGATGCGGTGCAGCTCGCGTTCGAGGTTCGCGAAGTCGGCGGACAGGATGCTCGGCGAGATGCGGATCGTCACCCGCCCACCCTACCGACGACCGCGCACCACCTCGGCGCTCAGGCGGTGCGGCGGAACAGGGCGACGAACATCGCGTCCGTGCCGATGCGGTGCGGCCAGAGCTGCACCGTGGCACCGTCCGCCACCCGCGGGTCACGGCCGGCCACCGACCGCACCACTCCGGCGGTGTCGAGCTGCTCGAGGACGTCGCCGTGCCGGGCCATGAGCGCGTCGACCTGGCCGCGGGTCTCGGCGAGGTGCGGGGAGCACGTCACGTAGGCCAGGGTGCCGCCGGGGGCGAGTGCCCGGACGGCCGCGTCGAGGAGTTCGGCCTGCAGCGCCGCGAGCTCCGGCACGTCCTCGGGCTGCTTGCGCCACCGCGCCTCCGGACGGCGCCGGAGCGCGCCGAGGCCGGTGCAGGGAGCGTCGAGCAGGATGCGGTCGAAGCGCTCGTCCCCCGGACGGCCGAAGCGTCGGCCGTCCCCCTCGACCACCGTGACGACGTCCTCGTCGGCGACCGTCGCCAGGGCCTTCCGCACGAGCCCGGCCCGCGCGGGCACGAGTTCGTTCGCGACGAGGGTCGCGCCGCCCACGGCCGCCTCGGCGGCGAGCAGCGCCGCCTTCCCGCCGGGGCCGGCGCACATGTCGAGCCACCGCTCCCCCGCACGGACCGGTGCGGACCGCGTGAGCGACAGGGCCGCCAGCTGGGACCCCTCGTCCTGGACGCGGAGTCTCCCGGCCGCGACCCCGGGCACCCGGGCGGGGTCCCCGGTGGTCCCGCGGATCCCGACGGGCGACACCGGACCGGCGTCTGCCTCGGCGACCGGGGCGCCGGGCACGGTGCCGGTCTCCTCGTCGGCCGTCGTTCCTGCCGCGTCCACCGCCGCGCCTCCGGAGTCCGGGGCGTCCGTCGTCGTGGCGGTGGCGACGTCCTCGTCGGTCGCGAGTCCGGGCAGGGCGACCAGCTGTACCCGCGGGGCCACGTTGTCGGCGGCGAGCAAGGCGGCGAGTTCGTCACGCGAGCGTTCGGCGGCGAGGGCGTCGCGCAGCGCGGAGACGACCCACGACGGGTGCGACCAGCGCGTCGCGAGCAGGGCGTCCCCGCTCCGTCCCTCGGTGACGAGCGCGTCCCACTCGTCGTCGGTGCGCGCGGCGACCTTCCGCAGCACGGCGTTCACGAAGCCGGTGGCGCGACGGGCGCCGACCTCGCGGGCGAGCTCCACCGTCGCCGAGACCGCGGCGTGCGTCGGGGTGCGCATGCCGAGCAGCTGGTGGACGCCGAGCCTCATGACGTCGAGGACGTCGGACTCGATGTTGTCCACGCGACGGCCGGACGCGACCCCGACGATCGCGTCGTAGCGGCCGAGCATCCGGAGCGCGCCGTAGGTGAGCTCCGTGGCGAACGCGGCGTCGCGCGCGGAGAGCCCGGCGCGGCGGATGCGGGTCGGCAGGAGCAGGTTGGCATAGGCGTCGTCGACCTGCACCGCACGGAGCACGTCGAACGCGACCCGGCGCGCGCTGGTCGGACGGGGGCGACGGTCGGCGCGGGGGTGCTGCGACGGGCTCACGAGAGCACCACGCCCTCGAGGGCACCGAGGCCGCGCGCCCAGGCGGCACCGTCCATCGCCTTCTTGCCGGCGGGTTGCACCTCGACGAGCTCGAGGGGGTCGTCGGCGGTCCCGACCAGCAGCCGCCCGTCGACCAGTTCGACCCTGCCGGGTGCGAGCGTCGGGCCCGAGGGGGGCGTGGGCCCGGACCGGCGGCTGCGGAGCAGCTTCACCCGGGTCTCACCGAGGAGGGCGAAGGCGCCGGGCTCCGGCGTGACCCCGCGGAGGTGGGCGTGCACGGTGGCGGCGGGCCGGGCGAAGTCCACGTGCCCGTCCGCGATCGTCGTCTTCGGGGCGGTCGAGGGCTCGCCGACCTGCTCGTGCGCGACCGCGGTGCCGGTGGCCAGGCCGTCGACGACCCGGAGCACGGTCTCCGCGCCGGTCTCGGCCATGGCCGCGAGGACCTCGCCCGCGGTCGCCTCGGGGTCGATGTCGAACGGGTCGCTGGCGTACACCGGACCGGCGTCCAGCGCCTCGACGAGCTGGAACACCGTCGCGGCGGTGCGGGTGTCCCCCGCCATCACGGCGCGCTGGACGGGGGCGGCCCCCCGGTACGCCGGGAGGTCGGAGAAGTGCAGGTTCACCCAGCCGAGGCGCGGCGCGTCGAGTGCCGGTCGGCGCAGGAGCGCTCCGTAGGCGACGATGACACCGAGGTCGGCGTGCAGGTCGACGAGCTCCGCGGTGACGGCGTCGTCCACCCGCGTCGCCTCGATGACCGGCAGCCCGAGCTCCTCCGCCGCCTGCGCCACCGGGGTGGACGTCAGGACGCGCTTGCGCCCCTGGGGCGTCGGCGGACGGGTGAGCACCGCCGCGATCTCGTGGTCGGACGCCGCGAGACGGCGGAGGGTGGGGACGGCCGCAGCGGGGCTGCCGGCGACGACGAGGCGCATGGGTTCCATCGTCCCACGGGCGCGGTGCCCTCCGTGCGCGGGGTCGGAGCCGGCCTCCGGACGCGCTGAGGCGGCTCTGGGTACCGTCCGGGTCGACGCGGACCCGGGACACACCCCGTCCGCAGCACACCAGGAGGAGCACCATGACCAACACAGAACTGCCCCTGCCGGACTTCGACCACCTGCCGTTGGGGAACCTCGCCGAGCGCATCCGACCGCTCGACCGGACGCAGCTGCAGGCCCTGCTCGACCACGAGCAGACGCACGGTGGCCGGCTTCCGGTCCTCGAGGTCCTCCGGCACCGCGCCGAGGCACTCGACGCCGGCGCGGAACCGAGCGGTTCCGTGCCGCACGACCTCCCCGAGGTCGCCGACGGCGCGCCCGCGCCCGCGCAGGTTTCCCCGGACACCTCCGGCCCCGCGATCAACCCGCCCTCGCACGGCGTCCCCACCAACCCGGCGCAGCCGCGCCGCTGACGAAGGAGCACCCATGAGTGACGTCACCACCTCCACCAACCGCTACGCCGGATCGTCGATCCAGAAGGTCGCGCTCGTCGTCGGCATCGTGTTCCTGCTCGTCGGGATCGCCGGCTTCGTCCCCGGTCTGACCACGGGTGACCTCGCGGGTGCCGGGCACGGGTCGATGGCGATGCTGCTCGGTGTCTTCCAGGTCTCGGTCCTGCACAACGTCGTCCACCTGCTCTTCGGCGTGGTCGGGCTGCTCGCGGCCGCTCGCGCCTCGGGCTCGCGGATGTACCTGGTGATCGGCGGGATCGTCTACTTCGTGCTGTGGATCTACGGCCTCTTCACCGCGGGCCACAGCTCCGGCGCGAACTTCGTGCCGCTCAACGACGCCGACAACTGGCTGCACCTCGTGCTCGCCGTCGGCATGGTCGCGCTCGGGATCGTCTTCCCGCGGGAGCGTCGCCGTCCGGTCGGCGCCTGACCCGGGCGTCTCCGCCGCAACACACGACGTGGGCGGGTCCCCGCAGCGGAGTACCGCTGTGGGGACCCGCCCACGTCGCGTCTCGTGGTCGTGGTGGTCCGGCTACACCTCGGTGAACGGCTCGACGTCGTCCAGGCGGACGCGGAGCGCCGGCGCCGCCCGGCGACGGTTCCCGCCGGGGAGCACGCGTCGTGTGGAGGAGCGCCGGATGACCTCGGCCTTGAGCGTCGCCGCGACCTCGGCACCGTGCGCGTACGGGAAGCGCACGATCGCCCGGACGGTGCCGGGCACCGGGTCCTCGGGCACCGGCACGGGACCGAGCACGGCCCCGACCGTCGCGTCGCCGAGGGCCTCGACCGCGGCGGTGACGGCCTCGTCCGTGCCGGTGAGCGTCGCCACCCGGACCGCCGGCGGGAAGTGCAACGCACGCCGGTCGACGAGCTCGTCGTGCGCGGGACCGTCGAGCCGCCAGAGCGCCATCGCGGTCGCGAGCTTCCCCCCGATGCCGACGAGGTAGACCTCGGCGCCCGGTGCGCCCTTCGCCGCGGCACCGGTCCAGAACCGGAGGACGTCCTCCTGCACGCGGAGCCCCTCGCGTGCGAGCATCCGGTCCCCGTCGAGCAGGAGGACGCAAGCGAAGCCCCCGGGCACACTCGGCTCCGCGCCGCGGGTCGCGACGACGACGGAAGGCCGCGCGGGGACCTCGTCGAGTGGCCGGGAGCCGTCGGCGACGACGATGCGGGTGCCGGGGAACGCGCGTCCGAGTTCGTCGGCGGTGCGCTGCGCGCCCTGCCCGACGGGCTTCACCGTGCCGTTGCCGCACGTCGGGCACCGGAAGCCGACGGCCAGCGCGCCGCAGAACCGGCACTGCGGGGTGGCGCCCCGGTGCGGCTGCCCGAGCGGACCGCCGCAGACCCGGCAGTGCGCGCGCTCCCCGCACTCGGCGCAGACGAGCCCCGTGCCGAAGCCGGGGCTGGCCACCTGCACCAGGACCGGTCCGTGCTGGCTGGCCTCACGTGCCGCCCGCCACGCGGTGCTCGGGATGCGGGCCTGCGCGGCGAAGCCCTCGGCGCCGCTCTGCTGCACGGTGGGGATCACCTTCGGCGTCGGCACCCGGTACGGCGCGACGTCCTGGAGCCACTGCAGCTCGACCAGGCGCTGCACGTCGGTGCTCCTGGCGTGCGACACGAACAGCAGCCCGGCACCCGACTGCGCCGCCCGGACCAGCGCGACGTCGCGCGTGTGCACGTACGGGGCGCGCGGCTCGACGAACGACGCGTCGCCGTCGTCCCACATCGCGATGAGACCGAGCTCGGTCGCGGGCGCGTACGCGGCCGTCCGGTTCCCGATCGCGACGACCGCGTGGGTCCGCGCGCGCAGGAGTGCGGCGGCGCGCTGACCGTTCGTCTGCTTGGCGTCGAAGCGGACCACGCGCTCCGCTGGCAGCACCGCGTGCAGGGCGCGCTCGAGGTCCGTCACGTCACGGAAGTCCGGGACGGCCACGACCGCGGAGCGCTCCGCGGCGACGGCGTGCGCGGCGGCCTGGGCGATGGTGGCGGCCCACCCCGGTACCCACACGGCGGACGCCGGACCGTCCGGCGCCGTGCCCGTCGCGCCGGACGCCGCTGTCGCCGCGGACGGCCCGGCAGCGCCGGACGCCGCGGCCGAACCGGGGGCCGGCGTCAACGCGACCGGGTGGGGGACGGCGGCGACCGCAGCCCGCCCGCGGTCCGCGACCAGGGCCTCCAGGGCGCCCTCGGCGTAACCGGTGACGGGCGGTGCCGCGACCGGCGACGGCGACCACCCGGTGTCGCGCGCGAGCCAGGCCTTCTCGGCGCGGACCTGGCGCGGGGGCACGGCGAGGCGCAGTACGTCGGACGCGACGCCGGCCGCGCGGTCGGCGACGGCGCGCGCGAGCGACCAGATCTCGGGCGCCAGGACCGGCACCGGCGAGACGACCTGTTCGACGGGACTGAGCTCTCCCGGCCAGTCCCCCTCGGAGACCAGCTCGACGACGTACGCGTCGGACATGCGCGCGCCGGTGCGCAGCGGGACCTTCACGCGGACCCCCGGCACGCAGTCGTCCTCGAGCTCGGCCGGCACCCGGTAGTCGAACAGACGGTCCAACTGCGGGAGCGGCGAGTCGAGGACGACGCGCGCGACGGTGGTCACACCGTGCCCTAGACGGCGGCGGTGACGAGTCCTGCTGCGGCGCGGAGCTCCTCGACGCGGTCGAGCTGCTCCCACGTGAAGCCCGGCAGCTCGCGGCCGAAGTGCCCGTAGGCGGCGGTCTGCGCGTACCGCGGCTTGAGCAGGTCGAGGTCGCGGATGATCGCGGCCGGCCGCAGGTCGAAGACCTCGGTGATCGCGGCCTCGATCGTGGCGTCGTCGACGTGTCCGGTACCGAACGACTCGACGTACAGCCCGACCGGCTTCGCACGACCGATCGCGTACGCGACCTGCACCTCGAGCCGGTCCGCCAGCCCCGCGGCGACCGCGTTCTTCGCGACCCAGCGCAGCGCGTACGCGGCCGAGCGGTCGACCTTCGACGGGTCCTTGCCGCTGAAGGCACCGCCACCGTGCCGGGAGGCACCGCCGTACGTGTCGACGATGACCTTGCGGCCGGTCAGACCGGCGTCGCCCTGCGGGCCACCGATCTCGAACCGACCGGTCGGGTTGACGATGACGTCGACGTGCGACGAGTCGAGGTCGACCAGGTCGAGGACCGGACGGATCACGTGCTCCGTGATCTGCGCGGTCAGCTCGTCGAGCGTCACCGCGGGCGAGTGCTGGGTGGAGAGCACGACGGTCTCGACGGTCTTCGGCACGACACCGTCGTACCCGACCGTCACCTGCGTCTTGCCGTCCGGACGGAGGAAGTCGAGGAGTCCCGTCTTGCGGACCTCGGCCAGCCGCTCCGCCAGGCGGTGCGCGAGCCAGATCGCGACGGGCATGTACTCGGGCGTCTCGTTCGTCGCGAAGCCGAACATGATGCCCTGGTCTCCGGCACCCTGACGGTCGAGCGGGTCGACCCCGGCACCGGAACGGCTGTCGAGCGACTCGTCGACGCCCTGGGCGATGTCCGGCGACTGCGCGCCGATCGACACCTCGACACCGCAGGTCCGGCCGTCGAAGGACACCTCGGACGAGTTGTACCCGATGCCGGTGATGACGTCACGGACGAGCTTCGGGATCTCGACGTAGCCGGAGGTGGTGACCTCGCCGGCGACGTGCACGAGCCCGGTCGTCACCATCGTCTCGACGGCGACGCGCGCGTGCGGGTCGACCGTCAGCAGGGCGTCGAGGATCGTGTCCGAGATCTGGTCGCAGATCTTGTCGGGGTGCCCCTCCGTCACCGACTCGGACGTGAAGAGGCGCAGGTTGGTGCTGCTCACAGGATCAGTCGGAGGGCTGCTGCTGCTTGGTGACGGTCAGCTTGTCCTCGTTGATCTCGTGCAGCGCCACCGACAGCGGCTTGTCGTCGATCGTCGAGTCGACCAGCGGGCCGACGTTGTCGAAGAGCGAACCCTCGTGCAGGTCGGCGTAGTAGTCGTTGATCTGGCGCGCACGCTTCGAGGCGAAGATGACGAGCGCGTACTTCGACTCCACCTTGGCGAGCAGGTCGTCGATGGGCGGGTCGATGATGCCCTGGGGGTTGGCCATGGTGTCTCCTGTCAGCTGCGGGTGCGTGGGGCGCGGGTCCGACCGGATCGGACCGCCCGACCGAGGTCGGACTGCGCGGGCGCGGCGCCGAGGAGGCGCGCGCGGGTGCGCCGTGTCAGGGCGCAGAGAACAAGTCTACGACCTCGCGTGCCGCCGTGCCGACATCGGAGTTCACGATCCGCACGTCGAACTCGTCCTGCGCCGCCAGTTCCACCTTCGCGGTCTCGAGACGACGCGCCTGTTCCTCGGCTGACTCGGTGCCACGGCCGATGAGCCGGCGGACCAGTTCCTCCCACGTCGGCGGGAGCAGGAACACGAGCACCGCCTCGGGCATGGCGTCGCGGACCTGGCGGGCACCCTGCAGGTCGATCTCGAGCATGACCTTGTCGCCGGCGTCGAGCGCGCGGTCGATCGGCGGTCGCGGCGTGCCGTACCGGTAGGAGTTGTGCACGACCGCCCACTCGAGCAGCTCGCGGTCGCGGATCATCCGGTCGAACTCGGCGTCGTCGACGAAGTAGTAGTGCACGCCGTCGACCTCGCCCGGGCGGGGCTTGCGGGTCGTCGCCGAGACGCTGAGGTTCACGTCGGGGTAGTGCTCGCGGATGTGGGCGCTGACCGTGCCCTTGCCCACCGCGGTCGGTCCGGCCAGCACGACGAGCTTCGACGCCCCGCGCTTCCGGCCGCGCGCGGCGAGCCAGTCGGCCAGGGCGCTGCGCTGCCGGGTCCCGAGCCCGCCGAGACGCTTCGACGGGGCGATGCGGAGTTCGCCCATCACGGCCTCGGCACGCGCGGGACCGATGCCGGAGATGCTCGTGAGCAGGTCGCGCACGCGGAGGGACTTCTCGGCGGGCAGGTCGGCGTCGGACCACGCGGCGCGGGCGACCTCGAGGGGGCTGCGCTCCCCCGAGGCGACCTGCGCCTTGACCGCGGCCCGTGCGCGACGCGCCGCGACCGCGGCACGGGCGGCGGCGACGCGGTCGACCTCCGGCGGGTTGCGGTGCGCCGGCAGGTCGCTGCGGTCTGCGGTCGTGGGCGTCTCGTCCGTCACGCGGCGGCCCCGAGCGCCGTGCGGATGCGGTCGGCGCGGTCCTGCACGAGGGCGGCGACGCCGTCCGGTCCGTCCGTCAGCAGCCCGCGGGACTCGTTCACGAGCACCTGCTCGGCCCGCGCACCGTACCGGGCGCGCAGGTCCTCGATCCGGGCGCCCTGGGCACCGAAGCCCGGCGCGAGCACCGGCGCGGAGCCGATGGTCCCGGCGTCGATGCCGAAGTCGTCGAGGTCGAGGGTGGCGCCGAGCACGAGCCCGACGTCCCCGAGCGGCTGCTCGCCGCCGGTCCGGTTGTCGTCTGCCACATCCAAGACGATACCGGCCGCGACGGAGCGTCCGGCACGCGGCCCCTCGGCGAGCACCGCGGTCTGCAGCACCCGGGCCTCCGGGTTGCTCGTCGCGGCGAGGACGAAGACCCCCGCCCGGTTCTCCCGCGCGACGGCGATCGTGCCGGCGAGCGACCCGTACCCGAGGTACGGCGACACCGTCATCGCGTCGGCCCGGAACGGCCCCTCGCGGTCCAGCCAGGCGAGCGCGTAGTCGTCACCGGTCGAGCCGATGTCGCCCCGCTTCACGTCGGCGACGACCAGGAGGCCCGCATCGCGTGCCCGACGCAGGGTCGCGTCGAGCGCGCGGTAGCCGGGGATCCCGGCCGCCTCGAAGAAGGCGATCTGCGGCTTCACGATCGCTGCGTGGCCGGCGGCCGCGTCGACCAGGGTCGCGCCGAAGGCGGTCAGGCCCTGCTCGTCGCGGCCGAGCCCCCACGCCGCCAGGGTGGCGGCGTGGGGGTCGATGCCGACGCACAGGGGGGAACGCTCCCCCATGGCGGCGGCGAGCCGGACGCCGAAGGAGGCCGCGCCTCCCGGCTGCACCGTGGTCACGTCAGCTGCCGTCACCAGGTCGCGCGCTCGAGCGCGTAGTCCTGCAGGCTGCGGGCGCTGAGCGGGGTGCCGATCGTCTCGATCGCCGCGACCGCTGCACCGAGCTGTGCGATCGTCGTGAACAGCGGCTTGTCCGCGGCGACGGTGGCCGCACGGATCTCGTAGCCGTCCGCGCGACCGGCGGCACCGGAGGGCGTGTTGATGACGATGTCGACCGCGTCGCGGGCGAGCAGGTCGACGACGCTCTCGCCACCCTCGCTGTACTTCCCGACCAGCGTGACCTCGATGCCGTTGCGGCGGAGCACCTCGGCGGTCCCCTCCGTCGCGGTGATCGTGAACCCGAGCTGCTGCAGGCGGTGCACGGGCAGGACGACCTGGCGCTTGTCGGTGTCGGCGACGCTCACGAAGACCGTGCCGCTCGTCGGCAGGCCGCCGTACGCCGCGTCCTGCGACTTGAGGAACGCGCGCGGGAAGTCGCGATCGATGCCCATGACCTCGCCGGTCGAGCGCATCTCCGGGCTGAGCACCGAGTCGACGACCTGACCGTCGTGGGTGCGGAAGCGGCGGAAGGGCAGCACGGCTTCCTTGACGGCGACCGGTGCCTGCGGCGGTACCGAGGAGCCGTCGCGCTCGGGCAGCAGGCCCTCCGCGACGAGCGCGTCGATCGAGGTGCCGGTCATCACACGCGAGGCCGCCTTGGCGAGCGGGATGCCCAGCGCCTTCGACACGAACGGGACCGTCCGGCTGGCGCGCGGGTTCGCCTCGAGGACGTAGAGGACGCCCGCGCCGATCGCGAACTGCACGTTGAGCAGGCCCTGCACGCCGATGCCGCGGGCGATCTTCTCGGTCGCCTCGACCACGCCGCGGATCTCCGCCTTGCCGAGTCCGACCGGCGGCAGGGTGCAGGCCGAGTCACCGGAGTGGATACCGGCCTCCTCGATGTGCTCCATGATGCCGCCGACGTACAGCCGCTCCCCGTCGAAGAGCGCGTCGACGTCGATCTCCACGGCGTCGTCGAGGAACCGGTCGACCAGCAGCGGCAGGTCCGTGCCGATGATCGCCTGGTCGGCCATCCGCTCGAAGTAGTCCGCCAGGGCAGCCGGGTCGTAGACGATCTCCATCCCGCGGCCGCCGAGCACGAAGGACGGGCGGACGAGGACGGGGTAGCCGATCTCCTCGGCGACCGCGGTCGCGCTGGCGAGGTCGTGCGCGGTGCCGTTGCGCGGTGCGAGCAGCCCGGCCTGCTCGAGGATCGCGGCGAACTGGCCGCGCTCCTCGGCGGAGTCGATCGCGCTCGGGGTCGTGCCGAGGATCGGGATGCCGGCGGCCTCGAGCGGCTTCGCGAGCCCGAGGGCGGTCTGCCCACCGAGCTGCACGACGACACCGACGAGCTCGCCGGACGCCGCCTCGGCCTCGATGACCTCGAGGACGTCCTCGGTGGTGAGCGGCTCGAAGTAGAGCCGGTCCGAGGTGTCGTAGTCGGTCGACACCGTCTCGGGGTTGCAGTTGATCATGATCGTCTCGTAGCCGGCGTCCGACAGCGCGAACGAGGCGTGCACGCACGAGTAGTCGAACTCGACACCCTGGCCGATGCGGTTCGGGCCGGAGCCGAGGATGACAACCTTCTTGCGATCGCTCGGGGCGACCTCGGTCTCCGTGTCGTACGACGAGTAGTGGTACGGCGTGAGCGCCGGGAACTCGCCGGCGCAGGTGTCGACCGTCTTGAACACCGGGCGGATGCCGAGCGCGTGCCGCGCGTCACGCGCCTCCTGCTCGGAGATGCCGCGCAGCGACGCGATCTGGGCGTCGCTGAAGCCGTGCTCCTTCGCCCAGCGCAACGTGTCCGCGTCGAGCTCGGCGGCGGCACGCACCTCGTCCGCGACCTCGTTGATGAGGACGATCTGGTCGATGAACCAGGGGTCGATCCCCGTGGCCTCGAAGACCTCCTCCGCCGTGGCGCCGGCGACGAGGGCCTGCTGCACCGTGACGATGCGGCCGTCGGTCGGCGTCTGCGCCTTCTCGAGCAGCGCGTCCTTGTCGAGCTCGGCCGCCGGGGTGTCCCAGTGGAACGAGGAGCCGCGCTTCTCGAGCGAGCGCAGCGACTTCTGCAGGGCGGTGGCGTAGTTCCGGCCGATGGCCATGGCCTCGCCGACGCTCTTCATGGTGGTGGTGAGCGTGGCGTCGGCCGCCGGGAACTTCTCGAACGCGAAGCGCGGGGTCTTCACGACGACGTAGTCGAGCGTCGGCTCGAAGCTCGCCGGGGTGACCCGGGTGATGTCGTTCTCGATCTCGTCGAGGCGGTAGCCGATGGCGAGCTTGGCGGCGATCTTCGCGATCGGGAAGCCCGTCGCCTTCGACGCGAGCGCGGACGAACGGGAGACGCGCGGGTTCATCTCGATGACGATCACGCGCCCGTTCGACGGGTCGACGGCGAACTGGATGTTGCAGCCACCGGTGTCGACACCGACGCGACGGATGATGTCGATGCCGATGTTCCGCATGTTCTGGTACTCGCGGTCGGTCAGCGTCAGGGCGGGGGCGACGGTGATCGAGTCACCCGTGTGCACGCCCACCGGGTCGACGTTCTCGATCGAGCAGATGACGACCGTGTTGTCGTGGTTGTCCCGCATGAGCTCGAGCTCGTACTCCTTCCAGCCGAGGATCGACTCCTCGAGGAGCACCTCGGTGGTCGGGCTGGACTGGAGGCCGTCGCCGACGAAGCGGACGAGCTCCTCCTCGTTGTACGCGAAGCCGGAACCGAGGCCGCCCATCGTGAAGGACGGCCGGACGACGAGCGGGTACCCGAGGTCCTGCGCGTACTCCTTGGCTTCCTCGAGGGTGTGGGCGATGTGGCTGCGGGCCACGTCGGCGCCCGACTCGAGGACGAGCTCCTTGAAGAGCTGGCGGTCCTCGCCGCGCTGGATGGCGTCGACCTTGGCACCGATGAGCTCGACGTCGTACTTGTCGAGGATGCCCTCGGCGTCGAGCTTGATCGCCGCGTTGAGCGCCGTCTGGCCACCGAGGGTCGGGAGCACGGCGTCGGGGCGCTCGATCTTGATGATCTCCTCGAGCGAGGCGCTCGTGATCGGCTCGATGTAGGTCGCGTCGGCGAAGTCGGGGTCGGTCATGATCGTCGCCGGGTTCGGGTTGACGAGGATGACGCGGACGCCCTCGGCGCGGAGGACACGGCACGCCTGGGTGCCGGAGTAGTCGAACTCGGCGGCCTGCCCGATGACGATCGGGCCGGAGCCGATGACGAGGACGGAGTTGATGTCTGCGCGCTTCGGCATCAGTTGGCTTCCTTGGTGATGTCGGCGGCCGGGGTGGTCGCGGTGGCGGTCGCGGGGTCGAGCGGTTCGCCCGCGCGGCGCTCACGCACCAGGTCCGCGAACCGGTCGAACAGGTACATGGAGTCGTGCGGGCCGGCGGCCGCCTCGGGGTGGTACTGCACGCTGAACGCGGGCACGTCGAGCGCGCGGAGCCCCTCGACCACGTCGTCGTTCAGGGAGTAGTGCGAGACCTCGACCCGGCCGAAGCCGGCCGGCGACTCGACGACCTCGCCGAGCGGCGCGTCGACCGCGAAGCCGTGGTTCTGGCTCGTGATCTCGACCTTGCCGGTCGTGGTGTCGAGCACGGGCTGGTTGATGCCGCGGTGGCCGAACGGCAGCTTGTACGTGCCGAAGCCCAGCGCGCGACCGAGGAGCTGGTTGCCGAAGCAGATGCCGAAGAACGGACGACCGGTCTGCAGCGACGCCTGGAGCAGCTCGACCTGCGCGTCCGAGGCGGCGGGGTCGCCGGGGCCGTTCGAGTAGAAGAGGGCGTCGGGCGCGAGGGCTTCGAGCTCCGCGGCGCTGATGTCCTGCGGCACGACGTGCACCTCGAACCCGCGCTCGGCGAGGTAGCGGGTGGTCGAGGCCTTCACCCCGAGGTCGAGCACCGCGAGCTTCCCGATCTGCTCGCCGACGGCGGGGACCACGTACGTCTCCGGCGTCGACACGATCGACGAGAAGCTCGCGCCGGCCATGGCGGCCTGGTCGCGCACGATCCGCAGCTGCTCGTCGGCGGACAGGTCCGCCTCCGCGCCGCTGAACACGCCGCCCTTCATGGCGCCGGCGTCGCGGATGCGGCGGGTCAGCGCACGGGTGTCGATGCCGGAGATGCCGACGATCCCGTCGCGCACCAGGTGGTCGTCGAGGGTCGCGTTCGCGCGGTGGTTCGACACGATGCGGCTGGGGTCGCGGACCACGTAGCCGGCGACCCAGATGCGACGGGACTCGGGGTCCTCGTCGTTGACGCCCGTGTTGCCGATGTGCGGCGCGGTCTGCACCACGATCTGCCCGGCGTAGGACGGGTCGGTCAGCGTCTCCTGGTAGCCGGTCATGCCGGTGGCGAAGACGACCTCTCCCAGGGATCGGCCCCGGGCGCCGTACGCCCGTCCGTCGTAGCGGGTGCCGTCCTCGAGGACCAGTACGGCCCGTTCGCGTGTCATCAGTTCGTCCCTTCGCCCGCGGTGTGCGGGTGTTCGTGCGTCGTCGTCAGTCCCTGCAGGGCGGCGAGTGCTGCTGCGCCGCCCTCCGGGAACCGGAAGTAGGTGTCGAGGTCCGTCGCTGCTGCGGCGCCGGTCGCCGTCCATCGCAGACGGACCAGTCCCCCCGGTTCGACCACCCGGTCGATGGCCGCGGTGGCCCGGTCGGCGCCGCGGACGTCGGCCGCGGCGATCCAGCGGTCCTCGTCGCCGGCGTGGCGCAGGACCACCCCGGTGTCGTGGACGGTCACGCCGCCGCGCGCCCGGAAGCCGAGCCCGCCCGCCGTGATCCGTTCGAGGGGTTCGTCGGCGCGGGTCGTCGCGACGGTGAACCCGTCCCACGACCCGACCGTCGGACCCGGGTCGGACGGGACCGGGACGGGAGGCACGGTGTCGGCCTGTCGCCGGGCCCGCGTCCGCCACGTGCGCGCCATCGCGACGAACAGGGCGGCCACCAGGACGAGGACGACTCCCCCGACCAGCCAGCGCAGCGCGTCGCCGCTCACCGTGTCACCGCCCGGCTCACGCGGTCGCCGCCTTCGCCGCGGCCGCCACGGTACCGGTGTCGACGAGCGAGCCGTCGAGGAGCGTGGGGTACCCCTGGTGGAACGTCGCGACGACCCGCCCGGGCAGGCGCATCCCGAGGTACGGGGAGTTCTGCGACTGGCCGGCGAGGTCGTCGACCGAGAACTCCCGGACCGCGGTCGGGTCGTACAGCGTGACCTCGGCGGGGGCGCCCTCGGCGATGCGCTGGCCGTGGCCCGTGACCTGCCCGATGCGTGCCGGGGCCTCGGACAGCACCCGTGCGACGTCGGCCCAGTCGAGCCGGCCGTCCTCGACCACGGCGGCGTGCACGACGCTCAGCGCCGACTCGAGCCCGACCATGCCGTTCGCCGCTGCGGGCCACTCGCAGCACTTCGCCTCGGCGGTGTGCGGGGCGTGGTCGGTCGCGACGATGTCGATCGTGCCGTCGGCCAGGGCGGCGCGCAGGGCGTCGACGTCCTCGCGGGAGCGCAGCGGCGGGTTGACCTTGTAGCGGGCGTCGTACCCGGGGGCGCCATCGACGCCGGCGATCAGGTCCTCGGTGAGCACGAGGTGGTGCGGCGTGACCTCGGCGGTGACGTCGATCCCGCGGGACTTCGCCCAGCGGATGACCTCGACGCTGCCCGCGGTCGAGACGTGACAGACGTGCAGCCGGGCGCCGACGTGGTCGGCGAGCAGGACGTCACGGGCGATGATGGCCTCTTCCGCCACGGCCGGCCAGCCGGCGAGCCCGAGCTCCGACGACAGCCGGCCCTCGTTCATCTGCGCGCCGATGGTCAGCCGGGGCTCCTGCGCGTGCTGCGCGAGCACCCCGCCGAAGCCCTTGATGTACTCGAGGGCCCGGCGCATGAGGAGCGGGTCCGCCACGCACGATCCGTCGTCCGAGAACACCCGGACCCTGGCGCGCGAGGTCGCCATCGCGCCGATCTCGGAGAGGTGCGTGCCCTGCAGCCCCTGCGAGACGGCGCCGATCGGGCGGACCGTGACGTACCCGGCGTCGTCCCCGAGCGCCTGCACCTGCTCGACGACGCCCGCGGTGTCGGCGACCGGCGACGAGTTCGCCATCGCGTTGACCGCGGTGAAGCCGCCGGCGGCGGCGGCACGCGAACCGGTGAGGACGGTCTCCGACTCCTCGAAGCCGGGCTCGCGCAGGTGGGTGTGCAGGTCCACGAGACCGGGCAGGGCGATCAGACCGTCCGCGTCGACGACCGTGGCGCCGGCCGCGTCGAGACCGGACCCGACCGCGGTGATGCGTCGTCCCTCCAGGCGGATGTCGGCTCGCGAGCCGTCGACCAGCTGCGCGCCGCGGATGAGGTGGGCGGTCATGCGACGGTCTCCTTCGGTTCGTGCTCGCCGGTGAGGGCGAGGTACAGGACGGCCATGCGGACCGACACGCCGTTGGCGACCTGCTCGACGATGGTCGAGCGGGGGTCGTCGGCCGCGACACCGGCGATCTCGAGCCCACGGTTCATCGGGCCCGGGTGCATGATGAGCGTGCGCTCGGAGAGCGCGGCCGCCCGGGCGGCCGTCAGGCCGAAGTGCCGGGTGTACTCGCGGGGGTTCGGGAAGAACGCGTCGTTCATCCGCTCCTGCTGGATCCGCAGGAGCATGACGACGTCCGGGTCCTCGGCGAGGGCGGCGTCGAGGTCGTGGTGCACGGCTGCGCCGAACGGACGGTCGACGGCCGGCAGGAGCGTCGGCGGCGCGGCGAAGGTCACCTCGGCGCCGAGGGTGCGCAGCAACCAGGCGTTGCTCCGGGCGACCCGGCTGTGCAGGACGTCGCCGACGATCGTCACCCGGACGCCGTCGAGGCCCTTCCCGCGGCTCGCCTCGCCGTGCAGGCGGCGGCGCATCGTGAAGGCGTCGAGCAGCGCCTGCGTCGGGTGCTCGTGCGTGCCGTCGCCCGCGTTGACGACCGGGACGTCGATCCAGTCGGCCTCGGCCAGCACCCGCGGCGCGCCGGACGCGCCGTGCCGCATCACGATCCCGTCGATGCCCATCGCACCGAGGGTCTGGACGGTGTCCTTGAGGGACTCGCCCTTGGAGACGCTCGAGCCCTTCGCGGCGAAGTTGATGACGTCGGCGGAGAGGCGCTTGGCGGCGGCCTCGAAGGAGATCCGCGTGCGGGTCGAGTCCTCGAAGAAGAGGTTCACGACGGTCTTGCCGCGGAGGGCGGGGAGCTTCCGGACCTCGCGGGTGTTGACCTCGGCCATCTCCTCGGCGACGTCGAGGACGTGGACCGCGTCGGCGCGCGACAGGTCGGCGGTGGAGAGCAGGTGGCGCATCAGGAGTCACCGCCCGGGTGCACGATGAGCAGCTCGTCGCTGCCGTCCGTCTCCGTCAGGTGCAGGGTGACCCGTTCGTCGGACGCCGTCGGCAGGTTCTTGCCCACGTGGTCGGCACGGATGGGGAGCTCCCGGTGGCCGCGGTCCACCAGGACGGCGAGCCGGACGGCGCGCGGCCGCCCGATGCCCTGGAGGGCGTCGAGGGCCGCGCGCACGGTGCGTCCGGAGTACAGCACGTCGTCCACCAGCACGACGACCTTGCCGTCGATGCCGCCGGCGGGGATGGTCGTGCGGTGCGGGGCGCGGCCGATGCCGTGACCGAGATCATCCCGGTGCATCGTGACGTCGAGCGTGCCGACGCGGCCGGTGCCGGCACCGCTCGTCCACTCGGGTTCGATGTCGGCGAGGATGCGGTCGAGCCGCTCTGCCAGGACGGCACCCCGTGTCGGGATGCCCAGGAGCACGAGGTCCGAGGCGCCGCGGTTGGCCTCGAGGATCTCGTGCGCGATGCGTGTCAGAGCACGCGTGATGTCGGGGTGTTGCAGGACCGTTCTGGTGCCCACGCCGACCTCCTTCCCCGCCTCACCGGACGGACTTAAAGGACGCTGACGTGCTCAACCCTACTCGGACTCCTGGCCCCCTGCGACCGTCCGACCAGACGGTGCGGCTGCCTGGTCGGCGGTCCGTCCGGACGGCGCACGGCCGCCCGCGACGGCACCGAGCACGCCGTTGACGAAGCCGGCGGAGTCGTCCGTGGACAACGACTGCGCGAGCTCGACCGCCTCGGCGATCGCGACCGCGTCCGGGACCTCCGGGTTGTACCGGAGCTCCCAGACACCCATCCGCAGGATGCACCGGTCGAGCACGGGCATGCGGGCGATGGACCAGCCCTGCGCGTGCTCGACGATCACCTCGTCGATCGCCGGACGGTCGTCGTCGATGCCCGTGACGATCTGCCGGGCGTAGTCCCAGCTCGACGCACGCTCGGGCTGGTCGAGGTGACGGACCGTCTCGGTGGCGAGGACGTCTGCGATCGGCAGTTCGCGCACCTCGGCCACGTACAGCATGTCGAGGGCGCGCTTCCGGGCCTTCGAACGAGCACTCATGGGGCGAGCGCCTAGTTGTTGACGCGGCCGAGGAAGCTGCCGTCGCGCGTGTCGATCTTCACGGTGGTGCCGTTCTCGAGGTAGAGCGGGACCTGGATGCGGTGACCGGTCGCGATGATGGTCGCGTCCTTCGTGCCGCCGGACGAGCGGTCGCCCTGCAGGCCCGGCTCGGTCTCGACCTCGGTGACGATGGACGTCGGGAGCTCGATGTAGAGCGGGTTGCCCTCGTTCATCGCGATGGTCACCATGGCGGACTCGAGCAGGTAGTTCTTCGCGTCGCCGACGACGGTCTCCGAGACCGGGACCTGGTCGTAGGTGTCGGTGTCCATGAAGACGTAGGACTCGCCGTCCTGGTACAGGTACTGGTAGTCGCGACGGTCCACGGTCGCGGTGTCGATCTTCGCGCCGGCGTTGAACGTGCGGTCGACGACCTTGCCCGAGACGACGTTCTTCAGCTTGGTCCGGACGAACGCGCCGCCCTTGCCCGGCTTGACGTGCTGGAACTCGACGACCGACCAGAGCTGCCCGTCGATGATGAGAACGGCGCCGTTCTTGATGTCAGTGGTACTCGCCATGGGTCTTCCGTTCGATGTGGTTGTGAAGGTCTCCCGGACGTGCGTCCGGTCCTGGCGACGGCGGCCAGAGCCCGTGCCGACGCCCCGACGAGTGTAGCGGACCCTCGCCGAGGGTCCCGGGCGTCGGCTCGCCGCCGCGACGGCGTCGGGCCGGAGGGTCGACCTCCGGCTCCGTCACCGCCGCCGGCGGGCCCGCCAGGCGTCGACCGCCGCCCAGACGAGCAGTACCACCGCCGTCCCGGCGAGGACCGCGCCCGCCGCGCCGGTCGACAGGACCGCGCCGGGCCGCGGCGGCGACGCCAGGTAGACGATCGCCAGCACCCCGGCCCCCGCCCCGAGGAGCACGAGGAGCACGCGTCGGACCAGCCCCGAGACGACCTCGCGGTCGCGCCGGTCCGAGAAGAGCCGGATGTTCACCGCGAGCCTGCCGGTCTCGAGCGCCTCGCCGATGCGGTCCACCCGGCGCGGCAACTTGCGGACCGTCGACACGACGCCGAACAGCTCACGGAGGGCCAGGTCCCGCACCGTCCGCGGCCGCAGCTGGTCACGGATCTGCCGTCGGGCCAGGTCCCGCGACTCCTCGAGCAGGTCGAACGACGGGGCCAGACTGCGGAGCGTTCCCTCGAAGATCGCGAGCGCCCGCGCCGCGGCGACGAAGTCCGGCGGCGGCTTGAGCCGGTAGCGCCCGAAGACCGCGACGGCGTCGTCCACCGTCTCGACCCCGATCCGGGCGCCCGGCCCGAGCTCGTCCGCGACGAAGGCGGCGATGTCGCGCCGGAAGTCCGGCTCGTCCTCGGCGTCACGCACCGGCGCCATGCGCATCACGGCGTCGGCGATCCGCTCGGTGTCGTCCTGGACGTAGCCGGCGAGGAGGTCCTGGACGGTGGCCCGCAGCCCCGGGTCGAGTCGCCCGACCGACCCGAAGTCGATGAGGGCGGGACGCCCGTCCGGCAGGAGCACGACGTTCCCCGGGTGGAGGTCGGCGTGGTAGATGCCGTCGAAGACGACCTGGCGGAGGAAGGCGTCCAGCACGGCACGCATCGGGGTGTCGAGGTCCTGGCCGGTCCCGGCGGCGCGCAGTGCACTGAGCGTCTCGCCCTCGAGGTACTCCATCACCAGGACCCGCCGCCCGGACAGGTCGCGGTGGGGCTCGGGGAAGACGATCTCGTCGGGGCGGGCGCTGCGGGTCTGCGCCGCACGCAGCGCGGTCAGGTTCCGCATCTCCGACGTGAAGTCCACCTGGCGCACGAGGTCGTCGGCGTACTGCTGCGCGACCTCGGCGACACCGATCTGCCGCGCCTCGGCGCTCGTCCGGACGAGGAACCGCACGACGCGCAGCGCGATGTCGACGTCGCGGCGGACAGCGGCGTCGATGCCGGGGCGCTGCACCTTGACGGCGACCGTCGTGCCGTCGCGCAGGGTGGCACGGTGCACCTGCGCGATGGACGCAGCGGCGACCGGTTCCGGGTCGAAGGTCGCGAACACCTCGTCGACGGGTACGCCGAGCTCCTCTTCGAGCAGGGCCGCGACGGCGGAGGGATCGGCGGGCCGGACGCTGCGCTGCAGGTGCGCGAGCTCCTCGGTCCACTCGTCGGGGAGCAGGTCGTCGCGCGTGGAGAGCAGCTGCCCCATCTTCACGAAGCCGCCGCCGGCCTCCTCGAGCGCACGACGCAGGTGGTCCGCCTGCCGACGCCGCAGCTCGGCCGTCCCGGGGTCGCGCGAGAAGTCGAGCCGCCGGAAGGGCAGCAGTTCGTGGCGGCGGGCGATGGCGAGGAGCTCGGCGGAGCGGCGGGCGCGGGACCGCAGGCTGCCGACGGCGACCTCCTGCTGGCCGAGGTCGCTCAGGCGGGGCGGGGTGGGCACGGAGCCAGTCTGCTCTCGCGCCCTGCGCGGCCGCCGCGTTCCGGCACCGCCCGGAGGCGCGGCGGAGACCGCCGCGGTGGGACGGCTAGACGCCGACCTCCTGGTACGCGGTGAAGAGCAGGTGGTCCTCCGGCCCCTCGAGCGTGACCGGCTTTCCGACACCGTCGAGGATGATGAACCGGAGCATGCCGGCACGCGCCTTCTTGTCCCGTCGCATCGTCGCGAGGAGCCCCTCCCACCGTCCGAGCCCGTAGGACGTCGGCAGCTCGAGGGACTCGAGGATCGAGCGGTGCCGGTCCACGGTGGCGTCGTCGAGGTGGCCGGTCAACCGAGCGAGCTCGGCGGCGAACACCATCCCGACCGACACGGCGGCCCCGTGCCGCCACTGGTAGCGCTCGGCGTGCTCGATCGCGTGCCCGAGGGTGTGCCCGTAGTTGAGGACCTCCCGGCGACCCTGTTCGGTGAAGTCGTCCGCGACCACCTCGGCCTTGAGCGCGATCGCGAGTTCGACCACGCGGCGGAACTCCGGGGTCGTCGGGTCGGTCACGCGGTCGACGTCGGCCTCGATCACGTCGAGGATCTCCGGCACGGCGATGAAGCCCGCCTTCACGATCTCCGCGAAGCCGGTCAGCACGTCGTTCCGCGGCAGGGAGCGGACCAGGTCGAGGTCCGCGACGACTGCACGCGGGTGGTGGAAGGCGCCGACGAGGTTCTTGCCCTCGTTCGTGTTGATGCCGGTCTTCCCACCGACGCTGGCGTCCACCATGCCGAGCACGCTCGTCGGGATGGCCACGAACGGCACCCCGCGCAGCCAGGTCGCGGCCACGAATCCGGCGAGGTCCGTCACGGCACCGCCGCCGAGCCCGATCACGGCGTCGGTGCGGGTGAAGTCGGCCTGGCCCATCACCTGCCAGCAGAACGCCGCGACCTCGACGCGCTTGGCGGCCTCGGCGTCCGGCACCTCGGCGATGAGCGCGTCGAGCCCGGCCTCGACCAGGACGGCACGGAGGTCGTTCGCCCGAGCGCCGAGCGTCGGGGCGTGCACGATGAGGACCTTCGCGACCCGGGGGCCGAGCAGCGCGGGGACCGAGGCGAGCAGGCCGCTGCCGACCACGACGGGGTAGCCGTCCTGACCGCCGACGCGGATCTCGGTGGTGCCCTCGGGCAGGTTCGACGCGGTCACGGTGTCCCTCCGGTGGTGTGCTGGTCTTCGGTGAGCCAGGCGACCACGTCACGCACGACGTGCGACATCGGTCGCCGCGACGTGTCGAAGGTCGCGTGCGCGAGTTCGGCGTAGGTCGCCGCGCGGGCGTCCGCGATGGTCTGCCAGGCGTCGATGCCGCCCTGCGCCAGGAGCGGCCGGTCGCTGCCGGCGATGCGCGCCGCGACGGCCTCGGGCGAGACGGTCAGCAGGACGATCCGCGTACCGCGCAGCGCCGCCCGGGTGTCGGGGTGCGTGACCGCTCCCCCGCCGACGGCGACCACGCCGCCGGTCGCCAGCGCGCCACGGACCGCCTCGGCCTCGAGTTCGCGGAACGCCGGCTCCCCCCGGTCCGCGAAGATGCCCGGGATGGGCCCGTGTTCACGGACGATGACCCGGTCGGTGTCGGTGAACGGCACACCGAGCGCCTTCGCCACGCGCTTGCCGACGCTCGACTTCCCCGCGCCCATCGGCCCGATCACGACGACGGGCGCGCCCGTGTCCGCGGGCCCTGCGGCGGGACCCTCGGGCGACGGGGCGTCGGTGCTGCTCACCGGGCGGTCGACGGCTCGGCGGTCTCGGTCCGACGGGAGCGCAGGGTCTCCGGGATGGACGCGAGGTAGGCGTCGAGGTTCCGCTTCGTCTCGGCCACGCTGTCGCCGCCGAACTTCTCGAGCACGGCGTCCGCCAGCACGAGGGCGACCATCGCCTCGGCGACGACGCCGGCGGCCGGGACGGCGCAGACGTCGCTGCGCTGGTGGTGCGCCGAGGCGTCCTCGCCGGTGGCGACGTCGATGGTGTGCAGTGCGCGCGGCACGGTCGCGATCGGCTTCATGCCCGCACGGACACGGAGCACCGTGCCGGTGGACATGCCGCCCTCGGTGCCGCCGGCGCGGTCGCTCGTGCGGATGATCTCGCCGTCCTCGCGGGAGAGCTCGTCGTGCGCCTCGGAGCCACGACGGCCGGCGGTGGCGAAGCCGTCACCGACCTCGACACCCTTGATCGCCTGGATGCCCATGACCGCGGCGGCGAGACGGGCATCCAGCCGGCGGTCCCACTGCACGTGCGAGCCGAGCCCGGGCGGCACGCCGTAGAACAGCACCTCGACGACTCCGCCGAGCGTGTCCCCGTCCTTCTTGGCGGCCTCGACCTCGGTGACCATGCGCGCCGAGGTCTCGGGGTCGGCGCACCGGAGCTGGTCCTCGTCGAGCCGGTCGACGTCGTCGGGCAGGGGCAGTGCCGTGCCGTCGGGCACCCGGACGGTGCCGACCTGGAGCGTGTGGGCGACCGATCGGATGCCGAGCTCCGCGAGGAACGACTTCGCGACCGCTCCGAGGGCCACGCGTGCCGCGGTCTCGCGGGCGGAGGCGCGCTCGAGGATCGGGCGGGCCTCGTCGAAACCGTACTTCTGCATGCCGACCAGGTCCGCGTGACCCGGACGCGGACGGGTCAGGGGCGCGCTGCGGCCGCGCGACATCTCGGTGGACTCGACCGGCTCGGGGTTCATCACCTCGACCCACTTCGGCCACTCGGTGTTGCCGATGCGGATCGCGATCGGGCTGCCGAGGGAGTACCCGTGGCGGACCCCGCCGGAGACGTGGAGCTCGTCCTGCTCGAACTTCATGCGCGAGCCACGCCCGTACCCGAGCTTGCGCCGTGCGAGGTCGGTGCGGATGGACTCGAACGACACCGGGACGCCCGCGGGCAGGCCCTCGAGCATCGCGATGAGTTCGGGTCCGTGGGACTCACCAGCGGTCAACCAACGAAGCATGGTGCCAATCCTCCCACAGTGGGTCGTCGCGAGACGTCGCCGTCCACGGGCACCCCGCTACTGGTAGTCGGGGTGTGCACGGAGCCAGGCCTGGAACTTCGCGACCTCGACCTGGTGCTGCGCGTACGTGTCGGAGAACGCGGTCTCCCCCGTCTCGAGGTCGATCGTGACGAAGTAGAGCCACTTCCCCTGCGCCATGTCCGTCACGGCCTTGATCGCGACGTCGCCCGGGTTCGAGATCGGTGCCGGCGGCAGCCCCTTGTGCACGTAGGTGTTGTACTCGTTCGACGCGTCGCCTCGCTCGGCGTCGGTCGTGGTGACCCGGTGGGTGTTGCCGGTGCCGTAGGCGACGGTCGCGTCGGACTGCAGCGGCATGTCGATGTCGAGCCGGTTCTGGAACACCCGCGCCACCTTCGGGTAGTCCGCGGCGAGGCCTGCCTCCTTCTGCACGAGCGACGCGAGGACGATCACGCGCTCCTGGTCCGCCTCGGCCACACCGGCGGCCGCCAGGTGTTCCTTCATGGTGTCCACCATCGACTGGAAGTACTGCTTCGCGGTCCACCCCGGGTTGATCGGGTAGGTCGCCGGGAACAGCCACCCCTCGAGCGTCTTCGCGTCGTCCGGGAGCCCGTACGCGGAGACGTCCTCCGCCGCCGCGGACACCTCGGCCTCGCTGAGCCCGGCCTTCGAGACCATCCCGGCCTCGATGTCCTCCAGTGCGGTGCCCTCCGGGATCACGATCGAGGCCTGCACGCGGTTGTCCTCGTCCTGCAGGGCCGCGAGGGCGGCCTTCGAGCTCATCTCCTTCTTGAGCGCGTAGGACCCGGGCTGGAAGTCGACGGACGGCGAGCTCAGCAGCAACTCGTAGAAGACGTTCGAGCTCTTGACGACACCGCTCCGCTGCAGCGTCCTCGCGACGTCCTCGCCGATGTCGCCCTGCTTGATCGTGACGGTGACCTTGCCCGTCCCGGACCCCGTGTAGTCCTCCGGCTCCCGTGACCCGCTGAACGCGCCCACGAGCTGCTGGACCTTCGGTGCCGCGAACGCGTACGCGCCGACGCCCGCGCCGAGGACGATCGCGACGATGACGATGCCTGCGATGAGCGGGCCGCGACGCCGCTGCGGTCGCGGTTCGCGCGGCGGCCGGGAGGGACGTCCGCCCCCGCCGGGTCCCCCGCGTCCGCCGCCTCCCGCGCCGCCGACCTCGTGGCCACGGGCCTCCCCGTCACCAGCGGTCCGACCACGGGCGTCGCGTACCGCGCGCGCGTCCGGCGCCGGGACCTCGCCGGTCAGGAGCGCCTGCACCTCGGGGTGCAGCTCGTCGTGCGACCGGGCCACCGGCGCGTCCGCCGGTGACACCGGCGCCGCATCGTCCGCCACCGACCGTGCGACGCCGTCGCCCGTCGTGTCCGCCGTGTCGGGGCGGGTGCGCTCACTGGCGGAGCGGTCAGGCACGGCCCCGGCGGCGGCAGCCTCGGCGGCCGCGGCCTCGGCGGCACGCGCCTCGCGGCGCGACATCGGGCGCTCCGGCTCGCTGGCGGGGTCGGAAGGCCGGCGTCGCCGCCCGGCATCGTCGCCGGGCGCGATGATCGCGTCCCAGTCCAGGTCGTCTGCCAAGGGATCCTCGGTCTCTCGGGTCGGGGGCTCCACCTGGGCCCCGTCGGTCCGGGAACGACGGTCTCCCGACCCGCCCCGGGGCCGGTCGGTCAGGGGAGCGTGGCGCCGGGAGCGGCGCTGGACGCACGCTCGTGGTCGAGCGCGTGTTGCAGAATGATAACAGCGGCCGCTTGGTCGATCACGGCCCGGGACTTCTTCGTGTTCCGGCCCGCCTGGTGCAGGCCCCGCTGGGCCGTCACCGTCGAGAGTCGCTCGTCGACCAGTCGCACGGGCCGGTGCTCCGCGAGGCGCTCGGCGAACGCACGTGCATCCGCGGTCGACGGGGTGTCGTCGCCGGACATCGACAGCGGGAGCCCCACCACGACCTCGAGCACGTCGTACTCCTCGGCCAGCTCGACGATGCGACGCACGTCGGTCGCCTCGTTCCGCGGAACCGTCTCGACCGGGGTGGCCAGCAGGCCGTCCCGATCGCAGACGGCGACGCCGATGCGCGCCTTGCCGACGTCGACGCCGAGCCGGCGGCCCGGACGGATCGCCACGCTCAGCCCGCCAGACGTGCCGTCACGGCACGCAGCGCCGCCGGGAGCGCGGCCGCGTCGGTCCCTCCGCCCTGCGCCAGGTCCGGCTTCCCGCCACCGCCGCCGCCCAGGACGCCGGCGGCCTCCTTGGCGAGCGGGCCGGCCTGGACCCCGGCAGCACGCGCCGCGTCGTTCGTGGCCACGATGACGACCGGCTTGCCACCGACGACCGCGCCCAGCACGACGACCGCGGCACCGTCGCCGAGCTGGCCCCGGACGCCGGTCGCGAGGGACCGCAGGTCGTCACCGGACTGCAGGCCGTCGACGGTCTCGGCCACCACGGTGGTCGCCCCGACGGTCGTGGCCTGCCGTGCGATGGCGGGCACACGCTGCTGCAGGTTCGCCGACTCGAACTCCGCGATCCGCTTCTGGGCGGTCCGCAGGTCCTCCATCAAGCCCTGGACACGGGTCGGCAGGTCCTCCCGGGGTGCCTTCAGCGCGCTGGAGAGCTGCGACACGATCGTCCGCTCGACCGCGAGGTCACGGAAGCCCTCGAGCCCGACGAGCGCCTCGACGCGACGGTTGGTCGAACCGACGCTGGACTCCCCCACGAGGTTGACGAGACCGACCTGCGCGCTGGATGCGACGTGCGTGCCGCCGCAGAGCTCGCGCGACCACGGGCCGCCGATGTCGACCATGCGGACCTCGGCGCCGTACTTCTCGCCGAAGAGCGCCTGCGCGCCGAGGGCCTTCGCCTCGTCGAGCGGCAGCACCCGGGTCTGCACCGCGAGGTCGGACCGGATCGCCGCGTTGACGACCTCCTCGATCTCCGAACGCGTCTCGCCCGACACGGGCTGGGACCACGAGAAGTCGAGCCGCATGTAGCCGGACTTGTTGTACGAGCCGGCCTGCAGCGCCTCCGGTCCGAGCACGTCGCGGAGTGCCGCGTTCACGAGGTGCGTGGCGGAGTGCGCCTGCGTCGCACCGCGGCGGTACTCGGCGTCGACCACGGTCGTCGCGGCGTCGCCGACCCCGACCTCGCCGGAACGGACCTGCACCTTGTGGCTCCAGAGCCCCGCGACCGGACGCTGCACGTCGAGGACCTCGAGGTCGAAGCCGTTGCCGACGATCGAGCCCTGGTCGGCGTCCTGACCACCGGACTCCGCGTAGAGCGAGGTCTCGCCGAGGATCACCTCGGCGATGTCGCCGACGACCGCGCGGTCGACGCTCACGCCGTCGACGATGATGCCGAGCACCGCGGACTCGGCCTCGAGCGCGTCGTAGCCGAGGAAGACCGTCTCACCCGCGGCACGGAAGGCGCTGTAGACGCTGAGGTCGGCGAGGGCGGTCTTCTTGCTCTTCGCGTCCGCCTTGGCACGGGCACGCTGCTCGGACATGAGGGTCTCGAAGGCGCCGCGGTCCACCCGGACGCCGGCCTCCTCGGCCATCTCCATGGTGAGGTCGATCGGGAAGCCGAAGGTGTCGTGCAGCAGGAACGCGGTGTCCCCACCGATCGACGGGGCGCCGTCCTGCTTCGCGCGCTCGACGGCCACGTCGAGGATGGTCGTGCCCTGCGCCAGGGTACGGAGGAACGTCTCCTCCTCCGCGTAGACGATCCGGGCGATCCGGTCGTACTGCTCGGCGACCTCGGGGTACGCACCCTGCATCGCGTCGCGCGACGCCGGGAAGAGCTCCGGGAAGGTCGCGCCCTCGACACCGAGGAGTCGCATGGCGCGGACCGTGCGGCGCAGCAGACGGCGGAGGATGTACCCGCGGCCCTCGTTCGACGGCGTGACCCCGTCGGCGACGAGCATGAGCGAGGACCGGACGTGGTCGGCGATGACGCGCATCCGGACGTCGTCCTCGTGCACGGAGCCGTACGCACGGCCGGAGATCGCGGCGGCGCGGTCGAGGACCGGACGCACCTGGTCGATCTCGTACATGTTGTCGACGCCCTGCTTGATGAAGGCGACGCGTTCGAGCCCCATGCCGGTGTCGATGTTCTTGTCGGGCAGCTCGCCCGTGATCTCGAAGTCGTACTTCGATCGCACGTCGGCGATCTGGTACTGCATGAAGACGAGGTTCCAGATCTCGACGTAGCGGTCGTCGTCGGTCGCCGGACCGCCGTCGATGCCGTACGCCGGACCGCGGTCGAAGAAGATCTCGGAGCAGGGGCCGGCGGGGCCGGGTTGCCCCGTGGACCAGTAGTTGGTGTCCTTGCCGAGGCGCTGGATCCGCTCGTCGGGCAGCGACGAGTGCTCCTTCCAGAAGGCGATCGCCTCGTCGTCCTCCTCGTACACGGTGACCCACAGGTCGTCGGGCGAGAACCCGAGACCGCCGTCCGACTCGGGGGTCGTCAGGAACTCCCAGGCGTACTGGATCGCCTGCTCCTTGAAGTAGTCCCCGAACGAGAAGTTGCCGTTCATCTGGAAGAACGTGCCGTGCCGGGGGGTCTTGCCGACCTCGTCGATGTCGTTCGTCCGGATGCACTTCTGCACGCTCGTCGCACGGGGGTACGGCGCGGGGACCAGCCCGGTCAGGTACGGGATGAAGGGGACCATGCCGGCGACCGTGAAGAGCAGGGACGGGTCGTCCGAGACGAGCGACGCGGACGGGACGACGGTGTGTCCGCGGTCACCGAAGAACTGGAGCCAACGGCGGCGGATCTCTGCGGTCTGCATGGTGCTTCCTGATTCAGGTCGGCGGGAGGTGCGTGGAGCGGGGGCGCGGTGACGGGCCGGTCGGCGGTGGCGCTCAGACGTCGGTGCGGAGTTCGGCCTCGCGGGAGCGGTAGCCGTCGGCGACGGCGTCGGTGAACGCCTTCGTCCGGGCGTTCACGTCCGCGAAGAAGCGCGCGCCGCCCGGGGTGTTCGCGATCCGGTGCGCAGCGGCGAACCCGATGACGACGCCGACGGCGACGAAGACCAGCTGCTTCACGGTGCCCCTCCCTCTCGCGCACGCGAGCGGTGCGTGCCCGAACGAGTGTAGTGGCGCACCCTCGGGACGCCGAACGGCGGGCCGCCCTCCTGGGAGGACGACCCGCCGTTCGGGTGCGATCGGTGGATCAGCGGGCTGCGTAGTACTCGACGACGAGCTGCACTTCACAGGTCACGGGGACCTCGGCGCGCTTCGGGCGGCGGACCAGGCGGGCCTGGAGCTTGTCGATCTCGACCTCGAGGTAGCCCGGGACCTTCGGGAGCACTTCCTGGTGCCCACCGGCGGCGGCGACCTGGAACGGCTCGAGCGACTCGGAGCGCTGCTTCACGTGGATGAGCTGGCCCTCCTTGACGCGGAAGGACGGACGGTCGACGAGCTTGCCGTCGACGAGGATGTGGCGGTGCACGATCAGCTGACGGGCCTGCGCGGTCGTCCGGGCGAAGCCGGCACGGAGCACGAGGGCGTCGAGGCGCTGCTCGAGGAGCTCGACCAGGTTCTCACCGGTCAGGCCCTTCGTCTTGCGGGCCTCTTCGAAGACGATGCGGAGCTGCTTCTCGCGGATGCCGTACTGGGCGCGCAGACGCTGCTTCTCACGGAGACGGACGGCGTAGTCGCTGTCCGCGCGACGGCGGGTGCGGCCGTGCTCACCGGGGCCGTAGGGCCGCTTCTCGAGGTAACGGGCCGCCTTCGGCGTCAGCGGGATGCCGAGCGCACGCGAGAGACGGGTCTTGCTGCGGGTACGTGACTTGGTAGACACAGGGTCCTTTTCTCTGTCTGAACTG
This sequence comes from Curtobacterium sp. MCSS17_008, assembly GCF_003234185.1. Taxonomy (GTDB): domain Bacteria; phylum Actinomycetota; class Actinomycetes; order Actinomycetales; family Microbacteriaceae; genus Curtobacterium. Next base: position 450,942 of record NZ_QKSM01000001.1, read on the forward strand.
AATGACTCGCCGGACACTCGATCGTCCGCGCACGCTGGGCACACGACGGGGATCGATCCCGACGACGGGATCCAGAGGGATGAGCCTGTGGGATCGGACGGCTACAGTCCGAACCTCTGCCCCCGTCCCACCGCGGTGGGACTCTGTCCTCGACGCAGCCGCACGCGAGGACCAGGACGTAGGCCCGTCAACGATAGCAGCATCTCGCCGTGGACAGGAGCACCCTGCTCACTCGCCGCGGGTGATCTTCCGGAGTCGTTCCAGCCGCGGGCCGACCTCGCGCTCGTACCCGTTGGCGGTGGGCGCGTAGTACTCGGTGCCCTCGAGCGCGTCGGGCAGGTACTGCTGTCGGGCGACACCGTGCTCGGCGTCGTGCGAGTACACGTAGCCCTTGCCGTGCCCGAGGCGCTTCGCCCCGGGGTAGTGCGCGTCGCGGAGGTGCACCGGCACGACACCCATGCGACCGGCCTTGACGTCGGCGATGGCCGCGTTCACGCCGTTGTACGCAGCGTTCGACTTCGGGGCGGTGGCCAGGTACACGACCGCCTCGGCCAGCGGGATCCGCCCCTCCGGCATGCCGATGAGCTGCACCGCCTGTGCGGCGGCGACCGCGATCGGCAGCGCCTGCGGATCGGCCATCCCGATGTCCTCCGACGCCGAGATGATGATGCGCCTGGCGATGAACCGCGGGTCCTCCCCGGCCTCGATCATGCGGGCGAGGTAGTGCAGCGCCGCATCGACGTCGCTCCCCCGGACGGACTTGATGAAGGCGCTGATCACGTCGTAGTGCTCGTCGCCCTGACGGTCGTACCGGAGCAGGGCACGGTCGACCGCTGCCGCGACCGTGTCCGCGTCGACGAGCGGCACCGTCTCGACGCCGTCGAGCGAGACGTCCTCGTCCTCGTCGTCGTCGGTCTGCGCCGCGACGGCCGAGGACGCCGCCGCCTCGAGCGCCGTGAGCGCCCGTCGCGCGTCGCCGGAGGACAGCCGGACGATGGCCGACCGGGCGTCGTCACCGAGCACGACGGAACCGCCGAGCCCGCGGGGGTCCTCGACCGCGCGGTCGACGAGCATTCCGAGGTCATCGTCGGTGAGCGGCTTGAGGGTCAGCAGCAGCGAGCGCGAGAGGAGCGGCGAGATCACCGAGAAGGACGGGTTCTCGGTCGTCGCCGCGATGAGGATCACCCAGCCGTTCTCGACGCCGGGGAGCAGGGCGTCCTGCTGTGCCTTGCTGAAGCGGTGGATCTCGTCCAGGAACAGCACGGTGGTCGACCCGTAGAGGTCACGGTGCGTGAGGGCCTTCTCCATGACCTCGCGCACGTCCTTCACGCCGGCGGTGACGGCCGAGAGCTCGACGAACTCACGGCCGGACTGGCGGGCGATCGCCTGCGCCAGGGTCGTCTTGCCAGTGCCGGGCGGCCCCCAGAGGATCACCGAGACGCCGCCGGGGTTCTCGCGCGTGCCGGTGGCGAGCTGCACGAGCGGGCTCCCCCGCCCGAGCAGGTGCTGCTGACCGGCGACCTCGTCCAGGCTCGTCGGACGCATCCGCACGGCGAGCGGGACCGAGCCCTGCGCCAACCCGGCGCGACCGCCGGTGGTGGGCGCGCGCATGCCCGATCGATCCGCTGCCATGCGTCAATCGTAGGCCGAGCCACCGACGCGCTGTGTGCCTCCCGGCCGGGCGGCGCCCCCGGTCCGCTACGCTCGTCGGCACAGTCGACGAGAGGTCCGATCAGCACCGTGGCACCGAAGAACCAGGCGCGTGACAACCGCGAGGCGCGCGAGCGGCTCCGTCTGTACCAGGCCCGTCAGGGCCTGCACGCCCGGCAGCGACGCCGCCGGGTGCGGGACGACGTGGTCGGGGTCGGCGTGCTCGTGCTCGTCGCGGCACTCGCCACCGGGTCGCAGCTGGCCTTCGCCGGTTCCCGCGGCGCCGACCGCGCGGGCGCGAGCGCGACCTCCTCGGCGAGCCCGACCCCGAGCGCCAGCGCGACCGCCGGGAACACCGGCGAGGTGCCCAGCAAGGACATCGCGGACGGGAAGACCTGGACCGGGACGCTGACGCTCAACGAGAGCGTGGAGCTCGGCATCGAGCTGGACGGTGCGCGGGCACCCCAGGCCGCGAGCGTCGAGATCGACCTCATCCGCAAGCAGTTCTACGAGGGCACGACGTGCCACCGGCTCGCCGACGGCAAGGGCTTCCGGTTCCTGCAGTGCGGGTCGGCGAACGGCGACGGGACCGGCGACGCCGGCTTCGAGTACGGCCCGCTCGAGAACGTGCCGAGCGACGGGGAGTACGCGGCGGGCACGCTGGCGATCGCGCGCGGCGCGTCACCGTACTCGCAGAGCACGCAGTTCTTCATCGTCTACGGCGACACCACCCTCGACGGCTCGACCGGTGGCTACACGGTCGTCGGCAGGGTCACGAGCGGGCTCGACGACCTCGAGTCGGAGATCACCTCGAAGGGGATCACCTCGCCCGGGGCGGACGGCACCGGGGAGCCGGAGGTGGCGACGACGATCACCGGCGCGACCATCCGCGAGGACGACTGAGCGACCCGTCGCCGGACGCTCGTCCACAGGCCGCACGTCACGCTGGTCGCGCGGGCCCTTCCGTGCAATAGGCTGACGACCTGACCGTGCCGACGGGGACGTCGGCGATGCACGACCACGATCGAGGCGAGACCTGTGGGACCTGACGAAGCAACGACCTGGGGCCGGGTCGACGAGAACGGGACGGTGTACGTCCGGTACGAGGACACCGAGAAGGCGGTCGGTGAGTACCCGGACGCCACCCCGGACGAGGCCCTCGCGTACTTCGCGCGCAAGTACGCCGACCTCGAGGGGCAGGTGAAGATCGCCGAGCAGCGCGCACAGCGCGGCGCCTCGGCGAACGACGTCGCCCGGACCGTCGAGCACCTGCGCTCGCAGGTCGCCGAGGCCCGCGTGGTCGGTGACCTCAAGTCGCTCGAGAACCGCGTCGCGGCACTCTCCGAGCAGGTCGGCTCGCTCACCAAGGAGCAGCAGGCGCAGGCGCAGCAGGCCCTCACCGAGGCGCTCGCCCACCGCACGTCGCTGGTCGAGGAAGCCGAGTCCCTCGCTGCGGTCGATCCCGCTCGTGCGCAGTGGAAGCAGATCACCGCGCAGCTGGACGACGTCTTCGCCCGGTGGCAGCAGCACCAGCACGACGGTCCGCGTCTGCCCAAGAACGAGGCCAACGAGCTGTGGAAGCGGTTCCGGGCCGCGCGCTCGACCGTCGACCAGCACCGTCGTGCCTTCTACTCGGAGCTCGACGCACAGCACCGCGACGCCCGCAACCGCAAGCAGGAGCTCGTGCAGCAGGCCGAGGCCCTGGCGTCGCGCGGCTCCGACGGCATCCCCGCCTACCGGGAGCTGCTCGACGACTGGAAGCGCGCCGGGCGGGCAGGCAAGCGCCACGACGACGCGCTCTGGGCACGGTTCAAGGCAGCCGGCGACGTCCTGTTCGAGCACCGCCACGCCGAGGCCGCAGCCGAGAACGAAGAGTTCTCCGCGAACCTCGTCGCGAAGCAGGCGTTGCTGGCCGAGGCCGAGCCGCTCCTGCAGCAGCGGGACCGGGTCGCCGCCCGCCGGACCCTGACGGACATCCAGCGCCGCTGGGACGAGATCGGCAAGGTCCCCCGCGGCGACGTCCGCCGCATCGAGGACCGGCTCCGTGCGGTCGAGGACCACGTGCGCGGTCTCGAGGACGAGCACTGGAAGGCCTCGGACCCGGAGCGCAAGGCCCGGCAGACCGGCCTCGCGAGCCAGCTCGAGGACGCCATCGGCAAGTTGCAGTCGGAGCTCGAGGCCGCCCAGGCGTCCGGCGACGCCCGCAAGATCAAGGAGGCGCAGGAAGCCCTGGACGCCCGGAAGATCTGGCTGGACGCACTCGGCGGCTGACGCCACCCCACCGACACGACGAGAGCCCCCGCGACCGATGGTCGTGGGGGCTCTCGTCGTGTCGGGCGGGCGTCGCGCGGGCGGCCGGTCGCGAGTCGTGCACCGACCGACCGCCGCTGCGCTACTGGACCGGTGCGGGCAGGCCGAGCAACAGTCTGATGTCGAGGTCGTCCTGCCGCATCTGGGCCGCGAGCTCGTCCATCGACGAGAACGCGACCATCCCCCGGACGTAGGAGACGAAGAGCACCGAGATGGTGTCGCCGTACAGGTCGATGTCGACGTCGAGCAGGTGTGCCTCGATCTGCTTCGCGGGCACGCCCTCGAACGTCGGGTTGTTGCCCACCGACACGGCGGCCGGGTAGACGGTGCCCTCGTGCAGGACCCGTGCCGCGTAGACGCCGTCGGCGGGGACGAAACCCTCGCACGCCGGGTCGAGGTTCGCCGTCGGGTAGCCCATCGCGCGCCCGCGCTGGTTGCCGTGCACCACGGTGCTGCGCACCGCGTGCTCGCGACCGAGCAGGCGCGCGGCCTCGGCGACCCGTCCGGCCCCGAGCAGCTCCCGGATCCAGGTCGAGGACACCCGCCGCTCGTCGGACGGACGGACGTCGTCGCGGAGGTCGACGTCGTCGATGAGCTCGACCCGGAAGCCGTACTGCTCCCCGAGCCGTCGCAGGAGCGCCACGTCGCCGGCGCCCCGGGCACCGAAGCGGAAGTCGCTGCCGACGAACACGAGCTCGGCGTGCAGCGTGCCCACGAGCACCTCGGAGACGAACGCCTCGGGCGCCTGCGACTGCAGGTCCTGGTCGAACCGCAGGAGCAGCATCGCGTCGACGCCGATCTCCTCGAGCAGTTCCCGTCGCTGCGCCGTGCTGGTGAGCGCCGGCGGCACGCGGTCCGGGTCGATCACGCTGAGCGGGTGCCGGTCGAACGTCACGACCGTCGACACGAGGCCCCGTTCACGCGCTGCACGTTCGAGGTGTGCGATGACCGCACGGTGCCCGACGTGCACGCCGTCGAACTTGCCGATCGTGACCGCGCTCGGGCCGAAGCCCTGCGCCACGTCCTCGACGTCGTCGTAGTACTGCACGGCCGGCCCCCTACTCGCCGACCGGAGCGGACGCGCGCGCTGGCGCGACGACGGCGGTGCGGTGGTGCTTGCGGAGCCACCACAGACCGGCGATCGGCAGCACGAGGGGCGCGAAGAGGTACCCGAGACCGTAGTAGGACCACACGGTGTCGTCGGGGAACAGCTGGCTGTCGACCAGCGACAGGGTGCCGACGACGAGCACGCCCGCCATCTCGAAGCCGATCGTGACGCAGGCGACCCGGTACCACGCACGGCCGGGCGCGATGAGGGCGATCATCGCGACGATGTAGACGACGGCCGCGACGGCGCTGAGCGTGTAGGCGAACGGCGCGAAGGAGAACTTCTCGATGATCTGGACGACGCTGCGCCCGGTCGCCGCGAGGGCGAGGATGCCGTACACGGCGATGAGGACTCGGCCGACGCCGGTCGCGAGGGAGGATCTGGTCGCCATTGCACCGAGTCTACCGACGGCCGACGGCCCGGGCGACGCACGGCGCCCACCACGGTCGCGGCGGTCGCGGCGGTCGCGGCGGTTCAGTTCAGTGCGAACCAGATCTGGTACATCCGGTACACCATCACGGCGACCGTGAAGGCGCCGGCGCCGAGGACGATCGTGCTCCACTTCGTCCGGTCGATGAGCGCCCAGAGGATCGCCGCCGGCGGCACGAGCAGCACGGACACCGCGTACACGCCGAACTCGAGCGCGTTCCCCTGCGGCGGACTGCCGACCGCGGGCAGCACGAGTGAGATGACGCCCTGCGCCAGGAGCAGCAGCTCGATGAGCGCGAGCGACCCGACGGTGTAGTCGTTCGGTCTCCACCCGAGGAAGCCGACCACGACGGCGAACAGCCCCGCGACCACGGCCACCGCGAGCTGCACCCACATGAACCACTCGATCACGCGCCCGCTCCGGACCTCGTCGTGCCCGCGGACGTCGGCGCCGGGAAGTTCGTGATCACCCGGAGCCGCCCGCGCCGGACCGACACCAGCCCCACGAGCCGGTCGTCCTCGGCGGCGATCGCGGCGACCGGCCCGTCCGAGTCGGGGTGCTCGACAGCGACGCGCTTGCCGTCGGTCAGGTCCTTCGCGGCACCGGGCTCGAGCGTCACGACGTCGAACAGGCGCCGCGCGACGTCCGCGGGACGGACGAGCGCGGCACCGACGTCGACGCCGTCGTCCTCGAGGTCGATCGCCGCCGCGACGTCGAACGGACCGACGGCGGTCCGGCGGAGCGCGGTGAGGTGCGCGCCCGTTCCGAGCGCGGCGCCGACGTCACGGGCGAGCGCGCGGACGTAGGTGCCGGACGAGCAGTCCACGACGACGTCGAGATCGACCACGGCGATCTCCTGCCCGTCCACCGACACGGTCCGGCCGTTCCGCCCGGTGACGTCGAACCGGGAGACGGTCACGGTGCGCGAGCGCAACACGACCTCCTCACCCCTGCGGGCGAGGTCGTAGGCGCGTCGACCGTCGACCTTGATGGCGCTGACGGTCGACGGGACCTGGTCGATGACCCCGCGCTGCGCTGCGACGGCGCGTTCCACGGCGTCGTCCGACACGTCGGCACCCGCGACGCCGCGCGCTGACGTAGGCGCGCCGTCGGCGTCGTCCGAGTCGGTCCCGACCCCGAGCCGGATCGTCGCCATGTAGGTCTTGCCGAGTCCGACCAGGTGCGTCAGCAGCCGCGTCGAGGGTCCCGCCCCGAGGAGCAGGAGGCCGGTCGCCATCGGGTCGAGCGTGCCCGCGTGGCCGATCTTCTTGAGCCCGAGCCGACGACGGGCGATCGAGACCACACGATGGCTCGAGATGCCCTGCGGCTTGTCGACGAGGAGGATGCCGTCAGGCGCGGTTGCGAGCACCGGACGAGGTTACCAGCGCCGCCGGCGGACAGCGGGTCAGCAGGCGTCGTTCCACTCCCGGCGCGGGTGCTCCGGATCGGTGACGTCGAGGATGGCGGACGCCGCGATCTTGACGTCGGCCCGGCGCTCGAGCCGCCCCTGCTCCTGCTCGACCCAGAGCGACCAGCGCCAGAGCCCGCGTGCGCCGGGTGCGAGCAGTCCGTGACCGTGCACGACGAGGACTCCCTCGCCGGCTCCGGTGGTGCGGAAGGGCGTGACGATGTCGGCGCGCAGGACGTCGACGTCCGACGACGGCGCCGCTGCCGCCATCGCCGACACGCCGTGCTGCTGGAAGCCCGTGACGAGCCCTGCGGCGACGCGTTCGAGGTCCGCGCCGTCCTGCCCGTCGATGCCCACGACGGTGCGGTTCGTCCCGACCTGCGCGATCACCTCCCCCGCGATCGCGGCCATCGTGTCGGTCTCCTGCGGTGCCCAGCGTGCCATGGACCCACCGTAGGCTGTCGTGGTGAACGCGCGTCGAGCCTCCCGGCAGGTCGTGGACGATCCGTCGGTCGCAGTCGCTGTGGAGGGACCGGGGCCCGACCGGGGGGACATCGCGACCCCGCTCGTCGCCTGGTTCCGCACCGAGGCGCGCGACCTGCCGTGGCGCCGGCCGGGGTTCCCCGCCTGGGGCACGCTCGTGAGCGAGATCATGCTCCAGCAGACGCAGGTGGCGCGCGTCGTCCCCCGCCTGGAGGCGTGGCTCACCCGGTGGCCGACACCCGCGGACCTCGCGGCGTCGCCTGCCGGCGAGGCGGTCCGGGCCTGGGACCGGCTCGGCTACCCGAGACGGGCGCTCGCGCTGCACGCCGCGGCGACCGCCATCGCCGAGCGGCACGGCAACGTCGTCCCGCGCGACGTGGAGGCGCTCCTGGCGCTGCCCGGGATCGGCGACTACACCGCCAGGGCCGTCGCGGTGTTCGCGTACGGTGACCGGCACCCGGTCGTCGACGTCAACGTGCGTCGGGTGCTGGCGCGGGCCGTCCTCGGGCACGGCGAGCCCGGCCCGGCGAAGGCGAAGCAGGACCTGCCGCTCATGGAGTCGGTCCTCCCCGAGGACCGCGACGACGCGGCCGCGACGAACGCCGCGGTCATGGAGCTCGGCGCGCTCGTGTGCGTCGCCCGCTCCCCCGCGTGCGACGCGTGCCCGATCGCCGACCGGTGCGCGTGGCGTGCCGCCGGCTACCCGGAGCACGACGGACCGCGTGCTCCGAAGCAGTCGCGCTTCGCGGGGAGCGACCGACAGGTGCGTGGGCTCGTGATGGCGGAGCTCCGTGCCAGCGACGTCCCCGTCACGCGCGACGAGGTCGACCTGGTCTGGCCGGACGCCGAGCAGCGTGCCCGTGCCCTCGCGTCGCTGCTCCGCGACGGGCTCGTCGTCGGCGACGACGCGACGGGCTACCGACTCCCGGATGCCTGACCGCCGGACGGGCGACGGCAGCCGGACGGGCCGCGGCCGCCGGCCACGTGGTGTCCGGCGGCCGCGGGGATGACGATCAGGGTCAGGCGCGCTCGTCGCGCTCCTCGTCCTCGTCGTCGTCGTCGTGCTTGTACGGGTCGGCATCGCCGGCGTACTGTGCGCCGGCCGACGCGGCACGCACCTGCGCGTCACGCTGCTGAGCCTGGACGAGCAGGTCCTCCATGTGCGCCGAGGTCTCCGGCAGCGCGTCCGCGATGAACTCGAGCGACGGGGTGAGCCGCGCGGTGATGTTCTTGCCGACCTCGCTGCGGAGCATGCCGGTGGCCGCCTTGAGGGCCGCCGCCGAGTCGGCGCGCTCCTGCTCCGACCCGTACACGGTGTAGAAGACCGACGCGTGCTGCAGGTCGCCGGTCACACGGACGTCGGTGATGGTGACGAAACCGAGGCGCGGGTCGCGCAGCCCCTTGTCCAGCCGCCGTGCGACGACTTCCTTGATGCGGTCCGCCATCTTGCGTGCGCGCTGCGGATCGGCCATGGGTGCCTCCTGGGGGCAGGGAATCTTCTGGTGGAACGGGACGGACCCCGCCCCTCCCGAGGGAGGAGCGGGGTCCAGGATAGCCAGGCGTCAGTCGCGCGGCTTCTCGACGAGCTCGGTGGTCTCGATCTCGTCGCCGATCTGGATGTCGTTGTACTTGCCCAGACCGATACCGGCCTCGAAGTCCGTGCGGACCTCGGTGACGTCGTCCTTGAAGCGACGCAGCGACTCGATGGCCAGGCCGTCGGCGAGCACCACACCTTCACGGATGACGCGCGCCTTGGCGTTGCGCGTGATCGTGCCGGAGCGGACGATGACACCCGCGATGTTGCCGAACTTCGAGGAGCGGAACACCTCGCGGATCTCGGCGACACCCGACTGGACCTCTTCGTACTCGGGCTTGAGCATGCCCTTGAGGGACTGCTCGATGTCCTCGAGTGCGTTGTAGATGACCGAGTAGAAGCGCACGTCGATGCCTTCACGGGCCGCACGCTCGCGGGCCTTGACGTCCGGACGGACGTTGAAGCCGACGACGATCGCGTTGTCGATCGTGGCCAGGTCGATGTCCGACTCCGTGATCGCACCGACACCGCGGTGCAGGATCCGGAGCTGGACGCTGTCGTCGACCTCGATGTCCAGGAGCGACTGCTCGAGTGCCTCCACGGCACCGGAGACGTCACCCTTGATGATGAGGTTGAGCGAGTCGACCTTGCCCTCTTCGAGTGCGCGGGTGAAGTCCTCGAGCGAGATGCGCTTGCGGGCCTTGGCCAGCTGGGCGTTGCGCTCGGCGGCCTCACGCTTCTCGGCGATCTGGCGGGCCGTGCGGTCCTCTTCGGTGACGAGGAACGTGTCACCGGCGCGCGGCACCGACGACAGACCCTGCACCTGGACCGGACGGCTCGGCGTCGCGGCCTTGACCGCCACACCGTTCTCGTCCGTCATCGCACGGACACGGCCGTACGCCGTACCCGCCACGATGGCGTCACCGACGTGGAGCGTGCCGGACTGGATGAGCACCGTGGCGACCGAACCGCGACCCTTGTCGAGTCGGGCCTCGATCGCGACACCGCGGGCGTCCTTGTCGGGGTTCGCACGCAGGTCGAGACCGGCGTCCGCCGTGAGCAGCACCGCGTCGAGCAGCTCCTGGATGCCGACGTTGTTGCGCGCCGACACGTCGACGAACATGACGTCGCCGCCGTACTCCTCGGCCACCAGGTTGTACTCGGTGAGCTGCTGCCGGACCTTCGCCGGGTTCGCGCCCTCCTTGTCGATCTTGTTCACCGCGACCACGATCGGCACACCGGCCGACTGTGCGTGGTTCAGCGCCTCGATCGTCTGGGGCATGATGCCGTCGTCCGCCGCGACCACGAGGATCGCGATGTCCGTCACCTGGGCACCACGGGCACGCATGGCCGTGAAGGCCTCGTGACCCGGGGTGTCGATGAAGGTGATCGGACGCTCGGTGCCCTCGTGCTCGGTGACGATCTGGTACGCACCGATGTGCTGGGTGATGCCGCCGGCCTCGCCCTCGACCACCTTCGAGTTGCGGATGGCGTCGAGGAGGCGGGTCTTACCGTGGTCGACGTGACCCATGACGGTGACGACCGGGGGACGCTGCTGCAGGACGGAGTCGTCCTCGTCGGCGTACTCGGCGTCGATGTCGATGTCGAAGCCCTCGAGGAGCTCGCGGTCCTCGTCCTCCGGCGAGACGATCTGGATCTTGTAGCCCAGCTCCTCACCGAGGACCTCGAACGTGGCCTCGTCCAGCGACTCGGTCGCGGTCGCCATCTCACCGAGGTGGAACAGCACCGTCACGAGGTTGCCGGGGCTCGCGTCGATCTTGTCCGCGAAGTCCGAGATGCTCGCGCCACGACGCAGACGGACGACCGTGTTGCCGTCGCCGCGCGGGACCTGCACGCCGCCGAGCGACGGCGCCTGCCGCATCTCGTACTCGGCGCGCTTCGTCCGCTTCGACTTGCGGGCACGGCTCTTGCCGCCACCGCGACCGAAGGCACCAGCGGTACCACCGCCGGGACCACGACCACGACCGCCGCCACCGGCGGGACGCGGGCCGCTGAAGGCCGGACGGGGGAAGCCGCCGCCGGCACCTGCACCGGCACCCGGACGACCACCGGGGCCGCCACGGCCACCCTGACCCGGGCGCTGCCCGAAGCCGTTCGGGCGGTTCGCCTGGCCGGGGCCACCCGGACGCGGGGCGCCGGGACGCGGGGTCCCCGGACGCGGCGGCGCAGGACGCGGGATGCCGTTGCCGCCACCGGCGCCGCCGGCGGGACGCTGTCCCATGCCCTGGTTCGACGCGTAGGGGTTGTTGCCCGGACGCGGCGGGCGCGAGCCCATGCCCTGGCTCGACGCGTAGGGGTTGTTCCCCGGGCGGGCACCCGGCTTCGGGCCGCCCGGCTTCGGACCTGCTGCAGCACCCGGCTTCGGGGCACCGCCGGGCTTGACGGCGTCACCCTTCGGCTCGGACGAGCCGCCGGCGGCCTTCTTCTCGGCGGCGGCGGCCTTCTGCGCGGCCTCGGCCTCGGCCTGGCGCTGCGCGACGGACTTCGGCGCAGCGGGCGTCGGGGTGTCGGCAGCAGGTGCCTGCACCTCGGGCTCGGGCTTCGGTGCGGGGGCCGGACGTGCCGGTCCCGGACGGGGACCGCCGGGCTTCGGGGCGCCGGAACGCGGTGCCGCGGTCTTCGCGGGAGCGCTCGGGGTCGCCGAGGCCGCGGGCTTCGACGCCGTCGAGGCGCCGTCCGCCTGCAGCGCAGCACGGAGCTTGCGCGCGACGGGGGGCTCCACACTGGAGCTCGGGCCCTTGACGAACTCGCCGAGTTCCTTGAGCTTCTCCATTGCGGTCTTGCTGTCGACACCGAGTTCGGATGCGATCTCGTGTACGCGTGGTTTTGCCACAGTTCTCCTTCACGGGTCCCACCCCGCGAAGGGGGCAGGACTCACTGGATGACGGGTCTCATTTCGAGCCGCTCATCAGTTGTCCATAAGCCGTTCAGCCTGTTCTGTCGTGTCCCGGTGACGCGCCTGCTCTGCAGCGCTGAGCGCCTCGAGGTAGTCACGTACCGCTGACGTGTCGGGTTCACGATCGAGCCGGAGTGCACGGCGGTACGCCCTGCGCTTGACGGCCTGATCATGTGCTTCGACGGTCGGGGTGAGCCAGGCTCCCCGCCCCGGCATGACTGCCTTCGGGTCCGCCACGACGCGGCCGTCGCTCAGGGCGACGACACGGAGGAGAGAGGACCGGGGAGCACGACGACGACTGCCGATGCATGTTCTGACGGGTTCCACCTTACTCCTTGCCTCCGACGACCGCGATCCGGCACGCCCGGACCGGCCACGCCGAGAGCGGAACGACCCGCTTCCGGCGTGACCCCGGTCACGGTCGTCAGTCCTCGCCGTCCAGGATGGAATCGGGCTGGATGTCGATGCGTGCGCCCGTCAGCTTCGCGGCCAGACGCGCGTTCTGCCCCTCCTTGCCGATGGCGAGCGACAGCTGGTAGTCCGGCACCAGGGCACGGACGGCCTTCGTCGAGGCGTCGAGCACGAACGCGCTCGTCACCTTCGCCGGCGACAGCGCACTCGCGACGAAGGACGCCAGGTCGGACGAGTAGTCGACGATGTCGATCTTCTCGGCGCCGAGCTCCGTCGTCACGGCACGGACGCGGGCCCCGAGCTCACCGATGCAGGCGCCCTTGGCGTTGACGCCCGGCTCGTTCGCCTTGACCGCGAGCTTCGTGCGGTGCCCCGCCTCGCGCGCGATCGACGTGATCTCGACCACGCCGGATGCGATCTCCGGCACCTCGAGCGCGAAGAGCTTCCGGACCAGGCCCGGGTGGGTGCGGGAGACGGTGATCTGCGGACCCTTGGCACCACGGCCGACACTCGTGACGTACACGCGGATGCGGTTGCCGTGCTTGTACTCCTCGCCCGGCACCTGTTCCTCGGGCGGCAGGATCGCCTCGACGGTGCCGAGGTCGACGTGCACCATCTTCGGGTTCGGACCCTGCTGGATCACGCCCGCGACGATGTCGCCCTCCTTGCCCCGGAACTGACCGAGGATCTTGTCGTCGCCGATGTCGCGCAGGCGCTGGTTGATGACCTGCTTCGCGGCGAAGGCGGCGATGCGGCCGAAGTCGCTCGGCTGGTCCACGGCCTCGCCGACGACGGTGCCCTCGTCGTCGCGCTCCGGGGCGTACACCGACACCTCGCCCGACTTGCGGTCGAGCTCGACGCGCGCCTGCGGGTCGACGGGCTCGCCGTTCTCCGCGCGGTGCTTCTGGTACGCCGTCAGGATGGCCTGTTCGATGATGCGGACGAGTTCGTCGAACGGGATCTCCCGCTCGCGCTCCATGAGTCGCAGGACTGCGAGGTCGATCTTCACCGAGGTGCCTCCGTATTCAGCTGAGTCGCTCCCGCAGGATGGATCTGCGCGGAAGTCGGCGACCAGCGTACCCCAGAACGAGCGACGGACGGGAGGCGCGGTGCCAGCCGACACCGCGCCTCCCGTCCGTCACGTGCGTGCTCCGGGACGAGACCCACTAGATCGCGCGGACCGCCTCGAGCAGCTCGGCGACGGCGACGTCGCGGCGCTCCCCCGAACGGCGGTCCCACAGCTCGACGACGCCGTCGGCGGCGTTCCGCCCGGCGACCACGACGACGGGGACACCGAGCAGCTCGGCGTCGCGCAGCTTCACGCCCGGCGACACCTTCGGACGGTCGTCGTAGACGACGTCGTAGCGCTCGCCCTCGAGGGTGTCGATGAGCGACGAGGCGAGGTCGTACGCGACCTGGTCCTTGCCCGTGGCGACGACGTGGACGTCGAACGGGGCGACCTCCTTCGGCCAGGCCAGGCCCTTCTCGTCGTTGTGTGCCTCGGCGAGGATCGCCATGATGCGCGTCACGCCGATGCCGTACGACCCCATCGTGACCGTGGCGAGCTTGCCGTTCTCGTCCTGCACCTTGAGGTCGAGCGCCTCGGCGTACTTGCGGCCGAGCTGGAAGACGTGACCGATCTCCATGCCGCGCGCGGTCTCGAGCGGGCCGGAACCGTCCGGAGCAGGGTCGCCCGCACGGACGTCGGACACCTCGGCGACGCCGTCGGCGCTGAAGTCGCGGCCCATCACGAGCCCGGAGACGTGCACGCCCCGCTCGTTCGCACCGGTGATCCAGCTCGTCCCGTCGACGACGCGAGGGTCGACGAAGTAGCGGATGCCCGACGGGCTCTCGGCACCGAGCACCTGCGGGCCGATGTAGCCCTTCACGAAGACCCCCGGGTGCTTCCGGAAGTCGTCGTCCCCGGCGGCCTCGACCTCGGCGGGAGCGAAGGCGACCTCGGCGCGCTTCAGGTCGACCTCGCGGTCGCCGGGCAGACCGACCACGACCACCTCGCGGGTGCCGTCGAGGTGCGTCAGTGCCAGCACGACGTTCTTCAGTGTGTCCGCCGCCGTCCACGGCTCACCGTCACGCGGGGCGACCTCGTTGGCGTGCGCGACGAGCGTGTCGATCGTCGGGGTGTCGGCCGCCGGCAGCACGACGGGCTCGGGCTTGCCCTCGATCGGCAGGGCGTCGGGCACCGGCGTGACGTACGCCTCGACGTTGGCCGCGTAGCCGCCCGCGCTGCGGACGAAGGTGTCCTCGCCGACCCCGATCGGGTGCAGGAACTCCTCGGACTTCGAGCCGCCCATCGCACCGGCATCGGCCTTGACGATGACGTACTCCAGGCCCAGGCGGGCGAAGATCTTCTCGTACGCGTCGCGCATCACCTGGTAGCTGCGCTCGAGCCCCTCGTCGGTGAGGTCGAACGAGTACGCGTCCTTCATCGTGAACTCGCGGCCGCGCAGCAGACCCGCACGGGGGCGCGCCTCGTCGCGGTACTTGTCCTGGATCTGGAACAGCGTGACGGGGAGGTCCTTGTACGAGCCGAACAGGTCCTTCACGAGGAGCGCGAACATCTCCTCGTGCGTGGGCGCGAGCAGGTAGTCGGAGCCCTTGCGGTCCTGCAGCCGGAACATGCCGTCGCCGTACTCGGTCCAGCGGTTGGTCGCCTCGTAGGGCTCGCGGGGCAGGAGCGCGGGGAGCAGGACCTCCTGCGCGCCGGCGGCCACCATCTCCTCGCGGATGATGTCCTCGATCTTGTGGCGCACCCGCAGGCCGAGCGGCAGCCACGCGAAGATGCCCGGGGACTGGCGACGGACGTACCCGGCGCGGACGAGCAGCTTGTGACTCGTCACCTCGGCGTCGGAGGGGTCGTCGCGGAGCGTGCGGAGGAACAGATGGGAGAGCCGTGTGACCACGGACGCAAGCCTAGCGGCGCGTTCGGGACGCGCCGAGCGGACGGTGTCGCTCGACACGCGCGGCACGGCACCTGACGGCGGACGGGAGGCGCGGCGCCAGCTGGCACCGCGCCTCCCGTCCGCCGCGTGGCCGCGTCGGGCGCGACGGCTCAGGTCGTGGTGACGACCTGCGGGGTCCCGGTGGCGGCGTCGGGGCCCATCTCGTCGGCGATGCGGTTCGCCTCCTCGATCAGGGTCTGCACGATCTCGCGCTCCGGCACGGTCTTGATGACCTGCCCCTTCACGAAGATCTGGCCCTTGCCGTTGCCGGAGGCGACGCCGAGGTCTGCCTCACGCGCCTCGCCCGGGCCGTTCACGACGCAGCCCATCACGGCGACGCGCAGGGGCACGGTCATGCCCTCGAGCCCCTTCGTGACGTCGTTGGCCAGCTGGTAGACGTCGACCTGGGCGCGGCCGCAGCTCGGGCACGAGACGATCTCGAGCTTGCGCTCCCGCAGGTTGAGCGACTGCAGGATCTGCAGGCCGACCTTCACCTCCTGCGCGGGCGGGGCCGAGAGCGAGACGCGGATGGTGTCGCCGATGCCCTCGGCGAGCAGGATGCCGAACGCGGTCGCGCTCTTGATGGTGCCCTGGAACTCCGGGCCGGCCTCGGTGACGCCGAGGTGCAGGGGCCAGTCCCCCGCGGCGGCGAGCTGGCGGTACGCCTTGACCATGACGATCGGGTCGTTGTGCTTGACCGAGATCTTGAAGTCGTGGAAGTCGTGCTCCTCGAACAGCGACGCCTCCCACACCGCGGACTCGACGAGGGCCTCGGGCGTGGCCTTGCCGTACTTCTGCAGCAGGCTCGGCTCGAGCGACCCGGCGTTGACGCCGATGCGCAGGCTCACGCCGGCGTCCTTCGCGGCCTTGGCGATCGCACCGACCTGGTCGTCGAACTTGCGGATGTTGCCCGGGTTCACGCGGACGGCGGCGCACCCGGCGTCGATCGCCTGGAAGACGTACTTCGGTTGGAAGTGGATGTCGGCGATCACCGGGATCTGCGACTTCTTCGCGATGATCGGCAGGGCGTCCGCGTCGTCCTGGCTCGGGACCGCCACGCGGACGATGTCGCAACCGGAGGCGGTGAGCTCCGCGATCTGCTGCAGCGTCGCGTTGATGTTCGTCGTCGGCGTCGTCGTCATCGACTGCACGGAGACCGGCGCGTCACCGCCCACGAGGACCTTCCCCACCCGGATCTGCCGCGACTTCCGGCGCGGGCTCAGGGTTTCCGGGACTTTCGGCAGACCGAGGTTCACTGCTGGCACGGGTGTGACTCTACGCGCTCCGGGCGACGTCACACCTGGCCGGTCACCAGGTCCGTACCGCGGTCCACGACCGTGACGAGCGGCGCGTAGAGCCGCATGAGCGCGAGGGCACGCTCGTGGTCCTCGTCGCTCGCGCCGGCGCACGCGTCCGCGACGACCGTGACGGTCGCCCCGGCGTCGGCCGCGGCCAGGGCGGTGGACACGACGCAGCAGTCGGTGGAGACCCCGGTGAGCACCAGGTGCGGGTGGTCACCGACGACGGCCTGGAGGTCCGTCCCCCACTTGCCGAACGTCGGCTCGGTCACGACGCGGGCACGGCCCTCGGTCACGGCGGCTGCGAAGGGATCGGTCAGCGCGTAGAGCGGGTCGGCGTCGGGCACGAGGGCGAACGACCACTCGCGGTAGTAGGGCACCCATGCGCCCCGCGGGCGCTCCGGCGCGACGAAGCGGGTGAACACCGTGCGTCCGGCGAACCGCGGCAGCAGCCGTTGCGTCCCGGCCGCGGCCTCGTCGTAGCGGGGCGTCGCCCACGGGCTGTCGCCGGTGAACACCTGCTGCAGGTCGATCGCCACGAGCCAGGCGTCGGCCGGCACCACGACGCTCACGCGGCCGTCCCCGGCCCGGCGGCGCGGTCCGGCTCGGGACCCGCGTCCGCACCCGGCTGCGGCGCGTGCTCCTGACGGCGGACCGTCCCCCGCGCGGTGAGGAGCGTGCCGACGAAGCCGACGACCAGGGCGACGAGGACACCGAGGTTCGCGTAGGCCCACGCACCCTCGCGGCCGCCGAGCCCGGCCGGGCCGAGCAGGTAGCCCTGCCAGTTCAGCCACGCCGGCACGCCGTAGGTGTTCGTGACGAGCCCCCACCCGAGCGCCGTCCCGAGCGCGACGAGCCCGATCGCGGACCAGCGGACGTCGCCGTAGCGCCCGCGGACGTCCTCGAGCTCGGCGTCGGCGTAGGCCCCGCGACGCAGCAGCACGTCCGCGACGAAGACCCCGGCCCACGCGGCGATCGGCGTGCCGAGCGTGACGAGGAACGCCTGGAACGGGCCGATGAAGTCCTTCGCGAAGAAGACCACGTACACGGCACCGGCGACCATGACGACACCGTCGATGCCCGCCGCCACCGGCCTCGGGATGCGCACGCCCGCGCTGAGCAGCGCCAGCCCGGACGAGTAGATGTCGAGCACCGCCCCGCCGACGAGCCCGAGGATCGCGACGAGGGCGAACGGGATGAGGAACCAGACCGGCAGGATCGTGGTGAGCGCGCCGATCGGGTCGGCTCCGATGGCGCTGTCCAGGTCCGGCGACGACCCGGCGAGCAGGATGCCGACCACGACGAGCACCGCCGGGGCGAGGGCGCCGCCGAACGTCGTCCACCCGACGACCCCACCCGTCGAGGAGGTGCGCGGGAGGTAGCGCGAGTAGTCGGCTGCGGCGTTCACCCACCCGAGCCCGAAGCCGGTCATGACGAGCACGAGGGCACCGATGACGTTCTGCGCGCTGCCGGCCGGCAACGCTCCGAGCACGCCGAGGTCGATCGACGGCACCGCGAGGACCACGTACACGACCGTGAGGACGGCGGTGACGACCGTGATGACGGTCTGCAGGCGCATGATCACGTCGAAGCCGGCGATGCCCGCGCCGACGACGAGCGCCGCGACCACCACCAGGGCGACGAGCTTCGTGACGACCCCGTCGTCCCAGCCGAGCTCGCGGAAGACCGTCGACGTGGCGAGCACGGCGAGGGACGCCAGCGCCGTCTCCCAGCCGACGGTGAGCACCCAGCTGAGGAACGACGGCAGCCGGTTGCCCCGGACGCCGAACGCCGCTCGGCTGAGGACCATCGTCGGCGCCGACCCGCGCTTCCCGGCGATCGCGACGACGCCGCAGAGCAGGAACGAGAACACGACCCCGACGACCGAGACGATCGTGGCCTGCGCGAGGGAGATGCCGAACCCGAGGACGAACGACCCGTAGCTCAGGCCGAGCACCGAGACGTTCGCCGCGAACCACGGCCAGAACAGTCCCCGCGGCGTGCCCTTCCGGTCGGACTCGGCGATGACGTCGGTGCCCTGGCGTTCGACGGTGCGGAGCTCCGCGACGGGGGGCATGGGCGCTGTGCTCATGCGCCGAGCGTAGTGGGCGCCCTGCTACCCGAACAGGTCCACGGGCCGCACGAGGTCCGCGTAGATGAGCAGTGCGCTCATGCCGGCGAGCAGCACCACCACGACCATGGTCAGCGGCATCGACTTCGCGAGGTCGATCGCGCCCGGGTCCGGCTTGCCCGCGAGCTGGTGGGCGCGGCGCTTGACGGCCTCCCACAGCGCCCCCGCGATGTGCCCGCCGTCGAGCGGCAGGAGCGGCACCATGTTGAGCACGAACAGGCCGATGTTGAGCGAGGCGAGCAGTCCGAGGATCGTGTAGGCCTTGTCGACGACCGGGACACCGCTCATCGACGAGACCTCGCCGATCGCCCGACCGACGCCGACGACCGACACCGGGCTGTCCTGCGATCGCTCCTCGGCGCCGAACGCGGCGTTCCAGACGGCGACCAGGCGCTGCGGCAGGTCGATGATGAGGTGTGCGGACGCGGCGATCTGGGCCCCCGTCGCGGGCAGCACGGCCGCCGGCGACTGTCGGACCAGTGACTGGCCGATGCTCACGCCGACGACGCCGACCTGCTGCGTCTTCGTGCTGCCGTCCGCGTTCTTCGCCACCGTGCCCCGGTCGGTGACCACGTCACGGGTCGCGAGCTGCGGCGTGACCTCGAGCGTCCTCCGCTGGCCGTCGCGCTCGACGACGACCGTCACCGCCTTGCCCGCCGACCGCTTGAACACCCGGGAGACCTCGGCGATGGTCGGGTCCTGCGTCCCGTTCACCGCGAGCACGACGTCGCCGTCCCGGATGCCCGCCTCCTTCGCCGGGGACGACCCGTCGCCGGGAGCGCAGCGGGTCGACTGGCTGGTCGGCAGGACGCAGTCGACGCTCGACGTGAACGTGGTCGTCGGGGCGCCGAAACCGCACAGCAGCACGCCGAAGAGCACGATGCCGATGACGAGGTTCATCGCCGGTCCGGCGACCATGACGATGATGCGCTTCCACGGGGTCAGGCGGTAGAACGCCCGCGAGTCGTCGCCGCCGGCGTCAGCGATCTGCTCCGCGCTCGCCTGGCGGGCGTCCTGCACGAAGGCGCCGTACATCCCGGTGTTGGTGATCGCGTTCGGGCGACCCGTCGCACGGGGCTTGAGCATCCCGACCATGGAGATGTAGCCGCCGAGCAGGATCGGCCGGATGCCGTACTCGGTCTCGCCCCGCCGGAACGACCAGATCGCCTTGCCGAACCCGAGCGAGTACTGCGTCACCTTCACGTTGAAGAGCTTCGCGAAGGACAGGTGCCCGAGTTCGTGGAGTCCGATCGAGACCAGCAGGCCGATGATGAAGACGACCACGCCGAGGACGAAGAGGAGCACGGATTCGACGGTCACCGTCAGAGGGTACGGGACCCCGCCCATGACGGAGCCGAGCGCCTCCTGAGAGGTGATCCGTGCCTCCAGACCGGTCTGGAGGCACGGGGTGGCGCAGGCGCGTTCGTCACGGGCCCGTGTTGCGGGCTCGCGACGCCTGGTCGCGTCAGCCGGCCAGCACGCGGTCCGCCGTGGCGCGTGCCCAGCGCTCGGCGGCCAGCACGCCCTCGAGGGACGGCTCCCCCGCGGTGTGCTCGTCGACGACCCGTCGGACGGTGTCCACGATGTCGAGGAAGCCGATGGCACCGGCGTGGAAGGCGGCGACGGCCTGCTCGTTCGCCGCGTTGAAGACCGCGGGGAAGGTGCCACCCAGGACGCCCACGTGCTTCGCGAGGTCGACCGCGCCGAACGCATCGGTGTCGAGCGGCTCGAACGTCCAGGTGCTCGCGGTCGTCCAGTCGAGCGGCACGCCCACGCCGGGGACACGGTCGGGCCAGGCCAGGCCGAGCGCGATCGGCAGGCGCATGTCGGGCGGGGACGCCTGGGCGATCGTCGAGCCGTCGACGAACTCGACCATCGAGTGCACGATCGACTGCGCGTGCACGGTCACGTCGATGCGGTCGTACGGCACGGCGAACAACAGGTGCGCCTCGATGACCTCGAGTCCCTTGTTGACGAGCGTCGCGGAGTTCGTCGTGACCACCAGGCCCATGTCCCAGGTGGGGTGGGCGAGCGCCTGTGGCGGCGTGACGTCACGGAGGTCGGCGCGGGAGCGTCCGCGGAACGGGCCACCGCTCGCGGTCAGGACGAGTCGACGGACCTCGGCGTCGGAGCCGGAGCGCAGTGCCTGCGCGATCGCGGAGTGCTCGCTGTCGACGGGCACGATCTGCCCCGGGGCAGCGACCCGCTGCACGAGCGGGCCGCCGACGATGAGGCTCTCCTTGTTCGCCAGGGCGAGCGTGGCACCGGACTCCAGCGCGGCGAGCGTGGGGCCGAGGCCGACCGATCCGGTGATGCCGTTGAGCACCACGTCCGCCTCGACGCTCCGGACGAGCCGCTCGGCGTCCTCGGCTCCGAAGGCCGTGTCCCGGACGCCGAAGCGCGAGGCCTGCTCGGCGACCAGCTCGTGGTTCGTGCCGGCGGTCAGTCCGACGACCTCGAAGCGGTCGGGGTTGCGCGCGACGACGTCGAGGGCCTGGGTACCGATCGAGCCGGTGCTGCCGAGGACGACGATGCGACGCGGGGCCACGGTCTCAGCCCTTGGCGAGGATGTCGACGACGAAGACGAGTGATGCGTCCTTCGGGATGCCCGAGCCCTCCGGGGGGTTGGCACCGTAGGCGTCCTCCGGCGTGGTCACGATGAGCACCTGCGAGCCGACCTTCTGCCCGACGAGTCCCGTGACGAAGCCCTTGATGAGCGACCCCTCCGAGATGGTGAACGTCGTCGGGGCACCCTTCGACCAGGACGAGTCGAACTCCTTGCCGCCGTCGAGCTGGACGCCCTTGTACTGCACCAGGGCGGTGTCGCCGTTCGCGATCGCCTCGCCGTCGCCCTGCTTGAGGACCTCGACCTCCGTCTTCGACGGGGCCTCGGCGCCGGACGGGATGGTGATCTCCGGCTCGCCGTCGGCCTTGTCCTCGACGGTCGGCAGTGCGGGGTCCTGCTCCTGCGGGGTACCGGTCGCCTTGGTCGGCGTCTGGGCGATCACGTCGGCGACGACGACGATCTCACCGCCGGTGTTGAAACCGAGCGCCGCGGAATCGCCGACGGCGGCGACGCGGTCGCCGACCTTGGTGCACGCGAGGAGCGCACCGAAGCCGGTACCGCCCACCGACAGCACCTGCGGGTTGCCCTGGTCGAAGCCGACCGCGCCGAGCTTCGACGCGTCCGACGCCTTGTACACGGCGTAGGAGACCTGCGCGAACTCGCCGTCCTCCAGGGCCTTGCCCGACCCCTCGACGACGGTGGTCGCCTGCGGCGTCTCCGCGCTGATGCCCTTGTCGAACGACACCTTCGGTGCCTGGTCGCCACCGACGGTGCCGCTGACCGTGACCGCCTCCGAAGCGGATCCGGGCTCTGGGCACGACGAGATCGGGGTCGCCGAGGCGCTGGACGACGCGCTGGGCGATGCCGAGGCGTCACCCGAGCCGTTCCCGGAGCAGGCGGCGAGTCCGAGCACGACGGCGGGGACGATGGCGATCGGGAGCAGGCGGAGACGCTTCACGGGGACCTATCCTGCCGCACGGACCTTGGTGACCGGCGTGTGGTGGACGGGGAACGCCACCGAACGCGCGATGAAGCACAACCGGTTCGCCTCGGCGTGCGCGGCCTCGGCGTCCTCGACCCGGTCGGCCTCGACGACCGTGACGACCGGGCGCAGGGTCACACCGGTGACTTCGCCGGTGCCGTCCCGGTGGACGTCGAGGGACGCCGTGGCGGTGTCCTCGTAGCCGACCACCGTGAAGCCCTGCTGCACGGCGACGTACAGGTAGCTCATCATGTGGCACTGCGCGAGCGCGGCGAGGACCAGCTCCTCCGGGTTCCACCGGTCGCGGTCGCCGCGGAACGCCGGGTCGGCCGAGCCGGCGATGTCGGGCTTGCCCGCAGCGAGCACGTCGTGGTCGCGCCCGTAGTCGCGGTACCCGCTCGTTCCGGTGCCGCGGTCGCCGGTCCAGCGGATGGAGACCTCGAACGTGTGGTCGGTCACGGTGCGCTCCTTCGTGCGGTGGTGGTCCCGCGCTGCGGGGTGGTTCGTGCGCTGCGGGGTGGTTCGTGCGCTGCGGGGTGGTCCGTGCGCTGCGGGTGGTCCGTGCGCTGCGGGTGGTCCGTGCGCTGCGGGGTGGTCCGTGCGCTGCGGCACGCGTGCCGTGGTCGTGTCGCCGCTCGCTACGATGACGACATGACGGTGAGCCCCGACGTCCGAACCGACCGCCATCCTCTCACCGCCGCCGGCTCCGTCGAGCTCGCGGTGCTCGACCGCAACGGGTTCGACGAGAGCCGACACGTCGGTGCCGGTGTCGTGGTCACGGCCGACGGGAACGTGCTCGATGCCGCGGGTGACGTCGGCGCGAGCATCTACCCCCGGTCGACGATGAAACCGTTCCAGGCGCTCGCGATCCGCCGCGCCGGTGCGTCCTTCAGCGACGAGGAACTCGTGCTCACCACCGCGAGCCACGCGGGCACCGCTGCGCACCAGGCGCTCGCGCTGCACATGCTCGAGTCCTTCGACCACGAGGAGGCCGACCTCGGCTGCCCGCCCGACCTGCCCTTCGACCGGGCCACCGCCCGCACGATGGCGGGCCCGCGGCGTCTGGCGATGAACTGCTCGGGCAAGCACGCGGGCATGCTCGCCGCGTGCCGCGTGAACGGCTGGGACGAGGCGAGCTACCTCGACATCACCCACCCGCTCCAGCAGCGCGTCCGCGAGACCGTCGAGGAGTTCACGGGCGAGGTCCTCGACGTCGTCGGGACCGACGGCTGCGGCGCCCCGGTCTTCCCGCTCACCCTGAGCGGACTCGCACGTGGCTTCGCGGGCGTCGTCGCCCGCTCGGACCAGGACACCGCGGCGCTCGTCGACGCCGTGCTCGATCACCCGTGGGCGATCGACGGCATCGGACGAGCGAACACCGTGACGATCGAGCGCCTGCGGGTGCTCGCGAAGTTCGGCGCAGAAGGGGTCATGGTCATGGGCCTTCCGGGCGGGGCCGCCGTCGCGGTGAAGACCCTCGACGGATCGCAGCGCGCGGGCACGCTCGCGGCGCTCA
Organism: Curtobacterium sp. MCSS17_008; assembly: GCF_003234185.1. Taxonomy (GTDB): domain Bacteria; phylum Actinomycetota; class Actinomycetes; order Actinomycetales; family Microbacteriaceae; genus Curtobacterium. Next base: position 474,646 of record NZ_QKSM01000001.1, read on the forward strand.
CGCTGCTCGAGCGGAACGGCCTGGTCGACGCCGCGGGCGTCGCCGACGTCATGACGGCGACCGGCGAGCAGGTGCTCGGCGGCGGCGTGCCCGTCGGTTCCATGCGGGCGGGGGCCGGCCTGCGCTGAACGGCGGTCCTCGCGACGACCGGACACCCGGCGTCCGGTCGTGCGACCTCCGGTCGTGCGACGTCCGGTCGTGCGACGTCCGGTCCCGCGACGTCCGGTCACCCGGAGAGGACGGGCAGGACGGGCTCGATCGCGGTCGGCGCGGCACCGGGAACGTCCTGCACCCGGCAGCCGTGCCGGGAGACCTCGACGAGGAGGTCCCACCTCCGCGGCAGCAGGTGGAGGCCCGGCACGAGGACGACCGTCGTGCGCGGCTCCCCCTCGGGTCCGAGGCGCACGGCCACCGCCGTGCCGCTCGGCAGCCCGGGCACACCCGCACCGGCCGACACGTCCGGGCCGGGTCGGGGACCGGTCGCCGTACGGACCCTGTCGGGGGCTGCGGCACCGTCGAGGGTGCTGTGGAGGGCGAGGTCAGCGAGCTGCTCGGACACCGCTGCGAACACCGCCTCGGCCAGTGCGCCGACGCCGACGACCACCACGTGGCAGGTGCCGCCCGCACCGACGGCGATCCGCACCGGACGGCCGTCCGACGACCGTCCGAGCACGACCGCGCGAGGTTCGCGTGCTTCCTCGCGAGGAGTGAGCGGGTCAGCACCGACGGGGTCGACCAGGAGCGGTCCGCTCGGCTCCGCCACCGGTGCCGTCCGGACGACCAGGACGTCGAGCGCCCCGCAGCACCCGGCCGCCAGGAGCAGGACCGAGCGCTGCGCTCCCGGCAGCTCGGCGACCACGCCGAGGGCCGCGAGCAGGACCGCAGCCCCGACGAGGCAGCAGCGAGCGGCGAACGGGGACACGCGCCGAGCGAAGCAGCCTCGCACCCCACGTGGCGGGAGCGCGTGGCTGTCTGGGGACGGGTCAGCTCTGGACGGCTCTTGTGCAGGAACGTGCGGCACGCCAGGGCGGCCCCGAGCCCGGACGGGACGTCACTGCACCAGGAAGAACTGCTCCCCGATGTCCACGCGCGCTCCACGTTCGACGCGGTAACGACGTCCGGGTTCACACCGGCGGATGCTGCCGTCGATGTGGCGGATCACCGTGCCGTTGCCGGAGAAGCGATCGGACACCCACAGGTCGTCACCGTCACGACCGAGCTCGAGGTGTGTCTTCGACACCGACTTGCCCGGGTCGTGCACCGTCAGCAGGTCCTCGAACCGCTCGCCCGGCTGCGGGCGCGGCAGACGTCCGAGCAGTCCGGTGCCCCGGACGGCGGCACGCTCACCCGTGCTGAAGTGCAGCACGAACGGAGCGTTCGTCGTGTTCGCGGCGACGATGCGCGTCTCCTCGACGTCCTCCTCGTCGTCGAACCCTGTCTCGCCGCTCGACGGGACCTGCGCCCGTCCGACTGCCGGGAGCACCGGACCGGTCGACCCCGGCAGGGGCGGGAGCGGTGCCGCGGTGGGCACGGACGGAGCGCCGTCCGCACCGGCGAGGGGCGCGGAGGACGGGACGGTCGGCGACACCGGAGCGGACGGGACCGCCGTGTCGGGGTCACCGATGGTCGCGACGTGGGCCCGTCGGCCCGGTGGACGGGTGCGCAGGGTGGGCGTGCGCGGGGTGGTGTCGAGGCTCTCGTGAGCGTCGCGAGCGGCGGTCCGGACCGGGTCCTCGCCCGGTGCGACCGGGTCGACCTGCCCGGCCCGGACGTCGTCGCCCGTGGCGGGCGAGGAACCCTGCACCGGTGCACCGGCGACCGGGGCCACTCCGCCGCCTGCGTCTGGCTGCTCCGCTTCGCCGCCCAGGTCGTCGCTCGGCAACTCGTCGCTCGGCAGCTCGTCGCTCGGCGCCTCGTCGGGCTCCTCGTCGCTCGGCAGCTCGCCGCTCGGCGCCTCGTCGGGCGCCTCTTCGTCGGCGGCCCAGTCGGGCCGGGCCATCGGCAGCGGCACCACCGGCCCGGTGAACGCGGCGGTCACCGTCGGGCGGACGGCCCCGCACTCGGCGCAGAAGATGTCGTCGGGTTCGAGCGTGTGCCCGCACACCGGGCAGGTCGCGGGACCGCTGCCCGGTGCGATGAGCGGGGTCGGTGCCGGACGGCGGTCGACGAGCGGCTCGACCGCCGCCGTGTCCCCGGGCCGCGGCCGCTGGTCCGCGTTCGTGTCGACGTCCTGTGGTTCCTCGCCCACGGGCGGTTCCGCCTCGGTGGCACCGCGTCCGACCCACCAGGACGGTCGCGAGGGCGGGACGGGTGCCTGCGGCGCGGGCCGGTTCCATGCCGGCACGCCCCACCGGTCGGCGGGCGGTGCGGTCTCCGGGTCTGCCGGTCGTGCACCGACGTCCTCCGCCGGTCGCTCCGGTCCGCTCGGGGAGGAGTCGGCACGGGGCGTGACGGGTTGCACCGGACCGGTGTGCGAGGGCCGGTCCGGCGGCGGTGTGGTCTGCTGCGTGTCCGTCACCGTCACCGGGTCGTCCGGTGACGCCGGGTAGGCGTCGGGGTCGAGCGGCGGCTCCGGGTCGGCGAACCCGGCACCGGTCGGCGTCGGATCTCCTGCGCGTCCGCCCGTCACGGGTCCGGCTTCGGCCCGGTCCGTGGTGCGGTGGGGTGCGGCGTTGACGTGCGCCGGCGCCTGCACCGGAGCCGGCGGCTGCTCGGCGGACTGACGATCGGCGGACTGACGCCCGTCCTGTGCGGGGCCGGCGTGCCCTCGCTGCCGGTCCTCGCCGGTGAGCCAGGCACGGGTGGCGGGGTCGAGCGTCGCCTCGGGCAGCCAGGCCTCGGACGCGGGGTCGGGGTGTCGGCCCTGCCGGTCCGGCTGACGCAGTGGCGGCGGCGGTGTGTCGTCGACGGGCGCCGCCGGAGCGGGCCGGCGGTTCGCCGAGACGTTCACCGACCGCCCGCACTCACCGCAGAAGATCGCCCCGTCGGGCAGCATCGATCCGCAGTGTTCGCATGTGATCACGGTTCGCCTCTGTCCTCACTCGGCCGTCCACGACGCTCGCCGGCCTCCGGCCCATCGTAGTCCCGGGGCCCGCGACGACCCTGGTCACGGTGGTCGAGCACCGCGACACCCGTCGTCCGCGCGGTACGCCCCTGCCGCTGACCGGACGGTCGCGCCGCCCCGCTCCGCAGCGACCGGAGCGACACGGCGGCTCGCCACCGCTCCCGCCGGTTCCGTCCCTGCCGCAGGCTGGCGATGGCCGCGCCGCTGGCCGCCCACATGCGGTCGGCGGTGCCGTCGTCGACGTCGTCCGGTCCGAACACGCTCCGGTCGGCCAGCGCCGCCAGTCCCGCGCCGCCCTCGCCCGGAGCACCGGCGACCGCTTCACGCCGCGTCGCCGCACGACCGACCTCGTGGCCCCGGTCGACCAGGGCGTCCCGGTACTCGTCCCACGCGCCGACGACCCGCGCCCGAGGGGTGGGGGCACGCCGTCGTCGCCGCCGCCGCAGGCGTTTGCGCGCGACCACGACGGCGAACGGCAGGAGCACGAGGGCGACGAAGCCGAGCGTCGCGAGCACCCACGGCAGCGCCGCGAGCAGGATCTGCAGCCACAGCGGCTGCACCGGCGGGGTGTCCCGGTCGCTCTGCGGCGGAGCCTGCTGGTCCTGGTCCTGCTGTTCGACGGGCGGCGGCGGCACGATCGTCTCCGGTCGGGTGACGGGCTGCGGGGTCTGGTCCTGCTCGTCGGGGATCTCCCGCACCACCGGGTTCGGGTTCACCATGACCCAGCCCCACTGGGCGGTGTCCACCTCGACCCGTGCGGTGACGTCCGACCCGCGCAGCGTGGTCGTTCCGCCCGCGCCGCCGCCGGAGGTCGCGCCGCCCGCGTCACCGCCCGGGGTGAACCCCATCACGACCCGCGACGGGAACCCCAGCTCACGGGCCATGAGCGCGGCGGCGACGGCGTACTGCTCCTGGTCGCCGATCATCAGCGGTGCCGTCAGGAGCTCCTGGATCCGGTCGGCTCCGTGCCCGGAACGGCTCGCCCGCTCGTCACCGACACCGTGGCTCACGTACCCGGAACGCTTCAACGACGCGATCGCCGCCACGAGCTTCGCGCCGTCGGTCCCCGCGTCGGCGGTCGTCGCGTCCACGCGTTCCCGGACCGCGTCCGGCACACCGGTCGGCGCGGGGAGGTCGGCCGGGCCCGGCCGGGCCGTCGCGAGCTGGTCGTCGCTCGGTTGGTCCGGCAGGACGGCGTCGAGGTCGTAACGGGTGTCCGCACCCACCCCGCCGACGACCGCGCCCGTGCCGGTCGACCGGTTGTAGAAGAAGGCACCACGGTCGCGGGCCGCGTCGCTCCCCCGGAACGCGACCGCTTCGAGGTCGCCCACCGTCGGCAGCCACACACCGCGGTAGCGGTCGACGTCGACCCCGACCTCGACGTCGCTCCCCCGGATGCCACTGACGTCGACCGTCGTCGGGACGCGCTCGAACGTCCCCGACGCCGCGGACCCGTCGTCACCGCCCACCCGGTAGACGACGCCGTCGTAGGTGTCCAGGGTCGCGATCCGCACGAACCCGCCCTGCGGCAACCCGGTCACGCGCAGCTGCGGCGCATCCGCTGCGTCGGGCTCCTCGTACGATCGGAAGGCGCTCAACGGACTCACCTCGTCGCGTGGGTCGAACGGCTTCACGACGTCGGTCCGCGCGACCGTGCGCCCGACGGACGGCGGCGCGACGAGTCCGAGCCCGGTCGCGACCACCGCCGCGGCGAGGATCGTCCCGGTCCCGACGACCGCGGGACGCACCACCGACCGCCAGACCGGGACGCTCGCGCCGACCGTGGTCGCCACCGAGACGGCGCGCCGGGCGTGCCGTACCGTGAGCGCCCAGACGAGCGCCATCCCGCCGAGTGCGACGGCCGTCACCACCGAGACGTCCAGACGGCTCGGCCCGACGACGACACCAGCCGCGAACACCACGAGGGCGGGGATGCTGGCGAGCTCCGGCCGGGAGGCGCGGGTCGCCACGCTGACGGACGCCACGGTCGCGACGAGCGTCGTCACGAAGTACGGCACCAGCAACGACTCGTAGGACCCGACCGGCAGGCTGATGGTCACCAGTCGCTTCCAGTCGAGGGCGACGCCGGCGAACAGGTCGACGAGTCCCGGTCCGGTGGGCAGGAGACCGGCGGCCTGCTCGGGGACCGCCGCCGGCACACCGGTCAGTGCGAACACGGCGACGGTCGACGCGCCGACCGCCACGGCGGGCAGTCGGGCGGTGGTGCCCGCGAGTGCGACCAGGGTACCGGCGATCACGGCGGTCACCCCGGCACCGACCATGGCACCGTCACGGTGCACGGGCCACCAGGACGTGCTCGCGACCGCGAGCAGGAGCCAGACGACGAGCGTCCCGCCCGCGAGCCGCAGGGGTGCTCGACGACGGTCCGAGCGCCGCGCCGCCCGCCGCGTCCGGCTCCGCGAGGGCGGGGTCGACGTCGCGCTCACGCTGCCGCCGCCGATCGGTGCAGCGCCTGACGCAGGTCGTCGAGGTAGCCGATCGTCACGACGGTCAACCCGGCGACGCGGAGGAACCGTGGCTGGGCCTCGGGCTCGCAGGTCACCGCGACCACCTCGACCCCGACCGGGAACCGCGTCGCCGCGAGCCGCAGCGCCGGCAGCCCGACCGACGACCCGACGACCAGGAACGCGACGGAGATCCCGGCGGTGTCCGTGCCGACGATGCGGGCGACCTCGGCGATCGGCAGGCAGGAGTCGGACAGACCGACGGTCGCGAACTCGTCGAGGAGGCGGGTCGGCGTGACCGTCGGGAGCCCCTGCACGGCGTACACCGGCCGCTTCGCGTACTCGGGGGTGCGCTCGGACACGACCACCGAGACGTCGCGGCCGTCCCGCACCGCCCGTGTGCCGAGCGAGGCAGCGGCACTGACCGCGAGCTCGAACTCGTCGTCGTCCGCGAACTCGCCGCGACCGGTCGCCAGGGCGACGACGAGGTGGGAGCGCCGCGTGTCCTCGAACTGCCGGACCATGAGCGAGCCGGACTTCGCCGTCGACCTCCAGTGGATCGTGCGGGGGTCGTCGCCGGGCAGGTACTCACGGATCGCGTGGAACGCGATGTCCGCGGGTGAGAGGTCCGTCGTCGCCTGCCCCTCGAGGTCGCGCACGAGGCCCGTGCTCGTCGACGGGATCGCGATCGTGCGCGGGTGCACGATGACCTGCTCGCGGGCAGTCCACACCACCTCTCGGCGGACCAGCCCGACCGGGTCTGCGCGCACCCCGGTGACCGGGCCCACGTCGAGGACGCCCCGGCACACGGTCGGGACCGGCACCTGCTGCTCGAAGACGCCCTGCGGCGCGACCGCCGGGATCGCGACGTCGACCAGGCCGCTCCCGACGGGTACCTCGACGCTCGTCGGCACGGAGGGCAGGCGCACGGGGTTCTGGGCCGTCACCACGACACCGGCTTCGTCGCCGACGGCGACGCGGCGTTGCGGCAGCCGCATCCGGATGACCAGCCGGGAACGCCCGATCAGGGCGATGCCGGCGACCACGACGAGGACCGCGCCGGCGAAGCCCACCACGACGACCTCGCGGAGCCCGAACCGGTACCCGAGGACGAACGCGAGGAGCGTGACGGCGGCGACCGTCCAACCCAGGCCCGTGACCACGGACGCGACCTCCGCCCACCCGCGGCGGACGAGCCTCCCGGCCGACGCCCATGCCTTCGCCGCGCCCACGACGGCGTCGGCGGCCACGCCGTCGCGGTCCCCGACCAGGCGGGTCCGCACGTTGGTGAGTCCGGCGACGGTCCTGGTCCGTTCGGACACGGTCGTCCCGCGCCGCGACCGCGTGACGTCGCGCCGTGATCGCGTGGCCGTCGGGCGGCGGTCGGTCACGACACCGCTCGGTCGGCGGGCGGCGGCGTCTCCACGAGGAGTTGCGCGACGACGCTCGTGGCGCTGACGCCGTCGAACTCCGCCTCGGCGTCGAGGACGAGGCGGTGGGCGAGCACCGGCACCGCCAGCGCCTTGACGTCGTCCGGGGTGACGTAGTGGCGGCCCTGCACCGCGGCGTACACGCGGGCGGCACGCACGAGGCCCATCGCCCCACGGACGCTGACGCCGAGACGGACCTCGCTCGCCGCGCGGGTGGCGTCCACCAGGCGGGCGACGTAGTCCGCGATGGTCGGGTCGACGTGGACTATGCGGGCGAGCGCCGCCATCTCGGTCACGGTCGCCGCCGGGACGACGCTCGCGAGCGGTACCGACGCCGACGGCGCCGACGAGGCCTCGAGGATGCGTACGGTCGCGGCGTGGTCGGGGTAGCCGATGGAGGTGCGCATGAGGAAGCGGTCGAGCTGCGCCTCCGGTAGGCGGTAGGTACCCGCCTGCTCGACGGGGTTCTGCGTCGCGATGACCATGAAGGGTGCCGCGAGTCGGTGGTTCACGCCGTCGACCGTGACCGCGGCCTCCTCCATCGCTTCGAGCAGCGCTGACTGGGTCTTCGGGCTGGCGCGGTTGATCTCGTCGGCCAGCACGATGTTCGCGAAGACCGGGCCGCGGTGGAAGTCGAACTCCTGCGCGCGCTGGTCGTAGACGCTGATGCCGGTGATGTCGCCCGGCAACAGGTCGGGGGTGAACTGGATGCGGTTCGTCGTCCCCTGCACGCTCTGCGCCATCGCCCGTGCGAGGCTCGTCTTGCCGGTGCCCGGGACGTCCTCGAGCAGCAGGTGCCCCTCGCTGAGCATGGCCGTCACGGCGAGGCGGATCACGAACGTCTTCCCGAGGAGCACCTGCTCGACGTTGGTCACGATGCGGCCGGCGACGTCGGCGAACCAGGTGGCCTGCTCGGGGGTCATGCTCATGCGGTGGGGTCCTCGTTCTCGAAGGGCAGGATCGTTGCGGGTCGTGACACTAGCCCGCGCCCGGGTCGCTCGTGCCGGTACCGGGCGGTGGGTCGGTCGCGCCGGTGTCCGGCGTGGTGACGTCCTTCGTGGCGCCGACCGGGTCCTGCTCACCCTTCACGGTCGCCTTGACCCGGATGGAGGAGGAGCCCTCGGGCACCGGGTCGGTCGTCGTCCACGGCGCGTTCGTCGCCGGGTTCGTGTCGGAGCAGCCGAGCAGCGGTCGGCAGTACGAGATCTGGTAGTCCTCCGGCTCCGGGACCAACCGCCCGTTGTTGTCCGGCGGATTGATCACAGGCGCCTGGCCGACGACTGCGCTGACGACGCTCGCCCGGGTGGTGAAGGCCGTGTCGGAGACCGGTCCGCCCGACGCGCAGTACTGCCCGTCGGTCGCGCACGCCGTGAACACCACGCTGGTCTGGATGCCGTAGCCGGACCCAGCGCCGAGCGAGGCGGCCCCGCTGAAGCGCACCGGGGCTCCGCCGTTCACCGAGTAGTACAGGTACTCCGAGGTCGGCTTCGCGGTCACGCGGATGTCCCAGTTCGGAGAGGTCTCCCCGTCCTGGACAGCTTCGATCGTCCCGGTGGGAGCGTCCGGCGTCTGGTAGCCCTGGACGCTGGCCGGCTGCGACGCGGTGCAGAAGAGGCCGTTGCTCGCGAGTGCGACGTACCGGTACTGGCTCGAGATCCGGTCGGACGCCGTCGACTCGTTCCAGACCTCCACGGCTCCGGCCGTCGAGCAGCCGGAGGGCACGGGGGTGGTGCTCGCGTACTTGGCGATCCGCCAGCTCGCACCCCCGCCGCCCCAGTCGGACTCCGACGCCCGCAGGGTGACGGCCGTCGTGGCCCCGCTCTGCTCGCCAGTGGCACTCAACTGCGGCGTCGCCGGTGCACCGACCGCGGAGCCCGAGGCGGACGCCTCGTTCCACTGCACGGGACTGCCGTCGCGGTCGGCGGCGTTCCGGGCGGAGACGCGCACGGTGTACGCCGCACCGCTCTGCGCGCCGGAGAAGGAGACGTTCGTCGCCGTGCCCGCGTTCCGCGTCGTCGAGAGGCCCGGACCGTCGACGGACACCACGTAGTTCGACACCGGCGACCCGCCGTTCGGCGTGTTCACCGCTCCCCAGGTCACGTCGAGCTGGTTCGGCGTCGCGCTGCTCGGTGCCACGCGCAGCCCCTTCGGCGCCGCCGGCACGAAGTCCGCACTGATCGGTGCCGAGGTGGCGGAGGGGTCCGAGTCGCCGACGGCGTTCCGCGCGATGACCGAGAACCGGTAGGACGCCGCCGGGTCGAGTCCGGTGATCGTGCACACGGTCGACGTGCCGCAGTCCTTCGTGACCCCGTTGCTCCCCTGGATCCGGTAGCCCGTGATGGCCGCGTTGTTCGCCCGCGGAGCGGACCACGACAGCGTCGCCTGGCCGCCCTGGAACGTACCCGTCCGGCTCGGCGCACCCGGCGTGTCCGGCACGTCCTGGACGGAGATCGTGACGTCGCCCCAGACGGAGCGGCTCGGGTCGTCGGTGGCGTCCGCGACCTGGTACTGCAGGTGCGCGTCCACCGGCTCGGCCCGCCCGGAGACCGCGACCTGCAGTCGCGTCCGGTCGGCGCTCGGCGTCACGCTGACCCCCGGCGGCAGCCCGCCGGACAGGCCCCGGATCGCGACGACGCGGAGTCGCTCGTCCGGGAACGGGTTCGTGGGTTCGTCGTTCGCCAGGACGTCGATCGTGGACGTCCGGCCCCGCTCCACCACGGCACGGTCGGCCCCCGGCTGCACGAGCGGTCGGGTCGACCCGACGACGCCGACCTGCACCACGCCGGAACGACCGGCGTTCGCGTCGTCCGCGACCCCGACGCCGATCGACGCGGCCGTGCCCTTCCTCGCGGTCTCGGCGACGGTGATCCGGAGACGCTGCCCCTGCACCGTCGCGGTCGTCCCCGATCCCGGCCGGCTCACCACGGAGTACCGCAGTTCGCGCACGTCGTCCGGGTACGGGTAGTCGGTCAGCTTCGTGAGGTCGATGGTCCGCGACTCCCCCGGCTGCATGTCGAGCGTGGACCCGGTGAACGCCGGCGGCTGGTTCGAGCGTGGCGTGACCGTGATCGGCAGTGCGAGCGTCGCGACCCGGCCCTTGCCCCCGTTCGCCTTCGACCCGTCGGTGACCTCGAACGAGATCGAGGCGTTGCCGTAGTAGAGCTTCGACGACGTGAACTGCAGCGTCGAGCGGTCGACCACCAGGTCCTGCCCGTTCGCGTGCGTGGCCTTCACCGTGCCGCGGTCGGTCAGCTCGGCGGTCCGACCGTTCGCCGTGACGACGTACCGGTCGAGCGGGATCCGCACCGTCGCCCCGCTCTTCACGGTCACGACCCCGGCGCTGCGGTCGACCTGCGGCAGGGCGTCGTCGAACCCGGGCACGTGGACGAACCCGTACGACACGACGTCGGGGTGGTCCGTCCGGGCGACCGAGAACGGGATCACCTGCGACGAGTCCGTGAGTTGGACCGTGATGCGACGGTCCGCAGTGACCCGTGCTGTGTCGCCGTAGCCGTCCACCACGCCGACCCGGAGCCGCGCGGTCGAGCCCTCGGCGAAGAAGACGTTCCGCAGCACGTCGACGGTGACGCTCTGGCGACGCAGGATGTCCTGCAGGTCGAGCGTCGTGTCGTCCACCTCGGGACGGAGGGGCGGGGCGTCCCGGTCCACCGTCACGGTCAGGAATGCCGTGCTCGACCCGCCGCTCGGGTTCGCCGCGGTGTAGAGCACGGCGAAGTCGCCCTCCGTCGCGGAGCGTGGCGGCGTGACCCGGATCTGGCTCCGGTGCAGGACCTCCGCGGTCACGCCCGCCGCGGTCGGCTCGGCGGCGGCCACCGAGAGCTGGCCCCCCTGCGGATCGGAGTCGTTCTGCAGGACCCGGACGGTCACCGATCCGCCGGGCCGGATCGTGACGTGGTCGGCCTCCGCCACCGGGTTGGCCGCCTGCTCGGCACGCGGGGTGATCCCGAGCCGCACCGTCCCCGTGGCACGGGCGCCCACGGCGTCGACGACGGTGTAGCTGAACTCGTCCGTGCCGGCCGAGTAGTCACCCGCGTCGTACGTCAGCGCGTCCGACGTGACGTCGCTCACCGACCCCTTGTCCGGGTTGTCCGCGACGCCGACGAGCTGGACCGAGTCACCGTCCGGGTCGATGCCGACGAGGGGCACGGTCACACGGACCGACTGCCCGGCGACCACGCGAGCGGTGACGGTCTCCGGGACGGGCGGGTTGTTCGTCGCCGCGTCCCGCTCGCGCACCGAGATGGAGACCGTGGCGTCGGCGTACTGGCCGTCGGGCCCGGCGACCCGGTAGACGGCCGTGTGGTTGCCCGGTGTGTCCGGCGCGAGGTACCGGAGCCGGTCACCGGACACGAAGAGCAGGCCGCCGTCGCCCGGCACGTTCTGCACGAGGTCGGGGTCGAGCGTCAGGGGTTCGCCCTCGGGCTGCGTGTCGTTGGCGAGGACGTCGATCTCCGTCACGTCACCCACCCGGACCGTGGCCGTGTCCGCCTGGGCCACGGGCGGTTGGATCCGGTCGGGCTTCGGGATCTCGACGACCGTGATCGTGCCGGTCGCGGTGGCGAGCCCGTTCGACTCGGTGTACCGGAAGGAGACCGGACCCTCGAGCGGCGCGGTGAGCGTGACGCGCACCACGTGCTGGTCGAGGATGTCCGCCTGGACGCCGCTCGCCTGCTCCGGCCCGTCGAGCGCCGTGACCATGAGCACCCCGCCCGCCGGGTCCGTGTCGGTCGCGGTGACGTCCGTGTCCTTCGTCGACAGGGTGTTCACGAAGACGGTCTTCGGCGTGGTGATCGGCGGGGTCGAGGCATCCGGCGGCGCGAGGACGGTGACGCGCACGACGCCGCTCGCGGTCTTCGTCCCGTCCGTCACGGTGTACTCGAGCTGGTGGTCGCCCGCGCCTGCGCCCTGCACGCGGAAGGTGCCGGCGTCGTACGCCGGGGTCACGGTCAGCCCGGCGGCGGACGACACGCTCGTCAGGGTGATGGTCCCGTTGCCGCCGCGGACGTGCTCGAGCGGGTCGACCGTGAAGGCCTTGCCCGCGTACCCCTGCACGGCGAACGGGTCCGCGTGCAGCGGGACGCTCCCCTGTTCCGCGACGCGGACCGTCATCGCACCGCGGCCGCGGTCGCGCCCGTCGCTCACCACGAGCTGCACGGACCGCTCGCCCGTGCGGCCGCTCGCGTTCCGGAAGTCGAGCATGCCGTCGGGGGTCGTCGACACCTGGTCGCCGTCGGCGGTGGCGGACTCCAGGTACACCGGGTCGCCGTCCGGGTCGACCCAGTCGGACAGCACGTTCGTGACGACGTGCCCGTTCTGCACGACGTCGGCCGAGGTGCTGCGGACCTGTCGCGGCGGTTCGTTCTCGGCGCCCGGACGGACCGTCACCCGAACGGTCGCGGAGTCCGACCCGCCGTTGCCGTCCGTGATCGTGTAGGGGAAGGACAGCGTGCCCCGCGCGTCGTCCGCGAGGGTGATCTGCAGGCGTTGCCCGTCCCCGACCACCGCGACGCTCCCGGCGGCCTCGTCGACGCTGCCCGCGTCGCTGATCACCAGCGGGTCGCCGTTCGGGTCGTGGTCGTTGAGCAGGACCGGGAGGCTGGTCGTCCGGCCCGGGCGTGCACCGAGGTCGTCGTCGACCGCGACCGGCGGCTTCTGGTCCTTGTCGACCTCGGGGTCGTCGTCCGACACCCGTTCCTGCTGCTGCTCGTCGTCCTGCTCGATCAGGTCGGCCCAGTTGTCGATGAGCTGCCCACTGCGGTCGATGGCCCAGGAGCGTCCGGACCGCGGGTCGTTCGCCACCACGGTCTCGCCGTTGTGCACGATCTGCAGGTCCTCGCTGTCCGCGGTCCTGGCGAGCTGCTGCAGCCCGGAGCCGCGGCAGGAGTCCATCGCCTGGCCCCCGGCCCACACGGCGTACGTGCACGTCCCGACGACGGCCGGGCGCGCGGCGCGACCGGACACCCGGAGCGCGGTGCGGTCGACCTGCCCGGAGGCGGACACGCGGACCAGCCCGGCGGTCCCGGCGACGACGACGTCGGACGAGGCGTCGGACGACCGTTGCAGGGCCGGTGCGTCGCCCACTCGGTCCCCCAGGTCGATCGTGTCGCCGTCGACGGAGAGCTGACCGGTGGTGCGGTCGAGCACGGCGACGTGGTCGCCGAACGAGGCGACCTGGAAGTCGTGGTCGCGGTCGAAGCGGACGTCCCACCGTCGGTCGACGGTCAGGTCGGTGGCCACGTCGACGAGGGACGCCCGTCCCGTGCGCGGCGAGTAGACCGCGACGTGGCGGTCGGAGGTGTCGAAGACCGCGTCCGCGCCGAGGGTGAGGTCGGCCTCCGTCGCGACGTCGAAGTCGGCGAGGTCCGCCGTGGGCGTCGCCCAGATCTCACCGGTGTCACCGTTCCCGATGATCGCGGTGTCACCGGCGAGGAAGACCTGCGGCGACCCGGCGGGCAGCGTCACGGCGTCACCGACGGTCGCGTCCGCGACGTCGACCTTCGAGACCGTGCCCTTCGTGCCGTCGACGCTGTAGACGTCCGCGCCGCGCTGCAGGACCGACAGGTCGTCGCCCGGGGTCTCGACCGCCGTGTTGAGCTCGAGCACTCCGGTGTTCGCCCGACCGACGGCACCGTACTGGGCGGAGGGGACCCACACCGTGCCGTCGCCGAGGTCGACACGCTGGGTGTGGTAGCCGGTGGACACGACGGCCGCCGTCGCGACGACCGCTCCCACCACGACGGACGCCCCCACCGAGACGGCTGCTGAGCGGTGCCTGGCGAGGAACGTGCGGATCACCCTGCACCGCCGATCGTGCCGCACTGCTCTGCGCTCGTCGTCCCGGTCTTGCCGTCGCGGTTCACCGCCACGGTGATGCACTCCTCGGCGCCCGGCTCCCCGGAGACCACGAAGGTCGTGCCCGTCTGCTGGCTCGTGGCGCCGCCGGAGGTGATGACGTAGGTGTCACCGGTCCGGAGTCCGGGGTCGGCCCAGCTGAACGACACCGAGTCCGCGCCCGCCTGCGTACGGACGTCCGACACCGTCGGGATGGCCGCGGTCCCGACCCGGGTCACGAGCAGGACGGTGACCACCGCGAGTGCCGCGACCACCAACGCCCCTGCCGAACCCGCCCAGAGGAAGGCGGACCGGCTGCGCCGCCGGGCACGCGTCACCGATCCGGTGCGGTGCACCGTGCCGACGCTCTGGACCCCGACGGAGGTCCCGCCCTGCACGGGACGACGCACCCGCCGACGAGCACCGACCCGTGACGGCGCCTGGAGCTCGCGCACGACGGTCCGGTCGCCGTCCGACGACGGCGTGCTCACCGCCCAGGCCTCGACCGCGACGTCCGCGGGGGTCTGCGGGAGCCCGAGTTCGGCCTCGACCTGCTGGAGACCGCGGACGAACTCCATCACCGTCGCCGGGCGGGCGGCGACCCGACGCGACATGGCCGTCGCGAGCATCCGCTCGAGCGAGGGCGGCACGTCGGTGCGTCCGGTCGGCTTCACGCCGCCCTTGTCGATGCGGTCCATGAGGTCGGCCGCCGAGTTCGCCCCACCGCGCACCTCGAAGGGGCTGCGGCCCGCGAGCAGCGACCAGACCGTCGCGGCCAGCGAGTAGACCTCGGACTGGACCGAGCCCCGGGACTCGTCGCCGAGCACCTCGGGCGCGGACCACGGGATGGACATGCCGACGGGCTCGTCAGGAGCGGCGCTGCCGATGGTCGCCGCGATGCCGAAGTCCGACAGGACGGGAGCACCGTAGGCGGTGCGGAGGATGTTCGACGGCTTGACGTCCCGGTGCAGCACGCCTTCGCGGTGCGCGGTCTCGAGCGCGGACCCGATCCGGACGCCGATCGCCAGGACCTCGGACACGGGGACGGGCTCACGTCGGTAGCGCTCGCTGAGCGACGAGGAACAGAGTTCCATCACGAGGTACGGGCGGCCGTCGGCGGCGATGCTCGCCTGGAAGACGGTCAGGATCGACGGGTGGGTGCTGAGGCGTGCCATCAGGTTCGCCTCGGCCTGGAACATCTGGCGCACCCGGTCGTCCACGACCTCGTCGAGCAGCACCTTCACCGCGACCTGGCGCCGCGGCATGTCCTGCTCGTACAGGAAGACGTCGGCGAAGCCACCCGAGCCGAGCACGTGCACGGGACTGAACCCCGCGATGACAGGCGGGTCGGACGGCAGGCGTCGAGCCAAGTGCCTCCTCCTGTTCCCCGGCCGACCGTCGGCCGTTCCTTCCTCGCGGCCAGGTCATTGTACGAAGCCCCGCAGGACGCCCAGGCCGTGCGGGTGACCCTGTGGACAGCGACCATCCCCCACTTCGGGGGGGGAGGTGTTCAGTGGCGTGGGAGGGTGTCCTCGACGTCGGCGTCGGCTGGTGCGCCGTCGACCTGGACGACGACCACCGTCACGTTGTCACGCCCGCCCGCCACCACGGCGTCGCCGACCAGCCGCTCCGCGAGGGCCTGTGCAGAGGGCACCCGGGCGGCGATGCGGGCGATACCGGCGTCGCCGAGCTCCTTCGTCAGCCCGTCGGAGCAGATGACGTACCGGTCCCCCGCGCGCAACGGGAGCGTCCACCAGTCCGGCTCGGGCGGTTCGCCGAACCCGACCGCGCGGGTGATCACGTTGCTGTCCGGGTGCTGCTCGGCGTCCTCGGCACGCAGCAGTCCGGCGTCCACCATCTCCTGCACCACCGAGTGGTCGACGGTCACACGGTGCAGCGCGCCGCCCTCGATGCGGTACGTGCGCGAGTCGCCCACGTTGAAGACGAGCGCGGCCGGCTGTCCCTGGGCGGCGACGAGTGCCACGCCGGTCACGGTGGTGCCGGCGCCGAGGGCGTTGCCACCCGCTGCGCGCTCGATGTCCGCGGTCGCGAGGAGCAGCGCCCTCTGGATGTGCTGCCGGGTGGTGAAGGGCCCGTCCGTCGCCTGGTCGAGCCGGCGCACGACGGCGTCACTCGCGCGGTCCCCTGCCAGGTGCCCGCCCATGCCGTCGGCGACGACGAAGAACGGCGCGCCGACGAGGTAGCTGTCCTCGTTGTGGTCACGGCGCCGACCGACGTCGGTCGCGGCGCCCCAGGAGAGCGTCAGGGGGGTGCCGTCGGCACCGGGGATGTCGATGGCGTGCTCGGTGGCAGCTCGGCCGAGTTCGGTCACGGTTTCAGGGTCGCTCTCTGGGGGTCGGGGGCGTGCCGGTCGGTCGATCCGTCAGGGGACCGACGGGAACGGTGGGAGGCCGTCGTCCGGTCCGGCCCGGAGATGCGGCGACAGGAACTCGATGACGTTGCCGTCGCCGATCTCGACAACCGTACCCGTCAGGACGACGATCGACGCACCCGCCGCCATCCGGAACGGCGCGGCTCCGGGTGGACGGACCACGGTGCCGTTCGTCGATCGCAGGTCGTCGACGACCGCAGCCTCGCCCTCGGCGTGCACCAACAGGTGCGACGACGACACCTCCCCGCTCGGGGACGGCACGGTGAGCAGGCGGGGCTCGGCGCCCCGCACCACCCGGGGCAGCGCGGGCCTGCGGCCCACGAGCACCGGTCGGTCGAGGCGGACGACACGGCCGCCGATCCGGATCGACGGCACCCGTGCGCGGGTCTCCGGGCCAGCCGGGAGGCCCGCGGCACCGCCGCCGGGACCGTTCGCCCCGGCCGTCGGTCGCGCCGTGCCGATGCCGCCGTCCGACGCACCGGAGTACGCCGCGCCCGGACGCGGGTGCGGTCGGACGACGGTGTCGTCGACGGGTCCTCCGCCTGCGGCACGATCCTCCGCCCCGGTCCGGATGACGGTGTCGACGAGCGGGTCACCGGGCAGCAGCCGGGCAGAGCGCGGGCGGAGGACGGTGTCGCCGAGCGGGTCGTCGTCGTCCGGCACGGCGGCGGGCGGACGGACGACGGTGTCGTCCGCAGCCGGAGCCGCGCGGTCGTCGTCCTCGGCGTCGGTGTCAGGACGCGCACGGATGACCGTGTCGTCGACGTCGTCGCCGCGTTCCCGCCCTGCCTCCATGGTCATCCCACCGTAGACGATCCGGTCCGCCCCGTGGGGCTCCCTCACCACGCCGGTCCGTAGCCGGAACGCACGGCCCGGAGCACCAGCCACGCGAACGGGTCGTCCGGACGGGTGTCGAGTGCGTGCCGAGCGCGGACCTCGGCCCGGGCGGCCGAGCCCACGGCCCAGGCACACCACGACCCGAGCGCGAGCGCGCCGGCCGCACCGATCGCGACGTCACCCGACGGCCCGCCGTCCGTCCGCCACGCCCGCCACGCCGTGGCGCACCGGTCCCCCGCCAGCCGCAGCCGAGCACGGTCGGGTTCCGGGCCGGACCCGCCGAGCGCCGCTGGCGTCGGGTCGCGGAACGGGTCGAACGGGACCACCTCGCGCGGATCCGGACCACGACGGTCAGCGAGGAAGCCGACCATCGCGAACCGCGTCGCGAGCGCGCCGCACGCCGTGACCACCGCCACCGCGCGCCTGCGGTCGAGCTGGTCGGCGGAGGCCCCGGCCGGCGGGGGTGCGACCAGTGCGGCGCACGCCGCGCGGAGGGTGACGGCAGCCGCGATCTCGCGGGGGTAGCGCATCGGGGTGGCAGGGTGTCCGTGTCTCGTCGAGGTCATGCTCGAGATCGTGACGGAGCACGCGCCTCCGGACCGCTCCGTGCACGAACCTGTGGACCGCGAACGGTGACGACCAGGCTGTGCAGGATCAGGCCGGCACGGCCTCCAAGCTATCCGCGACCAGGTCCCAGCCGTCCGCGGTCCGCTCGAGCACCACGTCGTGCGCCCGTGCCCACGCGAGCAGCTCGTCCGTGTCGACGACCTCGGCAGCCGTCCGGCCGAGCAGCGCGACGAGTCGCCCCTTCGCCGTCTTGTTCCAGTGGTTCAACGCCTTCCGACGCCCGCCCTCGTCGACACTCACGACGCGCAGCGCCACCGCCCCCGGAACGGGACCGAGCGCGCGGTACCCCTCGGACCGCAGGTCCAGGACGAGTCCGTGGGACCGCGCGACGAGCGCATCGGCGGCCGCAGCGGGCCAGTGCTTGGCGAGCCGGAGCGCGCCCAGTCGCGAGTCGTGCGACAGCCGGTAGGCCGGGATCCGGTCACCGGCACCGATGGGCCCGAACATGGCGGACTGGATCACCACGTGTTCCGCCCACCACCGACGGGTGGTCTCGTCCGCACCCTCGGCGCCGAGCGGGTCGTAGAGCACCCCGGTGTACCGCTCGATGGCCGGCATCGTCGGGGACGAGTCCAGCTCGAGGTTCCGGAGGCGCTCGGCGATCGACCTCGGACCGAGCTTCAGGGCCGTCCGCGCGGAGGACTCCTCGGAACTGACGGAGCGGGCCGCGGTGATCACCGCGGCCCGCTCGTCGGCCAGTTCCGGGAAGGACAGCGCACCCAGGTCGAGGGTTCGTGTCGGATCCCCGCCCTCCCGCTTCGTCTCCGACGGCGGGAGGAGGACGGTCAGATCGGTCAGGACGCCAGCGCGGCCTGCCGCGCCACGATCGTGACCGTGTCGTGCTCGACCGACAGGAAGCCGTCCTCGGCGTCCGCCGTCACCGTCGAGCCGTCGGCCCGGGTGATGCGGACCTGCCCCTGCGCGAGGGTCGCGAGCAGCGGCTCGTGCCCCGCGAGGATGCCGATCTGGCCCTCCGTCGTGCGTGCCACGACCATGGTGGCGTCGCCCGTCCAGACCTCGCGGTCCGCCGAGACGACGCTCACGGTGAGTGCCGCCATGTCAGCGGTTCTCCTTCTGGATCTGCGCCCACTTCTCTTCGACGTCGTTGATGCCACCGACGTTGAAGAAGGCCTGCGTGGCCACGTGGTCGAACTCGCCGTCGGCGATCGCGCGGAAGGACTCGATGGTGTCCTTGAGCGGGACCGTCGAACCCTCGACACCCGTGAACTTCTTGGCCATGTACGTGTTCTGCGAGAGGAACTGCTGGATACGACGAGCGCGCTCGACCGTGATCTTGTCCTCTTCGGAGAGCTCGTCGACACCGAGGATCGCGATGATCTCCTGCAGCTCCTTGTTCTTCTGCAGGATCTGCTTGACGCGCGTCGCGGTCTCGTAGTGGTCGGCGCCCAGGTACCGGGGGTCCATGATCCGCGACGTCGAGGTCAGCGGGTCGATGGCCGGGTACAGACCCTGCGACGCGATCTCACGCGAGAGCTCCGTCGTGGCGTCGAGGTGCGCGAACGTGGTCGCCGGCGCCGGGTCGGTGTAGTCGTCGGCCGGCACGTAGATCGCCTGCAGGGAGGTGATCGAGTGACCACGCGTCGAGGTGATGCGCTCCTGGAGCACACCCATCTCGTCGGCGAGGTTCGGCTGGTAGCCCACCGCGGACGGCATGCGACCGAGCAACGTGGAGACCTCGGAACCGGCCTGCGTGAAGCGGAAGATGTTGTCGATGAAGAGGAGCACGTCCTGCTTCTGGACGTCACGGAAGTACTCCGCCATCGTCAGCGCCGACAGGGCCACGCGCAGACGCGTTCCCGGCGGCTCGTCCATCTGGCCGAACACGAGGGCCGTCTTGTCGAAGACACCCGCCTCTTCCATCTCGCCGATGAGGTCGTTGCCCTCACGGGTGCGCTCGCCCACACCGGCGAACACCGAGACACCACCGTGGTCCTGCGCGACGCGCTGGATCATCTCCTGGATGAGGACCGTCTTGCCGACGCCCGCACCACCGAAGAGACCGATCTTGCCACCCTGCACGTACGGGGTGAGGAGGTCGATCGACTTGATGCCGGTCTCGAACATGGTGGTCTTCGACTCGAGCTGGTCGAAGGCCGGGGCCTTGCGGTGGATCGGCCAGCGCTCGGTGATCTCGAGCTTCTCGTCGGTGTTCAGCACGTTGCCGAGCACGTCGAAGACCTTGCCCTTGGTGACGTCGCCGACGGGGACCGAGATCGGGGCGCCCGAGTCACGGACCTCCTGACCGCGGACGAGACCGTCGGTCGGCTTCAGCGAGATGGCACGGACCAGGTCGTCGCCCAGGTGCTGCGCGACCTCGAGGCCGATCTCCTGCGTCTGGTCACCGATGGAGACCGTCGTGTACAGGAGGTTGTAGATGTCGGGGATGGCGTCGTGCGGGAACTCGATGTCGACGACGGGACCCGTGACACGGGCGATCCGTCCGACACCGGGCGCCGACGACGTCTCGACCGCGGTGGTGGCGGTGTCGGTCATGGCGTGTGCCTTCCTGAGGGGTGGTGTCTGTCCGCGAACGTTCGCGGACTACTTCTTCTTCGACGAGAGGGCGTCGGCGCCGCCGACGATCTCGGAGATCTGCTGGGTGATCTCGGCCTGACGCGCGTTGTTCGCGAGCCGGGTGAACTCGTTGATGAGCGAGTCGGCGTTGTCGCTCGCGGACTTCATGGCCTTCTGGCGGGCGGCGTGCTCGGAAGCGGCCGACTGCAGCATGGCGTTGAAGATGCGGCTCTCGATGTAGACCGGGAGCAGCGCGTCGAGGACGGCGTCGGCGTCGGGCTCGAACTCGTAGAGCGGCAGGGGCTCACCGTCGGACGGCTCCTCGACCCCCTCGACGACCTCGAGCGGGAGCAGGCGCACGACCTGCGGCTCCTGGGTCGCCAGGCTGACGAACCGGTTGAAGACGATGTGGATCTCGTCCACGCCGCCCTCGGCGGTGTCCTGGAGGAACTTCGACACGACCGCGTCGCCGATCTCCTTCGCCGTCGAGAACTCCGGCTGGTCGGTGCCGCCGATCCACTGCTGCTCGGACGCCCGCTCACGGAACGTGAAGTACCCGACCGCCTTGCGGCCGACGAGGTAGAACACGACGTCCTTGCCCTCGCTGCGGAGCAGGGAGGCGAGCTCCTCGCCCTGCTTGAGGACGTTCGAGCTGAACGCGCCGTTCAGGCCACGGTCCGAGGTGAACAGCACCACGGCGGCGCGGGTCGACGACTCGGGCTCGGTGGTCAGCACGTGGTCGACGTTCGAGAACGTCGCCACGGCCGACACGGCCCGCGTCACGGCCCGCGAGTACGGACCGGACGCGGCCATGCGCGCCTGTGCCTTCTGGATCCGCGACGCCGAGATCAGCTCCATCGCGCGGGTGACCTTCTTCGTGGTCTTCGCGGAGCGGATTCGCTGCCGGTAGACCCGGACCTGTGCTGCCATCTAGCGACGACCCTTGACGATCTGCTCCTGGTCGACGTCCTCGGCGTCCGCCGCGTCGAACTGCTCGGACCCGAGGGTCCGGCCGTCGCTCGTCTGGAACCCCTTGGTGAAGGCGTCGATCTCGCGGTCCATCGCAGCGACGGTCTCGTCGCTGAGCTGGTTGGTCTCGCGGAGCGTGGTGAGGACGTCGGAGTTGCGACGCAGGTGCTCGAGCAGTTCGGCCTCGAAGCGGAGCACGTCGGGGACGGGCACCTCGTCGAGCTTGCCGTTCGTGCCGGCCCAGATCGAGACGACCTGCTCCTCCACCGGGTACGGCGAGTACTGCGGCTGCTTGAGGAGCTCGGTCAGACGCGCACCGCGGTCGAGCTGACGGCGCGACGCCTGGTCGAGGTCGGACGCGAACATCGCGAACGCCTCGAGGGAGCGGTACTGCGCCAGCTCGAGCTTGAGCGTGCCGGAGACCTTCTTGATCGACTTGACCTGTGCGTCACCACCGACGCGCGACACCGAGATGCCCACGTCGACGGCCGGGCGCTGGTTCGCGTTGAACAGGTCCGACTGCAGGAAGATCTGGCCGTCGGTGATCGAGATCACGTTGGTCGGGATGTAGGCCGAGACGTCGTTCGCCTTGGTCTCGATGATCGGCAGACCCGTCATCGAACCGGCACCGAGGTCGTCGGACAGCTTGGCGCAACGCTCCAGCAGGCGGGAGTGCAGGTAGAAGACGTCACCCGGGTACGCCTCGCGGCCCGGCGGACGACGCAGCAGCAGCGACACGGCGCGGTAGGCCTCGGCCTGCTTCGACAGGTCGTCGAAGATGATGAGGACGTGCTTGCCGCCGTACATCCAGTGCTGGCCGATGGCCGAACCGGTGTAGGGGGCGAGGTACTTGAAGCCGGCCGGGTCGGAGGCCGGGGCGGCGACGATGGTGGTGTACTCCATCGCGCCGGCGTCCTCGAGCGCGCCCTTGACGGAGGCGATCGTGGACCCCTTCTGGCCGATCGCGACGTAGATGCAGCGGACCTGCTTGTCCTCGTCGCCCGACTCCCAGTTGGCCTTCTGGTTGATGATCGTGTCGATCGCGATGGCCGTCTTGCCGGTCTGGCGGTCGCCGATGATCAGCTGACGCTGACCGCGGCCGACGGGGATCATCGCGTCGATGGCCTTGATGCCGGTCTGCAGCGGCTCGTGGACCGACTTGCGGGACATGACGCCCGGGGCCTGGAGCTCGAGGGCGCGGCGGCCCTCGGCCTGGATCTCGCCGAGACCGTCGATCGGGTTGCCGAGCGGGTCGACCACGCGACCCAGGAAGCCGTCGCCGACGGGGGCCGAGAGGACCTCGCCGGTGCGGGTGACCTCCTGGCCCTCTTCGATGCCGCCGAACTCGCCGAGCACGATGGCGCCGATCTCGTCCTCGTCGAGGTTCTGCGCGAGACCGAGGGTCCCGTCCTCGAAGCGGATGAGCTCGTTCGCCATGACGCCGGGGAGGCCCTCGACGTGCGCGATGCCGTCACCGGCGTCGGTGACGTGCCCGACCTCGGCCGTGGAGGCCTTCGTCGGCTCGTAGTTCGAGACGAAGTCCTTCAGGGCATCACGGATCTCATCGGGGCTGATGGTGATGTCTGCCATGGGATTTTCCTTGTTGGTTTCCGGGGCCCTTCGGCTCCGAGAGGGTGATGCTGCCCGGTGAGGGGCAGTTCCCGTTGTGGACTTGGAGGAGTCGGCTTCGACGGTACGCTCAGCCGGCGAGCTGGAGCCGGAGCTCCGACAGGCGCGTGGACACCGTGCCGTCGATGACGTCGCCACCGACCTGCACGCGGACCCCGCCGACGACCGCGGGGTCGACGACCTGGTTCACGCTGACGTCCTTGCCGTAGCGCTCGGCGATGCCACGGGCGACGCGGGCCGCCTGGCCATCGGAGAGCGGCGAGGCCGTGATGACCGTCGCGACGACCTTGCCGGCCTGGTCGGCCACGATGCGCGAGGCGTCGCGGACGATCTCACCGATGCGGCGACCCCGCGGCTGCTGCACGAGGTGCTCCAGGATCGCGGTGGTCTGCGGCGAGACCTTGGAACCGACGAGGCGCTGCACGAGCGCACCCTTCTCCGACGGGCTGCCGAGCTTGGTGCCCAGCGCCAGCTCGAGGGCGGCGTCCGAACGGACGGCGGTCTCGAAGGAGAACAGCTCGGCCTCGATCGACGTCTCCGCCGATGCGGTCCGGGCGACGGCGCGGATCCCCGCGTCCTCGATCCCTGCCAGCAGGTCCTGCTGCGAGGACCAGCGCGAGCCGGCCACCGCGGTCAGGACCGCACGCGTGGCGTCGGACTGGCCGCCGAAGACGCGGTCGATGACCGCCTTCTTCCCGACGACGTCAGCCGTCGGGTCGGCGAGCAGACCGAGCAGCTGGGGCGCCCCGGCGACCGCACGCCCTGCGGCGAGGATCTCGACACCCGTGCCGAGCTGGACGGCGTCGCCGAGGTCGGCGAGCACCGCCCGCGTCGACGCGAGCGCTTCCCTGGTGGCGCTGCGCATGGTCAGCGCTCCCCGGCCGTCTGGCCCTGCGACGCCTCGAGGTCGGCGAGGAAGCGGTCGACGACCGCAGCCGACTTCGCGTCGTCCTTGAGGGACTCCCCGATCACACCGGAGGCGAGGTCGAGGGCGAGGGTGCCCACCTCGCTTCGCAGCGACTGGAGCGCGCTCTGACGCTCGGCCTCGATCTGCGCCTGGGCGTTGGCGGTGATGCGTGCTGCATCGGCCTGCGCCTGCTCGCGGACCTCGTTGCCGATCGCGGTCGCGTCGGCGCGGGCCTGCTCGCGGATCCGCGACGCCTCGGCACGCGCGTCGGCGAGCTGCTTGTTGTACTCGTCGAGTGCAGCGGCGGCCTGCTCCTGAGCGGCCTCCGCCTTCTTGATGCCACCCTCGATGGCCTCGGTGCGCTCATCGAGCATCTTCGTGATGCGCGGCGTCACGACGCGCCACATCACGAGGAAGATGATGACGAAGGCCACCGCGGACCACACGATGTCGTACACCGGTGGGATCAGCGGATTGTGGGTCTCCTCCGCCGCGATGATGAGTGCAGTCTGCATCGAGAAGCCTTAGTTGGTGAAGATGAAGTACGTCGCGATACCGATGAAGGCCAGGGCCTCCGTGAAGGCGATACCGATGTACATGAGGGTCGTCAGACGGCCCTGGAGC
This sequence comes from Curtobacterium sp. MCSS17_008, assembly GCF_003234185.1. Taxonomy (GTDB): domain Bacteria; phylum Actinomycetota; class Actinomycetes; order Actinomycetales; family Microbacteriaceae; genus Curtobacterium. The sequence continues at coordinate 498,977 of NZ_QKSM01000001.1, forward strand.
TCCGGCTGGCGAGCGACGGACTCGATCGTCTTGCCGACGACGATGCCCACGCCGATGGCCGGACCGATCGCGGCGAGGCCGTAGCCCACCGTTGCGATGTTGCCGTTGATCTCCGCGAGAACGGTCGTTGCGTCCACGTGTTTTCCTTTCGAGTGCGGCCCGACGGATGTCGTGCCGTATGGGGGTCAGTAGGTCAGTGCTCGTCAGCCAGCGCCAGCTGGATGTACACAGCGGTCAGCAGCATGAAGACGTACGCCTGCAGCAGCGCGACGAGGATCTCGAAGAAGCTGAACGCGATGCCGAACGCCAGGGTCCCGATGCCGAAGAGCTTGAACAGGCTCTCGGCGTCGAAGAAGAAGAACCAGGTGGCCGAGAAGAAGAGCACCAGGAGGAGGTGACCGACGACCATGTTCATCAGGAGTCGCAGCGTCAGCGTCACCGGACGGAGCACGAAGGTCGAGACGAGCTCGATCGGCGTCACGATGATGTAGAGGTACCACGGCACGCCGGGCGGGAAGAGCGCGTTCCGGAGGAACGTGCCCGGGTGCTTGCGCAGACCCGCGTAGATGAACGCGACGTACGCGACGATCGCGAGGATCATCGGCATCGCGATGCGGCTGGTGCCGGCGATGTTCATGAACGGGATGAGACCCGTCAGGTTCATGAAGAGCACACCGAAGAAGATGGTGGCGAGGAGCGGCAGGAAGCGCTTGCCGTCCTTCTCACCGAGGTTGTCGAAGGTGTTGCGGCGGACGACGTCGAACGCGTACTCGATGAAGGCCTGTCCGCGGTTCGGGACCAGCTTCAGCGCACGGGTCCCGACGAACGCGAAGACGAGCAGCACGGCCACCGCGAACAGGCGGATGAGGACGATGCGGTCCATCTCGATCGGGGTCCCGGCGAAGAAGATCGGGTCCGGGAAGAACTCGTTGATCGACGGACCATGGAATTCGGCGGCCTTGCTGCTCCCCGCCGCCACGGTGTTGGCCGCGGCGGTGAGGGACAGGGGAAGAGCGTGGGATAGCAGCGCTGTCTCCTGTGTCGGCGCGCGCACACACGGCACGCGATGGTGGACTTTGTGGAGGCTCGTCCGCTCCGAGCGAGGCTCCGGACGCGGACTTCGAGAAGCCTATCAGGTGCGAGAGGCTTCTCGGGCTCTCAGGGGCGGGGGGTGTCGTTCCCAGCGTCGGCGGAGCCGCCGGACGCGGACGAGCCACCGTCACCGGGCAGGGCCACGCCGATCGGGATGCGGGCCTTCGCCACGGCGACGACGTCGATCACCAGGGAGCCGACGACCCCGACGATGATGACGACGGCGAGCACCGGGAAGTCCACCCAGGCACGGTCGCGCAGCGCGATGAGGACCACCAGGAACAGCACGAACTTCAGGATCCACGTGCCCATCACGATGCCGAAGAAGGCGCCCGAGATCATCTGCCCCTTCGACACCCGGAGAGCGACCAGGACCGAGACGGCGGTGAGGCCGAGGAAGACCACGCTGAGCACGGCGCCGAGCAGACCGCCCGCGAGACCCGGCGTGCCGGCGACGACGAGTCCCGTGACTCCCCCGACGACGGCCAGGGCGACGGCGAGCACGGCCGCCCAGATGAGGATCCGGCGGAACACCGGCCGGACGTGGTCGAGGGCGTTCGGTGCGGTCACGAGGGGTCTCCAGGGATCGATCGTTCGTTGGCGGCGCGGTCGAGCGGGTCGAGGCTGGCGTCGACCACGGTGTTCGAGCGGGTGGCGGCCTGCGCGGCGAACTCGGCGCGCTTGCGGCCGAGCGGGGCGAAGGTGGCGATCGCGCACACGGTGAAGCCCACGGCGACGAAGGTCACGACCCAGTACCACTCGACGAACAGGAACAGCAGGCACCCGAAGGCGACCGTCGCCGTCCATGCGTAGAAGACGAGCACGGCGTGGAAGTGCGAGTGCCCCATGTCGAGCAGGCGGTGGTGCAGGTGCTTGCGGTCGGCCGAGAACGGCGACTTCCCCGCACTCAGACGGCGGGTGACGGCGAGGCCGAAGTCGAGGATCGGCACGATCAGGATCGCGAACGGCAGCAGGATCGGGATGAACGCCGGCAGCAGGGCCTGGCGGGTCTGGATCACCGCCGGGTCGATGTTGCCCGTCACCGAGACGGCGCTCGTGGCCATGAGGAACCCCACGAGCAGCGCCCCCGCGTCGCCCATGAAGAGCTTCGCCGGGTGCCAGTTGAGGACGAGGAAGCCGCAGCAGGCACCCACGAGCACCGCCGTCAGCAGCGACGGCAGGTTGAAGAAGAACTCCGTCTGCACGACCACGCGGTTGATGAAGAACGTGTAGAGGAAGAACACGCCGCCCGCGATGATCGCGACGCCCGCGACCAGGCCGTCGAGTCCGTCGATGAAGTTCACCGCGTTCATCACGAGCACGACGGCGAGCACGGTGAAGATCAGGCTCATGTACGACGACCCGACGCCGAGCGTGTTGCCGATCGGCAAGGAGACGATCGCCACGCCCTGCCACGCCAGGATCCCCGCGGCGATGATCTGCCCGGCGAGCTTCGTCATCCAGTCGAGGTCCCAGATGTCGTCGGCGACGCCGAGCACCACGATGATCGTCGCCCCGGCCAGGACCGCGAGGACGCGACCCGGCTCCGAGAACACCAGCCGGAAGTAGTCGGTACCGGCGATCGACGGGAAGAGGAACCAGGCCGCCAGGAGCGAGACGATGACCCCGAGGTACATCGCGATGCCGCCCAACCGGGGCGTGGGCGTGCGGTGCACGTCACGCTCGCGGACCTTGGGGTACCAGCCGTACCGCAGGCCGAGCTTCCACACCGCCCAGCTGCACACGAAGCTCACGACGGCCGCGATGGCCCCCGCGAGCAGGTAGTACTTCACGTCACCAGGTCGGCTCCGACGACCCGGACGATGTCCTCGTCGGCGATCACCCCGTGCCGCACGATCGTGAGCTTCCCGCCGGTGGACAGCGCGGTCGCGTCCACGATCGTGGAGCCGGTCGACGCTGCGAAGCCGTCGTGCAGCGCGAGCGGGCCGCCGTCGAGGTACACCGACACACTGTCGCCGAGCATCGACTCGGCCTGGTCGACGTCCATCGCTGCGGGGTCGCCGGTGAAGTTGGCGGACGACACCGCGAGCGGCCCGACCTCCTGCAGGAGCTCGAGGGCGATCCGCGAGTCGGGCATGCGCAGGGCGACGGTGCCCCGGGTCTCCCCCAGGTCCCAGTCGAGCGACGGCTGCGCACGGAGGATCACGGTGAGCCCGCCCGGCCAGAACTCGTCCACGAGGTCGCGCACCTGCTGCGGGATCTCGGTCGCCAGGGCCTCGAGCGTCGGCGGCCCGGGGATGAGGACGGGCGGCGGCGACTGGCGCGTGCGGCCCTTCGCGTCGAGCAGCCGCTGGACGGCGGTCGCGCTGAAGGCGTCCGCAGCGACGCCGTAGACGGTGTCGGTGGGGACGACGACGAGCTCGCCCCGCCCGAGCGCGGCACGTGCGAGCCGCATCCCGGTCAGGAGCCCGTCGGGGTCGGTGCAGTCGTATCGGGAGGCCATGACTCGACGATGATAGTGCGCCACAATGGTGCCATCGTGAACGAGACGCCCGCGCCCCGACTCCTGTTCCTCTTCGACATGGACGAGGTGCTCGTCCGGTACGACTGGCGCGTCCGCATGGCGGCCCTCGCCGAGTACACCGGGCACTCCTTCGACGAGCTCCGTCGTCGCTGGTGGGACTGCGGGGACGAGGCCCGTGCCGAGGCCGGGCACTACGCCGACGGCGACGCGTACCTGGCCGCGTTCACCGAGGCGATGGGCTGCGACGTGCCCGAGGCGGACTGGGCCCGGATCCGGGGTGCGGCGATGTCGGAGCTCCCCGAGCGGATCGAGGCGGTGCGGATCGCCGCGGAGCACGGGCGCGTCGGCCTGCTCACGAACAACGGTCCGCTGGCCGGACGCTGGATCGGTCGCTGGGCGCCGTCCCTGCCCCCGCTGTTCGGCGAGCACCTGGACACGACGAGCAACTTCGGCGCGCGGAAGCCCGAACCCGAGGTCTTCGAGCGGGCGCTCGCCCACCACGGGGTCTCCGCCGAGCACACGTTCTTCGCCGACGACATGCCGGTCAACGTGGAGGGGGCACGCCGCGTCGGCATCCACGCGGTGCTCGTCGACGAGCACACCGACCTGCGCACGGCGGTCCGCGACTTCGTCGCCGCGCGCACCACCCAGCTCGCCTGAGCAGCTCCGGGACGGCCGGGAGGCGCGGCGCCGGTCCGACTAGCGGGTCGCGGTGGTCGTCCGGTCGCGCCCGGTCAGGTCGACGTGCGTCTCCGGGGACCGGAACCCCCGACGGGCGAGGACCTCGCGCACGCCGGCACCCTGCTGCTCCGCGTGCTCGATGACGAGCAGCCCGCCCGGCACGAGCAGGCGCCAGGCCGTCCCGGTCAGCGCGCGCACCGCGTCGAGACCGTCCGCTCCCCCGTACAGCGCGAGCGCGGGGTCGTGGTCGCGGACCTCGGGATCGACCGGCACCATGTCGTCGGGCACGTACGGCGGGTTCGACACCACGACCGACACCGTCCCGTCGAGTTCGGGCAGCGCGTCGGCGAGGTCCCCCTCGACGAGCCGCACCGTGCCGCCGTGCGCGTCGACGTTGCGCCGGGTCCACGGCAGGGCGTCCGACGAGCGCTCGACCGCGTAGACCACGGCGTTCGGCACCTCGGTGTCCATCGCGATGGCGATCGCGCCGCTCCCGGAACCCAGGTCCACGGCGACCGGGGCCGGTACTGCGGTGGCGCGGAGCGCGTCGATCGCGAACTGCACGACACCCTCGGTCTCCGGCCGCGGGACGAAGACGCCGGGTCCCACCGCGAGGGTGAGCGCGCGGAAGTGCGCCTCGCCCGTGACGTGCTGCAGCGGCTCGCGGGTCGCGCGCCGGGCGACCGCGTGCCGGAACCGCTCGACGTGCTCGGAGGCGATCGCGCCCCCGGTCAGCGCGCGCGCCTGCACCGCACCGCGCGACGTGTCGGTCGCCCAGGCGAGCAGGAGCTCGGCGTCCACCTGCGGGGTCGGCACGCCGGACGCACCGAGCGCCGCGGCCGCCTCCCTGAGGAGACGGTCCGCGGCGAACGTGCCGGCCGCGGCGTCGTCGGTCACGCGGCGGTCCCCATCAGGCGTCCTGGTCGCCGATGGCGGCCAGTCGGGCCTCTTCGTCCGCCGCGATGGCGGACCGGACGACGGGCTCGAGCGCGCCGTTCATCACGCGGTCCAGGTCGTACGCCTTGTACCCGGTGCGGTGGTCCGCGATGCGGTTCTCCGGGAAGTTGTACGTGCGGATGCGCTCCGACCGGTCCATGCCGCGGATCTGCGACCTGCGCGCGTCCGAGGCGATGGCGTCGAGCTCCTCCTGCTGCTTCGCGAGGATGCGGGCACGCAGGACGCGCATCGCCGCCTCACGGTTCTGCAACTGCGACTTCTCGTTCTGCATCGCCACCGTGATGCCCGTGGGCAGGTGCGTGATGCGGACCGCGGAGTCCGTCGTGTTGACGGACTGTCCACCGGGGCCGGAGGACCGGTAGACGTCGATCTTCAGGTCGTTCTGGTTGATCTGCACCTCTTCGGGCTCGTCGACCTCGGGGAAGACGAGCACGCCCGTGGTCGACGTGTGGATGCGGCCCTGCGACTCGGTCGCCGGCACGCGCTGGACGCGGTGCACGCCGCCCTCGTACTTCAGGTGCGCCCAGACGCCCTGCGACGGGTCGGTCGCGTTCGACTTGATCGCCACCTGGACGTCCTTGTAGCCGCCCAGGTCCGACTCGGTGCGCTCGAGGAGCTCGACCTTCCAGCCCTTCGACTCGGCGTAGTGCGAGTACATGCGCAGGAGGTCGGCCGCGAACAACGCGGACTCCTCGCCGCCCTCGCCGCCCTTGATCTCCATGATGACGTCACGGCCGTCGTCCGGGTCGCGCGGGATGAGCAGCCGACGGAGACGCTCCTGGCGCTCCGTCAGCTGCTCCTCGAGCGCGGGGACCTCGTCCGCGAACGCCTCGTCCTCGCGGGCGAGCTCCTGTGCGGCGGCGAGGTCGTTCCCCGCCGCCTGCCAGGCCTCGTACGCGGCCTTGATCTGGCTGAGCTCGGCGTACCGCCGGTTCACCTTCTTCGCCCGGGCGGCATCGGCGTGGAGCGCGGGGTCCGACAGCTGCTGCGTCAGGTCCTCGTGTTCCGCCAGCAGCCCCGCTACCGACTCGAACACGCCCTACTCCTGGTGGCCGTTGTGGTGGCCGCCGGTCGTCGGGACCGACTTCTGCACCTGGACCAGGAACTCGACGTTCGACTGCGTCTCCTTGAGGTTCCGGAGGACGACGTCGAGCGCCTGCTGCGGGTCGAGGCCCGCGAGCGCGCGGCGGAGGCGCCACGTGATCTCGACCTCGTCGGCGGAGAGCAGCTGCTCCTCGCGACGGGTGCCCGAGGCGTTGATGTCGACGGCCGGGAAGATCCGCTTGTCGGCGAGGTGCCGGTTGAGGCGGAGCTCCATGTTGCCGGTGCCCTTGAACTCCTCGAAGATCACCTCGTCCATCTTCGAACCGGTCTCGACGAGCGCGGTCGCGAGGATGGTCAGCGAGCCGCCGTCCTCGATGTTGCGGGCTGCACCGAAGAAGCGCTTCGGCGGGTAGAGCGCCGCCGAGTCGACGCCGCCGGAGAGCACGCGACCCGAGGCCGGGGTCGCCAGGTTGTAGGCGCGGCCCAGGCGGGTGATCGAGTCGAGCAGCACGACGACGTCGTGGCCGAGCTCGACCAGGCGCTTCGCACGCTCGATGGCGAGCTCGGCGACGGTGGTGTGGTCCTCGGCCGGACGGTCGAAGGTCGAGGCGATGACCTCGCCCTTCACCGAACGCTGCATGTCGGTGACCTCTTCGGGCCGCTCGTCCACGAGGACGACCATGAGGTGCGCCTCGGGGTTGTTCTTCGCGATCGCGTTGGCGATGGCCTGCAGGACGACGGTCTTGCCGGCCTTGGGCGGCGAGACGATGAGGCCGCGCTGGCCCTTGCCGATCGGGGCGACGAGGTCGATGATCCGGGTCGAGAGCTTCTGCGGCTCGGTCTCCAGGCGCAGGCGCTCGTTGGGGTAGAGCGGCGTGAGGTCCTGGAAGTCGACGCGCGCTGCCGCCTCGTCCGCGGTCTGGCCGTTGACGGTGTCGACCTTGACGAGCGCGTTGTACTTCTGGCGGCTCTGCTGCTCGTTGTCCCGCGGCTGCTTGATGGCGCCGACGACCGCGTCGCCCTTGCGCAGGTGGTACTTCTTCACCTGGCCGAGCGACACGTAGACGTCGCTCGGGCCGGGCAGGTACCCGGTGGTGCGGACGAACGCGTAGTTGTCGAGCACGTCGAGGATGCCCGCGATCGGGATGAGGACGTCGTCCTCGGTGATCTCCGGCTCGAACTCGTCGTTCTGCCCACCGCGGCCGCGCTTGCGGTCGCGCTGACGACGCCCGCGGCCCGTCTCGGCCTCGTCGCCGGACTGCTGCTTCTGCTGACCGTTCTGCTGCTGGCCGTTCTGCTTCTGCTGGCGGTCGTCCTGCTTCGCGTCGGCCTTCTGCTCGCCCTGCTGGCCGTTCTTGCCGCCCTGCTGACCGTTCTGCTGCTGACCGCCCTGCTGCTCGCCGTTCTGCTGCTCGCCGTTCTCGGCGCTCTGCCCGCGGCCACGGCCGCGCCCACGGCTGCGGCGACCGCGGCGCGAACCGCCCTCGCCCTGCTGGTCGGACTGTTCCGACTGCTCGCCCTGCTCGGGGGCCGAGGTCGGCTGCTCGACGGAGGCGTCGGACTCCCGCTGCGCCGCGTCCTGCTGCTGGGCACCGTCCTGCTGCTGGGCGCCGTTCTGCTGGGCGGCGTCCTGACCGCCGCGACGGCCACGACGACGACCGGTCTGCGCGGCTTCTTCGGCGTCCCGCTCGGCACGCACCTGGTCGAGACCAGCGAGCAGGTCCTCGGTACCGGTGTGGCCGTGGTTGGTGTGCTCGGCAGCCGAGGTCGGCCCGGCGTTCACCGTGCCGCCCGACGAGGCACGGCGCGAACGACGCCCACGCGGCTCGGCGGTCGCCTGCTCAGCGGCGGGCTCCGCACCGACGGGCTCGGGCGCCTCGTCGGCGGCCGGGGAGGTCGCCGGGGCGGCGAGCGTCGGCTGCTCCGCCGGCGCGGCCTGCTCCGCCACCGGCTCGTCGGCGCCGGTGGCTGCGGACTCGGGACGCTTGTCCTCGATCGACGCGATGAGGTCGCCCTTGCGGAGCTTGGAGAGCCCGGTGATGCCGAGCGAGGAGGCGATGCGCTGGAGCTCCGGCAGGCGGAGAGCACGCAGATCGCTGGGGATCTCCACCGCGGTGGAGTCGTTGACGTTCGTCAAGGTGGGTGTTTCCTTTCGAACCGCAGAACGCGGAGAGTTTCCACCGTCCCGGTGCACGGATGCGCTCCGGATGAACGCTGCGACCGCCGTTCAGACGACGGACCGGGATTCGGTGATCAGAAAGAGAGTGCCCCCGCGCACCGGACCCTGCGCCAGCGCGGATGGGTCCGGTGCGGATCAGTCCTTGCGCCTACGCGGGATCGGCTTCGAGCGCCGAGTGCGGCACCACTGTAGCACCACCGAGGTCGACGGCCAGCATGAGCGGCCGCCAGTCGGACTGTGCGTGTCGCGCGACCAGGTCGGCCGCGGTGAGGCGCTGCGAGGGGTCGCTGCCCAGGACGAGCAGGCTCGGCCCCGCGCCCGACACGACCGCGGCCAGCCCGTGTTGCCGGAGCAGCCCGATGAGCGCGTCGGTCTCCGGCATGGCGCTCGCGCGGTACGCCTGGTGCAGGCGGTCCTCGGTCGCGGCGAGCAGCAGCTCGGGGCTCTGGATGAGCGCCGCGACCAACAGGGCCGAGCGGGACACGTTGAACGCGGCGTCCTCGTGCGGCACGCTCGCCGGCTGCAGGGAGCGTGCCAGCTTCGTCGACAGGGTCGACGTCGGCACGAACACCACGGGCGAGACGCCGCGGTGCACGAGCAGCCGCTTGACCGCCGGGCCCTCCGCCGTCATCCAGGCGATGGTGAGGCCGCCGAAGAGCGCGGGCGCGACGTTGTCCGGGTGGCCCTCCATCTCGGTGGCGAGGGTCAGCAGGGTCGACGCGTCGAGGTCGACGATCCCCTCGAGCAGCCCACGTGCGGCCATGAGACCGGCGACGATCGCCGCGGCCGAGGACCCCATGCCACGACCGTGCGCGATCGCGTTGACCGCGTGCAGCTCGAGGCCCGGCTGCTGGATGCCGGCGTGCGCCAGCCCGCGACGGACGGCCTGCACCACGAGGTTCGCGTCGTCGGTGGCGACCTCGCCGGCGCCGACGCCCTCGACCGTCACCGTCGCGCCGGGCTCGGGGCGGACGCGGACGACGACCTCGTCGTAGACCGAGAGCGCCAGGCCGAGCGAGTCGAAGCCCGGACCGAGGTTCGCGGAGGTCGCCGGGACCCGCACGCGGACCGCCCGTCCGGCCGGTACAGCGTTGCGGGCGGTCGCGCCCTCCCCCGGTCCGGACGAGCGGTCGGGGCTCACGCGGAGCCGACCAGTCCGAGCACCTCGGCGACCGACTTCGTGTCGACCGGGACGCTCGTCGGAGCGACCTCACCGCCGTCCTGCGTGCGGAGGGCCCACTGCGGGTCCTTGAGGCCGTGGCCCGTCACGGTGATGACGACCTTCGCGCCCTGCGGCACGACGCCCGCGTCCGCGCGCTCGAGGAGCCCGGCGACGCCGATGGCCGACGCCGGCTCGACGAAGACGCCGACCTCGGCGGACAGGATGCGGTGCGCCGCGAGGATGCCCTCGTCGGTGATGGCGCCGAAGTAGCCGTCGGTCTCGTCGCGTGCCTCGAGCGCGTACTGCCACGACGCCGGGTTGCCGATGCGGATCGCCGAGGCGATGGTGTCCGGGTGGCGCACGACCTCGCCGGAGACGATCGGGGCGGAGCCCGCTGCCTGGAAGCCGAACATCCGCGGCATCCTCGTCGAGCGGCCGGCGGCGACGTCCTCGCGGTAGCCGCGGGAGTACGCGGTGTAGTTGCCCGCGTTGCCGACCGGCAGGAAGTGGAAGTCCGGTGCGTCGCCGAGCACGTCGACGACCTCGAACGCGGCGGTCTTCTGACCCTCGATGCGGTCGTTGTTGACCGAGTTGACCAGGTGCACCGGGTAGTTCTCGGCGAGGTCGCGCGCGATGTCGAGGCAGTCGTCGAAGTTGCCCTGCACCTGCAGCAGCTGGGCGTCGTGCGCGACGGCCTGGCTGAGCTTGCCCATCGCGATCTTGCCCTCGGGCACGAGCACCGCGGCGGTGATGCCCGCGTGCGTGGCGTACGCGGCCGCCGAGGCGCTGGTGTTGCCGGTCGAGGCGCAGATGACGGCCTTCGCACCGTGCTCGACGGCCTTCGAGATGGCCATCGTCATGCCGCGGTCCTTGAACGACCCGGTCGGGTTCATGCCCTCGAACTTCACGTACACGTCGGCGCCGGTGCGCTCGGACAGGCGGCGAGCCGGGATGAGCGGGGTGCCGCCCTCGCCGAGGGTGACGACGGGCGTCGCCTCGCTGACGTCGAGGCGGTCGGCGTACTCGCGCAGGACTCCCTGCCACTGGTGGGCCATCAGGCTCTCCTTGTTCGGTGTTGTGCAGTCGGGGGCGGACGGTCGGGGGCTCAGACCCCGACGACCCGGAGGACGCTGGTGATCTCGACGACGACGTCCTCGTTCCGGAGCGCGACGACCGTCGCGGCCAGGTCGGACTCGCGGGCCAGGTGGGTCCCGATGACGAGGTTCGCGGTGCCGGCCGTGCCGTCACCCGGGTCGGTGGCGGCGGACTGCTCGACGGTCTCGACGCTGACACCGTGCGTCGCCAGGACGCCGGCGACGGTCGACAGCACGCCGGGGGCGTCCGCCACGTGCAGCGTGATCTGGTAGCGCGTCCGGACGGTGCCGATCGGGAAGACGGGCAGTGCCGACTGCGTCGACTCCGCGATGCCCGGGCCACCGATGACGTGTCGGCGTGCCGCGGACACCAGGTCGCCGAGGACCGCCGACGCCGTCTCGACACCACCGGCACCCGCGCCGTAGAACATGAGGTCGCCGGCGGCCTCCGCCTCGACGAACACGGCGTTCTTCGCGCCGTGCACGCTCGCGAGCGGGTGCGACTCCGGCACGAGCGCCGGGTAGACGCGGGCACTGACGCCCTCGACGCCGTCCTCGTCGGTCAGGCGCTCGGCGGTCGCCAGGATCTTCACGACGTAGCCGGCCTTGCGCGCGGCACGGACCTGCTCGATGGTGACGGCGGTGATCCCCTCGCGGTGCACGGCGGCCAGGGGCACCGACGTGTGGAACGCGAGCGAGGCCAGGATGGCGGCCTTCTGCGCCGCGTCGTAGCCCTCGACGTCGGCGGTCGGGTCGGCCTCGGCGTACCCGAGCTCCGTCGCGGTGGACAGGGCGGCCTCGAACGTGGACCCCTCACGGTCCATCAGGTCGAGGATGAAGTTGGTGGTGCCGTTGACGATGCCCATGATGCGCTCGATGCGGTCACCCGCGAGCGAGTCGTGCAGCGGGCGGATGATCGGGATCGCGCCGGCGACGGCGGCCTCGTAGTACAGCTGCGCGCCCACCTGCTCGGCGGCGGCGAAGAGCTCGGGGCCGTGGGTCGCGAGGAGCGCCTTGTTGCCGGTGACGACGTCGGCCCCGGACTGCAGCGCCTGGAGCACGAGGGTGCGCGCCGGCTCGATGCCGCCGATGAGCTCGACGACGATGTCGGCACCGAGGATCAGGGCCCCCGCGTCCGTCGTGAAGAGCTCCTTCGGCAGGTCCACGTCGCGCGGGGCGTCCACGTCGCGGACCGCGATGCCGACGAGCTCGAGGCCGGCGCCCGCGCGGGAGGCGAGCTCGTCGCCGTGCTCGAGGAGCAGGCGGGCCACCTGGGAACCGACGGAGCCGGCTCCGAGCAGCGCGACGCGGACATTGCGGTATTCGATCATGTGGTGCGCATTCCTGTGGGTCGGGCGTCAGCCCGGTCGGTCGGGGTCAGCGGCCGGAGCCGGCGACGACCCCCGTGTCGCGGGCGAGCAGGTCGTCGATCGACTCGCCACGGACGAGGATACGGGCTGCGCCGTCCGCGACCGCGACGACCGGCGGACGTCCGACGTGGTTGTAGTTGCTCGCGAGCGACCAGCAGTACGCACCGGTGGCGGCGACGGCGAGCAGGTCGCCGCGGTGCACGTCGCCCGGCAGGTACTCGTCGTTCACCACGACGTCCCCGGACTCGCAGTGCTTCCCGACGACCCGGGTGAGCACCGCGGGCGCGTCGGATCCGCGGGCGAGCCGCGCCGTGTAGTCGGCGCCGTACAGCGCCGGACGTGCGTTGTCGCTCATGCCGCCGTCGACCGAGACGTAGGTACGGGTCGCGGACGTGCCGTCGTCGGTCTCCAGCGCGACGGGCTTGATCGTGCCGACCCGGTAGAGCGTCACGCCTGCGGGGCCGACGATGTAGCGCCCGGGCTCCACCGCGATCTCCGGCACCGGGATGCCCCGCTCCGCACAGGCCTCGGCGACGATCGTCGCGAGGGCCTCGGCGACGTCCTCCGGCGCGAACGCCTCGTCCGCCTCGGTGTAGTCGATGCCCCAGCCCCCGCCGAGGTTGAGCTCCGGCACCGGACCGGACGCCACGAGTTCCGCGTGCACGTCCATCAGGCGGCGCGCGGCCTCGCGGAAACCGGACTCGTCGAAGATCTGCGAACCGATGTGCGAGTGCAGCCCGACGAACGCGAGCGACGGCTCGGCCCGCACGGCGGCGGCGGCCGCGGCCGCCTCGGTCAGGGGGATGCCGAACTTCTGGTCCTCGCGCGCCGTGGCGAGGTACTCGTGCGTCGAGGCGTGCACCCCGCTGTTGATCCGGATGCGGACGCGCTGCACCGTGCCGGCGTCGGCGGCGGCGCGGGCGACGCGGCCGATCTCCTCGTGGCTGTCGAGCACGATCGTGCCGAGCCCCACCTCGACCGCTCGGGCGATCTCGGCGTCGGACTTGTCGTTGCCGTGGAAGCCGAGGAGCGCGGGGTCCGCTCCCCCGGCCAGGGCGACCGCGAGTTCGCCGGCGGTGCAGACGTCGAGGCGGAGACCGGCCTCGGCCATCCACGCGGCGACCTGCGTCGTGAAGAACGCCTTGGCCGCGTAGTAGACGTGGGCACGGGTGCCGATGCGCTCGAACGCCTCGGTGAAGGCGGTGCGGACGCGCGCTGCGCGGGCCTGCACGTCGCGCTCGTCCACCACGTAGAGCGGCGAACCGAACTGCGCGACGAGGTCCGACGCGGTGATGCCGCCGACGACGAGTTCGCCGTCGTCGGTGCGGGTCGCGGAGGCCGGCCAGATGCGCGCGGTCAGGGCGGACGCGTCGGCCGGGAACCGCAGCCGCGGCGGGGCAAGGGGGTTCGCGCTCACGGGACCCGATCCTACCGAGCCGGACCGACCCTCCCGTCCGGTGTTACGCCGACGGTCAGTCGCAGCTGCCGACCGTGCGGAGCCCCTGCTCGGTGAGCGGCAGCGTGTCGGCGGTGACCCGGACCGTGGCCTGCTGCGCGCTGATGTCCAGGGACCGGATGCGCAGCTGCTCGGGCAGGAACTGCGCGGTGCAGACCTCGACGGGGACGTTCGAGACCCCGGGGATCGAACCGACCTCGAGGCCGAGCGCGGAGTTCGTGATCCGCACGCTCTGCGGGGTGATCCTCACGCCACGACCGTCGCGCTGGGTCGCGACGTCGCCCGTCGCAGCGTAGGTGACGTCGTAGCCGAGCACCGCGGTCGACCCGGACAGCTCGACGCCGTCGTCCACGAGCCGCAGCCGGTCGAACAGCGGGCTGTACTTGGCGAGGTCCTTGACACTCGAGGCGGCGAGCGTGACGTGACCGTCGACGTCGTGCACGTCACCCACGCCGTCGACGGGGACGTCGTGCGCCGTGACGTCCGCTGCGAGCGGGATGCCGTCGACCGTCAGGCGGTCCGACGTGATGTCGACGCGGTCGAGCGTTCCGGCGAGCAGCTGCGGGACGACGACGCCGTCCGCGTGGGCGCTGACCTCGCCGGTGGCGCCCTCGGGCAGGGACTGCTCCACCTGGTCGGCGATGGTCCGGTCGACGACGCCGCGCAGGACGAACTCCGCGACGACGACGAGCGCGGCGAGCACGAGCACCAGGACGACGAGGACGACGGGCCAGCGACGGCGCTTCCGGGAGGGCTCGGTGGCTGCGGACATGGCTCCCACCCTGCCAGGCTCCCCCGGCAGCCCGCCTGGGAGGCGTGGGGTGCGCCCGACGAGCGGCGTCGCGTCCCGGCGCCACCGCAGCGACTACATGCGCTCGGGCGCGCTCACCCCGAGGAGACCGAGGCCGTTGCGGACGACCTGACCGGTGGCGTCGTTGAGCCAGAGGCGGGTGCGGTGCAGGTCCGTCACGGCCTCGTCCCCGAGCGGCGTCACACGGCAGGCGTCGTACCAGCGGTGGTACAGCCCGGCGAGCTGCTCGATGTACCGCGCGATGCGGTGCGGCTCACGGAGCTCGGCCGCCTGGCGCACCACGCGGGGGTACTCGGCGAGGGCCCCGAGCAGCGCGCTCTCCGTCTCGTGCGTGAGCAGCGACGCGTCGAACGCCGAGCGGTCCACCCCCGAGGCGGCGGCGTTCCGGGCCACCGACTGCGTGCGGGCGTGGGCGTACTGCACGTAGAACACCGGGTTGTCGTTGGTCCGCTTCGTGAGCAGGTCGAGGTCGATGTCGATCGAGGTGTCGCTCGCGAACCGGACGAGGGCGTACCGACCGGCGTCCACGCCCACGGCGTCGACGAGGTCCTCCATCGACACGATCGTGCCGTTGCGCTTCGACATCCGGAACGGCTGGCCGTCCTTGAGCAGGTTCACCATCTGCCCGATGAGGATCTCGAGGTTCGTGCCCGGCTCGTCCCCGAACGCGGCGCACATGGCCATCATGCGGCCGACGTACCCGTGGTGGTCGGCGCCGAGCATGATGAGGTTCCGCTCGAACCCGCGCTCGCGCTTGTCGAGGTAGTACGCCAGGTCGCCCGCGATGTACGCCGGCTGACCGTCCGACTTGATGACCACGCGGTCCCGGTCGTCGCCGAAGTCGGTCGTGCGGAGCCAGAGCGCGCCCTCGGCCTCGTACATCTTGCCGAGCGACTGCAGCCGGTCGATGGCGCGCTCGACGGCCTTCGACTCGTGCAGCGAGTTCTCGTGGAAGTAGACGTCGAAGTCGACGCCGAAGTCGTGCAGCGACGACTTGATGTCGGCGAACATGAACTCGACGCCCTCGCGGCGGAACAGCTCCTGCGCCTCGTCGCGCGGGAGGTCCCGCACGTCGGTGCCGGCGGGCAGGGTCGCGATGACGCGCGCCGCGATCTCGCCGATGTAGGCGCCGCCGTAGCCGTCCTCGGGGGTGGGCTCGCCGAGTGCCGAGGCGACGAGCGACCGGGCGAAGCGGTCGATCTGGGCACCGTGGTCGTTGAAGTAGTACTCACGGGTGACGAGTCCGCCCTGCGCCTCGAACACGCGCGCCAGGCTGTCACCCACCGCGGCCCAGCGGACGCCGCCCATGTGGATGGGGCCGGTCGGGTTGGCGGAGACGAACTCGAGGTCGATGCGGACGCCGTCGTAGAGGTCGCCGTGCCCGAAGGCGCCGCCCTGCTCGACGATCGTGCGCGCGACCTCGCCGGCGGCAGCGGCCTCGAGCGTGATGTTGATGAAGCCCGGACCGGCGACGTCGACCGAGGCGACGCCGTCGAGCTCGGTCAGCTCACCGGCGATCTCCGTCGCGAGCTCACGCGGGTTCGTGCCGAGGCGCTTCGCGAGCTGCATGGCCGCGTTCGACGCCCAGTCCCCGTGTGCACGGTTCTTCGGCCGCTCGAGGGCCACGTGGGACTCCCCGATCGTCACGGTGTCGGACGCGCCTCGTCGCTCGACGATCCCGGTCAGGATCGACAGGTACGCGGCGGAGAGTTCGGCAGGAGTCACGAGGGTCGAGTCTACCGGGACGCCCAGGTGCCTCCCGGCCGATGGACCATCATGTCGGGATGACCACCCGCAGCCGTGCCCGGGCGATCACCTTCGCCCTGCTCACCGTGTCCGCGTCCGTCGCCCTGGCCGGCTGCACGGGCGGTCCCGGCGACGCGGCCCCGAGCGCGAGCGCGACCCCGATCGGCACCGCCGTGGGGCAGACGTGCGCCGAACTGCTGCCCACGAGCGCCCTCGCGGTCTACGGGAAGACCTTCGAGCAGGACACGGCGTGGGCGCCCGCGAAGGGCACGCCTGCGGCGACGATCGCGCGTCAGCGTGGTCGCGTCTGCCACCTCGTCGCCACGGACGACCCGTCGACGACGATCACGCTCGCCGTCGCGCACCTGCCTGAGAAGTCGCTCACGACCCTGAAGGACGCCCTCTACGAACGCGGTGGGTCCGTCCCGACCTACCGCGTCGAGGGGTACTACGCCCTGGACGGCGGCGTCGGCCGGGCCGACGCCTTCCCCGACCCGTACTGGATCACGACGGAGTCGACGCTCTACACGGAACCGGGCGGAGCGCAGCCCGTCGTCGACGCGGTGCGCGCGGTGCTGCAGCCGACCGCGTCGGCGACGCCGGCGGGCTGAGCCGACCAACCGCCGGACGGGAGGCACGGCACCGACCCGACCCGCGCCTCCCGTCCGAGGGCCGTCACGACACCACCGCGACACGCGTTGTCGGGACCGGGTCGCGGGACCTGCTACGGTTGGTGTCACCCACGGGCCCCCATAGCTCAGGGGATAGAGCACTGCCCTCCGGAGGCAGGGGCGGAGGTTCGAATCCTCCTGGGGGCACAGCGAGCCCCGGCGACCATCGCCGGGGCTCTTGCGTTCCCCGTGTCGAGCACCCGTCCCGGTGTTCTCGGGGACGACACCCGGCGTCAGTATGATCCGCGCCGATGAGCACCGGCACCACGGACCCCCAGGCAGCACTCGCCCGCGGCCAGCACGCGCCCGCCCCGCGCACCCTCCTCGACGTCCTCGAGGCGACCGCGGCGGCCGCACCGGACGCCCTCGCGCTCGAGGACCCGGCGGGCACGATCGACTACGCATCGCTGCTGCGGCTCGTCCGGACGCAGGCCGACGACCTCGCCACGCGCGGCGTCCGACGCGGCGACCGGGTCGGCGTGCGCATCCCGTCCGGCGGGCGCGACCTGTACCTGGCGATCCTCGCGGTCCTCGCGGCCGGTGCCGCCTACGTCCCGGTCGACGCGGACGACCCGGGAGAACGCGCCGCCCTGGTCTTCGGCGAGGCCGGGGTCGTCGGCGTGGTCGGGGCCGGCGGTGTCCTGCGCACGAGTGGGGACCCGGACGCCGAGCCCGCTCCCGTCGTCGACCCGGACGCCCGCGCCGAGGCGCCGACGGTCGAGGACGACGCCTGGGTGATCTTCACGTCCGGGTCCACCGGCGTGCCCAAGGGCGTCGCCGTGACCCACCGCTCCGCGGCTGCCTTCGTCGACGCCGAAGCGCGGATGTTCCTGCAGGACGCCCCGATCGGCCCCGGGGACCGCGTGCTCGCCGGCCTGAGCGTCGCGTTCGACGCCTCGTGCGAGGAGATGTGGCTCGCCTGGGGCCACGGCGCGTGCCTGGTGCCCGCACCGCGGTCGCTGGTCCGCACCGGGGTCGACCTCGGTCCGTGGCTCATCGCGCACACGATCACCGTCGTGTCCACCGTGCCGACCCTCGCGGCGCTGTGGCCCGACGACGCCCTCGAGCAGGTCCGGCTCGTGATCTTCGGCGGCGAGGCGTGCCCACCCGAACTGGCCGCCCGCATCGCGTCGCGCGACCGGGAGCTCTGGAACACCTACGGTCCGACCGAGGCGACCGTCGTCGCGTGCGGCGCCCTGATGGACGGCGGCCAGCCGGTGCGCATCGGGCTGCCGCTCGACGGGTGGGACCTGGCGGTCGTCGACGAGCAGGGTCGGCGGGTCGCACCGGGCGGGGTCGGCGAGCTCGTCATCGGCGGGGTCGGCCTCGGTCGGTACCTCGACCCGGCGAAGGACGCGGAGAAGTACGCGCCGTTCCCGGAGCTCGGCTGGGACCGGGCGTACCGGAGCGGCGACCTCGTCCGCTACGAGCCCGAGGGGCTCGTCTTCCAGGGCCGCGCCGACGACCAGGTGAAGCTCGGCGGCCGCCGGATCGAGCTCGGCGAGGTCGACGCGGCCCTGCAGGGGCTCGACGGTGTCGGCGGCGGCGCGGCCGTCGTGCAGCGCACCCCGGCCGGCAACCAGGTGCTCGTCGGGTACGTCGCCCCCGCGGCCGGCGCGACGATCGACACGGCCGCGGCGAACGCCCGCCTGCGCGAGGAACTGCCCGCCGCCCTCGTGCCGCTCCTCGCGGTGGTCGACTCCCTGCCCACCAGGACGTCCGGCAAGGTCGACCGCGCCGCACTCCCCTGGCCGCTGCCCGGCGCCACCGACGCCGCCCTGCTCCCCGACACCGTGGCGTGGATCGCCGAGCGCTGGTCGGCGATCCTCGGGGTTCCCGTGACGAGCGTCGACGACGACTTCTTCGCCCACGGCGGCGGGTCGTTGACCGCCGCGCAGCTCGTGTCCGCGATCCGCGAGCGCTTCCCGACGACGACCGTCGCCGACGTCTACGACCACCCGCGCATCGGTGCCCTGGCCGCAGCCCTGGACGACGCCGGACCCGCCGCTGCCGCGCGCCGATCCGTGCGCCCGGTCCCGCCGACGACCGGGCTCCTGCTCACCCTGCTCGGCCTGCCGGTCCAGGTGCTCCGCGGGCTGCGCGTGCTGACGTGGACGGCGCTCGTGGCGGCGGTCCTGCACGCGACGACCCTGCCGGTCGTGCCGGTCCTGCCGTGGTGGGCGCTCGTCGCCGCCCTGCTGCTCTTCGTCACACCGGTCGGCAAGATGACCGTGACCGTCCTGCTCGCGCGGCTCCTGCTCGTCGGCGTCCGTCCGGGCGACCACCCGCGGGGTGGCTCGGTGCACGTGCGCGTCTGGCTCGCCGAGCGCATCGCCGAGGCCGTCGACGGCCCCTCGACCGCCGGTGCACCGTGGATCAGCTACTACGCACGGGCGCTCGGCGCCCGTGTCGGGCGCGACGTCGACCTGCACACCCTCCCGCCCGTCACGGGCATGCTCACCGTCGGCAAGCGCGCGTCGATCGAGCCCGAGGTCGACCTCGCCGGACACTGGGTCGACGGCGACCTGTTCCGGCTCGGGCACGTCGCGGTGGACGCCGACGCGGTGGTGCACAGCCGCTCCACCCTGCTGCCCGGCGCGCACGTCGGCGAGGGAGCCGAGATCGAGGCCGGCTCCGCCGTGGCCGGACGGGTGCCCGGCGGGGAGCGCTGGGCGGGTTCGCCTGCGGAACGCGTCGGCTCGGCGCGTCACGGCCGGGAGGCGCGTCCCCCCGCCCCACGCCGCTGGCTCGTCGCGTACGGGGTCGGTTCGGTCGTCGTCGCCGCTCTGCCGGTCGTGGGCGTCGCCGCGGGGCTCGCGGTCGCGGTCGCGCTGGTCGGTCCGGTGGGCACGATCGGCGAGGCCGTGCTGCGCGGGCTCGCGGCCGTGCCGCTCGCCACGCTCGTCGCGGGGCTCGTGTACGCCGCGCTCGTGGTCGCTGCCGTCCGGCTGCTCGCCCTCGGGCTGCACGAGGGGCGGCACCCCGTGCGATCCCGGTCCGGCTGGCAGGCCTGGTGCACCGAACGGGTGCTCGACGCTGCCCGGACCCTGCTCTTCCCGCTCTACGCGTCGCTCGTCACCCCGCTGTGGCTGCGCGTCCTCGGTGCGCGGGTCGGCCGGGACACCGAGATCTCCACCGTGCTGCTCATCCCCTCGCTCACGCAGATCGCGTCCGGTGCCTTCCTGGCGGACGACACGATGGTCGCGACGTACGAGCTGGGCGGCGGTTCCGTGCGCATCGGCCGGTCGAAGGTCGGTCGGCGCGCGTTCCTCGGCAACTCCGGCATGACCGGCGCCGGGCGCTCGGTCCCCCGCGAGGCCCTGGTCGCGGTGCTCTCCGCCGTGCCGAAGAAGGCCAAGCGCGGGTCCTCCTGGCTCGGGTCGCCCCCGGTCCGGCTGCGCCGTGCCGCCACCGAGTTCGACGAGGAGCGCACGTTCCGGCCGCCGCGCAGGCTCAAGGTCGCCCGCGCCTGCTGGGAGGTGCTGCGCCTGGTCGCACCGATGGTGTCGGCAGCCATCGCCTTCGGGGTCGCCGGGGCCCTGCTCGCACTGTGGTCCGCCGTGGGCATCGGCTGGACCGTGCTCCTCGCCGGCCCCGTCCTCATCGCCGCGGGAGCCGTAGCCGCCGCCGTCTCCACCGTCGCGAAGTGGGTCTTCGTCGGCCGCATCCACGCCCGCGAGCACCCGCTGTGGTCGTCCTTCGTGTGGCGCAACGAGGTGCAGGACACCTTCGTCGAGACCGTCGCACGGCCGTGGTTCGCCGAGCAGGCGACCGGCACACCGGCACTGGCCGCCTGGCTCAGGAGCCTCGGCGCCCGGATCGGCCGCGGCACGTGGATCGAGACGTACTGGCTGCCGGAGGCGGACCTCGTCTCCATCGGCGACGGTGCGGCGGTGGCCCGCGGGACCGTGGTGCAGACGCACCTGTTCCACGACCGGGTGATGCAGCTCGACACCGTCCTGCTCGACGACGGCGCCACGCTGGGGCCGCACAGCGTCGCCCTGCCCGCCGCGGGGATCGGTGCCGGCGCGACCGTGGGGCCGGCGTCCCTGGTGATGCGCGGCGAGCAGGTGCCCGGCGGGACGCAGTGGGCGGGCAACCCGATCGCGCCGTGGCCCTCCGCCCCGCCCGTCCCGGTCGCGGAGCGCACCGTCGCGGCCGACGAGGACGTCCCCGTGGCAGACTCGACGACACCGTGAAGCCGAACCTCGACGCCGACCCCTACACCCCGCACAGCGGCGACCGGCGGTGGAGCGCGCTGCACTACGACCTCCGCCTCGGCTACCGCGTCGCCACGAACCGGCTCGACGCCACCGCGACCGTGACCGGCCGCGCGGTGGGGCCCCTCGACCGGATCGTGCTCGACCTGCACGGCCTGCGGGTCGACTGCGTCGACGTCGACGGCGCCCGCGCGGCGAAGGTGTCGACCTCGACGCACAAGCTGACGGTCACACCGGCCGCGCCCGTCGCCGCCGGTGCCGAGTTCACCGTGCACGTGCGCTACCGCGGGGCTCCGCACCCCCTGCGCAGCCCCTGGGGACAGATCGGGTGGGAGGAACTGACCGACGGCGTCATCGTGGCAGCGCAGCCCACCGGCGCTCCGTCGTGGTTCCCCTGCAACGACCGGCCCGACGACAAGGCCACCTACCGGTTCGAGATCACCGCCGAGTCCGACTACGACGTCGTGGCGAACGGCGACCTGCTCGGGCGCGGACGAGCACGGGCGGGGACGGCCTGGACCTACGCGGTCACCGAGCCGATGGCGACGTACCTGGCGACGGTGCAGATCGGGCGGTACCGCACCACGACGCTGCGCCGCTCCCCCGGGTCCGCGAGCCGCGGGGGCCTCCCCACCGTGACCGTGCACCACCCGGCCGACCTGACCGCCGCCGTGCGGACGGACTTCGGCCGGGTGCCGGACATGCTCGCCCTGTACGCGGACGTCTTCGGGCCGTACCCGTTCTCGTCGTACGGGGTCGTCGTGACGGACGACGAGCTCGAGATCCCGCTCGAGGCCCACGGCCTGGCCGTCTTCGGGCGGAACCACGTCGACGGCGAGCACGGCACCGACCGGCTGATCGCGCACGAACTCGCGCACCAGTGGTGGGGGAACTCGGTGACCGCGGCGCGCTGGCGCGACATCTGGCTGCACGAGGGCTTCGCCTGCTACGCCGAGTGGCTCTGGTCGGAGCACCGCGGCGGGGACACGGCTGACACGCTCGCCGAGCACCACCGACAGGGTCTGCTCGCCGGGCCGCAGGACCTCGTGGTCGCCGACCCAGGAGCCGCCGACATGTTCGACGACCGGGTGTACAAGCGCGGCGCCCTCGCCCTGCACGCCGTGCGTCGGACCTTCGGCGACGCGGCGTTCACGAGCGGGCTCCGCACGATCACGGCCGAGCACCGGCACGGTTCCGTCGCGGCGGCGGACGTGCACGAGGCGTTCGCGAGCGCAGCCGGGGTCCCCGTGCTCGCCGTGCGGCAGGTCACGGGGCCGTGGATCGACGAACCCGGCGTACCCGCGCTCCCCGCCGACGGCGCGGGCTAGGACCGGGCGGCTCCGACCCGGCTGTCCCCGGTGACCGCGGTCGGGTGCACCTCGGCCCACAGGGCGTCGAGGGATAGCCCGACGACCCCCGCGACCGCGGCGATCGTCGCGAAGGACGGCGTGGCGATCCTGCCGGTCTCGATCTTCCGCAGGGTCTCCGGTGAGACACCCGCCGCGATGGCGACCTCGAGCATCGAGCGGTCGCCGCGAGCACGACGCAGCAGCGCGCCGAGTCGACGACCGCGTTCGAGCTCGTCCGGGCTGAGCGGGAGACGGACCATGGACCCGATGCTAGTACCGGCCGGACAATACCGGTACGATCATCCCGTGATCGAGATCCTCTCCCCCACCGAGGTCGACCGCGCACGCCGGACCGGTGCGCTCGTCGGCACCATCCTGCAGACGCTCCGCGAACGCACGGCCGTCGGCACGAACCTGTTGGACATCGACCGGTGGGCGCGGTCCATGATCGAGGACGCCGGCGCCGGGTCCTGCTACGTCGACTACGCGCCGTCGTTCGGTCGTGGCCCGTTCGGCCACCACGTCTGCACCGCGGTGAACGACGCCGTGCTGCACGGCCTCCCGCACGACCGCGTGCTCGACGACGGGGACCTGCTCACCCTCGACCTCGCCGTGACGCTCGACGGCGTCGCGGCGGACGCCGCGATCAGCTTCGTCGTCGGCACGGCCGACCCGGCCGACACGGCCCTGATCGAGGCCACCGAGCGCGCCCTGGACGCGGGCATCGCCGCCGCTCGTCCGGGAGCCCGCACCGGGGACCTGTCGCACGCGATCGGCGGCGTGCTCAGCGCCGCGGGGTACCGGGTGAACACGGAGTTCGGCGGACACGGCATCGGGTCGACGATGCACCAGGACCCGCACGTGGCGAACACCGGTCGGCCGGGGCGGGGCTACACCCTGCGGCCGGGGCTGCTGCTCGCACTCGAGCCCTGGGTCATGGCGGACACCGACGAACTCGTCACCGACCCGGACGGATGGACGCTCCGCAGCGCCACGGGATCGCGCACGGCACACACGGAGCACACGATCGCGATCACCGAGGACGGAGCCGACGTGCTCACCCGCCCGGTGCGCTGACCCGGTCCTCGACCACGACGGGGAGCCCTCCGGCCGCGAGCACAGCGGGGCCGGCGCCCCCCGACCGACCCGCGGTCCGTCGGCTCCCTCGGTGTCAGGCGTGCGTGAGGGCGATGAGCGCGACGTTCATCGTGCTGTAGGCCCCCTCGGACCGCGTGGCCTGCCGGACCCGCCCACGGAGGACCTCGTACCGGCCGTCCTGCTCTCGGACGAACCCGATGACGCCGCTCGCCGGCGTCGAGACGCGGTGGTACCCGTCCTCCAGTGGGACGACCTCTGTGCTCGTCGTACGCTCCATCGCTCTCCCCTTCCGTTCGTCGTCGAACGATGACCACCACCATACCCCGGTTCGGGGTACAAGTCCGTCAGACGACGCCCGTCGCCTGGGGTTCTTCACGTATCCACCCGCTCTGTGCGTGGTCTGGATAGCATCTCCACGAGGGTGCCCGTCCGGGTGCCGTGGGGCATCGTGAGGGCTCCCTCGACGGATGGAGGACGGATGCGAGCGGTCCACGACGGATCGAGCACGGACGACCGGGTGGCCCGTCGGGTGCTCCGACGGCCACGGCGGCGGACGCGTCCCTCCCCCGACGGCCGCGGTGCCCGACTCGCCGGTCGCTCCGCCGCGCTGCTCCTCGCCGCCGGGTTGGTGCTCGCCCCGGCCACGGGCGCACGTGCGACCGATCCGGTCGACCTCGGTGGCGCGTACGTCGTCGACGAGGCCGGGGCGCTCACGAGCAGCCAGCGGAGCGAGGTCGAGCGGGCGGTCCAGGACCTCTACGACGAGACGCAGACGCAGCTCTTCGTCGTGTACGTGCCCACCTTCACCAACCCCAGCGACCACACCGCGTGGGGCGACGCGCTCATGGAGCGCAACCAGATCGACGCGGACAGCATCGTGCTCTCCGTCGCGGTCGACGACCGGGTCGCCGACATCCAGCAGACGAACGAGACCACGCTGTCGAGCAGCGACGTCGAGTCGGCCTACCAGCAGGACGCGGTGCCGCAGCTCCGGAACGGCGACTGGGCCGGCGCCGCGGTCGCGTTCGCTGACGGCCTCGTCGACACCCAGGCACCGCCGAACCTCACGTGGCTGTGGGTGCTGCTCCTCGTGGTCGTCGTCGGGCTCGTGGTCGTCGTGCTCGTCGTCCGCACGCGCAACAAGCGCAGGACGGCCGAGGCCACCCGGGCGCAGGAGGCCTCGTTGGCGGGGCTCGAACGCAGGGCCGGCGCAGCCCTCGTCACCATCGACGACGAGCTCCGGACCGCTGAGCAGGAGGTCGGGTTCGCCACCGCCCAGTTCGGTGAGGACGCCGCGAGGCCCTTCGCCGAGGCCGTGGCCGCCGCCAAGAAGAACGTGCGCCAGGCGTTCTCGTACCAGCAGCAGCTCGACGACGAGGTCCCGGACAGCCCGCAGCAGCGTGCGCAGTGGGCGAACCAGATCATCGCCATCTGCGAGCAGGCGCACGCGGCCATCGACCAGCAGACCGAGGCGTTCGACCGCCTGCGCTCGCTCGAGGACGGCGTCGAGGACGCCGCGGCCGCGCTCGCGTCCGCTGTCGCCGCAGCGCCGATCGAGCTCGACGCCGCCCGTCGTTCCGTCGAGCGCGTCCGCGGGACCTACGGCGGGCGGACGCTCGCGACGGTCGCCGACAACGTCGACCAGGCGGAGCGGGTGCTCGGCTACGCGACCGAGCGGTCACAGGCCGCCACCGCGGCGATCGCCGCCGGCGACAAGGGCGAGGCGGTCATCGCGGTGCGCGACGCCCAGCACGCGCTCGCCCAGGTCCAGCAGCTCACCGCGAGTGCGACCGGCGCGGAGCGGGCGTTCTCCGAGGCCGCGGCCCGGGCCGGAGCGATGCGCGTCGACATCGAGGGCGACGTCGCCGCAGCGCGGACCATGCGCTCGGGCGATCCCGCCCTCGCCTCGGCCGTCACCCGGGCGGAGGCCGTCCTGCGACAGGGCGTCGACCCGCGTGACCCGATCGCCGCGGTCGATGCGCTCACCGGGGCGAACACCGACATCGACGCAGCCCTCGCCGCCGCCCGCGGCGCCCAGGAACAGCAGCAGCGTGCTCGACGGGCCCTCGACGCCGCGCTGCGGGACGCCCGTGCGCGCATCAGCCAGGCACGGGACTTCATCTCGCTCCGCCGAGGTGCCGTCGGCCCGACCGCCAGGACCCGGTTGTCGGAGGCCGAGCGCGCTCTCGACGACGCAGTCGACCTCGCCACGAGCGACCCGGCCCGCGCGGTACAGGCCGCGCGGTCCGCCGAGCAGTACGCCGCAGCCGCGATGGACGCGGCGAACGACGACATGGGCGGGTGGCCCGGTCAGGGCGGCGGCGGGAACGGCGCACAGCTCGGTGGCCTGGTGACCGGTCTCGTGCTGGGCGGTCTGCTCGGCGGCCGCGGTGGCAGCTTCGGCGGCGGGGGCGGCTTCTCCGGCGGCGGCCGGTTCTGACCGACGACACAGACCAGCAGCAGGACGACAGACCTTCCACGAAAGGGAAAGCAATGGCAAAGCAGACCATCTTCGGCCGGATCTCCTCGCTCATCCGGGCGAACGTGAACCAGCTCATCGACGACGCCGAGGACCCGCAGAAGATGCTGGACCAGCTCGTGCGCGACTACACGAACAACATCGCGGACGCCAAGACCGCCATCGCGCAGACGATCGGCAACCTGCGCCTGCTCGAGCAGGACCACGAGGAGGACAAGCGCGCCGCGACCGAGTGGGGGCAGAAGGCCGCGAACGCCTCCGCTGCGGCCGACAAGTACCGCGCCGAGGGCAAGACCGCCGACGCGGACAAGTTCGACAACCTCGCGAAGATCGCGATCGGCAAGCAGATCGCCGCGGAGCAGGAGGTCAAGGACAACGAGGGCCCGCTGGCGACGCAGAACGAGCAGGTCGAGAAGCTCAAGTCGGGTCTCGCCGGCATGGAGCAGAAGCTCGAGCAGCTCAAGGCCAAGCGCGACTCGCTCGTCGCGCGGCAGAAGACCGCCGAGGCCCAGTCGAAGGTCAACGACGCGATCGGCAACATCGACATCACCGACCCGACGAGCGACCTCAACCGCTTCGAGGAGAAGGTCCGTCGCGAGGAGGCGAAGGTGCTCGGACAGCAGGAACTGCAGGCGTCGAGCCTCGACGCGCAGTTCGAGAGCCTCGACGACGTCGGCCGCGACGCCGAGGTCGAGGCCCGTCTCGCCGCGATGAAGAACGGCGGGTCCGCGTCGATCTGACGCGGTTCCCCGGACGACGCCGGGCCGTGCTGACAGACTGAGGCGATGCAGTTCCTCGTCGTCGGTCAGTGGCAGGGTTCGGCGTCGTCGCGCGCGATGCGCCTCGGCGACGGTGCCCAGGCCATCGCGGCCGATCTCCCCCGCGCCGTCACCACCGTCGTCGACGTGCCCGCTGGCGCCGGCGACCGGCTCGAGACCGCGGTCGCGCGGTACACGTCGATCCGCGCCGTCGCCGAGCGCGTCGCGGAGGAGGCAGGGGTCGCGAGCGATCCCGTCCTGGTGGTCGGCGGCGACGGGTCGAGCGTCCTCGGCGCGACCGTGCTCGTGCGCCCGGGCACCGCCTTCGTGCGCTTGGCCGGGTCGAGCGGCTACCGGTCACTGAACCGCGCGCAGCCGGTGGCGGCCGAGACCGCCGTGCTCCGGCTGCTGGTCGACCGGCCCGACGAGCTCTTCCCGGACCTGCCGACGATCGACCCCGCCGCCGTCGTGCTCGCCGGCATCCGCGGGACCGACGACGCCGAGCTCGCGGCCCTCGACCGCGTGGGCATCACGCACCTCGACGTCGACGCGGCGACCCCCGACGCCGTCGCCGCCGCCGTCGACGCCACCGGCGCCGAGGCGGTCTTCGTGCACGTCGACCTCGACGTCCTCGACCCGGCCGAGGTCGACGGGCTGCTCGAGCCGGTACCGTTCGGCCTCGACGCCTCCGGCCTGGTCGAGCGGATCCAGGCGGCTGCCCGCGGTCGGCGGCTCGTGGGCGCTGCGCTGACGGGGTTCGCACCGGTGGACCCGGAACGGGCGGTGGACGACCTCGGCGTGATCCTCCGCGCGGTCGGCGCGCTCACGACGGCGTCGCGCGCGGTCTGACGACGGGGTCGCGCGCAGCCCGTCGGCGTCACGCCGCCCGACGGCGTCGCGCGCAGCCCGACCGGTTCGCGCGCAGCCCGTCGGCGTCGCGCGCAGTCCGTCGGGGTCGCGCGCAGCCCGACGGGACGGACCCGCGCCTCCCGTCCGTCGTGCCGCAGCGCCCGTCCGGGAACACGCGCCGCACCCGGCCGGTCCTCCGCCGCCGCGCGTAGGTTCGAGGGCATGACGGACTACGACCTCATCGTGATCGGAGCCGGCGCTGTCGGCGAGAACGTGGCGGACTACGCCCACAAGCGCGGCCTGTCGGTCGCCGTCGTCGAGGCCGAGCTGGTCGGCGGCGAGTGCTCCTACTGGGCGTGCATGCCGTCGAAGGCCCTGCTCCGCAGCGGACACGCGGTCGCCGCAGCGAAGCGGGTCGACGGCGCTGCGCAGGCGGTCACCGGTCACGTGGACGCCGCGAAGGTCCTCGCCCGCCGCAACTCGTTCACCTCGGACTACCAGGACGACAGCCAGGTGGCGTGGCTGGATTCCGCCGGCATCGCCCTCATCCGCGGGCACGCCCGCATCACCGGCGAGAAGACCATCGAGGTGGGCGGCGAGACGCACACCGCGAAGGCCGCCGTCGCGGTCGTCACCGGGTCGCTCCACGCGCTGCCGGACGTGCCCGGGCTCGCCGAGGCGAAGCCGTGGGGCACGCGGGAGGGCACCAGTGCGCAGGAGGTCCCGGAGAGCCTGCTCGTGATCGGCGGCGGCGTCGCGGGCTCCGAGCTCGCGACCGCGTGGGCGTCGCTCGGCGCCAAGGTCACCCTCGTCGCCCGGCACGGGCTGCTCGGCGGCATGGAACCGTTCGCGGGTGAGCTGGTCGCCGACGCGATGCGCGAGCTCGGCATCGACGTGCGCACGGGCGTCAACCCGACCCGCGTCGACCGTGACGAGCACGGCCTGGTCACCACGACGCTCGACGACGGCACGACGGTCGTCACGAGCGAGGTCCTCGCCGCGACCGGCCGCAAGCCGCACACGGCGGACCTCGGTCTCGAGTCGGTCGGCCTGACCGCGGGCGACTGGCTGCAGGTCGACGACACGATGCTCGTGCAGGGCACCGACTGGCTCTACGCCGTCGGCGACGTCAACCACCGCGCGCTGCTCACCCACCAGGGCAAGTACCAGGCGCGTGCCGCCGGCGAGGCGATCGCCGCACGGCACCAGGGCCGCCCCGTGCACGCCGAGCCGTGGGGCGCGCACGTCGCCACCGCCGACCACGCGGCCGTCCCGCAGGTCACCTTCACCGATCCGGAGGTCGCGAGCATCGGTCTCACGGAGGCCGCCGCGCGTGAGCAGGGGATCGACGTCCGCGCGGTCGAGTACGACCTCGGCGCGGTCGCCGGGTCCGCGCTGCAGGCCGACGGGTACACCGGTCGCGCGAAGATGGTCGTGGACGAGGACCGCGGTGTCGTCGTCGGTGTGACCTTCGTGGGGCAGGACGTCGCCGAGATGCTCCACGCCGCGACGATCGCCGTCGTCGGCGAGGTCCCGGTCGACCGGCTCTGGCACGCGGTGCCCGCGTACCCGACGATGAACGAGATCTGGCTGCGCCTGCTCGAGACCTACGGCCGCCCGGAGTAGGGGTGGCGAACCCGTTCCTCGACTCCCCCGTCTCCCGAGCGGGCTGGTTGTTCGCCACCGCCGTCGGGCTCGCCGTCGGGGTCCCGCTCTCGACCGGCCGGATCCGCGTCGAGGGCGGGTTGGTGATCTGCACGGGGCTGCCGCGCTGGGTCTTCCGGCGCGGCGGCACGTGCATCGGATCGGTCTACCTGACCCGCGACAACGACGGGCGACGGGTCCTGCGCCACGAGCGGGTGCACGTCGCGCAGTGGCGGCGGTACGGCATCCTCATGCCGCTGCTGTACGCCGTGGCCGGTCGGGATCCGCTCCGCAACCGGTTCGAGGTCGAGGCCGGCCTGGAGGACGGCGGCTACCGCTGACCCGGACCGGCCTCGCCCGGCGGTGAGCGACGACCGACCCGCGACGGCCGGCGCGCCGTGCCCGCGCGCGCCCGTTCCGCGCCCGCGCGCGACGGCCCCGTGCCCGCGCGCGACGGTTCCGGTCGCAGGACACGCCGCGAGGCGAGCGGCGACACGGCGGGTCGCGCGACCCGAGCGTCCGCGGGCGGCGCGTCGTGCGACCGGAAGCAGACGGACGGCGGGCAGCAGGCGCCGTCAGACCGCGCGGCGCCGCGGCACGACGAGGGGCGTGCCGGTCTCGGGGTCGGGGACGACCACGCACGGCAGACCGAAGACGTCCTCGACCAGCTCCGCGGTGAGCACCGAAGCCGGCGTCCCCTCCGCGACGATCGCACCGTCCCGCATCGCCACGAGGTGCGTGGCGTACCGGGCCGCCTGGTTGAGGTCGTGCAGCACCGCGACGACGGTCCGACCGGACGCGTGCAGTGCCGAGGCGAGTTCGAGCACGTCGTACTGGTGCGCGATGTCGAGGAACGTCGTCGGCTCGTCGAGCAGGACGATGTCGGTCTCCTGCGCGAGCACCATCGCGATCCACACCCGCTGACGCTGCCCGCCCGAGAGCTCCCCGACGCTGCGGTCGGCGAGCGACACGGTGTCGGTCTGCTCGAGCGCCGTCTGCACCGCTGCCCGGTCCGAACCCGACGAGGGGTGCAACAGGTCCTGGTGCGGGAACCGACCGCGGGAGACGAGGTCACGGACGGTGATGCCCTCCGGGGCGATCGGCGTCTGCGGCAGCATGCCGACCCGCCGCGCGACGGCCTTCGGACGGTACGACCCGATCGGCGCCCCGTCGAGGTACACGGTCCCGGCGCTCGGCGTCAGCGTCCGCGCGAACGACTTCAGCAACGTCGACTTGCCGCAGGCGTTCGGCCCGACGATGACCGTGAGCTCCCCGTCGGGCACGTCCACGTCGAGTGCGGAGACCACGACCCGGTCGTCGTACGCCAGGGTCAGCCCGCGCGCGCCGAGTGCGGTCGTGGGCACCGCTGCCCGCGTGGGGGCCGGCGCCGCGCCGTTCAGTGCTCCGCCTTGCCGTGCCGCCAGTAGCCCATGAACGCGACCTGCTCCCGCGCGAGCCCGACCCCCCGCACCAGGTGCCGACGGAGGTCCTTCACGCATCCGGCCTCGCCCGCGATCCACGCGTAGACGGGCCGCTCGTCGACGGGTGCCGGGACGTCCCAGAGGACGTGCTGGTCGACGTCGACGTCTCCCGGATCCACCGCAGCGACCTCGAGCGCAGCAGCGCCGACGTCGCCCGTGCAGGCGCCCGCCGTCACGACGTCGGACGCCCACGCGTGCACCTGGTCCGTCATCCGGACACCGTGCGAGGCGCCGTTCCGGGCGATCCAGCGGACCTCGACCCCGGCGGGGGCGGTCACCGGCAGCCGGTCGGCGTCGGTCGGGACCTCGATGAACACGTGGCCGACGGTGGTGACGTCGAGGGCCTCGAGGATGGCGCAGATGGCCGGCGCTGCGGTCTCGTCGCCGGCGAGCAGGATGCGGGTCGCGCTGCCCGGTGCGAACTCCGCGGCACCGCTCGGCAGCTCGGCGGGCGAGGACGGCACGGCGGGCCCCACGATGCGCAGTTCGTCGCCCACCCGGCACGAGGAGACCCAGCGCGAGGCGGGACCGGTGTCACCGTGCGCGACGAAGTCGATGTCGAGCTCGCGGGCGTCCGGCCGGAAGGACCGGACGGTGTAGGTGCGCAGGGGGTTCCGCTCGGCGTCGGGCAGGGCACGCCACGCGCCGTACCAGTCGTCGCCGTCGGGCAGGTCGGTGAAGCCGTGCCCCGGGATGGGCAGCACGATCTTGATCCGCTGGTCGAGGCCCACCGCGGAGAAGTCCGCGAGCGCGTCCCCGGTCAGCGTCACCCGGACGAACGACGGGGTGAGCGCGGTGACGGCTGCCACGCGGACGGAGAAGACACGGTACCGGGCTGCCACGATCAACGAGTATGGCATGCCTTACCTAAGGCTTCCAGGGCATCGAGGTACCGATCCGGGTGCGAGGATCGGTCCGTGCACGAACCCGACGACGAATTCTCGGACCTGCCCGCGCTCGCGGCGGCGAGCGGCGTGCGGGAGCCGCTCCGCGCCTCCAGGCAGGTGGTGCGCGACGCCGACGGACGCGAGACCGCGGCCATCCGCTGGGACGCGGGAGACGGCCGGGAGGCGCGGGTCACCTACCTGCACGGGCTCGGCATCGACGCGCACAGCTTCGACCAGACCGCGATCGCGGTCGGCGAGCCCGCGGTTGCCCTCGACCTGCCCGGGCACGGCAGGTCGTCCTGGCGGGACGACGCCGACTACGGGGCGACCGCGACGGCGCCCCAGGTGCTCGCAGCGCTCGACGCCCTGGGCGTCGGGCCCGGCGTCCTGGTCGGGCACTCCCTCGGAGCGATCCTGGCGGCACGGGTGGCGGCGACCGCACCGGGACGCGTGACCGGGCTCGTCCTCGTCGACATGTCGCCCGACTTCGCGCAGCGCGCCGTGGACCGCATCGCCCGGGCGCTCGAGGACGAGACGCCGTTCGCGTCGCTCGACGAGGTCGTCGACCGCGCCGTCGAGGCCCGTGTCGGCGACGACCGCGCGGTGCTCCTCCGCGAGGCCCGCCACACCACGCGGCTCGGCGAGGACGGTCGACTGGTCCGTCGACACCACTTCCCGCACCTGCCCGCGGGACGCACGGCGTCGGTGGGCCGGTTCGCCGACGCATGGCCCGACCTGGAGGCCCTGGACGTCCCGATCCTGCTCGTGCGCGGGGACCGTGGCTACGTCTCCCCGAAACTGCACGCCGGGTTCTCCGAGCGGCTGCCGCGCGCCGAGGTCGTCACGGTCACGGCACGCCACGCGGTGCAGAACCAGGCACCCCTCGAACTGGCGTCGGCGATCCGGGCATGGGGCGCGGGGCACGGGTTGTTGCACGAGGTCCAACAACCGTCATCCGGCGCCGAACGCCGGTAACCTCGTGCGAGCGCGCTGCGACGACCGTCGCCCCCACGCGCCCGGAAGGAACCCACATCCCATGAGTCCGCTCCTCCCCCGACGCAGCGGCCGCGCAGCACGCGCCGCCCTGGTCGCCACGGCGGTCGCCGTCGCGTCGGCCCTGACGCTCACCGCCTGCTCCGGCTCCTCGGACGACCGCGGCGGAGACGACGCCACCGTGCGCGTCGGTCTCGTGCTCGAACCGACGAGCCTCGACATCCGCACGCAGTCCGGCGCCGCGCTCGACCAGGTGCTCATCGACAACGTGTACCAGGGCCTGGTCGGGCGGACGGCGGACGGGGAGATCCGCGACGTGCTCGCATCGGAGCACGAGGTGTCGTCGGACGGGAAGACCTACACGTTCACGCTCCGCGACGGCACGACGTTCCAGGACGGCGAGCCGGTCACCGCTGACGACGTCGTGTGGTCGCTGCAGCAGGTCAAGGAGGACGACTCCTACGTCGACTCCGCCAAGCTCGCCGGCGTGACCTCGATCACGTCGCCCTCGGACGGTGTCGTCGAGCTGCGCCTGGCGGAGCCGGACTCCGACCTGCTGTGGAACCTCACCGGTCGCGCCGGGCTCGTGCTCGAAGAGGACGCGACGAACGACCTGTCCGACAGCGCCAACGGCACCGGGCCCTACGAGGTGTCGTCGTGGAAGCAGGGCGACTCGCTCACCTTCACCCGGAACGACGACTACTGGGGCGCCCGACCGGAGGTCGCGGAGATCGTCTTCCGCTACATCACCGACCCGTCCACCGCGGTGAACGCGATGGCCAACGGCGACCTCGACGTGCTCAACCCCGTCGACGGCACGCTGCAGAGCCAGCTGCAGGGCAACCAGGACATCACGCTGCACCGCGGCAAGACGACCGACAAGTACACGCTCGCCTTCAACGACGCCGAGGCGCCCTTCACCGACGTCCGCGTCCGGCGGGCGATCCGGCAGGCGATCGACCCGGAGGCGCTCATCAAGGCCATCGGCGGGACGGGCGTCGAGCAGGG
This sequence comes from Curtobacterium sp. MCSS17_008, assembly GCF_003234185.1. Classification (GTDB taxonomy): domain Bacteria; phylum Actinomycetota; class Actinomycetes; order Actinomycetales; family Microbacteriaceae; genus Curtobacterium. The sequence goes on from NZ_QKSM01000001.1 coordinate 532,491, forward strand.
CGGCCCCATCCCCGAGCTCGACCCGGGGTACGAGGACCTGACGGACATCGACGCGTACGACCCGGAGAACGCGAAGGAGCTCCTGGCCGAGGCCGGGCAGCAGGACCTCGACCTCACACTGACGTACGCGAACGTGTACCCGGCGACGATCGGCGACGTGCTGAAGTCGCAGCTCGCGGACGTCGGCATCACACTCCGGGTGCAGCGCGTCGACTTCGCCACGTGGCTGTCGCAGGTCTTCCAGGAGAAGGACTTCCAGCTGTCGGTGGTCGACCACGTCGAGGCACGGGACTTCGGCAACTGGGCGAACCCCGACTACTACTTCGGGTACGACAACCCCGAGGTGCAGCGGCTGTACGCCGAGTCGATCGCGACGACGTCGCAGCGCGAGAAGGAGCAGGCGCTCCGCGAGGCCGCGCGCATCGTGAGCGAGGACGCCGCCGGCGAGTGGCTGTACACCGCGACGGAGATCACGGCGGTGCGCAAGGGCGTGACCGGGTTCCCCGTCGACGGCGGCAACTCCCGTCTGGACCTGTCGATGCTGGCGGTGGAGTGACCCCGGCTCCGTGTGGCGGCGGTGCGGTCCGCGGAGCAGGTGCGGTCCCCGTAGCATCGGAACCGTGACCCGGTTCCTCGTCGGGCGACTGCTCCTGCTCGTCGTCGGCCTGCTCGTGGCGAGCATCATCGTGTTCGCCACGCTGCGGGTGCTCCCCGGTGACGTCGCGCAGGTCGTCGCCGGCACCCAGTCCACGCCGGCGCAGGTCGACCAGCTCCGGCAGCAGCTCGGGCTCGACCGCCCCGTCGTGGTGCAGTACGTCGACTGGATCGGCGGCGTGCTCCGCGGCGACCTCGGTCGCTCCCTCGTGACGAACGGCGCCGTCGGTCCGGAGATCGCCGAGAAGCTCGCGGTCACCCTGCCGCTCGCGGCCATGTCCCTCGTCGCTGCGCTCGTCCTCGGGGTGCCGCTCGGCGTGCTCGCCGCGGTCCTCCGACGCCGCGCTGGAGGGGCGCTCATCGGGTTCGTCGCGCAGGCCGTCGCCGCGGTGCCCGTGGTGTGGGCCGGGATGCTCCTCATCGCACTGTTCGCCGTCACGCTGCACTGGCTGCCGACGCAGGGCTTCCCGCTCGACGGGTGGGACGAACCCGGCCGGGCGTTCTCGTCGCTCGTGCTCCCGGCGCTCACCATCGGGGCCGTCGAGGGTGCCGTGATCCTCCGCTTCACCCGGTCCGCCACGCTCACCGTGCTCGACGCCGACCACGTCCGGACCGCCGCCGCGATCGGCCTCACCCGCACGCAGGCGCTCCTGCGGCACGGGTTGCCCTCCGTGGCCCTCACCGTGCTCGCAGTCCTCGGCGTGCAGATCGCCGGGCTCCTCGTCGGTGCCGTCGTCGTCGAGCAGCTGTTCTCGCTCCCCGGTGTCGGTCGGATGCTCGTGACCGACGTCGGACGCCGCGACGTCACGAAGGTGCAGTCCGAACTCCTCGTGCTCACCGGCCTCGTGCTGCTCGTCGGGTTCGCGGTGGACGTCGTGCACCGCGCGCTCGACCCACGGCAGCGGGAGGTGGGCGAGTGATCCGCCGGCTCCTGGCACGGCCGACCGGCGGCTTCGCCGTGGTGGTCCTCGCGCTCCTGGTCGTCCTCGCCGCGGTCTCGCTGGTCTGGACGCCGCAGGACCCGTTCCGCACCGATCCCTTCCGGCAGTGGGCGGCGCCGAGCCCCGCACACTGGTTCGGCACCGACGCCTCCGGGCGGGACATCGCGAGCTACCTGCTCGCCGGTACCCGGACGACCGTGCTCGTCGCGGTCGGGTCCGGCGTCGTGGCGAGCGTGGTCGGCATCGCGCTCACCGCGATCGGTTCGCTGACGGCACGGTGGGTCCGCGAGGGCACCGCCGTGCTCCTCGACATCCTCGTCGCCTTCCCGACGCTGCTCACCGCCATGCTCCTGACGGCCGTGTTCGGTGGTTCGCTCGGCATCGTGGTGGTGAGCGTCGGGCTGTCCTTCGGCGTCACGATCGCCCGGGTCGCACGCGGCGAGATCCGCCGCATCGCCCGGAGCGACTACGTGGTCGCCGCCCGGGCCTCCGGAGTCGGCCCCGTCGGCGTGCTCACCCGGCACCTCGTCCCGAACGCCGCACCGCTCTTCACCGTGCAGCTGTCACTCGCGATGGCGACCGCGGTCCTCGCCGAGGCCGGGTTGTCGTACCTCGGGTACGGCGCAGGGTCGGACACCGCCTCGTGGGGCAACATGCTCGCCGACCTGCAGACGTACATCGGCGTCCACCCCTGGAGCGCCACCTGGCCCGGCGCGGCCATCGCCCTCGTCGTCGCGGCGCTCTCGCTGCTCGGCGACGCGGTCCGCGATGCGACGGACCCGCGCCTGACCACGGGCGACCGCGCAGCGACGGGCACGGGCGACCGCGACGCGGACGACGCCGCCACGACCACCACGACCCCGGGCGTGACGGCATGAGCGACCAGCGCCCGGACCGCGACGGACTCGAGGTGCGCGGCCTCACGGTCCGCATCGCGGGACGGACGGTGCTCGACGACGTGACGTTCACCGTGCCTCCCGGCCGACGCGTCGGCGTCATCGGCGCCTCCGGCTCCGGCAAGTCGATGACCTCGCTCGCCCTGATGGGTCTCGAACCGAGCGGGGCCGAGGTGACCGGGAGCATCCGGATCGACGGCACCGAGCTCGTCGGCCTGCGCGACCGGGACCGCGCGCGGCACCGCGGGACGGGCGTCGGCATGGTGTTCCAGGAGCCCGCGACCGCCCTCGACCCGCTGCGGCGGGTCGGCGCGCAGATCGCGGAGCCGATCCGGCTGCACCGCGGCCTCGACCGCCGTGCGTCGGCGACGGCGGCCGTCGCGCTGGCCGACGCGGTCGGGCTGCCGGATCCGGTCTCCTTGCTCCGGCAGTACCCGCACCAGCTGTCGGGCGGGCAGCGGCAACGCATCTGCATCGCGATGGCGATGGCCGGCTCCCCCGCCTACCTGGTCGCCGACGAGCCGACGACCGCGCTCGACGTGACGACCGAGGCACGCATCCTGGAGCTCTTCGAGCGGCTGTCCACCGACCGGGGCACCGGGATGCTCTTCGTGACGCACGACCTGGCGGTGCTCGCCCGCATCGCCGACACCGCGGTCGTGCTCGACCACGGCAGCGTCGTCGAGCAGGGTTCCGTCCGCGCCCTGCTCGACGCTCCGCAGCACCCGGCGACGGCGGCACTCGTCGAGGCCGCCCGCGCCACCGCCAGGAGGACCCCGTGACCGCTCCCGTCCTCGAGGGCACCGACCTCCACCGCACGTACCGGCTCCCCCGGCGCGGGCCGTTCGAGCCCGGTCCGGTGCGGACCGCGGTCGACGGCGTCGACCTCTCGGTCTCCCCCGGATCGCGACTGGGCATCGTCGGCGAGTCGGGCTCCGGCAAGTCCACCCTGGTCCGCCTGCTCGCCGGTCTGGAGGCACCCTCCTCCGGCACCGTGTCGGCCGGCGGCCGTCCGGTGGTCGCCTCCGCGTCCGCGTCCGCGATGCGCTGGTTCCGTCGCGAGACCGGCGTGGTCTTCCAGGACCCGTACGCGTCCCTCGACCCCCGGATGCGCGTCGGCACCATCGTCGCCGAGCCGCTGCGCGCCCTGCGGGTGCCCGGCTCGCACGCCGGCCTGGTCCGCGACGTGCTCGAACGCGTGGACCTGCCGGCCGACGCCGCGGAGCGCTACCCGCACGAGTTCTCCGGTGGGCAGCGGCAGCGGATCGCGATCGCCCGGGCCGTCGTGCACCGGCCGCGGATCCTGTTCGGGGACGAGCCGATGAGCGCCCTCGACGTGGTCGTCCGCGCCCGGGTGATCGACCTGTTCCGCTCCCTCGCCGACGACCTCGGGCTCACGCTCGTGCTCGTGTCGCACGACATCGGCGTCGTGCAGCGGCTGTGCGACACCGTCGCGGTGCTCTCGGCCGGCCGGATCGTCGAGCAGGGGCCGGTCTCGCTGCTCGACGACCCGCAGCACGCCGTGACCCGGGCGCTGGTGGCGGCGGCGCCGACGCTGCCGTAGGGGCGCGGGCGGGGGCAAGCGGGGGCGCGACCGGGCATCGGTTCGAGCGACAGGACCGCCGTCGTGCGACGACCACGACGTCGCACCGGGCGTCGGCCCACGATCACCCGCGGACACGGCAGCCGACACCGCGCCGGCGCCAGCCCCGCGTCACCACACCGCCGGGTGCCTCCGCTGCCAGCGCAGTCGTCGCTCGAGCTGCGCACCGATCGCGAGCAACACGCGCTCCCCGCCCGGACGCCCGATCAGCTGCACGCCCATCGGCAGTCCGGCGCCGTCGGGGTGCCCCTCCTCGGTGACGCCGACCGGCAGCGTGATCGCAGGCAGCCCCGACACGTTGACCATCGACGTCCACGGCGAGTAGGCGCACTGTCGTCGGAAGTCCTCCTCCGGGTCGTCGCCGTACCACCCGAGCGGCCGCGGCGTGAGCGCCAGGGTCGGCGTGAGCACGGCGTCGAAGCGGTCGAACGCACGGATCAGCCCGGCCGAGAACCCGTCGAGCGCGGTCATCGCGTCGAGGACCCGCGTCGCGGTGAGGTGCTGCGCCCGGTCGACGAGCCACGCCACGAGCGGTGTGAGCCGCGCCAGGTCGATGCCCGGCACGCGCGGCAGCCCCGCTGCGCCCGACTCCCACGCCACGCGGAAGGCGTCGGCGTACGGCAGCCGGGGCATCGCGACGTCCTCGACACCGTGGCCGACCTCGCCGAGGACCCGTACGGCCGTCTCGACGGCGGCCCGGGCGGCGGGGTCCACCACGACGTCGACCGCGTCGTCCCACGGGGAGCCGTCCAGGAGCCCCACGACGAAGCGTCCTTCGCCCCGGACGGCGGCGGCGGTGAAGGGGCCGTCGCCGACGTCGGGCGTGACGAGCGCGGAGGGGGACGGCTCGGGCAGCCCGGTCGGCGCGACGAGGGCGTCGAGGAGCATCCCCGCGTCCGCGACGTTCCGGGTGATCGGCCCGGCGACGCTCAGACCACCGAGCCCGGACCGGCCGGGCATCGACGGCACGCGGCCGCGGCTCGGCTTCAGGCCGACCAGGCCCGTCGCGGCGGCGGGGATGCGCACCGATCCCCCGCCGTCCGTCCCGACGGCGGCGGGGACGAGTCCGGCGGCGACAGCCACGGCGGTACCGCTCGACGACCCACCGGGAGCCCGCGTGGTGTCGTACGGGTTCCTGGTGGTGCCGAACCGGGTCTCCGACGACGACGACATGCCGAACTCGGGCGACGTCGTCTTGCCGAGGCTGATCGTGCCCGCTGCGGCGAGCGCCGCCACCAGGGGGTGGTCGGCCGTCGCGGGCGTCACGGGCAGTGCCACGGAGCCGTGCCGGGTGGGGACGCCGGCGCGGTCGTACAGGTCCTTGTCCGCGGTCGGCAGGCCCCACAGCGGTCGGGAGGTCGGGACGAGCGATCCCAGCTGTTCCGCCCGCGACCGTGCGGTGTCGGCGGTGACGGTGACGAACGCACCGAGCGAGGGGTCGAGTCGCTCGATGCGGGCGAGGTAGTGCTCGGTGACCTCGAGCACGGTGGCGTCACCCCGGCGGACCCAGTCCCAGAGTTCCTGGGCGGACAGGTGGTGGAGTTCGAACACGGTCCCCGAGCCTAGGCGTGCGCGGGGGTGCCGAGGTGTGCCGCGAGCACGTCGCGGACGGTGGTCCAGTCGTGCGGGCCGTAGCGGTCGTTCGCCACGTGGTGCAGTTCGGCCTCGCCGCTGAACATGCTCACGAAGTACTGCATGCCCTGCCACGCGGGGAACGGTTCGGCGTCGTCGGCCTTCGACAGACGCCGTCCGACGCGTGCCATGGCGGAGAGCGTGCCCGCGGTCCCCGCCCACTGCGTGCGGAAGCGGGTGCCGGTGAGCCGCGAGAGCGTGTCCGCGACGCTCCGCGCCGTCACCCGGTCGCCGGCGACCTCGACCACGCGCGGGGCGTCCGGGTCGAGGGCGACGCGTACCGTGACCCAGGCGGTGTCGTCCTTCGTGGTGAAGTCGAGCACCTGGTCCGGGGAGGACCAGTACAGCACCGTGCGGCGGTCGAACAGGATCATCGGGGCCTGGCCGGTGAGCATGTCCGTGAAGGCGCCGTTCAGCACCGAGGTCGCCCGGATCGCTGCGGCGTCGACCGTCGCGGCGAACTCGCGGCGCAGCTCGAAGTTGCGGTTCGTTCCCGGGGTGACGGCCCGGTAGTCGGCCGAGTAGTCGGACGGCACGAACCGGGGTACGCCGGCGTCGACCGCTGCCCGGAGCAGGGCGGTCTGTGCGTCGACGATCACGGACCGCGTGCCGCTGAGCGCCGAGACCACGACGTCGACCCCGGCGAGCGCCGTCACGAGCGCTCGGTGGTCGTCGTACGCGGCGGTGGCCAGTGACACGCGGTCGGACAGTGCTCCGAGCCGCTCGGCTGCGGGTGAGGAGCCGGAGCGGCTGAGCGCGCGGACGCGGACGTCGTGGTCGTGGTCGTGGTCGAGGAGCGCGCGCACGATGCGTGTGCCGAGGTCGCCGGTGGCGCCGGCGACGAGGACGGTGGTGGTCATGCCCCCGACGCTACGCACGGACGGCGGGGTCGGCCCGGTCTTGCATCCTTCGGTGGAACTCCCCGTGGTGCGTCCCTCCGCCGGTCGTCCCGGCGCGCGGGCGTTCCTAGCGTCGGTGTCATGACGAACACGACCGAAGTCCGGCCCGGCGCCGGCACCGCCACCCCTCGTCCGTCGGGGGTCCGGGGCGTGGTGTCCCGGCACCCGCTCGCCTCCTTCGCCACCCTGGCGCTCGGCCTCAGCTGGCTGGCGTGGGTGCCGTACATCCTCAGCCCGCACGGTCTGGGTGTGTGGGACCTCCACTTCCCGGAGTTCCTCGGCTCCGCCCAGTTCACGGGCATCCTGCCGGGAGCGCTCCTCGGTCCGCTCGGCGGCGCGTTCCTGGTGACCGCGCTGGCCGACGGCCGTCCTGGTCTGCGCCGTTGGGTGGGCCGCCTCTGGCGCTGGCGGGTCTCCTGGTACTGGTACGCGCTCGCCCTGGTCGGCGTCCCCGCCCTGGTCGTCGTCACCGGGCTGCCGTTCTCCGGCGGGCAGGTACAGGCGCCGAGCACGCTCGCGCTCCTGGCGCTCGTCCCCGGCCTCGTCGTCCAGCTGTTCACCACGGGGCTGTCCGAGGAGCCCGGCTGGCGTGACTTCGCGCTCCCCCGGCTGCAGGAGCGCTACGGGCCGCTCGGTGCGGCTGCGGTGCTCGGGCCGCTGTGGGCGCTGTGGCACATGCCGCTGTACCTGTCCGACTGGGGCGGGTGGCCGGAGGCGCACTGGTCCGAGCCGCTCGTGTTCGCCCTGTTCACGATCACGTTCAACGTGGTGATGACGTGGGTGTTCAACCGGACGGGCGAGAGCCTGCCGATCGCCCTGCTCCTGCACGTCGGCGTCAACAACACCATCTCGACCCTGTGGGCGGACATGTACCCGGGGATGACGGCGGGCACGATGATGCACGGGTTGGCGATCGTGTCGACGGTGGCCGCCGCCGTCCTGCTGGTGGCGACCCGTGGGCGGTTGGGCTACGTCCGGCCGGGAGGCGCGGATCACCTGCCCGCGTCGGCCTCCGTCCGCCTCGTAGGATCGGATGATGGCACCCGCTGAGGCCCGCGACGCGCACGTCGCCGCCCCGTCCCGCCCGGAGCGGGACGCCGGCGGCGGCCGTGTCCGTCGCACCGACGTCCTGGTCGCCGTCGCGACCGCCGTCGTCTCGCTCGGGCTGCTGCTCGGGCTGCCGCCGCTCGACGCCGCCGACCCGGACACCCTCGGCCGGCCGCTCTCGGCTCCCGCGGTCGGCGGTGCTGACTGGACGGCGACCGCGCTCGGGCTCCTGGTGCAGTCCGCGGTCCTGCTCGGTGCTCGTCGGGCTCCCCGGGCGGTCCTGCTCGCGGTCGCTGCCGTACCCGTCCTCGTGGTCGCCGTCACCTCCGGCGGCGACCTGTTCGGCATCACCGCGCTCCCCGTCGTCGTGGCGGTGGTCCTCGCCGCCGTGCGGGTACCCCTCGCGCGGCTCTGGCCCTCGGTCGTCGGGGCGGCGGCTCTCGTGGCTGCCGGCGCCGCGGGCAACTGGATCAAGCTGAACGGCGCGCTGTCCGGCCGCTCCCTCGGCGAAGCACTCGTCGACGCGCTCCCACAGGGCGTCACGCAGGCCATCGGTGCCGTCGGGCTCCCGCTCGTCGTGGCGCTCGTGGTGCGGTCCCGGCGCGAGGTCCGGGCCGCGAAGGACGCCGAGGTCGCGGCCCGCACCGCCGAGGCGTCGGCAGTGTTCCGCGAACAGGACGCCCGGGTCGACGCGGCGGTCTCCCGGGAACGCGCCGCGATGGCACGGGAGCTGCACGACATCGCCGCGCACCACCTGTCCGGCATCGCGCTGATGTCCGCCGTGATCGACCGGCAGATCGACACCGACCCGGCCGCCGCGCACGAGGGCGTCCGTCAGGTGCGGGAGCAGAGCACCGCGGTGCTCGAGGACCTCCGCCGTCTGGTCGGGCTGCTCCGTGACGACGCCCCGGCCGAACGGGCGGTGGAGACCGTCGCCGGGATCGTCGACCTGGTCGAACGGGCGCGGTACCGGTCGGACGTGCGACTCGAGGTCCTCGCCGGCGACCGCCCGCTCGCCGAGGGCGTCGGCCCCCTCGCGCAGCTCGCCGCCCACCGCGCCGCACAGGAGGCCCTGGCGAACGCCGCCCTGCACGCTCCCGGTGCCGCGGTCACCGTGACGATCGACGACCGCGCCGACGACCAGCTGGAGCTCCGGGTGGAGAACGCCGCACCCGCCGCACCGGCGTCGGGGAGCACGGCAGCGGGCGGGAACGGACTGCGCGGCATGCGCGAGCGGGCGGACCTGGTGGGGGCGCGCCTCCAGACCGGTCCGACGGAGACGGGAGGCTGGTCGGTGACGCTGGGACTCGGACGTGAGGCGCCGGAGGTGACCCCGTGATCCGGGTGCTCGTCGCGGACGACCAGCCGCTGGTGCGGGCTGGGGTGTCGACGCTCCTGGCGGCCGAGCCGGACGTCGAGGTCGTCGGCGTGGCGGCGGACGGCGGCGAGGCGCTCGCGCTCGCGCGGACCACCCGACCGGACGTCGCCGTGCTCGACATCCGGATGCCGGTGCGGAACGGCATCGAGGTCGCACGGGAACTCTGCGCGCCGGACGCGGACCCGGCCGTACCGACGCTGATGCTGACGACGTTCGACCTCGACGACCTGGTGTTCGGGGCGCTCGAGGCGGGGGCGTCCGGGTTCCTGCTCAAGGACGCGGAGCCCGACGTGATCGTCGAGGCGGTGCGGCAGGTCGCTGCGGGCAACGGCACGATCGACCAGAGCCTCACCCGCCGGGTGCTGCGGGAGTTCGTGTCGCGACGGAGCCTGCAGCCGGTGACGGGTGACCGTGCTTCGGAGGTGCTGACCTCGCGGGAGCGCGACGTGCTGCTGCTCCTGGCGCAGGGCATGTCGAACGAGGAGATCGCGGCGGAGCTCGTCGTCGAGGTCTCGACCGTCAAGTCGCACCTGGCTCGGATGCTGCCGAAGCTCGGGGTCCGCTCGCGGCTGCAGGCCGTGGTGTGGGCGTACCAGAACCGGGTCGTGTCGGTGCCGGAGGGGTAGGCGCAGGCGGCGGCGGGTCCTTCCGGGCGTACCTGGTCGTTCCGGGCGTACCTGGTCCTCCTGTTCCACCAGGTACGCCCGATCCCGCCAGGCATCGCATCCGCTTTGGGAACGAACGGGCACGCCCGGACAGGCGGACAGGCGTGCGGTCGCCGTGTCAGGCCGGCGGGCGCACCGCGACGACGACCCGCTCGACCGCGGCCGCCACGGCCCGCTCGCGGACGGCGGGGTCCTCGTGCTCGGACTCGTACACGAAGGCCGTCGCCCCGCGCTGCGCGCCGCAGTAGTCGACCACGCCGTGCTCGAGCTGCGTCCGGAGTGCCTGCTCGTACCCGTGCCGCTCGTACACGCCGGCGTCGTCGCCGGCGATCGGGACGAGGTACACCGTCAACCACCCGAGCCGTCGCTCGATGCGCCCGTCGTCCCCGACGCCGAACGCCCACCCGTTGACGAACACCCGGTCCAGCCATCCCTTGAGCAGTGCCGGCACCGACCACCACCACACGGGGAACACGAGCACCAGGTGATCGACCCCGTCGAGCCTGGCCTGTTCCGCCGCGACGTCCGGTGCCGGGTCGGTACCACTGCGGTACGTGTGGCGGTCGGCGTCCGTGAAGCGCGGGTCGAAGCCCTCCGCTGCGAGGTCCGCGACGGTCACCGGCCCAGCCCCGGCCGCGGTCAAGGCCGCGTCGAGGCGGTGGGCGACGGCGAGCGTCAGCGAGTCGGGATCGGGGTGGGCGGTCACGATGAGCGTCGGCACGGCTCCATCATGCCGACCGCCGGGTCCGGACGGACCGACGGGTGGGAGGCGTGGTGCGAGCCGGCCCCGCGCCTGGCATCCCGGCCGTGGGACGATTGGCGGATGACCGCCACGCTCGTCGCCAAGGACCTCGCCGGCGGGTACGCCGCACGAACGCTCTTCGAGGGCCTCGACCTCACCGTCGCACCCGGTGACGTCATCGGCTTGGTCGGGGTGAACGGTGCCGGCAAGTCGACGCTCCTCCGCCTGCTCGCAGGTGTGGACGAACCGCTCGCCGGTACCGTCTCGACGAACCCGCCGGACGCCTTCGTCGGCTGGCTCCCGCAGGAGCACGAGCGCATCGCGGGCGAGACCGTCGCCGCGTACGTCGCCCGTCGGACGGGATGCGCCGAGGCCACGGCCGAGATCGACCGCGCGGCCGACGCCCTCGGCGCTCCGGACGCTGGCGACGCGGCGTCCGACCGGTACTCCGCCGCGCTGGAGCGCTGGCTGGCGTCCGGTGCCGCCGACCTCGAGGAACGGCTCCCCGTCGTGCTCGCCGAGCTCGGCCTCGACGTCGCTGCGGACGGCACCGGCGTCGGCCCCGACTCGGCGATGACGGCACTGTCCGGCGGTCAGGCCGCCCGCGTCGGGCTCGCGGCCCTGCTGCTCTCGCGCTTCGACGTGGTGCTGCTCGACGAGCCGACGAACGACCTCGACCTGGACGGCCTCGACCGGCTCGAGCAGTTCGTCCGGGGGCTGCGCGGCGGTGCCGTCCTGGTCAGCCACGACCGCGAGTTCCTCGCCAGCTCGGTGACCGCCGTCCTCGAGCTCGACCTCGCCCAGTCCTCCCACCGGCTGTTCGGCGGCGGCTACGAGGCGTACCTCGAGGAACGCGAGGTCGCCCGCCAGCACAAGCGCGACGCCTACGAGGAGTACGCCGCCACGAAGGCCGATCTGGTCTCCCGGGCGCGGACGCAGCGCGAGTGGTCCAGCCAGGGCGTCCGGAACGCCATGAAGAAGAACCCCGACAACGACAAGATCCGCCGCCGGGCCGCCAGCGAGTCGAGCGAGAAGCAGGCGCAGAAGGTCCGGCAGATGGAGTCCCGCATCGCCCGCCTGGACGAGGTCGAGGAGCCCCGGAAGGAGTGGCAGCTCGCCTTCACGATCGGCAGCGCGCCGCGCTCGTCCGCCGTCGTCGCGACCCTGTCCGACGCCGTCTACGAGCAGGGCGACTTCACGCTCGGCCCGGTGTCGCTGCAGGTCTCCGGCGGCGACCGCATCGGCATCACCGGCCCGAACGGCGCCGGCAAGTCGACCCTGCTCCGCGCGCTGCTCGGCCGGACCACGCCGACGAGCGGTTCGGCGTCGCTGGCGTCGAGCGTCGCGATCGGCGAGGTCGACCAGGCCCGCGCGGCGTTCACGGGCGGGCAGCCCCTGGCCGCCGCGTTCGAGGAACTGGTGCCGGAGATGACGACGGCCGACGTGCGCACCCTGCTCGCCAAGTTCGGGCTGCGGGCGGACCACGTGGGCCGACCGTCGTCGGCGCTCTCGCCGGGCGAGCGGACCCGCGCCGGTCTCGCGCTGCTGCAGGCCCGCGGGGTGAACGTCCTGGTGCTCGACGAGCCGACGAACCACCTCGACCTGCCGGCGATCGAACAGCTCGAGCAGGCCCTGGAGTCCTACGACGGCACCCTGCTGCTCGTCACGCACGACCGGCGGATGCTCGACACCGTGCGGCTGGACCGCCGCTGGCGGGTCGAGGCGGGTTGCGTCACGGAGGTGTGACGGGACGGCCGGGAGGCCCGTGACGGGCCCGTCACGTGCCTCCCGTCCGTCGTTCCCGTCGGGTCAGTGCGCGGACCGGTGGAACGGGCAGCCACCGGACCCCGCGGCGCGCGCGCCGCGGCGCGTCACACGTCCGCCGGATGCGGGCTTCGTCGGCATCCGGCGCCGGTCGACCCCGAGCCCCTCGTCGAGCACCTCGATCCGTGGGTCGCTGAGCGCCGCGACCGCGGTGGCGAGGGCCGCGACGGCCACCTTCTCCCCCGGACACCGGTGACCGGTCGCGACGTCCGCACCGCCGTGCGGCACGAAGGCCTCCACGGCCTCGACGTCGTCCCAGCTCGTGACGTCGAGCCAGCGGGCGGGGTCGAACCGGTCGGCGTCGGACCAGGAGCGGTCGTCGGTGTCCGTGCCGAGGATGTCGAGCACCACGCGATCGCCCGCGTGGACGTGCTCGCCGTCGAGCTCGACGTCCTCGGTGGCCCAGGCCGGGAGCATCGGGACGAAGGGCGCGGTGCGGCGGACCTCCTGCGCGAACGCGACGGCGACGGGCCCGTCGACGAGGGAGCCCCGCCCGGTGGTCTCCTCGGCGATCCGACCGCGCCACTCCGGCCGGTCGTGCAGCTCCTTCGCCGCGAAGGCGACGAACCGGGCGACGGCGATCGCCGGACGGATCGAGTTCTGCAGCTCGATGCCGGCGGTCCGTGGCGGGAGCAGGGCACCCTCCGGGTCACGGTGCCAGGCCCACTCGTGCAGCGCCGTGCCCTCGGCGGGGTGCAAGCGGCCACCGCGGACCGCCTCGACGAGCCGGGCGGCGTGCCGGTCCGACCAGTGTCGGTTCAGCACGGCGAGCAGGTACTCCGGCGAGTACGGCACGCCGAAGCCGTCGACGACCTGGGCGAGCTTCCCGGCCCAGCGCGTCTTCGCCGCCGGGGTGCCGGGCAGCCCGGCCCAGCGCATCACCGCACGACCGATGGCGCCGACCGCCGCGTCGTACGCGGTGCGACGACCGCCGGCGAGCCAGGCGTCGAGCTCGCGTGCCCACTCCTCGGCGAGGAACGGGGTGAGCCGGCGGACCTGCTCGTCCTCGTAGGCGACGTCGACGAAGGTCGCCTTGCGGTGGCGGTGCTCCGCGCCGTCGAGCGAGTGCACCGAACCGACCCCGAACAGGGTCCGCTGCACGACCGCGGGCATGGCGCCGTGCCGGGCGGTGCGGTCGCCGTCGTAGAACAGGTCCACGCCCTCCTTGCCCCGCACGAGCAACGCCTGCCTGCCGAGCAGCCGGAACGGCACCGCACGGGCACCGGGGCGGGTGCGTCGCCACAGGTCGGCGCCGAAGCCGTAACCGCGGGTGAGGAGTCCGAGGGAGTCGTCGATCGCCATGCCGGCCATGCTGCCAGCGCGTCCCGACGTGCCCTCACGGGCAGGATCTGGTGGACTGGACACGGGAGGGGACATGCGACGCAGGACCTGGGGCATCACGATCGCAGCGGTGGCAGCGGTGACGCTCGCAGCGGTGGGGATCGGGGCGGCGGTGCAGACCCCGGCGCCGATCGCGACCACGGCCACGCGGACCACGCCGACGCCGACCCCCACACCGACACCGACACCCACGCCGACGCTCCCCGCGGTCCCGGCGGCCGCGTCCGAGGCCGAGCTCGCGGCGCTCCCCCTCGCGTTCCACGACGCGGTCGTGCCCGAGCTGCTCGACGGCAGTCACGTGCGGCCCGACAACCGGTGGGAGATCGCCACCCCGAACCAGCGTCTCGTGGCGCTCTACGCGGAGGCCTCGCCGGACGCCGAGCCGGTCGCCACCCTCGCCTCGACGGTCTCCACGATCGAGACGCCGGCCGCGACCGCCGTGTGGGGCCGGTCGGCCGGGAAGGACGGCGGCATGGTCCTCGTCTCGACCCCCGCGCGGAACCGGACGCCCGGCGACGGCGGTGACCCGACGGCGCCGAGCGCGACGTTCGCCTGGGCCCGGGCCGCCGACTTCACGATCGCGCGGACGGACCGGATGATCCGGGTCGACGTCGCCGCGTCGACGGTGTCCGTCGTCGGGAAGGACGGAACGGTGTCGGCGTCGGAACCGGCGCGGCTCGGGACCCCGGAGGACCCCACGCCGACCGCGACCGCGACCTACGTCGAGGCCGCCTACGTCGACACCCGCGTGACCTACACGCAGGGCAACCCGATCATCCTCACCGGCGCGCACTCGTCACGCATCCCGCAGTACGGCGGCAACGCGGCCCTGACCGCGCTGCACTACTACCCGGACCCGACCGGCAGCTCGCACGGGTGTGTCCGGATCTCCGCGGCGATGACGAAGACCCTGTCGGAGCTGCCGGTCGGCACCGCGATCTGGTTCAGCTGACCGGGCGGAGGCCCAGCCGTGCCACGACCTCGGCCCCTTCCTCGTCGGGCGTCCGGTCAGCCGACACGGTCAGGTGTGCTTCGTCCGGCTGCGGCGGTTCGAGCGTCGCGAGCTGCGATGCGAGGAGCGACGTCGGCATGAAGTGCCCGGAGCGGGCGGACATCCGCTGCTCGACGAGCGCCGCGTCGCCGGCGACGTGCACGAACACCACCCCGGGTGCACGCAGCACCTCGCGGTAGGAGCGCTTCAGCGCCGAGCACGTGACCACGCCGGGGGTGCCGGAGTCGAGCCGGTCGCGGATCCAGCCGGCGACGACGTCGAGCCACGGCCAGCGGTCGTCGTCGGTGAGGGGTGTGCCCGCCTGCATCTTCGCCACGTTCGCAGGCGGGTGCATCTCGTCGCCCTCGGCGAAGTCCCACCCGAGCTGGCCCGCCACCGTGGCCGCGAGCGTGGACTTGCCGGAGCCCGAGACGCCCATCACCACGAGGACGCGCGGTTCGGTGCCGACCATCAGAGGAACACCCCGGCGATGAGCACGCCCACCAGGCCGATCACCGAGATGAGGCACTCGAGCACCGTCCACGTCTTGAAGGTCTGCCCGACGGTCGTGCCCAGGTAGCCCTTGACGAGCCAGAAGCCGGCGTCGTTGACGTGCGAGAGGAACACCGAACCCGCACCGATCGCGAGCACGAGGAGCGACGTCTCCGGCGTCGACAGGTCGGCGGCGATCGGGGCCATGATGCCCGCGGCGGTGACGGTGGCGACGGTCGCGGACCCGGTGGCGACGCGCACCAGAGCGGACACCACCCACGCGACGAGCAGCACCGAGATGCCGGACTCCTGGACCGCGTCGGCGATCACGCCGCCGATGCCGGTGTCGATGAGGACCTGCTTGAAGCCGCCGCCCGCACCGACGATGAGGAGCACGCCCGCGATCGGGGGCAGGGCGTCCTCGAGCGACTTCGCCACCGCGCTCCGGTCCATCCCGCCGCCGATCGCGAAGAACACCATCGCGAACACGGTCGCGATGCCGATCGCGATCATCGGGCTGCCGAGGAAGTCGAGCAGCGACACCCAACCGCCGGAGGCGTCGGGAGCGGTGGCCTCGCGCACGGCCTGGGCGAGCATGAGGACGACCGGCAGCAGGATGCCGACGAGCGCGACGGTGAACGACGGGCTGCGCGGTTCGCTGATCACGCGCGTGAAGTCGCTCTTGCCGTTCGGCAGCGACGCCGTGTCCTGCGTCGCGGGGCCGCGGCGTGCCTCCCGGCCCGCGTGCGCGGGGTCGGACGACCCGGTACCGCGGGAGCCGAACATGTCGGGCGCCGGGATGTCGACCCAGCGCGCGGCGAACCGGGCGAAGACGGGGCCGGCCAGGATGATGACCGGGATCGCCAGGACGATGCCGAACGCGAGCGTCGTGCCGAGGTTCGCGCCCACGGTCGAGACCGCGACGAGCGGGCCCGGGTGCGGCGGGACGAAGGCGTGCATCGTCGAGAGACCGACCAGGGCGGGCACTGCGATCCGCATGATCGGCACCTCGCTGCGCTTCGCGACGAGCACGATGATCGGGATGAGGAGCACCAGGCCCACCTCGAAGAACATCGGCAGGCCGATCAGCGCCCCGATGAGCGCCATCGTCCACGGCAGCGCCGCCTTCGACGAGCGCCGCACGAGGGTGTCCACGACCCGGTCGGCGGCACCGGAGTCGACGAGCATGCGGCCGAACATCGACCCGAGGCCGACCAGGATGCCGACGCTCGTCATGGTCGCGCCGAACCCGTTGCCGAAGCTCGTGACCGTGGCGTCCGGCGCGAGCCCGGCGCCGATGCCGACCCCGAGTGCGCCGATCGTCAAGGCGACGAACGGGTGCACCTTGAGCCAGGTGATGAGCACGATGATGACGACGATGCCGAGGAGCGCGGCGGTGATCAGCTGCCCGATCGGTCCGGACGGGTCGACCGTCTGCGTGCCGCCGCCCTCGGCGGCGAGGACGGTCAGGCCGTGCAGCGCGTCGGTCGGAGCGGTCCCTCCGGTGGGTGCGTGAGGCATCTGTGCCCCTTCCTGGAGCCGCTGCCTCGCGGCTCCGTCGCCTTCGTGTGCGTGTCGTCACGCTCCGGGCGGCCGGTCCCTCCAGCCGCTCGCAATAATCTGATAAATCAGACTGTACAGCGATCTGCCGCGCGGCACCCGCCGTGCGACGCAGTCTGCCGCTTCGATGGAGTCCACGTCACGCCGACGCCGCCCTGCTCGAGTCCACCCCCGGAGGAACGATGACCACCGCCCGCGGTCTCCACGCCCACGTGCTCGAGACGCTCGGGCAGCGGATCGTCGACGGACTGCTCCCTGCCGGCGCGGTCGTCCGACCGGAGCTCGTCGCAACCGAGTTCGGCGTGTCACGCTCGGTCGTCCGCGAGTCGCTCCGCGTCCTGCAGTCCCTCGGGCTCGTCGAGCCCCGGCAGCGCGTCGGCACCCAGGTGCTCCCGATCTCGTCGTGGGAGCTCCTCGCGCCGACCGTGATCCGGTGGCGTGGCGCCTCCCCCGCGTACTTCGTGCAGCAGCGCGAGTTGCTCGAGCTCCGGCTCGGGGTGGAGCCCGTGGCGGCGGCGCTCGTCGCCGGCCGCGTCTCCCGTGACGACGGCCCGGGTGACGGCGGCAGTGACGGAGGCGGTGCTGCACCGGGCGACGCCGTGCTCGAGGCGGCCCGGGCGATGCTCGACGCCTGCGCCCGCGAGGACAGCCGCGCCTACCTCGAGGCCGACGTCCGGTTCCACCGTGCACTCCTGACCGGTTCCGGCAACGCGGTGTTCACGCACTTCGCCGGCACCGTCGAGGCGCTCCTGCGCACCCGGACCTCCGAGTCGCGCGACACCATCACGCGCTGGACGCGGGACGCCGCGGCACGGCACGAGGCGGTCGCGGTGGCGGTGGTCGCGGGCGACGCGACCGGCGCGGGCGATGCGGCGACAGCACTGCTGCGCGTGACCCGCGACGAGTTCATCGCCGAGGCGCCCGGTTCCTGACGGGAGGCGCGGGGCGGTCGACCCGCGCCGACGCCCCGCGCGCCGTCAGCGCTTGGTGCGCGCGAACAACCGCGGACCCCGCAACCGGAGCCGCATGGTGACGGTGCCGAGCCACCGATCGTACTTGAAGCCGACCCTGCCCATCCGGCCGACCTCCTCGAAGCCGAGCCGCTCGTGCAGGCGGATCGACGCCTCGGCCTGGCGGTCGGCGATGACGGCGATGACCTCGCGGACGCCGGCTGCCCGGCACTCGTCGAGCAGCGCCTCCATGAGCGCGCGCCCGAGGCCCTTCCCGCCCGATGCGGCGCCGAGGTAGATCGAGTCCTCGACGACGTGGTTCGACCGGTCACGGGGGTTCCACGGGTCCACGAGCGCGTACCCGAGGATCTGCCCCGAGGGGTTCTCCGCGACCAGGAACGGCAGCCCACGCCGGCGGACCTCGTCGTAGCGCTGCTTCCACCGGGCGAACGTGAACGCTGCCGGGTCGAAGGTCACCGACGAGTTCCGCACGTAGTGCGTGTGGATCTCGCGCACGTCCGGCAGGTCCCGCGGCTCCGCGGCGCGGATCGTGTACGAGAACGCGGCCTCGACCGGCACGGGCGCGCGCAGGTGCCGCGGCAGGACGCGCCGGCGCTGGTATTCCTCCTCGAGCACGGTCCGAGCCTACGGGGTGCACCCCGGTCAGGCGGGGAGCGTCCAGTCGACGGGCTCGGCACCCTGCTCGCGCAGCAGTGCGTCGACCTGCGAGAACGGCCGGCTGCCGAAGAAGCCGCGTGACGCACTGAGCGGCGACGGGTGCGCCGACGCGACCACCGGGGTGTCCCCCAGCAGCGGACGAACGGACGCCGCCTGCGCTCCCCAGAGCACGGCGACGAGCGGGGTCCCCCGGCCGACGAGGGCACGGACGGCCTGGTCGGTGACCGCCTCCCACCCCTTGCCCCGGTGGCTGCCCGGCGCCCCGGCCCCGACCGTCAGGACCCGGTTGAGCAGCAGCACGCCCTGCTCGGACCACGCCCGGAGGTCGCCGTGCTGCGGCGCCGTCAGACCGAGGTCGTCGTGCAGCTCGCGGTAGATGTTCGCCAGGCTGCGCGGGACCGGCCGCACGTGCGGGTCGACCGCGAAGGACAGACCGATCGGGTGGCCGGGCGTCGGGTACGGGTCCTGGCCGACGACGAGCACCTTCACGTCCGCGAACGGCTGCGTGAACGCGCGGAGGACCACGTCGCCCGCGGGCAGGTAGTGCCGACCGGCGGCGACCTCGTCCCGGAGCCAGGCGCCCACGCGGTGGACGTCGTCCTCGACGGGGGCGAGCGCCTCGGCCCAGCCCGGGTCGACGAGTTCGCTGAGGGGGTGGGGGCGCACGCGCCTAGGCGCCCATGGTCGCGACGGAGACGGACTCGTCACCGGCGACCACGCGCCAGACGCTGCCCGTCCCACGGACCTCGAGGGCGCCCTCGCCGACGACCAACGCCGTGTCCTCGTCGATCGCCAGGCCCGCGGTGACGAACTCGGCCTCGGCCGCGGCGACGAGCCGGGCGAGCGTGCCGGCCTGCACGGCGTGCACGTCGATCGTCAGGTCGACGAGTCCGAGACCCTCGCGGAGCTCGACCTCGTCGATCCCCTCGGACGCCTCCTGCGGGCAGACCTCGACACCGCCGATGCGCCAGCCGCCGACCAGGGCACGGTCGGCGGCGACCATGGCGCCGGCGGAGTAGCCGAGGTACGGCAGGCCGTCGGAGACGAGGAGGCGGATCTGGTCGACGAGCGGCTGGATCGCGTCGAGGTACGCCGGGGTGACGCCCCCGCCGACCACCAGGGCGTCGACGTCGCTGAGGACGGTCGTCGCGAACACGTCGCCCGCGGCGACCTCGGTCACGAGGACCTCGGCCTGCCGGGCGCCGCCGAGGACCTCGGCGATGTCCGCGGTGGACGACGGCGTCGCACCGGCGGAGTCGGCGACGGAGAGCAGCGCGATGCGGGGCACGCTCCGGCCGACGGCTGCGGAACGGGCCGTGGCCTCGGCGAGGAACGGGGCGGCGACGTCCGCCGCGACGAGGGGTCCCCCGCCGACGAGGTGGATGCTCACGACTCGGCCGTCACCGGGGCGAGGGCGCTCCACGGGAAGGTGATCCACCCGTCGACGCGACGCCACACGTGGTCGGGCTCGAGCACGGTGCCGGGCTTCGAGTACAGGCACGCGCTGCGCACGTCGGCGCCGGCGTTGCGGATGATCTCGACGACCAGGCGCAGCGTCCGACCGGAGTCGGAGACGTCGTCCACCACGAGGACCCGCTTGCCGGCGAGGCTCGGGGCGTCGAGCGCGGGCGACAGGATCACCGGCTCGTCCAGGCGCTGCTCGACGTCGGTGTAGAACTCGACGTTGATCGAACCGCACTCCTTCGTACCGAGCGCGTAGGCCACCGCGCCGGCGATGATCAGCCCGCCGCGGGCGACCGCGACGACGACCTCGGGCTCGAAGCCGGACGACAGGACGTCCTTCGCGAGCAGCCGTGCCGCGTCGCCGAACTCCAACCAGCCGAGCACCTCGGGCCCGCTCGTCACGGTCACGGTCGAGGGTGCCTGCGCGGTCGACCCGGGTTCGCTGCTGATCGGCATCCGCCCACGGTACCGGCAGCGACCCCGCCGCCGCGACCCGTGGCCCGCGGCCGCGCGCGTCCGCCCGCCCTAGCTCCTGGGCGCGAGCGGCCCGCGGGCGAGCTTGTGCTGTGCGGACTGGGCGACCGGTCGCACGGTGACCAGGTCCAGGTTGACGTGGGCGGGGAGCTCGACCGCGTGCACGATCGCCTCGGCGACGTCCTCGGCCACGAGCGGCTCCGGCACGTCGGCGTACACCGCCGCGGCCTGCGTTCGGTCTCCGCGGAAGCGCGTCAGGGCGAACTCGTCGGTCTTCACCATCCCCGGTGCGATCTCGACCACGCGGAGCGGCTCCCCGTTCAGCTCGAGCCGCAACGCCGCGACCAGGGCGTGCTCGGCGAACTTGGCGGCGTTGTACCCGCCGCCGTTCTCGTACGCCACGTGCCCCGCGGTGCTCGTCACCGTGACGACGTCCGCGACGCCCGCGGTGGCCGCGCGTCGCCGGAGCTGCGGGAGCAGGGCCGCGGTGACGCGCTTCGTGCCGATGACGTTCACCTCGAACATCGCGCGCCAGTCCTCGACGTCGGACTCCTCGACGCTCGCCGAACCGAGGGCCCCTCCGGCGTTGTTGACGAGGACGTCCGCCCCGCCGGCCTCCTCGACCCACGCGGCGAGCGCCGCGACGGCGTCCGCGTCGGTGACGTCCGCGACCAGGGACGCTGCCCCGGTCTCCGCGGCGAGCGCCTCGAGCTTCTCCTGTCGCCGGGCCACGGCCAGGACCTGCCAACCGCGCTCGCGGAACAGGCGGACGGTGGCCGCGCCGATGCCCGAGCTCGCGCCGGTGACGACGGCGAGCCGCTCGGTGGTGTCGGGACGTGCTGCCATGGGCTCCTCCAGGTGGTGTCGGCCACCACCGTACCGACCGCAGAGGTCACGATCCGGTAACGTGACCGGCCATGACGACGGACGCCGCTCCCCCAGCGCCCTCCGCTCCGGCGACCACGCTCGAGCCGGGGCGGTCGCCGCGCCGCATCCCGATGTGGGACACCGCGCGCTTCGTGGCGGTCACGCTCGTCGTGATCGGTCACGCCATCCAGCGGCAGACCGCCGGCAGCGAGCACGCCCTCGCGTTGTACACGTTCATCTACGCGTTCCACATGCCCGCGTTCGGTGTCATCAGCGGGTACTTCTCGTCCGCGGCCACGCCCACCGCGACCCGGATGCGACGGACCTTCACGGACATCGTGGTGCCGTACGTCGTCATGCAGACGATCTGGACGGTGGTGCAGGCGATCGTCGAGGGCGGCAAGGACTTCAACCCGACGAAGCCGACCTGGACCCTCTGGTTCCTGCTCGCCCTCGGGATCTTCCGGCTGATCCTGCCGTACCTCGCGATCCTGCGGGCGCCGCTCGTGTGGGCGGTCGTGCTCAGCGTCGGCGTGGGCTACCTCGACAACGTCGACTCCACGTTCTCGCTCGGCCGGGCGATCAGCCTGCTGCCGTTCTTCCTGCTCGGCTGGCAGGTGAAGCAGTGGGGCGTGTTCGACCGCTGGTACGAGGCCCCGCGGCGGGTCGTCGTCCGGCTCCGCGTGGCGGCCGCGGCGGTCTTCGCCGTGTGGGCGGTGGCGTGCCTGCTGTTCATCCCGCAGTTCAAGGACTTCGACCTGCACCACTGGTTCTTCTACGACGACTCGTACTCGGGCCTCGGCGAGGACGCCTGGTGGGCCGGCGGCGTCCGGCTCGGGCTCGTGCTGCTCGCGACGCTCCTGACGGCCTCGTTCCTGCTGCTGGTCCCCCGTCGGACGGTGTGGATCACGCGCTTCGGCGCCGCGACGATGTACGTCTACCTGCTCCACACGTTCGTCCTGTACCCGATCCGCGAGTCCGGGGTCCTGGCGGGCGAGCACTCGGCGTGGCCGTACGTGCTGCTCATGGTCGCGGTCGCCTGCGCGGTGAGCCTGTTCCTGGCGCAGCCGTTCGTGCGCCGCGGGATGCGCTGGTTGCTCGAGCCGAAGGTCGACTGGCTGTTCCGGAAGGACGCGGTCGACCGCTGACGCGGCCGCCGGCAGCCGGGAGGCGCGGGATCCCTGCGCAGGGCGCGTTACGTCCGACGTCACGCACGCTGGTGCCCGCCCGGTCACCTGCGTACCGTGACGACCGTCGCAGTGCTGCCGCGGGCCTCCGGTCCGGCAGGTGCGACCCGAGGACGGACCGAACCCGACAGGAGCACCGATGAGCACGAACGACGCCGCCGCCTGGCGGTTCGAGACCGCGCAGGTCCACGCCGGCGCGCAGCCCGACCCGACGACCGGAGCGCGGGCGACGCCGATCTACAAGACGACCTCGTACGTGTTCGAGAACTCCGACCACGCGCGCGACCTGTTCGCCCTGGCGCAGCCGGGCAACATCTACTCGCGGATCATGAACCCGACCAACGACGTCGTGGAGCAGCGGATCGCCGCGCTCGAGGGCGGCACGGGCGCGCTCCTGGTGTCCAGCGGTCAGGCCGCCGAGACGTACGCGGTGCTCAACATCGCGGGTGCCGGTGACCACATCGTCTCGTCGTCGTCGATCTACGGCGGCACCTACAACCTGTTCAAGTACACGCTGGCGAAGCTCGGCATCGAGACGACCTTCGTCGAGGACCAGGACGACCTCGAGGAGTGGCGCCGCGCCGTCCGCCCGAACACGAAGCTGTTCTTCGCGGAGACGATCGGGAACCCGCGGATCAACGTCCTCGACATCACCGGGGTGAGCAGCGTCGCGCACGAGAACGGGGTGCCGCTCATCGTCGACAACACGATCGCGACGCCGTACCTCATCCGCCCGTTCGAGCACGGTGCCGACATCGTCGTGCACTCGGCGACGAAGTTCCTCGGCGGACACGGCACGGTCATCGGCGGAGTCATCGTCGACGGCGGGCGCTTCGCGTGGTCGGAGCACGCCGAGCGCTTCCCGGAGTTCAACTCCCCCGACCCCTCGTACCACGGCGCGGTGTTCGCGCAGGCGGTCGGCAACGAGCTCGCGTACGTGGTGAAGGCGCGGGTGCAGCTGCTCCGCGACCTCGGGGCGTCGAACTCGCCGGACACGGCGTTCGCGCTCCTGCAGGGCATCGAGACGCTGTCGCTGCGCATCGAGCGGCACGTGTCGAACGCGCAGGAGATCGCCGAGTGGCTCGACCGGCACCCGGACGTGGCGTCGGTGTCGTACGCCGGCCTGCCGACGTCGCCGTGGTACGCGGCCGCGACGAAGTACGCGCCGCGCGGGGTCGGAGCCGTGCTGTCGTTCGAACTCAAGGGCGGCGTGCCGGCGGGCAAGGCGTTCGTCGACGAGCTCCGGCTGTTCTCGCACCTGGCCAACATCGGGGACGTGCGCTCGCTCGTCATCCACCCGGCATCGACGACGCACTCGCAGCTCACTCCCGAGCAGCAGCTGACGACCGGGGTCACCCCCGGGCTCGTGCGTCTCTCGGTCGGGATCGAGAACGTCGAGGACCTGCGCGCCGACCTCGAGGCGGGGCTCGCGGCGGCGCGTGCGGTCTCGCAGGAGGGCCTGCGGGCGTAGCACCCCGCCCACCGGGCTCGCACGACGCAACGTCGGCGGTTCCCCGCAGCGCAGTACCGCTGCGAGGGACCGCCGACGTCGCGTGTCACGGGAGCGGCCCGGACGTACCGTCGTGACGTAACACGGCGGAGGTGGGGCGCGCCTCCCGGCAGACTGGACGCGATGGACTGGCAGACGATCCCCGAGGACTCGGTCCCGTCCACCCTCGTGCCCGGGACCGAGCTGGGGACGCTCGGCAAGCCGCCCGTCACGGGCGCCTGGCGCCCCGGTGACCACCCCGGTGCGCGGCAGTTCGCCGCACTCGGCGAGCAGTGGGTGCGCGGCGGCCGGATCCCGTCCGTGCGCGTGGCGTACGAGACGTGGGGCGAGCTGAACGCGGAGCGGGACAACGCGGTCCTGCTCCTGCACGCGATGACCGGCGACTCGCACGTCGCCGGTCCGGCCGGTCCCGGGCACCGGACGGCCGGCTGGTGGGGCGACGTCGTCGGACCGGGCCGGGCGATCGACACCGACCGGTGGTACGTCGTCGCGCCGAACATGCTCGGCGGGTGCCAGGGCACGACCGGACCGTCGTCGGTGGCGCCGGACGGTCTCGAGTGGGGCTCGCGCTTCCCGTTCGTCACGGTGCGAGACCAGGTCGCCGTGCAGGTGCAGCTGGCCGACCTGCTCGGCATCGACGTCTTCGCGGCCGTCGTCGGTGGCTCCATGGGCGGCATGCACGCGCTCGAGTTCGCGATCGCACACCCCTCCCGGGTCGCCAGGCTCGCCGTCCTCGCGTCCACGGCGCAGACCACCGCGGACCAGATCGCGGCGAACTCCCTGCAGCGCGCCGCGATCCAGACCGACCCCGCGTACAACGGCGGTGACTACTACGAGGCCGAGGCCGGCGAGGGCCCGCACCGCGGTCTGTCGCTCGCCCGCCGGATGGCACTCATGACCTACCGGGCGCCGGACGAGCTCAACGGCAGGTTCGCCCGGTCGTGGCAGAGCGACGTCTCCCCCCTCGGCGACGACGGACGGTTCTCGGTGGAGAGCTACCTCGACTTCCACGGGAACCGGTTCACCCGGCGGTTCGACGCCTCGTCGTACGTGGCGCTCACCCACGCCATGGACTCGCACGACGTCGGAGCCGGTCGCGGTGGCGTGTCGGCGGCGCTCGGACTCGTGTCCGCACGGACCCTCGTGCTCGGCGTGTCGAGCGACCGGCTGTTCCCGCTCGAGGACCAGCACCGGATCGCCGCCGGTGTGCCGGACACGCTCGACGGGGACCGCGCCGCGGTGCTCGACAGCGAGTTCGGGCACGACGGGTTCCTCATCGAGCACGAAGCGGTGGGCGCGCACCTGCGACGTCTGCTCGACTGAGCAGCCACGCGGGCGGCAGTGTCGAGCGCGCCGGGCGGCGGTGCCGCGCCGCGCCCGGCGGTCGTTCCGAGCCATCCGGACGGCACCGCGCGCCGAACACCCCCCAACGGGTGGCGCGCGTGGAATGATGGCGTCGGGAGCCCTGACCGGGGCTCGGTTTCCCGCCGGACACCCACCGAACACGAACTGACGTCACCAACCAGGACATCGATGGACTTCATCGCACAGGAACGCGACCGCTTGCTGCGGTCGACCACCCGTGTCGTCGGCGTCACGTGCGCGCTGGTCTCCGTCGTCGGCATCATCAGCTCGCTCGCCGTGCCCCTGCTCCCGTTGCTCGGCGCGCTCGCCTGCATCGCGGTGCTCATCGCCGCCCTGCTCGTGTTCGGGACGAACGGCTCCGTCTGGTGGACGGCCCTCGCGCTCGCCGCCGGACTCGGCGCCCTCGCCCTGCTGCTCCTCGGCGCAGACCCGGACACCCGCGACGTCGTCGCGAGCGCCGTGGTGCCGCTGGCCGCGGGCTCCCTGTCCGCGCCGCTCATGGCGCAGCGCGGGGCGCCGCTCGGGCTCGCGATGACCATCACCGCCGGGATCGCCGCGATCGGTGCCGTCGTCTGGGCCTCCGGCAGCGTGCTCTCGGGCGCAGCAGCGGGCGTCGCGCTCGGATGGGTGCTGGTCGCCGTCGTCTCGGTGTGGATCGCCAGGAGCATCCCTCGGGTCGCCCGCCGGATCCAGAGCATCGGCACCGCCCACCGCGCCGAGCGACAGGCGAGCGAGACCGAGGCGCAGCGTCGACAGGGCGCGCGGCTCCTGCACGACACGGTGCTCGCGACGCTGACCCTGCTCGCCCACTCCGGCGTCGGCGTCTCCGAGCAGGCGATGCGCGAGCAGGCGGCGGAGGACGCCCGGCTCCTCCGCCACCTCCGCCTCGGTGCGACCCCGCAACCGCAGCAGTCCGGCGACTACTCCCTCACCCGTGTCGAGGAGTCACCGCTCGGACAGACCCTCGAGTCCGTCAAGCAGCGCTTCGGCCGCATGGGGCTCGAGGTGAGCTGGCACGGCACCGGCCAGGTGCTGCTGCCGTCGAACGTGCTCGACGCGTTCCTGCTCGCGCTCGGCGAGTGCCTGGAGAACGTCCGCCGCCACGCCGGTGTCGGCGAGGCCCACGTCACGATCGTGCACGACCAGGAGACCGTGCGGGCCATGGTGACCGACTCCGGCGTGGGGTTCGACCTCGAGGCCGTCAGTCCCGAGCGCCTCGGCTTCAAGGAGAGCGTCGTGAGCCGTCTCCGTGAGGTCGGCGGCGACGCGAAGCTCTTCTCCGCCCCCGGATCGGGCACCACCGTCGTCCTGGAGGCTCCCCGATGACCGGCATCCCCGAGGACACGATCACCCGCGGGCTCCCGGGCGACACCGTCCAGCCTGCCCCGCGCACCCGCCGGGAGGCGCGTGAGCGCTACCGCGGCAGCGAACGGCGCCAGGCCCGCGGGCTGCCGTCGACGTCGACGGGGGCCCGGTCGCTCCGCCAGGCGGCCAAACCGGGTGCGTCACTCGGCGCCGGGTACCTCGGCCTCGGAGCCGCGATCCTCGCCGGGATCGAGGCCGTCGCGGGCATCGTCTTCTTCCTCGTCCGCCTGCCCGAGTACTCCGACCCCTGGCTGCCCGCGGCCGCGTGGGCGCTGTACATCGTGGCGGCCATCGGCGTCGGGCTCAGCCTGATGACCTACGGCGAGCGGTTGACCGGCACGGCGTTCGCACTCATCTGCGCGGTCCTCGCCTGCGTGGTGACCCTCGACTTCGTCGGGATCTTCCCCGAGCGCGACATCGCCCACACCGCCAGCGCGTCCGTCGCCGCCGGGTTCGCACTGCTGCCCGTCGCCGCGCTCCGACCGGCCCGCGAGGTCGGCACCGCGGTCGGCGTGCTCGGGCTCGCGTTCGCCGTGATGGCAGCGGTGTCGACGCCCATCACCCCGGAGACCCTGCCCGGCATCGTCTCGCTGCTCGCACTCGTGGTGGTGCCCCCGTCGATCTCGCTGTTCGTCGTGCACCGGTTCCGGCAGCTCGTGCAACGGGAACTCGACCGGGTGCTCGTGCAGAGCAACGTCCAAGCGCCGCAGTTCGCCGTCGGCATGCTCGCCTCCGACGAGCTCGCACGCCTCGACCTCGCCGCCGAGAAGCTCCTCGACGCGGTCGCGAACGGCTCCGACCCGCTGCCGCTCTCGGACGCCTCGGCGTCGGTCGCCGCGTCCCTCGCCACGGAACTCCGACTCCACCTGATCGAGGGGCGCCGTGAGACCTGGCTCTACCACGCGATCACCGAGTCGGACCACCTCGGTCGCTCGGTCAGCGTCGCCGACCCCCAGTCGCTCGCCGGGCACCTGTCGCCGGCGCAGCGCGACGGCCTGCTGCAGGCGCTGTGGCAGATGGTGGGCGACGGGCGGGCGACCCAGCCGGGCGTCCCGGTCGTCTCGGTGACCCTCGGCCCGATCGGTTCGGACGGACACCCGGTGTCCGACGAGCGGATGGACGTGCCGATCGTGTTCGAGTCGCGCGGGGTGCCGCGACGCCGTCTCGGTCCGACCGCCTGGAGCGCGCTGCAGCGCATCGGTCCCTCCACCGACTCGGTGCGTGACGGTGTGCTCCGCGTGGTCTCGCACTGCGTCGTCGACCGGCACCCGTCGATGTGACGGGACCAGAACTCCGGGACACCCGGTCAGCCTGTCCGGCCCGCACGGTCCCTCCACCTAGGATCGGCCACGCACCGCCTTCGAGAAAGGACGCCTGATGGCGACTCCAGAGGAACCGATCCGACTCGCGCTCGTCGACGACCACCGGATGCTGCTCGGCGCACTGACGGAGTGGATCCGCAGCGCCGCCGACGACATCACGCTCGTCGCCGCCGTCACGACCTGGCCCGAGCTCCTCACGAGCCCCGCCTTCCCGGTCGACGTCGTGCTGCTCGACCTCGACCTCAAGGACTCGATCCCGGTCTCGCTGAAGATCTCGACGCTGAAGACCGCCGGCGTGAAGACCGTGGTCATGAGCACCTACTCCGAGCCGAACGTCGTCCGCGAGGCCCTGGCCTCCGGGGCCCTCGGCTACCTCGTCAAGAGCGAGGACGCCGACATGATCGTCGAGGCGATCCGCGCGGCGCAGCGCGGCGAGCAGTACGTCTCCGCCGAGCTCGACCTCGCGATCAACAGCGGCGACGTCGGTGGCGTCCCGAAGCTCAGCGCGCAGGAGCGCCGCGTCATGGCGCTGTACGGCGGCGGCGAGCCCGTGAAGAGCGTCGCCTACCAGCTCGGCATCTCCGAGGAGACCGCCAAGAGCTACCTCAAGCGCATCCGAGAGAAGTACCGCGTTGCGGGCTTCGACGTCGGCACGAAGGTCGCGCTGCG
Organism: Curtobacterium sp. MCSS17_008; assembly: GCF_003234185.1. Lineage (GTDB taxonomy): Bacteria > Actinomycetota > Actinomycetes > Actinomycetales > Microbacteriaceae > Curtobacterium. Next base: position 561,007 of record NZ_QKSM01000001.1, read on the forward strand.
AAAGCGCGCCATCACCGACGGCATCATCGTGCAGGACGGCAGCCCGGTCGGGCTGTGACCGCACCCACACGACGGACGGGAGGCCCGTGGCGACACCGCCACGGGCCTCCCGTCCGTCGTGTGGGTGCGTCAGCCGGTCGGCGCGCAGCACCCCGTCACCCCGTCGGTGGAGCAGACGATGTCAGGTCCGGTCCGCCCACCCGACAGCTCCTGCTCCATCGACGGGAGCGGTCGCGCAGCGTCGACGGCGCGCGCCGCGTCAGACCGTGGGCACCGGCGCCGTGATCGGCCCGGTCGACGGCGACGACGCGCGCAGCGCGGCACGGCGGACCGACCGCCGCTCGACGCCGTAGCTGACCATGGTCACGAGCAGACCGAGCAGGGCGAGCACGATGCCGAGCCACGCCGGGGCCAGGAACCCGAACCCGGCGGCGATGACCGCCCCACCGAGCGCTGCGCCGAGCGAGTTCCCGATGTTGAACGCCGAGTGGTTCAGCGCCGCCGCGATCGTCCGGGCGTCACCGGCGACGTCCATCAGGCGCGACTGCACCGCCGGCGGGATCGCCGACGAGGTCGCCCCCAGCAGGAACGCACCGAGGAAGACACCCCACACCCACTGCGCGGTGAAGACCGTCACGAGCAGGGCGCCGATGAGCGCCAGCATGCCGATGTAGATCGTGCGCTTGACGCTCCGGTCGGCGAGGTGCCCGCCGAGGACCCCGCCCACGACCATGCCGAGCCCGACCACGACCAGCACGATCGGCACGGCGGACTCCGGCAGCCCCGTCACGTTCTGCACGAGCGGCGAGATGTACGAGTACACGGCGAAGAAGCCGCCGAACCCGACCGCGCCGAGCCCCATCACGATCCAGACCTGCGGTGACCGGAAGGCTCGGAGTTCTCGCCCGATCGTCGCGTGCTCGTCGGCGGCGCTGCGCGGGACGAACGCCGCGACGGCGAGGAAGGTCAGCGCGAACAGGAGCGAGACGACGCCGTACGCGATCCGCCAGCCGGCGTTCTGCCCGATCCAGGTGATCGCGGGCACGCCGACGACGTTGGCGATCGACAGGCCGAGCATCACCATCGCGATGCCCTTGCCGCGCTTGCCGGGTCCCATGATCTCGCCAGCGACGATCGACGCGATGCCGAAGTAGGCGCCGTGCGGCAGCCCGGCGACGAAGCGCGCGACGAGCACCAGCCCGAAGTTCGGCAGCACCGCGCTCGCGACCGTCGCCACCACGAAGCCGACGAGCAGCACGAGGATCAGCCCCTTGCGCGGGAAGGTCGCGGAGATCGCCGCGATCGTCGGCGCGCCCACCACGACGCCGAGTGCGTAGGCGCTGACGAGCCAGCCGGCGTGCGCGACCCCGGCGGCGGGATCGGCCGCGTACTGCGCGGGCAACAGGGCTTCGGCGATGTTCGGCAGCAGGCCCATCGCGACGAACTCGGTCGACCCGATGGCGAAGCCACCGAGGGCGAGGGCGATGAGGGCGAACGCGCGCTGCGTCGGCGTGGTGAGCGTCATACGACCTGTCTGGATCGGGAGGAGCGGGGCGGGCGGAGGAGGCCGGGTTCCGGATGGCCTCCGGTTCGTCATCCGGACCGCCCCGTCGTCACCACGCGGTCCCACTGCTCCGGCCCACGCACCTCAGCGATGCGACGGGCGGACGGCAGCAGGGTCGGTCCGTGTTCGGCGTCGAACGATCCGGGCACACCTGGAGCGGCCCGGTCCGAGCAGTGTAGACCGCTCCAAACGGCCGACGGAAGACGACGGGCCGAATCGATTCGACATCGGCCGTCGGATCACCGATCGGCGTGGACGGCTTCGCCGCGGCGGGACAGGCCTCAGGCCGCGCGGCGGTCCTCGCTCGCGGAGCCGAGCGCCACCGGTTCGGGCAGATCGTCGCGGTGGACCCACCCGGACCCGCACTCGGTGCAGCTCGCCCAGGCGTTGCCGCCCTGCTCGTCACTGTCGATGACGACCGTCTGCAGGTCGCAGTCGGGGCACCAGCCGTCGTGCATCATCACGCGCTCCTCGTCGTCGTCCGGGTCGTCCCGAGCCACCGGTGCGGCTCGATGCGGACCATGAGACACCCGACCACCGACATCACGGGGAGGCGCTCGGCGTGTCCTGCACCTTGCAGCCAGCGTACGATCGCAACAACGCCCGCATGTACCCCTGAGCGCGCCCGCCCTACTCGCCGAGCGCCGCCTCGAGCCGCTCGAGCTTCCCCTCGATCTCCCCCGTGTGGCCCGGACGGATGTCGGCCTTGAGCACGAGGGACACCCGGGTGCCGTAGGCGCCGACGGCCTCGGTGGCGCGCTTGACGACGTCCATGACCTCGTCCCACTCCCCCTCGACCTCGGTGAACATCGACGAGGTGCGGTTCGGCAACCCGGACTCGCGGACGACCCGCACCGCGGCGGCCACCGCATCGTGCACGGACCCGTCCGAGGACGCCGAGGGACCACCGGACGGAGCGACGGAGAACGCGACGATCATGCGTCCATCCTGCCCCGGTCGGCCCCTCGGCGCACCGATGGCTCGGACGCCGGCTCCGACGAGCGGCCCGACGAACGGCCGGACGAGAGCCAGCCCCGACGCCCTGGCGAATGCCGCGCGAGCCGCACCAGCACGACGACCGCCCAGACGAGCACGGCGACCTCGAGGACGTTCCGCACCGTGAGCACGAACACCGTCCAGGTGTGCACCGCGAGGAGTTCGTCGTAGAACCCCGGGTAGACCACCTGGGTCAACAGCGCCAGGGGCAGCACCCCGATCGCGACGGGCAGGAAGCGCCGCGCGCTCGGACGTCCGGCGACGAGCCCCCAGACGACCGGCACGGCGTACCACCCGACGTACTGCGGCGACCCCACCTTGTTCACCGCGATGAGCGCCGCGACGAACAGCAGCGCGAGGATCGGCGCGACCTCGGGACGACGGGCACCCCGCCGCACCGCGAGCAGGGCGAGGAGGACGCCGCCGACCACCAGGACCGCCATCAGCGGCGTCGACAGCGCAGCCGCGGCGTGGGTGCCCGCGCCGGACACCTCGAACGTCAGGATCTCCCGGTTGTAGTACACGCCCGCCCCCGGCGCCCCGAGCGCCGCCGCCCACATGAAGGGCGTCGCGAGCGGCGCCTCGATCTGCAGTGCGCGGTCGCTCTGCTCGGTGACGAAGGACAGCAGGTGCGCCGCGCCGCCGTAGAGCACGTCGACGAGCACGATCAGCCCGGTCACGACGAGGGCACCGGTCACGACGGCGCCGCGGTGTCCTCGACGCAGCAGCACCAGGACGCCCACCAGGGCGGCCGGCCACACCTTCGTCCACGCCGCCGCGGTGAAGAGCGCCGACGCGACCGCCGGACGGGTCACGACGAAGGCCACCCCGACGAGGGCGAGGGCGGTGGCCACGGTGTCGATCCGCCCGAGTGCGATGGGTCCGAGCGCGAGCAGGAACACGAGCCACCACCAGACGACCCGCACGCCGAACGCACGGAACCGCCAGAGGACGGCACAGGCCACGGCGTCGAGCAGCACCATGAGGGCGAGCCAGCCGGTCGCGATCGCCGCGGTGCCACCGAGCGCCGCAGCAGCCATCGGCACGAGCGCGAACACCGGGTACACCCAGTCGGAGTCCACCCCGACCCACGAGTGGTCGATCCGGCCGACCTCGACCCACCGCCGGTAGGTGATGGTGACGTCGCCGAGCGGCTGGTTCGGTGCCGTCGTCGCCAGCCACCACAGCACGGCGTGCACCAGCACGAAGACCACGGCGAGCGAGACGCCCTCGACCCACCGGAACCGCTGCTGCACCGTGTGAGCGTAGCGGGCGGTCCACAGCCACTCCTGAGGAGGACGTGTCACCGTTCTCGACGTGACCCCAGAGCCCCGTCAGCCACCCCGCCCCGGCACCCGGAAGCCCCTCGTGTGGGCCGGCGTCGTCCTCCTGGTGGCCGTGCTGGCCGTCGTCGGTGTGGCCGTCGGGACGAACGTGTACTCGTCGAGCGAGAACGCGAAGGCCTCGGCAGTACCGTCCGTCGGTGCGTCCCGCGCTCCGTCGACGCTCGACACGGAACAGGTGTCCGGCGACTGGACGGTCGGCGGTGGCTCGGAGGCCGGCTACCGGGTCCACGAGGTGCTCAACGGCTCCGACGTCACGGTCACCGGCCGCACGGACAGCGTGACGGGTTCCGCGACGGTCGAGGGCACCTCGATCACCGCGGCGACCATCACCGTGCAGGTGGCCGAGATCACGACCGACTCGGCGCAGCGCGACTCCTACTTCCGTGACTCCGCTCTCGACGTCGCGGCCTTCCCCGAGGCGACCTTCACCCTCACCGAGCCCGTCGCTGACGCCGTGCCGAGCGGGTCGGGCACGACCTCGGTCGAGGCCGACGGCGAGCTCACCCTGCACGGCGTGACGAAGCCGGTCCGGGCAGCGTTACAGATCGGACTCGACGGGGACGGCGTCGCCGTCTCGGGGTCCGTGCCGATCACGTTCTCGGACTACGGCGTGCAGGCCCCCGACCTCGGCTTCGTCGAGGTCGACGACGCGGGCGAGATCGAGTTCCTGGTGCACGCCACCCCCGCCTCCTGACGCGGCATCCGCCGGACGGGAGGCGCGGTGCGGGCCGGCACGGGCCTCCCGTCCGGCGTCTGGTCGCCTCGACGAGGTGCGCCGGGGTGCACCCCTACTCGCTCCGAGCGTCGCCCTCCACGACCAGGTCGCGGACGACGCCGGGCAGCTGCTCGACGAGCGCCGTCATCGTGAAGGGCCCACCACGCGATGCCCGTCGGGCCGCGACCCCGTGCACGACCGCAGCCGACGCGGCGAGGTGTGCGAGGTCCGACGGCGACAGCGTCCCGCCGGCCGCCTCCGCTGCGCCCTGCCGCGTCGCGACGAGGGCGCCGAGCACCCCGCCGAGCACGTCACCGGCGCCAGCCGCCGCGAGCCAGGGGGTCGCCGACGACGCCACGAGCCGGACCGACCCGTCGGGTGTCGCCACGTGCGTCGCCTCCCCCTTGAGGAGTACCACGCTGCCCGTCGCCACGGCGGCACGGAGGGCGGCGTCCGCCGGGTCGCGCTCGACGTCGGCACGCTCGGCGTCGATGACCGGGGCGAGCTCCCCCGCGTGTGGCGTCAGCACCGCCAGCGGGCCGAGGTCGACGAGCGGGATCGCCCCGGCGTCGACGACGACCGGCACCCCGTCGTCCGAGGCGTGTCGGAAGGCCTCCGCCGTGGACGGGTCGAGCTCGTCGAGGGAACCGGCGGAGATCCCGGAGCCGACGAGCCAGGCCTGCACGCGCCCGACTCCGGAGACCACCTCGGGCCGACGGGTGAGCACGTGGTCGGTCGCCCGGTCGGGACCGACGTAGCGGACCATGCCGACGCCGGTGTGCACGGCCGCGTCGACGCCCATGACGGCCGCTCCCGGGTAGCGGTCGGAGCCCGTCGCGACGCCGAGGACGCCCCGTCGGTACTTGGTGGACTCACGGTGCGGAGCGGTGGTCCAGGCTGCGGCGTCGGCGGGTGCGAAGGGGGCGGAGTCGTTCACGACCGCCACGTTACGGTGGACCGCATGAGCCTGTTCCTGCCCGGTCGCGTGGTGGTCTTCGACTACGGCGAGGTGATCAGCAGGACGCCGCACGGCGCGTGGGACGCCCTCGTCGCGATGACCGGCGTGCCGGCGGACGAGCTGCTCCCCGTGTACCAGGAGCTCCGGCACGACCTCGACCGCGGTGACCTGTCCGTCGTCGAGTACTGGCGGGCGGTCGCCGCGCGGACCGGGCGGGACTGGAGCCTCACCGACATCCACCGCTTCTGGGCCGTCGACTTCACCGGCTGGTTCGAGGTGGACCCCGAGGCCCTCGCGATCGTCGAGGAGCTGCACGACGCCGGCACGCGCCTCGCCCTCCTGTCGAACGCGGGCTTCGACTTCGGCGACCCGTACCGACGGTCGCCGATGGGCTCGCTCTTCGAGACCGTCGTGGTGAGCGCCGAGGAGCACGTCCTGAAGCCGGACCCGTCCATCTACCGCACCACGTGCGAGCGACTGGGAATCACGCCCGAGCAGATGGTGTTCGTCGACAACAGGGCCGAGAACGCCACCGGCGCGGACGCGATCGGGGCGGTCGGCCACCACTACACGTCGCCTGCCGCCCTGCGGACCTTCCTGCTGGACCTGGCGGCACGGACCGCCGAAGGAGCACCCGCGTGACGCACGCCCTGTTCGAACCGATCACCATCCGCGACCTCACCGTCCGCAACCGGATCTGGGTCTCGCCGATGTGCCAGTACTCGGTCGAGCAGCAGGACGGCGTCCCGACACCGTGGCACCTCGTGCACCTCGGCGGGTTCGCCAAGGGCGGTGCGGGCGCGGTGGTCGTCGAGGCGGCGGGGGTCGTGCCCGAGGGGCGGATCACCCCGCACGACGTCGGCATCTGGAACGACGAGCAGCGCGACGCCTTCCGTCCGATCGTCGACTTCCTGCACGCGCAGGGCGCCGCGGCCGGCATCCAGCTAGCGCACGCCGGCCGCAAGGCGTCCACGTACCGGCCGTGGAACGACGTCCAGGGCACCGTGCCCGACGCCGAGGGCGGCTGGCAGACCGTCGCCCCGTCCGCCGTCGCCTTCGACGGCTACGCGGTGCCGCGCGAGCTCGAGACCGAGGACATCCGTGTGGTGGCGCTGGCCTTCGCCGCCGCCGCACGCCGCGCCGTCGAGGCCGGCTTCGACCTGGTCGAACTGCACGCCGCGCACGGGTACCTGCTGCACCAGTTCCTGTCGCCGCTGAGCAACCACCGCACCGACGCGTACGGCGGCTCGCTCGAGAACCGCGCACGGGCCCTGCTCGAGAGCATCGACGCCGTGCGCGCCGAGGTCGGCGAGGGCTTCCCCGTGGTCGTCCGGTTCTCCGCCACCGACTGGGTCGACGGCGGCCTCACGCTCGACGAGACCGTCCAGGTCGCCCGCTGGGCCGCCGAGCACGGCGCCGACCTGGCCGACGTGTCGACCGGCGGCAACGTCGCGAAGGCCTCGATCCCGGTCGGCCCCGGCTACCAGGTGCCCTTCGCCGAGACCGTCCGCCGCGAGGCCGGCATCGGCACGATCGCGGTCGGCATGATCTCGACCGCCTTCCAGGCCGAGCAGATCGTCGCCACCGGCCAGGCCGACGTCGTCATGGTCGGCCGCGAGTTCCTCCGCGACCCGTCCTTCGCCCTGCGCGCAGCCGCCGAGCTCGGCGTGGCGGTCGACTACGAGCCGCAGCAGTACCACCGGGCCCGCGTCACGGCGTAGGCAGGCACGCCCAGCGTGCTCCGCGCCTCCCGTCCGGTCAGCCGACATCGGACCGGGCCCACGCCGTCCCGGCCGTGCCGGTGGGGAGCGGCGCGGGGCGCTCCCTGTACGTCCTCTCGGCTCCGACACCGCTCACCCAGTACGATGACTCTCACTGTGGACGATCCCCCGAATTCCTCTTCGCCTTCCCACTCATCCGGCGCTCACTCGGTGAGCAGCCCCGCTTCCCCTGTGTCGGGAGGTGGAGAATGAGTCCCCTCGACATCGTCATGCTGGTCGGCGGCATCCTGCTGACCCTCGGTACCGGTGTCTTCGTCGCCTCGGAGTTCGCGCTCGTGAACCTCGACCGCGCCGAGGTCGAGGCCCGACGCGACCGCGGCGAGTCCGGCCTCGCCCCGGTTATCGGCGCGCTCAAGGTCACCTCGACCCACCTGTCGAGCGCGCAACTCGGCATCACCCTGACGACCCTGCTGACCGGCTACCTGCTCGAACCGTCGATCGCGACGCTGCTCGAGGCGCCGTTCCTCGCGATGCAGCTGCCGGAGGCGATCGTCGAGACGGTCGGTTCGATCGTGGCGCTCGTCATCGCGACCCTGCTGTCGATGATCCTCGGCGAACTCGTGCCGAAGAACTTCGCGCTGGCGCTGCCCCTGCAGACCGCGAAGCTCGTGGTGCCGCTGCAGGTCGCGTTCACGACCGTGTTCAAGCCGGCCGTCGCGCTCCTCAACGGCACCGCGAACGCCGTGCTGCGTTCGATGGGCATCGAGCCGCAGGAGGAACTGTCCGGCGCCCGGAGCGCCGAGGAGCTCAGCTCGCTGCTCCGCCGCTCCGCGTCGGAGGGTTCGCTCGAACAGGACACCGCGACGCTGCTCCAGCGCACCATCGCGTTCTCCGAACTGAACGCCAGCGATGTGATGACCCCGCGCCCCCGGCTGTCGACCATCCGCGTGTCCGAGCCGGCGGAGGACGTCATCGCCCTCGCTCGACGCACCGGGTTCAGCCGCTTCCCCGTCATCGAGGAGGACGCGGACGACGTCGTCGGCATCGTGCACGTCAAGCAGGCGGTCGCGGTCCCCCGCGAGAAGCGCCCCGAGGTCCCCGTCGGCGCCCTGATGACCGAGGCCGAGCGCGTGCCCGAGACGATGCCGGGCGACACGCTGCTCGCCGAGGTCCGGAGCCGCGGCTACCAGATGGTGATCGTCGTCGACGAGTACGGCGGCACCGCGGGGGTCGTCACCCTCGAGGACCTCGTCGAGGAGATCGTCGGCGAGGTGTCCGACGAGCACGACCGCGCCCGGATCGACGTGGTGCGCTCCCGCGGCTGGCTGACGTTCCCCGGACTGCTGCGTCCGGACGAGCTCGAGGACCGCGCCGGCGTGAAGGTGCCCGAGGACGGTCCGTACGAGACCGTCGGTGGCTTCATCATGTCGACCCTCGGCCGCCTGCCCGCCGTCGGCGACGAGGTGGCGCTCGACGACGGCGTCTTCCGCGTCGAGCGCCTCGACGGCCGCCGGGTCGACCGCATCCGGTGGACCCCGACGCAACCCGACCCGGTCCCCGGGACGTCCGCGGCCGGACCGTCCTCCGACACCCGCCCGGCGACCGGGATCATCATCCCCGCCACGAAGGAAGGCTCCCGATGAGCGCCGCGTCCGTCCACGACGGCCTGGTCCTCGCCGCCGGCGAGTCCGCCTCCACCGGATCCGACTGGTGGGGCATCTTCTGGCTGGTCGTCCTGTTGCTCGGCAACGCGTACTTCGTGGCGGCCGAGTTCGCCGTCATCTCGGCACGACGCTCGCAGATCGAACCGCGCGCCGAGGCCGGGTCGAAGTCCGCGCAGATGACGCTCTGGGCGATGGAGCACGCCACGCGCATGCTCGCCACGACCCAGCTCGGCATCACGGTCTGCTCGCTCCTCATCCTGAACGTCTCCGAGCCGGCGATCCACCACCTGCTCGAGGTCCCGCTCGGTCTGACCGGCTGGAGCGTCGAGGTCATCGGTACCGTCGCGTTCGTCTTCACGCTGCTGCTCGTGTCGTTCCTGCACGTCGTGTTCGGCGAGATGGTGCCGAAGAACATCTCGTTCTCGATGCCGGACCGCGCCGCACTCCTCCTGGTCCCGACCCTCTGGTACATCGGCCACGGCCTGCACTGGGTGATCGTCGGACTGAACTCGGCGGCGAACGGCGTGCTGCGCCTGTTCAAGGTGGAACCGAAGGACGAGGCGGTGAGCGCCTTCACCGTGGAGGAGGTCCAGACGATCGTCGAGCAGTCGCGTCGCGAGGGCACGCTGACCGACGACGGCAAGCTCGCGATGGCGTTCGAGTTCACGGAGAAGAAGGTCAAGGACGTCGCCGTGCCGATGTCCGACCTGGTCACGCTGCCCGAGGACGCCACCCCCGAGGACGTCGAGCGTGCCGTCGCGCAGCGAGGCTTCTCGCGGTACGTGCTCGTCGGGGAGGACGGCGACCCGACCGGCTACGTGCACGTCAAGGACGTCATCGACCTGCGGCCGGACGAGTTCGACGCGCCGGTGCCCCCGAAGCGGATCCGTCAGCTCATCTCGCTGTACACGGACATGGACCTCGAGGACGCCCTCGCGACCATGCGTGCCGCGGGGCGGCACGTGGCACGGGCGTTCGACGCCGACGGTCGCACGGTCGGCGTCCTGTTCCTCGAGGACATCCTCGAGGAACTCGTCGGCACCGTCGAGGACGCGACCCGGCGCCGCTAGGCACACCACGACGACGGACGGGAGGCGCGGTGCCGGCTGGCACCGCGCCTCCCGTCCGTCGTTGGTCGCCGCCCGCGAAGGGCCGGCGCGCTACCAGCTGACGGGCAGCGGCTTGCCCTCCTCGTACCCGGCGGCCGACTGGATGCCGACCAGCGCCCGCTCGGAGAACTCGGCGAGCGAGGACGCGCCCGCGTACGTCGCCGAGCTGCGGATGCCGGTGGTGATCATGTCGAGCAGGTCCTCGACGCTGGGACGCTCGGGGTCGAGGTAGATCGTCGACGACGAGATTCCCTCGGCGAAGAGCGCCTTGCGGGCCCGCTCGTACGGGTCGAGCCGCTCGAAGCGCTCCCGGACGGCCTTGGCGGACGCCATCCCCCAGCTCTCCTTGTACGCCTTTCCCGCGGCGTCGCGACGGAGCACCCCGGGCGCCTCGAGGGTGCCGGCGAACCACGAACCGATCATCACGCTCGACGCGCCGGCGGCCAGCGCCAGCGCGACGTCACGCGGGTAGCGGACGCCACCGTCGGCCCAGACGTGCGCACCGAGGGACCGGGCCGCCGCCGCGGTCTCGAGCACGGCGGAGAACTGCGGGCGGCCGACGGCCGTCATCATGCGGGTGGTGCACATCGCGCCGGGACCGACACCGACCTTGATGATCGAGGCACCGGCGTCGACGAGGTGCGCGACGGCGTCGGCGGTCACGACGTTGCCCGCGACGATCGGCAACCCGAGGCCGAGCGACGACACGGCGCGGAGCGCGCGGAGCATGCCCTCCTGGTGGCCGTGAGCGGTGTCGAGGACCAGCACGTCCACCCCGGCGGCGGCCAGGGCCTCGGCCTTCGCGGCGACGTCGCCGTTGATGCCGACGGCCGCGGCGACCCGGAGGCGGCCGTTCCCGTCGACCGCGGGCGTGTAGATGTCGGAGCGGATCGCGCTCGTCTGACTCGTGGTGCCGACGACCTTGCCGTGCCGCACCACCGGCGCGAAGTCCACCTCGGCCGCGGTGAGCACGTCGTACACGTGACGCGGGGTGCCGGCGTCGTCCGCGTCGATCGCGGTGGAGGGACCGTGCAACAGGTCGCCGAGCGTGGCGTCCGTGCCTGCGGTGCCCAGCCGCGCGGCCGGCACGCAGCCGAGGTACTCCCCCGCCGCGTCCCGCACGACCACGCCGCGGCCGGCGACCGGCAGGAGCTGCTCGAGCGCCTCGGACACCGTGGTGTCGGCGCGCATGTCGTAGGCCGTGTCGAAGTCGACCGGCTGCTCCTTGACCCAGCGGATCGCGGCGTCGAGGTCCTGCAGGTGCATGTCCTGCGGCAGCACGCCGAGGCCGCCACGGCGGGCGAGGGTCGCGGCCAGGCGCGGGCCGGTCACCGAGTTCATGTTCGCGCTGACGATGGGGATGGTCGCGCCCGTGCCGTCGTTGGTGGCGAGGTCCACGTCGAAGCGGCTCGTCACCCCGGAGCGGCTCGGCACGAGGAAGACGTCGGAGTAGGTCAGGTCGTGCGTCGGCCGCGTCTCGTAGAACCTCATGGGTCTCACTGTACGGCCCCGCAGTGACACCGACGCCCGCGCGGACCCGCGGATCTGGACGACGGCTGTCGCCCGGTCGGCGGGCCCGCTCCCGACACGCGCGACCGCGGACGGGAGGCGCGGCTCGCGTCGGACGGTCACCGAACGGTCGGCGCGGAACGGTTAGGCTTGCGGGCAGTGCGGAGCAGGGTTGCCCCGTACGACACACACGAGCATCTATCGACGGAGAGTGGGCGATCGGCTGTGTCGAGCCATCTGACGGGTACGGACGAGACCGCGGGGGAATTCGGGGCGAACGAGTGGCTCGTCGACGAGCTGTACGAGCAGTTCGTCGCCGACAAGGACTCCGTCGACAAGTCGTGGTGGCCCGTGCTCGAGAGCTACCACCGCTCGCAGGGCGCCGGTGCCGCTGGTGACGCCGGCCCGACGGGCGCGGTCCCGGCACCGCAGGGGCAGTCCTCCACGCAGCAGCCCGCGACCGGGGACGCGCCGGCCGAGGCGAAGCCCGGCACCCCGATCCAGGCGAAGACCACCTCGCGTCAGCCCACGCCGCAGCCGATCCCGGCCGAGGCGAACGACCAGGCCGACGACCACGAGGAGACCCACGAGGACGTGGCGACCCCGCTGCGCGGCATGGCGAAGACCCTCGCGTCGAACATGGACGCCTCGCTCACCGTGCCGACGGCCACGAGCGTCCGGACCATCCCCGCGAAGCTGATGATCGACAACCGCATCGTCATCAACAACCACCTGCGTCGCGCCCGCGGCGGCAAGATCTCCTTCACGCACCTGATCGGGTGGGCGATGGTGCAGGCGCTGCAGGAGTTCCCGAGCCAGAACGTCTTCTACGAGGAGCGTGACGGCAAGCCCTTCGTGGTCGAGCCGGCGCACGTGAACCTCGGCATCGCGATCGACGTCCCGAAGAAGGACGGCACCCGCTCGCTCCTCGTGCCGATCATCAAGCGCGCCGAAGCACTGACGTTCGGCCAGTTCCTCTCCGCCTACGAGGACCTGGTCAAGCGCGCCCGCGACAACAAGCTCACCCCGGCGGACTTCCAGGGCACCACGATCTCGCTGACCAACCCGGGCGGCATCGGCACCGTCCACTCGGTCCCGCGCCTGACCAAGGGCCAGGGGTCGATCATCGGCGCCGGTGCGCTCGAGTACCCGGCGCAGTTCCAGGGCTCGGCCACGAAGACGCTGGTCGAGCTCGGCGTCGGCAAGACCATCACGCTCACGAGCACCTACGACCACCGCGTCATCCAGGGCGCCGGGTCGGGCGAGTACCTGAAGAAGGTGCACGAGCGCCTGATCGGCGAGCACGGCTTCTACGAGGGCATCTTCGCCGCGCTGCGCATCCCCTACAAGCCGATCCAGTGGGCGAACGACATCAACGTCGACCTCGCGCACCGCGTCAACAAGACGTCGCGTGTGCAGGAGCTCATCAACAGCTTCCGGGTCCGTGGCCACCTCATGGCCGACATCGACCCGCTCGAGTACCGGCAGCGCACCCACCCCGACCTCGAGATCGAGAACCACGGGCTGACGTTCTGGGACCTCGACCGCGAGTTCGTCACCGGCGGCCTGGCCGGCACCACGACCGCTCCCCTGCGCGACGTGCTGGGCATCCTCCGCGACGCCTACTGCCGCACGGTGGGCGTCGAGTACATGCACATCCAGGACCCGGAGCAGCGGCGCTGGGTGCAGGCGCGCATCGAGGTCCCGTACTCGAAGCCGTCGAAGGAGGAGCAGCTCCGCGTCCTCGGCAAGCTCAACGAGGCCGAGGCCTTCGAGACCTTCCTGCAGACGAAGTACGTGGGCCAGAAGCGCTTCTCGCTCGAGGGCGGCGAGTCGACCATCGCGTTCCTCGACACCCTGATCCAGCAGGCTTCGGTCGCGGGACTCGACGAGGTCGCGATCGGCATGGCCCACCGCGGTCGCCTCAACGTCCTGACGAACATCGCCGGCAAGACCTACGGGCAGATCTTCCGCGAGTTCGAAGGCTCCTCGCTCCCCGGCGCCGTCTCGGGTCAGGGCTCGGGCGACGTGAAGTACCACGTCGGCACCGAGGGCGTGTTCCGCGCGTCCGACGGTTCGAGCATCCCGGTGACCATCGCCGCGAACCCGTCGCACCTCGAGGCCGTCGACGGCGTGCTCGAGGGCATCGTCCGCGCCAAGCAGGACCGCACCCCGCCCGGCACCTTCGGCGTGCTGCCGGTGCTCGTGCACGGCGACGCCGCGATGGCCGGTCAGGGCGTCGTGGTCGAGACGCTGCAGATGTCGCAGCTCCGCGGCTACCGCACGGGCGGCACCGTCCACCTCGTCATCAACAACCAGGTCGGCTTCACCACGCTGCCGGAGTCGGCGCGCAGCTCGGTGTACTCGACCGACGTCGCGAAGACGATCCAGGCGCCGATCTTCCACGTCAACGGGGACGACCCCGAGGCCGTGGCCCGTGTCGCCGAGCTCGCCTTCGCGTACCGCGAGGAGTTCCACCGCGACGTCGTGATCGACCTGGTCTGCTACCGCCGCCGCGGTCACAACGAGGGCGACGACCCGTCGATGACCCAGCCGCTCATGTACAACCTCATCGAGGCCAAACGCTCCGTCCGCACCTTGTACACCGAGGCCCTGGTCGGTCGCGGCGACATCACGCAGGAGGAGTACGACGAGGCACACCGCGACTTCCAGGACCGTCTCGAGCGCGCCTTCGCCGAGACGCACGAGGCGCAGACCGGCACCATGCCGGTCATCACGGGCGACGACGACGGTGCCGTGGACGGTCTCGAGCGACCGAGCGCCCAACGGGACGACGCCGAGGTCGACGTGCACGAGACCGCGATCTCCGAGGAACTCGTCCGGGCCATCGGCGACGCCCACAGCAACCCGCCGGCTGGCTTCTCGATCCACCCGAAGCTCCAGCAGCTGCTGACGAAGCGCACCGAGATGACCCGGTCGGGCGGCATCGACTGGGCGATGGCGGAACTCATGGCCATCGGTTCGGTCCTGGTCGAGGGCAAGCCGGTCCGGCTCGCCGGACAGGACGCGCGGCGTGGCACCTTCGTGCAGCGCCAGGCCGTCTTCCACGACCGGGTGAACGGCCAGGAGTGGCTGCCGCTGGCGAACCTCGCCGAGGACCAGGCGCGCTTCACGATCTACGACTCGCTCCTCAGCGAGTACGCGGCGATGGCGTTCGAGTACGGTTACTCGGTCGAGCGACCGGAGGCACTGGTGCTCTGGGAGGCGCAGTTCGGCGACTTCGCGAACGGCGCGCAGACCGTGATCGACGAGTTCATCTCGTCGGCCGAACAGAAGTGGGGCCAGCGCTCCGGTCTGGTGCTGCTGCTCCCGCACGGCTACGAGGGCCAGGGCCCGGACCACTCCTCGGCGCGCATCGAGCGGTACCTGCAGCTCTGCGCCGAGGACAACATGATCGTCGCGCGTCCGTCGACGCCGGCGTCGTGGTTCCACCTGCTCCGTCGGCAGGCGTGGGCGCGCCCGCAGAAGCCGCTCGTCGTCTTCACCCCGAAGGCGATGCTCCGCCTGCGCCAGGCCACCAGCCCGGTCACGGCGTTCACGAACGGCGCCTTCCACGAGGTGCTCGACGACGACCGCGTGGCCGACAAGGGTGCCGTGCGCCGCGTCGTGCTGCACTCGGGCAAGGTGCACCACGACCTGCGTGCCGAGCTCGACAAGTCCGGCGCGACCGACGTCGCCCTCGTCCGACTGGAGCAGCTCGCGCCGCTCCCCCTCGACCAGCTCCTGCAGGTGCTCGCCGGCTACCCGCATGCCGAGGTCGTGTGGGCACAGGAGGAGCCCGAGAACCAGGGCGCCTGGCCGTTCGTCTGCATGAACCTGTCGCCGCACCTCGACGGCCGTCCGCTCTCCGTGGCTGCTCGTCCCGCGAGTGCCGCGCCGGCGACGGGCTCGTCGAAGCGCTCCGCCCAGGAGGCCGCGGACGTGATCCGCAAGGCGCTCGGCTGACCCCACGCAGGGCCACCCGTTCCAGCAGGACGCGCAAGAAACCGGTGTTCACCGGTCGGACACCCGAACGACGGTGTTCGACACGGGAACACCGGTGTTCTGCGACCAGAGCGGGGCCGAGCGGGGCGCGAGCGGACCGGGGCGAGCGGGCTGGCCGGGGCGTGGAGGCCAGCGCGCCGCGCGTCACTTGAGCTTCGTGTAGCGGACTCCGGCCTCGTGGTAGCCGCGCTTCTGGTAGAAGCGGTGCGCGGTGTCCGTCGCGGCGGCGGACACGGCGCTGAGCCGGTGCGCTCCCTGTTCCACAGCCCACGTCTCGAAGACGTCGATGAGCGCGGAACCGGTGCCGTGCCTCCTGGCCGACGGGTCGACCACCAGCAGGAGGAGCTGCGCGGTGGGCTCGTCGCTGGCGTACGACCACGTGACCTGCGCGCCCGCCACCGCGACCGCCCGGCCGTCCTCGCCGCGGACGAGCCACGTGCGGTGCCCCGCCTCGGGCACGAGCCGCTCGAGCCGCGCGCGCATGGCGGGCTCGTCCACGACGTGTCCGAGCAGGCGGACGAGGGCGGTGACGTCGGCGACGTCCGCGTCGGACCAGGCGGTGATCGACTCGGCGGTGAGGGTCATGGGGTGACCCTACCCAGCGCAGGTGACGTGTGACGACCACCCGCGGTGGCGCCTAGTGCGTCGCCTGCTCCACCCGGATGCGCGCCAGGATCTCCGTGCGGAGCTGCTCGGGAGCGGTCTCCCTGCACGCGCGCTTGACCGTCTCCATGAGCACGACGCCCACGCGGTGCTCGCTCGTGCAGTCCTCGCAGGTCTCCATGTGCTCGCGGATGTCCGCGGCGTCCTCACGGCAGAGCTCGTCGTGGAGGAACTCCTCGAGCTCGGCCTTCGCCTTCGAGCAGTCGCAGCCGCTCATCGTGCGTCCTTCCCGTCGGTGCGACCACCGGCCGCAGTCGTCTTCCGGCCCCGTCCGCGCATCGTCGCCGTCGACGCTGCGTCCGGGACGATGCCGGTCTCGCGTGCGTGGTCCGCCAGGAGTCCGCGGAGGAGCCGGCGACCACGGTGGAGCCGGCTCATGACCGTCCCCACGGGGGTCTTCATGATGTCGGCGATCTCCTGGTAGGAGAACCCCTCGACGTCCGCGAAGTACACGGCCATGCGGAAGTCCTCGGGGATCGACTGCAGCGCGTCCTTCACGGCGGAGGACGGCAGGTGGTCGATCGCGTCGGCCTCGGCGGAGCGCGCGGAGACGGACTGGGTGACGCTCTCGGCGCCGCCGAGCTGCCAGTCCTCGAGCTCGTCGATCGTGCCCTGGTACGGGTTCCGCTGGTTCTTGCGGTACGTGTTGATGAACGTGTTCGTGAGGATCCGGTAGAGCCAGGCCTTCAGGTTCGTGCCCTGGCGGAACTGCCGGAACGCGGCGTACGCCTTGACGAAGGTCTCCTGCACCAGGTCGGACGCGTCCGCCGGGTTGCGGGTCATGCGCATCGCGGCGCCGTAGAGCTGGTCCATGAACGGGAGCGCCTGCTCCTCGAACAGGGACCGCAGCTCGCCCTCGGACACGGTCTTCTCGTCCGCGGGCTCCGGCTCGTCGCCGGCCCCGTCCTCGGCGTCCAGCGCGGCGGCCTCGTCGGACACCGCGTCGAGCTGCGCCTCGGTCTCCTCGACCAGGTCGTGCGGTGCTGCCTGCGGTTCGTCGGTCGTCATCAGGGACGAGTCTAGGCCGAGCCCGATCGTCGTCCGCACGGGCGGCAGTGCCGTCCGCGACCGTTCGAGTGTCGCTGTCGCCAATGGTCCTCCCGCTGCGTTCAGTACCCTGGTGAACCGATGGCCGAGTCGATGCATTCCCACCGCCCCGATCCCTGGATCGCGCCCCTCGCCCGCGGACCCCTGCGCGGCGACGTCGCCCTGCCCGGCTCGAAGTCGCTGACCAACCGGGAGCTCGTGCTCGCCGCCCTGGCGGACGGCCCGTCGACGATCCGGCTCCCCCTGCACTCGCGTGACTCGGCGCTCATGGTCGCGGCGCTCCGCCAGCTCGGCGTCGGCATCGAGGAGGTCGACCCGGGCGCCGGCGAGCAGCCGAACCCCTACGGCCCCGACCTCCGCATCACCCCGGCCCCCATGCACGGCGACGTCGCCGTCGACTGTGGGCTCGCCGGGACGGTCATGCGCTTCCTGCCGCCGCTCGCCGCCCTCGCCACCGGGCCGGTCACCGTCGACGGCGACCCGTACGCGCGGAAGCGCCCGATGGGGGCGATCATCCGCGCGCTCGCCGACCTCGGGGTCGACGTCACCGACGACGGCGACGGCGCGATGCCCTTCTCGTTCAGCGGGACGGGCTCGGTCCGCGGCGGGACCCTGTCGATCGACGCGTCCGCCTCGTCCCAGTTCGTCTCCGGCCTGCTCCTGTCGGCACCCCGCTTCGACGAGGGCCTGCACCTGACGCACGTCGGCGAGCGGCTGCCGAGCCTGCCGCACATCGACATGACCGTCGAGGCGCTGCGTGCCCGCGGTGTCCGCGTGGACCAGCCGGCGGTCGGCGAGTGGGTCGTGCACCCCGGGCCGATCGCGGCGCGCGACGTCACGATCGAGCCCGACCTGTCGAACGCCGCCCCCTTCGCGGCGGCCGCGCTGGTCGCGGGCGGTACCGTGCGGATCCACACCTGGCCGGTGGAGACCACGCAGGTGGGCGCCGACCTCGAGACGCTCCTGCCCCTGTGGGGCGCGACGGTCACGCGCGACGGCGACGACCTCGTCGTCGACGGCGGCGTCGGGGTGGCCGGTGGGGCCTCCCTGCCGGGTGTCACGCTCGACCTGAGCCGCGGCGGCGAGCTCGCGCCGGCGCTCGTCGCGCTGTCGGCCCTGGCCGACGGCCCGAGCGAGATCACGGGCATCGGGCACCTGCGGGGCCACGAGACGGACCGGCTCGCCGCGCTCGCGGCGGACGTGAACCGGTCGGGAGGCTCGGTGCAGGAACTCGACGACGGCCTGCGGATCACGCCCGCGCCCTTGCACGGCGGAGGCTGGGCCGCCTACGACGACCACCGGATGGCGACCGCGGGCGCCCTGGTGGGCCTCGTCGTCGACGGCGTCGCCGTCGACGACATCGGCTGCACCGCGAAGACACTGCCCCAGTTCCCCGAGCTGTGGGCGGACCTCGTGGCGACCGGTACGGATCCTCGTGACGGCCGTCGTGACGGGAGCGTGACGCCGTGAGCTGGTGGGACGACGTCGACGGCGACGACACCGACGAGGACGAGCCGTACGGGCAGTACGAGTCGAAGGTGCGGATCCGGCCGAACCCGAAGGGCAACCGGCCCCGGACGAAGACCCGTCCGAGCTACGACGACGCCCCGACCGGGTGGGTGACGAACGTCGACCGCGGACGCTTCGGCGTGCTGGTGTCGGCGGGGCAGGACGACGAACGCGTCATCACCGCCACGAAGGCCCGGGAGCTCGGCAAGAAGTCCGTCGTGACCGGTGACCACGTGTCGCTCGCCGGCGACGTCTCGGGCGACGCCGGCTCGCTCGCGCGCATCGTCAAGGTCGCGGAGCGCTCGACCCTGCTGCGACGGAGCGCCGACGACAGCGACGAGGTCGAGCGCGTGATCGTCGCGAACGCGGACCAGATGCTGGTCGTCGTCGCGGCGGCGGACCCCGAACCACGCCCGCGGCTCATCGACCGGTACCTCGTCGCCGCGTTCGACGCCGGACTCGACCCCGTGCTCTGCATCACGAAGACCGACCTGGCCGACCCGGCACCGTTCCTGGCGCACTTCGCCTGCCTGGACCTGCGGATCGTCACGAGCCGGTCGGACGACGTGCCGTTCGACGCCCTGCACGAGGTGCTCGACGACAAGGTGACCGTCACGGTCGGGCACTCCGGCGTCGGGAAGTCGACGCTCGTGAACGCCATCACGGGCTCGACCCGTGCCACCGGCGTCGTGAACGCGGTGACGGGTCGTGGGCGGCACACCTCGTCGTCCTCGATCGCGCTGCGCGTCCGTGACGGCGGGTGGATCATCGACACCCCCGGCGTCCGGTCGTTCGGGCTCGGCCACGTCCAGCCCGAGAACGTCTTCCGGGCGTTCGCCGCGCACGCCGTACCCGTGCGCGAGCCCGCCGACGGCATCCCGCTGTCGCAGGCGCACGACTGGGAGATCGTCGACCGGGTGCACGACGGAGAGCTCGGTCCGACCGGCGTCGAGCGGCTCGACTCCTTCCGCGCCCTGCTCACCGGCATGGGTGCGGACGACCCCGGCGCGGAGTGAAGCCGGGCGCGCTGCACCGTCACGACGGGTGTACCGTGGCTGCTCGTGCCTGAAGTTGCAAAAGACAACACCGCCCGAGTCGAGCAGGATCACCACGCCGGACACGCCGCGGCCCGCCCGCACCGGGAGCTCCCCCGACCGGCGATCGCGGCGGTCGTGCGCCCCGAGCACCTCGGACGGTCGCTGCGGTCCTTCGGGTCGCACATCCTCGTGCCGCTGTTCCTCGCGGTCGGGATGAGCCTGGCGTACCTCGGCGCCTTCCACGCCCCCACGCCGCACGAGCTCCCGGTGGGCGTCGTCGGCCAGGGACCGACCGTGCAGGTCTTCGCCCAGACGGTGACCGACGAGTCGGACGGCAAGCTCGTGGCGCACGTCGTCGGCACGACCTCCGAGGCCGAGCGACGGGTCCGCGACCGGGAGCTCGCCGCGGTCTACGCGCCGGGCACCGACGGCGCCACGCTCTACGTCTCGACCGCCGCGAGCGAGACCACCGCGACCGCCGCGGAGAAGGTCTTCCTGCCGATCGCCTTCGCGCAGCACCTGCCCTTCACCGTCTCGGACGTCGTGCCCACCGGCAGCGAGGACCCCACCGGCCAGGGCCTGTTCTTCCTGCTCGTCGGGCTGAGCGTCGGCGGCTACGCGTCGGCCATCGCGGTCGCCGCGTCCGCCGCGAAGCTCCGGGCACTCTGGACGGTCGTCGTCGGTGCCGTCACCGCCGGTGTCGTCGCCGGCATCGGCATCCTGGTCGCCGGGCCGCTGTACGGCGTCATCCCGGACCACCGGTGGCAGGTCTTCCTGTTCGCCTGGCTCTACGACGCGGTCATCGTGGCCCTCGGCGTCGGCCTGCACCCGCTGCTCGGCCGGTGGACCACCCCGATCCTGACGATGCTCTTCGTGATGCTCAACTTCACGAGCTCCGGCGGGATCTTCCAGCCGTCGTTCCAGCCCGGCTTCTTCGCCGCGCTCAACACGTTCTGGAGCGGTGCCGCCTGGCTCGGTGCCGCGCAGGACCTCGTGTACTTCCCCGGAGCACCACTGACCCGGTCGGTGGTCGTGCTCGTGCTGTGGCTGGTCGTCGCGGTGCTGCTCGGCGTCCTCGTGCACGGGCTCGCGGCACGCCGGACCCGCATCGCCCGCGAGCGTGCGGTCTCGCGCTACGAGGAGGAGCAGGTCGTCGCGGCCTAGGGCGCTACCCTGACCTCCGTGGACCTCAGCGCCGACCTGGACTTCGCCCGCTCCCTCGCCGACACCGCCGACGCGATCAGCCTCGAGCGGTTCCGCGCCGCCGACCTGCACGTGACGACGAAGGCCGACAGCACGCACGTGACCGACGCCGACCAGGCGGTCGAGCGTGCACTGCGCGAGCGCCTGGCTGCCGAGCGGCCCGACGACGCGTTCCTGGGCGAGGAGACCACGGCCGACACCGGCGCCGACGCCCTGAGCGAGGGACACCGCCAGTGGGTGGTCGACCCGATCGACGGCACCGCGAACTACCTCCGGGGCGTCCCGGTCTGGGCCACCCTCATCGCGCTCGCGGTCGACGGTCGCCCGGTGCTCGGCGTCGTCAGCGCGCCCGCGCTCGGCAAGCGCTGGTGGGCCGCGGAGGGCCTGGGGGCGCACTCCACCGACGGACCGCTGCGGGTGTCCGGCGTCGCCGCGCTCTCGGACGCCAGCCTCAGCTACAACAGCATCCAGCAGTGGGACGAGGACGACCGGCTGGACGCCCTCGTCACGCTCTCCCGCAAGGTCTGGCGCACCCGGGCCTACGGGGACATGTGGTCCTACATGCTCGTCGCCGAGGGCGTCCTCGACGTCGCCGGCGAGCCCGACCTCAAGCCGTGGGACATCGCCGCGCTGGTGCCCATCGTCGAGGAGGCCGGTGGCCGGTTCACCTCGCTCGACGGCGACCCGGGCCCCTGGCACGGGAGCGCCCTCGCGACGAACGGGCTCGTGCACGACGCCGTGGTCGACGTCATTCGGCGCTGACGTCCGCACCGGCCGTCCGACGCGCGGCGCGTCGTCGCACGACCAGGTCGGAGACCGCCAGGGCGAGGGCGAGGGCCATCAGCGACACCGTGAACGTCGTGCCGCTGCGGAACGCGTCGTGGTACGCGTCGAGCCGGCCGCCCGCCCCGGACCCAGCCGCCTCCGACCGGACGATGCCGTAGAAGATGCTCGTCGCCACGGCGGTACCGATCGCCGTCCCGACGCGCTGGCCGAGCTGCTGCATCGACCCGGCGACGCCGGACTGCTCGACCGGGACCTCGGCGAGCGTCAGCGTCTGGTTCGGCGAGACGACGAAGCCGCCGCCGAGACCCCCGACCAGGAACGCGCCGGCCATGGCCCACGGCGTGACCTCCGGCGGCGTGAGGACGGCGGCGAGCATGAGCAGCACGAAGCCGACGACCACCCCGCCGAGGCCGACCACCACGAGCGAGCGGCCGAAACGATCGACGATCCGGCCACCGACGTAGGAGCCGACGGCGCTCGTCGCCGCGAAGGGGATGCTGACCATGCCGGCGAAGAGCGGTTCGAGGCCGAGGCCCTCCTGCAGGTACAGCGTCACCATGAGGAACGAGGCCGGCAGCGCCGCGAAGTAGACCGCGACGATCGACAGCCCGTTGCGGTACGACGACAGCCGGAACAGCTCGAAGTGCACCACCGGTGACCTCCCGCTGCGCCGGTACCGGTTCTCCCACCACACGAAGAGCACCAGGAACGCGGCCGACGCGAGGAGCCAGAGCCACCGCGCCCCGGAACCACCCGAACCCGTCGTGAGCACGAACGGCAGCATGAGCGTGACGATCGCCGCGCCGAGCAGCAGGATGCCGACGACGTCGAGCTCCCGGTCCACGGCCCGCCCCTGCACCCCCTTCGGCAACAGCTTCACGGCGAAGACGAGTGCCGCCACACCCAGCGGCACGTTCATCCAGAACAGCAGGCGCCAGCCGGACGCCTCGCCGCCGATGGCGATGAGGCCGCCGCCGATCGTCGGTCCGAGCGCTGTGGAGATGCCGATCATCGCGCCGAAGAGCCCGAACGCCCGGCCGCGCTCCGGGCCGCGGAACAGCTGCTGCACCAGACCGATCACCTGCGGCATCTGGGTGCCGGCGGCGAGGCCCTGCACGATCCGCGTCACGATGAGCACCTCGATGGTCGGCGCCAGCGCGCAGAGCAGGCTCGACACCGTGAACGCGACGAGCCCGACGATGAAGAGCGCCCGACGGCTCTTCAGGTCGCCGAGCCGACCGGCGGGCACCAGAGCGAGACCGAAGGCGAGCGCGTAGCCGGCGACGATGAGCTGGAGCGACGAACTCGACGCGCCGAGCGACCGCTCGATGGACGGCAGGCCGACGTTGACCTTCGACAGGTCGAGGATGGTCAGGGCCGCCACCGCCACGCAGACCGCGAAGGCGCGCCACTTGGTGCGATCGTCGATGCTGGTCGGGGGCGTCTCGTG
Source organism: Curtobacterium sp. MCSS17_008 (assembly GCF_003234185.1). Lineage (GTDB taxonomy): Bacteria > Actinomycetota > Actinomycetes > Actinomycetales > Microbacteriaceae > Curtobacterium. Next base: position 584,289 of record NZ_QKSM01000001.1, read on the forward strand.
AGTGGACATCTCCTCAGTTGTTACACCGCGGCCGGAGGATCGTTGTACCCCGCTTGTCCCCTGAACGCGCCGCCGGTCGTCCGTGAGGACTCCTCGACAGGGTACGGACCCCCCGGACTGGGGACACCGGGGGTGGACATACCACTGACGACCCCTCCGACCCGTCCGGTGGACGGGTTATGTTCAACGGGCGGCAGGTCAGACGTCGCCCGGGTTCCGAACACTCCGGGCAGCGTCCGCTCCGTCGTGACTTTCGTCCGAAAAACCCTGACCCGAGGGGTGGTCCAGACGATGACCTCATCGTTCCCAGGCGGAACCGAGTGCACCCTCACTCGTCGTCCGCGTCATCTCACCGACAGCTCCGGCGCGCGCTCCGTCGCCGCCTCGCGTCCGTTCGCCGCCACGGTCACCCGCCGTGCTGACGACCGGACCCCGTTCGCCGCCACGGTCACCCGCCGTGCCGCAGCGCGCACTCCCTCCGCAGCATCCGTCCCCGGACCCGGAGGCCGGTGAGTCATGGCACTCACCGGTCGCCGTCTCGAGGTCGACCGGATCGCGACCCTCGCCGTGCTCCCTCGTGAGTGCGCGATGGTCGTCGTCGGCGACCCTGGTTCCGGGCGCAGCAGCGTCCTCGACGCGGTCGCCGACCGCGTCTCCCTCCCCGTCGTGCGGGTCGGTGTCAACGGGAGCGAGTCCCGCTGGCCCCTGGCCGGCGTGACCTCCCTGTTCACCGCGCTCGACGACCCCCGTGCGACCGCCCACATCGCCCACCTGCTGCAGGCCGGCGGCGCGAGCAGCGGACTCGCAGCGGCGCACGACTTCCTCGAGGCCGTGCAGACCCTGACCCTGCCGCCGACGGTGGTCCTCATCGACGACCTCGACCGCATGGACGCGGAGAGCCAGGAGCTCATCGCGTTCCTCGCCGGTCGACTCGCCGGGACGGCCCTCCGCCTGGTCGCGACGGTCCGCTCGGTGCCGTCCGACGGCCCGCTCGCGGCGTTGCCGGTGCTCCGGCTCGAACCGCTCGCGGCGGACGAGGCGCTCGCCCTCGCCCGGGGGATGGCGCCCGAGGGTGCGAACGACGGCGTCCTCGCGATCCTCGCCGACGCGACGGGCGGCAACCCGGGCGCGCTCCGCGAGCAGTTCGACGCGCTCACCCACGCGCAGCTCACCGGTGCCGAGCCGCTCGTGCTGCCGCTGCGTCCCACGGCGACCTCCGAGGCCCTCGCCGCCCTCACGCTCGGCGGCATCGACGGCGGTGGCGGGACGGCCGCCGCCGCCGACGCCTCCGACGCAGGACGTGATCTGGACGTCCTCGCACGCCTCGCCCTCGTCCCGGTGGCGAGGACGGTCGGCTGGGACCGCGACGCCGTCGACGACCTCGCCGATGCCGGCGTCGTGGTCGTGCGCGGCCAGACCGTCGCGGTCCGCGATCCGCTGCTCCGGTCCGCGCTGTACTGGCGCACGTCCGCGAGGACCCGTCGGGCTCTGCACGCCGAACTCGCCGCGTCGAGTGCGGCGTGCGATCCCCGCGCCGCCGCCTGGCACCGGAGCTTCGTCGACGACGTCCCCGACGTCGTCGCGCTGCTCGAGGCCGCCGCCGGGTACGTCGCCGACGGGGCACCGTACGCCGCGGTCGCCCTGGCCGAGCGTGCCCTGCACGTCGGCTCCGGCGACGAGGACGAGCGTGCCGCACTGCTCGCCGTCACCGAGGCGCTCTTCGCCCGACGGATGCTCGGCCTCGCGGCGCGGTACCTCACGGCCATGCGGCCGTTCCGCCGGCAGCCCGACGAGGTCCGGCGGCTCCGGGTGCTGTACTCCGTGCAGTACCTGCGCGGCGAGACCGTCCACGCCGACGAGCTCCTCGTCCACGTGGCTGCGGAGGCACCCGAAGCCCCCGCGACCGCTGGACTCCTGGCGATGGTGGCGAGCTTCCGCGCGGAGACGTGGGATCTCGACCAGGCCCGCGATCTCCTCGCACGTGTGGACCAGCTCGGACCGGCCCTCTCCCCCCACACCGCCGAGATCGCCGGCGCCGTGCAGTGCCTCGTCGCCGCGGTCGACGGTGCCCTGCCGCCGGACACCGAGCTGTACGACGGTCTCTCCTCCGTGCGCCTCCTCGCGATGTCGGACCCCGCGTTGCTGCTCGTCGCCCACGCGCTGAGCATCGCCGAGCGGTACCGCAGCGCCCGGCGGCTCTTCGCGCTCGTCGTCGCACGGAGTCAGGAGACCGAGGCGGTGTGGGCCGAGGGCGCACGCTACCTGTCCGCCGAGAACGAGCTCCGCTCCGGCAACTTCCGGCAGGCCCTCCGCGCGGTCGACGCCTGGGAGGCCGGGAGCGCGCTGTCCGCGCAGCGGCTCCGCGAACCCTCGCGTGCGGTGGCCGTCGCCTGGCGCCACTTCGCCGAGGGACGCTCGCACGATGCGCTCGCGGTCGTGGACCGCTGCCTGGCGCTGCGCTCGACGGCGCTGCTCTGGGGCACCACCGCACAACTCCACGCCCTGCGCGGCCGCGTGCTGTTGCTGGACGGGCGCGTCGAGGAGGCCGTGGTGGCGCTCGAGGCCGCGGACGCCGTCGGTCGCCCGTTGCGGAACCCGACGGTGCTCCGACACCTCGGCGACCTGGTCGAGGGCTACGTCTGCCTCGGCCGGCTCGACGACGCACGCGCCACGGCGGCACGGCTCGCGGCCGACCACCACGCACGACCGTCCCGCTGGGGCGCGCTCGTGCTGGCCAGGAGCCTGGCGCTCGTCGCCGACGACACCACCCGCGAGGCCGCCAGGCGCCGTGCGCTCGAGCTGTTCCAACCGCACGACTCGCAGTACGAGCGGGCTCGCACCTTCGCAGCGCTCGCGGCCGTCGGCACCGAGGCGGAGCGGCCCCGGCTCGGTGCTGCGGCTGCCGCGGCGTACGAGGCGGCCGGACTCCGGCGCCCGCTCGCCGCGCCGGCCCCGGCGGCCGTCCTGCCCGCCTTCGGCGTGCCGACGTCGCGCCGCGCCGGTCCGGTGCTGTCCGCGCCGGTCCCCGGTACGCCGCCCAGCGCGCCGGACGCCTCCGCGGTGCTCACGTCCCTGACCGCCGAGGAGCGCGCCGTCGTGCAGAAGGTGACCGAGGGGTACCGCAACCGCGAGATCGCCTCGTCGCTGTTCATGTCGCAGCGGACGGTGGAGCTGCGGCTGACGCAGATCTACCGCAAGGTCGGTGCGCGCTCACGCTCCCACCTGGTGGCGCTGCTCACCTGAGCGCGCCCGACGTGGGCGATCGACGGACGGGAGGCCCGGTACCAGCTGGTACCGGGCCTCCCGTCCGTCAGCCCCGTCGACGCGACGCGGGCGCCTTGCGGGAGTCCGCACCGTGCCGCGCCGCGTCGCACCGCACGCGCGGTGAACCGCAAGAGCGGGCGTGCGGTGTTGTCCCGGCGACGGTGCCGGGTGAGGCTTCTCGTGCACCGACCGCCGTGCCCTCCCCGGAGGGCCAGCCCGCACCCCGACGTCCGGTACCCGAACCGCCGACCGCCCCGCCCGTCCCCGCCTGATCCGTGGACGGAGCGCCGATCGACGGCCCCGGACACGCGGCAGACCCGACGGCGGTCGGTGCCGCTCCCGGACCTCCCCCACGGTCTGGTCCCCCACCGAACGGACACCAGATGTGCGGCATCATCGCGGCCCGCGTCACCGACGACGCGACCCCCTTCCTGCTCGGCGGCCTCGAACGGCTGGAGTACCGGGGGTACGACTCGGTCGGCCTCGCCGTGCGCACCGCCGCGGGGCGGAACGCGACCATCCGCTCCGTGTCGCGCGTCGGTGACCTGCGTGCCCTCGTCGCCGCACGAGCCGCCACGGCGCCGGCGTCGGACGCGTCCACCGGCGTCGGGATCGGCCACACCCGCTGGGCGACGCGCGGCGCCGTGCGCGAGGAGAACGCGCACCCGCACGCCGACTGCACCGGGCGGATCAGCGTCGTGCACAACGGGATCGTCGAGAACGCCGACCGGCTCCGCGCGACACTCGAGGGCCAGGGGCACGTCTTCCGCTCGGAGGTCGACTCCGAGGTGATCGGTCACCTGGTCGAGCGAGCGCTCCGCGTCGACCCGGACCTCCTGCTCGCGGTCCAGATCGCGACCGCGCAGCTCGAGGGGGCCTGGGCCGTCGTGGTGCTGGACGCCCGCGACGGCCGCATGGTCGCCGCCGCCGACCGGTCACCGCTCGTCGTCGCCCGCTCCGCCCGTGGGGACTTCGTGGCGAGCGACGTGGGCGCGATCGCCGAGTGGTGCGAGACCTTCGTGCCGCTGCGAGACGGTGACGTGGTGGAGCTCGGTGAGGCGTGGAGCTGGTCGTCCGGGGGCGTCGCCGTCCCCGTGCCGTTCCCGACGGCGTCGCCGTTCGCGCCCGCGGCGCTCGAGCTCGGCGACCACCCGGACCACATGGCGAAGGAGATCGACGAGCAGCCCGCCGTCGTCGCCGAGGTGCTCGACCGGGTCCGCCACCGGACGTCCGACGGGAGCACCTGGACCGGGCTCGGCCTCCCCGCGTTCGACCGCCTCGCCGTCGTCGCGTGCGGCACCTCGCTGCACGCGGGACAGGTCATCGCGAGCACCGTCCGCGCGCTCGGTGCCGTGCCGACCGACATCGTCGTCGCGAGCGAGGTCGAGCACGTCGTGCTCGGTCCGGGGACCCTCGTCGTCGCGATCAGCCAGTCGGGCGAGACCGCCGACGTCCTCCGTGCCCTCGACCGGCTCGACGCACGACACCCGGTACTCGCACTGACGGACAACGTGCACTCGTCGCTCGCCCGCCGCGCCGACGCGGTGCTCGAGTGCCACGCCGGTCCCGAGGTGGGCGTGGCCGCGACGAAGACCTTCACCGCGCAGGTGGTGGTCGGTGTCACCACGGTCGTGTCCGCCCTCGTCGCGTCCGGTCGTCTCGAGCCGACGCGGGCGGCGGCGCTCGTCGACGCGCTCTCCGAGCTGCCCGAGCGGCTGGCCCGGGCGGCTGCCGTCGCCGCGGACCGCGTGCCGCTCCTCGCCGCCACGGTGCGCGACGCTCCCGGGTTCCTGTTCCTCGGGCGCGGACCGGGCCTGCCGTACGCCGCCGAGGGCGCCCTCAAGCTCACGGAGCTCAGCTCCCGCTGGGCAGAGGCGTACCCGGCCGGTGAGCTCAAGCACGGCCCGCTCGCACTCGTCGACGACGGCACCCCGGTCGTCGTCGTCGACCACGGCGACCCCCGCCTGCAGTCCGCGGTCGCCGAGGTCCGCGCACGCGGTGGGTTCGTCGTGACGATCGGCGGCGAGGGCTCCGACCTGCCCGCCATCGCCCGGCGGGCCGAGGCCACCGACCTGGCGTGGGGTCGGGCGGTCGCCCCGTGGGGCCCGATCGAGGCCGTCGTGCCGCTGCAGATGCTCGCCAGGGAACTCGCGCTCCAGCTCGGGTGCGACGTCGACAAGCCCCGCAACCTCGCGAAGTCGGTGACGGTCGAGGAGCCAGGCACGCCCACGTCGACCGGCTGACGGCGTTCCTCGCTGCCCTGACAGGGCTCGCCATCGTCCCGACCGTCGTCGTGGGCACGACCACCTGACGCGTACCGCGCGCCCGCCCTCAGACCGCTCTTGGGGTCTGCTGCGATCCTGGTGTCTTGACCACCGCAGCCCCGCCCCTCGTGTTCGTCGCCGTCCTGGTCGGCGCCGTCCTGCCGTTCGTGCCGCTGCTCGGCCGCGTCGCCCGCATCGCCGCGACCATCGTGCACGAGGTCGGCCACTGCGTCGTCGTCGTGCCGTTCGGCGGCCGCATCGACCGGATCGACCTGCACCCGGACGGCTCGGGCGAGGCATGGGTGCGACTCGGCCGGGTCCCCGGCGGGATCCGGTGGCTCGTCCGGATCCTCAACCTCTTCGCCGGCTACAGCGCACCGCTGTGGGCCGGCGTCCTGCTCGTCACCGGAGTGCTGCACGGGTCGAGGTGGCTGCCGGTCGCGGTGCTGGCCGTGGTCGGACTCGTCGCGCTCGCGTTCGTGCGGAACTGGTTCGGTCTGCTGGTCGTGGTCGGCTTCGACGCGCTGGCGCTCTGGGTGGCGCTCCGCCCGTCGGAGGCCACCGTGCTCGTCGTCGCCGCGGTGGGTGCCGCGTTCGTCGTCGACGGCGTGCGCTCCCTCGTGCACGTCGCACGCTGGCTCCTGACCGGCGCCCGGGTGCAGACCGACTTCCACATCGCAGCCGCCGAGATGCGCGTGCCGGCGGTGCTCTGGTTCGTCCTGTTCCTGGTCGTGAACGGCGTGGTGGTGTGGCTCGCCCGCGAGCCGCTGCTCGCGACGTGGGACACCGTCGCCGCCGGCGTGCGCGCGCTGGTCTGAGCCGCTGCCGTAACCCGACGCCGCAAAGTGCCGCCGACGTGTCCGGCCTGCGAGAGTACCCGCACGACCGAGGACACCAGGAGGGCCCATGTCGGACGACGGCCACGGCTTCGCCACGGAACAGGTGCACGGCGGGTTCCTGCCCGACACCGCGCACGGCGCACGCGTGCCCGCGATCCACATGTCCTCCGGCTTCCTCTTCGACGACTTCGACCAGGCCCGCGACCGCTTCGCCGGGACCGACGACGGCTACACGTACACCCGGCTCGGCAACCCGACCAGCGCCGATGTCGAGCGCCGGGTCGCCCTGCTCGAGCGGAGCCCCGAGGCGATCCTCGTCGGCAGCGGCCAGGCCGCGGTGACCGTCGCGCTCCTCGGGCTGCTGCAGGCGGGCGACCACGTGGTGAGCGCCCGGAGCATCTACGAGGGCACGAAGGGCCTGCTCCTGCAGAACCTGGCACGACTCGGCATCGAGGTCGACTTCGTCGCCGACCAGCGCGACCTCGACGAGTGGGCCCGGGCGGTGCGACCGAACACGAAGGCGTTCTTCGCCGAGACGATCCCGAACCCGAAGAACGACGTGCTCGACATCACCGGCGTCGCCGACACCGCACACCGTGCCGGGGTACCACTCGTCGTGGACAACACCCTGGCGACGCCGTACCTGGTCCGGCCGGTCGAGCACGGCGCCGACATCGTGGTGCACTCCGCCTCGAAGTTCCTCTCCGGACACGGGGCGGGGCTCGGCGGACTGGTCGTCGACGGCGGTCGGTTCGACTGGGCACGGAACCCCGAGCGGTTCGGTCACCTGACCGCTCCCGATCGGGCGCTCGGTGGGCAGAGCTACGTCGAGCGCTACGGCAGCCGGGCCTTCGTGGTGTACGCGCGGGACGTCGTCGCCTCCCGGATCGGCCCGGCACCGTCGCCGTTCAACGCCTTCCTGCTCCGCCAGGGCATCGAGACCCTGTCGCTGCGGGTGGAACGCCACACCGCGAACGCGCTGGCCGTCGCGTCGTTCCTCGAGCAGCAGCCGGAGGTGACGAGCGTCGACCACGCGGGTCTCGCCTCCAGTCCGTACCACGACCTCGCACGGCGCTACCTGCCCCGCGGCGCCGGATCCGTGTTCGCCTTCACGCTCGCCGGCGGCGAGCCGGCCGCGCGCGCCTTCGTCGACGGGGTCGCGCTCTTCAGCCGGATGACCCACCTGGGCGACGTCCGTTCCCTCGTGCTGCACCCCGCGACCACGACCCACGCCGGCCGCACCGCGGCCGAACGGCAGGAGCTCGGCATCGACGACGGTCTCGTCCGGCTGTCCGTCGGAATCGAGGACGTCGCGGACCTGCTCGCCGACCTCGAGCGCGGCCTGGCGGCGGTGCGGGCCATCACCGGTCGCGGCACGGCCGGACGGGAGGCCCGACCCGCCCCCGCCCCGACGCTCGCCGCCCTCGCGCACACCGTCCCGCAGGGGCACGTCGTGGCCGAGGAGGTCTGACGATGGGTGACCTGCAGCACTTCGGCTACTTCTTCTCGCGGGGCTTCGGTCCGCAGGCCTGGGGTCGCCCGGACTGGGACTGGGGCCACGACTGGACGAAGCCGGACCTGTACCAGCAGTCCGTCCGCGCGCTCGAGCAGGCCGGCATGGACCTGGTGATCGCCGAGGACGCCATCTCGCTCGGCAACCCCGCGACACTCGACCTGCGCATCCGACAGGCGTACGGCGGACCGAAGCACGACCCGCTGCTCCTCGCGCCGTACCTGTTCGCCGCCACACGGCACATCGGCATCGCCCCGACGGTGAACGCCGGCATCACGCCCCCGTACCTGGCCGCCCGACAGGCGGCCACGCTCGCGCACCTGTCGTCGGACCGGTTCGGGCTCAACGTCGTCACCGACACCGGGAGTGCCCGCCACGTCGGGGCCGTGCCGCTGCCGCACGACGCCGCGTACGACCGGGCCGAGGAGTGGATCACGCTGCTCCGGCGGCTGTGGCACTCGTGGGGCGACGGGTACGTCGGGGACCCGTCCGACTGGCACTTCGCCGACGGGGACGCCCTCGACGCATTCCACCACGAGGGCGCCTCCTTCACCGTCGACGGCCCGCTCAACGCCCTGCCGCTCGGCACCGACCCGGTCGTGGTCTCCCCCGGCGGCTCGGGTCGCGGACTCGGTTTCGCCGGCACCCACTCGGACGTGCAGCTGGCGCTGGCGCCCCTGACGGCCGCCGCGGTGCGGGAGTACCGCGCCCGGGTCCACACGGCCGCCGCCGACGCCGGTCGCAGCGCCGACGACCTCCGGGTGCTCTTCGTGCTGAAACCCGTGGTGGTGTCGTCGGCGGCCGAGGCCGACCGGCTCGTCGCGGCGTCACGGCACCCGTCGGACGACGACCTCCGCGCCGCAGCGGTGGCGTGGTCGAGCGATTCCGAGACAGACCTGCTCGCGCTCGACCTCGACGCGCCGATCCCGGAGGGTACGTTCGGCGAGCACGTGTCGGCGGGCACGATCCGCGGACTCGTCGGGGACACACCCGATGCACCGCTCCGCGAGCTCCTGGCGCGGAAGGCCCGGCTCGGGCGGATCAGTGCGCACCAGGGGTTCGTCGGGACGGCCGAGGAGTTCGCGGACTTCGCCGAGGAGCTCGGCGCCGATGCCGACAACGACGGGTTCATCCTGTCCGGCGACCTGCACCCGGCGCAGGTGTACCGGATGACGGGCGACCTCGTCCCGGCCCTGCGTCGTCGCGGGCTGCTGCGTCGGGAGTACGGCGACGGGGGCCTGCGCGCGAACCTGTTCGACTTCTGAGCCGGCGACGGCTCCGCGGCCTCGCCCTACTGCTTCTTCTTGGCCTGCTTCTTGTCGGACTTCTTCTTGTCGGACTTCTTCTTGTCCGACTTCTTCTTGTCGGACTTGTCGTCCGACTTCTTCTTGTCGGACTTCTTCTTGTCGGACTTCTTGTCCGACTTCTTCTTGTCGGACTTCTTCTTGTGGGACTTCTTGTCCGACTTCTTCTCGTCCTGCTCCTGCTCGTCGCGGTCCGCACCGTCGTCCTGAGCGTCGTCCGCCTGCGCAGCACGCACGCCGGCGGGTGCGAGACCGTCGACCGGCTCGACGACGACGGCCGCGCCGGTGTCCGCGAGCACGTCGACCTGCTGCTCCTCGACCACGGACGCCAGGGCATCCTCGACCCGCTCCACCACGAGCTCCGCCCCGTCCTCGGCGAGCCGCAGCAGCGCCTGGGCAGCGCGCACCCGTGTGGTGGTCTTCCGAGCGAGCACGTCGGCCCGGGCTCCCTCGAGGAACCCGCGGAGTGCTCGCTCGACGGTCGACCGGCCCCGGGGTGCCGATCGGTCCAGGCGGTCGAGCTCTCCCGCGATGCCCGCGGTGTCGTCCTCGACCCGCTCGTCCCGGACCGACGCGACCAGCGCGGCGACGGCAGCCGCGGCGCGCTCCACCGCTGCCGAGCGCTGGTCGAGCACGACGAGCATCTCGAAGACGTTGCCGTACGACACCGTCTCGAGGCGCACCGGCTCGGCGCCACGACCGCGGAGGACGAGCCGCGACTCGGGGGTGGGCAGCCAGGCGACCACCGCGGCGACGGTCGCCACGGACCCGACGATCCGCTCGTACTCCGCCAGTCCCAGACGGTCCTGCTCTCGCAGACGGACTCGGATCGCGATCTCCTGCACCACGCGTGGACCTCTCGTTCGGGATCGACGCGGGCCTGCCCCACGCCTGACCCGGACAGTAGTCCTCGGTACCCGCGGGAACAGCGAACGCCCCGCCGACGTCCAGGGGACGGCGACGGGGCGTTCAGGAGGCGATCTCGGTGATCAGCGTGACAGCGGCCCGACGTCCGGCGATGGTGGAGATGGGGGGAATCGAACCCCCGTCCATCGCTGCAATTCGACGTCTTCTACGGGCGTATCCGGATGATGCGTTCTGCTCGGCCCCGTCCTTTGCTACCGGCTTCTCGGACGACGGGCCCAGTCTCAGTGCAAGTCCCGCACGGCCCTGAGGCGCAACCGTGCAGCAAGTCCTCTGGATGACGCCGGGATCAGGTTAGGGGACGGTCACCTGGCCGACGGACTTCATGTGCTGGGCTGCTTACGCAGCGAGAGCGAAGTCAGTGCGCTTGGAATTGGCACTTGTTGTTTTCCACGGATCGTTCACGAGATGACCGTGGGTCCTCGGCCCGCTTCCCGTCGGCACACAGGCAATGTCGAAACCGATCATCCCCGTACGGGCCGGAACGTGCGAACCGCTGTCACGCTGTTGAGTTGCCAATGCTCCTGGTGGGGAGCAGTACCCCAGCCTAGCGGGGTCGGCTGGACGATGCCAGCACCGTTCGCCCTGGGCTCACTCGCCGAGGCGGTTGCGGGAGCGCATGGCACGCTCGGCCTCGCGCTTGTCGGTCTTCTCGCGCAGAGCCTGGCGCTTGTCGAACTCACGCTTGCCCTTCGCGACCGCGATCTCGACCTTGGCGCGGCCGTCGTGGAAGTAGATCTGGAGCGGGACGAGGGTGTACCCGCCCTGCGCCGTCTTGTGCGAGATCTTGACGATCTGCTGCTTGTGCAGGAGGAGCTTGCGCTTCCGTCGGGGCGCGTGGTTGTTCCACGTCCCCTCGGTGTACTCGGGGATGTGCACGGCGTCCAGCCAGGCCTCGCCTGCGTCGATGAACGCGTACCCGTCGACGAGCGACGCGCGCCCCTCGCGGAGGGACTTCACCTCGGTACCCGAGAGCACCATGCCCGCCTCGTAGGTGTCCTCGATCAGGTAGTCGTGGCGCGCTCGACGGTTGGTCGCCACGATCTTCTCGCCGCGTTCCTTCGCCATGGAGACTCCCTTCGGTTCCCGGGGCGACCCGGGTGCTGCTGCGCAGCCCTACAGCCTAGTGAACACGACGACCGCGGCGCACCTTCCCGGCGCGCCGCGGTCGTGGGGTCGTGGCCGTCAGACCCGCAGGTACCGGCGGATCGCGATGAGCGCGGACACCCCGGCCAGGAGCACGCCGATGACGATCACCGCAGGCACGACGACCGCCGCGTCCCCCATCCCGATGAACGCCGTCCCCGAGAACCGCTGCGCCAGGTAGTTGCGGACGAAGAACCAGACGACGGCCACGATCGCACCGCCGGCCAGGACCGCGCCGATGGCCGCGGCGATCACGCCCTCGAGCACGAAGGGGGTCTGGATGAACCGGTTCGACGCGCCGACCAGCCGCATGATCCCGAGCTCGCGCCGGCGACTGAACGCCGACAACCGGATGGTGGTCGCGATGAGCAGCACGGCGGCCACGAGCATGAGCGACGCGATCCCGATCGCCGTGTACGACGACGCGTTGAGCAGGTTGAAGATCGGCTGCAGGTACCCGCGCTGGTCGACCACGCTCTGCACGCCGGCGACCTTCGACAGGCTCTCGACGAGCACGTCCGCCTGCGACGGGTTCTTCAGGTTCACCCAGAAGGTCTCGTTGAGGTACTCGGGCTTCACGAACTCGGTGGCCGGCGAGTCCTTGAACTGCTGCTTGAACCGGTCGTACGCCTGGTCCTGGTCCTCGTAGTAGGTCTTCTCGATGTACGGATCGAGCGTGGAGGACTCGAGCTGTGCCTGCACCTGCTCGCGCTGGTCCTCCGTGGCCTTCGCGCCGGTGCAGTTGCCCGTGGTGTCGGTGTCGGTGCAGAGGTAGACCGCGACCTGCGCCCGGTCGTACCAGTAGCCCTTCATCTGGTTGATCTGCATCTGCAGCAGGATCGCGGTGCCGACGAAGGTCAGCGAGATGAAGGTGACCAGCACGACGGACACGACCATCGACACGTTGCGGCGTAGGCCCGAGGCGACCTCGGACATGACGAGCCCGAGCCTCATCGGATGAGCCCCGGGATGGTCTGGATGCCGGTGGTGTTCGAGACGCCGGACCCGCGCTGGATCGGCAGCGCCTGCGTCTGGTACCCGCCGGACTGCTCGTCGCGCAGCACCGTGCCGTTCGAGAGCTCGATGACCCGGCGCTGCATCTGGTTCACGATGCTGGCGTCGTGCGTCGCCATCAGCACGGTGGTGCCTCCCTGGTTGATGCGTTCGAGGAGCGCCATGATGCCCGCCGAGGTCGTCGGGTCGAGGTTCCCGGTGGGCTCGTCCGCCAGCAGGATCGCGGGCTTGTTGACGACGGCACGGGCGATGGCCACGCGCTGCTGCTCACCACCGGAGAGCTCGTGCGGCATGCGGGTGGCCTTGCCGGCCAGGCCGACGAGCTTCAGCACGTCGGTGACGGCCTCGCTGATGAACCCCTTGCTCTTGCCGATCACCTGCAGCGAGAACGCGACGTTGTCGAACACGTTCTTGTTCGGCAGGAGCCGGAAGTCCTGGAACACCACACCGAGGTTGCGGCGGAAGTACGGGACCTTGCGCGACGACAGGGCGCCCAGGCGCTGCCCGAGCACGTGGATCTGCCCGCGGGAGGGCTTCTCCTCCTTGAGGACGAGGCGCAGGAAGCTCGACTTGCCGGAGCCGGACGCGCCGACGAGGAAGACGAACTCGCCCTTGAGGATCTCGAGGGAGACGTCGTCGAGCGCAGGACTCGGGTTGCCCGAGTAGACCTTGGTGACCTGGTCGAATTTGATCATGACCGGATCAGGGTAGGTCCGGCCGGCCGGAAGTCAACCGAGGCGCGCGGCTCAGCTCACCCGTGAGGTCGTTCAGGAATCGTCGCCCTGCTTGCGCCAGCGGATGCCGGCGTTGATGAAGCCGTCGAGGTCGCCGTCGAACACCGCCGACGGGTTGTTGACCTCGTGCTCGCTCCGCAGGTCCTTGACCATCTGGTACGGCGCGAGGACGTACGAGCGGATCTGGTCGCCCCAGCTCGCCGTGATGTTGCCGGCGAGCTCCTTCTTCTTGGCGTTCTCCTCCTCCTTCTTCAGGAGCAGCAGGCGCGACTGCAGCACGCGCATGGCGGCGGCGCGGTTCTGGATCTGCGACTTCTCGTTCTGCATCGAGACGACGGTGCCGGTCGGCAGGTGGGTCAGGCGGACGGCGGAGTCGGTCGTGTTGACGGACTGCCCACCGGGGCCGGACGACCGGAAGACGTCGACCCGGATGTCGTTCTCGGGGATGTCGATCGCCTCGGTCTCCGGCATGAGCGGGATGACCTCGACCGCGGCGAAGGACGTCTGGCGCTTGCCGGCGGCCCCGAACGGCGACATCCGGACCAGGCGGTGCGTTCCGGCCTCGACCGAGAGCGTCCCGAAGGCGTACGGCGCGTCCACCTCGAACGTCGCCGACTTGATGCCGGCCTCCTCCGCGTAGGAGGTGTCCATGACGGTGGTCCCGAACCCGTGCTGTTCGGCGTACCGCAGGTACATCCGGAGGAGCATCTCGGCGAAGTCGGCGGCGTCGACACCGCCGGCGCCGGCGCGGATCGTGATCACGGCCGGACGGTCGTCGTACTCGCCGTCGAGGAGCGTCTGCACCTCGAGGTCGCCCATGGTCTTCTGGATCGCCTTGAGCTCGTCCTGTGCCTCGGCAGCGGAGTCCTCGTCGTCGGCCTCGTTCGCCATCTCGACCAGGACCTCGAGGTCGTCGATGCGCTGTTCGGTGTCGGTGATCTTCCGCAACTCGGCCTGCTTGTGGGACAGCGCGCTCGTCACCTGCTGGGCGTGCTCGACGTCGTCCCACAGGTCCTGGGCACCCGCCTGCTCGCTCAGTTCGGCGATCTCGCGCTGCAGCCGGTCGACGTCGACGACCGAGCGGATGTTGCCGAAGGTCTCGCGGAGGGCGGACAGCTGCTCGGTGAAGTCAAGTTCGACCATGGTCACCGATCCTAGCGGCGCACGTCGCGCCGGGCCGACCGACGGACGCCAGGCGCATCGCGGGTCCGCCCCGCGGGCCACCGAGCCGTCGGGTCACCGCCCGAACGACGGGGCCCTGGACGCCATGCCCGCCCGGCTCGCCCGCGCGACCGCCTCCGGCAGGGCTGCGAGGAAGGCGTCGACGTCCCCTGCCGTCGAGGTGTGCCCGAGCGTGACCCGGAGCGCACCCCGGGCTTCCTCCTCGGACAGGCCCATCGCCAGGAGGACGTGCGAGGCCTCGGGCACGCCGGCCTGGCACGCGGACCCCGTCGACACGGCGACCCCGGCCGCGTCGAGCAGGAACAGCAGCGAGTCCCCCTCGCACCCGGGGAACGTGAAGTGGGCGTTGCCGGGCAGCCGGTCGACCGGGTCCCCCATGAGTACGGCGGACGGCACGGCCTCGAGGACACCCGCGACCAACCGGTCGCGCAGGGCCGAGGCGTCGTGCGGTCCGGCGGACGCGGCGACCCCGAAGGCGGCGGCGGCCGGGGCGTCCTGGGTGCCGCTGCGCACCTGGCGCTGCTGGCCGCCCCCGTGGATGAGCGGTTCGACGGTCGCGCGGCGACCGAGGACCAGGGCACCGATGCCCATAGGGCCGCCGATCTTGTGCGCGGAGACGCTCAGCGCGTCGAGGCCGGAGGCCGCGAACGAGACCGGGACCTGGCCGTACGCGGCGACGGCGTCGCTGTGGACGGGCACGCCGGCGGCGTGCGCGATTTCGACGATCCGGGCGACCGGCTGCAGGGTGCCGACCTCGTTGTTCGCCCACAGGAACGTGACCAGGGCGACGTCCGAGGCGTCCGCGAGCCGTGCCTCCAGTCCGGCGAGGTCCACGCGGCCCTGCGCGTCCAACGGGACCACGTCGACGACGGCGCCCTCGTGGCGCTCGAGCCACTCGACCGTGTCGACGGTCGCGTGGTGCTCCCCGGCGGGCACGACGATCCGCGGCCGCGGACGGTCCTGCTGCCGTGCCCAGTACAGGCCCTTGACCGCGAGGTTGATGCTCTCGGTGCCGCCGGAGGTGAAGACGACCTCGACGGGCTCGGCGTCGAGGGAGCGTGCCACGGCGGCCCGCCCGTCCTCGAGCAGCATCTTCGCGCGCTGTCCCGCGCTGTGGATCGACGACGGGTTGCCCACCGTGGCGAGCGCCTCGGTGAAGGCGGCGAGCGCCTCGGGCAGGATCGGCGTCGTCGCGGCGTGGTCGAGGTAGACCGGCATGACTGCGCCCCTTCCGTGTGCGTTCCCAGGATACCCGCGGCCCCTCGTACCCTGGTCGTCATGCACCGCACCGCGATCGACGAGACCCCCGGCTTCCGCCTCGGCGACGGCGCACCCCGGTTCTCGGTGCGCTCGGCCACCGCGACCGCGGTGACCCTGGTGGTCGTCGGCGCCGGCGACGCGACGACCGAGCACGTCCTGGAGCAGGTCCCGGGCACGGACCGGTGGACGGCGGACACCCCGGGCGTGCGCCCCGGCGACCGGTACCACCTGCTCGTCGACGGTCCCGACGGGCCGCGGCACGACTTCGACCCCGCACGTCCGCTGCTCGACCCGTACGCGCGCGGTCTCGTGCCGACCGGCGCAGCGGCCGACGGGCGACGCTGGACCGGCGTCGTGGTGGACGAGTCCTTCGACTGGGGCGGCGTCGGCAAGCCGGCGGTCCCCCGTGACCGCGTCGTCGTCTACGAGGCCAACGTCCGCACGCTGACCGCCGCGAACCAGGACGTCCCCGAGCACCTGCGCGGCACGTACGCCGGCGTCGCGCACCCGAGCACCATCGCGCACCTGCACCGGATCGGTGTGACCACGGTCGAGCTGCTGCCCGTCCAGGCCTTCGACACCGAGTCCTGGCTCCGGGGTGCCGGACGTGAGAACGCCTGGGGCTACAACACCCTCGGGTTCTTCGCGCCGCACAGCGCGTACGCGTCGCCGGACGCCCGTGCCGCCGGCGCCTCCGGGGTCCTCCGCGAGTTCAAGGGCATGGTGCGGCTCCTGCACGAGGCGGGCATCCAGGTGCTGCTCGACGTCGTGTACAACCACACCGCTGAAGAGGGCACCGGCGGACCGACCACGTCGCTGCGCGGGATCGACGGGGCGAACCGGTACCGCTGGACCGAGGACGGTTCGTCGTACTACGACACCACCGGCTGCGGGAACACGCTCGACACCTCGGTCGAGGCCACCGCCGACCTGGTCGTGGACAGCCTGCGGTACTGGGCACGCGAGGTGCAGGTCGACGGCTTCCGGTTCGACCTGATGGCGGCGCTCGCCCGCGACGAGCGGCACGTGTTCGACCCCGCACATCCGCTGCTCGAACGGATCCGGCGGCACCCGGACCTGCAGGACGTGCTCGTCGTCGCCGAACCGTGGGACGTCGGGCCGGACGGGTGGCGCACCGGCGCGTTCGGGCCCGGCACGAGCGAGTGGAACGACGGCTTCCGCGACACCGTCCGGCAGTTCTGGCTGACCGACATCGCCGAGGAACGCCGGAACGGTACGCCGCACGCGGGCATCGGGCGGCTCGCGGAGGCCCTCACCGGGTCGCGCGGCACCTTCGGGCAGGAGCGCGGGCCGCTGGCGAGCATCAACTTCGTCACCGCGCACGACGGCTTCACCCTCCTCGACCTGGTGTCGCACGACCGGAAGCACAACGCGGCGAACGGCGAGGACGGCCGCGACGGCTCCGACGGCAACCGCTCGTTCAACCACGGCGTCGAGGGCGACACGGCCGACCGCGGGGTCCGTGCCGCCCGGGGGCGCTCGATGCGGAACCTGGTCGGCACACTCATGCTCTCGGCGGGCGTCCCGATGCTCACCGCCGGCGACGAGCGGAGCCGGACGCAGCACGGGAACAACAACGCCTACGTGGTGTCGGAGGACCTCACCCCGGTCGACTGGACGGAGGACGAGGACGCCGAGGCCATGACCGAGACCGTCGCGGCGCTCGCCCGGCTCCGGGCGGCGCACCCGGCGCTCCGTCCGACACGGTTCGGGGTCGAGGACCAGGAGACCCCCGGAGCGTCGCGCATGTCCTGGTACGGCCCGGACGGGCAGCCGATGACGGCCGAGGGCTGGGACCAGCCCGTCCACCGGGTCGTGCAGTACTTCGTCGAGTCGACCCCCGAGCACGAACCGTTCGACCGGGTGCTCGTCGTCGTGCACGGCAGCGGGCGCACGCGGGACCTGACCCTGCCGGTGCGCCAGGACCTGCTCGGGTACCGGTTGGCGTGGTCGAGCGAGAAGCACCGCGACCACGAGCGGCTCCGCCCGGCCGGCCAGGTCTTCACGGCGTACGGCCCGGGCATCCACGTGTTCGAGATCGCGTAGGCGCGGACGGGAGGCGGACGGGAGGCGCGTCGCGGCTCCTCCACGGCCCTCCCGTCCGCCCGCAGCCGCGGGCCCGCACCGCAGCTCGTCACTCCTGCACAACCCGCGTGACGCGCCCGGCCGTGCACACGGAACGCGTTCCGGGGAACGCCGACGCGCCATCCGGGTAGCGTCGGCTCCGTGGCCACCGCAGACCGACCCCGCCGACCGAAGATCGGACGCGTCCCGATCACCCGACTCTCCCCGACGACCCCGAACGGGTTCCCGGGCAAGGCGTTCGACGGTGAGGTGATCACGTTCGGCGCGACCGTCTTCCGCGAGGGTCACGGGATCATCGGCGCCGACCTCGTCCTCGAACGACCCGACGGCGGGACCCGCACGGTGCCGATGCTGCTCGTCGCCGCCGGGACCGACCGCTACGAGGCGACCGTGCAGGTCGACCACGTCGGGGTGTGGACCTGGCACGTCGAGTCCTTCTCCGACGACTGGGCGACCTGGCTGCACGCCGCACGCCTGAAGATCGCCGCCGGCGTGGACACCGAGGCGACGCTCCTCGACGGCGCCGTGCTGCTCGACCGTCTCGCCGCCGAGACGGACTCGACGGCCGCCGTCCGTGCCGCCGAGCAGCTGCGCGACACCGACCTCGAGCCGACCGAGCGCCTCGCCGCCGTCGACGACGCCCGCATCACCGGCGAGGTCGAGGACTCCCCGCTCACCTCGCTCCGCACGCACTCCCCCACGCAGTTGCTCGACGTCGAGCGACAGCGTGCCGGCGTCGGCGCCTGGTACGAGTTCTTCCCGCGGAGCGAGGGCGCGAAGAAGAACCCGGACGGCTCGTGGAAGAGCGGTGACTTCCGCACCGCCGCACGCCGGCTGCCGGCCGTTGCGCGCATGGGCTTCGACGTCATCTACCTGCCGCCGATCCACCCGATCGGGACGACCGCCCGCAAGGGGCCGAACAACACCCTGACGCCCGGACCGCACGACCCGGGCAGCCCGTGGGCGATCGGTGCTCCCGAGGGTGGCCACGACGCCATCCACCCCGACCTCGGGACGGAGGACGACTTCCGCGACTTCGTCGAGACGGCGAAGAACACCGGGATGGAGGTCGCCCTCGACTTCGCGCTCCAGTGCTCCCCCGACCACCCGTGGGTCGAGCAGCACCCGGAGTGGTTCACGGTCCGGGCCGACGGCTCGATCGCGACCGCCGAGAACCCGCCGAAGCGGTACCAGGACATCTACCCGATCCAGTTCGACACCGACCCCGAGGGGATCGTCGCCGAGGTGCTCCGGGTGCTGCGGCACTGGATCGACCTCGGCATCCGCATCTTCCGCGTCGACAACCCGCACACCAAGCCGCTGTGGTTCTGGGAGCGCGTCATCCGCGAGGTCCGCGACGAGCACCCGGACACCGTGTTCCTGGCCGAGGCGTTCACGCGCCCGGCCATGATGCGCGCCCTGGCCGAGGCCGGGTTCCAGCAGTCCTACACGTACTTCACGTGGCGGAACACGAAGGAGGAGATCGAGGACTACTTCTCCGAACTCAGCCACGAGACGAGCGCGTACCTGCGTCCGAACCTGTTCGTGAACACGCCGGACATCCTCACCGAGTACCTGCAGTTCGGCGGCCGCGCCGGCTACAAGGTGCGGGCCGCACTGGCGGCGACCGGTGCGCCGACGTGGGGCATGTACGCCGGTTACGAGCTCTTCGAGGACGTCGCCCGCCCGGGCTCCGAGGAGAACATCGACAACGAGAAGTACGAGTACAAGCCGCGTGACTTCGCCCTCGCCGAGGCCGAGGGCGCGAGCCTCGCCCCGTACGTGACGATGCTCAACCGTTTCCGGCAGGCGCACCCCGCGCTCCGGCAGCTGCGGAACCTGCACGTGCACAGTGCCGAGGACCCGGCGATCACCGTGTACTCGAAGCACCTCCCGGGGGCCTTCACCCGCTCCGGCCGCGACGACACCGTGATCGTCGTCGCGAACGTCGACCCCCACTCCGTCCGCGAGACGACCGTGCACCTCGACCTCGCCGCCCTCGGCCTGCCGACCGAGCAACCCTTCGACGTCCGCGACGTCGTCACCGGGCAGCGCTGGGTCTGGGGCTCGTCGAACTACGTCCGCCTGGACGCCTTCCAGGAACCCGTGCACCTGCTCGTCGTGGAGGGACCCCACCGATGACCGACCGCGACCCGAAGGGGACCCCGCCGATGGGATCCAACCGCCCCACCCCCGCCACCCCGGACCGAGGCCAGGGACCGAGCGTGCCCGGGGTGGCGCCGGCCCACAGGCCGTCGCCCTCGTGCGTG
>NZ_QKSM01000010.1 GCF_003234185.1 Curtobacterium sp. MCSS17_008
CCCGCGCCCCCGCCCTGGTCGAGAACCAACGCGGTTCCCCCTTCGCACACCTGGATCACGGGGTGCGCAGCGGAACACCGGTGGTTCCGCTGCGCACCCCGTGATCCAGGTGTGCGAAGGGGGAACAGCGGTGTTTCCCGACCAGGGCGGGGGCGCGGGGCGGAGGCAGCCGCGCCGCGTCAGTTCGCGTGCGGGTGCAGGGCGTCGTACCGGCGGAAGGACGGCACGAGGCGGAGCAGCAGCGCGACGAGGCCGATGATCAGCACCCCGCCGAGCACCGGCGGCACGGCGATGCCGACCGCGACGACGAGCCCGGCGTAGAGGTCGCCGACGCGCGGGCCGCCCGTGACCACGACGACGAAGATGCCCTGCAGCCGACCGCGCATGCCGTCCGGAGCCGCCGCCTGCAGGATCGTGTTCCGGAACACCGAGCTGACGTTGTCGGCGCCGCCGGCCAGCGCGAGGAAGAGCGCGGCGAACCCGAGCGCCGGCAGGATCCCCGCGTCGAACGCCTCGCCGGCGCGGCCGCCGAGCACGTGCGCGAGCCCCACGACGACACCGAACGCGGCGATCGCCCCGCCGTAGACCGTGATCGCCCAACCGACGGCCTCGCCCTGACGGCGCACGTGGCCGAGCGGACCGGAGAACACGCTGGACAGCAGGGCGCCGATCGCGTACGCAGCCGTGAGCGCACCCACCGTGATCGAGCCGCCGCCGATCACGAGGGCCCCGATCGCCGGGTAGAGCACGCGGGGCTGGCCGAACGTCATCGCGATGATGTCGAGGACGAACGTCATGGTGATGTTGCGGGACCGCCGGAGGAACCGGGCGCCCTCGACCAGGGAACCGAGCCCGGGCTTCAGCGCACCGTGCTCGGCCGCGAGCTTCGGCAGCGTGAACACCCCGAGGAAGGCGCAGCTGAACAGCACGACGTCGATCGTGTACGTCGGCGCGAAGCCCACGGCGGCGATGAGGACGCCGGCGACGGCGGGCCCCACCGTGACCTGGAGCCCGACGGCGATGCCGCCGAGGGCGCTCGCCGCGGGCAGCAGGTCGGTGCCGACGAGTCGCGGGACGATGGCGGCGCGCGCCGCGCCGTTGACCGTGGCGGCGACGGCGTTCACCGTCGCCAGGACGTAGAGGAGGGCGACGCTCTGCAGCCCGAGCCAGGCGTGCGTGGCGATGAGCGCGATGGCGAGCCAGGCGACGACCGCCGACCACAGCGCGACGGTGCGCCGGTCGAACGCGTCCGAGAGCATGCCGCCGTACAGGCCGGCGACGATCATCGGCAGCAGGGCGATCACGCCGACGAGCGAGACCGCGAACGTCGAGCGGGTGATCTCGTACACCTCGAGACCGACCGCGACGGTGGTCATCTGGGTGCCGATGCCGGCGATCGCGGTACCGGCCCACAGCCTGGCGAACGCGGGGGAGCGGCGGAGCGGGGTGAGGTCGGCGAGCAGGCGGCGGCGCGGAGCGGTGTCAGGTCGTGTCACGGTGGAACCATTCTGCTGCCTCCTGGCCCGCGAACGGGCGGAACCCGTCGCAACGGTCGGTCGGCCGTGACCGATCGTGCCCGTTCGTGCACGGTGGGGACGGAACGAGCCCGTTCGCGGGCAGCGAGACACCTGCGCGGCCCGGGATCGCCCCCACGCCGACCTGGTTGACTGACGGACATGACTGACCTCAACAGCAAGCCCGAGTTCGACGCCCCCGAGGGTCCGGCCCCCACCGAGCTCGTGATCACCGACATCGTCGAGGGCGACGGCGACGTCGCGAGCGCCGGTTCGACGGTCAAGGTCCACTACGCCGGCGTCGAGTACGAGACCGGCGAGGAGTTCGACAGCTCGTGGAACCGCGGCGAGCCGATCGACTTCCCGCTCGCGGCGCTCGTCCGCGGCTGGCAGGAGGGCATCCCCGGCATGAAGGTCGGCGGTCGCCGCAAGCTCGTCGTCCCGCCGGAGCTCGCCTACGGCCCGGCCGGCGGCGGACACTTCCTGTCCGGCAAGACCCTCATCTTCATCATCGACCTGCTCGGGGTCCGCTGATGCAGGTCGGCGCGCCCACGATCGAGCTGAACGACGGCCACCGCTTCCCGGAGCTCGGGCTCGGCACCTACGGCCTGAGCGGCGACGAGGGCGCCACGGCCGTCGGCACGGCGATCACGAGCGGCTACCGGCTGCTCGACACCGCGCTCAACTACGGCAACGAGGACGCCGTCGGTCGTGCCGTGCGCGAGTCCGAGGTCGACCGCGAGGACCTCGTCGTCACCTCGAAGCTGCCCGGCCGCCACCACGGCTACGACGAGGCGCACCGCTCGATCGACGAGACGCTCGGGAACCTCGGGCTGGACCGCGTCGACCTGTACCTCATCCACTGGCCGAACCCCTCGGTCGGGAAGTTCGTCGACACCTGGAAGGCGTTCGTCGACCTCCGCGACAGCGGCAAGGTCCGCTCGATCGGTGTCTCGAACTTCACGCCCCAGCACCTCGAGGCGATCATCGACGCGACCGGCGTCGCCCCCGCCGTGAACCAGGTGGAGCTGCACCCGTACTTCCCGCAGGCCGAGCTCCGCAAGGTGCACGCCGAGTACGGGATCGTCACCGAGAGCTGGAGCCCGCTCGCCAAGCAGTCCGAACTGCTCACCGAGCAGCCCGTGCTCGACGCGGCGGCCGCGCACGGCGTGACGCCCGGACAGGTCGTGCTGCGCTGGCACGTCCAGCTCGGCGCGGTGCCGGTACCGAAGTCGGGCGACCCGGACCGGCAGCGCGAGAACCTCGACGTCTTCGGCTTCGAGCTGACCGACGACGAGGTCCGTGCGATCTCCGGCCTCGAGCGCGGTCGCCTCTGGGACGGCGACCCGGACACGCACGAGGAGATGTAGGGGCTGCCGCCCCGACGGACGGGAGGCACGTGGCGGGTCCGCTACGTGCCTCCCGTCCGTCTGTCCCGGGGGACTACACTGGGTTCCCCTGTCCCGAAGGGTGGCGTGTGTCCGAACCGACCGAGATCGACCGTGAGCGTGGCTACGTGGACGGGCTCTTCGCCCGTCTCGACGAGCTGACGGCCGAAGCCGAGCAGCGCCTCGCCGAGACCCGCCGCCAGGCGGTCGGGGGCAACCACCAGAGCCGCAGTGAGCGCGACGCGTACGCCCGGTTGTACGAGGACACCATCGCCACGCTCGAACGCGTCGGCGACCGCCTGGTGTTCGGTCGACTCGAGGTCTCGGAGCCCGACTCCGCCGAGGACACGTTCCGCTACATCGGCCGTGTGGGCCTGCGGGACGACGAGCACCGGCCGCTCCTGCTCGACTGGCGCGTCCCCGGTGCGAGCGCCTTCTACCAGGCGACCGCGGCGCACCCGATGGGGATGCGCGCCCGCCGCCACGTGACGCTCGAGGGCCGCACGGTCGTCGGCGTCGAGGACGAGGTCTTCGACGCCGCGCTGTACGACGACGAGCGCACCCACCTGCAGGGCGAGGGCGCCCTGCTCGCGGCCGTCACGGCCGAGCGCACCGGTCGGATGACGGACATCGTCGCGACGATCCAGGGCGAGCAGGACCGCATCATCCGATCCCCGCTCGAGGGCGTCCTCATCGTGCAGGGCGGCCCCGGCACCGGCAAGACCGCCGTGGCACTGCACCGTGCCGCCTACCTGCTCTACTCGCACCGCGAGCGCCTGCGGGGCTCCGGCGTGCTCATGGTCGGCCCGTCGCCGGCGTTCCTGACGTACATCGAGCAGGTGCTGCCGTCGCTCGGTGAGACCGGCGTCGTGATGGCGTCGCTCGGGTCGCTGTACCCCGGGGTGCACGCGACGACGCACGACCACGGTGACGTCGCCGCGGTGAAGGGCTCGGCACAGATGGCGTCGCTGCTCCGCCGTGCCGTGCGCTCGCGCCAGGTCGTGCCGACCGAGCCGGTCGTGCTCGACGTCGAGGGGGAGCGGCTCACCGTGCCGCCGCAGCTCGTCGCCGACGCACTGAAGCGGGCGCAGGACCGCGGGAAGCCGCACAACGTCGCGCGGGTCACGTTCAACAAGATCGCGCTCGACGCGATGACCCGACTGCTCGCCGACCAGCTCCGCGCGCGCGGCACCACGGTGGACGAGGCCGACGAGAAGGTCCTGCGCGAGGACATCCGCAGCTCGTACGACGCCCGGGTGCTCCTCAACACCGCCTGGCTGCCGCTGCCGCCGGAGAAGTTCCTCGAGGACCTGTACGCGCGGCCGAACTGGCTCGCCTCGCTCACGCCCGACTGGGCCCCGGCGCGTCGCGCCCTGCTGCACCGTCCGCGCGGGGCCGGCTTCACGATCGAGGACGTCCCGCTGCTCGACGAGGCCGCCGAGCTCCTCGGCCCGTTCGACCCGAGCGGCGGCGCGGCGGGGCGTGCGGCGAAGGCCAGCCGCAACCGCGACATCGAGAACGCACGGCAGGCGATCGAGAACATGGGGGTCGAGGGGATCGTCACGGCCGAGCAGGTCGCTGGGTCGTTCGCCGAGGGCGGCGACCCCCGTACCACGGCCGAGCGCGCCGCCGAGGACCGCGAGTGGACCTACGGGCACATCGTGGTCGACGAGGCGCAGGAGCTCTCCCCGATGCAGTGGCGGGTGCTCGCGCGTCGGAACCCGCTGCGGTCCTTCACGATCGTGGGGGACATGGCGCAGGGCTCCTCACCGGCAGCCGCCCGCTCGTGGGACGACGTGGTCGGGGCCCTCGCCCGCCGTCGCCGCGGACGTGCGCCGGTCGTCCCGCTCGACCACCGGATCGAGGAGCTCACGGTGAACTACCGGACGCCCCGTTCCATCGTGCAGGCGGCCGGGGCCTTCGCCGACGCCGCGGGTCTGTCCGTCACCCGGACCGAGGCCGTGCGCGACGGCGACCCGGTGGACCGCGTGACGGTGTCGCGCGCGGCGCTGCTCGACACGGTCGCCGAACGGGTCGACGCGGAGCGTGGTCGGATCGGCTCCGGCACGATCGGCGTCATCGTCCCCGAGGCCGAGGTGGTCGCGGTGCGCGAGCGACTGGCGCGGACGGACGCCGACGTGCGGGGCCTCGGGTCGCCGCGACCCGGCTCGGTGACGGTGCTCACCGGAGCCGACGCGAAGGGCCTCGAGTTCGACGGCGTGCTGCTCGTCGACCCGGAGCGGGTGGGCGCGGACGCGGCGCGCGCCGCGGCGGCCGTGTACGTGGCGATGACGCGCCCGACCCGTCGGCTGGTGGTCGTCAACGTGACCGACTGACGGCGGGACGTCAGCGGCGGACGGACGGGAGGCCCGTGGCAACCCCGCCACGAGCCTCCCGTCCGTCCGTGCCCACGTCGCGGAGCACGCCGCTCAGCTGACCGGCTCGCCCTCGTCGCGCACCCGCGTGACGAGGGTCGCCCACGGCCCGTCGAGCTGGCTGCCGGGGATCGTCACGGTGGTCCTGGCGACCGTCACCGTCCAGGTGAAGTCGTCGGGGACCGCGTGTCTGCGCCGGACCGGGGCCTCGCGGGGGAGTGCGCCGACCAGGTCGTACCAGGCGTCCGGGTCGTCGCACGACTCGGTGTCGATCCGCCAGCCCCGCGAGAGGCCGGCGAACCCACCACTGCGGCGGACGACGATGTGCATGTCCCGGTTCTACGCCGTCACGACCCGGAGCGGACACCGACCGCGCGCCAGGCGTCGTGGACGGCCGTGCGCTGAGCGGAGTCGCGGCCGAACCGACGTGCGGCGGCGTCGAGCGTCACCCTCGCGAACCCCGCGAAGTCGATGCCCTCGGTGGTCTCCGCCGAGGTCAGGGCGTCCCACCACACGGCCCCCGCGCCCTGCCACGCGTACCCGCCGATGGCCGTCGCGGCCAGGAAGAACGCCCGGTTCGGGATGCCAGAGTTCAGGTGCACCCCGCCGGAGTCCTCGGTGGTCTCGACGTAGTCGGCCATCGTCGCCGGCTGCGGGTCCTTCCCGAGCACCGGGTCGTCGTAGGCGGTGCCCGGCGCGCGCATCGACCGGAGCGCGACGCCCCGGACGGCGTCGGTGAACAGCCCCGCTCCGATGAGCCAGGACGCCTGGTCGGCCGTCTGCCCGGCGGCGTACTGGGCGACGAGCGAGCCGAAGACGTCGCTGACGGACTCGTTGAGGGCACCGGACTGCCCCTCGTAGGTCAGGTCGGCGGTGTACTGCGTGACCCCGTGCGCGAGTTCGTGACCGATGACGTCGAGGGCGATCGTGAACCGCTCGAAGACCTCGCCGTCACCGTCCCCGAAGACCATGCGCCGTCCGTCCCAGTAGGCGTTGTCGTAGTCCTGCCCGTAGTGCACGGTGGCGTCGAGGGGGAGGCCGACACCGTCGATCGACGCCCGCCCGAACACGTCGAGCCAGAACGCGTGGGTCGCGCCGAGGCCCGCGTACGCCTCGTCCACCGCGGCGTCGCCCGTGTCCGGGTCGCCCTCGCGACGCACGACCGTGCCGGGCAGGGTCGTCGTCGCGTCGGCGTCGGCGATGGTGCGCTGCGGTGACCGGTCCACGGATCCGGTGACGCCCTGTCGTCGGACGCGGTGCTCGTGCTTCGGCGCCGCGACGACCGTGATCTCCGCGAGGGCCGTGCGCGCGGCCGAGGCCGCCCGGGGGTGCTCCTCCGCGGCGGCGACGGCGCGCAGCAGGTAGGGCGGGACGACACAGCGGCGGCGGTCGGGGGCGGTCATGGCGCCATGGAACCACCCACGGCCGACGGCGGCCCGGGCACGGCCTCAGTCCCGCTTGCGGTGCTCGACCAGCGCGAGCGCGTACGACTCCCACCACGCTCCGGCGGCGGGGCCGCCGTTGCACGTGCCGTCGCTGAGGCCGGGGGTCTTCACCCAGAGCAGGGCGTCCAGCCGTGACGTACCGCGGGTCACGTGCGGCGCCTGCCCGAGCCCGGCGCCCTCGGGGTTGCACCACGTGCCGCGCCACCCCTGGCCGTTCCGGGAGACGTCGATGACGAAGTGCGGATCGCCGCCGACGGCGTCGGCCAGGCGGTCCGCGTACGCGCGCTCCTGGTCGACGCGGTAGAAGTTCGAGACGTTCGTGGCGAAGCCCTGCGTCCGGTCGACGCCTGCCTGCCGGAGCCAGCGCGCCATCGTCGCGACCGGCACCCGGTCCTCGTTGCCACCGTCGAGGTACACCGTCAGGCCGCGGTCGGCCAGCTCGTCCACCGCGCGGTCGAGCAGTCGCAGGCGCTCCTGCCCGAGGCGCTCGCAGACGTGGATCTGGGCGATCGAGTCCGGTTCGACGAGCACGACCGCGTGCGAGCCGGCCATCGCCCGCGCCGCCGAGCGGACCCACGGCAGGTAGGCGTCCCCGTCGGTCCCGCCCGCCGAGTAGCTGCCGCAGTCGCGGTCCGGGATCGCGTAGAGCACGAACACCGGAGTGCGTCCCTGTTGCTCGGCACTCCGCACGACGCGTTCGATCGTCCGTCGTGTCGTTCGCTCGGAGGGGTCCGTCAACCAGGTCGCGACGGGCTGGTCCGCGATCACGTCGATCTGTTCGGCGGTGGTGCGCTCACCGTCGTCCCGGGCCTCGGCCGCTCGGCGGGCCGCCTGGTTGTCGGTGTCCGGCTGTCGCGCCAGGCCGCCGGGGAAGGCCGCCGCCGCCGACTCGCGTGCCGCGACCGGTCTGCCGGCGCCGCCGCCGTGCCCGTCGGGGCCCCGGCCGTCCGGCGGGGGAGCCGGCAGGGTCGCGAGCACGACGGTGACCACGGCGGCCGCGACCACGGCCCCTGCTCCGAGCCACGCCCACTGGCGGCGTCCGCTGCCCGTGGTGCTGCGGTGCTCGTCGCCGCTGTGCCTGCCGCTGTGCCCGCCGCTGTGCCTGCCGCTGCGGGCGTCCGTGCGGCCGCGCTTCCCCTGCTCCGGCATGCGTCAATGCTGGCAGGACGACGGGCGGTCGTGCCAGCACCGCGGGGCGTCCGCCCAGCTCGGGCGCGGGCTCCTGCCAGGAGCACGCGGCGATACTGTCCGGATGTTCCGGAAGCTGCTGTTGCTCGCCGTCACCGCCGGCTACGCCTGGGTGATCTGGCGGATGACCCTCACCCCGCGGGTCTTCACGCACGCGCAGAACGAGCTCGTGCTGCACGCGGTCGCGTGGGTGCAGGCGCTGCCGCACGGCGCGTGGTTCACCTACGACCGCGTCGAGTTCCTCGCGAACATCGGGATGTTCGTCCCGGTCGGGATGCTCGCGGCGCTGTGGTTGCCGCGCCGGTGGTGGTTGCTCGGCGCCGTCGTCGCCGTCGTGCTCTCGGTCGGCATCGAGTTGGCGCAGGCCCGCTACCTGCCGTACCGCGTGGCCGACCCGCGGGACGTGCTGTCGAACGGTCTGGGCGGGCTCCTCGGCGCGACGCTCGTCGGACTCGTCCGCAGCCTGCTGCCCGCGCCCCGACGGCAGCGCCTGCGCGCCCGTACTGCCTGAACTCTGGTAGTCTCGTCCGGTTGCCGTCGAACGGCCGCGGACAAAGAGCGCCCATGCATCAGGCATGGGCACCGCGCAACGGACAGGAAGGGGATCATCCATGGCACTTGACGCGAAGGTCAAGCAGGAGATCATCGAAGAGTACGCGACCCACCCGGGCGACACCGGATCCCCCGAGGTCCAGGTCGCCGTTCTGACGCGTCGCATCAACGACCTGAACGAGCACCTCAAGGAGCACAAGCACGACCACCACTCGCGTCGTGGTCTGCTGCTCATGGTCGGTCAGCGTCGCCGCCTCCTCGGGTACCTCTCCGACGTCGACATCAACCGCTACCGCGCGCTCATCGAGCGCCTCGGCCTGCGCCGCTAGTCGACTCGCAGACACTGCGTGACCGAACGCCCCGGTCCTCCTCGTGAGGACCGGGGCGTTCCTCGTCGGCGGGAGGGGGTGACGCCGGGAATGGTTGCGCGCTCGGCGCGGTTCGGTACGATGTTCATGCAAACGCATCGAAAGTCGGGATCACTCATGACCACCATCGCCGTCGTCTCCGCCGGGCTCTCCGAACCCAGCTCCACCCGCCTGCTCGCCGATCGCCTGGCCGAGGCCGCGGTCGTCGCCGTCGAGGCCGACCAGCCAGATGGTCACGTGGAGGTGCGCCACGTCGAGCTCCGGCCGATCGCACACGAGATCATCGACGCGATGCTCACCGGGTTCGCCGCGCCGGGACTCGCGGCCGCGCAGGAGACCGTGCTCGAGGCTGACGCCGTCGTCTTCGTCACGCCGGTCTTCACCGCGGGCGTGAGCGGCCTGGCGAAGTCGTTCCTCGACGTGCTCGACAAGGACGGCATGGCCGACGTCCCGGTGCTCCTCGCCGCGACCGGCGGCACGGCGCGGCACTCGCTGGCCATCGACCACGCCCTGCGGCCGGTCTTCGCCTACCTCCGCGCGGCGGTCGTGCCGACGGGCGTCTTCGCCGCGACGGACGACTGGGGCAGCGAGGCGGACTCGGCTGCACTCGACGCGCGCATCCGCCGGGCCGGGGTCGACCTCGCGTGGGCGGTCCGCGCCTCCCGGCGGACGCCGCAGCGAGCGGACGTGCTCGCCGCTCCGACCGACTTCGCGTCCCTGCTCGGCGGCCTCGGGCACTGACCCGCGCGCTGACGGAACGCGTCGGTAGGGGACGCGTCAGTACCAGTGCGGGTCCACGCTCATCTCGTGGCCCCAGGCTGCGCAGGGCGAGCCGTAGGCGTCGTGGATGTACGCCAGACCCCAGTCGACCTGCGTGGCGGCGTTCGTCCGCCAGTCGGCACCGGCGACCGCCATCTTGCTCGCCGGCAGCGACTGGGGGATGCCGTAGGCGCCGCTCGACGCGTTCAGGGCGTTCGCCCGCCAACCCGACTCCTGGTTCCAGAGCGACACCAGGCACGAGAACTGGTCCGCACCCCATCCGTAGGCGCCGATCGCGCTCCGTGCGTACGCCTGCGCTCCCGCCGGGTCGACGACGACCCCGTCCGTGCTCGGGTAGGACGTGCCCGAACCGCCGCTCGTGGCCGCCGGCGTCCCGGTCGCGGCGGCCGCCTCCGCCGCCTCCGCCGCCTCGGCTGCGGCGGCCTGTTCGCGGGCGCGCTGCTGCGCGGCCTTCTGCGCCGCCACCTGCAGGCCGAGCTCGTACCGCCGCTGGGTCCTGGCGGTGGTGTCCTTGAGCTCCGCGAGCTGGGCGTAGAGCTCGTCGCTGTGCTGTCGGGTGTCGGTGACCGCCTGCTCGGCGGTGTCCGACGCGGTGCGGGCCGCGGCGGAGCGCTGCTCGGCCGCGTGGGCGAGGGTGCTCCGCTCGGCCTCGGCGCGCTCGGCCTGGTCGTGCAGCGACGCCGCGGTGCGGCCGGCGACCGAGGCGTCGTCGAGGACCCCCTCCCAGGTGGTCGAGAGCTGGTCCATCGCGCCCAACTGGTACAGCAGTTGGCCCGGGTCGTCGGCGGTGGCGATGCGCGCGGTCATCGCGTTCCCGCTGCCGTCGCGGTACAGGGTCGCGGCGAGCTGGCCGGCTCGCTCCTGGGCCCGTGCAGCGGTGCGCTCGGCACTGTCCGCCTGCGTGCGCAGGGCCGTCGCCGCCTGGGCGGCCGAGGCGAGGTCGGCCTCGGCCCGGTCGGCGGCCTCGCTCGCGTCGAGAGCCGCCTGCGACTTCTCGGCGGCGTCCGCCTGCACGGAACGGAGGGCGGCCTGCACCTTCCGCACCTGCGCCGCGGCGGCACGCTCGTTCCCCTCCGCGCGCTGCACGTCCTGCCAACTCGGGTACTCGGTCGCGTTCGCGGGCAGGACGGTGACGACGGGGCGACGAGCGCGCCGGCGACCACGGCGGCCGCGACGAGCACGCCCCGGGAAGGGGTGGGACGCATGGCGGCAGGCTACCGGGGACACGCCCGTTCGCCACGAGCGACACCGGTCGGGAGCCTGAGGACTGGTAAAGTCCTCATCGTCCGGGGACCGTTCTCCGGACGTCACACGCAACAGTGACACCAACAACACTGCGCAGACCGGGCACGGAGCTGGTCATCGGTGGTGGTTCGCGGGCCCTTCGGACTCCCGAGTGCTTCTACTGCTGGCCAGACATGCGTCCCGACCCCTCGGCGCGCACGCACCATCGAGTGCCGTCGCCCGGGTCTGCCGAACACGTCAAGGAGGCACCCTTTTGGAGGGTCCCGAGATCAAGTTCGCCGAGGCCGTCATCGACAACGGCAAGTTCGGCAAGCGCGTCGTCCGGTTCGAGACCGGCCGGCTCGCACAGCAGGCCCAGGGCGCGGTCGCCGCGTACCTCGACGAGGAGACCATGCTCCTCTCGGCCACCAGCGCCGGCAAGCACCCGCGCGAGGGCTTCGACTTCTTCCCGCTGACGGTCGACGTCGAGGAGCGCTCGTACGCCGCCGGCAAGATCCCCGGCTCGTTCTTCCGCCGCGAAGGCCGTCCGAGCACCGAGGCGATCCTCGTCTGCCGTCTCATCGACCGGCCGCTGCGCCCGTCGTTCGTCGACGGCCTGCGCAACGAGGTCCAGATCGTCATCACCGTCCTGAGCATCGCGCCGGACGAGTTCTATGACGCGCTCGCGATCAACGCGGCGTCCGCGTCGACGCAGATCTCCGGTCTGCCGTTCTCCGGCCCGATCGCCGGTGTGCGCCTCGCGCTCATCGACGGTCAGTGGGTCGCGTTCCCGAAGGCCTCGCAGCTCGAGGAAGCCGTCTTCGACCTCACCGTCGCCGGCCGCGTCGTCACGGACGAGCAGGGCAACGAGGACGTCGCGATCATGATGGTCGAGGCCGAGGCGACCGAGCACGCCTGGGACCTCATCCAGGGCGGCGCCACCAAGCCGGACGAGGCGATCGTCGCGCAGGGCCTCGAGGCGGCGAAGCCGTTCCTCAAGGTCCTCGTCGAGGCGCAGGCGAAGATGGCCGCGCAGTCGGCCAAGGAGATCCAGGACTACCCGGTCTTCCCGCCGTACGCCCCGGAGGTCTACTCCGCCGTCGAGGCACTCGCCCTCGACGAGCTCAAGGACGTCTACCAGATCGCCGGCAAGCTCGAGCGTCAGGACAAGGACGACGCGCTCAAGGCGAAGGTCAAGGACGCCGTCGCCGCCCAGGTCGAGGCCGGGGAGCTCCCCGAGGCCGCGAACGGGCAGGTCAGCGCCGCCTACAAGTCGGTCACGAAGAAGGTCGTGCGCGGCCGCATCCTGACCGAGCAGGTCCGCATGGACGGCCGCGGCCTGGCTGACATCCGTCCGCTCGACGCCGAGGTCGCCGTGATCCCGCGCGTCCACGGCTCGGCGATCTTCCAGCGCGGCGAGACGCAGATCCTCGGCGTCACCACGCTGAACATGCTCAAGATGGAGCAGCAGATCGACTCGCTGTCGCCCGTCACGAAGAAGCGCTACCTGCACCACTACAACTTCCCGCCGTACTCGACCGGTGAGACCGGCCGCGTCGGTTCGCCGAAGCGTCGCGAGATCGGGCACGGTTTCCTCGCCGAGCGCGCCCTCGTGCCGGTGCTGCCGTCGCGTGAGGAGTTCCCGTACGCGATCCGTCAGGTGTCCGAGGCCCTCGGCTCCAACGGCTCGACGTCCATGGGTTCCGTGTGCGCCTCGACCCTGTCGCTGCTCAACGCCGGTGTGCCGCTGCGTGCCCCGGTCGCGGGCATCGCGATGGGCCTCGTCTCCGACACCGTCGACGGTCAGACCCGCTACGCGGCGCTGACCGACATCCTCGGTGCCGAGGACGCCCTGGGCGACATGGACTTCAAGGTCGCCGGCACCTCGGACTTCGTCACGGCGATCCAGCTCGACACGAAGCTCGACGGCATCCCCTCGTCGGTGCTCGACGCCGCGCTCAAGCAGGCCAAGGAAGCGCGCTCCGCGATCCTCGGCGTGCTGACCGAGGCGATCGACGCCCCCGACGAGATGGCGGACACCGCTCCGCGCGTCATCTCGGTGCAGATCCCCGTCGACAAGATCGGCGAGCTGATCGGCCCGAAGGGCAAGACGATCAACGGCATCCAGGACGAGACCGGTGCCGACATCTCGATCGAGGACGACGGCACGGTCTACATCGGTGCCGTCGACGGTCCCTCGGCCGAGGCCGCCCGCGCGCAGGTCAACGCGATCGCCAACCCGACGAACCCGGAGATCGGGGACCAGTTCCTCGGCACGGTCGTCAAGATCGCGACCTTCGGCGCGTTCGTGTCGCTGCTCCCGGGCCGCGACGGCCTGCTCCACGTCTCCGAGGTCCGCAAGCTCGCCGGTGGCAAGCGTGTGGAGAACGTCGAGGACGTGCTCGGCGTCGGCCAGAAGATCCTGGTCGAGGTCACCAAGGTGGACGACCGCGGCAAGCTGTCGCTCGCGCCGGTCGTCGCCGACGACGTGGACACCGAGGGCCGCGAGGGCCACGAGAAGCACACCGAGGACCCCGCCGAGGGTTGATCCCCGGCGCTCCGCGCTGCTGACACCGCAACGGCCGCCACTCCTGCTGGGGTGGCGGCCGTTGCCGCGCGGGCGGGGTGCGTCAGGAGGCGGGGGTCTCCTGCGTGCCGGTCAGCTGGGCGCGACCGAGCAGGTGCTCGCGGAGCAGGAACCCGACCACGGCCGGGGTCGCGTCGGCCGGGGCCTCGAGCACGGGGACTTCGAGCGCGCTGAGGGTGAAGACGTAGCGGTGCGGCCCATGGCCGGCGGGCGGTGCGGCACCGAGGTAGGTGTCCGTGCCGTACTCGTTGCGTCGGCGGAGCGCCTCGGCGGGCAGCAGCGCGTCGTCCGTCCCGGCACCCTGCGGCAGCGAGGTCGTGGACGCCGGGACGTCCGTCAGGCTCCAGTGCCAGAAGCCGGAGCCGGTGGGCGCGTCGGGGTCGTACACGGTGAGCACGTAGCTCGCGGTGCCCTCGGGGGCGCCGTCCCACTCGAGCGCGGGGGAGCGGTCCTCGCCGCCGGCGTCGGAGCCTCGTGCCCAGTCGGGCAACGCGCCGCCGTCGGTGAAGTCGGGGCTCGTCAGGGTGAACGTGGGGACCTCGGGGAGGTTCCAGTTGGGGTCGTTGGCCATGCACCCAGCCAACACCCGGGGCCTGTTCCGCGGATGGGACGCACGCCAGGCCCGTCGCGGCGCCGCCACGGTCCTCCCGTCCGTCCCGTGGGCCGTGGGCCGGAAGGCCACCCGCGACCGGGGTCCTCCGGAGCGGGCGCTCTGCCTCAGCGCGTGATGACGCGCTCGACCACCCGACCGAGCGCGGCCGTGGCGGCGATCGCGTCGCCGGCGTACGCCCCGGCCATGGCTCCGTCGCGCGCGAGCATGAGCTCGTCGGCGCCGTCGCCCGGCAACGGGTGCCCGGCGCGCTGCAGGAGCGAGGCGAGCTCGTCCGTGTACCAGTCGCGGTGCGTGGCGACGACCTGACGGACGGGCTCACGGGGATCGTGGTACTCGGCGGCGGCGTTGAGGAACGGGCAGCCGCGGAACTCCGCACGGCCCACCTCGTCCGACACGGCGGCGACCCAGGCGCGGACGGCGTCGGTCGGGGAGTCGGCGTCGGCGACGAGTCCGGCGAACCCCTGCCGCACCCGTTCGTCCTGCGCACGGATGTAGGCGAGGATCAGGTTGTCCTTCGACCCGTAGTGCTTGTAGAACGTCGCCTTCGTGACGCTCGCCTCGGAGATGAGGCGGTCGACGCCGACGCCGCGGATGCCCTCCTCGTAGAAGAGCCGGGACGCGGTCTCGAGGATGCGGACCTTCGCGCCGCCGGAGCGGGGAGCCGGGGGGACGCTCGACCCGTCCGGCGACGCGAGGTTCGTGCTCGGGCCCGGGAGACGCTGGACGGCCGGTTGGGGGGAATCGACCGTCACAGCGCTGCTCCTCGGACTCATCGGCTCCGCGGGGAAGTGGGGGGACTCCGCCGCGCAGGACTGATGTCCCGAGCCACCGGGCCGGAATCTAGGGGGGCTTCCGACCCGATGAAGAAACTGTACCACAGTGAGGACAGACAGACGAGTCTTTCTATCCTCCTCTGCTGTCCCCCACTTCGAGGCACGCGCCGCGAGACTGTGGAAACTGGGCGGGTGGCCTCGGCGGATCAGTAGGCTCGTCTGCGATGAACCAGCCAGTGCCGTTGCCGCTCGAGGCCCAGGACACGTCGTTCCTGACGTCCGGTGGTGCCTTCGTCCGTCGATCCGTGCTGCCGTCCGGGGTCCGGGTCCTCACCGAGGCCGTACCGGGGGCGAGTTCGACGAGTCTCGGGTTCTGGGTCGGTGTCGGCTCCCGTGACGAGCGCGAAGGGCAGTTCGGCTCCACGCACTTCCTCGAGCACCTGCTCTTCAAGGGCACTGGGCGGCGCAGCGCCCTCGACATCGCCATCGCCTTCGACTCGGTCGGCGGCGAGCACAACGCCGCGACGGCGAAGGAGTACACCTGCTACTACGCGCGTGTGCGGGACACCGACGTCCCCATGGCGGTGGAGGTGATCGGTGACATGGTGACCGGTTCGGTGCTCGACGCCGACGCGTTCGCCGTCGAGCGCGGCGTCATCCTGGAGGAACTGGCGATGGCGGCCGACGACCCGGCCGACGTCGCGGGCGAGGCGTTCTTCGCGGCGGCCTTCGACGGGCACCCCCTCGGCCGTCCCATCGGGGGCACGCCGGAGAGCATCCGTGCCGTCGGGCGCGACGAGGTCCTCGACCACTACCGCGAGCACTACGCGCCGAACGGCATCGTCGTGACGGCGGCCGGCGCCGTCGACCACGACCGGTTCCGCGAGCTCGTCGAGCACGTGTTCCGTGACGCGCCGCAGGCCTCCCCGCTCGCGCGACGCACGCCGCAGCCGGTCGCCGACCCGGCCGTGCCGCGCCTCACCGTCGCGCACCGCCCGACCGAGCAGGTCAGCATGCTCCGCGGGTCACAGGGCCTTGACCTCCGCGACGACCGGCGGCCCGTGCTCAGTGTGCTGAACGCCGTGCTCGGCGGCGGGATGAGCTCCCGCCTCTTCCAGGAGGTCCGCGAGCGCCGCGGTCTCGCCTACGCCGTGTCGTCGTTCGCCCCGGCGTACCTCGACAACGGTGCCTTCGGTGTCTACGCCGGGTGTGCTCCGGACAACGTCGCCGGGGTGGTCGAGATCATCGACGCCGAGTTCGCCCGCATGGTCGACGACGGCATCACCGAGGACGAGTTGCGGCGTGCGAAGGGACAGATCGAGGGCGCGCTGACGCTGTCGCTCGAGGACTCCGACGCCCGCATGACCCGTCTCGGCCGGTCGGAGCTCGGGACGGGGGAGTTCACCGACCTCGGGACGGCCCTGCAGCGCGTCGACCGGGTGACCCCGGGCGACGTGCTCGACCTCGCGCGCGACCTGCTCACCCGGCCGACGATCACCTCGGTCGTCGGCGCCGTGCAGCAGGACCGACTGGCAGCGGCCATCGGTGCCGAGGGGTGACGGACGTGTCGCACTACCTGTACCTCGTCCGGCACGGCGAACACCAGGACGCCGAGCACGGCCTCCGCGACGGCAAGCTCTCCGAGCGTGGCAAGCGGCAGGCCATGCTCATCGCCGACCGCCTGGGCGGGGTGCCGTTCGACGGCGTGTACCACTCGCCGCTCGACGCCGCGAGCGAGACCGCGGCCTTCCTGGCGCAGCGCCTGCCCTCGATCCAACCCGAGCCGTCGACGCTCCTGTTCGACTGCATCCCCTCCGGCCCGACGCCGGACATGCCGCATGCGTACCAGGGGTGGTACGGCGGCGTGACCGAGGAGGAGATCGTCGCCGGTCAGGCCCAGATGGGCGACGCCGTCGCCGAGTGGTTCACGCCGGCACGCGAGGACCGGCACGACCTGCTCATCACCCACAACGCGGTGATCGGGTGGTTCGTGCGCGAGGCCTTCCAGGCGCCGGAGTGGCGGTGGATGGGCACGAACGTCGCGCACACCGCGCTGACGATCATCCGGATCCGCTCCGCGAAGCCGGCCGAGGTCGTGACGCTGAACGACCTGGCGCACCTGCCGGTCGAGCTCCGCACCGGCCTGCCGGTCGACCAGCCCGTCTAGCGTCGTCCGGCACCGGCCGGCGGACGCTCCGCGCGTCAGCGCACCGGCAGGGAGGCACGCGTCGCACCGGCAGGGAGGCACGCGTCAGCGCACCGGCTTGCGGTACCAGGCCGTCGCGTTCGGGTTGTCGTTGAACGGCTCGACGCGCTGGTAGCCCCGACTCCGGTACATCGCACCGGCTGCGACGAGCGAGTCGTTCGTGTCGAGGACGACGCTCGTCGCGCCGAGCTCCCGCGCCGCCTGCTCGAGTGCGTCCATCACGGCGGTCGCGACGCCACGGCCGCGGCCGGCGGGTGAGACGTACACGTGCTTCACCTCGAAACGGACGTCGCCGGCGTCGTCCGGGATCCGGCGGAGGCCACCGCAGCCGACCGCGAGCGCGTCGGCGCCGTCCTCCTCGTACGCGACGACGAAGACGCCGTTCGGCGGTGCGAACTCCGCGGCGGGGGTGCGCTTCCGCGAGTAGGTGCCCTGCGCGGTGGGGAACGTCGCCTCGCGTTCGTCGAGGTAGGCGTCGAGCAGGGCGTCCACCTCGGGCGCGTCGGCGGGCACGGACCTGACCTGGAGCGGCATGCGTCGATCCTAGGATGGACGCATGGTCACTCCCGTCGCCGTCGTCGGCGCCACCGGTCGTCTCGGGGGCC
The DNA here is from genome assembly GCF_003234185.1 of Curtobacterium sp. MCSS17_008. GTDB lineage: Bacteria > Actinomycetota > Actinomycetes > Actinomycetales > Microbacteriaceae > Curtobacterium. Next base: position 17,619 of record NZ_QKSM01000010.1, read on the forward strand.
TGGTGGCCTCCGTCGTGGAGTCGCTCGACGGCTTCGAACTCGTCGCGTCGCTGTCGTCGAAGGACGCCGTGCACGAGGCGCCGCCGTCGGTCTTCGGCGGTGCGGCCGTCGTGGTGGACGTCACCGTCCCGGCGCTCAGCCCCGCGATCGTGGAGCACGCGCTGGCGAGCGGTGCGAACGTCCTCGTCGGGACGTCGGGCTGGTCCCTCGAGCGGCTGGCGAAGCTCCGCGCCGGGCTCGAGGCGCGGCCCGATCAGGGGGTCCTCGTCGTGCCCAACTTCTCGATCGGTTCGGTGCTCGCGACGCACCTCGCCACGATCGCCGCACCGTGGTTCCCCTCGGTCGAGATCGTCGAGACGCACCACGCCGGCAAGATCGACAGCCCGTCGGGCACCGCCGTGCGGACGGCCGAGCTCATCGCCGACGCCCGCCGCGAGGTCGGTCCCGTCGACGCGCCGCACGTCGACCAGCGCGCCCGTGGGCAGCAGGTCGCGAGCGTGCCGATCCACTCGCTCCGCCTGCCGGGGGTCAAGGCGATGCAGGACGTGCTGCTCAGCGGCCCCGGCGAGACCGTCACGATCCGCCACGACACCAACGACGACGTGGCGTACGTCGCCGGCGTCCGCGCGGCGTTGTCCGCCGTGGTCGGTGCCCGGGGCCTGACCGTCGGGCTCGGCAGCGTCCTCGGCATCGGCTAGACGGTGGCGTCGACCTGGCGGGCGCTCCGCTCCCCGTTCTGGGGTGCGGCGCTGATGACGCTGCTGCTCGCGCTGTACATCGGGCTGGTCGGGCAGCGTGCGGTCGCGTTCGTGCAGACCGGCCAGCCGATCGGCATCGGCATCGGCGTCGCGCTGTTCGTCGTCGCGGCGATCGGCGCGCTGCTGCTCGTGCTCGAGGTCCGCTTCGGCCTGCGCACCACGCGGCTCGGCGCGCGGCTCGAGCGCGAGGGCGGTGCGCCGGACGAGGTCGTCCCGGTCCGTCCGTCCGGCCGGCCGACCCGCGAGGCGGCCGACGAGGTCTTCCCGCGGTACCGGGACGCGGTCGAGGCCGATCCCGAGGACTGGCGCGGCTGGTACCGCCTCGGCGTCGTCTACGACGCCGCCGGCGACCGCAAGCGGGCGCGGGCCGCGATGCGCACGGCGCTCGCGAAGGCCAGCGGGCGCTGACGGTCGGGAGGCACGTGGCGGCCCCGCCACGTGCCTCCCGTCCTGCCACGGCGGCCCGCGACGCCGTCGATGGAGCAGAAGACGTCGGGTCGGCCGCCCCCACCCGACGTCGCCTGCTCCACGAACGGGGGCGTGCCGTCAGAACGCGGCGTCGACCGCGTCCTCGGCGCGCTCGTACCGGAACCGGTAGCCCGCGTCTGTGAGCTTGCGCGGCACCATGCGCTGGTTGGAGAGGAGCATCTCGTCGGCGGCCTCGCGCAGGAGCAGGTGCAACGCCGTGGCCGGCACGCTGAACAGGTAGGGGCGGTGCAGGTCCTCGGCCACCCGTCTCGTGATGCGGTCGGCCACGGCCGGCTCCGGTCCCGCGAGGTTGACCGGACCGCGCACCTCGGCGGCGTCCGGGCTCGTGGCGAGGTGGACGATGGCCCCGACCTCGTCGTCGAGGGCGATCCACGGCCAGAACTGTCCGCCGGTGCCGAGCTTCCCGCCGAGGCCGGCCCTCGTCAGCGGGACGAGGGGTGCCAGCGCGCCGCCACCCTGCCCGACGACCACCCCGGTGCGGAGCAGCACGACGCGGACGCCCTCCGGCGCGGCGGTCGCGGCGGCCTCCCACGCGGTGCAGACCTCGGCGAGGAACCCCGTCCCCGCGTCCGCGTCGTCGTCGAGGACGTCGACCGGCCGGTCGCCGTACACGCCCGAGGCGGACCCCGACAGGAAGAGCGCCGGCGGGGTGGCGGCGCCGTGCATCGCCTCGACGAGGGTCTCGGTGGCGTGGACCCGTGAGTCGAGGATCTCCTGCCGGTACGACCCGGTCCACGGCAGCCTGCCGATGCTCGCGCCGGCCAGGTTGACGACCACGTCCGCGCCGTCGAGCACCGCCGGGTCGAGCGGTCGCGTACTGGGGGACCAGCGGAACTCGGACGCGGAGCGCGGGGCGCGGCGGACCAGCGTCGTGACGTGGTGTCCGGCGTCACGCAGCGCGCGGACGAGGGGGGTCCCGATGAAGCCGGAGGCACCGGCGACGAGGATCGAGAGCGGCTCTGTCGACATGGTCGCCACGGTACTCAGCAGCCTGGAGGCGCGGCGTGGACCGACCGGGTCGGCTCGCCTGCGTCCCCGGTCGCGTCTAGGCTCGTCGGCGTGAGCGAGACCGTGCAGCCCGATCCCACCGTCCCCACGCCCGCGGTACCCACTCCCTACGAGGACCTGCTGCGCCGGGTGCTCGAGGAGGGCACGCCGAAGGGCGACCGCACCGGGACCGGCACGCGCAGCCTGTTCGGCGCGCAGCTGCGCTACGACCTGTCGCAGGGCTTCCCGCTCGTCACCACCAAGCGCGTGCACTTCAAGTCGGTGGCGTACGAGCTGCTCTGGTTCCTGCGCGGCGACGGCAACGCCAGCTGGCTCCAGGAGCACGGCGTCCGCATCTGGAACGAGTGGGCGGACGAGGACGGCGACCTCGGACCGGTGTACGGCGTGCAGTGGCGCTCGTGGCCGACCCCGTCGGGTGAGCACGTCGACCAGATCGCCCAGGTCATCGACCAGATCCGGACGAACCCGGACTCGCGGCGCCTCATCGTCTCCGCCTGGAACGTCGCCGACGTGCCCGACATGGCACTCGCCCCCTGCCACGCGTTCTTCCAGTTCTACGTGGTCGACGGCAAGCTCTCGTGCCAGCTCTACCAGCGCAGCGCGGACATGTTCCTCGGCGTCCCGTTCAACATCGCGTCCTACGCGCTGCTCACCCACATGATCGCGGCGCAGACGGGGCTCGAGGTCGGCGACTTCGTGTGGACCGGCGGCGACTGCCACGTGTACGACAACCACGTCGAGCAGGTCCGGGAACAGCTCAGCCGGGCGGCGTACCCGTACCCGACGCTCGAGATCGCCCCGCGCGACTCCATCGACGACTACGAGTACGAGGACTTCACGGTCGTCGGCTACGAGCACCACCCCGCGATCAGGGCCGCGGTCGCCGTCTGATGGTGGACGCGGAGATCGCCGAGCCAGGCTGGACGGAACCCGAGCGCGGCGTCGGCATGGTCTGGGCCCGCACGGCGTCGGGGGTGATCGGCGCGGACGGGGGCATCCCGTGGCACGTGCCGGAGGACCTCGCGCACTTCCGCAGCGTGACCGGGGACGGCGTCGTCGTGATGGGCCGGCGCACGTGGGACTCCCTGCCGCCGCGCTTCCGGCCGCTGCCCGGGCGGCGCAACGTCGTGCTGACGCGTGACGCGTCCTGGTCGGCCGACGGAGCCGAGGTCGCGCCCGACCTGGCGACGGCGCTCGACACCGACGAGCCCGTCTGGATCATCGGCGGGGGAGCGGTGTACGCCGACGCCCTGCCCTTCGCCGACCGGGTCGCCGAGACGATCGTCGACCTCGACGTGCCGGGCGACACCCGGGCGCCGGCACTCGACGACGCGTGGGAACTCGTCGACGAGGGCCCGTGGCACGAGTCCCGCGTGGACGCCACACGCTACAAGTTCCTGGAGTGGCGCCGCCGCGCCTAGTGCCGTACCGGGGGCGGGACGGGAGGCGCGTGGCCGGCCCGCACGCGCCCCGCGTCCGTCCGGGAGCCGCTCACCGTCCACCCGGACGGCCTCCCCGGGGCACGAGCCCGGTACGCTGGTGCGCGTGTCCCCGCGTGAGAATCCCTTCGGTCAGGTCCTCGTCGCCCTCGTGACGCCGTTCACGGCCGACGGCGAGGTCGACTGGCCCGGCGTCGAGCAGCACATCGACGACTGCATCACGGCCGGCGCCGACGGCATCGTCGTCACCGGCACCACCGGCGAGACGAGCACGCTGACCGACCCGGAGAAGCTCCGGCTGGTCGAGGTCGGCAAGTCCGTCGCCGCGGGCCGCGCGAAGATCATCACCGGCGGCGGCTCGAACGAGACCGCGCACGCCATCCACCTCTACAAGCAGAGCGAGCGGGCCGGCGCGGACGGTGTGATGATCGTCACGCCGTACTACAACAAGCCGACCCAGGCGGGCGTGCTCACGCACTTCCGGATGATCGCCGACGCCACGGACCTGCCGGTCATCCTGTACGACATCCCGGGCCGCACCGGCATCCCGATCACCTACGAGACGATCGTGCGGGCGTCGCACCACCCGAACATCCTCGCCGTGAAGGACGCCAAGGGCGACTTCGCCGAGGTCTCGCGGGTGCTCAACAACACCGACCTCATGTACTTCTCCGGCGACGACACGAACGTGCTGCCGCACCTGTCCATCGGCGCGACCGGACTCATCGGTGTCACCGCGAACATCACGAGCACGCCGTACCGCACCATCGTCGACGCCGTGAACCGCGGCGACCTGGCGACCGCGACCGCCGAGCACAAGCGCGTCGAGCCGCTCGTCCGCGCGATCATGACGCACGTCCCCGGCACCGTCGCGGCGAAGTACGTCCTGCACGGGCTCGGCCGCATCGGCAGCCCGCGCGTCCGTCTGCCGCTCGTCGGCCCCGAGGACACCGAGGCGTACGCGATCGAGACCTCGCTCGAAGCGGTCCGGGACATCCCCGGCGCCGACTTCTCGAACTTCCGCCCGGACCGCAACGCTGCGGCCGGCGGCGCACTGCCGAAGGTGCCAGGCACCACACGTTAGGAAAGACCGCGGCGCGCGAGCTGCGCGCCGCACGACAGTCAGGACCGAATGCCCACCCAGATCTCCGAACCGCAGCCGCTCGAAGCCGGCACCCTCCGCGTCGTCCCCATCGGAGGGCTCGGCGAGATCGGTCGCAACATGACCGTCTACGAGTACGAGGGCAAGCTGCTCGTCGTGGACGCCGGTGTGCTCTTCCCCGAGGAGCACCAGCCGGGCGTCGACCTCATCCTCCCCGACTTCGCCCCCATCCGTGACCGTCTCGACGACGTCCTCGGTGTGGTGCTGACGCACGGGCACGAGGACCACATCGGCGCCGTGCCGTACCTGCTCAAGCTCAAGGCCGACATCCCGATCATCGGCTCGACGCTGACGCTCGCACTCGTCGAGGCGAAGCTCAAGGAACACCGGATCAAGCCGTACTCGCTGGTCGTGCAGGAGGACCAGACCGAGCAGCTCGGCCCGTTCCACCTCGAGTTCGTCGCCGTGAACCACTCGATCCCGGACGCCCTCGCCGTCGCGATCACGACCCCTGCCGGGCGTGTGCTGCACACGGGCGACTTCAAGATGGACCAGCTCCCGCTGGACGACCGGATCACGGACCTCCGCGCCTTCGCACGCCTCGGCGAGCAGGGCGTCGACCTGTTCCTGCCGGACTCGACGAACGCCGACGTGCCGGGCTTCACCCCGCTGGAGCGCGAGATCGGCCCGGTCCTCGAGAACGTCATCACCCGTGCCCGCAAGAAGGTCGTCGTGGCGAGCTTCTCGTCGCACGTGCACCGCGTGCAGCAGGTCCTCGACGCCGCCGCCGCCGCGAACCGCAAGGTCGCGTTCATGGGCCGCTCGATGATCCGCAACATGAACATCGCCGCCGAGCTCGGGTACCTCCGGGTGCCGGAGAACGTGCTCATCGACACGAAGAAGGCGAAGGACGTCCCGGACGACCAGATCGTCTACATGTCGACGGGGTCCCAGGGCGAGCCGATGGCCGTCCTCGCGCGCATGGCGAACCTCGAGCACCAGATCGAGATCGGCGAGGGCGACACCGTCATCCTCGCCTCGTCGCTCATCCCCGGCAACGAGAACGCCGTCTACCGCGTGATCGACGGCCTGACGAAGCTCGGCGCCAAGGTCGTGCACAAGGGCAACGCGAAGGTCCACGTCTCCGGTCACGCGGCCGCCGGCGAGCTCCTGTACTGCTACAACATCCTCCGGCCGAAGAACGTCCTGCCGGTCCACGGCGAGCACCGCCACCTGTACGCGAGCGCCGACCTGGCGATCCAGACCGGCGTCCCGCCGCGCAACGTGATCCTCGGGCAGGACGGCATCGTCGTCGACCTCAAGGACGGCGTCGCGAAGGTCGTCGGGCAGCTCGACCTCGCGTACGTGTACGTCGACGGTTCGACCGTGGGCGAGATCACCGACGCCGACCTCAAGGACCGCCGTGTCCTGGCGGAGGAGGGCTTCATCTCGATCTTCTGCGCCGTGGACTTCACGACCGGTCAGTGCGTCATCGGCCCGGAGATCCAGTCGCGCGGCTTCGCCGAGGACGACTCGGTCTTCGACAGCGTCCGTCCGCAGATCACCAAGGCCCTGGCCGAGGCCGCCGCGAACGGCACCCGTGACCAGCACGCCTTCAGCCAGGTGGTCCGCCGCACGGTCGGCCGCTGGGTGAACACCAAGCACCGTCGTCGTCCGATGATCGTCCCGGTGGTCATCGAGGCGTAGGACACCGCACGGCGCTGCTGCGCCGAGCCGGCCAGGAGGCCCGGTGCGCGTTCCCCGGGAACGCTCGCCGGGCCTCCTGGCCGGTCTCGTCCCGCGTGGTCGGGACGGGCGCGGCGGCCTCGGTACCGACGACGCTCGGCACCCGCCGGACGCCGGAGGTGCGGCGGGGCATCCGCGGAATGTCCCGAGCGGGGATTAGGCTCCACCGCATGGCCGGAGGCACCAAGTCGACCACGCGCTCGCGCGCGTCCACGTCGTCCCGCGGGAGCGGGTCGCGCGGTACCTCGCGCACGCAGGCCACGACGAAGAAGCTGCCGCAGGCCGCACCGACTCCGGTGTTCCGCGAGCAGAACCCCGTCGTGACCGCGTGGCTCGCGATGGCGCACGGCGTCGGCGCGCTGTTCCGTCTGCTCGGCAAGGAGACCCTCGCCAAGGACGAACGGCGCGACGGGTTCCCGTTCCTGCTCTTCGTGCTGGCGATCGCGGGCGCCGTGGTCGAGTGGCTCAACCCGACGAACCCGGTGTCGATCGGGCTCGACGCGTACACGTTCGGCGGGCTGTTCGGCCGCCTGGCCTTCGCCCTGCCGGTGATCATGGTGGTCTTCGCGGGCTGGCTGTTCCGGCACCCCGCCTCCGTGCACGACAACACCCGGATCGGCATCGGCCTCGGGCTGATGCTCGTGTCGATCGCGTCGCTCTGCCACGTCTTCGGCGGCCAGCCCAGCGCCTCGGACGGCATGGTCGCCCTCGCCGCTGCGGGCGGGGTGCTCGGCTGGGTCGTGATCAGCTGGCTCGTGGCCGTCGCGACGGTGTGGGTGGCCGTGCCCGTCGCGGTCGTGCTGCTCGTGCTCTCGCTCTTCATCATCACCAAGACGCCGCCGAACAGGACCGGTCGTCGGCTCCACGAGCTGTACGCGTACCTGTTCGGCGCTCCGGCACCCGCCGCGGAGCCCGAGGTCGACGAGCAGCCCGCGCAGCCCGCGGCACGTGCCCGCGGCTCGAAGCGGCAGCAGACGGACTTCCCGCTCTTCGAGGACCTCGGGTTCGACGACGAGCAGGGCCCGGACGCCGGGGACGCCGACGGGTCGACCACACCCTGGTGGCGCCGGAACAAGACCGGACGCGAAGAGGACCCGGCCTACGACAGCCCGGTCCTGCCCGCCCCAGCCACCCAGACCGTGCCGGGCACGGGTGCAGCTGCCCCCGCGACGGACCCGAGCGCGGGCGCGGCGGCCGGCCTCGTCGACCACACGCCGGCCGAGCCCGCCTCGGTCAACCTCAACGACTCGCTCGAGCAGGCCGCCGCCGGCGCCGACGTGCACGGGGAGCAGGAGGTCGAGCACGACCTGGCCGTCGCCGAGCAGGCACTGCGTGACTTCGGCACCGCCGTGCCGGAGCAGCCCGCCGCCGTCGCTCGTCCCGATGCGGGCGTCTCGCCCGTGGTGTCGCCGTCCGCGCCGGGGTCCGCCCCCGACGCGGTCGACGAGGGGCTGCCCGCGGCGACCGCCGCCGACGAGGACCCGTCCGCGCCGTACCGTCTGCCCGCGGCGTCAACGCTGAGCGCCGGCACGCCGTCGGTGGCCCGCAGCCAGGCGAACGACGACATCGTCGCCGCGATCACGGGCGTGCTGACCGAGTTCAAGGTCGACGCGAAGGTGACCGGCTTCTCCCGTGGCCCGACGGTCACGCGGTACGAGATCGAGCTCGGCCCCGGCGTCAAGGTCGAGCGCGTCACGGCGCTGTCGAAGAACCTGTCGTACGCGGTCGCGTCGAACGAGGTCCGCATCCTGTCGCCGATCCCGGGGAAGAGCGCCATCGGCGTCGAGATCCCGAACACCGACCGCGAGATCGTCTCGCTCGGCGACGTCCTGCGCTCCGGCGCGGCCACCAAGTCGAAGCACCCGATGACCATCGGCGTCGGCAAGGACGTCGAGGGCGGCTTCGTCGTCGCGAACCTCGCGAAGATGCCGCACCTGCTCGTCGCCGGCTCCACCGGCTCGGGCAAGTCGGTGTTCATCAACTCGATGATCACGTCCCTGCTCATGCGCGCGAAGCCGTCCGAGGTCCGTATGGTCCTGGTCGACCCGAAGCGCGTCGAGCTCTCGATCTACGCCGGCGTCCCGCACCTCATCACCCCCATCATCACGAACCCGAAGAAGGCCGCAGAGGCGCTGCAGTGGGTCGTGAAGGAGATGGACATGCGGTACGACGACCTGGCGTCGTTCGGGTTCCGCCACGTCGACGACTTCAACAAGGCCGTCCGGAACGACGAGATCGTCCTGCCCGCCGGCAGCGAGCGGAAGCTCAAGCCGTACCCGTACCTGCTCGTCGTCGTCGACGAGCTCGCGGACCTCATGCTCGTCGCCCCGCGCGACGTCGAGGAGTCGATCGTCCGCATCACCCAGCTCGCCCGAGCCGCCGGCATCCACCTCGTGCTCGCGACCCAGCGACCGTCGGTGGACGTCATCACGGGGCTGATCAAGGCCAACGTGCCGTCCCGCGTGGCGTTCGCGGTCACCAGCGTCACCGACTCCCGCGTCATCCTCGACCAGCCGGGCGCCGACAAGCTCATCGGCCAGGGCGACGGTCTGTTCCTGCCGATGGGCTCCTCGAAGGCCGTCCGCGTGCAGGGTGCCTGGGTGCAGGAGAGCGAGGTCGCCGAGGTCGTCGCGCACGTCACGCGCCAGGCCCGCCCCGAGTACCGGCAGGACGTCCAGGCCGTGGTCGAGCGCAAGGAGATCGACGCGGACATCGGTGACGACCTCGAGCTGCTGCTCGCTGCCGTCGAGCAGGTCGTGTCGACGCAGTTCGGCTCGACGTCGATGCTGCAGCGCAAGCTCCGCGTCGGCTTCGCGAAGGCCGGCCGCCTGATGGACCTCATGGAGTCGCGCGACATCGTCGGTCCCTCGGAGGGCTCGAAGGCGCGCGACGTGCTCGTCACGCCGGACCAGCTGCCCGGCGTGCTCGCGAAGCTCCGGGGTGAGGAGCCGCCGGCGCCGGCGCCGGCGCCGGCGCCGGCGCCGGGTGGCCCCGGACCTGCGGGCCCGGCATCCTCGGCCCAGCCCGGAGGGGCACTTCCGGTCGACGGGGCCGGCGCCGGCTCGCCGACGGCCGCCTCGGGCGGCGCGGACGACGACCGGTACGGCTCGGACCCGGTGGCGGACATGACCCGCGGGTACCCTGAGGTCGAGGACGACGGACCGGACGAGGACGCGTGGGGACTGACGGGCAGGGAGTGAGCGACATGACCAGCTCGGAGACCACACACGGAGCGCGCTTCCCCTGGCGCGGACGGCTGCTCCGCAAGGGGGACGGCCCGGCATCGACCGCGAACGTCGCCAACATCATCACCGTGGTGCGCATCCTCATGGCGCCGCTGTTCTTCGTCATGCTGCTCGCCGACGGCGGGCAGGACACGTCGCTGCGCGTCTGGGCGGCCGTCGTCTTCGTCGTGGCCATCGTCACCGACAGTGCGGACGGCATCATCGCCCGACGGCAGAACCTGGTCACCGACTTCGGGAAGCTCGTCGACCCGATCGCGGACAAGGTGCTCATCGGCGGTGCCCTCGTCGCGCTGTCGATCCTCGGCGAACTGCCCTGGATCGTCACGGTGCTCATCATGCTGCGCGAGATCGGCATCACCGTGTTCCGCTTCGCGGTGCTGTCGGACCGGGTGATCCCGGCCAGCCGTGGCGGCAAGATCAAGACCGTGCTGCAGGCCGTCGCGATCACGCTCGCGCTGTTCCCGTGGTGGAACGTCGTCGGTGACCTCGCGCACTGGGTGAACGGCGTCCTCATGACCGCGGCGCTGGCTGCGACCGTGCTCAGCGGCGCCGACTACCTGTGGCAGGCATGGAAGCACAACCGCACCACGGCGTGACCCAGCCTGACGGACCGACCGACACCGCGCCTCCCGGCGGTGGTGCCGTGGTGCCCGTCGCCCCCGGACTGATCGCGGAGCTCACCGCCCGCGGGGAGACGGTTGCGGTGGCGGAGTCGCTGACCGGCGGGCTGGTGGTGGCGACGCTCGTCGACGTGGCGGGTGCGAGCGCCGTCGTCCGCGGCGGCGTCGTGGCCTACGCGACGCCCGTCAAGACCTCCCTGCTCGGGGTGGACCCCGAGCTGCTCGCGACCGAGGGCGCGGTCGACCCGGAGGTCGCGCGGCAGATGGCGTCCGGTGTCCGGACCGCGCTGGCGGTGGACGGCGAACCCGCGACCTGGGGCATCAGCACGACCGGCGTCGCCGGACCCGACCCGCAGGACGGCAAGCCCGTCGGCACCGTCTTCGTCGGCATCGCATCCGCGGAACGCGTCGATGCGGTCGAGCTGCACCTCGACGGGGACCGCGATGCAATCCGTCACGCCACCGTCTCCGAACTCCTGGCACGGATGTCGACCAGGATCCGCACCGGGGAATAGGCCCTGTTGCCACTGGGTTACATCCCACGCAATCTCCAGCAGTACGGCAGCCAGCGTGGTTAGCATGCTGCGAACGGCAACGCTACTGTTGCTGAACCCGACCACGGTCACCAGGACCAGGCGGGCGCGGAGACGACAGAGAGGAGGAGTCCCCATGGTTCTCGTTCGTCAGGAGATCGGCGATGTCCTGCGAGACTTCCGCTTGCAGAAGGGCCGGACCCTCCGTCAGGTCGCGTCCAAGGCCAGTGTGGCTCTCGGGTACCTGAGCGAGGTGGAGCGCGGCCAGAAGGAGGCCAGCTCCGAGATCCTCGCTTCGGTGGCCGACGCCCTCGACACCCCGATCTCGACCATCATGCGCGAGGTCGGAGACCGTCTCGCGGTCGTGGAGGGACTCACCCCCGTTCCCGACACGCTGCCCGACGACCTCGTCGCCGAGTTCGACAACGACCTCGCGGTGCGCTGACGCACCACCACCACGAACGCCCTCGCCGGTCCGCCGGCGGGGGCGTTCGTCGTTACCCTGGTCAGATGCGCGTGAGTGAGTTCTGGCGAGCGGTGGACCAGGTGTTCGGCGAGGCGTACGGTGCCGTGGTGTCGCGCGACGTCGTGCTCGAGGAGCTCGGCGGACGGTCCGCGGCGGACGCCCTCGAGGCGGGGATCGACGCGCGTCGCGTCTGGCAGGCGCTCTGCGACTCGCAGGACGTCCCGCTCGAGAAGCGCCACGGCAAGGGCCTCGCGGAGCCGCGGGACTGAGCGTCCCCGGGCACAGCGGCACCCGAAACTCTGTTCGGCGTGTCGCTCGAACGCGTGTTCGATCGGTGCTAGGTTCCTGCACAACGGCGCTGTCCGGACCTTCGTCCACAGATCGCGCGGTCGCGGGCAGTGATGTCGGTGGCCCGCCCTAGGTTCGAAGCCATCGGGAACAGCCCGAAGCCTTGTCGCCGAGCACCAGCCCTGCACCACCGGCTGGGGTGGACGCGACAGCCTACAGGCGGCCGACACCGAGCACGAAGGAGCACCCCATGCCATCATCCGCAGACCGCGAGAAGGCCCTCGAGACCGCACTCGCCCAGATCGACCGGCAGTTCGGCAAGGGCACGGTCATGCGCCTCGGCTCGGATGAGCGCGCGCCCGTCGCCACCATCCCGACCGGTTCGGTCGCCCTCGACGTCGCGCTCGGCATCGGCGGGCTCCCGCGTGGCCGCATCATCGAGATCTACGGCCCGGAGTCGTCGGGTAAGACGACGCTGACGCTGCACGCCATCGCCAACGCCCAGCGCGCCGGCGGGATCGCGGCCTTCATCGACGCGGAGCACGCGCTCGACCCGGAGTACGCAAAGAAGCTCGGCGTCGACATCGACGCCCTGCTCGTGTCGCAGCCCGACACCGGTGAGCAGGCGCTCGAGATCGCCGACATGCTCGTCCGCTCGGGCTCGATCGACCTGATCATCGTCGACTCGGTCGCGGCCCTCGTGCCCCGCGCAGAGATCGAGGGCGAGATGGGTGACTCCCACGTGGGTCTCCAGGCCCGCCTCATGTCGCAGGCGCTGCGCAAGCTCGCCGGTGGGCTGAACCAGACGCAGACGACGATGATCTTCATCAACCAGCTGCGCGAGAAGATCGGTGTCTTCTTCGGGAGCCCGGAGACCACCGCGGGTGGTAAGGCGCTGAAGTTCTACGCCTCGGTCCGCCTCGACATCCGCCGCATCGAGACGCTGAAGAGCGGCACCGACGCCGTCGGCAACCGCACGCGCGTCAAGGTCGTGAAGAACAAGATGGCTCCGCCCTTCAAGCAGGCCGAGTTCGACATCCTGTACGGCACGGGCATCTCGCGAGAGGGTTCGCTGCTCGACTTCGGCGTCGACCACGGCATCGTCAAGAAGTCGGGTGCCTGGTACACGTACGACGGCGACCAGCTCGGGCAGGGCAAGGAGAACTCGCGCTCCTTCCTCATCCAGAACCCGGACATCGCGGCGGAGATCGAGGGCAAGATCCTCGCGAAGCTCGGTGTCGGCGGTGCCAAGGCCGACGCAGCGGACGCCCCGGTCGACTCGATCGCGCCGAAGCTCGCGGAGCGCAAGGGCGCGTGACGGACGCACACGACCACGACGAGGGCCTCGCGCCGGTCACCGACCTGTTCGGTGCGCGGTCCCGTCGTGGTCGACGCACGTCCGAGCGGGTCCCCGACCTCGGGCCGCAGCAGCTCACGGACACAGCGCAGCCCACAGACGCAGCGCAGTCCACGGGCGCCGGGCAGCCCACGGACGCCGGGCAGTCCACGGACGCCGGGCAGTTCACGGACGCATCGCAGCCCACGGACGCCGGGGCGCCCGACGTCGGCCCGCGCTCGGGCGTCGACGAGGGCGCGTGGTCGACGCGGGACGGGGACGATGCGGCGGGCGCGTCGTCTGCCGCGATCCCGCTCCGTGGGGCGCAAGCGCAGGCCGAGTGGCTCTCACCGGTCGTCGGTGACGGCTCGGGTCGGAGTGTGCGGGCCGAACAGCGCGGGTACGACGCCGAGACGGCCGACGCGACGAGCGCGTCGGTGTTCGCCATCGCCAGCGGCGACGAGATCGATCCGGCCGAGGCGCCGCGTCCGCTCGACGAGCAGCGCGCCGATGCCGAGCGGGTCAGCATGCGTGCGCTCGGACGCAAGGGCGTGAGCGAGTCGGAGATGCGCCAGCTGTTGACGAAGCAGGAGCTCGACGCGGAGGTCGTCGAGCACGAGGTCGCCCGCCTGGTGCGGGTCGGTCTGCTGGACGACGTCGCCCTCGCCACGGACCTGGTGGACCGGCTGCACGAGCGCAAGGGGCTCGGGCGCCAGGGCGTCGTGGCCGAGCTGCGCCGCCGGGGCATCGACCAGGCGGCGATCGACGCTGCGCTCGAGGCTGCGGCGGACGACGCCGACGACGAGTTCGTCCGTGCGATCGAGCTCGCCGAGAAGCGTGCTCGGCAGCTCCGGGGCCTCGACCGTGAGACGGCCGAGCGTCGGCTCAGCGGCTTCCTCATGCGTAAGGGCTACGGCTCCGGAGTGGTGCGGGTCGCCGTGCAACGTGCGCTCGACGCGCCGCCCCGCCGGTCGCCGTCCGGCGGGGGCACCGTCCGGTTCGAGTAGCGCCGACGGTGGCCGCGGCCGACCTACACTGGGACGACCATGGCCACCGTCGCAGCCCGCCCCCGCACCTACGAGGTCCGCACCTACGGGTGCCAGATGAACGTCCACGACTCCGAACGGCTGAGCGGATCGCTCCAGGCCGCCGGGTACGTCTCGGCGGACGGCGAGCAGGCCGACGTCGTCGTGATCAACACGTGTGCGGTGCGCGAGAACGCGGACAACCGCCTCTACGGCAACCTCGGGCACCTGGCCGGCGTGAAGCGCCAGCACCCCGGCATGCAGATCGCCGTCGGCGGCTGCCTGGCGCAGAAGGACAAGAACGTCATCCTCGAGAAGGCGCCGTGGGTCGACGTGGTGTTCGGGACGCACAACATGGCGTCGCTGCCGACGCTGCTCGAGCGTGCCCGGCACAACGACGAGGCGCAGATCGAGATCCTCGAGGCGCTCGACGTGTTCCCGTCGACGCTGCCGACGAAGCGCGACTCGACGCACAGCGGATGGGTGTCGATCTCCGTCGGGTGCAACAACACCTGCACCTTCTGCATCGTGCCGTCGCTCCGCGGCAAGGAGAAGGACCGCCGTCCGGGCGACGTGCTCGCCGAGATCCAGGCGCTGGTCGACGACGGCGCGATCGAGGTCACGCTCCTCGGGCAGAACGTCAACTCGTACGGCGTCGAGTTCGGTGACCGCCAGGCGTTCGGCAAGCTGCTGCGCGCGGCCGGACAGATCGAGGGCCTCGAGCGCGTCCGCTTCACCAGCCCGCACCCCGCCGCCTTCACCGACGACGTGATCGACGCCATGGCCGAGACCCCGAACGTCATGCCCCAGCTGCACATGCCACTGCAGTCGGGGTCGGACCGCGTGCTGAAGGCCATGCGCCGGAGCTACCGCAGCGAGCGGTTCCTGGGGATCCTCGACCGCGTCCGCGCGAAGATCCCGCACGCCGCGATCTCGACCGACATCATCGTCGGGTTCCCCGGTGAGACCGACGAGGACTTCGAGGACACCCTGCGCGTCGTCGAGCAGTCCCGGTTCGCCTCCGCGTTCACGTTCCAGTACTCGATCCGCCCGGGCACACGCGCGGCGACCATGCC
This sequence comes from Curtobacterium sp. MCSS17_008, assembly GCF_003234185.1. Taxonomy (GTDB): domain Bacteria; phylum Actinomycetota; class Actinomycetes; order Actinomycetales; family Microbacteriaceae; genus Curtobacterium. The sequence continues at coordinate 32,750 of NZ_QKSM01000010.1, forward strand.
CGACCAGCTGCCGAAGGCGGTCGTGCAGGAGCGCTACGACCGGCTCATCGCGCTGCAGGACCGCATCACCGCCGAGGAGCACGCGAAGCAGGTCGGTCGCACCGTCGAGGTGCTCGTCGCCACGGGCGAGGGCAGGAAGGACGAGACCACCCACCGCCTGTCGGGCCGGGCTGAGGACGCTCGGCTCGTGCACTTCGCCGTCCCGGAGGGGTCCGACGTCCCGCGTCCCGGTGACGTCGTGACCGTGGAGGTCACCCGGGCAGCGGCGCACTTCCTCATCGCGGACGGTGAGGGACCGCTGCGCATCCGGCGCACCCGTGCCGGGGACGCCTGGGACCGTGCGCAGGCGGAGAGCTGCGGCGTGCCCACCCCGGCCGCACCGGGAGCGGGGCCGCGTCCGGTGTCGCTCGGGCTGCCGGGCCTCCGTGTCGGCCGCTGACGCGCCGGGAGCGGGCCAGCGCGGCCAGGACGGCCTGGATGGCCTGGACGGCCAGCGCGTCCAGGGTGACGGCGCCGTCGACGCGGGCTGTCCGGACCTCGTCGCGGTCGTCGGAGCGACCGGCACCGGCAAGTCCGAGCTCGCGCTGACGATCGCCGAGCGGCTGCGGGCGACCGGGCGTCCGGCGGAGATCGTCAACGCCGACGCGATGCAGCTGTACCGGGGCATGGACATCGGGACCGCGAAGCTGTCCGAGGCGGAACGCCGTGGTGTCCCGCACCACCAGCTCGACGTGCTCGAGGTCACGGACGAGGCGAGCGTCGCCGCCTACCAGCGGGACGCCCGGGCCGACGTCGACCGGATCACCGCTGCGGGTGGGACGGCGGTGCTCGTCGGCGGCAGCGGCCTGTACGTGTCGTCCGTGCTGTTCGACCTCGCGTTCCCCGGCACCGACCCCGCGCTCCGGGCGGAACTCGAACAGGAGCACGCGGAGCACGGACCGGGCGTCCTGTTGGCGCGACTGCGCGCCCTCGACCCGGCCGCCGCCGCCGCCGTCGACGCGCGCAACCCGCGACGCCTGATCCGTGCCGTCGAGATCGCGAGCCGGTCCGAGGCCGTGACCCCGCGCCTCCCGTCCGTGCCGCGGGCGTGGCGGTCCGCGCGCGTGCTGCGCCTGCACCGCGAGCGGGGCGAACTCGTCGAGTCCCTGCACGCACGGGCCGCGCGGATGTTCCGTGCCGGGCTCGTCGACGAGGTCGACGCACTCCGTGCCGCCGGGCTGGAGCAGGGGCGGACCGCCCGTGCCGCCATCGGGTACTCGCAGGCACTCGACGTCCTGCACGGACGGTCGACCTCCGACCAAGCGGTCGAAGCGACCGCCGTCGCGACCCGCAAGTACGCCCGGCGGCAGGTGTCGTGGTTCAAGCGCTACGACGCCGAGGTGCTCGACGTCACCGGGACCGATGTCGCGGGGCTGCGGGCAGTGGCCCGTAGGATCGTGCCGTGACCGAGCTGCACTTCACGAAGGGCCAGGGGACGGGCAACGACTTCGTCCTGTTCGCCGACCCCGACGCGACGGTCGACCTGACGCCGGAGCGCATCCGGGCGATCGCGGACCGGCGGTTCGGCGTCGGTGCGGACGGCGTGATCCGCGCCGTGCGGTCGGACGCGCTCCCCGAAGGGCGTGCGCTCGTCGCGGTGGAGCCCGCCGCGACGTGGTTCATGGACTACCACAACGCCGACGGTTCGGTCGCCGAGATGTGCGGCAACGGCATCCGGGTCTTCGCCCGGTACCTGACCGAGTCGGGGCTCGTCGACCTCGCGCCGGGCGAGACGCTCACCGTCGGCAGCCGCAAGGGCCTGGTCGACGTGCAGCGGACGACGAACGGGTTCTCCGCGGACCTCGGGCGCTGGGGCCTCGGCATCGAGGGCGGCGGGGCGAACGACGTGACCGTGCGGGCGAAGGAACTCGACGGCGCACGACCGGGCCTCGGCATCGACGTCGGGAACCCGCACGTCGTCGTCGCCGTGGCGACCGAGGACGAGCTCGCGGAGCTGGACCTGACGTACGTCCCGGTGCTCGACCCGGTGCCGGCGGCGGGGGCGAACGTGGAGTTCGTGCTCCCGGGCGACCCGCTGGTCAAGGACGGCGTCGGTGAGATCACGATGCGCGTGCACGAGCGGGGGAGCGGCGAGACGCTGTCCTGCGGGACGGGCGCGGTGGCGGCAGCCCTGGCGACGCGGTACTGGGCGGGGCCGTCGGCACCGGACACCTGGCGCGTGCGCGTGCCGGGCGGTGTCGTCACGGTGCGGATGTTCGCGGCGGAGGACGGCGAGCACGTGGCGCTCGCGGGGCCGGCGGAGCTGGTGTTCTCGGGAGACCTGACGGTCTGACGCAGACGGGCGCGGTGCTCCCGCCCGGGTGGTGCACGAGCGGTACGCCGGCGTCGAGCCGAGACGCGGCGGCTCGACCGAGACGCCGCGAGGAGCGACGGCGTCTCGCGTGCATGCAGGCGTCTCGCACGGACGACGGCGTCTCGCACGGACGACGGCGTCTCGCACGGACGACGGCGTCACACTCGTCCCACGCCCCCTACTCCGCGGTGCGGTGCACCCGGATGACCCGGAACCCCTTGTCGGTCGATGCCCGCGAGACCTCGTAGCGGTGGCCGAGCGCGTCCCGGAGCCACCGCTGCAGCGAGTCGCCGCCGAGGTCCTTCAAGACCACGAGCCACGCGTCGCCGCCGACCTCGAGCCGGGGGAGCCACGTGAGCAGGATCGCGTGCAGTTCGTCCTTGCCGACACGGATCGGCGGGTTCGACCAGATGGTGCGGAAGCGCAGGTCCGCCGGCACGTCGTCGGGCAGCCCGACCCTGACGTTGGTCAGTCCGGCGGCGACCGCGTTCCGCTGAGCGAGGCCGAGCACCCGCTCGTTGACGTCCACGCCCCACACCTGCGCGTCCGGCGACTCCAGTGCCATCGTGATCGCGATCGGCCCCCAGCCGCATCCGACGTCGAGCAGCGCGCCCTCCGGCGCGGGCGGCGGCACGGAACCGAGCAGCACCTTCGTGCCGCGGTCGACGCCGTCCGGGCTGAAGACCCCGGCCGCGGTCGACAGGGTGAGTGGCCGACCGGCGAGCGTGACGTGCACCTGGCGCTCACGGATCTCCGACGACGGACTGGCGGAGAAGTAGTGGTCGTTCGCCATGGAAGAACCGTACCGTCGACCCCGTGTGTCCCGGGCGTGGCGGCGGTACCCTGTGGAGAAGATGACGGAAACCACCATGAACGACGGACGATCCGACGACAGCGCCGAAGGTGTCGTGGAACGCGTCCTCCGCAACGCCGACACCAAGGCGTCGTCGGCGATCTTCGCCCCCGCACAGGCGATCCAGACCCGATCGGTCGACGATCACGGCTGGTCCGGCGACGGCGACCAGTACGACCGCGAGGACCGCGCAGCCCTGCGCCGCGTCACCGGTCTCTCCACCGAGCTCGAGGACGTCACCGAGGTCGAGTACCGGCAGCTCCGGCTCGAGCAGGTCGTCCTCATCGGCGTGTACCCGCAGGGCGACGCCCAGGACGCCGAGAACTCCCTCCGCGAGCTCGCGGCCCTCGCCGAGACCGCGGGTGCCGTGGTGCTCGACGGGCTCCTGCAGCGGCGGCCGAACCCCGACCCGTCGACCTACCTCGGCAAGGGGAAGGCCGAGGAACTGGCGATGGTCGTCAAGGCCACCGGCGCCGACACCGTGATCGCCGACACCGAGCTCGCACCGTCGCAGCGTCGTGCGCTCGAGGACGTCGTGAAGGTGAAGGTGATCGACCGGACCGCGGTCATCCTCGACATCTTCAGCCAGCACGCCAAGAGCCGCGAGGGCAAGGCGCAGGTGGAGCTCGCGCAGCTCGAGTACCTGCTCCCGCGCCTTCGTGGTTGGGGTGAGTCGATGTCCCGCCAGGCCGGTGGTCAGGTCTCCGGCGGCGCGGGCATGGGATCGCGTGGTCCCGGTGAGACGAAGATCGAGCTCGATCGTCGCCGCATCCACACCCGCATGGCGAAGCTCCGCCGCCAGATCGCCGGGTTCCGTCCCGCGCGTGAGGCGAAGCGCGCCGACCGGCACCGCAACGACGTGCCGAGCGTCGCGATCGCCGGCTACACCAACGCGGGCAAGTCCTCGCTCCTCAACCGGCTCACCAGCGCCGGCGTCCTCGTGCAGAACCAGCTGTTCGCGACGCTGGACGCCACGGTCCGCCGGACCGAGACGAGCAAGGGCCGCGAGTACACCTTCGCCGACACGGTCGGCTTCGTGCGGAACCTTCCGCACCAGCTGGTCGAGGCGTTCCGCTCCACGCTCGAGGAGGTCGGCGAGTCCGACGTCATCGTGCACGTCGTCGACGCGTCGCACCCGGACCCGGCAGCGCAGCTCGCCACCGTCCGCGACGTGATCGGGGACGTCGGGGCGCGGGACATCCCGGAGATCGTCGCCTTCAACAAGGCGGACCTCATCGACGAGTCGCAGCGGCTCGTGCTGGTCGGGCTCGTGCCGGACGCGGTGTTCGTCTCCGCGCGGACCGGCGAGGGGATCTCCGAGCTCCTCGCCGCCATCGAGGACCGCCTGCCGGAGCCCGACGTGTCGCTCACCCTGGTCGTGCCGTACGACCGCGGTGACCTCGTGTCGTCGCTGCACGACGCGGGTGCGGTCGAGTCGACGGACTACGTCGAGGACGGCACACGCCTGCAGGTGCGGGTCTTCCAGCGCCAGGTCGCCGAGCTCGACCCGTACGTGGTCGCGCCCGCCGTGTCGGCCTAGTCCCGGGACCCACACCGGTACGGAACGGGAGGCGCGGTGCCAGCTGGCACCGCGCCTCCCGTTCGTCGTGGGCTGCGTCCCGCGAGCGAGCGCGGGGTCAGACGGAGCGGAGGACCGCGACCACCTTGCCGAGCACCGTGGCTGCGTCGCCGAGGATCGGCTCGAACGCCGAGTTCCGCGGCAGCAGCCACGTGTGGCCGTCGCGCTGCCGGAACACCTTGACGGTCGCCTCCTCGTCGAGCATCGCAGCGACGATGTCACCGTTGTCGGCGGTCTGCTGCGCGCGGACGACCACCCAGTCGCCGTCGCAGATCGCGGCGTCGATCATCGACTCCCCGACGACCTTGAGCATGAAGAGGTCACCCGTGCCGACGAGCTGGCGGGGGAGCGGCACGATCTCGTCGACGTGCTGCTCCGCCGTGATCGGCACGCCCGCGGCGATGCGCCCGACGAGCGGCACGAGGGTCGTGGCGTCGACGTCGGGGGTCTCGACGTCGGGCGTGGGCTCGTCGACCAGGACCTCGAGGGCCCGAGGGCGGTTCGGGTCGCGTCGGATCCAGCCGCCGAGCTCGAGCTGACCGAGCTGGTGGGAGACGCTCGACAGTGACGAGAGGCCGGCCGCGTCGCCGATCTCGCGCATGCTCGGCGGGTAACCCCGGCTGGCGATCGACGCTCGGATCGCGTCGAGGATCGCCTGCTGCTTCGCCGTCAACGGCTTCTGGACCCGCAGTTCGTCCGCCACGTCGTCTCGCCCTTCGTCGATGCCGGGCGGTCGGGCGGGAATGTCGGTGGTCCCCGCTTGACTCGTCCCAGTCGATCGAAACAGTATCCGACCACTCCAGGCCGGACAAACACCTGTTCGAGCGTGTCGGCGAAAAAATCCCACTCGAATCTCTTCCTGAGACTTGTGTGGGCCCGCATTCGAAACTATGTTCGGTACACGACTTCGGTTCCTCCGAACGGGAAGGCAAGAACGACATGAGCACCATCGCCATCGCTGACCAGCAGCGCTCCGCGACCCCCGCCGTCCGTACGCGCCTGCGCATCACGCGCCGCGGTCGGATCGTCCTGACGACGCTCGCCGCACTCCCGGTCTTCCTGATCGTCGCCCTGTCCGTACTGAACGGGGGCCAGGCCTCAGCCGGCGACTCCTCCCGCGCCGGAGCACCCGTGCATTTCCAGACGGTCACCGTCGAGCCCGGCGAGACGCTGTGGCAGCTGGCGGAGGAGACGGCACCGCAGGCCGATCCGCGCGACTTCGTGCAGGACGTCGTGAGCCTCAACGCGCTCGAGGGGTCGACGCTGCAGGCGGGCGAGCAGATCGCCATCCCGGCCAAGTACACCGCGGGGAACTGACCCGGTCGTTCGGAGACGCGGGCGGCTGAGCCCGACCGGGACACCTGGACGGCGACATCGGCCGTGGCCTGGCCCGTGCTCGGACCCAGGCCCCGTCACCGTCCGGACGGCCGGTCGTTGCCCAATGGGCGCGGCCTACGATGGATCGGTGGCAACCACGCTCGAAGACCTCCCGATCCGCGACGACCTCCGCGGGCAGAGCCCGTACGGCGCCCCGCAGAAGCACGTGCGCGTGCAGCTCAACGTCAACGAGAACACGCATCCCGTGCCCGAGGACGTCGCCGAGGACATCGTGGGCTCGATCCGCACCGCCCTGACGACCGTCAACCGCTACCCGGACCGCGAGTTCACCGAGCTCCGGGAATCGCTCACCCGCTACTTGAACGGCGGGCTGTCCTCGGACCAGCAGCTGACGCCGGACCAGCTGTGGGCGGCGAACGGCTCGAACGAGGTGCTGCAGCAGCTCCTCCAGGCGTTCGGGGGCCCGGGACGGTCGGTGCTCGGGTTCCCTCCCACCTACTCGATGCACTCGATCCTCGCGGCCGGCACCGGAACCCGGTGGATCCCCGCGCAGCGTGACGACGAGTTTCGGATCACACCGGAGACCGTCGTGGCCGCGATCCGCGAGCACCAGCCGGACATCGTCTTCCTGTGTGGGCCCAACAACCCCACGGGCACCCCGCTCGACATCGACACGATCCGTGCCGCGTACGACGCGACGGACGGCATCGTCATGGTCGACGAGGCGTACGCGGAGTTCATGCCCACCGACGCCCCGAGCGCCATCACGCTCCTGCCGGGGCGCCCGCGCCTCGTGGTCTCGCGCACGATGAGCAAGGCCTTCGCGTTCGCCGGTGCTCGCGTCGGGTACCTCGCGGCCGACGCGGCGGTGGTCGACGCACTCCGACTGGTGCGCCTGCCGTACCACCTGTCCGCGCTGACCCAGGCGGCCGCGATCGCCGCGCTCCGGCACGCCCCGGCGATGCTCGCGATGGTGGACGACATCAAGCGGCAGCGTGACCGCATGGTGACGGAGCTGCGCGAGATGGGCTACCGGACGTACGAGACGTGGTCGAACTTCGTGCTCTTCGGTGGCGTCGCGGACCCGCACGCCGCGTTCGAGGCGCTGCTCGAGCAGGACGTCATCGTGCGCGACCTCGGCATCCCGAACCACCTGCGGGTGAGCGCCGGCACCGAGGAGGAGACCAGCGCGTTCCTCGACGCCATGCGCCGCGTGGCCGCCGTGCAGCCGCCGGTTAGGGTTGACGCATGACCGCCCGTACCGCCTCGATCAGCCGGAGCACGAGCGAGTCGAGCATCGAGCTCTCGCTCGACCTGGACGGCACCGGCTCGTCCGACATCTCGACGAGCGTGCCGTTCTTCGACCACATGCTGACCGCGTTCAGCAAGCACTCCCTGATCGACCTGCGCGTGCGCTCGACGGGTGACACCGACATCGACGTGCACCACACCGTCGAGGACACCGGCATCGTGCTCGGACAGGCCCTGAAGCAGGCCCTCGGCGACCGCGCCGGCATCGGCCGCTACGGCGACGCGCTCGTGCCGCTCGACGAGGCCCTGGCGCAGGCCGTGGTCGACGTGTCCGGTCGCCCGTTCCTCGTGCACTCCGGCGAGCCCGACGGGTTCGAGTTCCACCGCATCGGCGGGCACTTCACCGGTTCGATGGTCCGCCACGTGTTCGAGGCCATCACGTTCAACGCCGGCATCACCGTGCACGTCCGCGTGCTCGGCGGCCGTGACCCGCACCACATCGCCGAGGCCGAGTTCAAGGCCTTCGCCCGCGCGATGCGCCGCGCCGTCGAACTCGACGCCCGGGTCGACGGCATCCCGTCCACGAAGGGGAAACTGTGACCGCCAAGCCGAACGTCGTCGTCCTCGACTACGGATCGGGCAACGTCCACTCCGCGGCCAAGGCGCTGGAGCGCGCCGGCGCCGAGGTGACGCTCACTGCCGACAAGCAGGCCGCGCTCCGCGCCGACGGCCTGCTCGTGCCGGGCGTCGGCGCGTTCGCCGCGGTGGTCGACCAGCTCGAAGGGGTCCGCGGCGGCGAGATCGTCGACCACCGCCTCGCCGGTGGCCGCCCGGTGCTCGGCATCTGCGTCGGCATGCAGGTCATGTTCGCCCGCGGTGTCGAGCGGGGGGCGGACGTCGAGGGCCTGGGTCAGTGGCCCGGCACCGTCGAGGAGATCGAGGCCGAGGTCCTGCCGCACATGGGCTGGAACACGGTCGAGGCCCCCGAGGACTCGGTGCTGTTCGACGGCCTGCACGACGAGCGCTTCTACTTCGTGCACTCGTACGGTGTGACCGACTTCCCGCTCGACGCCTACGGCCCGTTCCGTGCGCCGCGGCTGACGTGGGCCGAGCACGGGCAGCGCTTCGTCGCCGCCGTGGAGAACGGTCCGCTCACCGCCACGCAGTTCCACCCGGAGAAGTCGGGGGAGCCGGGTATCCGGCTGCTCCGCAACTGGGTCGACTCGCTCTGAGACCGCCTCCGTCCGGAACGACCCGTCCCACGACGGGAGTCGGACCGGCACCGCGTCCGACGCACCGGACCCGTGGTGCCCGACACCGCGCCTCCCGGCCGCCCGAACCACCCCGAGAACCGACAGGACCATGACCGATCTCACCGCGACCCCGCCCCTCGTCCTGCTGCCCGCCGTCGACGTGGTCGACGGTCAGGCGGTCCGCCTCACGCAGGGTGAGGCCGGCAGCGAGACCTCGTACGGCGACCCGGTCGCCGCCGCCCGGACCTGGCGTGACCAGGGAGCGGAGTGGATCCACCTCGTCGACCTCGACGCGGCGTTCGGCCGCGGCGACAACCGCAGGGTGATCGCGAAGGCGATCCACGAGGTCGAGGGCGTCTCGGTCGAGCTGTCCGGCGGCATCCGCGACGACGCGTCGCTCGAGGCGGCGCTGGCGACGGGTGCGGCCCGCGTGAACCTCGGCACGGCGGCACTCGAGAAGCCGGAGTGGGCGGCGCGGGTGATCGGCGAGTACGGCGAGCAGATCGCCGTCGGCCTCGACGTCCGGGGGACCACCCTGGCGAGCCGGGGCTGGACCGAGGACGCCGGCGACCTGTGGGAGGTGCTCGACCGACTCGAAGCCGCCGGGTGTGCGCGCTACGTCGTCACCGACGTCACGAAGGACGGCACCCTGCAGGGGCCGAACGTCGACCTGCTCCGCGCGGTCTGTGACCGGACCGATCAGCCCGTCGTCGCCTCGGGTGGGATCTCGACCCTCGACGACCTCCGTGCGCTGCGGGAGCTCGTGCCGCACGGACTCGAGGGCGCCATCATCGGCAAGGCCCTGTACTCCGGCGCGTTCACGCTGCCGGCCGCCCTCGACATCGCCTCCGAGTAGCCGTCGTGGCGGGCATCTCGAACGGCCGCGGCACCGGACCCGACGCTCCGGAGCCCGGCGCGACCGACGACGCCCACACGCCGGGCGGGGCCGCGGACTCGGCGGGCAACCCCTGGGCGGGTCGTACCTTCGACGCGCACGACGACGCCTTCGCGGACGACGACGGGCTGGCGGACCCGGCGGTCGTCGCCGCCGTCGCCGCCCTGCAGCAGGGCGGGTCGCAGCGGGCCGTCGTGGACGCCCTGCGCGGCGCCCGGCTGCTCATCCCGCTCGTCGCCGAGGCCGGCGACGTCGGCCACACCGCCGACGGGAAGCTCGTCGACAAGACCCAGGAGCTGTCGATCGTCACGGTCGCGGGTCCCGACGGCCGCAGCGTCATGCCCGCGTTCACGTCGGCCGAGGCGATGCGGTCGTGGGACGCCACCGCCCGTCCCGTGCCCGCCGACGCTCGCCGCGTCGCGATGGCCGCGGCGAGCGAGGAGACCCAGCTCGTGGTCCTCGACCCGACGGCGCCGACCGAGTTCGTGCTGCGGCGGCCCGCGGTGTGGGCGATCGGTCAGGACCTGCCGTGGACACCGTGCTTCGAGGACCCGGAGGTCGCGCGGGCCTTCGCCGGCTCCGTCGCCGACGAGCGTGCGGTCGCCCGGGTCGAACTGTCCCCGGGCGACCCGCTCGGACGGTTCGCGGGTGCCGAGCTGACGGTCGGTCTGGCCCTGCACCCCGGGCTCGACCAGGCGGCGGTGCAGGCCCTGGTCGGTCGGCTGCAGCAGCGGTGGACGGCGGACACCGTCATCGCGGACCGCGTGGACAGCATGCGGGTGGCGCTTCGTCCGGCCTGACCCACGGCGGGTCCAGGCGGGAGGCACGTCGTACGCCCGGTGGACAGGCTGCGGTCCGCGACGGCACCGCTCCGGACCGCAGCCGTGACAGGCCGTGGCCGCCCGCGCGGCGGTGCGGCCGGAGGCCCGGACGGCACGCCGGTACGATGACCGGGTGAGGACGAACCCGACGACCACCCCCGGAACCGACGAGACCCCGGTCGGCCCCACCGGTCGGCCCGTGCGGCAGTTCCCCGTGCCCGAGGAACTCGACGGCCACGGGCCCGCTCGCATCATCGCGCTGTGCAACCAGAAGGGCGGCGTCGGCAAGACCACGACGTCGATCAACCTCGGTGCCGCGCTCGCCGAGTACGGCCGCAAGGTCCTCGCCGTCGACTTCGACCCGCAGGGCGCCCTGTCCGCCGGGCTCGGCGTCCGCACGCACGACATCCCCACCGTCTACGACCTGCTGATGGGCGCCGTGAAGGACCCGCGCGAGGTCATCCAGCCGACGAACGTGCCGCTGCTCGACGTCATCCCCGCCAACATCGACCTGTCCGCGGCCGAGGTCCACCTGGTCAACGAGGTCGCCCGCGAGCAGATCCTGGCGAGCGTCCTCCGCAAGGTGTCGAACGACTACGACCTCATCCTCGTCGACTGCCAGCCGTCCCTCGGACTGCTCACCGTGAACGCCCTGACCGCGGCGCACGGCGTGCTCATCCCGCTCGAGTGCGAGTTCTTCGCGCTGCGCGGCGTCGCGCTGCTCATCGAGACGATCGACAAGGTGCGCGACCGGCTCAACCCGGCGCTGCGGCTCGACGGCATCCTCGCGACGATGTACGACTCCCGGACCCTGCACTCGCGCGAGGTCATGGAGCGCGTCGTGGAGACCTTCGACGACCACGTGCTCGACACGGTGATCGGCCGGACGGTGAAGTTCCCGGACGCCACCGTCTCGGCGCGACCGATCACGCAGACGGCGCCGGAGCACGCCGCGGCGCACGCGTACCGGGCGCTCGCCAGGGAGCTCGTCGAGCGTGGCGCCGTCGCCTGATCCGACCCGGCCGAGCGGTGCCGACGACGCCGCCGGCGCAGCGTCCGCACCCGCGGGCACCACGACGGCGCCCGGGTTCCGGGTCCGGCTGAGCAACTTCGACGGCCCGTTCGACCTGCTGCTCTCGCTCATCACGAAGCACGAGCTCGACATCACCGAGGTGTCGCTCGGCGCCGTGACGGGCGAGTTCATCCAGTACGTCCGGCAGGCCGAGTCCGCCGACGAGCTCGACGAGGCGAGCGAGTTCCTCGTCGTCGCCGCGACCCTGCTCGACCTGAAGATCGCCGGGCTGCTGCCCCAGGGCGAGCTCGTCGACGCCGAGGACGTCGCACTGCTCGAGGCCCGCGACCTGCTCTTCGCCCGGCTCCTGCAGTACCGGGCGTTCAAGCAGGCCGCCGAGTGGTTCGGGGAGCGGTGGCAGCAGGAGTCCCGCCGGCACGTCCGTCGCGTCCGGCTCGAGGAGCGCTTCCGCGCGCGGACGCCGGAGCTGGTCTGGACGCTGTCCGTGCAGGACTTCGCCGCGATCGCCATGCTCGCCTTCGCACCGCGGGAGATCCCGACCGTCGGCCTCGACCACCTGCACGCCCCGCTCGTGAGCATCCGCGAGCAGGCGGCGATCGTCGTGTCGATCCTCCGCACCCGTGCCGATGAGGACGTGTCGTTCCGCGAGCTGGTCGCCGGTGTCACCGAGACGGGTATCGTGGTGGCTCGCTTCCTGGCGATCCTGGAGCTGTACCGGAACGCGTCGATCTCGTTCGAGCAGCTCGAACCGCTGGGGGAGCTCACACTCCGGTGGACCGCCGAGGACTGGTCCGACGAGAGCCTCGCCAACCTGGGAGCCGACTATGACGGATGACGCACGCGCCGCCGCGTCGAGCGCCGAACCCGGGGGAGCGGACGAGGTCGCCGACGCCCGCGCGGTCGAGCAGGAGCTCCACGCCGCGCAGGGCGTCCGCACGGAGCTGCCCGTCGACCGGCAGCTCGAGGCCATCCTCATGATCGCGGACGAGCCGCAGTCGCTGGTGTCGCTCGGGGCAGCGGTCGGGGCACCCGTGCCCGCGGTCCGTCAGGCGATCGAGCGGCTCGTGGCCGACTTCGACGGCGTCGACGGCACCGTGCGGCGGGGCTTCGAACTCCGCGAGGTCGGCGGTGGCTGGCGCTTCTACGTGCGCCGTGAGCTCGACGACGTGGTCGAGCAGTTCGTCGAGGCCGAACGCCCGGCCCGGCTCTCCCAGGCGGCCCTCGAGACCCTGGCGGTCGTCGCCTACAAGCAGCCGATCACCCGGTCGCAGATCGCATCGATCCGCGCGGTGAACGTCGACGGCGTCGTCCGGACCCTCGTCGCCCGCGGGCTCATCGAGGAGTCGTTCACCGACGCCGAGACGGGCGCCATCAACTACGTCACGTCCGACCTGCTGCTCCAGCAGCTCGGCATCAACTCGCTCGACGAGCTGCCGCTCATCTCGCCCCTCCTGGAGGACGGCGCGGACGGCTTCGGGCACAACGAAGGGATCCCTGATGGCCGCGTATGAGGACGATCGACGAGGCGGCTCGCGAGGTCGCGCCGGTTCCGGTCGCGACGGCCGGTCGGGAGGCGCGTCACGCGACCGCGGCGCCGGCTCCGGTCGCGCGGGCGGCCGACAGGGTGACGACCGCGGCGGGTACCGCGGGCGGGACGAGCGTCCCTCGGGTGGTTCCGGTGGGTACCGCGGTCGCGACGACCGCTCCGGGTCGACCGGTGGCGGGTACCGCGGCAACGACGACCGTGGCGGGTACCGCAGCCGCGACGAGCGCCCGTCGGGTGGTTCCGGCGGGTACCGCGGGCGGGACGACCGCTCCGGTGGCACCGGAGGCGGGTACCGAGGTCGTGACGATCGCTCCGGTGGCACCGGAGGCGGGTACCGCGGGAACGACGACCGTGGTGGGTACCGCGGGCGCGACGAGCGTCCGGGCGGTGACCGTGGCCGTTTCGTGAGCCGCGACGAGGACCGGCGCGGTGGAGACCGCGGGTTCGTCCGCCGCGAGGACGACCGTCCGTCGGGTGGGTACCGCGGTCGTGACGACCATTCCTCCGGTGGGTACCGCGGACGTGACGACCGTCAGGGTGGCGGCGCGCGTGACCGTGACGACCGTTCGTCGGGTGGGTACCGCGGTCGCGACGACCGTTCCTCCGGTGGGTACCGCGGACGCGACGACCGTCAGGGTGGCGGCGCGCGTGACCGTGACGATCGTTCGTCGGGTGGGTACCGCGGTCGCGACGACCGTTCCTCCGGTGGGTACCGCGGACGCGACGACCGTGGCGGCGCGAGCGACCGACGCGGTGTCGGTCGTCGTGACGACCGCCGCGACGACCGCCGTGACGACCGCCGTGACCCGGCGCGCGAGGATCGTCGCGGCCCGGACGGACGCCCCAGCACCGTGTGGCACAACGGCCGTCGCTACGTCGGCGGGACGACCACGGCCAGGAACAGCGACCGCCCCCGGAACGGTGGTGCCGGCGCAGGCCGCACCGACCCGCGCACGACGCCGCGCCCGGAGGGTGCGCGCGACGAGCACGGCATGCCGCTCGAGGGCACGCCCGAGCGCCCCGTCATCCCCGACTGGGACGCGGCGGGGGCGGGCGCTCCTGCCGGCGGTGGGCCGGGCCTCCAGGCCGACGGTGAGCGGCTGCAGAAGGTGATCGCCGCTGCGGGGGTGGCGTCCCGGCGGGTCGCGGAGAACCTGATCGTCGAAGGCCGCGTGACGGTGAACGGCGAGGTCGTCGACGCCCTCGGCCGTCGGGTCGACCCGGAGACCGACGAGATCGCGGTGGACGGCGTGCCGGTGCAGGTCGACACCTCGCGCCGCTACGTGCTGCTCAACAAGCCGACGGGCGTCGTGTCGAGCCTGCAGGACGAGCGCGGCCGGCGCGACCTGGCCGAGTTCGTCGACCGGTACGAGGAGCGCCTGTTCAACGTCGGACGGCTCGACGCCGAGACGTCCGGGCTGCTGCTGCTGACGAACGACGGCGACCTCGCCCACGTGCTGGCGCACCCGTCGTTCGGGGTGACGAAGACGTACATCGCCAAGGTCGCGGGCAACGTGAACCCGGCGACGGTGCAGCGACTGCTCGACGGCGTCGAGCTCGAGGACGGCCCGATCGCCGCCGACAAGGTGCGCCTGCTCGAGTCCGCCCGCGGCGAGTCGCTCGTCGAGATCACGCTGCACTCGGGACGCAACCGGATCGTCCGCCGCATGCTCGACGCCGTCGACCACCCGGTGCTCGAACTCGTGCGCCGGTCCTTCGGGCCGCTGCAGCTCGGGTCGCTGCCGCTCGGCCGGACCCGTGAGCTGTCCACGGTCGAGCTCGGGGCGCTGCTCCGCATCGCCCGCGACGCCAAGGGTGCTCCGCAGGAGGACACCGACGAGGAGACTGCCGACTGACCGTCGGTAGGCTGACCGCGTGACCGACGCCCCCGCCCCGCTCGCCGAACCGGACATCGACCGGCGGCTCCGGGGACCCGTGCGGGTCGTCGGTGCGGGGCTGCTCGGGGCCTCGATCGGGCTCGCGCTGCGCGAGAAGGGCGTCGACGTGGTGCTCGACGATGTCTCGCCCGCCGCGCTGGCGCTCGCCGTCGACTACGGCGCCGGTCGTCGCCCTGCCGAGGGCGACCAGCCCGAGCTCGTCGTGGTCGCGGTGCCGCCGGACGTCGTCGCGGCCGTGGTCGAGCGGGAGCTCGCCGCGTTCCCACGGGCGGTCGTGACCGACGTCGCGAGCGTCAAGACCGGGCCGCTCGAGCGTCTGCGGGCAGCCGGCGCCGACGTCGGCCGCTACATCGGGTCGCACCCGATGGCGGGGCGCGAGCGCAGCGGGCCGACCGCCGCACGTGCGGACCTGTTCGTCGGACGGCCGTGGGTGATCGCCGGCCACGACGGCATCACCTACCAGCGCGCCGCGGTGGTCGAGGACCTCGCGCTCGACGTCGGCGCGACGGTCGTCCCGATGGAACCGGAGTCGCACGACCTGGCCGTCGCGTACGTCTCGCACGCGCCACAGCTCGTCTCGACGCTCATGGCGGCACGGTTGCGGGACGCACCGGACGGTTCGCTCGACCTCGCGGGCGGCGGCGTCCGCGACGTCACCCGGATCGCGGCGAGCGACCCGGGACTCTGGGTGCAGATCATCGGGGCGAACGCCGCGCACATCAAGCCGGTGCTCAGCGACCTGCGTGACGACCTCGAGCGGGTGATCCGCGCGCTCGACGACCCCCACGGCCAGGGCTCTCCCCGCACGATCGCCGAGACCATCGCATCCGGCAACCGCGGCGTGGAGCGGCTCCCGGGCAAGCACGGCACCACGAAGCGCTTCGCCCAGGTGGTCGTCCTCGTCGACGACACCCCGGGCCAGATCGCCGCGCTCCTGCAGTTCATCGGGGAGATCGGCATCAACCTCGAGGACATGCGCCTCGAACACTCGCCGGGCGCACCGATCGGCATCGTCGAGGTGTCGGTCGTGCCCGAGCAGGAACAGCGACTCGTCGAAGAGCTCGAGGGTCGCGGATGGAGGATCGCAGCAGCATGGGCCTGAACGACGACACGCACGTCTCCGTGAACGACTCCGGCGTCACCGGTGGACCGGAAGGCCCCGACGCGGGCCTGCCGACGCCGAACCCCGGTGACGGCGCTGCCGGCGGCGCGGACGGCGGTGCGCTCGGCGGTCCGGCGGGCGGCCTCGGCGAGCCCGGCGGGGAGCCGGGGTCGACCAGTGCGCCGGTGCCGTCCGGTCTGCCGCAGGGCGCGTTCGTGGCGAAGACCGTGATCGCGGTGGACGGGCCGGCGGGCAGCGGCAAGTCGAGCGTCTCGCGCGCGGCGGCCCGTGCCCTCGGCTTCGGCTACCAGGACACCGGCGCCGCCTACCGGGCGCTCGCCTGGCACGCGCTGCAGCAGGGCGTCGACCTCGACGACCCGGCGTCGGTCCTGGCGAGCTGGGACAGCTTCGACTACACGATCGGCACCGACCCCGACGACTACTTCGTGCGGGTCGGCGACACCGACGTGACCGATGCGATCCGCACGCCCGAGGTCACCGCCGCTGTCGCGCACGTCGCGAAGCTGCCCGAGGTCCGGCAGAAGCTCGTGCAGCTGTTCCGACAGATCATGCGGAAGGCCGACGCGCGGGGCATCATCACCGAGGGGCGCGACATCACGACGGTGGTCGCCCCCGACGCCGAGGTCCGCATCCTGCTGACCGCCGACGAGTCGGTTAGAATGGCCCGGCGCTCGGCAGAGGTCACCACCCAGTCGGCCGCCGAGACCTCCGCCGCACTCGCCCGACGTGATGCAGCGGACGCGAAGGTCGTCGACTTCATGAACGCCGCCGACGGCGTCACGACGCTCGACTCCACCGACCTCGACTTCGACCAGACCGTCCAGGCGGTCGTCGACCTGGCCCGAGCGGCCACGCACTGACGCACGACCGGACACCGTCCGGTCACCACGGCCGGGGGACCGGCCCGGCCGGTACCGGCCACCGACACCGCGGCTCCGGTCGCACACGAGGAAACCCACCATGGCCCAGCAGGACAGCCACGACAACGACGACTTCCCGGAGTACGACGACGCGCTCGGTGAGCGGCTCGCCGATCTCGACGACGCCGAGGCGGACCAGCGTGCGAACGCGCTCCGCGCCGGCCTCGACGAGTACGAGCTCGACGAGGAGGACGTCGCCCTCCTCGATGCAGGGGAACTCGGCGAGGACGGCGTGCACTACCTGCCCGCCTACCCAGTGCTCGCCATCGTCGGTCGACCGAACGTCGGCAAGTCGGCCCTCGTCAACCGCATCATCGGTCGGCGCGAGGCCGTCGTGCAGGACGTCCCCGGCGTGACGCGCGACCGCGTGAGCTACAAGGCCGAGTGGAACGACAAGCGGTTCACGCTCGTCGACACCGGCGGGTGGGAGCCCGACGCCCGCGGCATCAACGCCTCGGTCGCCGCGCAGGCAGAGGTCGCGGTCGACCTCGCCGACGCCGTGCTCTTCGTCGTCGACGTGACGGTGGGCATCACCGCCACCGACGAGCACGTCGTGAAGATGCTCCGCGGCACCGACCGGCCGGTCATCGTCGTGGCGAACAAGGCCGACGACGACCGCCGCGACCTCGACGCCTACGAGCTGTGGAACCTCGGGCTCGGCGAGCCGCACCCGGTGTCGGCGCTGCACGGCCGCGGTGTCGCGGACCTCATGGACCTCATCATCACGACGCTGCCGGACACGTCGGCCGTCGCGAAGCAGGAGGTCGGCGGCCCCCGTCGCGTCGCGATCCTCGGCCGTCCGAACGTCGGCAAGAGCTCGCTCCTCAACAAGGCGGCGGGCGAGGAACGCGTCGTCGTCAACGACCTCGCGGGCACCACGCGTGATCCGGTGGACGAGCAGATCGAGCTCGGCGGCCGTGTCTGGCGCTTCGTCGACACCGCCGGCATCCGGAAGCGCGTGCACCTGCAGCAGGGCGCCGACTTCTACGCCTCGCTCCGCACCACCGCGGCGCTCGAGAAGGCCGAGGTCGCCGTCGTCGTGCTCGACGTGACCGAGCCGATCTCGACGCAGGACCTCCGCATCATCGACCTCGTCCTCGAATCCGGACGCGCGCTCGTCCTGGCCTACAACAAGTGGGACCTGCTCGACGACGACCGTCGCCGATACCTCGAGCGTGAGATCGAGCAGGACCTGGCGCACGTCGCATGGGCGCCACGCGTGAACATCTCGGCGCGGACCGGCCGTCACCTCGAGAAGCTCGTTCCGGCGCTCGAGACCGCGCTCGAGTCGTGGGACACCCGCATCCCGACCGGCAAGGTCAACGCCTTCATCGCCGAGCTCGTGCAGGAGCACCCGCACCCGGTCCGTGGCGGCAAGCAGCCCCGCATCCTGTTCGGGACGCAGGCGTCGAGCCAGCCGCCGACCTTCGTGCTCTTCACGTCGGCGTTCCTCGACCCGCAGTACCGCCGCTTCATCACCCGTCGTCTCCGCGAGGTGTGGGGCTTCGAGGGCACCCCGATCAACGTCAACATGCGGGTGCGCGAGCGCCGCAAGCGCACGTAGCGGCCGGACGGGGGGATGGCACGGCGAGCACCGCGAGGACCGGCGACGGTCCTGGTGGCGCTCGCCGTCGTCGTGTCCGCCGTCGGTGTCGCATGGTCGAGCACGGGGGCCGACGACGTCGTGTTCCGGACGGGGCGTCCCACCGACCTCGCCTCCTCGGTGCCGGACGGCCCGGCGCCGACGGAGGCCGCTCCGCAGGACGCCGACGCTCCGGTGCCGTCGCCGTGTCGAACGCCCTGGGTGCCCCGACCCCCGACGCCGCGGGGCAGCAGGGCGTCCCGCGCAGTGTCGAGGACTGGATCGACCGGGTGCTCCCCGTCGGCGGCTCCCTCGCGCCCGTGGTCGACGGCGTCGCCGCACGGGTCCGCGTCGAGCGGAACGGGGACGGCTCCGTCGTGGTCCGGGTCGACGGCGTGACCCTGCCGCCGGGGCGCCGGGCGGTCAGGCTCGTCCTGTCGCCGGACCCGACACCCGACCTCGGCGCGCTCGCCCACGTGTCCGCGTTCCCGCCCGTCCCGGTGGAGGGCGACGCCGCCGGAGGCTTCTCGATCGTCACGGACGCGTCGTCGCTGCAGGCGGACACCCGGTCCGCGGCCCTGGTCGACGACGAGACCGACCAGGTGCTCGGCGTCGCCCTGCTCGTGCCGGTGGACTGACATGGGCGCGGGCCGTCCGTGCCGCCCGCCACACCCGGCCGCGGCCGCGGTCTGATCGTTCCCACAGTCCG
The DNA here is from genome assembly GCF_003234185.1 of Curtobacterium sp. MCSS17_008. Lineage (GTDB taxonomy): Bacteria > Actinomycetota > Actinomycetes > Actinomycetales > Microbacteriaceae > Curtobacterium. The sequence continues at coordinate 51,904 of NZ_QKSM01000010.1, forward strand.
CCGCCCGGACCGGAGCCGCGGGACCGTCCGGATGCGGCACCATGGAGACGTGTCCCTCCCCGTCCTCGCCGACCGTCTGTGGTGCCGGTTGCACCTGGACCGCCTGGCCGGCGGTCGACAGGCCGACCACGTCATCCGCGAGGACTTGCTGGCGCACCCGGAGACCGTGCGCTCCTTCCGGTGGACCCGGTGGTTGCTCGTCGCCGAGACGGCGGTCGGGCTCGCGGCGATCGTCGTCGCCGTGCTCCTCACCCGAGCCGGGGAGACCGTTGCCTGGGCGGTGTGGTTCCGGGCGACCGTGGTGTTCCTGATCACCCTCACGCTCTCCGTCTTCGCGTGGCGGGCACAGCTCGGCTACTACTGGGCGTACCAGCGGCTCCGGCTGTTCAGCAGGATCTTCCCCGTCGTCACCCTCGTCGTCGCGGCGATCCCGGGGCTCTACCCGTCCTGGATGGTCGTCGAGCAGATCCTGTTCTCGCTCCTGATGGTCGGCATCGGCGACGTCCTGACGAGCGACCACATGCGTGCGACGTTCCCGAGGCCGGCGCGCGTGCCGCGGCAGGAGCGGTCGGCGGAGTGAGCGGCGGCGTCCTGGTCCGAGGACGCCCGTACCATGGTGGGCACGGGGGTGGTGTGTGAAACTCAAGGTGACCATCGCGGGGCCGCGGGCTGATCGTGACGTCGTGGTGACGGCCGACGTGACGGCGACGATCGGCTCGTTGGCCGACCGACTGTCCCGGGGGCGGACCGCGTCCGACGGCGTCCCGCTGACACTGCGCGTGTGGTTCCCAAACCGACGGCAGCCCCGCCTGCTCAACCCGTCGGCGACGGTGCACGAGTCGTCGCTCCGCTCGGGCTGTCGGGTCGAGGTCGTCGCGGCGACCGACCGTCGCCGGGGTGACGACGTCGAGGACGCCCCGGCAGCCGTCGCGCAGGTCGTCTCCGGCCCGGACGCCGGCAACGAGTACACCCTGTCCGATGGGGTCAACCTCATCGGCCGTGATGCGATGGCCCAGGTCTGGCTCGCGGGGGACGACCTGGTCTCCCGGCGGCACGCCACGGTGACGATCGGTGAGACCGTCGAGGTCGTCGACCTGAACTCCGCGAACGGGGTCGAGGTGGACGGGCGACTCGTCGCGCGCGCGTTCGTCGATCCCGACACGGCAGTCCGTGTCGGCGACACGACGCTGCGCATCCGGCCGTTGCCCACCGCGCCGTCCGCGCGGGTAACCGGCACGGGCGTCCCCGCGTCGGCGGTCCCGGAGGTGGACTTCAGCCGCTCGCCCCGGGTCGAGCCGGCGCTCCGCGGCCGACAGTTCACCCTGCCGGAGATCCCGGTACCGGGCGAGAAGCCCCGGCTGCCGATGATCGCGATCATCGCGCCGATCATCCTCGGCGCGGTCCTGTTCCTCGTCACGAAGCAGCCGTACACGCTGATCTTCATCGCGCTCTCGCCGGTGATCATGATCGGCACGTGGATCGACCAGCGGGTCCAGGCCCGACGGCGGAGACGCGACGAACGGCAGCGGTTCGAGGAGTCGCTCGCCGACTCCCGCGCACGGCTCGCGACGGCTCGCGCGGCCGAGATCGAAGCCCGGACGGCCGAGTCACCGGCCCCGGCGATCGTGACGGCGGCGATGCGCGACCGCTCGGCGCTGCTGTGGACGCGGAAGCCCGAGCACACCACCTTCCTCGAGGTCCGGTTCGGCGCCGGTACGCAGCCGTCCCGGTCGACCGTCACCCTGCCCTCGAAGAACTCCGGCAGCGTCGACGACTGGAACCGCGCCGAGGCACTGGCCGACGAGTACGCCACCGTCGGACCCGTGCCCGTGGTCGAGACGTTCGAGCGCGCCGGAGCCATCGGCGTCGCCGGCACCGGGCTGCCCGCTGACGACGTCGCACGCTCGCTGGTGGTGCAGCTCGCCGGCCTGCACAGTCCGGCGGACCTCGTGCTCACCGCCTTCGCCGGCGGCACCACCACCGACCAGTGGTCCTGGCTGAAGTGGCTCCCGCACGTCGACTCGCCCTACAGTCCGCTGCGCTCGACGGGACTCGTGCACGACTTCGCCGGCGCATCAGCGCTGCTGGCCGAGCTCGAGGGGCTCGTGGCGACCCGCCGTGCAGCCGGCTCGGGCCGCGGCGAGCAGGTCCGGTCGCGCATCGACGAGTCCCGTGCCCTCGACGAGGACCACGGCGAGTCGGTCGACCGGCTCCCCGCGACCCCCGCCGTCGTCGTGCTCGTCACCGCCGAGGCCCCCGCGGACCGCGCCCGTCTCGTCGCCCTCGCCGAGGAGGGCCCGGACCTCGGCGTGCACGTCCTCTGGCTCGCCCCCACGCTGCAGGCGCTGCCCGTCGTCTGCCGCACGCACATCGTGCTCGACCGGGCGAGCGGCACCGCCACGGTCGGCTTCGTCCGGTCCGGGCAGTCCGTCGTGCTCGACGAGCTCGACCGCGTGGACAGCATCGAGGCCGCGACCGTGGCCCGTGCGATCGCGCCGATCAAGGACTCCGGCGCTCGGGTCCTCGACGAGACCGACCTGCCGCACAGCGTGGCGTTCGTCGACCTGTACGAGGGTGACGTCGCCGGTGACCCGTCCGCCATCGTCCAGCGGTGGTCGAAGAACGACAGCCTGACCGCGGCGTGGGTGCCGGGCTCCGGGCGCGAGAGCGGCGGGGTGCGCGCCGTCGTCGGACAGGGCCCCAGTGAGCCACTCGCGCTCGACCTGCGCGCCCACGGCCCACACGCGCTCGTCGGCGGCACGACCGGTGCCGGCAAGAGCGAGTTCCTGCAGACCTGGATCATGGGCATGGCCACGGAGTACGCGCCCGACCGGCTCACGTTCCTGCTCGTCGACTACAAGGGTGGTGCCGCGTTCGCCGAGTGCGTGGGGCTGCCGCACACCGTCGGCCTCGTCACCGACCTCAACCCGCACCTGGTCCGTCGCGCCCTCACCTCGCTGCGCGCCGAGCTCCGGTACCGCGAGCACCTGCTGAACGACCGTGGCGCGAAGGACCTCGTCACCCTCGAGCAGCGCGGTGACCCTGCGGCGCCGCCCGTGCTCGTCATCGTGATCGACGAGTTCGCCGCGCTCGCCACGGAGATCCCGGAGTTCATCGACGGCGTCATCGACGTCGCGCAGCGCGGACGGTCCCTCGGCCTGCACCTGGTGATGGCGACCCAGCGTCCGAGCGGCGTCATCAAGGACTCGCTGCGCGCCAACACGAACCTCCGCATCGCGCTCCGGGTCGCCGACCCCGTCGACAGCGAGGACGTCCTCGGCGTGGCCGACGCCGCCTTCTTCGACCCCGGGACCCCGGGTCGCGCGGCCGCGAAGATCGGCCCGGGACGCGTGCTGGACTTCCAGACCGCCTACCTCGGTGGTCGCTCCGACGACGTGGTGCACGAGCCCGACGTCGACGTGCAGGACTTCCCCTTCGGGCCCGGCAGCACCTGGCCGAGCCCACCGCGGGCGCCGCGCGACTCCGGGCGAGCCCGCGACATCGAGCGGCTCGCCGCCACGATCGTGCGCGCCGCGGACCGGCAGGGCCTCGACGTCCCGCGCAAGCCGTGGCTCGACCAGCTCCCCGACGCCGTCGGTCTGGAGGCACTCCCCACCTCCGACGGATCGGCCCTCGTCATCGGGACGGTCGACCTGCCCGAGTCGCAGCAGCAGACCCCGTTCCGCCTCGACCTCGACGCGGTCGGCAACGTGGCCGTGCTCGGTGCCGGCGGGGCCGGCAAGTCCGCGGCGCTCCGCGCCGTGGCGGTGGCCGCCTCCGCCGTGGCGGACCGGTTCCCGGTCCGGATCACCGGGCTCGACTTCGGCGGTGGTGGTCTGCGCATGCTCGAGGCGCTCCCGACGGTGGGAACCGTGATCAGCGGGCCGGACGACGAACGGATCACGCGCCTCCTGGCCGACCTCGAGTCGACCGTCGCCGACCGCTCCGTGCGGTTCGCGGCCGCCCGTGCGGCGAACCTCAGCGAGTACCGCGAGGTGACCGGCACCGCCGAGCCGCGCATCCTCGTGCTGGTCGACGGCATGGGGGCGTTCCGCAACGAGTACGAGTTCCGCCTCGGCACCCAGCCCGTCTTCGACCAGCTCGTCGCGATCGCGGCGACCGGCCGCGCGCTGGGCGTGCACCTGGTGATGAGTGCGGACCGCATCGCGGCCTTCCCGTCGAACCTGCAGGCGGCCATCGGGGAGCGCATCGTGCTCCGACTGGCGACCGAGATGGAGTACCACGCGGCGGACGTGCCGGCAGACGTGCTCGAGGACGCCGTTCCCGGCAGGGGGCTGGTCGTTGAGCACGAGGTCCAGCTCGCGGTGCCCGGCGGCACCGCCGACCTCGTCGCGCAGGCCGCTGCGGTCGAGGAGCTCGCCGCCGACCTGCTGCGGCGCGGGGTCGCGGAAGCGCCGCCGATCCGCCGACTGCCCGAGCACGTCGATCGCGCGGAGCTGCCGGCCGCCGTCGCCGGACGGCCGACGATCGGGCTCGCGGACGACACCCTCGGACCGGTCGGCATCCCGACCGACGGCCTGTTCGTGGTCACGGGGCCCTTCGGGTCCGGACGCTCGACGACCATGCGGACCGTCCTGCGGTCGGTGCGGGCGACGTGGCCGGACCGACCCGCGCACCTGGTCGTCGGCAGACGGTCCACGCTGCGCGATGCGACCGCCTGGGCGTCGGCGGCGCAGGACGCCACGGACGCCGAGGCGATCGCGTCGCAGCTCGCGACCGCGCTCGAGAGCGGTGCGTCGAGCGGTCCCGACCCGGTGATCGTGATCGAGAACGTCGGCGACTTCGAGGGCCTGCCGGCCGAGAGCCAGGTCGCACGGCTCATCAAGGCCGCCCGCCGTGCCGGGGTGTTCGTGCTCGCCGAGGCCGACACGGTGACGGCGCCGAACGCGTGGCAGCTCTTCGCCGAGCTGAAGACCGCGCGTGCCGGGATCGCCCTGCAGCCGGAGGAGACCGACGGGCTGACGCTCTTCCGGACGGCGTTCCCGCGGGTGACCCGGACCGACTTCCCCGTCGGGCGCGGCATCATGGTCGACTCCGGGCGGATCACCCGCGTGCAGGTCGCTCGTGACACGGAGTCCTCCTGATCGGGGACCCGCTCGTCCCCCTCGAACGGGGGTGTGGACATTGCATGGGTGATTTGTTCCAGGGCGGTGTTACCGTTGTCGCGGTCGCCGGAGGGGCTGGCGATCCAGACCACCGTGAAGGGGTGCAACGTGGCCAACATCAACGTCTCCTACCAGGAGCTCAACAGCAACGCCGACCGTCTGCTCGCAGGGCGTGACGAGATCAACGCGACCCTGTCGAAGCTGCAGGCGCAGATCGCGTCGCTGACCCAGGCCGGGTTCCAGACGGACCGTTCCTCCGGTGCGTACAACGAGGCCTACAACCGTTTCACCAGTGGTGCGCAGAACACCATCGGTGGCCTGAACGACCTCGCGCAGTTCCTCCGCACGACTGCGCAGACGCTGGGCGACGTCGACCAGCAGCTCGCGTCGCGACTCGGGCGCTGATCGGGACGACCGGACCAGGGACGGCCGGCGCTGCAGGTGCCGGTCGTCTCCTCCGTTGGGGGTAGAGCATGTACGGGGAGATGGCGCAGCTCCGGGCGAAGGCCCGTGCGCTGCGCGACGACGCCGACGAGTTGCGCTCACGGGCGAGCGCGCTCGTGGCGCAGGCCGACGGGCTGTCGTCGGCGGGGAAGGCCGCCGACGCCGTGCGTCGTCGGGTCCAGGAGTCGGGCGCCGAGCTCGGCAAGAAGGCGCAGCTGCTCGACGAGGCAGCCGACGCACTCGACGCGCACGCCAAGGCGGTCGACGCCGTGAAGGCGCAGATCGCGGAAGCCGAGCGCATCGCACGTGATCTCTGGAACCAGGCCGCGCACCTGGCGGCGAACGTCGTGAACGCTGTCAAGGACGTCGCGTCGGACGCGGTCAACGGTTTCATGCAGGTGATCGGCGCGGCAGGCTCGGGGGAGCCCGACCACGTCCGTGTCTCCGTGCACGAGCTCGGCGGCCAGCAGGTCTCCGACGGCCAGGTCGCGAGTGCCAAGTCGTTCATCGCGCAGGTGCCGTCGCCGCCGCCGTCCGGATCGAAGGACTGGATCGACGTGCGCGGTGCCGCGATCCGGAACGGCGTCGGATGAGCGGGGCACCGGCGACCGACGTCATCGACTGGGACCTGACGGTCGACGAGCTGCGGACCGTCCGCGAGCACCTGCCCGGTCTCGTCCTGCCGTCCTTCGTGCCCTCGGGTGCGCCGGACCAGCAGCCCACGGAAGCGTTGATCGAGCGCGGGGTGCTCGCCCGCCAGCCCGACGCCGGTGCCGAGTCGTGGTCGGACGACCTCGACGCACCGTTCCTGCTGACGCTCGCACTGCAGAACGCCGGTTCGATCGTCATCCAGGTGAGTGCCTGGGATCCGGACGCGACGTGGGCGCACTCGACCGTCATCGGTGGCGATGCGGCCTCACACCTCACCGTGCGCAGCGCGCGTGCCGGCGAAGGCAGCGGTGCGCACCTGCGCGGCTCCGTGCTCGACCAGGCGTGGTCCGCGCTCGTCGAACTGATCCCGGCGCTCGAGGTCACCGACCCGGTCCGCGGCACGACGACGGTCAGCACGGTGGCCTCCCAAGCGCTGGTCGACGCCATCCAGCGCGGCGACGCCAGGGTGCTCGACGCCGTGGTCGCCGAACTGCACGTCCCGGCCGAGGCGGTCGGCCTGTTCCGCGGCCTGGCCGAGCCCGTGCAGCACGGCTTCCGTGTGAAGGCCTTCACCGCCGACCGTGGATCTGTCTTCGTTGCCGACTGGTTCGGCACCCGCCGCGGTTGGCTGCGGATGAGCGTCGGTCTCGACGCGGAAGCGCGTGGCTCGGAGGTCACGCCCGAACTCCTCACCGATGCCGGCACGGTCACCGTGACGGCGCAGACGGACCAGGACATCCGCACGGATCTGCTCGGGCTCGTCGCTGGACTCATCAGGGATCGAGATGTCTGACGGGATCAAGGTCGACTACGCGGAGATCGACCGGCTGACCACGGGTATCACCGCGCTCAACAGCTTCGCCGGGCCGCTCGTGCCGAAGGTCGGGGCGCTGTCGGCGGACGGGGACCTGCTCGCATCCGCGATCCTCTCGCCCGGTACCGCACTGGCCGCCGAGCATGCCGTGATGAACGCCTCGGCGCAGCTGAGCGTGACGATCGTCTCCACCGAGGCGCTCGTGATCATCACGGCGTCGATCTCGAAGGTGTACGAGACGGCCGAGGTCGCCCTCGCCGTGGCGATCGCAGGCTTGAAGGTCGAGGTGTACAAAGCGGTTGCCTTCGGCGTTCAGGTCGCTGTCGACGCGACCCTCCTGATGGAGACGGTCGTCTACACCACCGTCGCGTTGTCGTTCCTGGCCAAGGAAGCCGTCGAGAGCGGCGTTGCCGCGGATGTTCTCGGCATCGCTGCCCACTCGATCGCGCAAGCGTTCGTGGCTTCCGCAGGGCAGCAGGGGACGTTGAACGATCGTTTGACCTTTTTCGCCAAGGAATCCGCGCGCAACTTCGGCGACAATTTCATGGCCGAGCTGCCGGCGATGAGCCCGAAGCTCGTTGCTATGGAAGAGGCTTGGCTCGGGGACCTGCGCGGGAGCGGTACTTACGATGGGTTGCTTGCAACCCTCATTGCAGACGGACAGCGATTCGGGAAATTCCAAGACGGCCAGCACACCTTTGTCGACGGTCTGATCAGCCCCGAGGAGCGGACCAAACGATCCGAAGACGCAGTGTTCGCGTCCGAGAGTGCTCTCGACACAACGCTGAAGACTGACGCGGACGGAAACATCATCCCAACGGACCTTGCTTCGCTTCTTGCGAGTGCCGGTCAAATCGACGCTGTCGGGCAGCAGGACTTCGGAGACATCAGGATCACGAAGGTATTCGGCGCAGACGGGGTCGAGCGGTACACGGTGCAGATCCCGAGTACTCAGAGTTGGGACCCCGAGGCCGGGAGGACGCCGAACGATCTGACTTCAGACGTACACGCGATGCGTTACGGCAGCAACACCGCACTAGCAGAAGCGGTGAAGGACGCAATGCGCCGAGAGGGGATCGTCGATCAGCCAGTGATGCTGGTCGGGTTCAGCCTCGGAGGTATCACCGCTGGGACAATCGCGGCCGATCCTGACGGCTTCAATGTGCAGCAAGTGGTGACAGCGGGCGCACCCGTGGGTTCCATGCCGATTCCCGAGACCACGCACGTCACCTCGTTCGAGTTCACCAGCGACCCGGTCGCGGCCCTCGACGGTACGCTGAATCCTGATCATTCCTCCTGGCAGACCATCCGCGGGGATGCGCCAATCAAAGCCGACGAGGATATGCCGATGGCTTCGGTGGGCGACGCGCATGATGCGAATCGGTATGCGGTCATGGCTCAGCAGCAGGGACGGGTGGACGCGTCGGATGACGTCGCCGAGTTCCTCGGAACGGACGGGAATCAGGTGTCCATGAACGACTGGGAAGCGTGGCGCATCCCGTGACGGTGTTGAACAAGTTGATGATCGCGACGGCTGGGGTCCTGGTTGTGGTGGGATGTGCCGGCTGCAGTTCGCCTGAGGGCGGGAAGGGACCGAGTGTGTCGCAGACTTCAGCGTCGGAGTCCTCCGGGCAGACGCTCGCGGAAGCCCGTGCGCAGTTGCAGGGACGCGGCGCTCTCACCGACGCGTCGATCACCGTCAACGAGACGACGTCGGGTTTTCAAGAACATCGTCGATTGTGGCTTGAAGCATCGACGACAAGCAGCTCTGAGGAAGAGCAACGCGCTCTCGTCGAGTACATGTTCGCTCTCGGATGGTCGATCAGCGATGTTGATGCCGACCAGGGCATCAGCGTCCGCGTTCACACGCAGCCGCAGGTGACGATCGGTGAACTCCTGCCGGATTGGAACGGGCTGCAGTACCGGTCGACCTCTGACTCCTTCAAGGAGGTGGCGGTCGCTCCTCGAAAGGTCCTCGAGCGTCAACTCGGACGATGGCCCGGAGCGGTACCGTCTCCCTGACTTGACATGGCCCGGCGAAGCGCCCTCCCGCGCGGGCTCAAGGCGCAATAGGTGGTGGCTGCTGGTGCTTCCATGGACCGGTCCGGGATGCCACCTGGTACCGGTGAGAAAGCATTCGAAGTAGACCGCGACCCAGTAGTGAGACTCGCGACATCGACAACACGCACGGCACGATCAACGGACTTTCTACAGGCCTTGACGAGGGCGTAGAGAAGGGGAAATCCAAAATGCAGACTTATGCGCCCGCACGGCGCAGGATGCTCCCGAGGCTGACGGTGACCCTGTCGCGCGCTTGGACGGGGCCGAAACTGCTCGCGGAACCATCCGCGGTCTGCCGGCTGCTCTCGACTCTGAGAAGGACGACGTGTTACATGTACCGAGTCCTGCACAGATCCACAATGCCGACCGTTACGCGAGGATGGCGCAGCAGTCCGAAATGAACCAATCGTCGGATTTCTCGCCGTTCTTCGGCGGCGACGAGAAGGAGGTGTTCAACTACTATGGCGTCCGTGGCAAGTGACAGGCGGCGAAGCCCGATGCTTGTTGCCGTCACCGTTGGAACTCTCCTGATCAGCTTGAGCGGATGTTCGGCTTCCGGGGCGCTGACTCCTTTGCAAGCCCGCGATTCAGTTGAGGCGGCACCCGGAGTGAAGAGTGCGACCGTGACGACCGGACGCGTCCAGGAAACCCTGGGATCGACGTACTACGTCGATGTACGGGTTGACCTCGAGCAAGGAATCGATCCAATGGATCTACCTCATCTGGTCGATTACATAGCTGCAACCGGTTGGGCGACGGACATCAAACACAAGCCAGCACAACTGCAGTTGAACTTCGGGGGAGCGGCCGACTTCGACATGGTGAAGGTGCTCCGGGCGATGAACGTTGAGGCGATTCCGGGCTTTGATCGATCCTCAGCAAGCGTCACAGCGGCCCATGCGAACAAGAAGTGGGGCCAGTGGCCGACGCGGGCGCCTGCTTGGAAGTGACTACTCAAGGCGATCGACGGGTGGACCATCGCCCCCCCCCAGCGCGAGTTCGCAGAGTTTCAATGTCCTGTCGGATATGACATCGACCGGTGAGATTCGCTCTTAGATGCGCGACTCCTAGCAGGTGCAGCTCCTCGTCATCGCACCGAAGCCTGAATCGGTCCTCGAGGGCGACAACCGGACAGCAAGCGCTTCTGTCGAGCCTGACCAAGGTTGACGGGCTTCAGTCTCCGGGGCACCACTGCCGGGGCTATTGCGGTCGGCATCGACGGCTAGTTTAACATCCAGCAAGTGGCCACCGCCGGAACTCCGATTGGAAGGATGAACATCTCTTCCGCGATAGACATCACAGCTCTGGAGGCTCCACAGGACGCCATTCTCTTGACGAACAGATCGGGACCTGGCCTATCGACACACCGCGAGGCACACCGACCGGGCGCCCGCGGACCAGGGGACAACCAGGGCCAGGCACACCGGAGTGATCGGGAGCATGGTCGAACCATGACGACGAACAGCCTCCCCGGCGGCACTTACGACCTCGGCGACCTCGAGGTCACCCGCTTCGGCTACGGCGCGATGCAGCTCGCCGGCCCGCACGTCTTCGGCCCGCCGGCCGACCGCGACGAGGCCGTCCGTGTGCTGCGCACGGCGGTCGAGCTCGGCATCACCCACATCGACACCGCGGACTTCTACGGCCCGCACGTCACGAACGAGATCATCCGCGAAGCCCTGCACCCGTACCCGGAGCAGGTCCACATCGTCACGAAGGTCGGTTCGCGACGGAACGACAAGGGGCAGTGGCCGCCGGCACGGAAGCCCGAGCAGCTCGTCGAGGACGTGCACGCGAACCTCGACCGGCTCGGTCTCGAACAGCTCGACGTCGTGAACCTCCGTGTCGGCGGGTTCGACGCGCCGGAGCCGGGCAGCATCGCTCCACAGTTCGAGGCGCTCGCCGATCTCCGGCAGCAGGGCAAGATCCGCCACCTCGGGCTGTCGACGGTGACGGGCGCGCAGCTCGTCGAGGCCCTCGGGATCGCGCCCGTGGTCTGCGTGCAGAACATGTACAACGTGGCGCAGCGCGGGGACGATGACCTCGTCGACCTCACGGCGGCCGAGGGCATCGCCTACGTGCCGTACTTCCCGCTCGGGGGCTTCTCGCCGATCCAGTCCGAGGCGCTCGACAGCGTGGCGGAGCGGCTGGGGGAGTCGCGGCTGTCGGTCGCCCTCGCGTGGTTGCTCCAGCGCTCGGACAACATCCTGCTCATCCCCGGCACGTCCTCGGTGGAGCACCTGCGGCAGAACGTTGAAGGTGCGGGCATCACGCTGCCGACCGACGCGATCCGCGAGCTGGACGCGATCGGCGCCGCCTGAGCCGAGCGCCGGGGACCAACGGGCGCAACGACCGGCAGCACAGCAGACCGCACAGCCGGCCGGCCGACCGTCAGCAGGCCGGACAGCCAGTCGGCCAGCCGGACGGCCCGTCCGCCGGTGTCAGGCCACCGTGGCGAGCGCGAACGGGAGCACGGCCGACGCCCCCGCACGCCGGAGCTCCCGCCCGGCGACGGTCATCGTCCACCGGCTGTCCACCAGGTCGTCGACGAGCAGCACCGGCCCCTGGTGCGACGCCAGCGCCGACGTCAGCGCCGGGTCCATCACGAAGGTGTCCCACACCCCGGCCAACCGGTAGGCGCTGTTCGTCGCGCCGTCGCCGCGGGGCTCCCCGCCGCTCCGCCCGAGTGTCCCGAGGAACTGCAATCGCCCGATGGAAGCGAGTGCCTGCGCCAGCGACCCGACGAGCTCCGGCCGCGACCGCGAGGACATCGCCACGACCCCGGTCGGACGCTCGACCCAGGGCCAGTCCTTCAGGGCGCGGATGCACCCGTCGACCAGCTCGCGGGACACGGGACCGTCCGGGCTGGTCGCAGCGAAGAGCGCGCGGAGCGGCCCGCCCCAGCCGAGGTCGGTGAGGCGAGCGACGGCCCGGCCCGGCTCGACGAGCTCACCAGCCGGGATCTTCCCCTTCACGGGCACGCCGAGCGAGGACATGCCGGACGGCCACTGCGCACGGGGTGCGATCTCGACGCCCACCTTGTCGAGTGCGGCGGCGGCGCCGGAGGCGTCCGAGTCGGACACCGAGGTGGGGTACCAGACGCCGGCGCAGTTGTCGCAGCGCCCGCAGGGCTCGGCGGAGGGGTCGTCGAGGTCCTGCTGCAGCAGCTGCATGCGGCAGGCCGAGGTGGACTCGTAGGCGAGCATCGACGCTGCCTCGGCCTCGCGGGCGGCTGCGACCCGCTCGTAGCGGGCGGCGTCGTACTGCCACGGCTGTCCGGTCGACACCCAGCCGCCGGCGACGCGGTGCACGGCTCCGTCGACGTCGAGCACCTTGAGGAGCAGCTCGAGCGTCGATCGCTTGATGTCGACCAGGCCCTCGAGCGCCACGGTCGACATCGCGGTGTCGGTGGAGAGCGCACCGAGCACGGCGGAGGCGCGGGCCTCGGTCGGCATCGACGCGCTCGCGAAGTACTGCCAGATCTCGCGATCCTCGCGCCCGGGCAGCAGCAGCACGTCGGCATTGTCGGTCGCACGCCCGGCACGGCCGATCTGCTGGTAGTAGGCGACGGGCGACGAGGGAGCGCCGACGTGCACGACGAAGCCGAGGTCCGGCTTGTCGAACCCCATCCCGAGCGCGCTGGTCGCCACCAGCGCCTTGAGCTCGTTGCCCTTCAGCTGCTGCTCGAGTTGCTCGCGTTCCTCGGTGTCGGTCCGTCCGGTGTAGGCGCGGACGGCGTACCCGTTCTCGCGGAGGAGCCGTGCGATGTCCTCTGCACCGGACACGGTCAGCGTGTAGATGATGCCGCTGCCGGGCAGGTCGCCCAGGTGCGCGAGCAGCCAGCCGAGGCGCTGCCGGGCGTCCGGCAGCGTCAGGACGCCCAGCCGGAGCGACGCCCGCGCCAGGGAACCGCGGATCGTGAAGACGGGGGCGTCCGGGCCCGCGGTGAGCTGTTCGGCGACGTCCTCGACCACGCGCTCGTTGGCGGTCGCGGTGGTCGCGAGCACGGGCACACCCTGGGGGAGCGAGCGGATGAGCTCGGCGAGCCGGCGGTAGTCCGGGCGAAAGTCGTGTCCCCAGTCGGAGATGCAGTGCGCCTCGTCCACGACGAGCATGCCCATCCGGGCGATCAACGTCGGCAGTTGCTCGTCACGGAACCGCGGGTTGTTGAGCCGCTCGGGGGAGACGAGGAGAACATCGACCTCGTCGCGCGCGAGGGCCGCCTGCGTGTCCGCCCACTCGTGCGCGTTCGCGGAGTTGATCGACACCGCGCGGACCCCGGCCCGCGCGGCCGCGGCGACCTGGTCACGCATCAGGGCGAGCAGCGGCGACACGAGCACGGTCGGCCCGCCCCCGCGACGGCGCAGCAGCAGTGTCGCGAGGAAGTACACGGCAGACTTGCCCCACCCGGTGCGCTGGACCACGAGGGCGCGCTGCCGGTGTTCGACCAGGGCCGAGATCGCCTCGAGCTGCCCCGGGTGGAAGACCGCGTCCGGTCGCCCGGTCAGGGCGGCCAGGGCCGCCTGCGCCTCCGCAGCGATCTCGGCGGACGGCGGGGCCGCCGCAGGAGCGGGCGAGCCGACGGACGAACCGACACCGAGACCAGACATGCCCCCATGCTGTCAGCACCCGCCGACGGAACGCGCCCCGTTCCTCCAGGCTGTGGAGAACGGAACCGCTACTGGTACGTGATCAGCGACGGCGTCGGCTGCACGTCCGCCATCGTCTGCTCCGGCGACAGCATCGGCGCGTCCTCGTCGAAGAAGTTCTTCCAGCCCCAGTGCACTCCCTCCGGCGCGTCCTGGTGCAGCGCCTTCCACGTCGCCTGCTTGTCCGGCTGCGAGCCCTGCCCGTCGACGTGGATGAGCACGTCGAGCTCCGGGTGCGAACGCAGCGAGGAGCGGTCCTGGATCATCGACAACCGGAACTGGTGCAGCACGAACGCCTTCGGCGGGAGGCCCTTCGTCCGCACCAGGTCGGCGAGCCACGACGAGACCTCGTTCACCTCCGCCGCCGACACGCTGCCGATCTGCTCCAGGGGCACCTGGTCGTCGGTCAGCCGCCACTCGGGGTCGAGCGCGAGCCACACGTTCGGCTTCGCCAGCAGCGACTCGTACCGCTTCGCCTGGGACAGGAAGTCCGACCGCCCCGGCTGCAGGTCGAGGATCACCGGCATCCCGGCGTCGCTCGCCGCGTCGACGTAGGGCTCCAGCGTCGACGCGGGAAGCTCGGTCGAGTAGTCGCCGTCGGCCCCGGCATCGCCGGCCGCGACGGTCGCGATGACCTCCATCGCCGGCGTCACCGGCTCGTCGCCGAGCCCGTCGTACTCCTTCGCCATCCCCTCGGCCCGGCGCACGGTCGCCGCGGGGTCCTGCTCGCCGAGCACCCCGAGCACCGGCGCGCCGGGCGCCCCGTACAGCGCCACGTACCGGTGCCCGTCGAACGGCCGCTGCCCGCCGTGGGGGAGCTGCCACCCGCTCTCCGCCGCACGCACCGTCCACTCCGGGTCGCGCAGGTCGCCGAACGCCGTGCCGACGAGCACGGTGGGGTGGTCGGCGCGCTCGTGCAGTGTGGTCACGACGTCTGGTGCGGCAGCCGGGTCGGTCACGCCGTCCGGCATGACGACGACACGGGCATCCGCGGCCTCCGCCGTCGTGACGGCCGCAGGGTCGGCGTCCCGGTCCGCCACGACGACGGTCGCCGGACGGGAGGCACCGCTCGCCTCCGGTGCGTCGCCACCGTCCGGCGCCTCCTGCTCCGGCACGTCCGTGTCGACCGTCACGTCGCCCTCCGCCTGGTACCAGTCGGCCCCGAGGCGTTCGAGCTCGGCGGCCACCCGGTCGCCGCCGCTCGTGCTCGGGGACGCTGTCGACGATCGACGTCCGCCGTCGTCCGTGAGCAGCAGGGGCACGTGGGCGGCCCGTGCAGCGCTCGCCGCGTCACGCACGGCCGCGCTGTCCGAGGCGGGCGCGACGACCGCCCCCGGGGACGCCCGGAACAGCGCACGGCTCGCGGCGACGGAGCGCGCGGCCGGGTCCTGCTGGGCGGCGACCGTGACCGAGTCGGCCGCCGACCGCGCGAGCTGCGCGACCGTCGGACCGTCGTCGTGTGTGGTGCAGCCGGCGGCGCCGAGCAGCAGGCCGGAGACCGACAGGGCGAGCAGGGCACGGGTGGGACGACCGGAACGCATCCGAGCCACCCTACGAGCGGTGGTGACGAGACCCTGGGAATGCGACGGGTGTCGTCTCGTAGACAGGACACATGCCAGACGCCCCGGACGACCGCCCGATCATCGGGGCAGTGGTCGCACCCGAGGTGCACTGCATGACCCTCAACCTCCGCCGCCGCACGCCGCGCAGGCCCGACCACCCGGACGCGTGGGAGCGCCGCCGCGATGCCGTCGTCGCGCTCGTCACCTCCGAGGAGCCGACCGTGCTGGCCGTCCAGGAGGCCCTGCCCACCCAGACCGCGGACCTCACCACCCGCCTCGGGTCGCGATGGGAACCGGTGGTCGTCGGTCGCGGCAGGCGCGGTGGCGGCGAGGCCGTCGGCTTGTTCCTCGACCGCGAGCGGCTCGACGTGGTGGAACGCCGCTCCTGGGCGCTCTCCCGCACACCCTCGCGAGCGGGCTCGCGGTCGTGGGCGACGGCGTTCCCCCGGCACGCCGTCGGTGCCGTCGTCGAGGACCGTGCCACCGGGCAGCGGTTCACCGCGATCGCGACGCACCTCGACGTCGCCTCGCCGTGGGCACGGCTCCGCGGCGCACAGCTGCTCGGACGGATCGTCCGCGGACGCGGGCTGCCGGCGGTCGTCATGGCCGACTGGAACTGCCCGGCCGGGTCGGCGCCGTGGCGGGCGCTCGCGGAGGCGGGGGTCGTCGACAGCTGGGGGCGGGCCTCCCGGCAGGTGGGGGAGGCGTACGGGACGTACCCGCACTACCGGGCGCCGCGTGTCGGTGCCCGGCGGATCGACGGGGTGCTCGTGACCGAGGATGCCGTGGTCGAGCGGGCCGCGGTGAACGTGCGCAGGCCGGGCGGAGTCTGGCCGTCGGACCACACGGCCGTGCACGCGGTCGTCCGGTGGGCCTCGTGATGCGCTCGCTCGGGATGACGTTCCTGCGCCGCAAGTTCCTGGCAGCCGACGTGGTGAGGGTCCTGACGCTCGTCAGCATCCCCGTGGCCACGATCGGTTGGGGGAGCACCTCGTTCGCGGTGATGTCGCTCGCGCTGTTCGGGGTGGTCCTGCCGCGGATGCTCGGGCTGCGGCCTGCGTTCGACATGGCCGTCTGCGTGCTCGTGCTCGTCGCCGGGTGGTCGAGCGCTCTCGAGTGGTACACGTCGGTGTTCCTCTGGGACAAGCTGATCCACGTCGTCCTGACCGGGTTGCTCGCGGCGCTGCTCGCCGTGATCGCTGCGGACCTCCGGCTCGTGCCGCACGCGCCGGACGCCGGGCGGGTCTCCGTGTCGCTCCTGGTGTTCACCGTCGGGCTCGGGATCGGGGCGGTCTGGGAGATGTGCGAGTGGCTCGGGCACAACTACGTCGACTCGAAGATCTACGTCGGGTACGACGACACGATCGGCGACCTGGCGGCGGACGGACTCGGCGGGCTGCTGGTGGGGCTCGCGCTGCCGTGGCTCGCGAGGGACCGCGAGGTGATGCAGCCGCCGGAGCGCTCGCCGCGGGGCTGATCAGCCGGTCCTGCCGATGCGGCGACGCGCCGTGGCACGAGCAGGGTCCGGCGTCCGCTATGCTTGACGGGCTGCTCGCGCTCCGGTCGGACGCGGGTGGTGGAGTTCCGGAGACGGGGCTCCGAGCCCATCTGGGCTCAGAGCTCGTGAGAGCTCACGGGCTGTGGCGCAGCTTGGTAGCGCACTTGACTGGGGGTCAAGGGGTCGCAGGTTCAAATCCTGTCAGCCCGACCGAACCGAAGGAGCATCTGAGTCATCCCAGGACTGCTCCCGACGAGAAAGCCCACCGAGTTCCTCGGTGGGCTTTCTTGACGCGTACGGGCTGAGACCGGAGCGATCAGCGTTCCTCGTGTCGAGCGGTGGGGGACGCCCCTGCGGGCGAGTGCCAGCGGAACACCTCCACGAGGTGGGACAGACCCGGCACGAGCGAGACCACGACGAACACCACGTAGCCGACGAGGCCGCCGACGGTGTTCCAGACGAGGTCGTTGACGTCGGCGACGTGGCCTCCGGAGAACAGCCGCTGCGCGGCGAGCTGGAGGAGTTCGATCGTGATGCTCACGGCCGCGGCGGTGAGCAGGACCTTCCACCACGAGGGGCGGCGCATCAGGAGCGGGATCAGGATGCCCAGTGGTGCGAACACGACCACGTTCGTGAGTGCATCAGCGACCTCGTAGTCGTGGAACGGGATCAGCGCCAGCGCTGGCGTCCACGGTTCCTGGTCCGGGACCGGGTCGAGGAAGATCGGGAAGACGGTGTTCGCGAAGATGCCGGCAGCGTAGACAGCGATCGCGGCTGCGACTGCGGTGCGAGGCCAGGTGGACCGTCTGCTCCTGAGCAGGAGGGCGAGTTGGACGGCGAAGACGATCACGCCGATGACGAGGGCGACGGGCAGGGCGGGTACTTCGCCGAACGGGTTGTCAGACACCGGACCGACCCTCGCTCGGGCGGTGTCCGCCCGTCCGGGGTGCGTGACGCACCGAGGGCGGTCCTCCAGGGGTCATCGACCACTGTTCGGCGAGGGACACCGCTCCGAGTACCAGGAGACGACGCTTCAGAACGACCACACTCGATCCTCGCTCGCCGAGGCTGCCCGTGCGTCCTTCGAGCGGAGGACATCGACTCGCCCTTCGAGGGCAGTGGCGCTCCGCCGGTACCCGCGTTGCGCGAGGGCAGCAGGGACGGCCCAGTCCGCTGCACTACGCTCCCGCCATGCTCTGGGGGAGACGACGCACGCTGACCGCCGCCATCACGGCCACCACGCTGACCGCGGTCCTGCTGCTGACCGGCTGCTCTGCGCAGGTCGATGCCGGGAGCGCCGGCGCGGTCGAGGCAGAGCGCGAGCTCTCCGGCATCGACGGTGTGCGGTCGGTCCGCGGGTCGGGCACGAACAACCTGCCGTTCGCGGGGACGGTCTCCGTCGTCGTGACGGCCGACGACGACCTGTCCGACGCGCAGCTCCTGCGGGTGACGCACGAGGTAGGGCGGTGGATCGCCGACGCCTCCGGCCAGGGAACGACCTACAGCGGCTCGATGGAGGCCGACGGGTTCGACTTCCCCGTGCGACGACACGCGTCCGAGAACGAGGAGCTCCTCTCCGTCGTCGACCGCTTCCGTGGTGACGACCGCTGGCTCGGTGGACGGGTGAGCGCTCCGGAGCCCTCCGGGACCGGGGGAGGCAGGATCGCGCTCGCCGTCCGGCACCCCGGCGACCTGGTGCGCGGGTGGGAGGCGGTCCGGAAGACCATGGCGTCGTCGGGCTGGGAGACCGCGACGGCCTCGGCGTCCTGGTGGCAGACGCCGCCCGAGGAGCGCCTGCCGTCCGATGACGCAGAGCTGCAGATCACGGACCACGTCCCCGGCTCCGACGACACCGTCGGCGACCCGAGCGTCGAGATCGCCGCGTACGAGCGGGTGACTGCCGCCCACGAGGTGACCCGTGCCTCCGTCGCACCGGGCCGTATCCACCTGCACCTGACGGACCTCGACGACGTCCGGGACGCGACCGCGCTCGCACGGCAGGCTGCGCCGGATGCCCAGGTCATCGTGGACGGCGGCATCGTCACCAAGGACGTGCCCCAGGGCGATGACGACCTGCCGGACGCCGCCGACTACGACGAGGCCGACCGGCTTGCGGCGGTCGCCGTCCGGCCGGGCGTCACGGCCGTCTCGGTCACACCGACCGGCCTCCGGGTGACGGTCGACGACCCGGACGAGGTCCTCGCGACCGCGACGGCGCTTGCAGCGGCTGCTCCGGCCGACCCCGTGACGTCGATCCGCGTCGGCCCACAGGAAGCCGCTGACGGCGCCGGTGACGCTGCTGATCAGGACATTGCGAGCAACGCGGATCGTCTGTCCGTGAGCGGCTCTCCGGAGATGCTGGACGCGTCGATCCAGGTCGGCACGCAGCTGCGGGGCTTTCCCCCGGCGTCCTCGGAACAGTTCGACACCAACGAGTCAGTCGCAGCCACGCTGTCCGACGTGGAGCAGGTGCCGGCCTTCGTCGAGGCCCTGCGGCCTGTGCTGCCGGACGGCACCGGGCTGCACGTCCGTCTCGCCGGCCGCGGCACCGGCGGCACGACGCAGCTGACCCTGCGCAACGGGGTGCTGACGGCCGAACCACTCCGCAACGGAGAGGAGCGGGGCACGGACCGGACCGATCTGGAGCGCGCGCTGCAGGACGCCTGGAACCGCTGATCCACGCCGGGTGGCACAGCCGCGACGACCCGTCCGAGGGGGTGACGCCGGTCGGCGCCGCGCAGGCGCTACTGTCGGCACATGGTGACCAGGGGCATCTACGTCGAGACCGTCATCGACGCAGACCTCGAGCGCGTGTGGGCCGCGACGCAGGACCCCGAGCAGCACGTCCGCTGGGACGTCCGGTTCTCCGAGATCGTGCCCGAGGGCGCAGAGGACGGTGCACCAACCCACTTCCGCTACGTCCGCCGCTCGCCACTGCACGACGTGCACGGCACCGGCGTGAGCATCGGGGAGCGCCGACGCCCGGATGGTTCCCGCACGTCGGCGCTGCGCTTCGGGACCACCGACCGCCTATCGCCGATCCGCACCGGCCGCGGCTACTGGCGCTACGTCCCGACCGACGACGGACGCACGCGGTTCATCACCGGCTACGACTACGACGGCGGGTGGGGTCCGCTGGACCTGGTCGTCCGGCCGCTCCTCGGTTGGGCGACGGCGTGGAGCTTCGACCGCCTGCGGATCTGGCTCGACGGCGGACCCGTGCCGGAGGCGTGGCCGCTCACCTCGGTCCTGCAGCCCTGGCGTCGGGACCGGCCACGAGCCTCCAGGACGCTCCGCGCACCCGCCGGCGGCACTCGACGGACCGACCACCTGCACGACGCCCCGGCCACGCTGGCGACGCTGCCCGACCCGAGGGGCGACCGATGACGTCCGTGTTCGAGGAGGCGCTCGGCGCCGACTTCCAGCGACTCCACCCGATGATGCGTCGGCGCTTCGGTGTCGGTCTCGACGCCGGTGAGGCCTGCACCGGACGCGGCGTCATGTCGTCGATCCGGCGCGGTCCGTGGTGGACCGTGCCCTTCCTGCAGATCGGACGGCTCCGGAACATCCTGGTGCCCGACGTGGGGGAGGACGTTCCGTTCACGATCGAGAACCACCCGTACCGGGACGAGCTCGGCCGCGAGACGGTGACGTTCGTGCGGACATACGCGACCAGGCCCGGCCGGACGGCGCGGTTCGACGCGACGATGGTGCTCGTCGACGGCAGGGTGCTCGACTACCTCGGCACGCACCAGCACCTGGCGGTCGACCTCGACCTCACGGTCGACGAGCGGGGCGGGCTCGTGCTGACGTCCGACGCACAGCGGTTCCACGAGGGGCCGGTCTCGTTCCGGTTCCCGATGCTCCTGAGCGGTCGTGCCACGCTGCACGAGTGGTGGTCGGAGGAGGACCAGGCGTTCCACGTCGACCTCGAGGTGCACAACCGGGTGTTCGGCTTCCTGTTCGGCTACCGCGGGACCTTCACGTGCGAGTGGACACCCGCGACCGACGCACCTGATCGGCTGAAGCCCGTGAGGACCGAAGCGCGCACCTGATGCTGGCTGAGCAGGCGGGGCACGTCTGCACGGTCGGCCCCGCTGCCGCCCGCTGCACCGTGTGGTGGTGCCGCAACCCGCGTGCGGTGCTGCGCGGCCGGGGTCCCGGCTGGCCGGACGATCGTCACGAA
This sequence comes from Curtobacterium sp. MCSS17_008, assembly GCF_003234185.1. Lineage (GTDB taxonomy): Bacteria > Actinomycetota > Actinomycetes > Actinomycetales > Microbacteriaceae > Curtobacterium. The sequence goes on from NZ_QKSM01000010.1 coordinate 72,895, forward strand.
CCCGCTGACCCCGACCACGAAGCCGGGTTGCGCCACGAGGGTTCCGCCCGTCGACCAGGGCATCGGGTCGACCGCGGGATCAGTCGGGCGTCGCCGCCACCTGCGCGACGTGCACCGTGACCAGGCCGGTCGCGCGGAACGGCTCCAGCTGCTCCTCGGTCGCGCCGTCATCCGTCACGAGCGACCACGGCCGGTCGAGCTGCGTCCACCAGTGCGCCGGTGCCGCACCGAGCTTGGACGCGTCCGCCAGCACGTACAGCTCCCGCGCCCGCTCGACCATCAGCCGCTTGAGGGACGCCTGCTCCGGCGTCTCCTCGCAGAGCCCGTACTGCGCCGAGACGCCGTCGGCACCGAGGAACGCGACGTCGGCCGACACGTCGGCCATGACCCGTTCGGCGAAGGGGCCGACGAACCCCGAGCTGATGTGCCGCAGCCGACCTCCGACGACGATGAGCTCGATGCCGGCACTGTGCTCGAGGACGGTGGTCGCGGTCAGCCCGTTGGTGACCACGGTGACGCCCTCGCGGTGGGCGAGGTTCTTCGCGAGCGCGCCGACGGTGGTCCCGGCGTCGAGGACCGCGACGGCACCCGTGTCGACGAAGGAGCTGGCCAGCCGGCCGATCGCGGCCTTCTGCTCGACCGCGATCGACTCGCGCTCACGCAGGCTCTGCTCCGCACCGCCGAGCGTCCGCGCTCCGCCGTAGGTGCGGACGACGTCCCCGTCCCGGGTCATCCGGTCGAGGTCGCGACGGATCGTCGACGCCGAGACCGAGAACACCGCTGCGAGCTCGTCCACGGTGACGGGCTTCTCCTGCAGCAGACGACTGATCTCGCGTCGACGATCCCGGGCGAGCACGCTAGCGGTCGCCGTCCACGGTGCGGGCCGGGGACAGGTCGACGGCCTGTCGGAGCGCTTCGAGCAGCGGTTCGTGGTCCACGATGTCCTTCCCGGCGATGTCGAACGCTGTCCCGTGGTCGACCGAGGTCCGGACGAACGGCAGGCCCACGGTGACGTTCACACCGTTCTTCAGCCCGAGCACCTTCACCGGGATGTGGCCCTGGTCATGGTACTGGGCGACGACCAGGTCGTAGTCGCCGCGGCTGGCGAGCATGAAGAGGGTGTCGGCGGGGAGCGGACCGATGACGTCGAGGCCCTCGGCGCGTGCGCGCTCGACGCCGGGGGCGATCTTCTGGGCCTCCTCGTCGTTGCCGAACAGGCCGTTCTCGCCGCCGTGGGGGTTGATGGCGGCGACGGCGATGCGCGGCCGCTCGTTGCCGGAGCGGACGAGCAGCTCGTTCCCGCGCGTGATGGTTCGGTACACACGGTCGCCGTCGATCGCGGCCACGGCGTCGACGAGACCCAGGTGTGTCGTGACGTGGATGACGCGCATGTTCGGGGCGGTGAGCATCATCGACACCTCCTCGACCCCGGCGAGCTCGGCGAGCATCTCGGTGTGGCCGGGGAACTGGTGGCCGCCCATGTGCAGGGCCGCCTTGTTCAACGGCCCGGTGCAGATGGCGTCGATCTCGCCCGCCACGGCGAGCTGGACGGCCTTCTCGATGAACAGGAACGCACCGTGTCCGGCCTCGGCGGAGAGCTCGCCCCAGGCCAGGTCTTCCGGGATGCACGGGATGTCGAGGACGTCGATGGTGGTCGGGTCGTCGGTCGCCTCGGACGGGGCGCTGATCCGGTTGACCGACAGCGGGCTCGAGACGACCCCCATGGCGAGCTGCAGGCGGCGGAGGTCACCGATGACGAACATCGTCCCCAGGGACCGGGTCGCCTCGTCGGCCATCGCCTTGGCGATGATCTCGGGTCCGACGCCGGCGGCGTCACCCATCGTGATCGCGATGATCGGCTTCATTGTTCTTCCTTCACTGCTCGGTGTTCTGCTGTCGGAGGGCCCGGACGGTGCGGGCGAGGGTGCCGGCGTCGCCGAACGCTCCCGCCTTCGTCACGAAGACCGGCCGGTGGTCGGGGTGGCTGCTCAGGACGACGCCGGGCTCGACGGTGCCGTGCACCCGGACGCTGTCGACGCCGAGTGCGTCGAGGACCGCCCGCGCGGTCTCGCCGCCCGTGAGGACGAGGCCGCCGAACCGGTGCGCGTTCCGCGCGACGGTCGCCGCGAGGGCCGCGGCGACGTCGAGGGCGTTGCCCTTGTCGACGGCGACGCCGAGGTCGGGGGTGAGGACGACGTCCGTCGTGGAGCTGGCGATCTGCTCCGTCGCCGCCTGTTCGCCGTCGTCGCGGTGGCGCAGCTCGACGTGCTCGGCGCCGCGGCGGACGAGTTCGTCGATCTGTGACCGCGCGGGGCCGGAGTAGCTCCCGACGACGACCAGGACCCGGTCGACCGTGGGTGGAGCCGGGGTCGCGACCGCTGCCGCGCCGTCGGCGGGCAGCATGTGGGCGGCGAGTCCGCCGGAGCCGGTCACCAGGGTGGGTGCCGTGACCAGCCGGGAGGCCCGGGCGATCGTCTCGAGGTCGGCCTCCGTCACCGCGTCCACGACGACCGCGTCGACGCCGTCGGCGTGCAGGCGGTCGAGCTGGGCGGCGAGCGCAGCAGGGGTGTCCGTCGGACGGGAGGTGAGCCTCCCGGTCCGGATCCCTGCGGCGGCCAGCGACGCGGCGACGTCTCCGGCGTGGTCGCCGTCGACGTTCGGGACACCGTCGACGTGCACGATCCCACCGACGGTCGTGCGGCCCGTTCCGGGGAATGCCGGCGCGACGACGGCGAGTCCGCGCTCGGTGTCGGACAGGGCGGCGAGGGCGGCGGCGACCTCGGCGCCGACGTTCCCGCGGAGCAGCGAGTCGATCTTCTTGAAGACCGGGCGTCCGAGCGTGACCGAGCGACGGACGACCGAGTCGACGAGGGCGGCTGCGTCCTGCTCGGACAGGTACCGGCTCTCGGTGTCGACGGCGAGCACGTCCGAGGCGGGCCACGGCACGTCCGGACCGAGGACCACCGCGCTGCTGTGCGCTGCCCCGTACCCGCCGGCCGCGTCGGCGGCGCCGGTCAGGTCGTCGGCCACGATCGTCAGGCCCGGCTGCGCCCCGCTCACGTGGCGGCCCCGTTGCCCGCGCTCTCCACGGGCGCGGCGTTCGCCGGCGTCCGGTGCGGGTCGCCCTTCTTCGCCGCGATGCGGCGCGCGTACCAGGCCACGACGAGGGGCGTGCCGATCGAGGTCACCACGACGGCGGCGGAGACCAGGACGGTCGCCGGACCGGCGGCTTCGCGGTACGCGGGGTTCGCTGCTGCCACCAGCATCGGCACCGCGGCGGCGTTGCCCGCGGTCGACGACGCCGCGAGGCCGCCCAGTCCGGTGCCGCCGGTCAGCCGGTCGGCCAGGAACAGGACCGCACCGCCGACGAACAGCACCACCAGGCCGAGCAGGACGCCGAGCAGTCCGGCGCTGAGGACGGTCTGCAGGCTGATGCCGAACCCGAGCGCCAGGCCGAAGAAGAAGATGAGCACGGGTGCCGCCGACGACAGGAACTTGCGCATGGCGGGGTCGAGCGAGCCGAGGACCATGCCGAGCACCAGCGGGATCAGTGCCCCGACGAGCGCCTGCCAGGGGAACGCCGACAGGCCGGCGACGCCGAGGATGAGCATGGTGAGGAACGGGCCGGACTCGATCGTCATGATCGAGTAGGCCGCGACGTCCTTCGGCTTCCCGTACTGCCCCATGAGGGCCATGTAGAGGCCGCCGTTCGTGTCGCTGAACGCCGCGACGAGCGCCAGCACGGACAGGCCGGCCAGGAACCCGCCCTGGACGGGGAGCTCGGACATGAACTGTCCGGCCACGACGCCGATGACGACGGCGAGCAGGACCTTCGAGCCGAAGAGTGCGCCGCCCTTCTTGAGGATGTACGGGGTCGCACGGAGGTCGATGCTCGCGCCCATGCAGACGTAGAACACCGCGAGGATCGGCGTGCTCCCGGTCAGGAGCCCGCCGGTGAACGACCCGAAGAAGTCGGCGGTGTCGGGGGCGACCGTGGCGAGGACGGCGCCCACCAGGAGCGGGACGAGCATCATCCCGCCCGGGACCTTCTCGATCGCTGCCTTGATCGGTACGGACATACGCAACTCCATCGTTTCGTTCCCGGCTCGCGGCCACGACCCGGTGGACCAAGAGTTGCACACTTTGCGCAAGTACGTGCGCAGTCTGTGCAAACAGCGCGGGCGCCGACGTCCTGGTGCGGGAGGGAACGGGGGACGGAAGCGGTGGGGCACGCGCACGACGAGGGCCCCGCGACCGTGGTCGCGGGGCCCTCGTCGGCACTGGTGCCGGGCGTCACTACTTGACGGTGACGGTCACCTTCGGGCTGGTGCTCGTGGTGAGCTCCGACGTCCCTGCGAAGACGGCGTGCAGCGTGTGCGCGCCCTTCTTCAGCTTCAGGGGCGTGGTCACCACACCGTTCTTGACCGTGACGGTCGCGAGCCGCTTGGACCCCTGGTAGATACGGGCCGTCCCGTCGACGGTGAAGCCCGTCGCCTTGACCTGCACGCGTGCCTTGCCGTCGCTGTACTTCAGCGCGGTCCGCGACGCGGCCTTCTCGACCGTGAAGGCGGTCGCCTTCGTGGTCTGCGAGTCCGTGCCCGAGAACGTCGAGTCGGCGTTGACGAACGATGCGCTGATCGCGTGCTTCCCGATCCGCAGCGTGCTCGGGAGGGTGAGGGTGGCCTTGCCGTCCGACACCTTCGCGGTGCCGAGGGCCTTGCCGCCGTCGGAGAACGTCACCGTGCCCTGCTGGGCGCCGATGCCACCCGCGATGGTCGCGGTGACCGTCGCCGGCTTCGCCGTGCGGAAGGTCTGCGAGGTGGCGGAGGTGCTGAGCGTCGTCGTGGTCTCCGGCAGCGTGGCGTGCAGCGAGAACGCGTCGACCGTCGAACCGACCGGGGCCGGGTCCGCGGTCGCGGTCGGCTGCAGCGTCACGCCGCAGGTGTCGACCCGGCCGTGCTCGACGGCGGCGTTGGCGGTGAGGCAGTCACCGGCGCGGATGTCCTCGACGGACAGCTTCTCGTCGGTCACCGAGACCTTGACGAACGAGCGGACGTGCTCCTGGTTCTCGACCGAGTTGGCCCAGTGACGCTGGCCGGTCGGGTCGAGCGGGTCCGCGCCGTAGCCGCTCTGCGTGGGGTCCGGAGTGGTCAGGTCGTAGTACTTCGACCCGGACGCCGAGTTCGCCGTCATGTAGATGACGCCGCCGGGGCCGGCGAAGACCTCGGGAGCAGCCGGCTGCTCGTCCGGGTTCGCCTTCTTGCCGTTCTTGATCGCGTAGCTGCGCGAGTACGAGTGGTCGTGCCCCTGCAGGACGAGGTCGACACCGAGGTCCGAGAACGCACGGGTGAAGTCGAACCGGCGCTGCTGGTTGTCGCGGTCGTTCGCGTGGTCGGCCGGCGAGTAGATCGAGTGATGGTAGACCAGCGTGATCCACTTGGCGTCGTCGCCGTAGCGGTTGATCACGTCGCGCACGTAGTTCACGTGGGACGCGTCGGACCCACCGGTGTAGGCGTTCGAGTTGATGTCGATGAACAGGACGCCCTTGTAGGTGTACCAGTAGTCGCCGCCCGAGGTCGCGGACGTGTTGCCGCTCGGGTAGAAGTCCGGCACCTTGAGCGAGTTCGGCACCTGGTTGTGCTGCTCGTAGGCCTTGCCGCCCACGTCGTGGTTGCCGATCGTCGACGCCCACGGGTAGCGCTTGAGCACGTCGCTGCTGTCGGCGAAGGCGCCCCACTCGTACTCGTTGTTGGCGTGCTCGACCTGGTCGCCGCCGGAGACGAGGAGCTCGGCGTCGGGCTCGGTCTTGGTCGCGTAGTCGAGCGTCGCCGCCCAGCCCGCGCCGTCCTCGTCGACGTAGCCCGACGAGCCGATCTGCGGGTCGCCGAAGAACAGGAAGTCGAAGTCGCCGGACGCGCTCTTCGTGGTGAACGTGTACGCGGTCGACCAGGCGGAGCCGTCCGCCGCCCCGACGCGGTACGTGTACGAGGTGTTCGGCTCGAGGTCCGAGATCGTGGCGTGGGCGTTGATGTAGCCCGCCTGCGCGGTGATGCCGGCGATGTTCCTCGTGTTCGAGTCCGTCGTGCTCGTGTCGGCCGCGGTGTTGGCCGCCTTCGAGGCCGCGATCGTCTGCTTGGCGTCGGTGAAGGCGCCGTCGGTCATCGTCGCGGTCTGCTGGATCTCCAGGGCCTGTGCGGTGTTCGTGGGGAAGTACCACGAGGCGATGCGCTGGCTCTCGGTCGCCCCGACGCCGAGCAGGATGTGGAGGGGGCCACCGGTGGAGACGTTGCTGGTGGGGGTGTTCGTCGCCGCGGTGGCGACGCTCGTGCCGACCGTCGAGGCGCCCGCGATGAGCGCGGCCCCGAGGACGGCTCCGCAGACGCGGAGGGTGGTGGTTCTGCGCCGTGTGGTGGCGCCGGACAGGAAGGACATGCGGGTCCGTTTCTCGAACGTGATGGGGAACAGCACACGTGACTCTGCACGGACTGCAAAACGTCTTGGTGAACGCTGAGTGACGATCAGGCCCGGGTTCCGTCCCGGACGTCGGATCAGCCCTCGACGATCCGCTGGACGAACCAGATCAGCCCCATCACGAAGACCCCGGCCGTCACGATGCCGGTCACCCACAGCGCGGCACGGTGTGCCCTGCGCCGCAGGAGCACGAGCACCGGGAACACGACGAGGATGATGCCGAGCTGCACCGCCTCGATCCCGACGTTGAACACCAGGAGCGAGACGAGCAACTGCCACGAGAACGCCTCGTGGATGCCGAGAGCCCCGGCGAACCCGAGGCCGTGGATGAGCCCGAACGCGAAGACGACGGCCAGGCGTGTCCATCCCGCCCGGTCCAGCGCGAACCGGCCGCGCGGACCGACCTCGAGGTCGTCGGCGTGAGACCGTCGACGCCAGAGCCGCCACAGGTACCAGCCGGCGACGGCGGCGATCGACAGCGCGATCAGCGGTTCGACGACGATCGCCGGCGGGCTGACCACACCGAGCGCGGCGAGGATGAACGTGATCGAGTGCGCGACGGTGAACGCGGAGGCGGTGTACACGACCTCGCGCAGCCGTCGCGAGCCGGCGATCAGCGCGACGAGGAAGAGGATGTGGTCGATCCCGGACAGCAGGTGTTCCGCCCCGAGGGCGAAGAACTCCCAGAACCGCTGCCCGGCCGACTGCTCGGTGGAGAACGACGGCTGCGAGGCGTCGAGCGTCGCCGAGCCCTGCCGGTCGTCCACGTCGTAGGTGACGATGGTCTTGGTGTCCCGGACGAAGGACTCGTCGTCGGGGAACAGCTGCGACCGGACGACGTGCCCGGGGCGGGTCTCGGACGGGGCCGGGCAGGTGTAGTCCAGCGACAGCTCCAGGTAGGGCACCTCGTCCTGCATGTCGACCGTCATCGGCCGGCCGAGGTCCGCCGTGCACGCTCGACCGCCCGCGGCCTCGACGGAGAACCGGTCGGTGACGTACGCGGCGATGCTGTCCCGGTGCGCCTCGGCCGCCGAGACCATCCCCGGGAAGTCGCCGTCGTCCCACGCGCGCTGACCCCGCTCGTGCAGCGGGTCGTCGTCCTCGCTCGTCGCGACGGACACGAGCACCAGGTCGTACTCGAGCCCGAGGTCGGCACGCACCGACTCGGGCCGGTCCGACGTCACGTCGGCGTACACGACGGAGCTGAAGCCGTGGGCGGACGCGGGCGCTGCGGCGGCGCCCACCGCGACGACCACCGAGCCGAGCAGCGCGGCACCGGCGACGACACGTGCCAGCGCGCCGGGGGACCGGCGTCCGGCGGCGGACGAGCGTGCTCGTCGGAGGACGGGCGGGCGGGCGGGACGGGGAGTGGAGCGGGAGATCACGCGCAGACGATCCGGCCCAGGGACGACCACCGGGTGAACAGCAGGTGACGGGCACCGGACCGGGTGCTGGACAGCACGTCCGATCGGGCCGCGGGGTCGGTCGGACGTGTTTCGATGGTCCCGGTCACAGCACCGGGACCAGGGTCCGCGGTCGCGTCCGCCGGTCCGACCGCCGGCTCCCGTCCTGCCCACCACTCGTCACCACACCCACCGAGGAGGCCCAGTGGCGCGCCACGTCGTCCGGCCCACCGTCCTGCTCACCGCCGTCGCCGTCGTCGCCGCAGGGGCCCTCGCGCTCGCCGCGTGCTCCACCGGCTCGCGTGACGCCGCCGACACCGCACCCTCGGCCGCGGCGTCGACGTCCGCCGGGGCGCTCGGCGCCGGGTTCGCCGATCCCGACGAGCCACCGGCGCCCGAGGCGACCATCCACCCCGAGCCCGGTTCGTGGTCCGGCGTGCACCCGCCCGAGGGGTACGAGGTCGTGTTGCTCGCGGACGCGGGAGACGCCGCCGACGACGCCCCGACGCGGACCCTGGTCCGGGCGGTCGAGTCGTGGGCCGGGGACGAGCACGTCGACGTGACCCGTGTCACGGCAGCGGATCCGGACGACCGCATCGGGGCGGTCATCCGCGCCGTCGACGCCCGTCCGGACCTGGTGATCAGCGTCGGCGACCACATGGTCGACCCGCTCGCGGCGGTGTCGCCCTCGGCACTGCACCAGCAGTTCCTGGTCGTCGGGGCCGAGATCGCCGAACCGACGTCGAACGTCACCGCGGCCGACTGGACGGGCGCGGGCTTCCGCGGCGAGGGACTCGGGTCGTCGAGCCACCACGACCCGTCGACCTTCACCGAGGAACGTGCGGGCCGTGCGCTGCGCGCCGGCACGGCCGCGGTGCTCCACGACCTCCGCGGCGTCGTCGTCTGGGTGCGCTGAGCCGTACCACCGCACCCGTCGGCGGACGGGAGGCGCGGGGCGGGCCCGCCCCGCGCCTCCCGTCCGCCGCGGCCACGCTCCCACCGGTGCGTTCATCGGACTTCCGGTCGACGCACAGGCGTTCTCCCGGTCGGGTGACCTACGGTTCGGGGAAGCGCGGATGCGTGAACTCTCCGGACCGGTCGAAGGGCCGCTCACCACAGAAGGTCGGTCTCGATGACGACGACCCCGCTCGCCCCCGGTTACACCCGGACCCGTCCCGGTCCCGGCAGCCGCAACGGCACCTCCACCTACTCCTCGCTGCTGGCGCAGGTCAAGGAGCACGGACTGCTCCGTCGACGGACCGGTTTCTACTGGTCCCTGTTCGGCAGCCTGGTCGTCGGCCTCGCGCTCGCATGGGTCGCGTTCGCGTTCCTCGGCGACTCGTGGTTCCAGCTCATCGTCGCCGGAGCGCTCGGCGTGATCTTCACGCAGTTCGCGTTCCTGTCGCACGAGGCCGCGCACCGCCAGGTGTTCGCGTCGCAGAAGTGGAACGACCACGCCGGACGGTGGCTCGGCACGTTCCTCGTCGGGCTCAGCTACTCGTGGTGGATGAACAAGCACACCCGCCACCACGGCAACCCGAACACACTCGGCAAGGACCCGGACATCGCGCCGGACGGCATCCGCTTCCTGCCCGAGGACGCGGCCGCCGTGCGCGGACCCGTGATGCGCGCCTTCATGCGCATCCAGGGGTGGCTCTTCTTCCCCCTGCTCACGCTCGAGGGCCTGAACCTGCACCGGTACGCCGTCACGTCGATCGTCACGGGCAACGGCACGAAGGCCGACGTGCGGCACCGTTGGCTCGAGGGCGCGATGCTCGTCGCCCGCTTCGGCATCTACCTGACGGTCGTGTTCTGGTTCCTGCCGTTCGGCATGGCCTGCGCGTTCCTCGGCGTGCAGCTCGCGGTCTTCGGCGTGATGATGGGCGCCTCGTTCGCGCCGAACCACAAGGGCATGCCGACGATCGCGCACGATGCGAAGGTCGACTTCTTCTCGCGGCAGGTCCGGACCTCGCGGAACATCCGCGGTGGCTGGTGGGTCTCGTTCCTGATGGGTGGCCTGAACTACCAGGTGGAGCACCACCTGTTCCCGTCGATGCCGCGGCCGGCGCTCAAGCGGGCTCGGCTGCTGGTGCGCGATCACTGCGAGACCCTCGACGTGCCCTACACCGAGACGACGTTGCTGCGGTCGTACGGCATCGTCGTCCGCTACCTCAACCGGGTCGGACTGGCAGCACGCGACCCGTTCGCCTGCCCGATGGTCACGCAGCTCCGCATCCACTGACGGACGGCGCCCCGTACGGGGCGTCGCGCGTGGGTGCCGGACGGCCGCTCCTCGCGGGGTCGGCCGCAGCGTCGCGCCACTGCGGGAAGTCGCAGGTCTGCGCGGGATGCCGCACACGCCCTCCGACGGAGGACGGGCCCGGGTTAGCGTCGAGCGACCACAGTCCACAGCACGCTGAACGGGGCCGCATGCTCATCTCGACGACCGACACGACGGGCGACGCGACGACGCCGCAGCCCACCAGCACGACGAACACGGGCCGCACGACCGACGCGGGCCGCACGCGCGCGGCCGAGCCCACGCCGCCCGTACATGAGACGTCCGTCCTCGACGGTCTCGCCGCGGTCGCCGACCGCGCGCCGGATTCCCTGGCCGTCGTCGACGAGCACACCGAGACGACCCACGGCGAGCTGGACCGCACCGCGCGGGCCCTCGGGCTGCTCCTGCACGAGCGGCTCACCCCCGACGACCACACGGGCCGCGGCGTCGACCCCGAGCCCGGGGGAGCGACCGTCCCCGTCGGCACGATGGTCGGTCACGGTGCCGGATCCGTCCTCGCACTCCTCGGACTCCTGCACGCCGGCCGGGTCGTCGTCGCGCTCGACCCGTTCCTGCCCGAGGCCCGCCTGCAGCACGTGATGGCGCTCGCCGGCATCGTCGACGTGGTCGCCGATGCCGACCACGCCGAGCGCGCCGCCGCCCTGGTCCCGGAGCACGGCCGGGTCCTGCCCTTCGCCGAGGTGCTCGACGACGCCCGCGCGACCGCGGCGGTACCCGGCGACATCGCCCCCGTCCCCGGCGCCCGCGAGCGCGGCGGTCGTGACCCGATGGTCATCATCTTCACCTCCGGGTCCACCGGCGCCCCGAAGGGCGTCACGATGACCCACCGGCAGATCGTCGTCGACACCGTCGCCCAGCACGAGTCGTTCCGGCTCGTCCCGGAGGACCGGGTGGCCTCGGTGCTCCCGCACGGCTTCGCGGCCGGCTTCACCCTCGTCCTCTCCGCGCTCCTCGCCGGGTCCTCGGTGCACCTCGCCGACCCGCGTCGCACCGGTGTCGACCGGCTGGTCACCTGGATCCGCGACGCCCGGCTGACGACCCTGCACACCACGCCGCACCTGGTGCGGTCGATCACCGGTGCCCTCGACCCGTCGGACGACCGGCTGCGCGGCCTGCGGATCGTCGCGACCGTCGGCGAGGCGGTCACCGGCCCGGACGTCGCCGGCCTCCGACCCCTGCTCGGCCCGGACACCTCGTTCTGCAACTGGACCGGGTCGAGCGAGACCGCCGTGTACGCCGTGAACGAGATCCGTGCGGGTGACCCGGTCCCGGAGCGGAGCGTGCCGTCGGGCCGGATCGTCTCCGGCAAGCGCATCGAGGTCCGCCGCCCCGACGGATCCGTCGCCGACGTCGGCGAGAGCGGTGAGGTCGTCTGCATCTCGGACGCGATGACGAGCGGGTACTGGGGCGCGCCCGAGGTGACCGCCACCCGGGCGGGCACCGCCGACGACGGCACGCCCACGTGGTCGATCGGCGACCTCGGTCGCTTCGACGAGCAGGGGATGCTCACGCTGCTCGGCCGCGCCGACGACGCCGTGAAGGTCCGCGGCTACCTCGTCGAGCCGAGCGAGGTCGAGGCGGCGCTCCGCACCGTCGACGCGGTGCAGGAGGCAGCGGTGATCGCCGTGAAGGCGCCGCCCGCGCCGACCCGGCTCGTCGCCTACGTCGTCAGCCGCCCCGGCCGGCGCTCGCCGTCGCCGGCCGCGATCCGCAAGGCGCTCCGCGAGCTGCTGCCCGACTACATGGTGCCGACCGCGATCGTCCCGGTGCCCGCGCTGCCCCGCAACGAGCGCGGCAAGGTCGACCGTGCGCGCCTGCCCGAGGCACCGGCACTCGGCGCGACCGTCGGCGAGGACGGTCAGGAACTCGGCGAGGAGACCTACGACCAGTGGCAGCTCGCCGTCGGACAGATCTGGGCCGAGGTGCTCGGTCTGCCGACCGTCGGCCCGCTCGAGCTCCCCGCCGTCGGGCTGGACAACGACTTCTCCGCGCTCGGCGGCGACTCGCTGTCCGCCGAGGAGATGCTCGCCGCCGTGGCCGACCGGCTCGGCGTCGACCTGCCGTCCTCGGAACTGCTCGAGCACCCGACGCTCCGGACGTTCACGGCCCGCATCCGGCTCGGTGCCGCGGCGACCCCGAGCCACCCCGACATCGTGACCCTGACCGCGCGCAGCGGTGACGACGCGGAGCCCCTGTTCTGCGTCGCCGGCGCCGGAGCCCTGGCACTGACGTACGTCCCGCTGGCCCGGCACCTGGGCGACCGCCCGGTGTACGCGTTCCAGCAGCACGGCCTCGAGCGCCGCTCGGTGCCGGACTGGAGCATCCGCGCGATGGCCCGCCGGTACATCGAGCTCATGCGCGTGGTGCAGCCGCGCGGACCGTACACGCTCGTCGGGCACTCGTTCGGCGGACTCGTCGCGCTCGAGATGGCCGCCGTGCTCGCCGACGCCGGGCACGAGGTCCGCCGGGTCGTCCTCCTCGACACCTACCTGCCGGAGCAGGCGGCCGAGCAGGCCGACGTGGTCGAGTTCGGCGAGCTCGACCTCGGACGTCCCACCGCCCGCGCCGTTCCCGTGGCGCTCCAACGGCTCGCCGACCGCACGAGCGGCTTCCGGAGCCGCATCGTGGCGCCCTTCGGTCAGCTCGGGCGGCACGCTCGCGCCTACGGGGCGGGCGTCCTCCGATGGGAGGGGCAGCGTCAGTTCCGCGCCTTCTTCGACCACGCGCTCGTCGTCTCGCGCGGACACGAACCGCGTGCCTACACGGGAGCCGTCACCCTCGTCGTCGCGGACGGCAACGAGTCGGGCGCGGCCCGCTGGGCGCGCTACCTGCGCGGTCGGGTCGACGAGGTGCGCGTGCACGCGGAGCACAGCTCGGTCCTGCGGGAACCGCACGTCGCCGAGGTCGCTGCCGTCGTCGCAGAGCGGACCGCCTCGGTCTGACGGGCGGCGGTTCGGACGGGAGGCGCTGCACCGGACCGGTGCAGCGCTTCCCGTCCGACGCGTGGTCGGGTCCGCGCCCCTCGTGCCGGGAGGTGCGAGCGCGGCCCGGCGTCGGGCGGACGAGCCGTTGGGCGCGGGCGCGGCGTGGGCGACCCTCCGCCGAACGCAGATCCGCGGACGCGACGGGCACGGGGATGCGAAGATGCATCGTTGCCCGCTGACACCGACGACGAGGAACGAATGGGACACGACGACGCAGCGCCGCTCCTCGACGGTCGGTACCGCATCGAAGCGGCGATCGGCCAGGGCGGCATGTCCGTGGTCTACCGCGCCACCGACGAGAGCCTGCACCGCCCGGTCGCCGTGAAGCTCTTCCACCCGGGGTCGGTCGACATCGCCCGGCAGGAGGCGGAGCTCGGCGTGCTCGCGGGTCTCGAACACCACAACCTCGTGAGCCTGCTCGACGCGGGCGTCGTCACCGGGGCCGACGCGATCGCCCAGCGCTTCCTCGTCATGTCGCTCGTCGTCGGCCAGGACCTCGAGGCGCGACTGTCGGTCGGGCCGCTCGCCTCGCGGCACATCGCCGAGATCGGCTACGACATGGCCGAGGCGCTCGACTACATCCACGCCCGCGGCGTCGTGCACCGTGACATCAAGCCGTCGAACATCCTGCTCGTCGACTACGGGAACGGCTCGGAGCGCGCCCGTGCTCGGCTGACGGACTTCGGCATCGCCCTCGCAGCGGGCGTCGAGCGGCTCACCGCCGACGGCGTCACGACCGGGACCGCCGCGTACCTCAGCCCGGAGCAGGCGCGCGGCGGCGACGTCGGTCCCGCGAGCGACGTGTACTCGCTCGGACTCGTGCTGCTGCAGTGCTTCACGCGGCGGCGGGAGTTCCCGGGGTCGCTCGTCGAGTCGGCGATCGCGCGGCTCTCCCGTGACCCGGTCGTGCCGGAGCCGCTGCCCGAGCACTGGAAGCACCTGCTCCGGGCGATGACCGCGCAGGACCCGGCAGCGCGTCCGCTCGGCGGGCAGCTCGTCACGATGCTCCGCGACGTGCTCATCGCCGAGACGACCGGTACCGAGACGACCGGCAGCGCGGCGGTCGGTGCCGCGCCGACCGGCCCCGCGACGAGCGGCGCGGCCCGACCCGTCACCGGGCAGTCCGCGGTGACGACGGGGTCACCGGCCGCGGTCGACACCGGCCGTCCGGCGACCCTGGACACGCTGCCCGAGGAGTCCCTGCAGCGCACCGTCGCGATGGCAGCACGGCTGTTCGACGCGCCGATCGCCCTGGTCGACGTCCTCGACGAGGACCGCGAGTGGACGCAGTCGTGGATCGCTGACGGCATCGACGACGCCGCGCGCAGCATCAGCTTCCGGAGCGGCTTCGCACCGGTCCCCGTCCCCGTGGTGATCCCCGACGGCTCGGTGCACCCGGAGATGCGGCAGAGCCCGCTCGTCACCGGGCCGCTCGGCATCCGCTTCTACGTCAGCGTCCCGCTGCTCCGCCACGACGGCACCGCCGTGGGCACCCTCGCGGTGCTCGACGTGCGGCCGCGCGAGGCCACCGAGGCGGACCTCGCGAACCTCCGCGACCTCGCCGCGCTGGCGGTCACGCAGCTCGAGATCCGCCAGGAGACCCTGCGCACCACGAGCGACGCGCTGCCGCTCGACGGCGGCACGCGCTGACCGGGCTCAGGCCCCGGGGTGCTCGGCCGCCCAGGCCTGCGCCCGGTCGGCCTGCTCGGCCGTGAGCCGCGTCACCGCGCCGCAGTTGACGCACTCGTTCCGGTAGGACCGCGACAGCGGCACGAGCGGCACGAAGAACAGGCTGAGCGTGGTGGTGCGCCGGACCACCCGCTGCGCCGCGTGGACTCCGCACACCCCACAGACGAAGCGGACCACGGTGAGCAGGGTCTCGGTGCCGCGGGTGCCGAAGATCAGGAACACGTCTGCGACCCTACGCGGGCGGCGGATGACGACCGTCAGCCGTGCGCACGGGGCGCGGCGCCGGCCTCCGCCCGTCGCCGCACCAGCACGACGCCGTCCACGGTGTCGTGCCGCCGGCCGTCGGGGCCGGTGGCCGTGCGCGGGCGTCCCTCGGCGACCACGACCTGCCACCCGTCGTCGAGCCGCAGCGCCGCCAGGTCCTGCTCCGGCGTCGGGAACCGGTACGACCGGAACTCCTCGGGGAGCTCGGCGTGCGGCGGTGCCGCGTGCGCCGTGATCAGCAGGTGACCGCCCGGCGCGACGAAGGACGTCGCCCGGTGCAGGATCGCGTCGCGCGGGATCTCGACCGGCCACGACTGCAGGAACGACGCCGTCACCAGGTCGAAGCGCTGCCCGGGTGGCGGCGTCCACGTCGCCAGGTCCGCCGCGACGAACGCCGTGCGCTCGGTGACCCCCGCTGCGGCGGCCGCCCGCTCGGCCCGCGCGACGGCGGTGGTCGACAGGTCGACCCCCGTCGCGGTCCAGCCCTGCTCGGCGAGCCAGACGACGTCACCGCCCTCGCCGCAGCCGAGGTCGAGCGCCCGGCTGCCACCGCGCGGCACCCCGGCCGCGACGTCGGCGAGCACCGCGTTCACCCGGCCCGACCAGATCCCGTCGCGTTCGGCGTACCGCGCCTCCCACCAGTCCTGTGCGGAGCCGTCCGCGGCGGTTCCCTCGGCGTCATGTGCGTGCATGCGCCCAGTGGAGCGCGTGCGACCACCCGACCGCAAGCTCCGTTGCCGGACCGGCAACGGGTGGAGGGGGCGACCGGACGACGGACGGGAGGCGCGTACCGGGCCCGCGCCGCGCCTCCCGTCCGCCGGGCGCGCGCCGCGCTCCGCACGGCCCGTCCGAAGTGCGCGGACCGACGCCCCGTCCCGGGGACGGTCACGGTGCCGCGCGTACCGTCGCGACCACGACGAGTTCGTCCGGTGTCCGTCACCACCGAGCCGCGGGGTCCGCCGATCCCGAGGGCCGCGGAGCCGGGACGTGCGTGATGCAGGGAGCACGAGATGTCGACGTACGAGGCTGACCAGCGCGTCCAGCAGGTCAAGATCACCAGCTACCGCAACCTCAGGCGGGCCGTGCGGCGGGGATGGGTCCTGCCGGACGGCGTCGTCACGCCGTCGCTCGCGGACCTCGCGCGGCTCCAGGGCCCGGGCGGCGGTGGACGCACGTGATCACCGCGACCGACGTCCCGCCAGCCGAGGACCAGGTCGCCGAGCTCCGGCGCACCTCCGTCCGCGACGTGCGACGCAGCGGCTCCGACCCGGACGAGGCCCGCGCCCTGTACGAGGCGGTGTACGACGGCCGGGACCTCGCGTTCCGGCCGGACGGCAACCGGCCGTTCCGGTACCGCTACCGCTCCACGGGGGACGGTCGCGTCAGCCTCTGCACCTCGTCGGTCTCGGCACACCGCACCGGCGTGCTCGCTCCGGAACGGCAGTACCTCCTGGCGTGGTCGGTCGAGGGCGGCGTCGTCGTCGACCCCGACCGTGAGGACGGCGTCACCCTCCGGCCCGGCGTCCCCGTCATGTGCCCAGCGGGTCGACCGTTCACCGTGACCGCCCCGCCCGGCACCGTGCACCTGGTGCGGTTCGACGCCGACTTCCTCGAAGCCGTCGCGGTGATGGGGCGGTCCGACGCCCCGATGCCGCTGTCGTTCCCGATCGCCGTGCCGTCGGCCCGCCTCGCACCGTTGCAGCGGGTCCTCCGCGAGGTCGCCGAGCCGATGCTCGACGTGGACGTCGTGGCCGGGGAGCGCGCGACCCTGGACCTCCGCGTCGCCGAGGCGGTGCTCGAGGCGTTCCGGCCGGAACCCGCCGACGGTCCGCCGGACGGCCCGGTCGCCACCCTCGACCGCGCGAAGGCCTACATGTACGCGCACTTCGCCCGGCCGCTCTCGGCGGCGGAGATCGCGGCCGCGGCCGACGTCAGCGTCCGCACGCTGCAGGAGACCTTCCAGCGGCAGGAGGGCACGACCCCGACGGCGTTCCTCCGGGACCTCCGGCTCGACAAGGCGCGGCTCGCGCTGCAGCTCGCCGACGCCCGCGAGACGTCGGTGTCCGTGGTCGCCCACTCGTGCGGCTTCCGCCACATGGGTCGCTTCTCCGGGGCCTACGGCGAGCAGTACGGGGAGCACCCGGGCGAGACGCTCCGCGGGCAGCGTCGGCTCATCGCCGTCGCCGACGGTCTCGACCGCCCGGTGCCGTCGCCGCGCCTCCACTGAGCGACCAGACCGCCGTCTGACCGGATCCGCAGGTCGGCCGGGAGGCGCACGGCGCGTCCACCGCTCGCGCCGGGTCCGCCCCACGGTGCGCTGGGTACCGTGCAGGGATGCAGCGCGGAACGTCACCGAGCACCGGCACGGCCGGGATCGCGGTCGCCGTGCGCGGGACCGGGGCCCCGGTCCTCGTCCTGCACGGCACCCCTGGTGGGATCCGGGCAGCCGACGTGATGGGACGTTTCCTGCCGTCCGACCGCTTCCGGGTCGTGACGCTCTCGCGCCCCGGGTACACGGGCACGTCGCTCCTCCCGGAGCACGCCTCGCTCGACGACGAGGCGGACCGGTACGCCGCGCTCCTCGACCGCCTGGGCATCGACCGGGTCGCGGTGCTCGCGTGGTCCGGCGGGGGACCGGTCGCGTACCGCTTCGCCGTCCGCCACCCCCACCGGGTCCGGGCACTGGCCGTCGCCGCCGGGCTCTCCGCGCGGTGGGTCCCGCCGGAGCCCTCGCCGGCCGAGTGGGTCGTCGCGCACACGACCTTCGGCGCCGCCGCCGCTGCGCTCGCCGCGCGCCTGGTGCCCGCCGTGGTCGTGCGCACCGCCGAGGCGGGCGTCAGCTCGTTGCGCGGCCGCGACCTGTCCACCCACGTGGCGGAGGTGCTGCGCGACCGGGCGCGACGCCGGGTCGTGATCGACCTGTCGACGAGCGGGAACGCCGCGGGTCGGAACCGACCCGGATGGGACAACGACGTGCGCGTGCTCGGTGCGGTGGACGACCTCGACCTCGGTGCCGTCACGGCACCCACGCTCCTCGTCCACGGCGACGCCGACACCGCGGTCCCCCTCGAGCACAGCGTCCGCGCCGCCGCGGCCGTGCCGGACGCCGAACTCGTGACGCTGCGCGGCGGGACGCACTTCGGGCTCTGGGACCACCGCGACGCCGCCGCGGTGCAGGAGCGCGTGCGGGTCCACCTCGAGCGCGACTGACGCGCTGCGCCCTCTCGACTCCCGACCGAGCCAGGGCAGCGACGCAGGCTGAGACGAACCGCAGGAAGCGGGGCACACTGCTCGGGCGGTCGCAGGTTCGTGACCAGTACGGTTTCTTCCCGAGTCGTTCGACCGACCCGGAAGGAACCATGGGACGTCACGCCCTGCCCGCAGCCCTCGACGGCGACCGGCCGGCAGCGCCCGAGCCGACCTCACCCGCCGAGCCGCGCCGTCCCCGTGGCCGTCGTGCCGCCCTCGGTCCCGCCGTCGCCCGTGCGACCTTCGTCGAGCACACAAAGCCCGCCCGCACCGTGGTGCTGTCCGCGCCGCGTCCGGTCGCCTCGGCCGCGGTCGCCGGGCCCGCGGTGCCGTCCCGCTCCGCCGCACTCCGCGCCGAGCGCGCGGCGGACCCGCGGCACGTCCGTCGGACAGCGAACGCCAAGCGCGCGGCGATCCTGCTCGCACCGGCGCTCGCCGTGACCTCGAGCCTGACCCTCGCGGTGCCCGCGGACGCAGCGCCGGAGTCCACCGCGCACGGTTCGCCGGCCGCGGCTCAGGGGTACGACTCGCAGTCCTTCACCGTCGCCCGCGACGTCGAGGTGCCGGTCGTCCAGACCGACGGCACGACGACCACCACGACGGTCGTGTCCTACCCGACGATCGTCACGAAGTGGGGCGTCACGACGCAGCAGGCCGAGAGCGCCATCTCGGAGGTGCTGTCGGCCGGCGGCAAGCGCGCGACCATCGTGTCGACGGCGCTGCAGTACATGGGCGACCCGTACCTCGAGGGCGGTGCCAGCCACTCCGGCATCGACTGCTCCGGCCTGACGATGGTGGCCTACGCGGCCGTCGGGATCCCGCTCGTGCACTACGTGCCGTCGCAGGACGCGGTCGCCACGACAGTCCCCGAGTCCGAGGCGCTGCCCGGCGACCTGGTCGTCTTCGACGACGAGGACCACGTCGGCATCTTCCTCGGCGACGGTCTCGTGCTGCAGGCGCCGCACCCGGGCGACCCGGTCGACATCGTGCCGATGTACCCGAACGCGCACCACTTCGCCAGGCTCCTGCCCGCGGGGGAGTGACCGGCCCCCGTCCCGGGGCCTTGCGCGCCTGTCGTAAACTGGAGTGATGGCCACCGAGACCCGCACCCCGTTCGAAGAGCAGCGTTCCGCTCGTCCGCAGGTGCGCCCGCGTACCGAGGGGTGGACCCAGGCGCAGGACTCGGAGGGCCGCCCGCTCCTGCAGTTCGCGTCCCCGAAGCGGGGCAAGCCGCCGGTGCACCTGGCCGACCTGACGGTGGAGGAGCGGGTCGAGAAGGTCAAGGAGATCGGCCTGCCCGGCTTCCGCGCGAAGCAGCTGTCGACGCACTACTTCACGCGCTACTCGTCGGACCCGGCGACGATGACCGACCTGCCGGCCGCCCAGCGCGAGGAACTGGTGGCGGGCATGCTGCCGCCGCTGCTCACCGAGACCCGTCGTCTGGCGACCGACAAGGGCGACACGATCAAGTTCCTCTGGAAGCTGCACGACGGTGCCCTGGTCGAGTCGGTGCTCATGCGCTACCCCGGCCGCATCACGCTCTGCGTCTCGTCGCAGGCCGGGTGCGGCATGAACTGCCCGTTCTGCGCCACGGGCCAGGCCGGCCTCACGCGCAACATGTCGACGGCCGAGATCATCGAGCAGATCGTCCGCGCGAACGCGGCCATCGCCGCCGGTGAGCTCGGGGGCGACCCGCGCAAGGGCGGGCAGGACCGCGTCGACGCCGAGCGCGTCACGAACATCGTCTTCATGGGCATGGGGGAGCCGCTCGCGAACTACAAGCGGGTGATGGACGCCGTCCGGACGATGATCGCGCCGCAGCCGCACGGGCTCGGCATGAGCGCGCGGGGCATCACGGTCTCGACCGTCGGCCTGGTGCCGGCGATCAAGAAGCTCGCGGACGAGGACATCCCCCTGACCTTCGCGCTCTCGCTGCACGCGCCCGACGACGAGCTCCGCGACGAGCTCATCCCGGTGAACTCGCGGTGGAAGGCCGACGAGGCGATCGACGCCGCGTACGAGTACTACGCGAAGACGGGCCGTCGTGTCTCCATCGAGTACGCGCTCATCAAGGACATGAACGACCACGCCTGGCGCGCAGACCTGCTCGCCGAGAAGCTCAACGCGCGCGGCAAGGGGTGGGTGCACGTCAACCCGATCCCGCTCAACCCGACGCCCGGTTCCGTTTGGACCTCGTCGGAGCCCCACGTGCAGGACGAGTTCGTCCGCCGGCTCAACGCCGCGGGCATCCCGACGACGCTGCGGGACACCCGCGGCAAGGAGATCGACGGCGCCTGCGGCCAGTTGGCTGCGGCGGAGTAGACCGCTCGGCGGTCGAGCCTGGAGGCACGGTGCGGTTCCGCACCGTGCCTCCCGTCGTTCCCGGGGCGGGACGCACGTCGGCCGCCCGTCGACGGAGCAGGGGACGTCGGGTCACGAGTGCCCACTCGACAGCGACTGCTCCATCGTCGAGCGCGATCGGCTGCGCGGTACCCCGCCTTCCGCGCGTTCTCGGGGAAGCCGGGGGACGACACGCCCGGGCGTCGACCCGGTTCGCCGAGCCCTGGGAGCGTGTGTAGAGTAATCACTCGTTGCCGCTGAGGCGGAGAACGGAACGGCCGGTTCGGTCGCCTCCGAGTCTCGCCTGGGCAACCAACTTCCAGCCCCTCTGATGATGTCCGCGGTTCGCGGTCGGAGTGGGGGGTGCGTCTGGTCCTTGAGAACTCAACAGCGTGCACATTGTCAATGCCAATTATTTTGACCCCGTGCCTGGCCTGCTTCGGCGGGTTGGGTCGGAGGCAATTCCTTTTGGATTGAATTGATTGTCAGTAGACAGTCTTTACAGTCAAGATCAACTCGGCCATGTTCTTCGGGATGTGGTTGGTAATTTTTTTACGGAGAGTTTGATCCTGGCTCAGGACGAACGCTGGCGGCGTGCTTAACACATGCAAGTCGAACGATGATGCCCAGCTTGCTGGGTGGATTAGTGGCGAACGGGT
>NZ_QKSM01000011.1 GCF_003234185.1 Curtobacterium sp. MCSS17_008
ACGGACTGCTCGCGCTCCGTCACCGGGCCTGACCCGACGCCGGGCGGTGGCGGAGGGGGGACCGCCACCGCCCGGCGTCGGGTCAGGCCCGGTGACGGAGCGCGAGCAGTCCGTCGACCAGCGGGCCGAGCTCGAGGTGGTTCACGGTCGTCACGGTCGTGACGGCGTCGGCGGGCCAGGCGTCCGGCCCGTGGACGGCACCGAGGACGGCACCGGCCATCGCGGCGACCGTGTCGGTGTCGCCGCCGATGGACGCGGCGGTGCACAGCGTCTCCCACGGGTCGAGGTCGAGCGCGACGAGGGCGAGCGCGGCGACGACGGACTCCTGGCTGGCGACGCTCGTGCCGATGAGGCGCGAGACCGCGTCGATCCGTCCGTCGGCGGGCACGGTCGGCAGGAAGCTGCGCGCCCACGCCGTCTTCGCGGCGATGTCGGCACCGGCGACCCAGTTGCCGCGTGCTGCGCCGATCGTCGCGGCCGCCACGGCGGCGTCGAGTGCCTCGGCGCGGGTGGCGCCGTCGACGCCCGCGCTCACCGCGGCGGCGACGGCGCTCGCACCGGCGATGCCGATGCCGGTGTCGTGCGTGACCCGGCTGGCGTCCTGCACGGCGTCGACCAGGTGTCCGAGGTCGCCGGACGGCACGGCGATGCCGACCGGGGCGATCCGCATCGCGGCGCCGTTCGTCGTGCCGGTCGATCCGGCCTCGGACGCGGGGACACCGTCGAGGATGCGCTGGACGGCGGTCTTCGTGCTCGGTCCGAGCAGGTCGAGCGAGCCCTTGGCCTCCATGTCGCGCTCCCACGCGATGAGCGCCTCGGCGAAGCGGGTGGGATCGAGCCGTCCGTCGCCCTCGAGCAGCAGCTCGGCGACCATCAGCGCCTGCTCGGTGTCGTCGGTGATCGTTCCGGCGGGCATGCCGGCGGCGATCCGCTGGTGCGGTCCGGCGTCCGCGAAGCCCGTGATCGTGCCGTGGTCGGCACGGATCTGCGCGAGGGACATCGACTGGGTCGGCATGCCGAGGGCGTCGCCGATCGCCAGTCCGGTCAGGGCGGCGAGGGCGTGGGAGGGGTGCTGGTGCACGGCGGGGTCCTGGTGGGTCGGGAGCGTGGTCATCGTGCCGTCCCGAAGCGCATGTGCAGCCGGAAGCGGTCGGGGTCGAGGAGGCTGTCGACGCGCTCGACGAACGCGCCCTCGCCGGTGCGGGAGATCCGGCGGCTGCGGAGGAACGGGGTGCCCTCGGCGCGCTCGAGCAGGTGGGCGTCCTCGCCCGCGAGCGGCACGACGTCGACCCACTGCTCGGCGCTCGCGGGGACGAGACCGGCCTCGGCGATGGTGGCGGTGAGCGAGCCGTCGACCAGGCCGTCGGCGGTCGCGGCCGCCAGGCGGCCGACGTACGGCAGGACGCTCCGCTCGAGCGACACGGGCCGTTCGCCGACGACGGTGCGGAGCCGGTCCACCGCCACGAAGGTCGCGTCCGACGCCTCCACCTCGGCCTGGAGGCCCGGGTCGTCCAGACGGGCGAGCCGCAGCACGCGGGTGGTCACCTCGGTGCCCGATGCGGCGATCGAGCGCGCCCAACCGCCGCGCGGGTCGAGCGCTGCGCCGTCGAACGTCACGACGGACCCGATGCCGCCGTGGATCGAGATGTACTCGTCGTCGGCCAGGTCGGCGAGGGCGGCGCGGACGGTGCCGCGGCTCACCGCGAAGCGGGCGGCGAGGTCGTGCTCACCGGGCAGGCGCTCGCCGGCGCGGTACCGGCCCGTCGCGATCGCGTCGCGGAGGGCGTCGGCGACGAGGCGTCGCTTCGATGAGACGGGCATGGACACGAGTGTACATGTACAAGTCCTGTCCAGTACAGGACCACCGTCACCGGACGAACGGGAGGCTCCCCACCGGACCGCGGTGGGGAGCCTCCCGTTCGTCCGTCTCCGGACCGTCTCAGCTCAGACCAGGGTGGTGAACGACGCGTCGCGCACGAGCAGCGTCGTCGCGTCGCCCTCGACCGCCTGGTCGTGGTCGCTCGACAGGCCGAGCGTCCAGCTGCCGCCGCCCGGGCGTTCCGGCAGGGTGAACTCGACGGTGGTGTCCGAGGCGTTCATCAGCACCGCGACCGTGTCGTCACCGCGCTGCAGCACGAGGATCACCGCACGGTTGCCGCCGTCGGCCCAGTCGCCGTCTTCGAACCCCTGCGCGTCGGCACGGAGCACCTGCACGGTCGAGTCCGAGTGGTCGGGCGCCGTGCGGTACCACTCCGGACGGAGCGCCTCGTGCTCCTTGCGGAACGCGATCGCCGCCGTGGTGAAGGCGAGCAGGTCCTGGTCCGCCGCCGCCCAGTCGAACCACGAGATCTCGTCGTCCTGGCAGTAGGCGTTGTTGTTGCCGCCCTGCGAGCGGGCGATCTCGTCGCCGCCCAGGACCATCGGGATGCCCGCGGACAGCATGAGCGTGCCGAGGAAGTTCCGGCGCTGGCGGTCGCGGTAGTCGTTGACCGCGCCGTCGTCGGTCGGGCCCTCGATGCCGCCGTTGAACGAGGTGTTGTTGCTCTCGCCGTCGTTGTTGTCCTCGCCGTTGGCCTCGTTGTGCTTCTCGGCGTACATCGTCAGGTCGGCCAGCGTGAAGCCGTCGTGCGCGGTGACGAAGTTGACCGAGCAGAGCGGCGAGCGACGGGAGCCCTCGTACACGTCGGGGGAGCCGAGCGTGCGCTGGACGGCGTCGCCGAGCGTGCCCTCGTCGCCGCGCCAGAACGCGCGGAGGTCGTCGCGGTACTTGCCGTTCCACTCCGACCAGTCGGCCGGGAAGCCGCCGACCTGGTAGCCCGCGGTGTCCCACGGCTCGGCGATCATCTTGACCTCGCGGAGCACCGGGTCCTGGTGGATGATGTCGAGGAACGCGGAGTGCTTCTCGGCCTCGCCGTCCTGGCGGGTCAGGGTCGTCGCGAGGTCGAAGCGGAAGCCGTCGACGTGCATCTCCTCGACCCAGTAGCGGAGCGAGTCGGTGATGAGCCCGAGCGCCGACGGGTGCGACACGTTGAGCGAGTTGCCCGTGCCGGTGGTGTCGAAGTAGTTCGCCTCGTCGCCCTCGACCAGGCGGTAGTAGGCCTGGTTGTCGATGCCCTTGAACGACAGCGTCGGGCCCATGTGGTTGCCCTCGGCCGTGTGGTTGTAGACGACGTCCATGATGACCTCGAGCCCCGCGGCGTGCAGGGCCTTGACCATCTCCTTGAACTCGGTGACCTGCTGGCCGGCCGTGCCCGAGGACGAGTACTCGTCGTGCGGGGCGAAGAAGCCGATGCTGTTGTAGCCCCAGTAGTTCCGCAGGCCCTTGTCGGCGAGCGTCGAGTCCTGCACGAACTGGTGCGTCGGCAGCAGCTCGACGGCCGTGACGCCGAGGTCGGTCAGGTGCTTGATCGCCGCCGGGTGCGCCAGGCCCGCGTAGGTGCCGCGGATCTCCTCGGGCACGTCGGGGTGCTGCTTCGTGAAGCCCTTGACGTGGACCTCGTAGACGACGGTGTCGCGGTACGGGGTGTGCAGGAGGGTGTCGCCCTCCCAGTCGAACGCGCGGTCGGCGACGACGGACTTCGGCATGGCGCTCGCCGAGTCGGTCTCGTCGATCTGCTCCGGGTCGTCCATGTCGTGGCCGAACAGGGCCTGGCCCCACTCGTACGAGCCGTCGACGGCGGTGGCGTACGGGTCGAGCAGGAGCTTGGCGGAGTTGTGCCGCAGGCCGTTCGCCGGGTCCCAGGCGCCGTGCACGCGGAAGCCGTAGCGGGTGCCGACGGTGACGTCCGGCACGACGTCGTGGAAGGTGTAGCCGGTGCGGTTGCGGAGCTCGGTGCGGTGTTCGGTGCCGTCCTCGTCGAAGCGGCAGAACTCCACCCGTTCGGCGGTGCTGGAGAAGAGCGCGACGTTGGCGCCGCCCTCGACGAGCGTGACGCCGAGCGGGGTGCGGGAGGAAGTGGTCATGATGCCCTTCTAGCGGTCGGTGTCTGTGCTCCGGCGCCGTCGGCGTACCCCGGACGTCAGAGTCGTCCCGGTGTCACGGCTGTCCGTCCTCCGCGTCCACGACGCCCGGCGTCGGGGTCGTGTCCGCGAAGTCGTCGCGCATCGTCCCCACGCCGTGCTGCGGGTGCGCCCGGTCGAGGTACTTCGCCCGCGAGGCCTTCCGCGGCTCCGGCTCGGTGCCCATCACCCGGTTGCGGTCCTGCTGCAGGGCGCTGTCGACCTCGCCCTCGCGGTTGAACGACCACATGAGCATCGGGTCGCCCGTCGGCAGCGGTTCGGCCGGGTGTGCGCCCATCGGTGTGCTGTGCCAGGTGTGCCAGGTCTTGCCGTAGGAGTTGACGAGGTGCCCCATGAGCTCGGTCTCGACGGCGATCGGCAGGCCGGGGGCGACGAGCTCGCCGGAGAACACCTCGTGGTTGTGCGGGTGCCACGAGGGCTGCTCGTCCTCGGGCAGGGATGCGAACAGCCGCTCGGACACGATGTACTCGATGCCGATGAGGTTCGCGTCCGCCGTGTTGCCGTCGAACAGCACGCACTGCAGCATCTCGCCGTTGACGACCTTGCAGTAGTGGTGCGCCTCCATCTGCAGGTCTGGTTCGCCCTTCACGCAGTGGAAGCCGACGACGTAGGCGTCGAAGCCCTTCAGCGGGGCGTGCTGCTGGAGCACAGCGGCGCCGCGGTCGAGGAGCGCGAGCTCGAAGCCCTTGCCCTCGCCGGGTGGGGTGGTGCCGGCCTTGCGGTCCGGTACTCCGGGTGTGATCGCCACGGTCGGCCTCCTCGCGTCGTGGGGTCCGACGCTGCCCCCGTCGCCCTGGCCGTCGACCCAGGACGTGACGGACGGGAGGCTCCCCACCGGACCGGTGGGGAGCCTCCCGTTCGTCATCGGGTCGCGTCGTCACGCGACCGTCGCGCTCACGCCGTGGCGGTCGCCTCGTCGCGGTGCGGCAGCTTCCAACCGGGCCGCACGAAGTGGCAGGTGTACCCGGCGGGGTACTTCTCGAGGTAGTCCTGGTGCTCCTCCTCGGCCTCCCAGAAGTCGCCCGCGGGCTCGACCTCGGTGACGACCTTGCCCGGCCAGATGCCCGAGGCGTCGACGTCGGCGATGGTGTCGAGCGCGACCTGGCGCTGCTCGTCGTTCGCGAAGAAGATCGCCGAGCGGTAGCTGCGACCGACGTCGTTGCCCTGCCGGTCCTTCGTGGACGGGTCGTGGATCTGGAAGAAGAACTCGAGCAGGTCCCGGTACGAGATCTGCGACGGGTCGAAGACGATCTCGACGGCCTCGGCGTGGTCGCCGTGGTTGCGGTAGGTGGCGTTCGGGGTGTCGCCACCCGAGTAGCCGACGCGCGTGCTGATGACTCCTGGACGGCGACGGAGGAGCTGCTGCGCTCCCCAGAAACACCCGCCGGCGAGGATGGCGGTCTCGGTCGTGGTCATGGTGGCCTCCTGGGGGTCGTGGCGCCGCTGGCTGCGGCATCACCGGGTGCAACCGGTGACCCGGGGCTGGTGTTCCCGGGCCGTCGATGCTGCCCCGCGGACCACCGCGCGAGCTGGGGACGCGGGCCAGTGTCCGCTGACCGACGCCGCGCCGGAGGGCGTCGCGAGCGTCGGATCGGTGGTCTACCATTCGAACACACGTTCGAATCGGGAGGTCGAGATGATGTTGACGCACGAGGTCGCCACGGTGTGGTGGGAGCGCGGCGTGCCGGACCGGATGGTGTGGCGGGACCGGCGCTGGCGGGTGAGCGACACCCCGACGCGCCTGACGGCGACGGCCGAGTTCCTGCCGTCGGCGATGACCCACGCCCCGGAGCGCACGGTGGGGTGGCGCTTCCAGGTCAGCGCCGAGGGTGACGCGGTCGTCGTCGACATCGTGCCCGAGGGGGACGGCTGGGTGGTGGCGCGCACCTGGCTGTGAGCGCGGTCGAGGCGCCGCCGCGACCCGGCACCGCGCCCGACAGCGGCGTCGGCGCGAGACGGTCCCCGATACGCGAGACGGTCCCGTTCCCGGCGGTGTCTCGCCGCGATCGCGGCGTTTCGCCGTGACGCCGGCGTCGTGCAGGGCGCCGGCGTCGCCGCTCGCCCGGGTCAGCGCGCGAGCGTGGTCGCCAGACCGCGGACGAGCAGCCGGCGGGCACGCTCGGTCGCGACGCCGTCGGGGTCGCTCCACGCCGCCCGACCGAGGCCGTCCACCAGGGCGAGCACGGCGTCCGCCGCCACCGCGGTCGGCTCCGCGAGCTCGACCCCGTGCCGCACGGTCCACCGGCTGATGCCGGCAGCGACCCCGTCGTGCCAGAGCGTGCGTTCCGCTGATGCGAGGGCGTCGTCGCCGTCGAGCGCGGTCCCGCTCACCGCCTCGAGCAGCCGGAACCGCTCGGGCTCCCGCCGCACCAGGTCGAGCCAGGCCCCGATCCCCGCGTCGAGCGCGCCGAGCAGGTCGTCGTGCGCGTCGGCCGCGGCGAGCACCCGCGGCAGGACGTCGCGCGCCTGCCGCTCGAGCAGCGCGACGACGAGGTTCCGTCGGGCTCCGAACACGTAGTGCACCACCCCGTGGGCGACCCCGGCCCGGTCGGCGACGGCCCGCGTCGTCAGGCCCGGCAGTCCCGACTCGCGGACGACCAGCGCGGCGGCGTCGAGGAGCTCGTCACGGCGGTCGGCGCGGCTCCGGTACCCGCGCGGATGCTGCTCCTCGATCACACAGGCAGCGTACGGCGTGACCCCAGGACTCCTCGGCATGCTGGATCTGGCCAGTTGGCCAGATCTGTGAGGAGTCCCGATGACGATCACCGTCCGTCCCGCATCCGAGTCCGAGCTGACCGCCGCCGCAGCCGTGCTGGCCGAGGCCTTCGCCGATGACCCGGTCCTGCTCGAGTTCCGTCCGCCGCGCCCCGGGGAGGACCGCGTCGCCGTGCTCTCCGACCTGTTCGCCGCGCTCGTCCGGTCGGTCCCCGCGACCTCGCGCGCCCTCGACGTCGCTGTCGACGGGCAGCGGATCGTCGGTGCCGCGCTCTGGGAGGCCCCGCGCCCGCACGCCGGCGCCGTCGAGGCCTTCGTCGCGCAGGCCCCGGCGTTCCTCCGGGTGCTCGGCGTCGGTGGGGCCTTGCGGGCGGTCCGGCACCTGCGCCGGATGGGCCGTGCGCGTCCCGCGGCCCCGCACTGGTACCTGGCGGAGATCGGGGTCGCGGCGGCCGCACGTGGTCGGGGCGTCGGGGGGCTCCTGATCGAGCATGCCCTCGACCGCGTCGACCGCCGCCGGCAGGACGCGTACCTGGAGTCGTCGACGCCGCACAACCGGCGGCTCTACCGGCGGCACGGGTTCGGCGACGGTGCTCCGATCACGGGCGTGGGGGCCGCCGCGCCGGTCTCGATGTGGCGGCCCGCGGTCGTGTGACCGGGGCGCTCACGGCGTCGGTCCGTCCCGCAGCTCCGTGATCAACGACCGGACCACGTCCGCGACCACGTCGGGCCGCTCGGTGGGGACCAGGTGGCCGCTGCCGTCGGCGACCACGAGGGCGCTGTCGGACGACAGTCGCAGCATGCGGCGCTGGCCGTCCTGCCAGATGGCCTCGAGGCGTCGTCCCGTCGCGGCGTCGATCCCGGCGGCGGCGTAGTCCTGGGGCACGCCGCGGGCGATCACCCGGACGGGGAGCGCGCCGAGGTCCTGGCCCCGCAGCGCTCGTTCCGTCGGTGCGATGTGGTCCGCCTCGGCCTGCTTCGTCGCGAAGTAGGTGGGCGAAGCGGTGACGTCGAGGAACTCGCGACGACCCGCCGGTGGCACCATCCCGTCGAGCAGGGCCCCTCCGCCGAGCCGCAGGGCACCGACGGCGTGGAGGGAGCGTCCCACCCACGGAGGGATCGTCCCCGCTCCGGCGCCGTCGGGCAGCAGGTGCGCGGTGCGCCGGGCGTCGTCCTCGGGGCGGGCGTCGACCAGCACGAGACCGGCGACCTCTCCGGGGTGTTCGCGCACGTACTCGCGGACGTAGAGCCCGCCGAGGCTGTGTCCGACCAGGACGTAGGGCCGTGGGGCGTCGATCCCGTGGAGCGCCGCGCGGAGGTCGTCGACGACCGCGCGGGCCGTCCTCGGTCGGGGTGAGCGCTCACTGCGCGCGATGCCGGCGCGGTCGTACGCCACCACGGTCGTCGTCGCTGCGAGGCGGTCCGTGACGGCCGCCCAGCCCGACGCCGCCTCGCCGCTGCCGGCCTCGAGGACGACCGTCGGGCCACCGGTGCCGCGCTGCACCACGTGGAGCCGGTGGCCGCCCACGTCGACCATGCGGCCCGGGGCCGGGTGCGCTGCGCGACCGGCTGCTGCACTGAGGTGCTCGTACCCGGCGCCGAGGAGGGGGACGAGGCAGAGGGCGGCGGCGATCAACGCCAGGGCGACTCGGCGCCGACGGGGTCTTCTGGGTACGACTGTGCTCACACAGGCCATGCTAGTACAGTCGTATCAAAACGGACCAGCGTCGTCCGCTGGCACGCCGAGCACCGGACGGACGGGAGGCGCGGTACCAGCCGGTACCGCGCCTCCCGTCCCCCAGGTGGTGCCGTCGACGGTCAGGCGACCGCGATCTCGTTCGGGATGCCCGGCAGCTCGTCGCTCGAGGCGACGACCTTCCCGGTGGTGAGGTCCACCGCGTGGAGCTTCTGCTCGGCGGGGTCGGTCACGTAGGCGACGTCACCCGCGACCTTGAGTGCGGGGTGGGCGTCCTGCCACTCGGCCGGACCCTCCCACGCGTCGATGACGTCGAACGTGTCGAGCGCCTCGCCGGTCTCGGGGTCGAAGGTGTGCAGGGCACCGTCGGAGCCGAGGATGACGGCCTCGTCGTCCGGACCGCGCGCGATGTCGCGGAAGGTGAAGCCGACGCCCTCCGGCATGTCGGCCAGGCGGTACTCGCCGGACGCGGCGTCGATCAGTGCGACCTGGTCGAGCAGGTAGCCCTCGCTGTCCGGGTCGTCGTTGTAGTCGCCGACCGCGATCGAGCTCGTCTCGGTGGTGAAGAGGTTGCCGGTGCGCCCGTACTCGGTCGGGGCGTCGATCTTCGTGAAGGCGCCGTCCTGGTAGACCAGGGCGCCGTCGGTGCAGCCGAAGACCGCGACCTCGTCCTTGACGGCCCCCTCGCCGTGCACGCTCGGGCACTCCTCGGAGCGGGTGAGCTCGTCGCCGTCCTCGTCGAGGGCGCGGACCCCGGTGCGCTCCTCCTCGGTGCCGATCGTGGTGAGGAGCGTGCCGTCCTCGAGCACGATCGCGACGCCGTGGTGGGCGGCCTCGGACTCCGTGGTCTCGACGTCGGGGAGCGTGTCGCCGTCGAGCTCGTCGTGGTCGAACACCGTGACGTCGCCGCTGCCGTCGGCGAAGAGCGCGGTCTTCTCGCCGTGCACCACCGCGTGTCCACCGGTGTCGGCCGGGAAGACCGCGTCGGTCAGGGCCGGCTCGGCGGCGGTGTCGAGGACCTGGAAGCCGTCGGGCACGGTGACCAGCACGTGCCGGCCGTCGCCGGCCGGGTTCACGCGGGTGAAGCCGTCGATGGCGTCGTCGGCGACGACCTGCAGGTCCTGGTCGAGGGTCAGCAGGCCGCCGTCGTAGGTGAGGACGATGCGGTCGCCGTCGACCGCCGCGGCCTTCGCGGTGCGGCTGCCCTCGGCCTCCGCGTCGGCGGACGTGGTCGAGCAGCCGGTGAGGACCAGGGCTGCGGCGCCGAGCAGGGCTGCGGGCGCGAGCGTGGTGCGCAGAGTTGTCATGCGGTTCACTGTACTGATTCTCATTCTCAATTAGAAATCGACAGGCCGTCGACGATCGCCGTCGTGTTCGACCGCATCATCCCCAGGTACGTCGACGCGGGGCCGTCCTCGGTCAGGGACTCGGTGGCGAGCGATCGGATCTCCACGTGCACGTCGACCTCGTCGGCCAGCACCTCGGCCAGGCGGGCGGGTTGCGACAGGTCGGCGAAGATCGTCGGGACGCCGGCCTCGTCGATCGCCCCTGCGAGGTCACGCAGGTCCGCCGCGCTCGGCGACGCCAGGGTGGTGCCGCTCGGGATCACGGCCCCGACGACCCGGAAGTCGTACCGGTCGGCCAGGTACCCGAAGACGTGGTGGTTCGTGACGAGGGCCCGGCGGTCGTCGGGGACGGCGTCGAACGCGTCGGACATCTCCGTGTCGAGGGTCCCGAGCTCGTCGAGGTACGCGTCCGTGCCGTCCGGCTCGACACCGGCGTCGCGGAGTGCACCGTCGAGCGCCTCGACGACGTCGACCATGCGCGCGGGGTCCGTCCACAGGTGCGGGTCCGGTCCGCTGTCGTCCTCGGTCGTCCACTCGAGCGCGTCCACGTGGTCGCCGGCGGTGAACACCGGGACGCCGTCGGACGCCGCGGCCTCCACGTGCCGGGCGACGCCCTCCTCGAGCCCGAGGCCGTTCTCGACCACCAGGTCGGCGGCACGGAGCCGGGCGGCCTCCTGCGCGGACACCTCGAAGGAGTGCGGGTCGGCACCCGGGGGCATGAGCACCATGACGTCGGCGCCCTCCCCGACGACCTCGCTCACGACGTCCCCGAGGATGTTCGTCGTCACGGCGACGAGCGGGCGGTCGGACCCGGCCGACGAGCAGCCCGCGGTGGCGGCGACGATCCCGGCGGCCAGGGCGAGCGCGGTGACGATCCGCGTGCGGCGCATCACAGCCCGACCTCGGCGAAGGCCACCGGCGCCGCGGGCAGGTCGATCGACCGGGCGATGCGGGCGCCGTCGGCGAAGTCGACCTCGTGCACCCGTGCACCGCTCGCGTCGGTCACGTACCCGCGCTGTGCGTCGAGCTGCAGGAGCGGCTGTTCGTCGGGGTCCACGAGGGGGTCGGTCGTGGCCACGGCGCCGGTCGACGCCGTCACGACGACGACCCGGCCCCGGTCGTCCACGGCGACGACGTGCTCGTCCTCGTCGTCGACCGCGGTCACCGCGCGCAGCGGGCGGTCGGTCTCGACCAGACGCCAGTCGCCCTCCCGGCTGTCGAGCAGCCAGAAGCCGCGGTCGCCGGCGATCCCGGCGACCGTCGGTCGACCTGCCCGTGCGGAGAACGCGGTGGGCCGCTCGGCCCCGGCGGGCAGCGCCACGGTCGACGTCTCCCCGGCCTCGTCGACGACCACGGCGCCGTCCGCGCAGCCGACGACGGCACCGGCGCGGGTGACGATGCCACCGGCGGGGTCGGCGCACGCCTGCTCCGTCCCCGTGGGTGTCCCCTCGCCGTCGAGCACGCGGACGCCGTCGGCAGTGCCCGCGACGAGCTGCTCGCCGAACGGCAGCAGGACGGTGGCGTCGACGCGGGCCGTCTCCTCGACGGAGCCCTGCCCGAGTGCCGCACGGTCGAGGACGACGGCCTCGCCGCGCTCCGGCCAGGTGATGGTCGTCATGGTCTCCGAGGAGTGGACCTCGACCGGGCCGCCGCCCTCGATGGTGTCGACCACCCGGGGCTCGGCCGCGTAGTAGTGCGTGTGGTCGCCGTGGTCGACCGTCCACGCCCCGCCGTCGACGATGGTGGTGCGCTCGTCGGTGCTGGTCACGAGGAACCGCCCGTCGGTGGCGGAGTGCTCCGGCGCGTCGACGCGGTCGAGGTCGGTGGTCTCGCCGCCGAGCAGGTCGTGGACGGCGGTCTCGCCGGTGGCGGACACGGCCAGGAGGCGCACCTGCGGCTCCTGGGCCTCGCTCGCCCCCTCGACGTAGCCGTGTGGCTTCGCGGTGCCGGTCGGGTCGTCGGCCGCCGGTCCGGTGGACCCGCTGGTCGAGCAGGCGGTCAGGCCGATCGCGAGACCGGCGGCGATCGCCGTGGTGGTCAGGAGGCGCGCCGGGGCGCGCCGGGTGGTGGGCTCGTTCATGCTCCCTCTCGTGGTGCTGGTGCTGGTGCTGGTGCTGGTGTCGGAGTGCGGGCCGGGCTGGGCCCGCGGAGCTGGTGGGGCACGAGGGCCGCGAGCCCCCGGGAGACGGGCACGGCGGCGACCGCGACCGCGGCGATGCTCGCGCCGGCGGCGGTGCCGGCGTGCCAGGAGACGAGCAGGCCGGCGGCGACCGCGACGGTGCCGATCACCGCGGCGAGGAGCATCGTCGAGCCGACCTGACGGGTCCAGGCGCGTGCGGCGGCGGCGGGGGCGAGCAGGAGCCCGACGACCAGGAGGGTGCCGACCGCCCGGTACGACGCGACGACGGCGAGCGTGACGAGCCCGATGAGCACGACCTCGGCCAGGCGTGGTCGGAGGCCGAGCGTCGCGGCCTTCCGCACGTCGAACGCCGCGGCGGTGAAGGCCCGGTGGAAGGCGGCGGCGAGCACGAGCGCGACCGCGACCGCGAGCGCGAGCCCGCCGAGGTCCGCGCGCGTCACGGCGAGCACGTCCCCGAACAGGATCGCCGTGACGTCGGTGGCGAAGGACCGCGACGACGACACGATGATGACCCCGAGCGCGAGCATCCCGACGAACAGCAGGCCGATCGACGTGTCGTACGACAGCCGGGCACGGCGCCGGAGTGCCCCGACGCCGAGCACCATCACGCCGGCACTCACCGCGGCGCCGAGCACCGCCGGGATCCCGGTGAGGGTGGCGACCGCGACGCCGGGCAGCATCCCGTGCGCCAGTGCCTCGCCGAGGAACGCCATGCCACGGACGAGCACCCAGGTGCCGACGACCGCGCAGAGGACCGCCGCCAGGGCGCCGCCGGTCAGCGCGCGCAGCATGAAGTCGACGGAGAACGGGTCGGTCAGCCAGGTCACGGTCCGAGACGCTACATGAAAACGACTATCGATACTGATAGCGTGCTCAGGTGCTCTCCACCGCCGTCACCCCTGCCCTCGAGGTCTCCGGACTGGTGGTCCGCCGCGGGGACCGGGCCGTGCTCGACGGGCTCACCGCGACCTTCCCCGCTGGTGTCGTCACGGCGTTGACCGGGGCCAACGGCTCCGGCAAGTCGACGTTGCTCGACGCGCTCGCCGGGGTGGTGACGATCGCCGGCGGGCGGGTGTCGGGCCTCCCGTCCGGAGGCGTCGCCTACGTGACCCAGGCCGTCCCGCCCACCGCGTTGCCGCTCACCGTGCGCTCGACCGTGACGATGGGTCGGTGGCGCGGGCGGGCCTGGTGGCGTCCCCTCGGGCGGGCCGACCGGACGATGGTCGAGTCGCAGCTCGACCGGATGGGCATCGCCGACCTCGCGGACCGGCCGCTCGACGAACTGTCCGGCGGACAGCGGCAGCGCACCCTCGTCGCGCTCGGTCTGGCGCAGCGTGCTCCCGTGCTACTCGTCGACGAACCGACGGCGGGGGTGGACGCAGCCTCGGCTGCACTCGTCACGGCGGCGCTCGCCGACGAGGCGGCCGCGGGCGTCGTCGTCGTGCACGCCGCGCACGACGCCGTCGCGATCGCCGCTGCCGACCGGGTCGTGGCCCTGGGCTGACGCAGGCTCCCGGCGGTCAGCCGCGGAGGGTGTCGCTCGGCCGTTCGCCGAAGTGCTGCAGGTAGTACCCGGCGAAGCGGCCGAGGTGCCCGAAGCTCCACGCGCGCGCGATGTCCGCGACCGATGCGGTGCCCGGGTCCGCGTGCCGCAGGGCGACCCTGACCTGCTCGAGACGGGCGTGCCGCAGCTCGACCGTCGGCGACTCCAGGCCGGCTCGGGTGAAGGCCTGCTGGAGCCCGCGCTCGCTGATCCCCGCGGCCGCCGCGATGTCCCGCACCGTGATCGGCTCGGCGCAGTGGTCGACGATGAACTCCCGGGCGCGGTCCACCGAACCGGTCTGCCGCGTGCCCGGGGGCGGGGTGTCCACGGCGAAGGCGTCGAGCAGCAGCCGGCTGACCGAACCGACCAGGGCGGTCCGCCTCACGGCCGGCGTCGCGGTGTCGAGCAGCTCCGGCGCGGCGGCGGACAGGCGGTCCTGCAACCGGGTGAGGGACCCGGCCTCCGGGCGACGGGTGAGCGAGAGCGGTCCGGGGGTCCCGCCGCGCGCCGCGTTGAGCTGCTCCAGGTACACGGCGTCGACGTCGACGGCGTGCATCACGACGCCGGCCGCGGCCTCGATCGTGAACGGCCGGCCGACCGGGTACGCCGCGGGGACGCCCGGGAACAGCACGTGCTCGTCGGCGGTCCCGGCGTCGAACACGGCGTTCCCGTGCTGCGACCAGGTGACGAGGTACCGGCCCACCGGCTCGATGCGCCCCCAGCGGGTCCCGGTCACCGTCGAGCTGCGGAGCGAGAACCGCTCGTCGCCGACGGAGCGCATGCGGAACCCGAAGTCACGGTCGCGCACGGGCTCGAGCTGCACCCTGTGGGCGTTGTGCAGCTGCGCGTAGAAGTCGGTCGCGGTGTCGACGTCGGACCCCGAGGCGAGGCGGCGGTGCACGTCGCCGGGCTCGGGGGCACCGCTGGGCTGGGCTGCGTCCATGTGTGCCGGTCACTCTAGGCGACCAGGGGCGCAGGGCGGGACGCGGGTGCGTCCCGGTGTCAGGCAGCGTCGAGCGCCCTGCGCGCTGCCGCCACGACGCCGGCGTCCGTGACGGTGTGGGCCGACCCGTCGTCACCGCTGCCCATCGGCACACCGCCGTGCCCCGTGGCGTCGACCGGACGCTTCGCGGACAGGTGCACCGCGGCGATCCCGGTCGCCACCAGCGCGGCGACGTCGTCCGGCCGGATGCCCGCCCCCGCCATCACCTGCACCGGACCGGCGGCGTCGACCATGCGGGCGATCGTGTCCGCACCGGCCGGGGCGTTCGCGGCACCGCCCGAGGTCAGCACCCGGGTGACGCCGAGGCCGGCGAGCCGAGCGGCCGTCGCGACCGGGTCCGCCGCGTGGTCGACGGCACGGTGCAGCGTGACCTCGGCGTGCGCGGAGACCGAACGGGCGGCGTCCACGAAGCGGCGGAGCGTGTCCTCGTCGAGGGACCGGTCCGGCCGCAGCGCACCGACCACGACCCCGGCGGCACCGGAGCGCAGGACCGTGCGGACCTCCCGTTCCATGAGAGCGAGCTCGTCGTCGTCGTACGTGAAGCCCCCCGGGCGGCACCGCACCAGGGCGTGCGCGGGGATGCCGGTCTCGTGCGTCGCCTCGACCAGGGCCTGCGACGGGGTGAGGCCGCCGAGCTCCAGCCCGACGCAGAGCTCCACCCGGTCGGCTCCGGCGTCGCGCGCGACGAGGGCCCCGGCGGGCGAGGTGACGGCGATCTCGAGTGCGACGGTCATGTGCGCGGCGGGCTCCAGGGATTCGAGGGGGCATGGGCGACGGCCGCAGCGGGGCCTCCGGCGCGGCCGGACTCCCGATGCTAGTCGTCCGCGCCGGCCCGACCTGGTCGCCGTGTCACCTGCAGGGTCGGTGGAAGTGCGGACTGGTGCGGCCCCCGACCGGGGGTCAGGATGACCGCAGTTGCATCCTGCAACGGTGCAGAATCCAGGAACAGAGGAGTCCCCGTGAAGCACACCCTCGCAGCGGCGTTCGCCGCCGTGGCCGTCGTCGCCAGCGGCGTGTTCGCCGCAGTCCCCGCCTCCGCGCTGCCCGTCGGCACCGAGGTCGTCGGCGGCGAGAAGGCACCCACCACGACGTGGGCCGTCCAGCTCGAGGCGTCGGGCGGCACGATCCCGTCCGGCTACGTGAGCAACTGCACCGGCGAGCAGATCACCGCGTCGTGGGTGCTCACCGCGCGCCACTGCATCGACGGCATCGGCGCGATGAACGTCTACCACTCGAACTCC
Organism: Curtobacterium sp. MCSS17_008; assembly: GCF_003234185.1. Classification (GTDB taxonomy): domain Bacteria; phylum Actinomycetota; class Actinomycetes; order Actinomycetales; family Microbacteriaceae; genus Curtobacterium. The sequence goes on from NZ_QKSM01000011.1 coordinate 15,705, forward strand.
ACCGTCGACCGCGGGACGCCCGTCGCCGTCGACCGTGTGAGCGCGGCTCCGGCCGGCGACATCGCGCTCGTGCACCTGCGCAGCGCGTACGCGCTGTCCACCTACGCGCCCCTCGACCTCACCGCGAGCGCGAAGTCGAGCGGCACCGGCGTGATCCAGGGTTACGGCCTGCGGGCGGACGCGCAGCAGTCGGACGCGCTGTACCAGGCGACGGTGTCGCTCACCGGCTCCACCCGCGACGCCTACAACGGTCGCGCCCAGCACGTCACCGGCGTGACAGGGGCGTCGAACCACGGCGACTCGGGTGGTCCGCTCCTCGTCAACGGCAGGATCGTCGCGGTCTGCTCCACCGGCGACAGCGCCGACCCGGGCGCGGACACCCGAGCCGGCTCGAACTACGCGCTGCTGTCGCAGTCGTCGTCGTGGATCCGTTCCACGGCGGGCGTCTGACGGACGGGTCCTCGTGACGGACGGGAGGCTCCCCACCAGCCGGTGAGGAGCCTCCCGTCCGTCACGTGGTGCCGTCAGGCGCCGTGTGCCTCCTCGGCGACCGGCTGCCACTCGCGCCACGTGGCGAGTCGCGACTCGTAGTCCTGCTCGGCGATGCCGAGCGGTGCCCTGCCGAAGAAGACGCGCAGCGGCGGCTGCTCCGCGTCGACGACCTTCAGAATCGCCGACCGTGTCGCCTCGGGCTTGCCGGGGTCCGAGGCCGACGGGCGCTTCGACGCGGCCTCGCGGACGTCCGCGTAGGCGTCGATCTCCTCGCTGTGCTTCGACGACGGGCCGGACCAGTCGGTCGAGAACCCGCCCGGCTCGACGAGCGTGACGTGGATGCCGAAGCCGGCGACCTCCTGCGAGAGCGACTGTGACAGGCCCTCGAGCGCCCACTTCGATGCGTGGTACGCACCCACCGTCGGGAACGCGCTGATCCCGCCGATGCTCGACACCTGCACGATGTGTCCCGAGCGCTGCTCTCGCATGATCGGCAGCGCGGCCTGGGTGACCCACAGGGCGCCGAAGAAGTTCGTCTCGAGCTGCGCGCGGACCTCGTCCTCGGTGAGTTCCTCGACCATGCCGAAGTGGCCGAAGCCGGCGTTGTTCACGACGACGTCGAGCGAGCCGAAGTGCGACGCGGCCTGCTGTACTGCGGCGACGTCCGCGGCCCGGTCGGTGACGTCGAGCCGGATCGGCAGGAAGGTGTCCGGGTACTGCTCGACGAGCGCCTGCACGTCGTCGGTGTTCCGTGCGGTGCCGGCGACGGAGTCTCCGCGCTCGAGTGCGGCCTCCGCCCACTCGCGACCGAAGCCCTTCGACGCTCCGGTGATGAACCAGGTCTTGGCCATGTGGTGCCTCCTGTTGCGGTTCGGTGATCGGCTGACCGCGAGCAGGCAACGCCTGTCGCCCTGGCGCCACCTGGGTGCCCGGGTGACAGGGAGCCGACTGGGCCGTCACGGAGCAGTCGGCGAGCACCATGGCCCCATGAGCCAGTACGAGAAGCGCGACCCGAACTCCCTCTACCCGAAGCCGCCGTTCCCCGAGCAGGAGCAGGCGCTGCCGGGCGCTGCGTGGAAGATGGACCCGGAGCCGGACCACGGCGAGCAGAGCTACGTCGGCAAGGAGCGGCTCACCGGGTTCCGCGGCATCGTCACCGGTGCCGACTCGGGCATCGGCCGTGCCGCGGCGATCGCGCTCTCCCGCGAGGGCGCGGACCTCGTCCTCTCCTACCTGCCGGACGAGCAGGAGGATGCCGAGCAGGTGCGCGACCTCCTCGAGTCCGAGGGTCGCCGCGCCGTGCTCGTGCCGGGCGACATCTCCGACGAGCAGTACTGCAAGGACCTCGTCCAGAAGGCCGTCGACGAGCTCGGCGGTCTCGACACGCTCGTCATGGTCGCCGGCCGCATGGACAGCAACGACGACATCCTGTCGCTGACCACCGAGCACTTCGACTCGACGTTCAAGACGAACATCTACTCGCTGTTCTGGCTGACCCAGGCGGCGGTGCCGCACCTCGAGCCCGGTTCGACGATCGTGACGACCGGCTCGATCCAGGCCGCCACCCCGTCGCCCGACAAGGTCGACTACGCGATCTCGAAGAGCGCCGTGAAGACCTTCACCGAGGCCGTCGCGCAGCAGCTCGCCCCGAAGGGCATCCGCGTGAACTCGGTCGCACCCGGTCCGGTGTGGACGCCGCTGCAGCCCGGTTCCGACGACGCGCAGACCGTCGCCCACTTCGGCGAGCAGTCGCCGTTCGGCCGCCCCGGCCAGCCCGCCGAGCTCGGTGCCGCCTACGTGCACCTGGTCAGCCCGGAGTCGAGCTACCAGTCCGGCTCGACCATCACGATCGCGGGTGGGACGCCCGCCTTCTAGACAGGACGACGAACGGACGGGAGGCGCGCTGCCAGCTGGCAGCGCGCCTCCCGTCCGTCACGGGCTGCTTCCGCGACCCGCTCGCGTCAGCCCTGCGGCGGCGAGTAGAGCTGCAGGTCGTTGCCCTCGCTGTCCTTGAAGGGGATGATCTTGCCCCACGGGTGCTCGCTGACCTCGCCCTCGAACTCGACGCCCCTCGACCGCAGGTCGGCGACCTCGTCCTCGATGGCGCCGTCCGGCTGGAACGACACGACCGCGCCACCGCCGTCCGACGGGCTCGCCGACTCGCGTCCGTTCAGGCCGATGCGCAGACCGTTCGCGTCGATCTCGCTCCAGTCGTCGGACTCGCTCGCGACCGTCAGGCCGAGCGCGTCGCGGTAGAACGCGACCGCGCGCTGCATGTCGCTGACCGGTACCCAGACCGCTGCCACTCCGCTTGCCATGGTGTTCCTCTCGTCGTGCCGTCTCGTACCCGACCGACGCTAGGTCGCCCGGTTGCGTGCGGACACAGGCGGCATGGTGTCCCAGGGCGGAGCTGGCACCATCGGCGACGACGACGGGAGCTGTGATGGCAGGTGTGACGCACGTGGTGCTGGTGACGTGGGACGGGGACGGGGACGGCGGGTACGCCGCGCGGGCGGACGGACTCTGCCGCGAGCACCTGCCCCGCATCGACGGGGTGGAGTCGGTGCACTCCGGGCCGAGCATCAGCACCGAGGGGCTCGAGGGCGGGTTCGACTGGATGCTCACGGTGCGCTTCCGTGACCGCGACGCGCTCGCCGCCTACCTGCCCCATTCGGAGCACCGGCCGGTCGCCGAGCACATCGGCGCGGGCAGCAGCCGCGTGGTCGTCTTCGACGTCGAGGACTGAGGTCGCCGCACCCGGGTCAGGTGCGCTTCCGCCGGGGCCGGGCCGACCGGGGCGGGATCGTGCGCATGTGGTCGCGGACCCGACCGAGCACGTCGGCGAGCGACGCGACGTCGTCGTGCGACAGCGGTTCGAGGAAGAGCTGGCGGAGCACCTCCACGTGCCCGGGGAAGACCGCGGCGAGCACCTCGCGCCCGGCGTCGGTCAGGGTGACGGTGGTGCTGCGCTCGTCGTCGACCGACGGGGCGCGCCGGACCAGGCCGTCGCGTTCGAGCAACCCCACCTGGTACGTCAGGCCGCTCCGGCTGTAGACGACCCCGTCGGCCAGGTCGGTCATGCGTGCGCTGTCGTCCGGGGAGTCACCGAGGGTCGCGAGGAGCTGGAACTGCACGTAGCTCAGGCCGCCGGCGTCCTTGAGCTGCTGCTCGACGGTGTGTCGGAGCAGGCTGCTGACCTCGATCAGCGAGAAGTACGCGCCGAGCTGGGCTGGGTCGAGGGGCGGCGTCGTGTCGGTCACCGCTCCATGCTAGGTGTTGCGAAGTCGAAGCACCGAGCCGGGGCTGTGTGATTTCTGATCCGGCGGGCTCCGTCTCCCCGGGTGACGGGGACCGGCCCTGCGACGATGGAGGGATGAGCACCGAGCCCGAGCGTCGCCGCAGGAGGGCCGATGTCGTCGGCATCCTCGAGCCGGACCCTCACCCGCTGGCGACCGTCACCATCGCCTTCGGGACCGTGCTCGTGCTCACCCTGATCGGGTTCTTCCTCGGGTCGGTCGACATCGGGCTGGCGGCCGCGTCCAACGCCCTGCACGTCGGCGCGGTCGGGGCCCTCGCCACCGCGGTGTACCACGTCATCAGCCCGGGGCCGGCGATCGCGATCACCGTCGTCGTCGCAGGCGTGGTCTGGTGGCGGGCGCGGGACGTCCGACCGGCGCTGGCGTTCGGCATGACGAAACCCGACCGACGCCGCGGCATCGATCCTCTGGGCACTCGCGGTCGCACCGGCGGCACGCGTGGTGTGGGGCGACTGGACCATGCACCGCATCCCGTTCCTGCGACCCGGCGGTGCGGCGGTGCCGGTCCGGCGCTGATCCGCCCTCGGCAGACGCTCGGCCGCCCCTGCTACACTGGCGCGCAACATATCAAGCAGTGTGTAACTACCGGCCGTCGGCGCCCCCGACGGACAACGGCGGCACCCGATGGGCCCGCTGCCCGATCAGGCGGGGCCCCAGAAGGCACACCCCCTCATGCTCCAACAACGACGCTCTGACGCGTCCCTCGTCTCCCTCGCCGGTCGGTGGTACTTCCCGATCGCGTTCGTCGCCCGCCTCCCCTTCGCGATGATGGTGGTCGGCGTCCTGACGCTTGTCGTCGCCTCCCGTGACTCCGTCGCCCTCGGCGGCATCAACTCCGCGTTCGTCGGCATCGGCTCGGCGGTCTTCGGACCCCTCGTGGGCGCGGCCGCCGACCGGTTCGGCCAGCGCGCCGTCCTCGTGCCCGTCGGGCTCGCGAACGCCGTGCTGCTCGGCGTCCTGCCGCTCGTCGTCGCGAGCACCGCACACGACCTCGCCGTCCTGGCGATGTCGTTCCTCATCGGGGCGACGGCACCGCAGGTCGCGCCGATGTCCAGGACGCGACTCGTCGCCATCATCCGGCAGCGCATGTCGCCGGCCCGCCGTGACAAGGTCTTCAGCGGCACGATGGCGTACGAGTCGGCCGCCGACGAGACCGTCTTCATCATCGGCCCGTTCCTGGTCGGGCTGCTCGCGAGCGCGATCGCTCCGTGGGTCGCCGTGGCCGGGGCCTCCGCGCTGACCTTCGTCTTCGTCACGGCGTTCGCCCTGCACCCGACCGGGGCGCTCGTCGTCGGTGGTCCGACGCGGGAGACCCGGGCGCCGGCGCGGCAGCTCCTCCGCCCGCGCCTGCTCGTCGTGGTCGTCGGCATCCTCGGCATCGGCCTGTTCTTCGGGTCGACGCTGACCTCGCTGACGGCCTTCATGGAGCAGCACGGTGAGTCGTCCCAGGCCGGGCTGCTCTACGGCGTGATGGGGATCGGCTCCGCGGCCCTCGCCCTCGGGTCGGCCGCGTTCCCGCAGCGTTTCGGGGTCGCCTGGCGGTGGCTCGTGTTCGGTGTCGTGCTGCTCGGCGGTGCGGTCGCGTTCAGCCAGGCCGACTCGGTCGCGGCGGTCGCGCTCGTGCTCGGCGTCATGGGCATCGGCATCGGTCCGACCCTGGTGGCGCAGTACAGCCTCGGGTCGGACCGCTCGCCGGTGGGCCGATCGGCGACCACGATGACGATCCTGGGCTCGGCGGTCATCGTCGGCCAGTCGATCGCGTCCGCCGTCGTCGGTGAGGTCGCCGAGCGGGTGGGGACCGGCGCCGCGATGCTGTTCCCGGCGTTCGCCGCTGCCCTGGTGGTCGTCGCAGCGGTGGCCGACCTGCTGCTCGCACGTCGCAGTGGCGTCCCGGCCGTCACGTCCGACTGACCACGTCGCCGGCGAGCGGAGCAGGCTGGTCGGCATGCGCATCCTCGTCCTCGGCGGTACCGCCTGGCTCGGCCGCACCGTGGTCGAGCACGCGCTCGACGCCGGCCACGACGTCACGTGCCTGGCGCGTGGCGCCGACGTCCCCGCAGGCGCCCGTTCCGTCGTCGCCGACCGTGACGACGCGGACGCCCACGCGGTCGTGGCCGACGAACGGTGGGACGCGGTCGTCGACGTCTCGCGCACGCCCGAGCACGTCCGTCGCGCGGTCCGCGACCTCGAGCTGGTGGCCGACCGGTACGTCCTCGTGTCGACCGTGAGCGTCTACGCGTCGCACGCCGAGCGTGGCGCCGACGAGGACGCGCCCGTGCTCGACCCCTCCGACGACCCCGCCGAGTACGGCGCAGCCAAGGTGGCCTGCGAGCGCGCGGTCCTCGACGCCTTCGGGCCGGAACGCGCGGTCCTCGCCCGCGCCGGGCTGATCGGGGGACCGGGCGACCACACCGGCCGCAGCGGCCACTGGCCCTGGCGGTTCGCCCGTGCCGCGGAGACCGGCGGGACGGTGCTCGTCCCCGCGGCGGAGGACGGGTCGCCGTCGACGCACCCGACGTCCCTCGTGGACGTGCGTGACCTCGCTGCCTGGCTCGTGGCACAGGCCACCGCCCGCGGCGTCGACGCGGCGACCGGGGCGGTGGACGTCACGGGGGACGCGGTCCCGCTCGGCGAGCACCTCGCGACGGCACGAGCGGTCGCCGTCCGGGGCACGTCGTCCGTGCACCCCGGGGACGCGACCGCGCCGGTCTCCGACGCCTGGCTCGCCGCACACGACGTCGCACCGTGGTCCGGCCCACGGTCGCTGCCGCTCTGGTTGCCGGACGCCGACTGGCAGGGCATGTCCGACCGGTCGAACGCCAGGGCCCGTGCCACCGGGCTGACGCTCCGTCCGCTCGCCGAGACGCTCGCGGACACCCTGCGCTGGGAGTCCGCGCAACCGGAGCACCCGCACGGCGCCGGCCTGACCGACGCCGAGCACGACGCGCTCGTGTCGGCCGCCCGGCAGCGCTGAGCCCGGGCGAGCCGGTGGTCGCGAGGCGCTCAGTCCTCGGTGTCGTCCACCAGCAGGTCCTCGTGCCGGTAGTCGTTCGACCGCAGCCCCGCCCGCGCGATCATGTGCGTCGAGACCGGCACGAGGAACAGCTGGAACACCAGGATCGGCACGACGACCCAGAACGCGGTCCACGTCCACACCGCCACGACCAGCGCGGCGAGGGCGAGCGCCAGGCCGAGGACCTGCGGCTTCGCCATGGCGTGCAGCCGGACGAGCGGGTCGGGGAAGCGCACGATGCCGACCGCCGCGCCGAGCGACAGGGCCGCACTGACCAGGAGCAGCGCCAGGGCGATCCAGGCGCGGACACCGGCGCCCTCGACGAAGGACTCGAGGATCTCGATCACGGGCGCTCCTCCTCGACGGCGTGCTCCGGTGTCGTGGCGTCGCGGCCCTCGTCCGACGGGTCGGACGACGGGGTGACGATCCGGGCGACGGCGATCGTCGCGAACACGCTCGTCGCGGCGATCACCACGAGCACGGGGACGCCGGTCAGGTCCCGACGGACCACCATCGCCGCGGCGATCACGACGAGTGCCGTGGTCAGCACCATGTCGGAGCCGATCATCCGGTCGAGGATCGTCGGGCCGCGCACGATCCGGCCGACCGCCAGGGCGAGCGTGGCTCCGAGCAGGGCGAGGACGAGCACGACTCCGACCGCCATCACGACCACCGCGGCGCTCACCGGACCACCTCCGGCAGCGGCTCGGACAGTTCGGAGACGTCCTGCTTCGACCCGACCGCCCTGATCACGAGCTCCTCGATGCGCAGCACCGTCCGCCGTTCGTGGTCGACCTGCTCCGGTCGCTCGGTGTCGAGCACGTGCAGCAGCAGGCGTCGTCGGGGGAGGTCGACGTCGGCCACGTACGAGCCCGGGACGAGCGAGACCGCCAGGGTCGCGAGGGTGAAGGTCATCTCCGACGTGGTGTGCAGCTGCACCAGGACGATCGAGCTCCGCTGCACCCCGCGTGGGCGCACCGCGACCCACGCGACGCGGAACGACGCGGTGACGACGTGCCCGGCCCACACGAGCAGGAACCACAGCATGCGCGGGAGCGAGAACCGCTTGGACAGGGGCACGGGCGGCAGCGGCAGCAGCTGCGACACCAGGAGCGCCACGACCAACCCGCAGAGCAGGGTGAGGACGCTCCACGACCCCCACAGGAGCGCCCACAGCACGGTCAGGCCGGCCACCAGCGGGACGTCGTACCGCCAGGCGAGGGCGATCCGTCGGGCGTTCGAGATGCGGCGGGTGTCACTCATCGGTGCCTCCCAGGACGGCCTGCACGTAGCGGTCGGGTGACTCCAGCGACTCGGCGGCGCGGGTCGCGTAGCCGTAGAGCGGTCCGGCTACGACGGTCAGGGCGACCGATCCGAGCACCGCGACGGTCGTGACGGCGACGAGCATCCGGGGCAGCCGTGGACGCTCCGGCGCCTCGCCGACGGTGGCGGTCGAGCCGGTGGTCGGATGGGAGGCGCTGCTCGCGTGCGCCTCGTCGGTCACGGTGGTTGAGCCTCCCGGGTGGTAGGCCTCGCCCGTCTCCTCGGACACGGTCAGGGGCGCCGGTTCCGGCGACCGCAGGTGCGCGTGCGGCTCGGCCGTGGTGGCGTGCGGTGCGGCCGCTTCGGCGGCCGGACGCGGCCGCCAGAAGGCCGCGTCCCAGACGCGCATCAGGGCGTACAGGGTGAGGAGGCTCGTGACCACCCCGGCGCCGACGGTCACCCAGGCCATCGGGGACCCGTCGATCGCGGCGGCGCGGAACAGGCCGAGCTTGCCGATGAAGCCGGAGAACGGCGGGATCCCACCGAGGTTGAAGGCCGGGACGAGGTAGAGCGCGGCCAGCAGCGGCGCCGCCTTGAGCAGGCCGCCGAGGGACCGGGTCGAGGTGGTCCCGCCGACCCGTTCCATCACGCCCGAGACCAGGAAGAGGGTGGTCTGCACGACGATGTGGTGCACCGTGTAGAAGACCGCGGCGGCCGTGCCGACGACGGAACCGAGGCCGATGCCCATCACCATGAAGCCGATGTGGCTGATGAGGGTGAACGACAGCAGTCGCTTCACGTCGGTCTGCGACACCGCGCCGAGCACCCCGACGATCATCGTGAGCACCGCCACCACGAGCAGGATCGTGTTGAGCTGCGGCCGGGGGAAGATGATCGTCTCGAGGCGGATGATCGCGTAGATGCCGACCTTCGTCAGCAGGCCCGCGAACACCGCGGTGACCGGCGCGGGGGCGGTCGGGTACGAGTCGGGCAGCCAGAACGCCAGCGGGAAGACCGCTGCCTTGATGCCGAAGGCGATGAGCAGCACGGTGTGCAGGAGCAGCTGGACGTGCTCGGGCAGCCCGGCCACACGCTCGGAGATCTGCGCGATGTTGACGGTGCCGGTCGCGCCGTAGACGAGCCCGATCGACGCGAGGAAGAGCGCCGACGCGATGAGACTCGTGATGATGTACGTCGTGCCGGCGCGGACGCGCTGCTCGCTGCCGCCGAGGGTGATGAGCACGTAGCTCGCCACGAGCAGCATCTCGAACGCGACGTAGAGGTTGAAGAGGTCACCGGCGAGGAAGGCGTCGAGCACGCCGGCCGCCAGCACCAGGTAGGTCGGGTAGTAGATCGTGACCGGGGCGTCCTCGTCGTCGGCGGCCAGCCCCTGGCCGATCGAGAACAGCAGGACGAGCAGGAGCACGCTCGCGCTCACGGTCAGGAGCAGGGCGCTCAGCCGGTCGACCACGAGCGAGATGCCGTACGGGGCCTGCCAGCCGCCGACCTGGACCACGATCGTGCCGTGCTGGTCGACGAGCACCATGAGGGTGCCGGCCACGACGACGGCGATCGCGAGGACCGCGACGGTGATCGCGCGCTGCAGCTTCTGGTGCCGGAGGAGCCCGAGCGCGATGGCGGCTCCGAGCAGCGGGACGAGGACGAGCAGGGGGACGAGCCAGGTCATCGGGTTGCCTCCTGGTCCGGCCGCGGGGAGCGCTCGTGCGGGTCGTCGGCGTCCTCCGGGGCCTTCGGGTCGAAGTCGGCCTCGGGGTCCGCGTCGTCGTCGTCCTCGCGGTCACGGCCGATCGCGGCGTCCGCCTCGTCGACCTCGACCTCGTCGGCGCGGGACAGCTTCCACGAGCGGTGGATGAGCGCGAGCAGGAAGGCGCTCACCGCGAAGGTGATCACGATCGCGGTCAGGGCGAACGCCTGGGGCAGCGGGTCGGTGACGCCCTCGGCCGATCCGCCGATCGGCGGCCTGCCGGCGGCACCCGACATGATGAGCAGCAGCAGGTTCAACGCGTTGCCGAGCAGCAGGAAGCCGAGCAGCATGCGGGTGAGCGACCGTTCGAGCAGCAGGTAGACGCCGCACGAGAACAGCACCGCCATCGCGATGACGAGGACCAGCGTGATGGTCACACTGCACTCCCTTCCGGGGTCGATGCGGCGGCGTTGTCGTGCGGGTCGTCCTCGGTGGTGTCCTGCACCCGCGCCCGGCTGTCCTCGAGGCGCTGCCGGTCCACCTCGGCGCCGAGGCTCCGGAGGACGTCGAGCACGAGGCCGACCACGACGAGGTACACACCGATGTCGAAGAAGGTCGCGGTGACGAACTCGACGTGGCCGAGGACGGGGACCGTCGCCTCGAAGAACTCGGAGTACAGCGCCTCCTTGCCGAAGAAGAGCGGCACGATCGCCGTGGTGGCGGCGGTCGCGACGCCGAGTCCGAGCAGGCGACCGGCACGGACGGGAGCTGCGGCGCCGAGCTCGGCGGGGCCGCCGGCCAGGTAGCGCGCCGCCAGCGCGATGCCCGCGACCAGACCGCCCGCGAACCCGCCGCCCGCGGCGTTGTGCCCGGCGAACAGCAGGTAGAGCGACAGGACGACGAGCCCGTGGAAGAGCAGGCGCACGACCACGTCGAGCAGGGCGGAGCGGCCGGTGGGGATCGATGCGCTCGTCGGCAACCACGCACGCGGTTCGCCGTCGGGACGGTGCTTGTCGCCCGCGACGCTCGCGGGCAGGTCGCGGAGACGGGGGAGCGTGTCCTCGCGGGAGTTGACGAAGATGAGGCTCGCGACGCCGGTGGCCGCGGCGACGACGACCGTCAGCTCGCCGAGGGTGTCCCAGCCGCGCAGGTCGACGAGCGCCACGTTCACGACGTTGAGCCCGTGCCCGAAGGACTTCGTCAGGGCGGGGATGTCCGGCCAGATCGGCGTGCTGTTCCGGGCCGACGCGGCGACCACGACGACGACCGCCATCGTCGCACCGGCGAGTGCCGCGAACAGCGCCCGCACGATCCGGAAGCGCGACGGGTTCGCGGTCGCGATGCGTGGGGGGAGCCGGCGGAGCACGAGGACGAAGGCGATGAGGGTGACGGTCTCGACCACGAGCTGGGTGAGCGCGAGGTCGACGGCGCCGTGCAGGACGAAGAGCACCGACATCCCGTAGCCGGTGACACCGACGAGCACGGCGGCGGCGAACCGGGTCTTGGCGGTGAGCACGGCGATCGCGGCGACGGCCATGACGATGACGACGGGCACCTGGCCCCACGAGTCGGCGAACCGCACGCGGAACTTCCACGGGCCCCCGAGCACGAGGTTCGCGAGCGCCCCGGCGACGAACACCGACAGGATGACGGTCAGGTAGTAGGGGAGCGAGCCGCGCTGGACCCCGGCGGTCAGGCCGGTCGCCAGGCGGTCGAGGCCGCGCATGGTCTTCCGGTAGGTGCCGGAGGCGCTCGGCGAGCCGCCGAGCCGGTGCTGCAGGGCCTCGACCGGACGGCGCAGCAGGAACAGGGCGACTCCGCCGACCAGGGTGATCGCGGACAGTCCGAGCGCGGGTTCGAGGCCGTGCCAGAGCGCCAGGTGCGGGACCGCGCCCTCGGGGACCGCCGCCGCCGTGGCCGCGGGCTCGATGCCGTGGGCGACGACGGGGGTGAGCACGCCGAGCGCGAGACCGGTGACCGCGAGGACCGACGGCACGAGCCCGAGGCCGTGCAGGCCGTGCGCCTCGGTCTCCTGCGCGCCGGGCTTGCGGGCGAAGGCTCCCCAGAGGAAGCGGAGCGAGTAGGCCACGGTGAGCAGCGAGCCGACGGTCACGCCGACGAGCGCGACCCACGCCCAACCGGCCTGCGGTCCGTGGAGCTCCTCGACGAACCCGGTGAGCACCGCCTCCTTCGCGACGAACCCGACCGTCGGGGGGATGCCCGCCATCGACGCCAGTGCGAGGACGCTCACCACGACGAGCCACGGCATCCGTCGGCCCAGCCCGCTCAGGCGTCGGAGGTCGCGGGTGCCGGTGACGTGGTCGATCGCGCCGACGACCAGGAAGAGCGTCGACTTGAAGGTGGCGTGCGCCACGAGCAGCGCCACGCCGCCGAGGGCGACGGCGGGGGCACCCCAGCCGGCGGCGAGCACGAGGAAGCCGAGCTGCGCGACGGTCCCGTACGCGAGCAGCAGCTTGACGTCGGTCTGCCGGAGTGCGCGGTACCCGCCGATGAGCATGCCGAGCACGCCGAGCACCGTGACCGTCTCGCGCCAGCCGGTCATCAGCGCGAACGCCGGCGCGAGGCGGGCGACGAGGTAGATCCCGGCCTTCACCATCGCCGCGGCGTGCAGGTAGGCGCTGACCGGCGTCGGCGCCGCCATCGCCGCGGGGAGCCAGAAGTGGAAGGGCACGATCGCCGACTTGGTCAGCGCGCCGAGCAGCACGAGGACGACCGCGACCGGGACGAGCGGACCCGGCCGGTCCACCAGCTCGGGGGCCTGCGCGATGATGCCCGACAGGCTCGTGGTGCCCGCGGTGACGGAGAGCGCGACGAGCCCGGCGAGCATCGCCAGGCCGCCGGCGGTGGTGACGACGAGCGCCTGCATCGCCGCGGCGCGGCTGGCCCGCTTCGCGGCGTCCTGCCCGATGAGCAGGTAGGAGAAGACCGTCGTGGCCTCCCACAGCACGAAGAGCACGATGACGTCGTCGGCGACGACCAGGCCGTACATCGATCCGGCGAACGCGGTCAGGACGCCGGCGAACCGGCCGAGCCCGGGCTCGTCCGACTCGAAGTACGACGCACAGTAGACGAGCACGAGGGCCCCGACGACGGACACGACGAGGGCGAGGACCCACGACAGGGCGTCCATCCGCAGCGACACGGCGAGGTCGAGCTGCGGGATCCACTGCCACCGGCTGGTCACCCCGTCGTGCAGGGCGGCGTCGGTCTGCACGACCGTCAGGACCGCGGCGGCAGCGGGAGCGAGTGCCGCGAGGAAGAAGACGCGCCGTCCCATCAGGGGCGTCAGGGCGGGAACGATCAGGGCGACGATCGCGAACGCGATGAGGACGGAGACCATCGGGCACCTCCTCGGGGTCGGGCTGCAGTCCGGCTCACTGGGCCTTCACAGACTACGGAATGAGGGATGACAGGTTCCTGAGCGGCCGGACAGGCGTCCGTCAGCGGGCCACACTCCACTCCCACTCTGCTCCGGCGACGGGACCGTCGACCGCTCGCCTGCCCGGGGTCTCCGTCGGAGCGCGTCGCGCGTGCTGACCGGCCGCCGACCTGGGATGATCGAGGTGGGCGTGCCTCCCCGCGCCGGTGGAGGTGCTCGGTGGACGCGGCGCAGCAGATGGTGCTCCAGCTCGTCGGCACCCCGTGGGCCTTCCTCGTCGTCGGGCTCGTGCTCGCGGTGGGCAGCGTCGCAGTGTTCCTGCCCAGCCAGGCGATGGTCGTCGCGATCGGCACGCTCCTGGTCGGGGGAGACGGCGGTCTCCTCCCGGTGCTGCTCCTGGTGCTCGCCGCCTCGACCGGCATGGTGCTCGGGGACCTCGGGCTCTACCACCTGGCGCGGTCGGTCGACCTCGGCTCGCGCTCCTGGTTCTCGCGACCGAAGGTCCGCAGGGCCCGCGAGTCGATCGACGGCCGGTACCGAGCGGCTCCCGTGCGCATCGCGGTCCTCGGTCGCTTCATCCCGATGGGGCGCTTGACGACGAACCTCGTCGGCGCGGACAGCGGCCTCGACGTCCGGCGCTTCCTGGTCAGCTGCGTGGTCGCCGACGTCCTCTGGGCCGCGTACTGCGTCGCGATCGCTGCGGCGACCGGACGCTGGAGCCGCGAGGAGCCCTTCCTCGTCACGACGCTCGCCGTGGTCGCGTCGATCCTGCTCGGATTCGTGATCTCCGCGGTGGAGAAGGCCGTGCGGCGGCGCAGCGAGACGGCCGCGGCGGCCTGACGTCGTAGCGTGGGGACACCGACCGGAGGAGGACCTGCGTGCTGAGCCTGACCGACCTCGTCCCCGACCCCGCCGCGCTCGAGCGCATCGCGACCGGCAGCACCTGGGCCGAGGGGCCCTGCTGGATCCCGGCCACGCGCGCGCTCCGCTGGTCGGACATCCCCGGCGACCGGATCCTGCAGTGGCACGAGGACACCGGCGAGACCACGGTGTACGCCGAGGGGGTCGAGTACCCGAACGGGCGCACCCTCGACCGCGACGGCTCGGTCGTGCAGTGCTCGCACGGGCGCCGGCGGGTGGAGCGCGACCGCGACGGGGTCGTCACCACGGTCGTCGACGGGTGGGACGGCGTGCGCCTCAACTCCCCGAACGACGTCGTCGTCGCGCGGGACGGCGCGGTGTGGTTCACCGACCCCGCCTACGGCATCACCCAGCCGCGCGAGGGGCACCCGGGTGAGCGGGAGTACGGGGACCACTGGGTCTTCCGGTGCGGGCCGGACGGCGAGGACCTGCGCCCCGTGGTCCTCGACGTGGACGAACCGAACGGCCTCGCGTTCTCGCCGGACGGACGCGTGCTCTACGTGGCGAGCTCCTCGTCGGCCGAGCCGGTGGTCCGCGCGTACGACGTCGACGGCGCGCGCGTGAAGAACGGGCGCGTGTTCGCCCGGCTGCACGACGACGAGGGCGTGCCGGACGGCATCCGTGTCGACGAGCACGGCGACGTCTGGTCGTCCACGCACCGCGGCGTCACCGTGTTCGGCCCGGACGGCACGCGTGTCGGGGACGTCAGGGTGCCCGAGGTCGTGGCCAACCTGTGCTTCGGCGGCGCGAGCGGCACGACGCTGTTCGTCGCCGCGACGACCTCGGTCTACCGCATCCCGACCACGACGAGGGACGCCGCTGCCGTATCCTGACCCGGCCATGCAGTGCGACTACTTCGACCGCGGGGTGTGCCGGTCGTGCACGCTCATGGGTCAGCCCTACGCCGACCAGGTGCTCGACAAGGAGATCCGCACGCGCGAGCTCCTGCACGACGCGGTCGAGGCGGCCGGCGGCCCCGGAGCCGTCGAGTGGCTCCCCGCGATCACCAGCCCCGAGTCGGGGTACCGGAACAAGGCGAAGATGGTCGTGGCCGGGACGGTGCAACGGCCGACGGTCGGCATCCTCGACCACCGGCAGCGCGGCGTCGACCTGCGCCACTGCGGCATCTGCACGCCGGGCATCCAGCGTGCGCTCCCGGTCCTGGCCGACTTCGTCGCCGACGCCGGGCTCATCCCCTACGACGTCGCCGCCCGCCGGGGTGAACTGAAGTTCGTGCTCGTCACCGAGTCGCCCGACGGCGAGCTGATGGTGCGGTTCGTCCTGCGGTCGGAGGGGCAGCTGCCCCGGTTGCGCGAGCACCTCGGTGCCCTGCGGCGG
Source organism: Curtobacterium sp. MCSS17_008 (assembly GCF_003234185.1). Classification (GTDB taxonomy): domain Bacteria; phylum Actinomycetota; class Actinomycetes; order Actinomycetales; family Microbacteriaceae; genus Curtobacterium. The sequence continues at coordinate 31,154 of NZ_QKSM01000011.1, forward strand.
GTGCTGCCCCAGGCGGTCGTGGTGACCGCGAACCTGCTCCCCGAGCACAAGGCCGTCACCGAGGGGGAGCGCGAGGTCGTGCTCACCGAGCAGGAGACCCTGCCGATGCGGCTCGACCGGGTCACGATGCACCTGCGTCCGCAGAGCTTCTTCCAGACGAACACCGCCGTGGCGGCACAGCTCTACGACCAGGCGTCGGCCTGGATCGACGAGGTGGCGCCCGCGTCGATGTGGGACCTGTACTGCGGCGTCGGCGGGTTCGCCCTGCACGCCGCCCGTCCCGGTCGGGCCGTCACGGGGATCGAGACCAGCCGCGAGGCCGTCCGGTCGGCCAAGCAGTCGGCGCGCGAGGCGGGTCTGTCGGACCTCCGGTTCGCCGCCGACGACGCGACCGAGCACGCGGTCCGCGCCCGACCCGACGCCCTGCCGGAGCTCGTCCTCGTGAACCCGCCCCGTCGGGGCATCGGCGAGACGCTCGCGCGCTGGCTCGAGGACTCGGCGATCGAGCACGTCGTCTACTCGAGCTGCAACCCGGTCACGCTCGCGAAGGACCTCGCGCGCATGCCGTCGCTCCGCCTGCGGCGGGCGCGTCTGCTCGACATGTTCCCGCAGACGGGGCACCTCGAGGTCGTGACGCTGCTGTCCAGGCACTGACCAGGTGGTGACCAGGCGGCGGACGGGAGGCTCGCGGCCAGCCCGCCCTGCGCCTCCCGTCCGCTGCATTGCCAGGGAATTGCCAAGGTCGCGTACCCGGGTACACGCGGATCGCCGCGAGCACGGGGATCCGCCCGTACAGGAAGACCGGTGGGGGACATACCATCCTGGGGGCTGAACCATTGTCTCGGTTTGATAACAGTGACGAATTTCCTATGGTTGCCGACCAGGCGACGCCGGCACGAGTCCACTGCCCCCGGCGGAGCACCCCACAACGTGACCGCGATCGGTCGGGACGGGCAGTGGCGACCGGTTCTCGGTCCGTGGTCCCGGTGGAGCGATCAACCATGAAGAAGCTTTCCCGTACCCGCACCCTCGTCGGTGGCCTGGCCTTCGCCGGCATCGCCGCGACCGGTGTCGGCCTCGCGGCAACGCCCGCGAACGCAGCGTCCGGCTCGACCTGGGACGCCCTCGCACAGTGCGAGTCCGGCGGCAACTGGGCCATCAACACCGGCAACGGCTACTACGGCGGCCTGCAGTTCAACCTCGGCACCTGGCAGGCGCACGGCGGTGCCGGCAACCCGGCCGCCGCGAGCCGCGAGGCCCAGATCGCCGTCGCCGAGCGCGTGCTCGCCTCGCAGGGCTGGGGCGCATGGCCCGCCTGCTCCGCGAAGCTCGGGCTGAGCGGGACCGCGGACGCGGCACCGCAGCCTGCCGCTCCGGCGCCCGCCCCCCAGCAGGCCGCTCCGGCGCCCGCGCCGCAGCAGGCTGCTCCGGCGCCCGCGCCGCAGCAGGCGGCGCCGCAGCAGGCCGCCCCGGAGGCGGCGGCCCCGGCTGCACCGCAGTCCACCGCCCCGAGCAAGCCCGCCGCGGTCGAGACCAGCGGCAAGACGTACACGATCCAGTTGGGTGACACGCTCGACAAGATCGCGACGAAGCTGAACATCGACGGTGGCTACATGAAGCTGTGGGCCGCGAACACGTCGGCCATCGACGACGCGAACCTGATCTACGCCGGCCAGGAGCTCCAGCTCCCCGCCTGATCGAGCTCCCGATCCGACACGAGACCCCCGTGGCACACGTCACGGGGGTCTCGTGCGCTCACGGGTGCGGTCGCGCGTCGATCCAGTGCTGCAGGTCGTCGGAGCGGAGTGCCTGTGACAGGGACTGCCGGTCGTGCTCGTCCACCACGACGTACGACTGCCCGTCCGGCGACGTCCCGCTGCCCGCCGTCGGCATCGTGCAGGTGACGAGGTCGTCGGCCCGGAGGCCGCGGAGCGACCAGCCGAGCCGTGCGACCGTCGCGGCGTCGAGTCCCGGATCGACGGCGAGGTGCTCGCTCGTCGCACGCACGAAGTCCCGCAGGCGGCGAGGGTCGGTCAAGGTGCCCTGCGACACGGCCTGCCGGAACACCCCGCGCAGGAACGCCTGCTGGTTCCGTACCCGGGTGTGGTCGGCGTCGGCGAAGGAGTACCGATCGCGCACGAACGCCAGTGCCCGTGCGCCGTCGAGGTGGTTCGGCCCCTTCGTGAAGTGGTACCCCTGTGCCGTGAAGTCGTCCCCGGACTGCACGGTGATGCCGCCGAGGGCGTCGGTCATGTCCTCGAACCCGGCGAAGTCGATCTCCGCGACGTGGTCGATCCGCACGTCGAGGAGGCGCTCGACGGTCTGCACGGTGAGCGGGATGCCGCCCCACGAGTAGGCGGCGTTGATCTTCGCGGTCCCGTGCCCCGGCACGTCGACCCACGAGTCGCGGAGGATCGACACCAGGTAGACGTGCCGCCGGTCGGCCGGCACGTGGGCGAGCACCAGCGCGTCCGAGCGGCCACCGGCGGGAGGGGTGCCGGCGGGGTCGCCGTCCGGGCCGCGCGCCGCGCGGGAGTCCGAGCCCACGAGCAGGACGTCCACGGCATCGCCGGCGGGTGTCGGGCGGTCAGTGGCCGGGAACGCGTCGGTGATGACGTCGGTACGGCTGTCGAAGCTCCGTGCCAACCCGCCGACGAAGACCGCGGCGATGACGGCGAGCACGGTGGCCACGCCCGACAGGGCGGCGAGCGTCGCAGCGAGGGCGACGAGGAACGGACGCTCCCGCCGGCCGCGGGGGGTTGCTGCTGCCGCGGCTCGGGCGGCGCGACGCTCGGACATCGGGACTCCTGCCGGTCGGGTCGGCACTGCGCCGACCCGAGGAGTCTACTACATCTGATACTCCAGTATCAGCGGCGGTGGAGGACCGCGGAGAGTCTCCTCCGGAGGTCGTCGTCCTCGGGGAGGACCTCGCGCTCGATGTGCCGCGCCGTCTCCCATGCCCGTCGCCCCGCATCCGTGACCGAGACCACGCGCCGGCGGCGGTCCTCCGGGTGTGACGTGCGCTCGACGAGGCCGTCCCGCTCGGCCCGCTCGAGCGTCCGTGACATCGTCTGGGGCTGCACGTGCGCGGTCCGGGCGATCGTGTCCGCGCCCGTCGGCCCGGTCCGCAGCAGGATGTCGATCGCGATGAGTGCGGCGTGCGTCAACCCGATCGCCCGCAGTCGTTCGTCCCACTCGCGTTCGACGGCCCGGGCAGCGGCGGAGAGCAGGCGCCCGAGCGGCCACTGCTCGGCGGGTTCGTGCATGGTGGGATCCTACGGGCGGTGGCACCCCCGCCCGTGGCCACGAAGATAGTCAGCATGCTGACCATCGGTGTACGCTCACCGACGTGCCCCGCTTCCTCCGCGTCGTCCTGCCCGCGCTCGTCATCGTCGTCTGGCTCGTCGCCGCCAGCGTCGGCGGCCCCGTCTTCGGGAAGATCTCGGAGGTCGCGACGAACGACCAGACCTCGTTCCTGCCCGCCTCGGCCGACGCCACGGAGGTCCAGGAACGCGCCTCCGACTTCCGTCAGGCGTCGGGGGCGCCCGCGATCGTCGTGCTCGAGCGCGACGGCGGTCTGACCGACGACGACCTCGCCGGTGCCCGCCGGATCGCGACCGCGCTCGGCGACCGCGACGACGTGCAGGACGTCAGCCCCGTCATCCCGAGCGAGGACGGCGACGCGGCCGAGATCGTGGCGACGCTGACCGAGGACGCCGACACCGGCGACGCGGTCGCGGCGATCCGGTCCGAGGTGGGCGACGCGCTGCCGTCCGGGGTCGCCGGGTACGTCACCGGACCGGCGGGCTTCACCGCGGACCTGACCGAGGCGTTCGCCGGCATCGACGGCCTGCTCCTCGGCGTCGCGCTCGCCGCGGTGTTCGTCATCCTCGTCGTCGTCTACCGCTCACCCCTGCTGCCGTTCCTCGTGCTCGGTACCGCGACCTTCGCCCTGTGCGCATCGATCCTCGTCGTGTACGAGCTCGCGGAGGCCGGCGTCGTCACCGTCAACGGCCAGGTGCAGGGCATCCTGTCGATCCTCGTCATCGGGGCGGCCACCGACTACGCGCTCCTCTACACGGCTCGGTTCCGCGAGGCGCTCCGCGACCACCGGGCGGGGTGGGACGCCACGAGGGCGGCGCTGCGCGGGGCGTTCGAGCCGATCGTCGCCTCCGGCGGCACCGTCATCGTCGGCGTGCTCTGCCTGCTCCTGTCCGACCTCGAGTCGAACCGGGCGCTCGGCCCGGTCGCGGCGATCGGCATCGCGTTCAGCCTGCTCGCCGCGCTCACGCTGCTGCCGGCACTGCTCCTGGCCTTCCGTCGTGCCGCGTTCTGGCCCCTCCGCCCGGTCCACGGCAGCGGACACCGGGCCCTGACCGGGCCGGAGGCGGCCGGGCTCTGGGCACGCGTCGGGCGGCTCGTGGCCCGCCGGTCCCGGACGGTCTGGGTCGTGTGCACCGTCGCGCTCCTGGCCATGGGCGGTGGTCTGGTCGGTCTCCGCGCGGACGGCGTCCCGCAGAGCGACCTCGTCATCGGGGCGTCGCAGGCGCGGGACGGGCAGGACGTCCTCGCGGACCACTTCCCCGGGGGATCCGGCAGCCCGGCACGGGTCATCGGTGCCGAACGCGACCTGGACGGCCTGGTGGACGCGGTCCGGTCGGTTCGGGGCGTCGACGGCGTGGTCGCCGCGTCGGAGGACTCCCCGTCGGGCACCGTCCCCGTGGACGGGGGGACCGACGGCGGGACCGACGGCGGGACCGACGGCGGTGCCGGGGGCGGTGTCGAGGACGGGGGCGCCGGGTCCGGTGGCGCTCCGGCTCCCGCCGAGCCGACCGTCGCCCGGGGGGACGTCCTGCTCGAGGTCACCCTCGCGGACCCCGCCGACTCCGCCGCCGCCGAGCAGACCGTCCGCGACCTCCGCACCGCCGTCGAGCGGGTGGACCCGGACGCGGTCGTCGGCGGCGTCACGGCGACGGCGCTCGACACGAACGACGCGGGCATCCGGGACCGCTCGGTCATCATCCCCGTGGTGCTCGCGGTGATCCTCGTGATCCTCGTGCTGCTGCTCCGGAGCGTCGTGGCGCCGCTCGTGCTGGTCGGCAGCGTGATCGTGTCCTTCGCCGCCGCGCTCGGCGTCGGCGCGCTCGTGTTCGACCACCTGTTCCACTTCCCCGGAGCGGACCCGTCGGTCCCGCTGTACTCGTTCGTCTTCCTCGTCGCGCTCGGGCTCGACTACAACATCTTCCTCATGACACGGGTGCGCGAGGAGGCCCTGCGGCACGGTCCGCGCGAGGGCGTCCTCCGGGGACTCGCGGCGACCGGCGGGGTGATCACGTCGGCCGGGATCGTCCTCGCCGCGACCTTCGCCGCCCTGGGCGTGATCCCGATCCTGTTCCTCGCCCAGATCGCCTTCGTCGTCGCGTTCGGCGTGCTGCTCGACACCGTCGTGGTCCGGTCCCTGCTCGTCCCCGCGCTCGCGATCGACCTGGGGCGCCGTGCCTGGTGGCCGTCGCGCCTCTCGCGTGCGTCCCGTCACATGTGACACGCTGGTGGCATGCCAGTCCCCTCCACGCAGCCCGCCGCCGAGCGCAAGCTGCTCCGTGACACCGTGCAGGACAAGATCCGCGACGCGATCATGGACGGCACGCTCGAACCGGGCGAACGGCTGAACGACGACGACCTCATCGCGTGGCTCGGGGTCTCCCGGACCCCGATCCGTGAGGCGCTGGCGGAGCTCGCCCGCGCCGGGCTGATCGAGATGGCGCCGAACCGGTACACGCGTGTCGCTGCGCCGACCAAGGACGAGCTGCTCGACGCGTACCGCACGCTCGGCGTCATCTACGGCGGTGTCGTGCGGCTCGCCGTCCCGCGGTTCACCGCCGCGGAGCGGGAGGAGATCGTCGCGACGCTCGACGACGTCGCGGCCCGGATCGACGCCGACCACCAGGACGAGGTGGCGCGCGAGGGCTCCGACATCTACTCGATGTGGGCGGACGCGTGCGGCAACGCCTCGCTGGCGCAGCTGTGCCGGGCGACGACCGACGGACTGGCCTTCAAGCTGCGCGTCCCCGAGCTCACCGAGCTGGTGCCGACCGAGGTCGTCCGGCCCGAGATCGACGAGCTGCGGGCCGCCGTGCTCGACGGGGACCCCATCCGCGCGGAGCTCGCGATGGAGGCGATCCACCTCCTGCCCGCGCGCGACTGAGCCCGACCGCCCGTTCAGCATCGACGGGGGACCCTCAGCGGTTTCCCTGTCCGTTCGACGGTCTGCCGTTATGGTTTCCGGGTGAGCATCGATCCCGAGCAGACGACGCGCCGTGCCCGCCGCGGCCCCGTGCCGCCGCGCCACGGGCGCCAGAAGCGTGGGGGCGGGGTGGTCCTGCCCGCCGTCGCGGGCGTGCTGGCCATGGGCCTGGTCCTGACCGGTGGGTACGCCGCGTTCGCCTTCACCAGCCTGAACAACGGCGTCACGAAGATCGACGCGATCGCCCCGCGGTCGAACGGGGACGACGACGTCGACGGACAGGCGCAGAACATCCTGCTCGTCGGCGACGACCACCGGCCGGACAACGCGACGCCGGAGCAGATGGCGGAGCTCAGCACCGAGGACGACGGCGGTGCGACGAACACCGACACGATGATCGTGCTGCACATCAACGCCGACGGGTCGCAGGCGACGATGATCTCGTTCCCGCGCGACTCGTACGTCGACATCCCCGGTGTCGGCAAGGGCAAGCTCAACAGCGCGTTCCACTACGGCACCCTCAACGGCGGTGGCGACACCGGCGGTGCGAAGCTGCTCATCCAGACGATCCAGGACCTCAGCGGCCTGACGATCGACCACTACGTCCGGGTGTCGCTGCTCGGCTTCTACCAGGTGGTCAAGGAGCTCGGCCCCGTCGAGGTCTGCCTGAACAACGCCGTCAACGACCCGTACTCGGGTGTCGACCTGCCCGCCGGCACCTCGAAGCTCGACGCCAAGCAGGCGCTCTCGTTCGTGCGCCAGCGCCACGGGCTGCCGAACGGCGACCTGGACCGCAACGTCCGCCAGCAGTACTTCCTGTCGCAGGAGGCCCGGAAGGTGCTCTCCGCCGGAACGCTGCTGAACCCGATCAAGATGAACGCGATCCTCAGCGCGGTGGGCGGATCGATCCAGACGGACACCGACCTGGTCTCCCTCGGGGCCCAGATGCGGAACCTCCGCCCCGGCAACATCCAGTCGGCCACGATCCCGACCCTCGGCACCCCGACCATCATGACGAACTCGGGCGCGCTCTCCATCGTGGAGGTGGACACCGTCGGGCTCCCCGCCTTCGTGCAGGGGTTGGTCGGCGAGCCGGAGGAGTACACGGAGGCCACCGCTGCCGAGCCCGCGGCGACGAGTGTCACGGTGCTCAACGGCAGTGGCGTCACCGCTGCGGCGGCGACGGCGAGTGCGAACCTCACCGCGCGCGGCTTCCAGGCCGGCGCCCCCGGCTCGTCGGGAACGACGAAGACGACCCAGGTGCAGTACCCGGCCGGACAGGAAGCCCAGGCGAAGGCCGTGGCCGACGTGGTCCCGGGTGCGGTCGCCGTGCGTTCGGCTGCCGTGACCGGCGTCACCCTGGTGCTCGGCTCCGACGGCAAGACCGTGAGCGCCCCGGCCCCGGCCGGTGACACGTCGTCGGCGCCGGCGGACGGTTCCGCGGACACCGGGAAGACGAAGCCGTCGAAGCCGCGGTCGTCGAGGTCGTCCGAGCCGAAGCCGAGCTCGACCGACGTCAAGAGCTACGGCAAGGAAGGCGTCTGCATCAACTGACAGACGCCCGACAGCTCCCTGTCCATCCGACGGCAGCGGAGCGCCCCGGTTGCACACCGCCGAGCTGGCATGTGGAATACCACGGTGCACGACGACCTGCTGATCCGCCGGGACGAGGAGCGCGAACTGCTGCTCCGGACCGCCGAGGGTGACCGGGCCGCCTTCACCCGCCTGCACGAGCGGCTCCGGGCGCTCGTCGAGGGGTGGGTCCGGCAGTGCCTGGTCGACCGGTGGCAGGCCGAAGAGGTGGTGCAGGACGTCTTCCTCGAGGTCTGGCGCCTCGCCGACCGCTACGACCCGCGGCACCCGCCCGTGTCGTGGGTCCGGACGATCGCGCAGCGTCGAGCGGTGGACCGGGTGCGGAAGGCCGAGGCGGACCGGCGGCGCGACGTGCGGGCCGGCGTCCGGTACCTCGACACGGTGGACCACGCCTCGGTCGAGCGGGCCGAGGGGGTGCTCGACCGGGAGGCCCTGCGCCGGGCGATCGTGGCGCTGCCCGAACGGCAACGCGAGGCCGTGGTGCTCCGGCACCTGGAGGAGCTGACCGGTCCCGAACTCGCCGAACGCCTCGGCGTCCCCGTCGGGACGGCGAAGACCCGGGCGCGCGACGGCGTGCTCGCACTCCGCCGGTCCCTGGGGAGCTGAGCGGTCTCGGTCGGTACATTCGACCGGTGAGCCACGTCGCGCGTCCGATCACCCTGATGACCTACAACGTGAAGAACCCGGACCCGCGTCACGACTGGCCCGCGCGGCTCCCGCTGGTGCTCGACATCATCCGGCGTCACGACCCCGACCTGCTCTGCGTGCAGGAGGCCTTCGGCCACCAGATGGACGCACTGCGGGCAGGCCTGCCGGACCACGGCGACGTCGGACAGGGGCGCGAGGGCGGCACGGCGGGCGAGCACGCCGCCGTGTTCTTCCGCCGCGATCGGCTCCGGCCCGTCGACGTCGGCACGTTCTGGTTGTCGGACACCCCTGACGAGCCGGTCTCGAACACGTGGGGGAGTCTGTACCCGCGGGTGGCGAACCACGCGAGGTTCGTCGACGCCGACGGCGGGGCGTTCACGCTCCTGACGACGCACTTCGACCACGAGGCGAACGAGCACGGTGACGAGGTCCGACGCCGGAGCGCGGCGCTGGTGGTCGAGCGCCTCGCCCCGGTCGAGGGCCCGGTGGTCTTCGCGGGTGACTGCAACGAACCCTGGGGGCGCGGGCCGGCCTCGCAGGTGTTCGCGGATGCCGGGTACGAGGACGCCTGGACGGTGGCGGGCGATCCCGAGGACCGCACGGCCTCGTACAACGACTGGCAGGAGCCGGTCGCCTCGGGCGAGCGGATCGACTGGGTGCTCACCCGCGGCGGGGTCGAGGTCGACCGCGTCGTGATCGACCACGACGGACCGGAGACCTGGGCGGCCAGCGATCACTTCCCGGTGGTGGCGTCGCTGCGGGTCTGACGGGCCTCGTCGGGCCGGACGGAACCGGCCAGACGGGCCCCGCCGGACCGGGCAGGACCGGTCAGCAGGAGCGGCGGGTGTGCACGGGCATCGGGGAGCCGATGACCGTGACCTCGGTGCCGTTCGTCAGCGCGGAGACGCCGTTCGTCCCCTGCTCGTCGTCCGGGGCGTCGGTCGGTCGTGCGCCCGGTGCTCCCCGCTCGGTCCGGGGGGCGTGCGCGCGCGGAGCGTCGGACTCGTCGTCGTCGGGCTCCCACCCGGGCTCGAGCAGCAGCTGCCAGGCGCGGGAGTCGCCGGAGCCGAAGGAGACCTTGTCGGCCTTCGGCGCCGCCTGCAGCTCGTCCTCGACGTCGTCGCCGATCTGGACACCGTCGGGGCCGGTGAGATCGACCCGGCCGCCGGTGCGGGACCGGACCGAGTCCTTGAGCACGCGGATCTCGACCGCGTTGCCGACGGACGAGGGGGTGCCCAGGGCCGCGACGCGGACGGCGCCGCCCCAGGTGTACGTGGTGCCGGAGGGGAAGCACGCGCCACCGTCACCGACCGCGGTCTGCGTCCGTGAGGGCGTCCCGAGGAGTCGGTTGAGCAGTCCCACGGTGGAGCGGGCGTCGCGCATCGAGACGTCGGCCACGGTGTCGTCGTCGTCCTGGAACACGAGCCCCTCGGCACCGAGCTCGATGGTGTCCACGCGTCGGAGCTCGCGGTCCGTGACCCGCACCACGGGTGCATCGGTCGCCGTGACGTCGCTGCGGTCCTCGGCGGCGGAAGCCGGTGTCGCGCCCCCGAGCACCGTGGCGTCGGCCCCGACCACGCCGACCGTGAGGGCGAGCGCGGCGGCACCGAGCGCGAGGGCAGTACGAGGGGTCACCAGTCGACCGTACGTGCTTGTTCCGCACAGGACGACAGGTGTTACCGAATCGCAGCCCGCTCGTCACGTGTTCGTGACCTTGTGGATGCGTCACGGGCTCCCTGCGGGGGACGCCCGGCTGGACGTCCGGCAGTGCGCCGGTGCGTACCGTCCAGCCCATGACGGAGCAGCAGAACGACCAGACGGGGCCCGGCCAGTCGGGGCTGGACCAGTACTCGATGCAGGACCCCACGAAGATGTACGCCGACAAGAAGCCGGACGAGCAGTACCTCCAGGGTGCGGGCACCGACGAGGAGATGGCGCAGAACGTGCCCGCCGACCACGGCGAGGACACCTACCGCGGCTCGGGTCGCCTGGCGGGGCGCAAGGCCCTCGTGACCGGCGGTGACTCGGGGATCGGCGCCGCCGTGGCGATCGCCTACGCCCGCGAGGGTGCCGACGTCGCGATCGTGTACCTGCCCGAGGAGCAGGAGGACGCCGACCGCATCGTCGGCCTCATCGAGGCCGCCGGACGGACCGCCGTCGCGGTCCCCGGCGACATCACGGACCTCGCCTTCTGCGAGGAGCTCGTGCAGCGGGCCGTCGACGGCCTCGGCGGGCTCGACATCCTGGTCAACAACGCCGGGAAGCAGCAGAACGTCGACGACATCACGAAGATCTCCGACGAGGAGTTCGACGAGACCTTCAAGACGAACGCGTACGCGACGTTCCGGATCACGAAGGCGGCCGTGCCGCACCTGCAGCCCGGCTCGACCATCATCAACACCACGTCGATCCAGGCCTACGCCCCCTCGCCGCACCTCGTGCACTACGCCGCCACGAAGGCGACCGTGAACAACATGGCGAAGGGCCTCGCCGCGCAGCTCGCGCCGAAGGGCATCCGCGTCAACGCCGTGGCCCCGGGGCCGATCTGGACGCCCCTGCAGCCGGCGGGCGGCCAGCCGCCGGAGGCGCTGCCGTCCGCGGGCGAGCAGACCTACCTGGGTCGCTGGGGACAGCCCGCCGAGCTCGCGCCGGCGTTCGTCTTCCTGGCGAGCGGGGAGTCGTCCTACGTGGTCGGCGAGACGCTGCACGTCGACGGCGGCATGCCGACCCCGTAGTCGTCGCCGAACCGCGCGACGCGCGCAGCGACGGACGGGAGGCTCCCACCGGACTCGGTGGGAGCCTCCCGTCCGTCGTGGTTCAGGACCCGGACGCGACGCTCCGTGCCATGCGCTCCAGCAGCTCCCGCGCCGACATCGCCGCCGTGAGCTCGACCTCGACGGGGTTGATCCCGATGGCGCGTTCGAGGGCGCGGCGACGGGCCTGGTCGGCGATCGGGACCTCCGGGCGCTGCGGCAGGCCGGCGATCGCGCGTGCGGCGGCGGCGAAGGCGCCCTCGGGCGCACCGAGCTGCTGCCACATCGTCCGGACGTCGTGCGCGACCTGCTCGTCGTCGCCGCCGAACTCGAAGCCCGCCGACGCCATGGTGGCGAGTCCCTGCGCGATGGGGTCTTCCGGGGTCATGCCGGCATGGTGGCACGGTCGGCCGGGACGGCGCTGCGCGGACTGCCCTGCGGGGACGGTGCCTGTCCCCCGACATGCCGACACCCGTACCGGGGATGCTGTGTCCCCCGCTGCTGCGCTTGGATGGGGGTGCGGACAGGACGTCCGCCGCACGACGGAGGGCATGATGCTCGAACACACCAGCGCCGACACGCAGGCGGCGGCTGCCGCGGCCGCCACGCTGCACCTGCGGATCACCATCGTCGGCGCCACCGTCGACCTGCTCCGCGACGTGCCCTTCCACGAGGCCCGCGTCGACGCCGTCGCCGAGCGGATGGGCATCACCACCGCCGAGCTGCGGCAGCACTTCCCCTCGTGGGACGGCCTGGTGCTCGCCGCCCTGGACCGGTGGAACGGCGCACGCATGGACGAGGTCACGCGCGAGGTCGGGGACGGCTCGACCGTCGAACTGCTCCGGGCGATCGTCGCGTCGAACGCCGAGGACCCGGCACTCATGCGGCTCCTCGTCGCGCTGCTGTCCGTCGCGGGCAACCCGGCGCACCCGATGGCGACCTACCTGCGGTCGCGCTACCAGCTGTTCTTCTCGCAGATCAAGCGCGGACTCCAGCACGACATCGCGGTGGGTCGCGCACCGCACACCATGGACCCGCGCCGTGGTGCGGAGCAGCTCATCGCGCTGTACGAGGGCCTGCAGCTGCAGGCGATGCTGCGCGCGGACCTCGACCTGGTGCCGGCGTTCGACCGGGCCGTCGCGCGGCTCGAGCGCGGCTGGATGGAGCGGTACGAGCCGCACGCCGCACAGCGCTTCTCGACGTGGAGCGGCGGCGGCAGCTGGGAGATCTGAGCCGCGAGGCGCACTCGCCGCACCCGTTCGCAGGGCCGTCGGCGTAGTCGTGGAGTCTCCGACGGAAGGAGCCGACATGGCAGCACCGAACCCGATCCAGGTCCAGAAGTACCTCAGCGGCATCGACTACCCCGCCTCGAAGGACGACATCGTCGCGACCGCCGAGAAGGAGGGCGCGCCGGACGACGTGCTCGACGCGCTGAAGAACATCCCGGGCGGCGACTACGACGCACCGACCGCGGTGTCGAAGGCCGTCACCGACGCGGGCTGACACCGCGCACCGCGCGCACCGCGCGCACCGCGCGCACCGCGCGCACCGCGCGCACCGCGCGCACCCGAGACTCGGGCTGAGCGACGTTCCTCGTGCCTGTGGGCCCGAGAACGGTCGCCCAGCCCGGGTCTCGCGTCCGGACTGATCGCTCAGCGCGGGCGGTGTCCCCGTGGCACCGAGCCGTCGCCGGGGTCGTACCCGGTGTCGCGCAGCACGGGGATCGCCGTCGTGTCGTTGTGGACCGAGTGCACCGTGACCCGGCGTGCCCGTCGCAGGGCCCGCCGCGCGCCGGGCGTCGCCACGAGGCCGCCGAGCACGAGCCCCGCGCCGATGCCGAGCGCCACCGAGACCGCCGCCACGAAGTCGAGCGCCGCCCCGGACGACCCGGACATGAAGTGCAGCAGGGCGTTCGACACCGCGACACCGGGCAGCAGGGCGCCGCAGAAGGCCGGTACCGCGATCGCCGCCACGGCCGTCCGCATCCGCGCCGCAGCGATGGTGGACAGCACGCCGAGCAGCACCGAGGCGATGAAGGTCGCCCCGAGCAGCGGCATGCCGAGGTGCCGGAGTTCCCAGAGGAACGCCCCGGCGGTCACCGAGAACAGCACCGCCACGGGGATCACCCGGGCGCTGGCCTGCTGCACGAAGCAGTTCGCGGCGGCCGACACCACGGTCAGGGACAGCGACGCCCACAGCGGCAGCGGCTGCAGGACGATGCCGGACGGGTCGACCTCGATGCGAAGCCACTGCAGGACCGCGATGCCGGCGGGGACGCCCACGACGATCGCGGCGATCACCAGCACGATGTAGAACGCCCGGGCGACCGCCATCGCGCGGAAGCCCGAGATGGCGTCCTGCGCCCAGGTCACGAGCGACACGTGCGGCAGCAGCAGCACCACGAGTGCCGCGACCATGGTGGCTGCGCCGGTCGGGGTCAGCACACCGCCCCAGATCGCCAGGGTCCCGAGCGCCGAGGCCACCGCCGCCTGCGTGCCCGACACGAAGAACTGCGGGAAGCCCCGCCCGGTCAGCCAGCGGCCGGACACGATGATCCCGAGCATGAGCACGAACGCGCCGAGGCCGGCACGCCAGCCGCCGCCGGCCTGCATCGCGATCGAGGTGCCGAGGACCGACAGGCCGACGTCGGCGAGCCAGGTCGGCCAGCGGGTGGGCAGGCGCAGCACGGCCACGAGGGCGCTCACCGCGCTCGTCATGTCGCGCTCACCGTGCACCAGGTCGTCGACGATCTGGTTCGCCCGCGCGAGCCGGTCCAGGTCCGAGCCGTCGGACTGCACCGTGCGGACCTTCACCAGCGGCGGCTGGTCGGCGGGCGCGTACTGGATCGTCACCGAGCTGCCGGAGAAGTCGAGGTCGAGGGGCGCGAGGTTCCACTTCGTCGACACGGCGACCACCGCGGTCTCGACGCTGCGGGTGTCCGCGCCCGAGGCGAGCATCACCTCGGCCAGGTCGAGGCAGAAGTCGACGATCTGCACCGGCGAGTACTGCTCGCGGGGGCGGGTGTCGGGGGAGACGTCCTCGTAGATCGTGCCGCGGAGCCGGGCACGGGCGTCGCGGATGTCGTGCTGTGCGAGGTTGCGGACGCGCGGCCGGGGCGGGCGCCCGGGCCGTGGGACGCCGGGGAGGAACTGCTCGGCCATCAGACCATGGTGCCAGCCGCCCGGACACGAGTCCGGACGTGCGCTGAACGCGTGGTCAGCGGCGTCGGACGCTGAGTCGTCCGAGCGCGAAGGCGACGACGACGGCACCCACGAGCACGAGCACCTGCCCGGTGCGCTCCTGCCAGGGGTGCACGTTCGGCAGGAACGTCGTGTCGGACAGTGGCGCGTACGCGAAGTACCCGAACGACGGGTTCGGCGCGGCGAGGAGGAGGACGACACCGGCCACGAGCAGGGCGATCCCCGCCAGGAGGGCGCGCAGCGTCCGTGCCCGAGCGAGGAGCGCGGCGCTGACCACCGCGACGATGCCGCCGACCAGTGCGAGGACCGTCCCGGCGACGACCAGCCCGTCGAGGTCCCCGGCGACGAAGGCGGGTACCGACAGACGGACGGGAGGCGCGGTGCCAGCTGGCACCGCGCCTCCCGTCCGTCAGCTGGTGACGACTACTGCTCGAAGGTCGCCTTGAGCTCGATGTCGACGCCGGTGAGCGCCTTGGAGACCGGGCAGGTCGCCTTGGCCTCGTCGGCGGCCTTGAGGAAGGCGGCCTCGTCGATGCCGGAGACCTCGCCGTTGACGGTGAGGGTGATGCCGGTGAGCTTGAAGCCGCCCGCGCTGTCCGGGCCGAGCGAGACGTCGGCCTTGACGTCGAGGGCCTCGACGGTGCCGCCGGCCTCGCCGAGGATCGCGGAGAACTGCATCGCGTAGCAGGCCGAGTGGGCCGCGGCGATGAGCTCCTCGGGGCTGGTGGTGCCACCGGCCTCGTCCGCGGCGCGCTTCGGGAAGGAGACGTCGTACGTGCCGACCTTCGAGCTCGACAGCTCGACCTGACCGGAACCGTCGTTGAGGCCGCCCTGCCAGGCGGTACGTGCGGTGCGCGTGGGCATAGCCGCTCCTTTCGTTGGGGGAGGCCCCGTTCAGGGCCGTGGCCAGTCAATCGGAGAACGCTCGTTCTCGCAACCGGCTCTCGGGGAAGACGCAGGCGGCCGCGCGGAGGGGTCGGCGTGCCCGTCCATGGAGCAGGAAACGTCGAGCGAGCTGAGCGCACTCGACGTCTTCTGCTCCATCAACGACGGCCGAGCCGTGGCGGACGCCGTGGGGGAGTGCCACGCCAGGGTCCGGGGCCGCGTCAGGCGGCGGGACCGACCTCGCGCAGGGCGTCGGCCTGCTCCGGGGACGAGCGTGCGGCGTAGCCGATCCGGCTCTCCCGCACGTGCCACGCCATCCGCTCGGCCGCCTGCTCCACGTCGCCCGCGTCGATCGCGGCGAGGATCCGTCGGTGGTCGGGCCACAGCCGCTTGCCGCGCGAGGAGGTGTCGAGCGCGTACAGCCACTCGATCTTCCGCGACAACTGGCGGAGCAGGGTCGCGAGCGTCGAGCTGCCCGACAACTCGGCGACGAGCAGGTGGAACCGCTCGTTGAGGTCCACGAGCAGGTCGAGCTCGTCCCGCTCGACCGCCGCGTCGCCGGCGTCGAGGACGGCTCCGAGCTCGCGGCGGACGCGCCACCAGTCCTCCGGCGGGGTCGCTGCGTCGAACAGCGTCCTGGCGCGGGTCGCGGCCCGGCGGGCGGTGGCGGTCTCCAGTGACTCGCGGACCGCGAACAGGTCGTCGGCCTCGTCGAACGGGATCTCGGCGATCCGGGAGCCGACGTTCGGGCGGGAGACGACGAAGCCCTCGCCCTCGAGCCCGCGGAGTGCCTCGCGGACCGGCACCCGGGAGACCCCGTGGCGCTCCGCGAGGAACGCCTCGGTGACCCGGGTGCCGGGCTGCAGCGCACCGGTCACGATGTCGTGGCGGATGGCGTCGATGACGCTCGTGGCGTTCAGCACGGTGCCGATCGTGCCACACCGTCTCGTCGCGGGGCGCCGTGCGTCGTCACGCGGCGGCCTCGGCGAGCGAGCGACCCGGGATCGCGTCGAGCAGGTCCTTCGTGTACTGCTCCTGCGGGTCGTCGAACACCGCCGCGACGCTGCCCCGCTCGACGACCTCGCCGCGGCGCATCACCACGACGTCGTCCGCGATCCTCCGGACGACCCCGAGGTCGTGCGTGATGAAGAGGTAGCTCAGCCCGAGCCGGTCCTGCAGCTCGTCGAGCAGGGCCAGGATCTGCTCCTGCACGAGCACGTCGAGCGCCGAGACCGCCTCGTCGAGGATGATCAGCTCCGGCTCGAGCGCCAGCGCGCGGGCGATCGCGACGCGCTGTCGCTGCCCGCCGGACAGCTCGTTCGGCCGGAGCTGCGCGACCTCACGGGGGAGTGCGACCTGCTCGAGGAGCGTGCACACCCGTTCGGTGCGCGATGCCCGGTCACCGATCCCGAACACCCGCAGGGGCTCGTCGATGATCCGCTCGATCGTCGACGTCGGGTCGAGCGACCCGTACGGGTCCTGGAACACGGGCTGCACCCGGCGCCGGATCTCCCGCCGCTCGGCGCCGCGCGCCGTCCCGATCGACTTCCCGTCGACGAGCGCGGTGCCCGAGGTCGGTGTCTCGAGCCCGAGCACGATCCGCGCGACCGTCGTCTTGCCCGAGCCGGACTCGCCGACGACCGCGGTGGTCGTGCCGCGGCGGACGGCGAACGACACCCCGTCGGCGGCGCGGAGGGTGCCCGCGCCGCGTCCGCGCAGCGTGTACTCCTTCACCAGGTCGGAGACGACGAGGATCGGCTCGCCCGCCGCGGCGGGCTCGGGAGCGACCCCGGACAGTGCGGGTGCCGCCGCGATGAGCCGCTTCGTGTACTCGTGCTGCGGGTCACGGAGGATCGCCTCCGGCGCGCCCTGCTCGACGATCTCGCCGTCGAGCATGACGACGACGCGGTCGGTCCGGTCCGCCGCGACCCCGAGGTCGTGCGTCACGAACAGCAGCGTCGTGCCGTGCTGGTCCACCAGGGTCTGCAGGTGGTCGAGGATCTGCCGCTGCACCGTCACGTCGAGTGCGCTGGTCGGCTCGTCGGCGATGAGCAGCTCGGGCTGACGGGCGAGCGCCACCGCGATGAGGATCCGCTGCCGCATGCCGCCGGAGAACTCGTGCGGGTACTGGTCGGCGCGACGCGAGGCCTCGGGGATCCCGGCCTCGGTCATGAGCGCCACGACCCGCTGCCGGATCGCCGAGCGACCCCGGAGCCCGCCGGCACGCAGCGCGTCGGCGATCTGCGCGCCGACCCGCATCGACGGGTTGAGGTTCGTCGACGGGTCCTGCGGCACCAGGCCGATCCGCCCGCCCCGGACGCGCCGCATGAGCGATTCGTCGGCGTGCGCGATGTCGTCGTCGCCGAGTCGGATCTCGCCGCCGGTGATGTGCCCGGCACCGGGCAGCAGCCGGAGCAGCGCCGCGATGAGCGTCGACTTGCCCGACCCGGACTGGCCGACGATCGCGACGCGCTCGCCGCGGCGGACGTCGAGGTCGACGCCGTGCAGGACCTCGCGGTCGCCGAACGCGACCCGCAGGTCGCGCACCGACAGCAGGTGGTCGCGCCCGGTCGCCGCGTGCGCGGCGTGTGCGGGCTGCTCGGCCGGGAGGCCCGTGGTGCGTCCGTCGTGCATGGTCCGGTCCTCAGCGTCCTGCGGCATAGCCCTGTGCTCCTCGTGGGTTGGCGGCGGCGCCCATGACGCCGGTGTCGGGGTCGCGCGTCACGCACGACAGGCGGCCGAGCGACCAGTCGCCGGCGCGGGTGACGACGTGGCCGAGCTCCTCGAGCCCGGTGATGACGTCGTCGCCCAGGCGGTCCTCGACGACGAGGCCGCCGGGGGTCCAGGTGCGCGGCCAGAACGACCCCGGGAACGACGTCGTGTGCAGTGCGGGGGCGTCGATCGCCTGCTGGGGGGAGTACCCGCCGACGATCGTGCGGAGCAGGTACAGCAGCTGCCACTGGTCCTGCTGGTCGCCGCCGGGGGAGCCGAGCGCCACGACCGGCTCCCCGTCACGGAGGACGAGCGTCGGCGTCAGCGTGGTGCGCGGTCGTGCCCCGGGACGGAGCGTCGAAGCCGTGCCCTCCTCGAGCCAGGTCATCTGCAGGCGGGTGCCGAGGCAGAACCCGAGCCCGGGGATCGTCGGGGACGACTGCAGCCACCCGCCGGACGGCGTGGCGCTGACGATGTTGCCCCAGCGGTCGACGACGTCGATGTGGCACGTGTCGCCCCGTGTCTCGCCGGTCTCCATGACGATCGGCTCGCCGCGGTCCTCGGCCGTCGGGGCGTCCTCAGCGGGTGCCGCGACGGCGTCACCCCTGGCGCCCGGCACGGTGGGTTCGCCCACGCCCGCGATCGGTTCACCACCGGGCGTGTAGGTCTCGCGGAGCGGGGGGAGCGTGCCGGCCGCGACCGAGACCGAACCCGACCGGAACTCGTGCGACGCGCGGTCGCCGATCAGGGCGCGACGTTCGTCGGAGTAGGCGTCGGAGAGCAACTCGGCCATCGGGACGTCGCGCTCGCCGTAGTGCGCCTCGCGGTCGGCCAGGGCGAGCTTCTGCGCCTCGGCGATCGTGTGCGCACCGAGGACGGTCGACGGGTCGAGCCGGTCGTCGTCGAGGGGGTCGAGCAGGCGGAGGGTCTGCAGGAGCGCCGGACCCTGGCCCCAGGGCCCGGTCTTCGCGATCGTGTGCCCGCGGAACTCGGCGGTGGTCGCGGGCTCGGTCGACGCGCGGAACGCCGCCGTGTCCGACGCGCGGATCACCCCGGCGTGGTCGCTGCCCGACGCGTGCCGGTGCGGGGCGCGGACGAACGCGTCGATCGCCTGCGCGACGAAGCCCTCGGCCCACTCGGTGCGGGCGGCCTCGATCCGGGCGACGCGCGCGTCGGCCGTCGCGTCCCCGGCCGCGTCGACACCGGATCCGGCCTGCACGAGCCGGTCGAGCACCCCGGCCCACGCCTCGTTGCGCACGATCGCCCCGGGTGTCGGCACGCTGCCTCCCGGCAGCCACTGCTCGGCGGAGGACGGCCAGTGGTCGCGGAACAGGTCCTGCACGGTGGCGATCGTGGCGACCACCCGCGGGGCGACCGGGTGGCCGTCGCGGGCGTACCCGATCGCGGGGGCGAGCACGTCGGCGAGCTCCCACGTGCCGTGCTCGGCGAGGAGCAGCAGCCAGGCGTCGACGGCGCCGGGGACGGCGGCCGCCAGGGCGCCCGCGCCCGGGACCAGGTCGAGGCCCTCGGCCCGGAAGTGCTCGGGTGTCGCGCCTGCCGGGGCCGGTCCCTGGCCCATCAGGACCGTGGGGGTCTTGTCGGAGGCCGTCGCGAAGACGGCGGTCACGTCACCGCCGGGCCCGTTGAGGTGCGGTTCGACGACGTGCAGGACGAACGCGCCGGCGACGGCGGCGTCGAAGGCGTTGCCACCGCGCTCCAGGACCGACTGCGCCGTCGCGGTCGCGATCCAGTGCGTCGACGCGGTCATCCCGAAGGTGCCCTGCAGGTCCGGCCGGGTGGTCTCGACCGGTGGTGCGGTGAAGGCGGGGTTGGTGCTCATGGTGCTACTTCCGGTCCGAGGCGGTGGGGTCGAGGGCGTCGCGCAGGGCGTCGCCGAACAGGTTGAAGCCGAGGCAGATGACCGCGATCGCGACGCCGGGCACCACGGCCGCCCACGGTGCCTGACCGAGGTACTGCTGCGCGTCCGAGAGCATGATGCCGAGGCTCGGGGTGGGCGGCTGGATGCCGAGGCCGAGGAAGGACAGCAGCGCTTCGCCGATGACCGCGACCGGCATGATCACCGTCGCCTGCACGATGATCGCCGAGACGCAGTTCGGCAGGACGTGCTGCGCGATGATCCGCGCACCGCCGGCGTCGAGGGTCTTCGCGCTCGTGACGAAGTCGGCGCTCGTGATCCGCAGGGTCTCGCCGCGGACGATGCGGATCATCGCCGGCACGTGCGAGATGCCGATCGCGACGACCGCGTTCGTCAGGCTCGGACCGCTGATCGCCGCGAGGCCCACCGCGATGATGAGGAACGGGAAGGCGAGCGCGACGTCCGTGAGACGGCTGATGATCGCGTCGAGCCAGCGCCAGTACCCGGCGAGCAGGCCGAGCGGGGTGCCCACCACGACCGCGAGCAGCACCGAGAGCACACCGACGACGAGCGAGACGCGGATGCCGTACAGGGTGCGGGACAGGATGTCGCGACCGAGGTCGTCGGTGCCGAACCCGAAGCCGACGGTGAACGGCACCTGGAACGGCAGGTCGAAGTGCGTCGCGGTGGGGTCGTGCGGGGCGACGAGCGGTGCGGCGACCCCGGCGAGCACGACGACGGCGAGCATGATGCCACCCGTCATGCCGAGCCGGTTCGTCCGGACCTGCTTCCAGACACGACCGCGGCTCGAGCCGAGGTCGAACGGCGCGGTGATCGTGGTCACTGGGTGCCTCCCAGGCGGATCTTCGGGTTGATGACGGAGTACAGGACGTCGACGGCGAAGTTGATGAGGACGTACCCGAGGGTGATCACGAGCACGACGGCCTGGATCACCGGGTAGTCGCGCGTGAAGACGGCGTCGAGCGTGAGCTTGCCGAAGCCGGGGAGCGCGAAGATCCGCTCCGTGACGACGGCGCCCGAGATGAGTCCGCCCAGCTGCAGGCCGACGATCGTGACGACGACGATCATCGAGTTCCGCAGGCCGTAGCGGAACAGCACCCGCGGACGGCTCAGCCCCTTCGCGCGGGCGGTCCGGACGAAGTCGGTCTTCATCGTCTCGATCATCGACGCGCGGGTCTGCCGCATGATGACCGCGGCCAGCGAGGTGCCGAGGATGAGGGCCGGCAGCGTCAGGTGGTGCAGCGCCCCGATCGGGTCGCTCGTCATCGGGACGTACCCGGACGCCGGGAACCAGCCGAGGCCGGCGGCGAGCCAGACGATCGCGAGGATGCCGAGCCAGAAGTTCGGCACGCTCAGGCCGACCAGCGCGGCGGCGTTCGCCATCCACTCGGGCCAGCGACCGCGGTAGCGCTCGGCGAGGGTGCCGAGGGCGACACCGACGACGACCGCGACGACGATCGCGTACAGCGCGAGCCAGAGCGTGACGGGGAGCGTCGAGCCGAGGAGCTCGGTGACCGGGGTGCCGGTCCGGGTCGACTGCCCGAAGTCGCCCTGCAGCGCGTTGACCACGAAGCGCCAGTACTGCACGACGAGGGAGTCGTCGAGGCCGAGGTCGGCGCGGACCGCGGCGAGCCGTTCGGGGCTCGCCTCCTCACCCGCGAGCGCCAGCGCCGGGTCGCCCGGCAGCTGCCGGACCCCGAAGAAGACCACGATCGAGGCGAGGACCAGCGTGAGCGCCGCCTGCCAGAGCCGGGTCACCACGTACCGGATCACTTGCTGCCGCCTTCCACGAACGCTGCCTGGCTGAGTCGGACCACGCCATCGGCGTAGGTGGAGACACCGGCGACGTCCGTGCTGACGCCGGTGATGCTGCGGGTCCGGTAGAGGTAGATGATCGGGTCGTCCTGCTGGACCTTCGTCACGAGCTCGCCGTACAGGTCGGCGCGCTCCTGCTGGTCGGTGGCCTGCGCCGCGCGGGCGATCAGGTCGTCGACCTCGGGCTCGCTGTACCCGGGGTAGTTGTTGCCACCGCCGGTGCCGAGGAACGCGCCGATGTTGCCGTGCGGGTCGACGCGGCCCGACCAGCCGAGCTGCAGCGCCTGGAAGTCGCCGCGGGTCTGGTCGTCGAGCAGCGTCGTGTACTCCACCGGCGTGATCGTGATCGCGAAGCCGCCGGCGCGGGCCTGGGCCTGCAGCGCCTGGGCGAAGCGGACCGTGTCGGGGGTGTTCGTCACCTCCATCTCGATCGGGAACGGCTGTTCGACGCCCGCCTCCTCGAGGAGCTCCTTCGCCCGGTCCGGGTCGTACTCCGGGCACGCCTTGCTCGCGTCGGTGGCGAACGCACTGGTGTCCGGGATCGGCGAGCACGCGACGTCCGCCCAGCCGCGGAACACGCTCTGCACGAGCTCGGCCCGGTTGATCGACATGGACAGTGCCTGCCGGACCTTCCGTTGCGTCGCGAGCGGGGTGTCGAGCGGCTTCGGGTCGGTGCCGACGCCGTCCTGGTTCGCCAGGTTGATCGTGATGCCCTGGTAGCCGAGCGACCCGGTGCGCAGGATGCTGAGGTCCTCCCGCTCCCGGAGCTCGTCGACGTCCTGCGTGGAGATGGTGTCGGCCACCTGCACGTCGCCGGACTTCAGGTTCTGCGCGCGGATGCTCGCGTCGGTGATGATCCGGTACGTGATGCGGTCGAAGTGGGCGCTCTCCGGGTCGTGGTACATCGGGTCGCGCTCGACCGTGATCGAGGTCTGCGGGACGCGCTCGACGAACTTGTACGGACCGATGCAGACCGGTGCGTCGCCGAAGCCGTCGCCCTCCTGCTCGAGCGCGGTCGGCGACATCACCATGCCGGCGCGGTCCGCGAGCGCGGCGGTGATGGGGGCGAACGGCGTCTCGTACCGGATCCGGACGGTGTGGTCGTCCGCCGCCTCGATGCTGGACACCGGACCCATCTCGCTCTTCCTGCTCGAGTCGTCCTTCGTCAGGTTCCGCTCGAGCGTCGTCACGACGGCGTCGGCGTCGAAGGGGGTCCCGTCGGCGAAGCGGTAACCGGTGTGGACCGGGAACGTGACGGTCTTCCCACCGTCGGACACCGTCGGCAGCTCGGTGGCGAGCATGGGGACGACCGTGCCCTCGGCATCGATGTCGTAGAGCTTCTGGCACATCGTTTCCATGACGTACCGGGTGTAGAGCGACGACGACGTCGTCGGGTCGAGCCGGTCCGGTTCGGCGGAGAGCGCCATGACGAGGTCACCGCCCTCGCGGACCTGCTGGTCGCCGATGGCGACGGTGGTGACGGTGCCGGCGGTCGCGCCGCCGGCCTTCGAGCGTTGGACCGGGACGCAGGCGGTGAGGGCGAGCGTGGCGGCCAGGGCGACGGCGGGCAGTGCGATGAGCGTCCGGCGGCGTCGAGCGGTGATGTGGGACATCGTGATCCTGGAGCGTGCGGTGTGCGTGGCGGCTCTTGTGGAGTCGCGCTCAGGAGTGCGGTGATTGCATACAATCACGACTGATGGCGCTTGTTTGTACACAGTGTGTTTCCGGTCTGTAACAGTTCGACCGCCGATGCCGGACCGCTGCACGATCGACGCGTCGTGTCATGCCCCCGGTCCGGGGGCTGTTCGAGCGGATGACCTCCTGCGAACATCGAACCTCGGTGGGTTTCAGGGGCCCGCCACACCGAGACATGCACCGCGCCGGCGCTCGACGCCCGCGGCACCACGAGCAGGGGTTCCACCACATGATCAGGGCACGGGCGAAGTTCGCCGCGGCCGTCACCGCCGTCGTCATCGCGGCTGCGGGACTCGTCGCCACCGCGTCGCCGGCGCAGGCCGCGACCACGTACAAGGGAACGGTCAAGGCCGGCACGACACTGCAGGTCAACGACGTCGTCACGTCGGCGAACGGCCAGTTCCGGCTCGTCATGCAGGGCGACGGCAACCTCGTCGAGTACGGCATCGGCAACGCGG
This sequence comes from Curtobacterium sp. MCSS17_008, assembly GCF_003234185.1. Lineage (GTDB taxonomy): Bacteria > Actinomycetota > Actinomycetes > Actinomycetales > Microbacteriaceae > Curtobacterium. The sequence goes on from NZ_QKSM01000011.1 coordinate 55,054, forward strand.
TGCTGTGGGCGTCGAACACCCCGAACCAGTACGGGGCGGTGGCCGTCGTCGGCACGGACGGGCGTCTGTCGCTCGTCCGCAGCGGCAAGCTGATCGCCCAGTGGGGGACCACCGGGGTGGCGAAGGACTTCGGGGTCCGCGCCGACGGCGAGCTGCGGATGCGGAAGACCAACAACAACGCCATGTGGCGGATCAAGTCGTTCCAGTCGCGTGTCGCGTCCGGCGGCACCATCCTGCCCGGCACCGTCCTCCGGTCGGACGCCGGCGGGCCCCGCACCTTCACGATGCAGGCCGACGGCAACCTCGTGCAGTACGTCAGCGGCAAGGCGGTCTGGTCCTCGCAGACCTTCAACAACGCCGGGGCGACGGCGGCCGTGCAGACCGACGGCAACCTCGTCGTCCGCAGCAAGGACGGCCGGCGGGTCCTGTGGGCCTCGAACACCACGGGGCGGGGAGCCGGCCAGCTGCTGGTGCAGGTCGACGGCAACGTCGTGCTCTACGGCAGCGCGGACACCCGGACCTGGTCGACGAAGCCCGTGACCGGCCTGCTGTGGCCGGTGAAGGGCACGACCATCTCCGGGCGGTACGGCGACGACCGTGGCGCCGGGCACGTCCCGCGCTACCACCAGGGCACCGACGCCCCCGTGAAGGTCGGGACCCCGGTGTACTCGTCCGGCCGCGGAACGGTGACCACCGTCGTGCGGAACCACGCCAGCTACGGGAACTACGTGGTCGTCAGCTACGGCCTGACGACGGTCCTGACCGCGCACCTCAGCGAGATCGGCGTGACGAAGGGGCAGGTCGTCGGCATCGGCAAGCAGCTCGGCAAGTCCGGCAACACCGGGCAGTCCACCGGACCGCACCTGCACGTCGAGACCCGGGTGAACGGCACGCTCAAGGACCCGCTGACGCTGCTGGCCTTCCGCTGATCCGACCGTCGGTCGAGCCGTAGGCTGGGCGGATGCAGAGCCACGGCGCGGCCGACGCCGAGTCGGTCCTGGCCGCCTTCGCCCGCACCCCGGGCGACGTCGCCGCAGCCCGACGGGTGGCCCGGCAGTTCGCCGAACTCGACGAGGGCGAGCGCTCCGCGCTGCTCTGGAGCGAGGACGCCGGTGCCCGCCTGGTCGCCGTCGTGCTCCTCGTGCAGGCGATGCGCGCGCACCCCGACCCCGAGCTGACCGACGAGTACCTCGCCGCGGCGAAGGCCGAGCGCTTCGACGACACCGCCCTGGTCGACCTGGCGGCCGAGGAACTCGTCGGCGCCCCGCTCGTCGGCGGGTCGACGGGGCCGCTGTTCGCGCTCGCGAAGTCGGACGTCGCCGTGGTCCGACGCATCGCGGTCGTCGCCACCCTGGCGTTCGCGAAGCAGGGCGACGCCGAGGTCCCGCTCGCGATCGCCGGGCGCCTGGTGCGGGAGCGGAGCGACACCGTGCAGTCGGCGCTCGGGTGGGTGCTCCGCGAGACCGGGAAGCGCGCGTCGGAGCCCGCGCTCGTGGCGTTCCTCGAGCGACACGGGCGCTTCCTGTCCCCGGCTGCCCGGGCGACCGCGACCGAGCACCTGCCGCCGGCCGAGCGCGACCGGTTGCGCGGCTGACCCCGGAGCGAGCGGCGTCCTGCGTGCTGACTGTGCAGTCTGTCGTGCCGACCACATGGTCGGTTAGAGTCGGGGCATGTCGCAGACCGCCACCATCCCGACCCGCCGTGCGACCGGCCGGGAGTGGGCCTCGCTCGGCGTCCTGACCCTGGCCGTCGTGCTGCTCGCGATCGACGGCACCGTGCTCGCCCTCGCCGTGCCCGCGCTCACCGCGGACCTGGACCCGACGGCGACGCAGGTGTTGTGGATCGGGGACGTCTACTCGTTCGCACTCGCGGGCCTGCTGGTCACGATGGGCAACGTCGCCGACCGGATCGGTCGGAAGCGCCTGCTGCTCGTCGGCTCGGTGGCGTTCGGTGCCGCCTCCGCGGCGGCCGCCTTCTCGCCGAGCCCCGAGGTGCTCATCGCCGCCCGGGCGCTGCTCGGCATCGCCGGTGCGACGCTCATGCCCTCGACGCTCTCGCTCGTCCGAGCGATCTTCCGCGACCCCCTGCAGCGCACGCGGGCCATCGCCGTGTGGTCGGCCGGCGCGACGGGCGGTGCAGCCGCCGGTCCGCTCGTGGGCGGGGCGCTGCTCGAGCACTCCTGGTGGGGCTCGGTGTTCCTCATCAACATCCCCGTCATCGTCGTGATCGTCGTCGCCGGTGCGGTCCTGCTGCCGGAGTCGAAGGGCGGCGCCCGGACGCCGATGGACCTGCTGTCCGCGGTGCTCTCCGTCGTCGCGATCGTGCCGGTCGTGTACGCCGTGAAGCACCTCGTCGGACACGGTGCCGACTGGACGGTCCCGGTGGCGGCGGTCGTCGGCCTCGGCGCTGGCTGGTGGTTCGTCCGTCGGCAGCGCCGGCTGACCACCCCGTTGATCGACCTGCAGCTCTTCCGGATCCCCGCGTTCGCCGGGGCCGTCGTCGCGAACTCGCTGTCGGTGTTCGCCCTGACCGGGCTCCTGTTCTTCTTCTCGCAGTACCTGCAGCTCGTGCGCGGGTTCCCGCCGCTGCTCGCGGGCGCCGCCGAACTCCCGGCGACGGTGGCGTCGATCGCGGTCATCGCCGTCATCGGGGTGCTGTCGCGGCGGGTCGGCCCCGGGCGGTCGATCGGGCTCGGGCTCGGCGTGGCCGCCGTCGGCATGGCGGGGCTCGCCGTCGCCGAGGGGCTTCCCACGTACCTCGGCATCGCGCTCGCGCTGGCCGTGGTCGGCCTCGGCGTCGGGGTGTCGATGACCCTGGCGACCGATGCGGTCGTCGCCGCAGCACCCCGGGAGCGCGCCGGTGCCGCGAGCGCGATCTCCGAGACCGGGTACGAGCTCGGGGTCGCGATGGGCATCGCGGTCCTCTTGTCCCTCCAGACCGCGTTCTACCGGGTCCGTCTCGACGCCGACGCCCCGGACCGCGTGCAGGAGTCGCTCGCCAGCGCCGCGCAGGTGCTCGACCCGGCGTCGCCGGCGTTCGCGCGCGCGCAGGAGGCCTTCACCGGCGGCATGCAGCTCGCCTCGGTCTGCGCGGCCGTGCTGCTCGCGGTCGCGGCGGTGGTCGCGCTGCGGGTGATCCCGAACCGGCAGGATGGTCCCCGTGAGCACTGACGGCACCCGCGACCGCGAGCGCACCCGAGCGGCCGTGCTCGAGGCGGCGGAGCGGCTGCTCGGTGAGCGCGGCACCCGGGTGAGCGTCGCCGAGGTGGCCGGCGCCGCGGGGGTGTCGAAGAGTGGGCTGCTGCACCACTTCCCGTCGAAGGACGCCCTGCTCGTGGCGGTCGCCGAGCACGGTCTGCAGACCTTCGTCGACGAGGTGATGCGGCACGTCGACCTGGCCGAGAACCGCCCCGGCAAGGTGCTCCGCGCCTACGTGCGGACGCTCTGCGGGGGCAGTGAGCGGGCGATGGCCGTGTTCTCGCCGAACACCCTGTGGTCGGGCCTGATGTCGGTGCCGGGCATCGAGCCGGTCGTGGCCGCGGACGCCGAGCACTGGCGGACGCTGTTCGCCCGCGACGGGCTGCCCGAGGGGCGCTCGCTCGTCGTGCGGCACGCCGCCGAGGGCCTGGCGGCCGCGTCCTCGGTCCCGCCCTACCTCGACGCACGGGAGCTCGCGGTCGCGCGGGACGCGCTCCTCGCCCTGGCCGAGCCCGCCTGATCCGGGACGGGAGGCGCGTCCCACCGGGACCCGCGGTGCGCGTGGGGGACGGGGCTGGGAACGCACCACGGGGCGGGCGCGTAGCGAAGGGTGCACGTGAGCCGTGCCTCCCGGCCGGCCCGAAGCGACCACGAGAGGAACGCGACGTGCGCGCACTCACCTGGCAGGGCACCGAGAAGGTGTCCGTCGAGACCGTCCCCGACCCGACCATCCAGGAGCCGACCGACGCGATCGTGCGGATCACCTCGACGGCGATCTGCGGCTCCGACCTGCACCTGTACCGGGTGCTCGGCCCGTACATCGACAAGGGCGACGTCCTCGGTCACGAACCGATGGGCATCGTCGAGGAGGTCGGTTCCGCCGTCACGAACCTCAAGGTCGGCGACCGCGTCGTCGTGCCCTTCAACATCTCCTGCGGGCACTGCTGGATGTGCCAGCACGGCTTCCAGTCGCAGTGCGAGACCACCCAGGTCACGGAGTACGGCACCGGCGCGTCGCTGTTCGGCTACACGAAGATGTACGGCCAGGTCCCCGGCGGTCAGGCCGAGTACCTCCGCGTGCCGCACGCCGACTACGGGCCCATCAAGGTGCCGGACACCGGCGCGGACGACCAGTGGCTCTTCATGAGCGACATCATCCCCACCGCATGGCAGGCCGTGCAGTACGCCGAGGTGCCCGAGGGCGGCACCCTCGCCGTGCTCGGCCTCGGCCCCGTCGGGCAGTTCGCCGCCCGCATCGGCAAGCACCTCGGCTACCGGGTGCTCGCCGTCGACCCCGAGCAGGTCCGCCGCGACCTCGGCGCGAAGCACGGCATCGAGGTGTTCGACCTCGACGACGACATGGTGTCGAAGCTGGTCGACCTGACCGACGGGCGCGGTCCGGACGGCGTCGTCGACGCGGTCGGCATGGAGGCGCACGGCAACCCCGCCGCGGGCTTCGCCCAGCGCGCCGCCGGGCTCCTGCCGGACAAGCTCGCGCAGAAGGCCATCGAGACCGCCGGCGTCGACCGGCTCGCGGCGGTGCACGCGGCGATCGACCTGGTCCGCCGCGGCGGCACGGTGTCGCTGTCCGGTGTCTACGGCGGCATGGCGGACCCGATGCCGATGATGACCCTGTTCGACAAGCAGATCACGATCCGCGAGGGGCAGTGCAACGTCCGCCGCTGGGTCGACGACCTCATGCCGCTCGTGTCCGACCCGTCGGACCCGCTCGGCACCCTCGACCTGACGACGCACCGCGTGTCGCTCGAGGACGCGCCGCACATGTACGAGGTCTTCCAGAAGAAGGAGGACGGCTGCATCAAGGTCGTGCTCGACCCGTCGATGGCCGCGGCGTGACCACCGTCCACGCGGCGTGGACCGCGGGTCCGGTGGCGTGATGCGGGTCGTCGTGGTCGGCGCCACCGGCAACGTCGGGACCGCCGTGCTGCGGCGCCTGGCCGCGGCGCGGCTCACCGGTGACGGCCGGGCGGGTGACGAGGGCGGCCTGCAGGTCGTCGGCGTCGCCCGCCGGGTGCCGGACGCGCGCGTTGCGCCGTACGACGTCGCCGTGTGGCACGCGGTCGACATCGGCGGCCCGGGCGCCGTCGACGAGCTGGCCGCGGTCTTCCAGGGGGCCGACGCGGTGGTGCACCTGGCGTGGGCGCTCCAGCCGACGCACGACATCCCCGCGCAGCACCGGACGAACGTGACGGGCACGGCGAACGTGCTCGCCGCGGTCGCCCGCGCCGGCGTCGGGCAGGTCGTCGTGTCGTCGTCGGTCGGGGCCTACCGGGGCGTGGACGTCGACGGGAAGCGGACGCCGGTGGACGAGTCGTTCCCGGCGACGGGTATCCCGACCGCCACGTACTCGGTCCACAAGGCCGAGAACGAGCGGGCGATGGACGCCTTCGAGCGGGACCACCCCGAGGTCGTCGTGACCCGGCTCCGGCCCGGACTGGTGTTCCAGCGCGGCGTCGCGGCCGAGCTCCGGGGTCTCTTCCTCGGACGCCTGGTGCCGATGTCGATCGTCCGGGCGGCGCGGTTCGCGGTCCTGCCGTTGCCGCTGCCGTTCGTGTTCCAGGCGGTGCACGCCGACGACCTCGCCGACGCGTTCTGGCGGGCGATCGACCGCCGGGCTGCGGGGGCGTTCAACATCGCGGCGACCCCGGTGCTGACACCGCCGCGACTCGCGCGGGCGTTCGGGATGCTCGGGGCGGTGCGGGTGCCGCTCCGCCTGATCCGCGGGATCGTCACGACCACCTGGCGGCTCCGGCTCCAACCGACCGACGCCGGGTGGGTCGACATCGCGGCGGGCGTGCCGATCATGCGGACCGACCGGGCGCGCAGCGAACTCGGGTGGGTGCCGCAGCACACCGCCGAGGACGCGTTGCGCGAGCTCGTGGGCGGGTTCGCCGACGGGGCGAACGTCGAGGCGTCGGGGCCCCTGCGCGGCTGAGCGGTACGATCCAGTCCAGGGCGCGACCGTGCCCGGCAGGGGAGGAGCTGGCATGGCGATCGAGGACCTCGGGGCCCTGGGCGAGGAGACGCACAACCCCCTCGTCCCGCCGGTGTACGACCTGGTCTGGACACTCGTGATGGTCGGCGTCATCGCCGTGCTGCTCGGCATCGTCGCGATCGTCGTCGTCACGGTCCTGCGGGCGAGGCGCATGGCGGCCCGGGGACAGAACCCGTGGACGATGCAGGAGGACCTCGCGTACCGGGCGATGCAGAGCCAGGGCCTCGCGCCGACGAAGACCCTCGAGCAGCGGCTCGCCGAGCTCGACGACCTGCACCGCCGCGGTGTCATCAGCGACGACGAGCACCGGGGCGCCCGGGCCGAGGCACTCCGCGCGTAGCCTGGCCCGGTGCTCCCGATGCGTCCGCTGCTGCCGACCGACCTGCTCGGGGAGTGGACCCTGCGACGCTTCGTCGACGACCGGCTCGTCGGGGTCGCGGGCGACGTCACCGGCACCACCACGCTCACCATGACGGGGCCCGACGAGGTCCGGTGGGACGAGTCCGGCACGATGCGGCTCGGGGGCCACGAGACACCGGTCTCGCGGACGCTGCTCGTCCGCCGCGCCCCGGACGACCGCTGGACGGTGCACTTCGCCGACGGACGGGTCTTCCACGACTGGGTCTGGGGCACGGGTGTCGAGCACGCCTGCGCGCCCGACGACTACACCGGGGTGCTCGACGGCGATGCCGAGCGGTGGACCGTCCGCTGGCAGGCGCGCGGCCCGGCGAAGGACTACCGGCTCGACAGCGTGCTCGAGCGTCGGCCCACCGCGGCAGACTGAGCACATGGCACGCACGACCGGCACCGCGCGGGGCACCGACGCCCCGCGCACCCCGACGATCGACCCGCGGGACCTCGAGGACTGGACGCCCGCCCCCGGCGACGTCCTGACCGGGGACCGGATCGAGGGCAAGCGCATCGACGTGGTCGACGTGGCGGGCGAGCGCCTGCCCGACCTCGAGCTCGAGGAGTGCGTCGTCGGCACCCTCCGCGCGGACGACACCGACCTGCGCGGGCTGCGCATCCGCGACTCGGTCGTCGAGACGCTCGACGCCCCCGTCCTCCGTGCCTCGAGCAGCGCCTGGCGGGGGGTCCGGGTCGACGGCGGCCGGGTCGGCTCGGCAGAGCTGCACGACGCGACGCTCAACGGCGTCGAGTTCGTCGGCATGAAGCTCGGGTTCGTGAACCTCCGCGGCTCGACGCTCACCGACGTGGTGTTCCGCGACTGCGTGATCGACGAGCTCGACATCGCCGACGCCCGGCTGCTCCGTGTCGCGTTCGACGGCACCAGGATCCGTTCCGCCGAGGGCACGAACACCCGCATCGAGCACGTGGACCTGCGCACCGCCGACCTCGACCGGGTGGAGCGGCTCGAGGGGTTCCGCGGGGCGACGATCGGCGCCGACCAGTTGTTCGCCCTCGCGCCGCTCCTGGCGGCGCAGGCCGGCTACCGCGTGGACTGACCGGCGGGCGTGGCCGCAGCGTCCAGCGCCGCTGCGATGTCGGCCTGGACGAGGTCCCCGTGCACCGCGGCACCGGCCTGGGTCCCCGCCGCCGCCGACGCGATGACGGTGGCCATCGGCGACGTCACGTTGCCCGCGGCGTACACCCCGCGGACACCCGTCTGCCCGACCGCGTCGACGGTGAGCCCGCCGCCGAACCGGAACCCGTTCACGACGACGTCCTCGGCCTGCAGCCCGAGCGCCTCGAGGAACCCGACCCGCGGCTCCGCCGTGCTCGCCGCCGCCAGCGCGTCGAGCGGGACGACCTGCCCCGAGCCGAGCTCGATGCCGGTCAGGACGCCGTCCGACGAGAGCACCCGGGCCACGGGGCCATCGACAACCTCGATGCCACGGGCCCGGAAACAGGCGAGCGCGGTGTCGTCGACCAACGCTGGGTCGGTGATGAAGGCGGTCACCCGGTCGCTCAGCGCACGGAACATCTGTGCGTGGTGTGCCCCGTTCGGCGTCGTCACGAGGACCCCGATCCGGCCGTCACGGACCTCCCACCCGTGGCAGAACGGGCAGTGCACCACGCCGCGGCCCCACTGCTCGGCGAGTCCCGGCACGTCCGGCAGCACGTCGACGGCACCGGTGGCGACGACCAACCGGCGCGAGGTGACGACCACGCCGGAGTCGAGGGTGACCGAGAACCCCACCGGGTCGACCCCGTCGCCGTCCGTGGCGGACGCGGCCACGACCCTCCCGGCCGTCACCTCGACGCCGTACGCGGTGACCTCCTCGCGACCGACGCGGGTCAGTTCGGCCGGGGCGACGCCCTCGCGGCCCAGGTAGTTGTGCGCGCCCTCGGCGACCGCGTTGCGGGGGTCGCCCGCGTCCACGACGAGGACGGAGCGCCGCGACCGCCCGAGGATGAGCGCGGCGGACAGGCCGGCGGCCGAGCCGCCGATGACGATGACGTCGAAGTGATCTCGCATGTCCGCATCATGCGCGGTTCGGTACTGATCCGGCAACGAACCTTGCTGGTATGGCAACATGGTCGCATGGTGCACGGCCGGGAGGAACGGATCACCCCACCCACGACGGCGCAGGTGGTCGACGCGGTCGGGCCGCGGCTGCGGTCGGTGCGGGAACGACGCGACGTCACGCTCGCGGCGCTCGCCGCGGAGACGGGCATCTCGGTGTCGACGCTCTCGCGGCTCGAGTCCGGCCAGCGCCGGCCGACCCTGGAACTCCTGCTGCCGCTGGCCCGGGCCTACCAGGTACCGCTCGACGACCTCGTCGGCGCACCGCAGACCGGCGACCCTCGGGTCCACCTCAAGCCCGAGCGCCACGGCGGCCGGGTGGTGATCCCGCTGACGAAGCGGACCGGGGGCGTGCGGTCCTTCAAGCAGCTCATCCCCCCGGAGCCCGCGAACAGCGACCGGAGCCTGAAGTCCCATGAGGGCTACGAGTGGCTCTACGTGCTGTCCGGACGCCTCCGGCTGCTGCTCGGTGACCGGGATTTCGACCTCGGGCCGGGCGAGGTCGTCGAGTTCGACACACACACCCCGCACTGGGTGGGCAACACCACCGACGAGGTCACCGAGGTGCTCTGCCTCTACGGGCCGCAGGGCGAACGCGCCCACGTGCGGTCGAGGCCGGCCGGCTGAGCCCAGGCCGGCCGAGGGTCAGCCGAACACGTTCCCGACGACGTCGTCGAGCAGTCCCTCCGTCGGCACGTTCGACTGGGCGATCCGGATGCCGATGTCGCCGCGGGTGAAGTAGGTGTCCCCGTCGGTCACCGGGTACTGCGGGTTCTGGCTGACCTTCTGGCACCGGTAGCCGTCGTCGACGGACGAGCAGTCGAAGCCGGACAGCCCCTGGAGGGCCGCCAGCGCGCGGTCCGGGTCGACGGTCTCGATCTGGATGGTGAGGTTCGTGATGTCCACCTGCGGGTCGCGCCAGACGCAGTACAGCCGCTGGCCGCCGGACTGCAGTGCCGGGGTCAGGGCGGTGCGGGGGACCTCGAGGTTGGCGGAGGGGTCGTTCAGGGCCACCTCGTCGGTGTACTCGAACGCGCCCGGCGTCACCACGTCCTCGCAGGTCGCCGGCACGGTGCCCGTCGCGGAGACCGGCGTGGTGCTCGGCCCCGGCGTCGACGTGCTCGTCGCGTCGGCGCCGGGGGTCCGTTCCGGCGTCGCGTTCCCGGTCGCCGTCGGTCCACCCGTCGAGGGTGCGGTCGTGCTCGCGGTCGGGACCGCGTCGACTCGGTCGTCACCGGTGCAGCCGGACAGTGTGAGCGCGAGGCCCACGCCGAGTCCGATCGTCGTGAGCAGTGTCGTGGTGCGGGCTGGCCGCATGGTCCCCCCTCGTGCGTGTGATCGGGCGTCCGGTCCGGACGCTCGGCGTCAACGGTAGTCCCGGGTGCGGTACAGCCGCTCAGCGGCGGGGCGCCCAGGGCGGCGGCGTCCGGGCCGTCGCGGCCGTCGCAGCCGTGGCCGGCGCAGCCGTCGCGGACGTCGCGGCTGTCCGCGCCCGGAGCGCCACGCGCGCACGCCGCGCCCACCGCCGCACCGGGTTCGCCCGTCGACCGTTGACCCGGAACGTGTGGAAGGCCCGCCGGGTCCGGCGCGCCACCGAGGCCGCACCCGACAACGGCCGCGCCGACACCTCGACGGTCAGGGCTCGGTCGACCAGGACCCGCCACGCGGGGTCGAGCTGCATCGACAGGTCGACGTCGTCGTGCACCTCGGGATCGTCGCGGTGCGCACGGCCGCGGACCGACGTCCAGGTGGCCCGCCACATCGCCGTGGCCGAGCCGAACAACGGCGGACGCCCGAGCGCCGCCCACACGAGCACGAAGTACGGCCCCATGTAGAGCCCGTCCCACACCCGGCGCAGGACGCGGCCGCCCTCGCGCGGCCGCCCCGGGCCGGTGACGGCGACGACCTCCGGGGACCCGAGCAGGTGGACCGCCGCGGCGATCCACCCGGGCGGCGGCACCGAGTCGGCGTCGAGTCGCACCAGCACGTCGCCGGACGCGTGGTCGTAGCCGCGCGCCGAGGCCCGGGCGATGCCGCGCACCGGCTCGTGCAACACGGTCGCACCGGCGGCCCTGGCCACCTCGGCACTGTCGTCGGAGCTGCCGTTGTCGACGACGACGACCTCGGCGACGGGGTACGTCTGGGTCGCCAGGGCGTCCAGGCACCGCGCCAGGTGCTCGGAATCGTCGAGCACGGGGACGACGACGGAGACCTGCAGCACGCTGTCGATGCTGCCGGAGCCGCGCTGAGCGGACGTCCGGCCCGCGCTCCGCGGACGGATCGCCCGCGCGCGACGGCGTTCCTGTGACGAGGCGCAGCAAGGATCGCGCACGGTCGTGTCCAACGCGACGGGTGCCGTACCCGTCGTCACCGAACCGGAAGGCCGACCATGACCACGAACCCACCCGGGAACGACTCCGGGACGCCCATCCACGACCGCACCGCGGCTTCCGAGGGACACGAGGTGTACCCGGGCGTCACCGTGCCGTCCTACGGCAGCGAGACCCCGGCTGCACGCCAGGAGGACTCCGCCGACCACCGCGCGTTCGACGACGTGCTCCGCCCCGAGGGCTTCGACGACGTCGAGCCGCTCGACGCGCAGCCCGCCGACGAGCAGCTGCCCGCGACCCCCTCGGCCGCCGGTGCCTCGGCCCCGCTGACCGACACGACCACGAGCACCTCCGCCGGGTACGTCCCCGGTGCCGGCTCGGGCTCCGGCAGCAGCGACGGCGGTGGCAAGGCCGACGCCGCCAAGGGCGCCGCGCAGGACGTCGCCGGCGACGCGAAGGAGAAGGCCGGGAACGTCGCCGGCACCGCCAAGGAGCAGGCCTCGAACGTCGCCTCCGAGGCGACCGAGCACGCCAAGCAGCTCTACTCGCAGGCCTCCGACACGCTCAAGGAGCAGGCCGCCGGCCAGCAGGAGCGCGCCGCGGGGGGCCTCCGCAGCCTCGGCGAGCAGCTCGGCCGCATGGCCGAGAAGGACGACGAGCAGGGCCTCGCCGCGAAGGTGGTCCGTGACCTGTCGCAGCGTGCCGGCTCCGCCGCGGGGTACCTCGAGAACCGCGACCCGGGCTCGCTCCTCGACGAGGTCAAGTCCTTCGCCGCACGCAAGCCGGGCACCTTCATCGCGCTCGCAGCGGGCGCCGGGATCCTCGCCGGACGCCTGACCAAGGCGCTCGCGACGGAGATCAAGCACGAGAAGGAAGCCGACGGCCCGTCGACCGGTACCGGGAGCGGCGTATGAGCCACTCGGTTCCCGGCGCGGCACCGCTGGGCGAACCGACGCCCGAGGAACGCGCCGCCACGACCCCGCTCGGCGAACTGCTCTCCGACGTCTCGCGGGACCTCTCGAGCCTGTTCCGCCAGGAGGTCGCGCTCGCGAAGGCCGAGCTGACCGATTCCGCGAAGAAGGCGGGCAAGGCGGGTGGCATGTTCGGCGGCGCCGGCCTGACGGCGCTGTTCGCCCTGCTGTTCCTGTCGATCGCCGCGTGGTGGGGTCTCGGGTACCTCATCGGGAACGCGTGGTCGGCCGTCGTGATCGCGGTCGTCTACGGGATCGTCGCCGCGATCCTCGCCGTGCGTGGGCGCAAGGAGATCAAGGAGATCCAGGGCGCCCCGCAGACGGTCGAGACCGTGAAGGAAGTCCCAGAAGCACTCAAGCCCAACACCGGGAGGAAGCCATGAGCACCCCAGACGAGATCCGCGCCGACATCGAGCGCACCCGCGGCGAACTCGGCTCCGACGTCGACGCCCTGGCCGACAAGGTCAACCCGTCCTCGATCGCGCACCGCCAGACCGACAAGGTCAAGACGCGCTTCCAGAACGCACGCGAGTCGGTGATGGGCGCCGCGGGCAGTGCCCGTGACTCCGTCATGGGCGCGGCCGACTCGGCCCGCTCGAACGTCTCGGGCTCGGCGTCCGGCGCGACCGGCCAGGCGAAGGACGTCGCGCACAAGGGCGTCCAGAAGGCGAAGGGCAACCCGCTCGCCGTCGGACTCATCGCGTTCGGTGCCGGGTGGCTCGCCTCGTCGCTCATCCCGACCTCCGACAAGGAGGAGGAGCTCGCCGGCGAGCTCAAGGACAAGGCGGCGCCCCTCGTCGAGGACGCCAAGTCCCAGGCCAAGGACGTCGGCTCGCAGCTCGGCGACGCGGCGAAGGAGCACGCGCAGGACCTCAAGGGCACCGCGCAGGACGCCGCGCAGACCGTCAAGGGCGAGGCGCAGGGCGCCGCGTCCGACGTGCAGGACCACGCGAAGAGCGCTGCGGACGACGTGCGCAGCAACTGACGCGCGCAGCAGGCGGACGGGAGGCACGGTGCCGGCTGGCACCGTGCCTCCCGTCCGTCCGTCGGTCGCGTCGAGCGTGGAGGCGCCCTGCCGCACCACGGTCTGAGTCGACGCACGCGGTCGGGGGAGCACGCTGGACGGATGGCTGACGCTCCCTCGACCGCTGTCCTCTTCGACATCGACGGCACCCTCGCCGACTCGAACTACGCGCACGTCGACGCCTGGTGGCGCGCCTTCCGGGCGGCGGGCGAGTCCGTCGACGCGTGGCGGGTCCACCGCGCCATCGGCATGGACTCGGGCCGTCTGCTCGAGGAGCTGCTGCCCGACGCGTCCGACGAGGTCCGGGACACCGCGAAGCAGTTCCACACCGCCTTCTACTCGGAGCACATGCCGCAGCTGCGCCTGCTGCCCGGGGCGCGCGAGCTGCTCGAGGCGGTCGCGGCCGCTGGGCACGCCGTGGTGCTCGCGACGAGTGCGCCGCAGAACGAGCTCGACCGACTGCTCGAGCTCCTGGATGCCGAGCGCTGGACCACCGCGGTCACGAGCGGTGAGGACGTCGAGCAGGCCAAGCCCGCGCCCGGCATCATCCAGGTCGCCCTCGACCGGGTCGGTGTGCCTGCAGAGCGTGCCGTGATGATCGGCGATGCGATGTGGGACGTGGAGTCCTCGGGCAAGGTCGGGCTGCCCTGCATCGGGGTGATGACCGGCGGGATCGGGGGCGACGAGCTCCGGGGCGCGGGTGCCGCGGCCGTGTACGACGACGCCGCGGCCGTGCTGGCGGCGTTCCGTGCCGGCGAGGGGCCGATCGCCGCGCTGGCCTGAGCGGGGGGTGGGCGGCGGGCCCGACCTGCGCAGCGGGTTCGCGCGCTCGTGCCAGGATGGTCGATCGTGATCACGATCGAGCGCGTTGCGTGGGAGGACCCCCGCGGTGTGGCCCTCCGCGCCACCATGGACGACGAGATGCACGAGCGCTACGGCGACGGGCACGCGGACGAGGACCCGGCGGTCACCGCCGAGCGGAACCGCGTCCTGGCGGTCGACCCCGCCACCGTGATCACCTCGCTGCTCGCGATCGACGAGGACGGCACCGCCCTCGGGCACATCGCCGTCCGTCGCCTGCGCGACGAGGTCGAACTGAAGCGCCTCATCGTCCTCGCCGCCGCCCGCGGCAAGGGGGCGGCGACGGCCCTCCTGGCGGAGGGGGAGCAGGTCGCCCGTGAGCAGGACGCGTCCCGCGTGATCCTGCAGACCGGCGACAAGCAGCCGGAGGCCGTCGCGCTCTACAACAAGACCGGGTGGCGGTCGATCCCGGTGTACGAGCCCTACGCCGAGACCATGCCCTTCTCGCTCTGCTTCGAGAAGGCGCTGTAGTCCCAGGCTCGTTGCACTCTCAGCCGCAGAGTGCAATTCTTGTTCGGTGAGCACCACCGAACGCACCCGCGCGCTGCGCCGACGCATGGTCGTCGAGGCGCGCCGGGCGACGATCGAGCACGGCCTGCACGGCTTCACGATCGAGCAGCTCTGCGAGACCGTCGGCGTCTCCCGCCGCACGTTCTTCAACCACTTCGCGTCGAAGGACGACGCCGTGCTCGGCATCGAACAGGGTGCGACCGAGGAGATGCTCCTCGCCTACGCGTCACGCGCGCTCGTGCCCGACGACCTCGATCCGGTCGGGTCCGTCGTCGCGCTCGCGATCGAGCAGATGCACGTCGCCGGGCTCGACCGTGCCGACGAGGCGCTCGTCCGCCGGGTCTTCGAGCGCGAGCCCGTGATGGTGGCGAAGTTCCTCGCCGCCGCAGAGGTCCAGCTCACCGCGGTCGGCCGTGCCGTCCGCGACCGGTTCGGCTGGACCGACCCGGACGACCGGCGCGCGCAACTCGTCACCGAGGCCGCTGCGGGCCTGCTCAAGGTCACCGCCGGCGAGTACTTCGATGACACGTTCGACGAGACCACCGGACCGTCGTTCGACGCCCTGCTCACCGAGAACCTCCGCCAGCTCAGGGCGGCCATCACCACCACCGGACAGGACCACACCGCATGAGCGCCACCGCGCAGGGCACGAAGAAGCGCGCCCGACCCGGATCCGACGGACCGCTGCTCCTGACGCAGCGCCGCATCTGGATCATCTTCTCCGCCCTGATCGCGGGGATGCTGCTGTCCAGCCTCGACCAGACCATCGTCTCGACCGCCATGCCGACCATCGTCGGCGAGCTCGGCGGCGTCGCGCACCAGGCGTGGATCACGACCGGCTACCTGCTCGCCTCGACCATCGTCATGCCGATCTACGGCAAGTTCGGCGACGTCATCGGGCGCCGCACGCTGTTCCTCGTCGCGATCGCCCTGTTCACGCTCGCATCGCTCGGGTGCGCGCTGTCCACGGACTTCTGGCAGTTCGTGGTGTTCCGCGCGCTCCAGGGCCTGGGCGGCGGCGGTCTCATGATCCTGTCCCAGGCGATCATCGCCGACATCGTCCCGGCGTCGGAGCGCGGCAAGTACCTCGGTCCCCTCGGCGCGATCTTCGGGCTGTCGGCCGTCGGCGGTCCGCTGCTCGGGGGCTTCTTCGTCGACCACATGACCTGGAACTGGGCGTTCTGGATCAACATCCCCGTCGGCATCGCGGCGTTCGCGGTCGCCTGGTCCGCGCTGACGCTGCCGAGCAAGAAGGCCACGAAGCGGATCGACGTGCTCGGCGTCGCCCTGCTCTCGGCGACCACCGCGTGCCTGGTCTTCTTCACCGAGTTCGGCGGCAACCGGGAGCACGGCTGGGATGCGCTCGAGACCTGGGCCTGGGGGGCCGGGTTCCTCGTCGCGGCCGCGCTCTTCGTGTTCGTCGAGTCGCGTGCGCAGGACCCGATCATCCCGCTGTCGTTCTTCCGCAACCGCACGTTCGTCCTCGCGACGGGGATCGGCTTCGTGCTCGGCGTCGGCATGTTCGCCGCGATCGCCTTCGTCCCGACGTTCCTGCAGATGTCCTCGGGCACCTCGGCCGCGGTGTCGGGCCTGCTCATGCTGCCGATGATGGCGGGTCTCATGGGCACGTCGATCGCGTCCGGCATCGCGATCACGAAGACCGGGAGGTACCGGATGTTCCCGGTCGTCGGCACGATCGTCGTCGGTCTGGCGATGCTCGGCATGACCACCCTCGCCGCGAGCACCCCGATCTGGCTCATCTGCGTGTACCTGTTCGTCTTCGGCGCCGGACTCGGCCTCATCATGCAGGTCGTCGTGCTCGTCGCGCAGAACGCCGTGCCCCCGCAGGAGGTCGGGACCGCCACCTCGACGAACAACTACTTCCGCGAGGTCGGCGCCTCCCTCGGCGTCGCCGTCTTCGGCGCGCTGTTCACCGCACGCCTGACCGACTCGCTCACCGGGGTCTTCACCGACGCGGGGGTCCCGGCGTCGCAGGCGGCGTCGAGCAGCGCGAGCATCGACCCGAGCGCGCTCGCGAAGCTCCCCGAGGCGCTGCAGGACGGCATCGTGAACGCGTACGCCGACTCCCTCGCCCCGGTGTTCTGGTACCTGCTGCCGTTCATCGCCGCGGCCCTGGTGCTCGCCCTGTTCCTGCCGCAGATGCAGCTGGCGGACGTCGCCGGCATGGTGGCCCGTGGGGAGGCCGTCGGCGGCGCCGAGGCGGACGAGCTCGAGCGGGCGCAGCGGGCCGAGCTCGCCGGTACCCCGGCCCCGGCCCCGGCCGCGGCCCCGGCGTCGCCGTCGGGTGCGGGCGAGCTGGCTGGTGCGGGCGATCCGTCGGGTGCGGGCGAGCCGGCTGGTGCGGGCAAGTCAGCCGGCGGGAGCGATCCGGTCGATGCCGAGACGCCGGCGTCGGGGCGAGACGCCTCCGCCTGACCGCCTGCGCCGCGCGCTGAGACGCCGGCGTCCGTGCGAGACGCCCTGAGCTGCGCGAGACGCCCCCGGAAACGGGGGCGTCTCGTCGTCTCCGGGGCGTTTCGTCGAGCCGCCGGCGTCTCGCTGCGCTGGCCAGCCGGCGCCCGCCCGCGGCCGGCCGCAGGTGCGCCCGCGCCCGCGGTCAGCCGCCGGTGCTCGCCCGGGGGACCAGCCGTGCGGGCAGCCCGACGGGCGCGACCGCGGTGCCGTCGATCGTCGCGAGGAGGCGCAGGGCGGCGGTGCGACCGAGCTCCGCTCCCGGCAGCGCCACGCTCGTCAACGCCGGCGCCGTGACCGACGACGACGGCAGGTCGTCGAAGCCCGCGACCGCCAGGTCCTCCGGCACCCGCAGGCCCATCGCCCCGGCGACGCGCAGCACGCCGTAGGCGAGGGTGTCCGCGGCCGCGACGACCGCCGTGACGCCGTCCTCGTGCCATGCCTCGATCGTGTGCTCGGTGGCCGCCGCGGCCGCGTCGACGGTCAGGTCCGCCCGGGCGCCGAGCTCCGAGACCGCGATGCCCGCGGCGGCGCAGGCCTCGTCGAACATGCGGTGGCGGATGCCGAAGGTCGCGACACGGGCGGTGCCGTCCAGGTAGGCGACCCGGTCGTGCCCGCGCTCACGCAGGTGCGCGACGAGGGCGTCGATGCCCGGGGCGAGGTCGTAGTCGACGGCGGTCGTGCCCTCGGCCGCGTCGGGGGCGTCGAGCAGCACGACGGGCACGCTCGCGTCCATCGGCTCGCCGGCGGCCGGGGCGTCGACCAGGATCCCCGCGGGTCGGAGCCGCTCGAAACGTCGCAGGTCGGCGGCCGTGGGCTGGGCTCCCCGCTCCGTGACGGAGAGCACGAGCTGGAACCGGTCGCCGAGGGTGTCCCGCACGCCGCGGATCACCTCCGCGAAGAACGGGTTCGACAGGTCGGGGGCGATGAGCACGACGAGGTCGCCGGTGCCCCGGGCGAGGGAGCTCGCCGCGTGGTCGACGACGTACCCGAGGGCGTCGACGGCATCGCGCACCCGCTCGGCGATCGGTGGGGAGACCCGGCCGCGGTCCTTGCCGTTCACGACGAGGGAGACCGTCGCGATGCTCGTCCCCGCACGCTCGGCCACCATCGCCGCGGTCACGCGACGGCCGTGAGCGGCGGGGGATGGCACCCGTCGAGCCTACCGACCGGTAGGACGAGCGGGCGCCTGAGGGTCGCTCGAAGTTGACGTCAAGCGCTTGACGTGTTCTGATGTCAAACGCTTGACGCGCCGCGCTGGAGTTGGTTCCTCCACAGGGCGGACCCCACCGCGTCAGGCGCAAACCTCCGTCCGGCACTGCCGGACACGGCGGGTCGCGAGCGGCCCACCGACGCCGATCCCCGACGAAGTGGAGCGCCCCAGGTGCCCGATGCAACGACGCAGAAGATCATCCTCGACTGCGACCCCGGCCACGACGACGCCGTCGCCATCCTGCTGGCGCACGGCAACCCGACGATCGACCTCCTCGCGGTGACGACAGTCGTCGGCAACCAGACCCTGCCGAAGGTCACCCGCAACGCCCTCGCCGTGGCCCGGATCGCCGGCATCACCGGCGTGCCGTTCGCCGCGGGTGCCGACCGTCCGCTGCTCCGCCAGGTCGAGGTCGCGCCCGACATCCACGGTGAGAGCGGGCTCGACGGGCCGATGCTGCCCGAGCCGGCGTTCGACCTCGACGAGCGGCACGCGGTCGACCTCATCATCGACACGGTCATGGCGCACGAGCCCGGGACCGTCACCCTCGTACCGACCGGCGGCCTGACGAACATCGCGCTCGCCGCCCGCAAGGAGCCGCGGATCGTCGAGCGCGTCAAGCAGGTCGTGCTCATGGGCGGCGGCGTGCACGTCGGCAACTGGAGCCCGGTCGCCGAGTTCAACATCGTCATCGACCCCGAGGCCGCGGACATCGTCTTCAGCGCCGGCTGGGACGTCGTCATGGTCGGGCTCGACCTGACGCACCAGGCGCTCGCCACACCGGAGGTCGCCGCCCGCATCGCCGCCGTCGGCACCGGTCCCGCCGCGTTCGTCGGGGAGCTCCTCGACTTCTTCGGCAAGGCCTACGAGGACGCCCAGGGCTTCGACGCCCCGCCGGTCCACGACCCGTGCGCCGTCGCACACGTCATCGACCCGACGATCGTCCGTGCGGTCAGGGTCCCGATCGCCGTCGAGACGCAGGGCGTCCACACGCTCGGCATGACCGTCGCCGACCTCCGTGGTCCCGCGCCCGAGGACTGCCGCACCAGTGCTGCGATGGAGCTCGACCACGAGCGCTTCTGGGACCTGGTCGTCGACGCCCTCGAGCGCATCGGCGAGACCCCCGACACCGGCTGGAGCCCGCGCGCTGCGGCGCAGGCCGTCGAGGCCGCCGAGACCACCCTGATCCCGGAGCACTGACCCCCATGACCACCACCTCGACGAAGACGTCGATCGGCGCCCTCACCGCCGCCCTCCTCGCGGCGTGCGTGGCGTTCCAGCTCAACGCGAGCATGCTCAACCCGGCCCTCGCGACGATGGCGGACGAGCTCCGCACCGACGACGCGACCATCGGGCTCTCCCAGACGCTGTTCTTCACGATCGCGGCCCTGTTCTCGCTGTTCCTGCCCCGACTGTCCGACATCGTCGGCCGGAAGCGCGTGCTCCTCGCGATGCTCCTCGTGATGCTCGTCGGCAGCGTCGTCGCCGCCGTCGCCGTGAACGTGCCGATGCTCTTCGCCGGCCGCGTGATCCAGGGCGTCACCGGTCCGGTCGTCCCGATCGGCCTGCTCGTCCTGCGCAACGAGATCGCCGACCCGAAGCGCTACGGCGCCGCCCTCGGGCTGCTCACCGCGGTGAACGGCGGCATCGCCGGCGTCGACGCCCTGGCCGGTGGGTGGATCGCCACGCACTTCGGGTTCCGCGGCATCTTCTGGGTGATCGCAGCCGTCACCGTGATCGCAGCGCTCATGGTCGCCGTGTGGGGCGTCGAGTCGAAGCCGTCGGCGGGCACACGGATGGACTGGGTCGGTGTGCTCCCGCTCGTCGTCAGTGTCGGCGCGCTGCTGACCGCGTTCAACGAGGCCGGCAAGCTGGCCACCGCGAACTGGGTGCTCGTCGCCGGCGGGATCCTCGTCGCACTCCTGGCGTCCGGGGTCTTCTGGGCGGTCGAGTCGCGGGTCCGGGAGCCCCTCGTCGAGACACGGTACCTCCGCCGTCGCGGCACCTGGGCGCTCCTCGTCACCACCCTCCTGACGATGACCGGCGTCTTCGCGGTCGTGAACGGCCTGGTCACGAGCCTCGCGCAGAGCCCCGAGGTCGGCTTCGGCATGGAGCCGGACCTCGCCTCGCTCGCGTTCCTCACCCCGTACGCGCTCGTCGGCTGGGTCGTCGGGCCCTTCGCCGGTCGGCTCGCGCCGACCCTCGGCTACCGCGCCGTGCTGCGGTTCGGCCTGGTCGGCAGCATCGTCGCGACGATCGTGATGGCCGTCGTCGGCGTGCACTCGTTGCCGGTGCTGGTCACCGCGACCGTCCTCATCGGCATCACCTACGCCGGCATCGCGAACATCATCCTCAACGGGCTCGGCATCGTGCTGTCCCCGGCGTCGAACCCCGGCTTCCTGCCCGGCCTCAACGCGGGCGCGTTCAACCTCGGTGCGGGCATCAGCTTCGCCGTGCTGCCGGCGCTCCAGACCGCGCTCGGCACCGGCGGGTCCGCGGGGACCGCCGGGTACTCCGGTGGCATGCTGCTCGGTGCCGTGATCACCTGCGCGGCCCTCGCCACGTCCTTCCTCATCCCGCGCCCGGCCTCGGCCGAGACAGGAGCCGCCGCATGACCGGCATCGTCGTCGTGGGCAGCCTCAACGCGGACCTGGTGGTCCGCACGGAGCGCTTCCCGAAGCCCGGGGAGACCCTGCACGGGTCGGACCTCGCGATCCTGCCCGGCGGCAAGTCCGCCAACCAGGCGGTGGCAGCCGGGAGGCTCGGGGGCACCGTGCGCATGATCGGTGCGGTCGGAGACGACGGGAACGGCACGCTGCTGCGCGAGTCCGTCGTGTCGGCCGGCGTCGACACGACCCACGTCGCGGTCCGGCAGGGCGTCGCCACCGGCACGGCCGTCATCACGGTCGACGCGGCGGGCGAGAACACCATCGTGATCTCGGGCGGCGCGAACGCCACGCTCACCCCGTCGGACCTGCCCGCCGCGGCCTTCGACGGCGTCGGCGTGCTCGGGCTCTGCCTCGAGGTCTCGATCGACGTCGTCCTCGCCGCAGCGCGGGCCGGCCGTGCCGCCGGGGCCACGGTGCTCACCAACCTGTCACCGTTCGGTGCCGTGCCGCAGGAACTGCTCGACCTGACCGACGTGCTGCTCGTCAACGAGCACGAGGCCGCCGCGCTCGGCGACCACGGGGTCGCCCGGTCGATCGTGACCCGGGGCGGCGCGGGCTGCACCGTGCACGACGGTGACGCCGCGCCGGTCGACGTCGACGCCGTGCGGGTCGAGCCGGTCGACACCACGGGCTGCGGTGACGCGTTCATGGGTGCGGTGGCGCTCCGACTCGACGCCGGGGACTCCCTGCTCGAGGCCGCGCGCTTCGCCGTCGGCGTCGGTGCGTACGCCGCGACGAAGCCGGGCGCCCAGGCGTCCTACCCGACCCTGTCGGAGCTGGAGTCCTTCCTGCGGGCGTAGCCCCGCGCCTCCCGTCCGTCCCGCCACCCCCTCCCTTCCCGCAGAACGCAACGTCGGCGGTTGCTCGCAGCGGAACACCGCTGCGAGACGTCGCCGACGTTGCGTCTTGCGAGGGACACGTGCCGCTAGCGTTGTGGCATGCGCGTCGGAGTCCTCGACATCGGGTCCAACACCGGCCACCTGCTCGTGGTGGACGCCCACGGCGGGGCCGCTCCGCTGCCGGCGTCCTCGTTCAAGCAGCCGCTCCGGCTCGCCGAGCACCTCGACGAGACGGGCGCCGTCACGCCGGTCGGTGTCGACGCGCTGACGACCTTCGTCGCCGACGCCGTCCGCGTCGCCGAGGAGCGCGGGTGCGAGGACATGCTCGGCTTCGCCACGAGTGCCGTGCGCGACGCCGTGAACTCCGAGGCCGTGCTCGCCCACGTCGAGGAGCGCACCGGGGTCGAGCTCGCGGTGCTGTCCGGCGAGGACGAGGCACGGCTGACGTTCCTGGCGGTCCGCCGCTGGTTCGGGTGGTCGGCCGGACGGCTGGCGGTGTTCGACATCGGCGGCGGGTCGCTCGAGATCGCCGCAGGAGCCGACGAGGCGCCGGACGTCGCCTGGTCGATGCCCATCGGCGCCGCCCGACTGGCCCGGACCTACTTCGCTGCCGGGACGCCGTCGGAGGACGACGTCCGTCGCATCCGCCACGAGATCCGCGTCGCGATCGCGCGCGACGCCGGCCTGCTGCTGCGCTCGGGCCGCCCGGACCGGGCGGTCGCGACCTCGAAGACCTTCCGGTCGATCGCCCGGATCTGCGGAGCGGCACCCTCGGCCGCCGGACCACTGGTCCCGCGGTCGCTCGACGGCGCCGAGCTGCGCCGTCTGCTGCCGTCGCTGCTGACGAAGTCCGTCGACGAGCTCGCGTCGCTGCCCGGTGTCTCACCGAGTCGGGCCCACCAGGTCGTGCCCGGAGCGCTCGTGGCCGAGGCGTGCCTGGACATCTTCGACCTGCCGGCGCTCGAGATCTGCCCGTGGGCCCTGCGCGAGGGCGTCATCCTCGAGCGGCTCGACCAGCTGTCGGTGCTCGGCACGCCCTAGCGCTGCCGGGTGGCCCGCGGGGGAGCGAGCAGCCACGGGCGGATCAGCCCCGTCACGAACGGCAGCACCCAGAACGTCATGATCGGCGTGAGCACGAGCGTGGTGACGAGCACACGCGGCAGTACGGCGAGGGTGCCGAACGCCGGGACGAGCCAGCCGACCAGGTACGTGAAGGCGAGGTTCACGGGGAAGAACCCGAGCCAGATGCTCACCGCCTGCTTCCAGCGCGGCGGGGCGCTCGACGCGGGAGTGTCCTGCGGCGCGTCGAACCAGCCCTCGATGCCGGTCCGCTTCTCGACGCGCGACTCGACCACGAGGTCACGACCCTGGTCGAGCCAGCGGAGCCGGTCGTCGGAGTTCTCCCACGTGGCGAGCTGCTCGTGGTCGGCGAACCGGTAGAGCATGTGCCACTCACGGCTGGTGGCGTGCGACCGCACCCACCCGGAGCCGAGGAAGCCCGGGTAGCGGTTCGCCAGGTTGACGCCGGACTGCACCCAGGCGGTGGCGTCGGGGATGCGGTCGGGTTCGACGAGGCGGGTGATGGACACGGTGACGGGCGGGCCTGCGGTCACGGATGACGACTGCAGACTCCCTGGCTCTTGTGGAGTCATGCCACCAGTCTCGCCGACGCGTGTTTCCGGTTCGTGACAGCGCAGTAGGTTCATCGCATGAGTGACGTGAGCGGCGACGCGCGAGAGACCGAGCGCGGTCGGCACGAGACCCCGACCGAACGGTGGGACCGGAACTGGACGGACATCCAGCAGGAACTCCGGATCGTGCAGACCGGGACGCAGATCCTCGCCGGGTTCCTGTTGACGCTGCCGTTCCAGCAGCGGTTCACGATGCTCAGCGAGGGTGAGGAGGCGATCTACCTCGTGCTGGTCGTCCTCGCCGTCGTGGTCACGGTCGTCGCGATGTCGGCGGTCTCGTCGCACCGCCTGGTGTTCCGGCAGCGGCAGAAGCACGACCTGGTCCGGGCGGGGAACGTGCTGCTCATCGCCGCACTCGCCGCCAGTGCCCTGTTGTTCTCGGGAACGGTGTTGTTCGTCTTCGACGTGGTCGTCGGGAACGTCGGCGGGGTGGTCAGCGGCGTGGTCGTCTTCCTCGGGACGGCCGCGCTGTGGGTGACGATCCCGCTCGCGTTGCGTCGGAGCCGGCGGGACGGCTAGGGGTCGTGTCGGTCGTCAGGCGCAGCTGGTGCGACCGAAGCCGAGGAAGCGCACGGTGACGACACGGACGGTGTCGGTGGACGTTGCGGTCCAGGTGCTCGTGAGGTCGGTCCGGATGCTGACGGTCGAGGTCCGCCAGGTGAAGAGGTCCCAGGAGCCCAGGGTGGTGCTCCGGGCGTCCGCGGGGCGCTGCGTGACGGCCTGTCCGTCGACGAGCACCGTGAAGCGCTCGGGGGCGGTCCCGGCGTAGCCCCAGCCGATCGACACGGACCCGTCGCTGTTCGTCGCGCAGGTCAACGCGGTGACCGGCGTGGCGGTCGCGGTCGCGAGCGTGCTCGTCGCCGACGGTGTCGTCGCGGTGAAGCCGGCCGCTGCCGCCGGAGCGGGGAGCGCGAGCGCTCCCGCCACGCAAACGGCTGCGACGACCACGGCGGTGGCGGTGCGCGGTCGGCGTGGGGACGCACGGTGGCGGGCCCTGCGGCTCGCCGGACCCGCGGGTGGGCGGCCGCCGGACACCGCGGGGGTGACGGCGAGGGCCGTGACGGCGAGGAGCGCTGCGCCGAGACCGGGCAGGGCGGCGGTGTCGCCCGCGGCGGCCCAGGTGATCGGTGCGCCGATGAGCGGCACCCGGAGGTAGCCGACGCCGTGGACGGCGGAGCGGGTGATCGGGGTGGAGTCGGCCTGCGGGTTGGCGTCACCCTTCGTGGTCAGTGTGCCGTCGCTGCCGAGCGCGTCGAAACGGTGCAGGCGGAGGACCCCGGCGTGGTCCGGGTCGTCGAAGAGCAGCACCTGCCCCCGGCGGAGCTCACGCGGGGCGACGGGCTTGCTGACCACGACGTCGCCGACGTGGAGGGAGGGCTCCATGGAACCGGTCATCACGGTGGTGCTGTGCCAACCGATGAGCATCGGCGCGGCTGCCCAGAAGAGCAGGCCGAACACCGTCGCCACCACACCGCGGGCGGCGAGCACCACCGTGAACCGGATCCACGACGTCGATCGCATGGACGACTCCTCCTGGCCGGGCCTAGGAGTTCTGTGCTTCCCAGGTGAAGCCGAGGCTCGCGCTGGCGCCCATCAGGGACGCAGGGGCGTCCGGCGAGACGGTGTAGGTGATCTGGTACGTCCGGGTCTCGGCCTTGTCACCGGTCGGCCTCCACGTGCCGACACCGGTGGCGTAGTTCGTGCGGGTGGTGGCGAACGTCGCGAGCGATCCGTCGTAGAGGATCCCGTCGGCGCCCGCCGCGGGGGTGAAGCCGGTGCAGGTGCCGTAGCCGCCGCCGGTGCCCTGCGCGACCCGCAGCGTCACGGACGAGGCGAGGGCCTTGGTCTGCTGGACGTTCGAGGCGTAAAGCTTCACGGCGCTCGGCAGCGAGCCGCTCGAGGTCACGGCGATGCAGTTCGTCCCGGTCGAGCCGGGCTTGAGGTTCGACGCGGAGAACAGCGCGCCGTTCGCCGCGTCGTTGCTCAGCGCGACCGAGCCCATCGACCAGTTGTTGGCGTCGTCGGAGGACGTCGCGGAGAACGCCGAGTAGGAGGCGGTCGACACCGCCACGCCGCCGGCGACGAGCGCGGCCGGGATCACGGCGAGGGTGGCGATGCGGGAGAGGGCACGGGTCGGGAGGCGCAAGGCGGGTCCAATCAGTCGGGTTGGCTCGAAAAACGAGCTAAGTAGGACCATACGCCTCGATTTCTGAGTGTGTCAACAATCGTGCAAAACGGATTGCGTCTAGAGTGCTCCCGTGACTGCAGTGCCCACGGGGAACCTCGGAGACGACGACCGCCTGCTCGACGACGCGGTGGCGGCGTTCTACGCGGCGCAGGTGGAGCACTCGCACCTGATCCAGCACCTGGCGGTGATGAACGACCTCAACCCGGTGGACCTCCGTGCCCTGCAGTTCCTCGGCGCTGCCGACGAGGACCGGACGCCGAAGGAGCTCGGCGGCTACCTGGAGATGGGCACCGGCGCCGTCACGGCGCTCCTCGACCGGCTGACCCGGCGCGGGTTCCTCGACCGGGTCCGGAACCCGGACGACCGACGGAGCGTGCGGATCGAGCTCACGGCCGACGGGTTCGCGGTCGTCGGCGCCCTCAGGTCCGCCTACCGGCGAGCGCTCCAGCGGTCGCTGCCGCGGGAGAGCGTCGAGGTGTTCATCACGTTCACCGAGCGCATGGCAGACGCGTTCCGGGACCCGAGCGCCGACGAGGCCGACGAGGTCCACTGAGTCGTCAGGGTGCTGATCACCCGGCCCGCTTCTTCGCTGCCGTCCCGTCGGAGGCGGCCTTCTTCGCGGGCGCCTTCTTCGCGGGGGCCTTCTTCGCCGGGGCCTTCTTCGCGGTGGCCTTCTTCGCCGGTGCCTTCTCCGCCGACGGCTCCTCGGCGGTGGTCTTCTTCGTGGCCGGTGCCTTCTTCGCGGGCGCCTTCTCCGCCTGCCCCTCCTCGGCGGAGCCGGACGCGGAACGCGACCCGGACGACGAACGCGACCCCGAGCCTCCGGACCGTGACGAGGACCGCGACGAGGACCGCGACGAGGACCGCGACGAGGACCGCGACGACCGGTTCTTGTCGACGGACGCGCGCAGGGCGGCCATCAGGTCGATGACGTCACCGCCCTCGTCGTCGTCCTCGTCGTCGGACCGCTCCCCGAAGGTCTCGGACGTGTCGACGTCGTCGCCCGCCTCGAGCTTCGCGTCGATGAGCTGCTGCAGCTCCTCCTGGTACGAGTCCGTGTAGCGGTCCGGGTCGAAGTCGGTCGACATGCTCTCGACGAGCGACGACGACATCTTCAGCTCGTTCGCGCTCACCTTCACCGAGGCGTCGAGGGACGTGAAGTCGGCTGCCCGGACCTCGTCGCCCCACAGGAGTCCCTGCAGCAGGATCACGTCGTCGTTCACCCGCAGCACGCCGAGCCGGGTCTTCTGCCGGAGCGTGAACTGCACGATGGCGAGCCGGTCGGTCTTCGCGAGCGTCTCGCGGAGCAGGACGTACGCCTTGGGGGAACGGGAGTCGGGTTCGAGGTAGTAGGACTTCTCGAACATCATCGGGTCGACCTGCTCGACGGGCACGAACTCGAGGACCTCGATCTCGTGTGACTGCTCCTGGGGCAGCTGCCCGAAGTCGTCGGCGGTGAGGACGACCGTCTTGTCACCGTCGTCGTAGGCGCGCTGGATGTCGGCGTACTCGACCTCGTGGCCGAACTCGCACACGCGCTTGTAGCGGATGCGGCCCTTGTCCTCGTCGTGGACCTGGTGCAGGGACACGTCGTGGGTCTCGGTCGCCGCGTAGACCTTGATGGGCACGTTGACGAGCCCGAACGCGATGGAGCCCTTCCAGATCGACCTCATGGAGCCATGATGCCCGCGGGCACCCGAGAACGTGCGGGAGCGGGCACGAGCACGATGGGCTCATGAGCCAGCTCGACAAGCAGGACCCGCGAGACCAGTACGCCCGGCCGCCGTTCCCGCCGCAGACCCAGCAGGGGTCCGGGCTGACCAGTGCGATGGAGCCCGCCCCCGACCACGGCGAGACGACCTACCTCGGCACGGGACGGATGCCCGGTCACCGGGTGCTCGTGACCGGGGCCGACTCGGGCATCGGGCGTGCGGCCGCCGTCGCGATGGCGAAGGAGGGCGCCGACGTCGCGGTGAACGCCCTGCCCGAGGAGCGCGAGGACCTCGAGGAGGTCCGTGACGTCATCGGCGACCTCGGGCGCAAGGCCGTCCTGCTGCCGGGCGACCTGACCGACGAGGGCTTCTGCGACACGTTGGTGCGTGACGCGGTCAGCGAGCTCGGCGGGCTCGACGCCCTCGTCCTGGTCGCCGGGCACCAGCAGGTGCACGAGGACGTGACCCAGCAGTCGACCGAGGACTTCGACCGCACGATGAAGGTCAACCTCTACTCCCTGTTCTGGCTCGTCCGCGCCGCCGTCCCGCACATGGCTCCCGGCAGCGCGATCGTCACCACCAGCTCGGTCTCCGCGTACCAGCCACAGGACCGGATGATCGACTACGCGGCGACGAAGTCCGCGATCATCACCTACACCAACGGACTCGCCCGGCAGCTCGCGGCGAAGGGCATCCGCGCGAACACCGTGGTGCCGGGGCCGGTCTGGACGCCGCTGCAGCCGATCAGCTACCCCGGCGACGAGATCGCCGCCTACGGGCAGGACACCCCGTTCGGCCGACCGGCACAACCGGTCGAGCTCGGCAGCGCCTACGTGTACCTCGCCGGTCCGGAGTCGTCCTACACGTCCGGCAGCACCCTGACGGTGGCGGGAGCGACCGGGGTCGCGCTGTGAGCCCGGTCGCCCGGAGGACGACGGTCACGGTCGGTGACCGTCGGATCGCCCTGACGAACACCGACAAGGTGCTCTACCCGGAGACCGGGACGACCAAGGGGCAGGTCATCGCGTACTACGAGCGGGTGGCGCCGTGGATGATCCCGCACGTCAAGGACCGCCCGGTGACCCGGAAGCGTTGGGCGAACGGCGTCGACGGGAAGGTCTTCTTCGAGAAGAACCTGCCCGACTCCGCCCCCGACTGGGTCCGCCACCACACGATCGCGCACAAGGAGCACGACACCGAGTACCCGATCGTCGACGACCTCCCGACCCTGGTCTGGATGGCGCAGCAGGCGGCACTCGAACTGCACGTGCCGCAGTGGCGCTTCGGCCCGCGTGGCGCGCAGCAGCACCCCGACCGCCTCGTCCTCGACCTCGACCCCGGCGAGGGCGTCGGCCTGCCGGAGTGCGTCGAGGTGGCGCTCGCCGCCAGGGAGGTCCTGCACGGCATGGGGCTCGACCCGTACCCGGTGACCTCCGGGTCGAAGGGCATCCACCTGTACGCGGCCCTCGACGGCCGCGCCACGACCGCGCAGGTCTCCGACGTCGCGCACGAGCTCGCGAAGGCACTCGAACAGGACCTGCCGGACCTGGTCCTGTCGTCGATGAGCCGGGCCGAGCGCCGGGGCAAGGTCTTCGTCGACTGGTCGCAGAACAACGGCAACAAGACGACGATCGCGCCGTACTCGCTCCGCGGCCGTGACCGGCCGACGGTCGCTGCGCCCCGCACCTGGGACGAGCTCGGGGAACGCGGGCTGGCGCAGCTCACCATGGACGAGGTACTGGACCGCCTGGAGGCGCACGGGGACCTCCTGCACCCGGTCGCCTCCGCCTCGCTGTCGGTCGGGAGGCCCGACTCGGGCCACTGGGACAGCGACCGGACCCAGCGTGCGAACGACGCGGAGCAGCCGGCACGCGACCGTCTCGCGACGTACCGCGCCAAGCGCGACGCGTCGAGGACGCCGGAACCGGTGCCCGAGGACGCCCCGACCGTGCGGAAGGACGGGACGCCGACGTTCGTCATCCAGGAGCACCACGCCACCCGCGACCACTACGACTTCCGCCTGGAGCACGAGGGTGTGCTCGTGAGCTGGGCACTGCCGAAGGGCGAACCGACCGACCCGGGGAAGAACCACCTCGCGGTGCAGACCGAGGACCACCCGCTCGAGTACGGGGCGTTCGAGGGGACGATCCCGAAGGCCGAGTACGGCGGCGGCACGGTGACGATCTGGGACGACGGCACCTACGAGCTCGAGAAGTGGCGCGACGGCGAGGAGGTGATCGTCACGCTGCACGGCCGGGCGAACGGGGTCCGACGACTCGCGCTCCTGCACACCCGCGGGCGCGGCAAGGGGCGCGAGGGGGACGAGAAGAACTGGCTGATCCACCGCACGAAGGAGCAGCCGGACCGGCTGGCGGACGCGGGCGACGGGTCCGGGGCGAGCCGTGCCTCCCGACCGTCCTCCGGTGCTCGTGACGGGAAGCGGCGGATCGACGCCGCGGCGACCTCGGACACCGCACCGGCCGATCGCCGGACGATGCAGGCGACGCTCGCGACGGGGACCGAGCGGTTGGACCCGGCGGACTGGGCGTTCGAGATGAAGTGGGACGGGATCCGTGCCCTCGCGACCGTCCGCGACGGGCGGGTGGCGGTGCGGAGCCGGAACGACAACGACCTGACGGCACAGTACCCGGAGCTCCAGGAGCTCGGCGAGCGGGCCGGTGTCGACGGGGTCTACGACGGCGAGATCGTGGCACTCGACGAGCGGGGACGACCGTCGTTCCAGCTCCTGCAGGACCGGATGGGCCTGACGAAGCCGCGCGAGGTCGAGGCCGCGCGGGGACGGACCCCCGTGCGGCTGCTGCTGTTCGACGTGCTCGAGGCCGACGGACACGACCTGACCCGGCTCGGCTGGACGGCCAGGCGCCAGGCGCTCGAGACGGTCGTCGATCCCGGCGGAGCGATCGACGTGCCGCCCGCGGTCGAGGGCGACCTCGACGAGGCCGTGGCGGACTCGAAGGCGCAGGGGCTGGAAGGTGTCGTCGCCAAGAAGCGGTCGTCACGGTACGCCGAGGGACGACGCTCCGAGGCCTGGCTCAAGATCAAGCACCACGCCGCGCAGGAGGTCGTGGTCGGCGGGTGGAAGCCCGGCAACGGCCGGCGAGCCGGCGGGATCGGGTCCCTGCTCCTCGGCGTGCCCGGACCGGACGGGCTCGAGTACGTGGGGAAGGTCGGCACGGGGTTCCGCGACCGGGACCTCGACGAGATCGCCGCGGTGCTCGGCGAGATCGAGCGCACGGCGTCGCCGTTCGCCGACGTCCCGCGGCCCGACGCCCGCGACGCGCACTGGGTCGCACCGGAACGGGTCGGCGAGGTCGAGTTCGCCGAGTGGACCGCGGACGGTCGGCTGCGACAGCCGTCGTGGCGGGGCTGGCGTCCGGACAAGGACCCGGAGGACGTCGTCCGCGAGTCCTGAGCATGCACGCGCATGGTGTCCGCCGGCCGCGAACTTCCGTCCCCCGTTCGCCGGTACCGCGGGGGACGATCGGGCTCGGGCGGTGTCGGCGGCCGACGCGGCGCTGTTACGGTCGCCGCGACGGGAAGGGGTCCGACATGGTCCCAGGGCACTACCTGCCGCCGTACACGGCGGACGAGCGAGCGTCGACCGGTGGCGTCGACGCGCACCAGACGAGCGCGGGCACGGGCGCGACGAGCGCGGCCAGCGGTGACGAGGTGACGTACGCCGACTTCCTCGGCGACCAGGTGGACGACGACGCCGACCGCTGATCGCCGACCGGGCGACGCCCGTCGTCGTGCTGCGGTGTCCTGCCGGTCAGGCCGCCGGAGCGGGGCCGTCCGCAGGGGCGCCGCCGTCGGCTGCCGGGAGGTCCTCGTCGATCAGGTCCTCCTGGTCGGGCAGGTCCACCTCGGCCGCGGCGGCCTTGGCCTCGTCGATGGACTCCTGCGAACGTCGGAGGATGTCGTCGTCAGCTGCGTGATCCGTCATGCGGCCGACGCTACGCCGGTGCGCCTGTGCCCGCGTCGCGTCGGTGGGGTGCCGGCCCAGGGGCCGTCCTCGTCGTGTCGAAGTCCACCGCAGAGGTCGGCGCCGGAGTGGTCGGCATGGCCGGGGCAGCGGGCTCGTCGACGGCGTCTGCGGCGTCCAGCACCGCCCGGGTCGCGGCCGCAGCCGTCCGGAGCGCCTCGGCGAGGGGCATCGCCCGGTACGCCGCGGTGCGGACCTCGACACCCCACGGCTCCGCGAAGCCGAGGGTCCGGAGCACGCCGACGAGACCGGGCAGGTCCCACGCGCCGGAGCCCGGCACGTGCCGGGCGGTGCGGGACTCCTCGGCGAGGGTGAGCCCCGACGGCGTGTGGAGCAGACCGTCGCTGAGCTCGACCGCGGCCAGCACCCCGGGGGCGACACCGTGGGCGATCGAGGCGAGGGTCGAACCACCGCGGAGGGCGTGCATCGCGTCGAGGAGCAGCCCGCCGTTCGGGTGACCGGCCGCGGCGACGAACCGTGACGCCCGTTCGACCGTCGGGAGGTTCGACCACGGCTCCGGTTCGAGCACCAGTTCGGCACCGACCTCCTCGGCCTGCGCCGCGAGGTCCACCCAGTCGGCGGTCATCGACGCCGGCGAGGCGGGGAGCACGCGCGAGTCGGCCCGCGCGACGACCTGCCAGGCGCTCAGGGTCGCTGCGGCCTCGAGCACGACCCCGCGGTCGGCCTCGTCGTCCGTCGAGCGGCCGTCGTGCGCCCACCAACGGTCGAGCGGCCCGAGCTGGACCCACACGATCCCGGCCCGGTCGAGTGCGCGACGCAGCGCCGCGAACCCGGTGGTCGCCCGGACCTCGTGGAGGTCGTCGAGCGACAGCGACAGTCCGGCGAACCCGGCGTCCCCGACGGCGCCGACCCGTTCCGCGATCGGTGCGTCGCCCGCCCAGGTCCAGGACGTCGCGAGCAGGTCGTGTTCCTGCACGGCGCACCTCCTCGGTCCGGACACGAGCGGTCCCCGGCGCACTCGTCGTCGAGCGGCCCCGTCGTGTCGCGGTGGTCTGGCGTCGATGCTCCCCCGACGTCACCGACCGGTCTACGCCCGCGGTCTGCACGTGCTCCCAGCGGGCGCGTGCTCACCGAGCGTGCTCGCCGCGTACGCCCCCGCCGTCGTCCGGGCGGGTGCGCGTGCGCGCGTGTCAGACGATGCGGGTGTGCACCGTCCCGACGCCGGCGATCGACCCGTCGAGCACGTCACCTCGCCGCAGCGGACCGACGCCGTCCGGCGTCCCCGTGAGCAGCAGGTCACCCGGGGCGAGGACGACCCACCGCGAGAGTTCGGCGATCGTCTCGGCGACGGACCAGATCTGGTCCGCGAGGTCGCCGGACTGCCGCAGGTCGCCGTCCACCCGGAGCTCCACGGTGCCGGACGTCGGGTCGACCCCGGCTGCGGGCACCAGCGTCCCGATCGGCGCCGACGCGTCGAACCCCTTCGCCAGGTCCCACGGCCGGCCCAGCCGCTTGGCCTCGGCCTGCAGGTCGCGCCGGGTCAGGTCGAGTCCGACCCCGTACCCCCAGACCAGGCCGAGGGCGTCCGACACCGCCAGGTCGCGCCCGCCCCGTCCGAGCGCGACGACGAGTTCGACCTCGTGCTCGAGCTGGACGGTGCCGGGCGGGTAGACGGTGTCGGCGGCGTCGGTGACCAGCGCACTCGACGGCTTCGTGAAGAAGAACGGCGGCTCGCGGTCCGGGTCGTGTCCCATCTCGCGGGCGTGCGCGGCGTAGTTCCGTCCGACGCAGTAGACGCGCCGCACGGGGAACCGGGCGCCGACCGACGTCGGGAGGGTCGGCTGGTCCGGGGCGGGGATGACGAGGTCCTGCACGCTGACCAGCCTGGCACGTCAGCCCTCCGTGCTCGCGGCCTCGCGACCACCGCGCTCACCCACTCGACGTCCATGTTCCCGAGCCTGACAGCACAGGACCGGCCACGCTGCGGGCGTGACCGGTCCTGTGGAGGGTTCGTCGCGCCTCCCGGCTGTGCAGGGAGGACGTGCGGGCGGTGTCGGGGTCAGTTCCCGGGAGCCGCTGCCTCGGTCTCACCGGCGCCCGGGTCACCGCCGGTCCCGCCGGCGGTGGGCTCGTCCTGCGGCCAGCCACGGAACTCCCAGCCCGACAACGACGGGTGGTCCTCGCCCTTGGTGTAGGCGAAGGTGCGAGCGGCGTCCCGCGCCTCCGTCAGCTTCGCGAGCAGGTCCGCGTGCGCCTCGGCATCGACCCGCGACAGCGCGTCGTGCGCCAGCGCGAAGCGGTCCATGTCGTTCCGCATGAGCATGTCGAACGGCGAGGTGGTGGTGCCCTGCTCGAGGAACCCGTGCACGTGCAGGTCGTCGTGCCCGTGGCGCCGGTACGTCAGCTGGTGCACGAGCGACGGGTAGCCGTGGAAGGCGAAGACCGTGGGCGTGCCGGGCAGGAACACCTCGTCGTAGCGCTCGTCGCTGACCGGGTGCTCGTGCTTCCGCGGGTCGCCGAGCGACAGCAGGTCGACCACGTTGACGAAACGGACCCCGACCTCGGGCGCGTGCTTCCGGATGATGTCCGCCGCGGCGACCGCCTCGACCGTCGGCACGTCACCGGCGCTCGCGAGCAGGACGTCCGCGCGACCGACGGTCTGCTCGGTGCCGGCCCAGTCCCACACACCGAGCCCGGCGGCGGCGTGCGCGACGGCGTCCTCGATCGACAGGAACACCGGTTCGGGGTGCTTGCCCGCGACGATCACCTCGATGCGGTCCGTCGTCTCGAACGCGTGCGCGGCGACGGCGAGCAGGGTGTTCGCGTCGGCGGGCAACTTGATGCGGACGAGGTCCTGCTGCTTCGAGGCGACGACGTCGAGGAAGCCCGGGTCCTGGTGGGAGAACCCGTTGTGGTCCTGCCGCCACACGTGCGACGACAGCAGGATCGACAGGTTCGACACCGGTGCGCGCCAGTCGATGTCCGTCGAGGACTCGAGCCACTTGGCGTACTGGCCGACCATCGAGTCGATGATGTGGGCGAACGCCTCGTAGGTGTTGAGGAGACCGTGGCGGCCGGTGAGCACGTAGCCCTCCAGCAGGCCCTCGAGCAGGTGCTCGGACAGGACCTCGATCACCCGGCCACGGGCACCGAGGTGCTCGTCGCCGGGACCACGGCGGGCCCGCCACACGCGCGAGGTGACGTCGAAGACCGCGTCCAGCTTGTTCGAGATCGTCTCGTCGGGGCCGAACAGCCGGAAGCTCGCGGCGTTCCGCGAGGTCAGCTCGGCGAGCCAGGGACCGAGCGTCCCCGTCGAGCTGGCGTCCTCGCCCACGGGCACGGCGTACGGCTCGAGCGGCGGCCGGTCGAGCGCGGTCCGGATCCGACCGCCGTTCGCGTGCGGCGTCGCGCTCATGCGGTGCTCGCCCTGCGGCCGGATCGTCGTGAGGATGCCGGTCGGCTGGCCGTCGGCGTCGAAGAGCTCGTCCGGACGGTAGGACCGCATCCACTCCTCGAGCTGCTCGCGGTGCCCGGCGTCCTCACGCACGGCGGGCAGCGGGACCTGGTGTGCGCGGAAGGTGCCCTCGACGCGCTCGCCGTCGACCTCCTGTGGGCCGGTCCAGCCCTTCGGGGTACGGAGCACGATCATGGGCCAGCGAGGACGGAGGTCGGCTGCGCCTGCCGGCTGCCCCGCTGCGGCCCGCTGTGCCTGGGCGCGCGCGGCTGCCTGGATGTCGTCGATGGAGGCGAGGGCGCGCCGGAGTGCGCCGTCGAACAGCGCGTGCACGGCGAAGGGGTCGTGGTCCACCCGCTTGGAGTCGACGATGATCGGGTCGTAGCCGAGACCGCGGAAGTAGGCGGTGAGGTCCTCGTCGGGGATGCGGGCGAGGACGGTCGGGTTCGCGATCTTCCACCCGTTGAGGTTGAGGATCGGCAGCACGGCGCCGTCGGACACCGGGTCGAGGAAGGTGTGCGCCTGCCACGAGCCGGACAGCGGACCGGTCTCGGCCTCGCCGTCGCCGACGACGCAGGCCACGACGAGGTCGGGGTTGTCGAGCGCCGCCCCGTACGCGTGCGCGAGGGAGTAACCGAGCTCGCCGCCCTCGTTGATCGAACCGGGGGTCTCGGGGGCTGCGTGCGAGGGGATGCCGCCCGGGAACGAGAACTGGCGGAAGAACTTCCGGAGGCCATCGGGGTCGGGCGTGATGTCGGGGTACAGCTCACCCCAGGTGCCCTCGAGCCAGGCGTTCGCGTTCATCGCGGGGCCACCGTGACCGGGGCCGCACACGTAGAGCAGGTCGCGATCGGTCTCGGTGATGAGCGCGTTGCAGTGTGCGTAGACGAGGTTGAGCGCGGGGGAGGTGCCCCAGTGACCGAGCAGGCGCGGCTTCACGTCGTCCGGGTCGATGGGTCGGGTGAGGAGCGGGTTGTCGAGGAGGTAGATCTGCCCGACGGTGAGGTAGTTCGCCGCGCGCCACCAGGCGTCGATCGCCCGGATCCGGTCAGTGCTCGCGATGTGTGCGGGGGCCATGCCTCCACGGTACGGAGCGGGGGACAGGAGTTCCCCAGGAACACGACCCAAACCGTTCGGTGGTGGGTGTCGAATCCCTTGCATCGACCGGGAGACACCCGGAAGCGCTCACCAGCCGCAGGTTGCTGGTTCTCCACCCCTTTCCGGGGTGTGTTCGG
>NZ_QKSM01000012.1 GCF_003234185.1 Curtobacterium sp. MCSS17_008
CCTGCGGCGGCACCCGGCCTGCGCCGCGTAGCCGCGGGCGGACACACGACGAAGGCCGCCCACGTGGGGCGGCCTTCGTCGTGTGTCCGGGCGGTGCTACGCGGCTCAGGCGCGGCGCATCCGCAGTGCCTCGACCGCGAGGGACTCGGTGCCGTAGCGGCCGATCTCTCGCGCCCACGCCGGGTCGTCGCCGCGCAGGGCGACGTACTCCTTGCCCTGCCGGCAGACGTATCCGAGCACGGCGGTGGCGGTGGCGACCTCGATGAAGTCGGTGCGGATGTGGCGCGTGGTGACGCGCGCGTTCCGGCGGAGGGTGTCGAGGAGGAGCTGGTTGCTCATCGTGGTGTTCGTCGCTGCGGCGAGCTCGACGATGCGGCGCGCGTCACCGGTGGTGCTGGTCTGCGTGGCGTCGATGGGCTCGGTCACGGTGTACCCCGTTCGTTCTGTGGTGCTGCGGTGCTGTTCGGCCCCTGGATCAGGACCGGGAACGACACTATCGGCGCTGGGCAGGCAAACCGCTGAACAGGGTCTGAACTGTGCACAAGACGCACCATGAACCTGCTGAGTCCCGGTTGTACCCCGGTCTCGCTGGTGGGAAAGGTGGTGGGCCCCGTGGGGCTCGAACCCACGACCCTCGGATGAAGGGCCGGGGTTCGGGAAGGTGGTGGGCCCCGTGGGGCTCGAACCCACGACCCTCGGATTAAAAGTCCGGTGCTCTACCAACTGAGCTAGAGGCCCTCACCCGCAAGGCTAGCGGGTGAGGGCCTCCAGACGAGAACCAGTGCGGTCGGTCAGCTGCGCCGCCCCGTCAGGGTGCGCAGGAGCCACATGATCACCGCGATGACGAGCAGCACGATGCCGACCCACAGCAGGAACTTGAGGCTCGCGGTGAACCCACCGACGAACAGCAGGATGACCGCGATGACGGCCAGGATGACGAGCAGGGCGTTCATGGAGTGTCCTCTTCTTCACGTCCGGGAGAGATTTCCTCCCTGCGGGAGCACGGTACGCGGGACCGCCTCGTTCCGTTCACGGCGAACGGAGGACGTGCGGGTCGGAGGCCGCGCCTACACTCGCCGGGTGCCTCGCGATCACCACCGTCCCGTCCACTTCACCGACCAGGAGTTCGCCGCGATCCAGGGCGGCGACGATCCGGCCCTGGTGAACCGTGTCGCGCACGAGACGGCGAACGCCCTGCTGCACCGTGTGCGGCAGGACCCGGACCCGGCGGTGGTCGAGCGGCTCGTGACCTACACGGACGTGCACGGCATCGACGCGATCGCGGAACTGTGGGCGCGGGTGGGGGCGCACACCCTTCCCGGCGCGCTGTGGCGGATCTACCTCGTGCGGGTCGTCATCCGGCAGAACCCGGAGGAGATCGCGTACTTCTTCGAGCGCGGTACCGAGCGCATCGGCACCATCGACGAGGCCGTCGCGGGTGCCGAGCAGCCGACGGGTCCGGCGGAGATCCTGACGCTCGCGGACCGGATCCTGCACGGCCTCTACACGGGCGACCTCGCCGTGGCACTCGATCGCGGTGCGGCGTTCTGCCGGCTCACCGCGGCGGGGGCGACCTCCGTCGCCGACGACGCGGACCTGACCTCGGGGGAGCGCGCGAGCGAACTGACGCGGCGGGCGCTGCGGCTCACGGAACTGGCGGCCGACCTGACGGAGGCGGCGGCGCTCTGGCGTCGCGACAGCCTGGACTAGGCGCGACAGCCCGGACCCGGCGCGACAGCCCGGACCCGGCGCGACCGCCAGTACCCGGCGCGACAACCCGAACCCGGCGCGACCGCCAGTACCCCGGCGTGCAGCGGGGCGGGCGGACACCGCGCCTCCAGTCCGACGTCGACACCTGGTCCGACGTCCACACTGCGACAGCGACGCTCCGGACGGACGTCCGGACCGTCCCCGGACATGCGAAGACCGGGCCGCAGAAGCGCCTCTCGGCGCGAGGCCGCTCGAAGCGGCGAATTTTGGAGCCCGGGGCTTGCTGCGGCCCGGCGAGATCGATTCTACGAGACACGTGCTGTGCAGGCGAGCGTGTTCACTCTCGGTGGACACGGCGTGCGGTCGGGCGTGCCATGGACAGCGCCGGACCGGACGTCGAGGACCACACGACGCGATCCTGGGCAATCCACTCGGGCGACGGTGCCGAACAGAGGGTGTGACGCTCCTCGCGGACGTCACAGCGAGGGCCAGCGTGACCCGGTCCGGTACCCGCCGGTCAATTCCCTGCGGGCCGCGCTGCCCTCGCCCCACGAACGACCGCCGCGAGGACCCGGACCACCCGCACCCGACCTGCGAAGTACACGCACGTGTCGACGCCGATGCCACCGAGAGGGGGGAAACCTGCAATGCTTGCCATCGTGGAACGAGACACCGAGGCCTGGAGCTCCGCCGAGCCGGCACCCGTGTCGCCCGACGATCTGCTCGCCCGTGTCGCCACCGGCGACCAGTCCGCCTTCTCCGAGCTCTACGACGCCCTGTCCGGCCGCGTGCTCGGACTCGTGACCCGGCTCCTCAAGGACCGTGCGCAGTCCGAGGAGGTCACGCAGGAGGTCTTCCTCGAGGTCTGGCAGCAGGCCACCCGCTTCGACCGGTCGCGCGGCACCGCAGCCAGCTGGGTCCTCACCATGGCGCACCGGCGGGCGGTCGACCGGGTGCGGGCGTCGCAGGCGTCGCACGACCGCGACACCAGGGTCGGCATCCGCGACCTCGAGGCCGGGTTCGACCAGGTCTCCGAGTCCGTCGAGATCCGGATCGAGCACGAACGCGTCAGTCGCGCGCTCGGTCGGCTGACCGAGTTCCAGCGGCAGGCGGTGCAGCTCGCGTACTACGGCGGCTACTCGCACAGCGAGATGGCCGAACGGCTCGGTGTCCCGATCGGCACCGTCAAGACCCGTCTCCGTGACGGGATGATCCGACTCCGAGACGAGATGGGGGTGACGTCATGACCGAACGGCACGACGACCCTGCCCTGCTCACCGGGTCGCACGCACTGGACGCCCTGTCGGACGACGAGCGCGCGCTGCTCGAGCACGTCCTCACGACGTCGCCGGAACTGCAGGCCGAGACGGACTCGCTGCGCGAGACCGCGCTGCAGCTGGCGTACGCCGTCGAGCCGATCGAGCCGCCGGCCGCGCTGAAGTCGTCGCTGATGGCCCAGATCGCCCGGACACCGCAGGCGGCACCCGACGAGCAGGTCGCCGCCGTCCCGGCAGCGGTCACCGGCCTGGAGGCTCCGCTCGCCCCCGCCACGACGCCCGCCCCGGTCACGTCCCCGGCTCCGGTCGAAGGTCGCGCAGCAGCCACGGCTCGCCGTCGCTGGTTCCAGCGTCCGGCAGCCGCTCTGTCCGCCGCCGCCGCGGTGGCCGTGGTGTTCCTCGGCGTCGGGCTCGGCGTCGGCACGAACTTCGGCCAGTCCGAGGGGACCGGCCCCGAGACCACGCAGGCCTCCGGCTCGCTCGACTCCATCTACGCCGCGTCGGACTTCCAGCGGACGACCGCGGAGGTCCCCGGTGGCGGATCCGCGACGGTCGTCTGGTCGCACGACGTCGGCAAGTCGGCCGTGATCCTCGACGGCGTCGAGCAGGCGCCGGAGGGCAAGACGTACGAGCTCTGGTACATCGGGTCGGAGGGCACGAAGGTCGTGCCGGCCGGTCTGGTCGACGGCGCTCGGGGCGGCGTGCACACCGCGGTCCTCGAGGGAGAACTGACCCCCGGTGACTCCATCGGCATGACGGTCGAGCCCGAGGGCGGTTCCGACCAGCCGACCACGACGCCGCTGATGGCCGTCCCCACGACCCAGGCGTAGCACGCGCTCGCGGGCTCGGGCGGGCCCGTCCTCGTCCGCCTCTCTCTTCATGGAGCAGAAGACGTCGGGTCCCGTGTGGTGACCCGACGTCTTCTGCTCCATCGGCGTGCCGGAACCGATGCAGCACGCGCCGGAAGCGACGCAGTGAGGCCCGGTGCTGTCCGTGGCGGACGTGCACCGGGCCTCCAGGCCGACCGTCAGGAGACGGTCCGAGCGCCGATCAACCGAAACGACCCGAGACGTAGTCCTCGGTCGCCTGCACGGACGGGTTCGAGAAGATCGTCGCGGTGTCGTCGAACTCGATGAGCTTGCCCGGTGCACCCGTGCCCGCGATGTTGAAGAACGCGGTCTTGTCGCTGACGCGCGACGCCTGCTGCATGTTGTGCGTCACGATGACGATCGTGAAGTCCTTCTTGAGCTCCTCGATGAGGTCCTCGATCGCGAGCGTCGAGATCGGGTCGAGCGCCGAGCAGGGCTCGTCCATGAGCAGGACGTCCGGCTGCACCGCGATCGCACGGGCGATGCAGAGACGCTGCTGCTGACCGCCGGAGAGGCCCATGCCGGGCTTCTCGAGGCGGTCCTTGACCTCGTTCCACAGGTTCGCGCCCTGCAGCGAGCGCTCGACGATGTCGTCGGCCTCGGACTTCGAGACGCGCTTGTTGTTGAGTTTCACACCGGCCAGCACGTTGTCCCGGATGGACATGGTGGGGAACGGGTTCGGACGCTGGAACACCATGCCGACCTGCCGACGGACGAGCACCGGGTCGACGCCGGCGCCGTACAGGTCATCGCCGTCGATCTTCACGGAGCCCTCGACGTACGCGCCGGGGATGACCTCGTGCATGCGGTTGAGCGTCCGGAGGAAGGTGGACTTGCCGCAGCCCGACGGGCCGATGAAGGCGGTGACGGTGCGGGGCTCGATCGTCATGTCGACGCCCTCGACGGCCTTGAACTTCGAGTAGTAGACGTTGAGGCCGTCGACCTCGATGCGCTTGGACACGTGGTTTCCTTCGGGGTGGGTGGTCGTTGCCGCTTCGCTGGCGCGCTGCGCTAGCGGGGGAGCTTGGG
The DNA here is from genome assembly GCF_003234185.1 of Curtobacterium sp. MCSS17_008. Classification (GTDB taxonomy): domain Bacteria; phylum Actinomycetota; class Actinomycetes; order Actinomycetales; family Microbacteriaceae; genus Curtobacterium. Next base: position 4,886 of record NZ_QKSM01000012.1, read on the forward strand.
GGCGAAGAGTCGGGTGATGAAGCGGGCGAGCAGGTTGAGCAGCATCACGATGAGGATGAGCAGCAGTGCCGCGGTCCAGGCCCGGTCGACGAACGGCACCGGGTTGGCGCCCTGCTGCGAGTACTGCGTGTACGCGAAGACCGGCAGCGTCATCATCGGGTCCTTGAACAGGTCGTAGTTCATGCTCGCGGTGAAGCCGGCCGTGACCAGCAGCGGGGCGGTCTCGCCGATGACGCGGGCGATCGACAGCATGACGCCGGTGGTGATGCCGGCGAGGCTGGTCGGCAGGACCACCTTGAGGATCGTCAGGTACTTCGGCACGCCGAGTGCGTACGACGCTTCGCGGAGCTCCATCGGGACGATCTTCAGGACCTCTTCGGTGGAGCGGACGACGACGGGGATCATCAGCACGCTCAGCGCGATCGAACCGACGAGGCCGAAGCGGGCACCCGGGCCGAGGAAGAGCGCGAAGAGCGAGTAGGCGAAGAGGCCCGCGACGATCGAGGGGATGCCCGTCATGACGTCGACGAAGAAGGTGATGCCCTTCGCCAGGGCGCCCTTGCCGTACTCGACCAGGTAGATCGAGGTCAGCAGGCCGATCGGCACCGAGATGATCGCCGCGAACAGCGTGATCTCGAGCGTGCCGATCAGGGCGTGCAGCGCGCCGCCGCCCTCGGAGATGACGCCGCGCATCGACGAGTTGAAGTACTCGGCGTCGAAGCGTGCGAGACCGTCGGCGAGCACGGTCCAGAGCAGGGACACGAGGGGCAGGACCGCGATCACGAACGCCGTGATGACCAGCGAGGTGATCAGGCGGTCGACTGCTTTCCGGCCGCCCTCGACGATGCGCGAGATGACGACGATGAGCACGTCGAACAGGACGGTGCCGAGGAAGAGCGCCGCGACGACGTTGAAGTCCTTGACCGAACCGCCCGCGTTGAGCAGGGCGAAGACCGCGATCAGGGCGACCCAGGAGCCGACGAGGAGGAGCCACGGCACGGACTTGTGGAGCTTGCCGTTGGCGTAGACGTTGCCGGCGACGCCGGTCTGACGGAGCGCGAGGGACATCGGGACGTGACCTCTCAGGAGACCCGCTTGCGCACGATGTAGCGCGCCAGCATGTTGATGACCAGGGTGATGACGAAGAGGATCAGGCCCGACGCGACGAGTGCGTTGAGGACCGTGCCGGACGCCTCGGCGAACTGCAGGGCGATGTTCGCGGCGATCGTCGACGGGTTGAGCGACGTCAGCATCTGGAAGGTGACGTTCGTCGAGACCGACAGCACGAGGGCGATCGCCATCGTCTCGCCGAGGGCACGGCCGAGGCCGAGCATGATCGCGGACACGATGCCGGACTTCGCGAACGGCAGCACCGAGAGCCGGATCATCTCCCACCGGGTCGCGCCGAGGGCGAGGGCGGCCTCCTCGTTGAGGGTCGGCGCCTGCAGGAAGATCTCGCGCATGACGGCGGTCATGATCGGGATCGCCATCACCGCGAGGACGATCGATGCGGTGAGGATCGTGCGGCCCGTGCCGGACACCTGTCCGGAGAACAGCGGGAACCAGCCGAGGTACTCGTTGAGGAAGGCGTAGAAGGGCTTGAGGAACGGCGCCAGCACCACGATGCCCCAGAGGCCGTAGACGACGGAGGGGACCGCGGCGAGCAGGTCGATGACGTACCCAAGCACCGGAGCGATCCGCCGGGGTGCATAGTGCGAGATGAAGAGCGCGATGCCGAGCGAGAGCGGGACGGCGATCACGAGCGCGATGAGCGCCGAGTAGACGGTGCCGAAGACGAGCGGACCGACGAAGTCCCAGAAGCTCGTGGCGTTGTTCGGCAGCTCGCCGGCCTTCGCCGTGAAGGCGGGGAGGCTCTGCCACACCAGGAAAGCTGCGACGAGCACGAGCACGAAGAGGATCAGGCTGCCCGCGACCACCGAGGCGGTCGAGAACACGCGGTCGCCGATGCGGACGACGGCCTTCGGCTTGGTGGGGGAGACGGTGGCCCCTGGCTGGGCCGGTGCGGTCGTCATGGGACTCCTGTCGGAGGGGAGGCCGGGCTCCGTCTCGGGAGCGGCCGGGGGAGGCGACGGGGGGTGGTGCTGCAGGTCCGTCGTGGACGGACCGTGGTGGTGCTGCAGGTCCGTCGTGGGCGGACCGTGGTGGTGCTCGCATCCGGCCACGGTGTGCCGGACGGGCGAGAACCCGGACGCCGGTCGAGGTGGGTGGGACCGGCGTCCGGGTGCTCAGTGGGACTTACTTGATGGAGGCGACGGCCTGCGCGGCCTTCTCCGAGAGCTCGTCCGAGAGGGCGGCCGACTTGGCCTCCTTCGCGGCGGCGTCCTGCGCGTCCTTCGAGACGACGTAGTCGAGGTAGCCCTTCACGAGCTCACCCTTGTCGGCGTCCTTGTACTCCTGGCAGGCGATCGCGTAGGAGACGAGCACCAGCGGCCATGCGCCCTCGGCGGTGTCCTTGCGGTCGATGTCGATCGCGAGGTCGTTCTCCTCGCGGCCGGCGACCGTGTCGGAGTCCGCGACGACCTTGGCAGCGCCCTCGGCCGAGATCTCGGTGGCCGTGTCGCCGACCATGAGCTTGGCCTTGTCGAGGTCACCGGCGCCCGAGTCGTCGATGTAGGTGATGGCGTTCGAGGCGCTGGCCATCGCCGAGGCGACGCCCGACGTACCCTTGGCCGAGTCACCGACCTGGTACGGGAAGGTCTGGCTCGGCTCCTCGGTCCAGACGTCCGACGCGTTCGCCGAGACGTACTCGGAGAAGTTCTGCGTGGTGCCCGAGTCGTCGGAGCGGTGCACGACGGTGATGTTCGAGTCCGGCAGGTCGACGCCGTCGTTCAGGTCGGCGATCTCGGAGTCGTTCCACTTCGTGATCTTGCCGGAGAAGATGCCCGCGATGGTCTTCGCGTCGAGGGTCAGGTCGCTGACGCCGTCGACCTTGTAGGCGATGGCGATCGGGGAGATGTAGACCGGGATGTCGATGGCCTTGTCCGTGCACAGCTCGAAGGAGCCCGAGAGCTCCTCGTCCTTGAGTGCCGCGTCCGAGCCGGCGAAGTCAGCCGCGCCGGAGATGAAGTTCTCACGACCAGCGCCGGAACCGTCCGGCGAGTAGTTGACCGTCACGCCCGAGGCGGCGTCCTGGAAACCGGCGGCCCAGGTGGCCTCAGCGGTCTGCTGTGCGGAGGAGCCGGAGCCGGTCAGCGTGCCCGAGAGCTTCGAGTAGTCGGTGCCGGAGCTCGAGGTGGCGGCGTCGCCGCTGCCGCCCTCGTTCGCCGCGCAGGAGGAGAGCACGACCGCGCCGGCGATCGCGATCGCCGCGACCGAACCGATTCGCTTGATGTTCACAGGGGTCCCTTCGGGAATGTCGGTGCAGGTGGGACCGCTGCTGGTCCCTCGGGCCGGTGCTGACCCGGGAGCGACTGTAGGGACGCGAGGTGACGGGGATGACGCTCATCGGTGAACGGAAGGTGAACGAGGGGTTGTGTCGGTCGGGGGGCCGTGCGCATCGCGGGGAGCAGGTGCAGGATCGGGACATCGTGCGTCCACGCGGACGATGCGGACGCATCGGTCGACGGCGTCCGCCGCCGGGTGTCGACGTTCGATCCGGAGGCGCGGCTCGTCCCCGCCACCGTGCTCACGCTGCGCACGTCCGCTGGGACGTCGGGCAGCGCGCCCGGCTCAGGCCGGGATCGTGTTGCGGTGCGTCTCCACGGCGACGAGCTTCTCGCCCGCGATGTGCAGCACGGCGAAGTCCCCGACGGAGAGCATCGCCGCACGGCGGAGGTCGAAGCGACGACGGTCGTCCGCCGTGGCCGAGGCGATGCGGGCGATGATGTCGGGCAGGACGGGGCCGTGTGAGCAGAGGACCGCCGACTTCGCCTTCGCGATCCGCTTCTGCACGACGCCCTTGACGTCGGCGGCGCCGCGGTCGTGGGCGTCCTGGCTGATGTCCGTCGTGCTCGTGACGCCGACCTTCGTCCGTGACGAGAGCGGTTCGACGGTCGCGAGGCACCGTGCCGCCGTGCTGCTGACGATCTTCTTCGGACCGAAGGCCGCGACCGGCGCGGCGACGGCCTTGGCCTGCGACCGCCCGACGGGCAGCAGCGGTCGCGTGGCGTCCGGGCCGTCCCAGTCGGAGCCGGGCACGGTCTTCGCGTGCCGGAGGGCGATCAGGGCGAAGGTCCGGTGCTCCCCGGCCGCCACCCGCTCGGCGAACCGGTCGAGGATCGCGACGTCACGCTCGTAGGTGAGCCGTGCGCGCGCCCGGTCGATGGGCACCCACTCGATCGCCGCGACCTCGTCGTTCGGGTGGAACTTGCCGGCGCGCTCGTACTCCTTCGAACCGACGCGGGCCGACCAGTAGTGCACCACCTTGTCGCGGCCGCTCGGCAGCACGTACTCGGCGGTCCCGAGCGGTGCACCGAGGTGGACGCGGTACCCGGTCTCCTCGGCGATCTCACGCACCGCGGTCGTCGGGACGCTCTCGCCGGGGTCGACCTTCCCCTTCGGCAGGGAGACGTCCTGGTGGTGGTCCCGGTGGACGAGCAGCACCAGCGGGACGCCGTCCCGTTCGCGCCAGACGACCGCGCCCGCCGCGACGACGGGCCCCGTGGGGCCGCCGCTCACCGAGCCGAGCGCTTCCGGGCCGAGATCTTCCGCATGAGCACATTCTGCACGTCGTCGAGCGGACGTCCGTCCGGGTCGGTGGAGTGGCGTGTCCACTCGCCGTCGGACTCGAGGTGCCACGAACTCGTCGTCTCGGCCATCGCGAGGTCGAACATCTCCTCGACCTCGGCCACGTGCGCCGGGTCGGCGAGCCGCACGAGGGCCTCGACGCGGCGGTCGAGGTTGCGGTGCATCATGTCCGCCGAGCCGATGAAGACCACAGGGTCGCCGTCGTTGTGGAACGCGAAGGCCCGCGAGTGCTCGAGGTACCGGCCGACGACACTCCGGACGCGGATCGTCTCGCTGACCCCTTCGATCCCGGGCTTGAGTGAGCAGATGCCGCGGACCCACACGTCGACCGGTACGCCGGCCTGGCTCGCGAGGTAGAGGGCGTCGATGACCTGCTCGTCGACCATCGAGTTGACCTTGATGCGGATGCCCGACGGCTTGCCGGCCCGGGCGTTCGCGGCTTCGGCCTGGATGCGCTTCACGAGCCCCTTGCGGAGGTGCAGCGGCGCGACGAGCAGACGCTTGAACTTCTTCTCGATCGCGTAGCCCGACAGCTCGTTGAACAGACGGGTCAGGTCCTTGCCCACCGTGTCGTCGGCGGTGAACAGGCCCATGTCCTCGTAGATGCGCGAGGTCTTCGGGTTGTAGTTGCCGGTGCCGATGTGGCTGTAGTGCTTGAGCGTGCCACCCTCCTGCCGGATCACGAGGACGAGCTTCGAGTGCGTCTTCAGTCCGACCAGGCCGTAGACGACGTGGACGCCGGCCTTCTCGAGCTTCCGGGCCCAGGTGATGTTGTTCTGCTCGTCGAAGCGCGCCTTGATCTCGACGAGCGCCAGGACCTGCTTGCCCGCGGCGGCGGCGTCGATCAGGGCCTCGACGATGGGGCTGTCACCGGAGGTGCGGTACAGCGTCTGCTTGATCGCCAGGACGTTCGGGTCGGCGGCCGCCTGCTCCAGGAAGGCCTGGACGCTCGTCGCGAAGGACTCGTAGGGGTGGTGCACGAGCACGTCGCGCGAGGCGATGGCGCGGAACAGGTCGGGCTTGGTGTTCGGCTCGCCCGGCTGGAACTGCACGGGCGTCGTGGGCACGTGGCGCGGGTAGTGCAGGTCGGGCCGTGCGATCTTCGCGATCTCGAACAGGCCGCCGAGGTCGAGCGGCGACGGCAGCCGGTAGACCTCCTGCTCGGTGATGTCGAGTTCGCGGACGAGCAGGTCGAGGGTCACCGGATCCATGTCCTCGGTGATCTCGAGGCGGATGGGCGGACCGAAGCGGCGACGGAGCAGCTCGCGTTCGAGCGCCTGGATGAGGTTCTCGGCCTCGTCCTCCTCGATCTCGACGTCCTCGTTGCGGGTGATGCGGAAGACGTGGTGCTCGAGGACCTCCATCCCCGGGAACAGGTCGTCGAGGTGGTTCGCGATGAGGTCCTCGAGCGGGATGAAGCGCAAGCGGCCGGACCCGTCGTCGGGCAGCGCGATGAAGCGGGAGAAGTTCTGCGGCACCTTGAGGCGCGCGAACTCCTGCCGCTGCGACTTGGGGTTCCGGACGCGCACTGCCAGGTTCAGCGACAGGCCCGAGATGTAGGGGAACGGGTGTGCCGGGTCGACCGCGAGCGGCATGAGCACCGGGAAGATCTGGTCGTTGAAGTACTCCCGCATGCGGAGCCGGTCGGCCTCGTCGAGGTCGGACCAGTGCTCGATGTGGATGCCCGCTGCGTCGAGGTCGGGCTTCAGCGAGTCGATGAAGGCGGCGGCGTGCCGGTCCTGCAGTTCGTGCGCCTTCCCCGCGATGTCCCGGAGGACGTCACTCGGAGCACGACCGACGTTGGTCGGGACGGCGATACCGGTGTCGATGCGACGCTTCAGACCCGCGACGCGCACCATGAAGAACTCGTCGAGGTTGGACGCGAAGATCGCCAGGAAGTTCGCCCGTTCGAGCAGGGGCTGCGTGCGGTCCTCGCCCAGTTCGAGCACGCGCTGGTTGAAACGCAGCCAGCTCAGCTCGCGGTCGAAGTAGCGGTCCGACGGGAGCGACTCGTGCTCGATCTCGACGACCTCGTCGAAGTCGTCGAGGTCGGGAGCGACGGAGTCGCCGTCGAGCTGCGGTTCGGTGTCCATGCCGACATCCTGCCACCAGCCCCCTCCGCCCGGAGGAGCGCACATGGACGCTGTGGAAACCCGCCGTGAACGGCCGCCCTGTGCAGGAGCGTCTGCCGAGTCCTCGGGGCGTGCCCATCGGACTGGGGGAGGAAACGTCACGATATACGGACGGTGACATTGGTGGGTTCGGCGGGTATGGTGGGCGGCGTTCAGGCCTCCGGGGGGATTCCACTGCGCGGGGGTGCAGGTACCAAGAGAATGAGGTTGACCATGTCGCGTGTCCTTTCCACCGAGCAGGCGAAGACCGCCATCCGTCAGATCCAGTCGATCGTGAACGGCGGCTTCACCGACCAGATCTCGCAGCTCGACGCCCAGGGGCGCATCCTGTCCGACTCGAACGTGTGGGACGGTCCGCTCGCCTCGACGTTCCGCGGCTCGACCTGGCCCGAGACCAAGGCTGCGCTGGACAAGGCGAAGACCGAGCTCGAGCAGCTCCGCACGCAGCTCGACAAGATCTCGCAGGACATCTTCACCGCGGGTGGCGGCGCGTAAGCACCCACTCGACGCCCGGTCCACCGTCAGGGTGGGCCGGGCGTTCGCGGTCGGGGGCCGACCGCACCGCAGCACGAGCACGACCCGTGCGGCCAGCAGGGCCGGCACGATCAGTACGTTCAGCACGACCAGCGCGACCAGCACCAGCTCCGGGGGGAACGACCATGGCCCAGATCCACGCCAACATGGATCCGATCGAGTTCGACGACGCGACGGCGGATGCGCTGCAGAGCGCATTGAAGTCGGCTGCCGGAGCGATCGACGGTCAGCGAGGGTCCCGCCGCTCCTACGTCTCCACCGCGTCGCAGGAGTTCCGCGGTCGGTTCGCCCAGTTGTTCTCGGCCAACGCAGACGTCGCCGACGCCGATGCCGGCCGGATCTCGGACGCGCTGGAGACCGTCGCCGGCTGGGTCGGCCAGATGAAGGAAGCTGCGGCGAAGGAGCGGGAGAACCGCAGACGAGCACGCGAGTGGCAGGCGCGCGAGGACGAGCGGAACGGCTTCCAAGACTTCTGGAACGACACCTTCCACTACGACCCGATGCCGGACATCAAGAACGAACCGGCGCCGAAGTTCGAGCAGCCGGACGTGCGCCCGAAGCCCCGTGAGACCCCCGACCCCGGTTCGGGCGGTGGCGGTGGCGGCGGGACCTCCTCGGCGCGCCCGAGCGACCTCCGATCGTTCTCGACCGGTTCGACGACGCTGAACAGCGCTCTCGACGGTCGGCCCTCGGCGTTGCGGGGGAAGCTCACCGACTTCGCCGCTCGGTGCTCGTGGGGCCACATCGACGCAGACGGGGTCGTCAGCGCCTTCGAGCAGTGGCTCGACGCGAACGACCAGGACGCGAAGTGGGCGACCACGATCGCGGACGCCTTCGCCGCGGCCGGGGGCGAGGGCAACGTCTCGACGGTCGCGGACTCGGCGCTCGCCGCAGCCCTCGCTGCCGCCGGCGTCTCCCAGACCCGGCAGGACCTGCAGTTCGAGCCGCCGTCGGCGTACGGCGCCCAGCCCACGACGGGCTTCTCGATGGATCCGGTCAACACCACGACCGGCAACTTCCTCGAGCCGGAGCTCGACCTCGGGTTCACCGGTGCCTCGGCCTCGCTCGAGGTCACCCGCATGTACAACTCCCTCGACGAGCACGTCGGGCTCTTCGGCCCCGGCTGGTCGTCGATCCTCGAGACGCGCCTGCTCCTCGACGACGAGGGAGCGACGTTCGTCGGTGCCGACGGCCGGCAGATCCGCTTCCCGCGTTCCGGCGAGGGCTGGGACCGCGGTGTCGGCGAGAACCGCTGGCTCGCCGCCGAGGGCGACCTGCTCGTCGTGCGCGACAACGCCGGCGGCCGGATCGACTTCACCCCGTCCGGTCTCTGGACGGGGCAGCGCGGCGGCACCGGCACGGGCGTCCGGGTCGTCCGCGGCGCCGACGACCGCGTGACCCGCCTCGAGCACGAGCGCGGCCGCTGGGTCGAGATCGACCACCTGGACGGACGCGTCGCGGTCCTCCGCGCGTCGGACGGGCGACGCGTCGAGTACGGCTACGACGACCGCGGGCGGCTCGTCAGCGTGACCGACCCCGTCGGCACCCGCGCCTACGGGTGGAACGACGACGACCTCATCGTCACCGTGACGTCGGCTGCCGGGGTCGTCGAGGTCGACAACACCTACGACGACCAGCGCCGTGTGGTCGAGCAGGTCAGCCCGCACGGCCGAGCCGTGCGCTTCGCCTACCTGCCCGGTCGCGTCACGGTCGTGTCCGACCACGACGGCTCGCGCGCGAACTCCTACATCGCGGACGCGAAGGGTCGGCTCGTCGGCCTCATCGACTCGGACGATCACCGTCAGTCGATGAGCTACGACCGGCACGGCAACCTGGTGTCGGCCACCGAACGCGACGGCTCCGTCACGGTCCACGCGTACGACGAGCGCGGTCGGAGGACCCGCACGGTGACCCCCTCAGGCGGCGACATCACCTACGGGTACGACGACGAGGACCGAGTGACGACCGTCGTCACCGAGGCCGGCGCGGTCGTGTCCTACGAGTACCGCGATGACGACCGTGACCCGTCCGTCATCGTCGACCCGGTCGGTGGTCGCACCGAGCTCACGTGGACGCACGGGGTCCTGACCCACGTGGTCGACCCGACCGGCGTCGTCCTCGACCTCGAGCACGACGACTTCGGCGAGCTGGTCGCGACCACGAACGCGGTGGGGGACACGGCTCGGATCGAGCGCGACGCCGCTGGTCGTCCGGTCGCCGCGGTCAGCCCGTCCGGTGCCCGGACCGAGTACCGCTGGGACGCGGCGGGGCTCCTCGTCGAGCGCCGCGATGCCGATAGTGCCGTGTGGCGGTACGAGTACACGGCCGGTGGGCGGGTCGCGGCGGTCACCGATCCGCTCGGTGCCCGTACCACCTTCGAGTACGCGGCGAACGGTGAGCTCGCGACCACCGTCGACCCCCTGGGTCGGCGGGTGACGCGGACCTTCGACGACCAGGGGAACGTCGCCGCGCTCGCCCTGCCGGGTGACGCGGTCTGGACGTTCGCGCACGACGGGTTGTCGCGCCTCCAGGCCGTCACCGATCCGACGGGTGCCACGTGGCGGCGCGAGTACGACGCCAACGGAGGCCTCGCCGCCACCGTCGACCCGACCGGCGTGCGGCAGGAGGTCGCACGGGACGTTGCGACCGGCGTCGCGACGCTGCGTGACGCGTTCTCCGCCACCACGTTCCGTTTCGACGAGTTCGGGCGACCCGTCGAACAGACGAGTGACGAGACCGGATCCGAGCTGGTGACGTACGACGCAGCCGGACGGCCCGTGGAGCTCGTCGACGGCGAGGGCGGCCTGACGCGCATCGAGCGCGACCTGGGTGGTCGGGTGACCGCGGTCGTCAGCCCGTCCGGCGCCCGCTCGACCTACGAGTACGACGCCTGCGGGCGCCCGTCCGCAGCGGTCGACGCCACGGGAGCGCGGACGACGCTCACGTACGATGCGGACTCCCGCGTCGTCGCCCGCACGTTGCCTACCGGCGAGGTCGAGGAGACCACCTACGACGCGGTCGGCCGCGTGGTCGCGCAGACGACCGCGGGGTCCGGTACGAGCCGGTACCGCTACGACCGGGCCGGGAGGCTCGTCTCCAGCCACGACGCACGCTTCGGTCAGCGACGGTTCCGCTACGACGCCGCGGGGCAGCTGGTCGAGGCCGTCGACGGGCTCGGGGGCACCACCCGCTTCGCCTACGACGAGCGGGGCCGGCTGACCGAGGTGACGAACCCTGCCGGCGGTGTCACGCGGCGTCGGTACGACGCAGCAGACCGCGTGGTCGCGGTCGTCGACCCGCTCGGCCGTGAGACGACGGCGCGGTACGACGCGGCCGGTCGCCAGGTGGAGCAGACCGACCCCGAAGGCCGGACCACCGGCTGGACCTTCGATGCAGCAGGCCGCGCGACCGAGGTCCTGGTCGACGGACAGCTGGTGAGCGAGACCCGACGCGACGCAGTCGACCGCACCGTCGTCGTCACCGATCACACGCGTGGTGCGGGTCGGACGGTCGACCACGAGCTCGAGTACGACCGCCGAGGGCTCCTCGTCCGTCGGAGCCGTGGAGGACGCTCCGTGCGGTGGGAGTACGACGCCGACGGTAACCGGACCGCGCGGATCGACCCGGCGGGCATGCGGACCGAGTGGCACCGCGACGCAGTGGGTCGTGCTGTAGCGGTCGAGCGGCAGGGGCTCGCCGCGGCGACCTTCGCCTACGACGCAGCAGGCCGGATCGTGCAGGCGTCGACCGGCGACGTCGTCCAGTCGTGGTCGTACGAGCGCGGCGCGCTGGTCGCGCACACGACGACGACGCCGGAGGGCGCAACCGTCACGCGCATCGAGCGCGACGACCAGGGCCGGATCACGGCGATCGACGGTCCGGACGGACGTGTCGAGTACGAGTACGACGCGGCTGGGCAACTCGTCCGCGCGGGCGAATCCGTGTGGGAGTTCGGCGACGGCGGGCGGCTGCTCCGCGAGGTCGTCGCCGGTGATGAGACGACCTTCGAGTACGACGCGGCCGGGCAACTCGTCGCGTCCGTCCGGGGCGGGGAGCGGACGGAGTACCTGTACGACGGACTCGGCCGACGGGTACGTCGCACCCACCCCGATGGTTCGACCACCGAGTACGCGTGGTCCGACCTCGGGTCCCTGACCGCCGTCGTCTCGCGGGATCGCTCGTACGGCGAGACCGGTCGGGTCGAGGCATGGATCGACGTGCTCGGAGAGCTCGCCGAGGTCGGCGGAGCCGAGGTGTGGTGGGACTCCGCTGCGGCCCTGCCGGCGATGGTGTCGATCGGCGGGGAGAGCGTGCTCGACCTGCCGGGCGGCGCGGTCGCACTCGGAGACGCCTGGTCGACCGCCGGCTGGCGGAGTGCGCGTCCAACGGATGCATCGGACCCGTGGGCGGTGCTCGCATCGGTCGAGGGAACGGCGCTGCCCACTGGCGTCTCGCTCACCGCTGACGGCGGGCTGTCGATCGCGGGGCTGGAGTGGCTCGGGGCGCGCGTGTACGACCCGGCGGCGCGGGGCTTCCTGTCGACGGACCCGTTGGCGCCCGTACTCGGCGCAGCGTGGTCGGGGAACCCGTACTCGTACGCCGGGAACGACCCGATGCACGCGATCGACCCCCTGGGGCTCCGACCGGCGACGGACAAGGACCTGGCGGCGTACCGGGATGCGAACCAGAGCTTCCTGTCGCGGGCTGCGAACTGGGTCGGGGACAACTGGGAGTACATCGCCGCCGGAGTCGCCATCGTGGGCGGGATTGCGCTCATGGCAACGGGGATCGGAGGCCCTGCCGGGATTGCGGCGATGGCACTGGCAGGCGGACTGATGAGCGGCGGGATCTCGGTGGCTTCGCAGAAAGCCACAACTGGGCAAGTCGATTGGGGCACCGTCGGGAAGGACGCTCTCATCGGGACCGCAACAGGGGCGCTCGGAGCGGGAACGGGTGCCGCACTCGCCGCGAAGATGGGAACGGGACTCGCGGCCCGTGCCGCGACTGGGGCGGCAAGCGGCATGGTGGAAGGCGGTGGTACGGGAGCGCTCAACTACGCGACCTCGCCCGGGCCCCACACCGTCAACGGCTTTGTTCAGGCCACCGCGACGCAGGCCACAATCGGAGCCTTGAGTGGCGGTTCCACTGCGTACCGACCGAAGTGGCTCTCGCGCGCGGATGCGTCGACCTTCGCCGGGGGACTGTACCGGTCGACTTACGTGAAGGAAGGAACGACGATGTTCCGTTCAGGAGATGTGAACGGGTTCCATTCGGGTAATTTCTGGTCCACGGACATGCCCAGAAGCGTCAGCCAGGTGCGCGAAGACAAGGCGCTTCCATACAGGTGGGCGAGTAGCGGTCAGGATTCGATTCAGAACGCTGGTTTCGCTGCAGAGTTCACGAAGAAGATGCCTGCTTACAAGGGTTTGACTGCTCCACAGACTGGCGCTGATGGCGACTACTGGCGGGGTGGCACGAATCAGACGTACGTGCCCGGCGGCTACGCTGCCACGGACGTGAAGGGATACTGGTCGCTGGTGCCGTGATCGGAGGACCAATGAGTACGAACTACGAGGAAGTGTCCCGGCTTTGCGCAGAGGTCAGCGGTTACCTGCGCGGGGCGCACCATGTACAGGCCGCTCGCTGGTACGAGCAACAGGCGGCGGCGCTTAGGAGCGACGAAGGGGTTGAACGGGTCGCGCTGATCCGGGCAATACACGAGTCCGTTTCGGCTGGGGCTGGAGGCCCACTCGGCGTTGTGTTGACCGATGCCACAGGAAAACCGGATGTCGAGGCGACAACCAGGTACAAGGAATCTCTTGACCGTCTGTATCGATTGACTTCGCAGTCGCGATGGCGTGATTGGCTGCGAACCTTCACGGGATGACGCCGAGTGACTATCGAGGAAAACCGGTGCATCTGCGGCGCGACCGCTACCTGCTTCCTCCATGTGCCCGCATCATGGGGGCGCCCATCGCGCAGTGTCGCTCCCGGCGCGGGAGGCGGAGGCCCGATGGGACCGGCGGTGGCGTCAAGGCAGGGAGCGGAGTGAGGTTGGCTGCTGAGGTCAAGATGGTGCGGGTCTACCGTCCTCTGACGAATAGTGCAGTGCTTGGCAATCTCGTGCTCGTCGCGTTCGCGATAAGCGCCGCGATGGTGCTCGGTCTTTCGCAGGTGACGCTCTCGATCGTCCTGCTCAACCTGGCGATCGCGATCGTGATAACGGGAGTGCTTGCGTTCATCGGGTCGGGCTGGACCGTGGCGGGGGCCGTCTTGCTCTTCTTTCTCGGTCCGATCCTGACCCGCTTCGTCCTCGTCGGAGCGGTGCTCTCTGTTCGGGTCTGGTTCCTCGGGATCATGGCTGGTTGGGTACTTGGGGCATTGCTTCGTCGGCTCCACGATCGCGATCTGCCTCACAGCGGTGTCGGCCGATGACAGATCGGGGAATCGCAGAGGCGATGGCTGCCCCTGAGCCGCGGCTCGAGGAAGGCTGAGAACGATGGACAGGCGCGTGTTGCGCGGGCGCGTCGTCGCCGCGCTGCTGCTCGTGGTGTTCCTGGTCGTCCCGGCCCTGTTCCTTTACGTCGGACCGATCACGCTGAAGAGCTACGACGCTGGCCATCAGATCAAGATTGTCTGCTCGGTCTCGTCGGCGGAGCCGAGCACCGACTCCTCGTATTCGTCGCGAGGCGTCGGAGCCTCGACGCTGGGGATCGCCATCAAGACGGAGGACTGCGGGCCGCTCGCGCTCCGCTGGGGCGTGACGGGCGCCAACATCGAGCAGACGACCCGACGTCTCGACGCTGGTGGAAGGTGGTGCTTCACGGTCGGTCGCGGTTCCTACGAGCTGAGGGATCTGCTCCACCGCGTGCGACAGGCCGTCTTCGTACGCGAAGCGACCCGATGCGGCGATGCTGCCGCGGTTGACCGTGTCGGGGGCGGGAGCCGGATCGGAGCCATCCCCACCTGATACGTTGGATGCAGGTGCTGGCCCTGCCGGCGCCTGACATCGAGTACCGCGCACAGGGGGCGCCGGCGCTCGAGGGGGCGTGTACGACCGGCCGCGGGGCGGCAGGAGCACGGAACTTCGGGGACGTCCGGCGCGTGAGTGCTGACCGCGAAGGACCATCATGACGACGCCGAACAACGGGCAGCCCGGCGACTGGCAGCCGAACAACGCGCAGCCGGACCAGCAAACGCCCGGGTTCCAGCAGCCGAGCCAGCAGCCGAACCAGCAGGCGCCCGGCTTCGGGCAGCCGAACCAGCAGCAGGCACCCGGCTTCGGGCAGCCGGACCAGCAGACGCCCGGGTACCAGCAGCAGCCCTACGCCGGTACCGGCTCCGGTGTCCCCGCCTGGCAGCCGCCGACCCCGGAGAAGAAGGGGAAGAGCGTCGCGCTCCGCATCCTCATCCCGGTCGTGTCCGTCCTCGCCGCTGTCGGTGCCTCCGTGGGCGTCCGCGCGCTCTTCAACGCCACCGCGGAGCCCTCGCCGTCGGCGCTCGCGACCGAAGCGGCGAAGCAGGTCAACGAGAACTACACGTTCCCGCTCGAACTCGACGAGGTCACGCGGTGGGACGGCGTGACAGCGGACGGCGCGGAGCTCGACTACGCCTACACGATCGACTCCTCGGTCGATCCGGCGAGCCTGACCGCGGCGGACCTCAAGTCGTCGGTCGTGTCGAACGTCTGCCAGAAGAAGGAGTCGCGCGACCTGCTGTCGAAGGCGATCGTGATGCGCTACTCGTACGTCTTCGAGGGCACCGACCGCACTATCGACTTCGCGGTCACCACCGCCGACTGCTGACACCCGAGCGGCAGGACTGACGCGCGGTGACCCCAGCACGCCGGGTCTTCCACACCCTGCTCGCGGCGGTGGCCCTGACCAGCAGTGCGTGGATCGAGGTCGAGCACTTCGACGTCCCGGTCTGGGCGTTCGCGATCGTCTCCGTCGTCGGGCTCGCTCACGGCGCGGCGCTCGTCCGCATCGGCGCGGCGGGCTGCCTCGTGCCGACGGTGCTGTTCCTCGGGAGCTTCGTGGTGCTCGGCGTCCTGGTCGAGCATGCGTCGGACTGGGGGCCGCTGCAGTACGGATGGCTGCCCGCGGTGCTCGGCGGTGCGTTCCTCGCCAGGGTGCTGTTGCCGAGCGTCGGGGGTCGGAGGCGCAAGGAGACGACGGGCCGCGAGCTGCGCACGGCTGGCGGGGAGTGGCTGCGCGAGCTCGGCCCGTTCATGCTGTGCATCGGTGCGTTCTGCGTCGCCGCGATCGGGGCGCTCCTGCACAGCGAGGGGGCAGGAACACTGCGCTACGACGACGCGCTCCGCCGGACCGGGGTCGTCGTCAGTGGCGAGGTCGTGGACGTGGAACGTGTGCACTACACGGGCTACAAGGGACGTGGGCACACTGAGTACACGCCGGTGACGCGGCAACGGTACGAGGGCGTGGAGTACGAGACGGCGCTCGACGAGTACGCGGTGTCGAGTGATCCCGACTTCTACCGCGTCGGGCAGCGTTTGGTGATCATGGTCGACCCGGACGATCCGACGACCGCCGGGGTCCGCTCTGAGGAACTGCACGGGATGTTCGTGCGCAATGTCGACGACGGTCGCAACTACGCATTCACCGCACTGCCGCTGCTGGCCGTCGGGGCGCCGCTCCTCGCGGTGCAGACGGTCGAGGGCATCACGCGGAGGATCCGGACCAGGCACACCCGGCGTTGGGCGAAGGCCAGACGACAGGTGCTCGCCGCTCGACGGCGCGCTCGACGGCTGGCCGAGGGTGTCGCGTCAGCCCACCGCGCCGGAGTCTTCCCGCCGAGCGTCGCGCAGTCGCCCCGCGAGCCGCGCACGCCGGCCGAGTGATCACGCAACCCCTGCAGGAGCAGTTGGCGACAGAGTGAGGCGACCGACCCGACAGAGTGAGTCGTCCGTCGGGCCTGCACCGCGCCTCCAGACCGGGTCGTGGGATCAGGCGCCGACGGTCAGCGCGGAAGCCCGCTCACCCACGCGCGGAACGTGAGGGCGTCGCCGTCGCGGAGCACGACCGCCGGTGCGTCCTGCGCGTCGTACAGGAGCGCGAGGCTCTCCGGCGGCAGACCGGCCAACTGCCGACCGCCGAGCGATGACGGGTCGACGAGCGCAGGGCTGGCAAGGAACGCGAGGGGCTGCGAGTCGGACTCAGCGACCGCCCTCCGGCCGTCGATGAGCGCCCGGACCTCGGAGATGTGCAGCACGACGACGTCGCCTCCGACGAACAGCCGGATGACCGGATGCAGGCGACCGCCAGGGCCGAGCGGAGCGGTGGTCCAGTCGGCGCTGCACGCGACACCGCGCCAGGGCGGGACCGAGACGCCGTTCGGTCCGAGCGCTGCGGGGGCCGTCGCGCGAGGGCGGACGACGCGCTCCTGCAGGTACGCCTCGAGTTCCGCGTAGCCGCGGGCCAGACCCATCACGTGGAAGAGCCGCGTCCCCGTAGTGTCGCGCGCCTGCAGGCCGCCGTACTGGTTCGCGATCGGCAGGATCGCAGCGATCTCGCCCAGGTCGACGCGACGTTCTGGGCGGAACCCCTGTCGCACCAGCAGGTGGTCGTCCATCGCGAGCACCCGCGTTCGGCGCATCGAGCGGGACAGCACGACGCCCCCGATGCCTGCCAGCAGGAGGATGATCGCCACGATGACGAGGCTGGGCTCGACGCCGGTCGAGATCATCGTGGCGGCGCCGAGCGACAGCAGTGCACCGACCACGACGAAGAGGATGCTGACGACGCGGATGAGGACCCATTGGAAGGTCCGGAGTCGGACGGTGACGACCGCGCCCTCCTCGTTGGGCAGCGACTCCCCGCGCTCACGGCGGCGGCGGTCACTGTTCCGCGTCGCGGCCGTCACGGACCTCGTGATGACGAACGCCGCGATCATCGCGATGCCCACGGACGTGATCGTGATCCACACGTGTTCTCCCCCTCGTGCCGCGGCCACTGAACCGAGTGGCCGACCGACACGTTCAGAACGGTCGGCCACTCGATCTTGCATCCCCGAACGCGATCGGCGTTCGCGGTCCCCCCAGTTGCGTTGTGCAGAGTATCAATTCCGGAACCGTCCGCAAGTTCGTATGTCGCTGTCCTGTGGCTCGAACGGGGGTGGTCTTCTCCTGGGGAGGACGGAACCTCACGGTATTTCAGCGGTTAGGATCGAGCACGCAGTCGATTCTTGAGGGGGACGATCGTGACGTTGACGCGCGCCGGGGGAACCGGGATCCAGCGAGGGAGCCGCATCGCAGGGGTGGTGGCCGTGACGGGCGCCGTCGCGCTCGTCCTCGCGGGGTGCACCGCCGACCAGGACCAGGTCACCGATCCGTCGCGCGTGCTGCAGACCGTCGACACGACGCTCACCACGAACGGCGCGGTCAACGCCGTGTCGGACACGACGATCTCGGTCGCCGGCAAGCGGTCGTCCTCGAAGACCGTCGACCACGACGTGACGAAGGCAGCGGGTGACCTGCCCCTCCGCATCACCACGCAGTACACGACGGACAAGCGGTCGGGGACGGACCTCGCAGACCTCGACGGGTACTCGGGGCGTGTGGAGATCGACGTGACCGTCGAGAACCTGACGGTCCGGTCGGAGAACCTGTCCTACGACGTCGCAGGAGCCTCCCGTTCCACCCCGGCCCTGGTCGGCGCACCGTTCAGCGTCGCCGCATCGACCGTGCTCGAGGGGGTCGCACCCGACCGCATCGTGACCGAGTCGGTCGACGGCGGGGCGGCCACCGACGGCGTCGTGAGCACGGACCCGTCCGGTGATGCCGTCGTCCAGTGGGGTCGCCTCCTGGCACCGCCGACCTCGGGTGCGAGCAGCACGCTCCACCTGGTCGCCGACGTCCGCGACTTCTCGACGCCCGCGATCGACATCGCCGCGCAGCCCGGGCTGACGACGGACCTCTCGAGCACCGGCGTGATGAACGGAGCGTTCGGGTCCGAGACGGACTCCGAGCTCGCACTGCAGCGCCGGACGATCGACCTCATCGCGCAGGTCAACGAGGTCCTCGCCCGTGCCGGTGGCACGATCACCGAGGTCCGCACCAACCTCGAGTCGACGTCCGAGACCCTCGGCGTGCGCACCGCCGAGCGGCTGCAGGAGAGCAGCGCCTCGCTCGCGAGCACGATTCAGTCGCTGTCCGGCGAGCTCGGTTCGCTGAACGGGGACCTCGGCTCGACCGTGCAGGCCACGCAGTCGACCGTCCTGCAGCAGCTGCAGCAGACGACCGGCAGCCTGGACGCGCTGCTCGGCGACACCTCGGCGACCGCCCCGAAGCCCGTGTTGAAAGACGACGGATGCAACGCCGTGCCGCAGACCGGTGCGGCGGGCTCGAGCGTCTACGGGAACCTGCTGCGCGTGTCCGCACAGCTCGAGGGCTACGCCGAGGCGAGCGAGGCATGTAAGCAGGAGCTCACCAGCGATCTTGCGGCTTCCATCGGTCCCGCAGACCCCACCGACGCTGTCTGCCCTGAGGGCTCCACGTCCTTCACCTGTGCGCTCTTCTTGTCCTCGAAGGACATCACGGAGAGTGCCCTCGTCGTCACCAGCAGCGGGAAGGCGCTCGCGGACTCCCTCCAGACAGAGAAGGCCGATGCCGCGGTTGACACGGTCTCAGCCCTGCAGAAGGCGCTCTCGGACCTCGCGGCACAGGCCGGTTCCGCGTCAGGGTCGCTCGACGATTCTCTCCGCGAACTGAACGCGAGCATCGATGCCGTCGAGCAGAGCATCGAAAGGCTCAGGGAGGACATCAGCGCAGTCCACGGCAAGGCTGACGCTGCTCGGAAGATCGTCGGCGTTGCCGACGATTTCTCCTATGCCGTTTCGATGCAAGCGCAGAATGCGGCACTCGCCGATGCCATCTGTGCGCTCGTCACGAAGCGCGAAAACGACGGTGCTTCCGAGATCGACCTTCCCATCATCGGCGGCCCGGCTTCTGGTCTGACTGAGGAACAGGCGGACGACCTGCGGGCTTACCTGACGGAAACTCCATGCGACGAGTCGGAGGACGGTCCCGGGGCGCTGAAGCCTCCGTTCCCGTTCTCCGAGCCGCTGGAGCAGCGCCTGAAGGATCAGGCAGCCACTTGGAATGAGGTTGCGCAGTCGACCGACTTGGACAAGCCGGAGAGCCAGTTCAGTCGAGCCTTCGTCGACCTTGGTGATCGAGTCGCGGCCGTTCGTACGGCTGTGGAGGAGGTCCGACGTGCGGGCTCGGACGGTGTGGGCGCCGCCGCTCAGCTCGATGAGTTGAAGACCGATATCGATGCTGCGGTCGCCCAGTCGAACGCTGTCAGTGCGGATCTCAACGATCTGAAAGCCCAGCAGGACGAGGTCAAGGAAAAGCTCCGGGAGACTGCGGACGACCAGCAGAAGGGCGTGGAGTCGAGTATCCGGGCGCTGCTCGACGAACGTGTGACGGACGTGTCGAAGTCCGCGTCGACGAATGCGTCGGAGGTTCGTGACGCGTTCGACAAGTCGATCGCCGGTCTCCGGTCCACGGCTGACGACGTGACGAAGCAGTCGAAGGGCACCATCGACGAGCAGAAGGGCTCGCTCGAGGAGCAGAGCAGCGGCCTCGCCTCGGCGGTGGACGAGCAGACCGCGGCGAGCCTGCAGCGCATCGACGCGAGCACCAGCGCCTCCGTCCGCGACGTCGAGGGCGCGAGCACGCTGCTCACCGGCGACCTCAACCGCGTGATGCTCGACCTGGGCGACCGCAAGGTCAACGGTTCCGGCATCCTCGGCGCGATGGCGACGAGCGCGGCGAAGTCCGACTCCGCCGACTACCAGCTGGCCCTCGCGTCGCAGAACGCCTCGGGCTACGCGAACGTCCGCGCCGAGGACGTCGCCGGCATCCTCCTGCAGCAGGAGCAGTTCCGTGCGTCGCTCGACCGAGCGGCGAAGCTCCCCGCATTCCGTCTCGACGTGCCGTCCAGCGCGACGTCGACGACGCTCTACGCCTTCCGGATCGGAGCCGAGCGATGAGCCACGTGCAGGACCAGTCGACGGAGTCGACCCCCGACGAGCAGCGCACCGACGAGCCGGCCACGGCCGCAGCGACCGACGCGGCCCGGACCCGCAAGCGTCGCCGGACCGCGATCATCGTCGCGGTCGCCGTCCTCGTGGTCGCCGCCGTCGTCACCGCGGTGCTCGCAGTGCGCGTCTCGGCATCGACCCCGGCCGAGGCGGTCTCCGCGACGGCCCCGGTGCCGATCGACGTCGCACACGTCCCCGACGGCACGAAGATCGGCGTCGTGGTCACGCTCGGTGACGGCGAGGGCGCCCAGTGGGACGACGCCGCTCAGGGAGCGCTCGTCGCACAGCGTCGACTGGAGCTCGGCGGCACCGACGTGCAACTCGTGACGAAGAACGACGGGGGCTCCGTCGACGGCGCCCGCAAGGCAGTCGAGGCGCTCGCTTCCGACGGTGTCTCGGGCATCGTCGTGGCGACGTCCGGCGAACACGTCCGCGGTGCCTTCGCCGCCGCCGCGGATGCCGGCATCCCGGTCGTCGCGCCGTACACCACGGGCGACGACGACGCCTGGTCGACCGCGCCGTCCACGGACTCGGTCGCAGCGGCGCTGCAGGTCGCGCTCGGCGACGCCGGGTCCCCGCTGCTCGTCGACCTGGGGGGCGGAGCGCCGTCCGGCGTGCGGTTCGCCCACGTCCTCGACGCCACGCGGGCACCCGACCTGGGCGCGCTCGCGACGACGATCGCCCAGCGGACCGGTGCCGCGGCCGGCTCGACCGACGCCACGTCGACCGACGACCAGGACGGCAGCGCGCAGGAAGGCGCGCAGGACGGCAGCGCACAGGACACCACGGAACAGGCCGCCCCGGACTCCGACGCCGTCGTGGTCAGCGGCGCGGGCGCTCGTCAGGGAGCCCTCGTCGCCGCACTCCAGGAGGCGAACGTCACCGCGCCGGTGGTCCTGACCCCCGAGGCCACCAGCCCCGCGTTCGCCGCGGCGCTCGCCCAGGCCGGCGGCAGCCTCAGCGGCACGTTCCGCACCGTCGGCGTCGAGACCGACGACGCCCGCGCCCTGTCGTCCGACGCCGAGGGCCGCGCGATGTCGGCGTTCCTCGGCGGCGTCCGGGTCCTCGCCGACGACGCGGACGCAGAGAACCTGACGGGAGACCGGACCTTCGACGAGGTCGCGGCGGTCGCGGACGCCCGGAGCCACGATGCCGTGGTCGCCCTCGTGACGGCGGTCGGCGCAGCCCGGAGCACCGACCCTGCCGAGGTGTCGGACGCCCTGACGGGGCTCGACCTCGGGGCCGACGACGGCCTCGCCGGTCCGGCGCTCGACTTCGGCTCGCAGCAGGCCCTCGCCGACCCGGCCGGCGTGCTCGCCGCCTCCGCTCAGGACCTCGGGCTCCGGCCCGCCGCTGCGTCCGAGGACGACGGGGCGACGCCCGCGCTCGTCTGGTTCTCCGACTCGACGGACTGATCCCGTCCCACCCGCTCCGCCGCACCACCCCAGGGAGGACCGACCATGCGCCTGCTCATCGAGCTCGACGACCGCCGTGAGACGATCGAGGCCGACGGGTGGGCGGGGACCTCGACGCTGGGCGAGCTCGTCGCGGCGACGACCGGCACCTCGCTCGACCCGGGCACGACGCTGGCGGTCGACGGACACCACACGAGCTCCGACACACCCTTGCGGGACCTCGTGCTGCTCGAGGGGTCACGGGTGGCACGGACCGCCGAGGAGCCGCCGCGCACGATCGACGGCTGGAGCGTGACCCTGGCCGGCGGCCTCGACACCGGCCTCGTCGTGCCGGTGCCGCGGAGCCGCAAGCTCGTCATCGGTCGGGCCCCGCAGGCGGACGTCGTGCTGCCGACCGAGAGCGCGTCGTGGGATCACTGCACCGTGGAGCGCGAGGAGGACGGCGTCCGGGTGCGCGACGCCGGCTCGACGAACGGCACGGTGATCGCGGGCGAGCGGATCGACGACGAGGGCGTGTTGCTCACCGGGACCACGAGCGTCATCGTCGGCGGGGCCGTCCTGCTGGTCCGTCCCGAGCTCCGGGAGACGACCGTACCGCCGGCCGGCTCGCTGCCGAACCTCACGCCGGCTGCCACCGCACCGTTCAACCGCCCGCCGCGACCGGGGCGCCTGACGGACTCCGAACCGGTCTCGCCGCCGACCCGGAAGGACGTCGCCCCGGCATCGAAGTTCAGCTGGATCACGGTTGCCGCCCCGCTCGTGCTCGCCGGCGCCATGGTGCTCCTGCTCGGTGACCCACGCTTCGCGCTGTTCGCCCTGCTCAGCCCGGTCACCGCGATCGGCATGTGGTTCGAGCAGAAGCACCGCCGCGCGAAGAACCTCAAGGAGGAGGAGACCCGTTTCGCCGAAGCGGTGGAGACCTTCCGCGGTGAGATCGCTGCCGCCGCGGCCATCGAGGCGGCCCGCCGACAGGACCTCGTGCCCGACCCCGCGACCGTCGTGCGCCGGGCGCTCCTGCCGACGACCGACCTGTGGCAGCGCCGCTCGGACGACGACGACTTCCTCAGCCTGCACGCAGGCACCGGTGACGCACCGTGGCGGCCGGAGGTCGACCAGCGTGCGGCGTCGACGAAGCTCGAGGACGAGGCGAAGGCCGCGATCGCGGACAGCCGCCTGACCGCCGCCCCCGTGGTCGCCGACCTGTCCGACGCGGGCGTCGTCGGCATCGTGGGGGACCGCGACGGTGCACTCGCCCTCGCGCGCAGCCTGCTCGCGCAGGCGACCGTGCACTGCGGCCCCGCGGACCTGACGGTCGGTGTCTTCTGCGACGCGGGCCGGGAGCAGGACTGGTCCTGGGCCTCCTGGCTGCCGCACACCCGCGTCGCGGGCAGCAGCACCGGCGCGCGGTGGATGTCGGCGCAGCGCGACCAGAGCGTGGCGGTCCTGCGCGGGCTGAAGGAGTCGCTCGACGAACTCCCCACGCCGAACCTGCTCGTCGTGGTGGACTCCGAGGTGCTCACCGAGGGCCGCGACGCCCCCGCCAGGAGCCTGCTCGGCCAGGGCCGCTCGGTGCCCGGCGTCTCGCTCCGCCCGGGGGAGCGTCGGCAGCGGGTGAGCGGCATCGTCATCGCGACGAACGAGCAGCAGCTGCCCGCCGCGTGCACCTCGATCATCACGGTCGCCACCGATGCCGCCGCGACCGTGTACCGACCCGAGGACCGCACCCGGGTCGAGGACGTCGTGCTCGCCGGACTCGCCACCGACACCGCCGAACGGACCGCCCGAGCGGTCGCACACTTCGACGACCCCGAGCTCACCGTGCCGGGTGCGTCGTTGCCGTCGCTCGTGCGCCTGCCCGAGCTGCTCGGCCGGACGAGCGCGGGCCGGACGAGCGCGGGCCGGACGGGCGCGGGCGGGGCGCACGGCACTGCCGACACCACCGTCGACACCACCACGCCCGAGGGCATCCGCGCGCTCTGGGAGGCCCGCACCGGCACCTCGACGCCGGTCGGATCGTCGGAGTCCGGCGTCCTCGAGATCGACCTGGTGCGGGACGGCCCGCACGGTCTGGTCGGCGGCACGACGGGTTCCGGCAAGAGCGAGTTCCTCCGGTCCTTCGTCGCCGGGCTCGCCGCCCGCAACGACCCGACCCGCCTCAACTTCCTGCTGGTCGACTTCAAGGGCGGTGCGGCCTTCGCCGCGTGTGAGCGGCTCCCGCACACCATCGGCACGATCAGCAACCTCGACGAGCAGCTCGCCGACCGGGCGATCCGAGCGCTCGAGGCCGAGCTCGAGCGTCGCCAGCGGGTCTTCGCGAGCGCGGGCGCCGACATCGACAACCTCGACGCGTACCTCGCGACGAACCCGACCGAGCCGATGCCCCGCCTGCTGTTCGTCGTCGACGAGTTCGCCATGCTCGCGAAGGAGTTCCCGGACGTCCTGACCTCGCTCGTCGCGATCGCCGCGGTCGGTCGGACCCTCGGCGTGCACATGGTGCTCGCCACGCAACGACCGGCGGGTGTCGTCAGCGAGGACATCCTCGCGAACACGAACCTCCGGGTGGCGCTGCGCGTGCAGAGCCGTGAGGACTCGACGAACGTGATCGGTGTGCCCGCCGCTGCGGGCATCGGTCGGCAGCAGACCGGTCGTGCGTTCGTGAAGCTCGGCCAGGACGACATCACGCCGGTGCAGACCGCCCTCGTCACCGGTCGTGCCCGCGACGAGCGGGTCGAGCAGGCGGTGTCGGTCCGACCGACGGACGTCTTCGGCGTCCCGGCGCCGCACCCGGCTCCGGCCCCGAGCGCGTCGGACGAGACGGACCTCGACGTCCTCATCGACGCGATCCGACGGGCGAACGACGCCGCCGGGTACGCGGCGCCCCGTCCGATCTGGCCGGAGGCCCTCGGCGAACGCGTCGACCTGGCGGCCGTCCCGGAGCTCCCGACGTCCGGACCGGGGGCCCGGAACGACCGCTTCGTCGCCGTCGCCCTGGCGGACGACCCGGACCACCAGCGGCAGGTGGCCGGCGGCTGGGACCTCGACGAGGGCAACCTCGTGCTCATGGGCATCCCCGGCAGCGGCACGAGCACCGCCCTGTCCGCGGTCGCACTGCGCCTCGCGCGGACGACGAGCCCGGACGACCTGGACCTCCTCGTGCTCGACATGGGCCCCGGCGACCTCGCGCCGCTCGCGCAGCTGCCGCACACCACCGCCTACGTCGGGTCGGGTGCCGGTGCGGGGGAGTTGCAGGCCCGGTTCCTCCGGCACCTGCGTGCAGACCTCGAGCGCCGCCGAGCGAGCCCCGGTGGTCGGCGTGCCGTCGTGCTGATCGACGGGCTCGCCGCCCTGCGTGACGAGTACCAGGACTTCGAGGGCCAGCAGCTGCTCGACGCGCTGTACCGCGTCTACGCGGAGGGCCCGGCGCTCGGCATCTCCTTCGCCGTCTCGACGTCCCGGGCCAAGGCCGTGCCGTCCGCGATGGACGAGGTCACGACGCAGAAGTGGATGTTCCGCCTGGCCGACCCCTACGACTACGCGTCGATCGGGGTGCGCCCGAAGGACGTCCCGCCGCCCGTGCCTGGCCGGTACGTCGATGCGACCACGAAGCTCCAGAGCCACATCGCCACCCCGACGGTGTCGCTGGCGGAGGCCGTCGCCGAGGTCGCCGCGGCCTGGCCGGACACCGCCCCGAAGACGAGCGCGGTCGGACGTCTGCCCGACGCCGTGCGCGTGCAGGACCTCGGGGCCGCGGCACAGTTCGCCACCGAGCCCTGGCGCCTGCCGGTCGGCATCGCCGAGGACGACCTCGGTACGGCAGCGCTCGAGGTGTACGACGGCGAGCACGTGCTCGTCGCCGGCCCGGCCCGCTCCGGCAAGTCCACGGTGCTCCTCGCCCTGGCCGACCTGGCACGCTCCGCAGAGGGCGTCAGGCCGGCGGTCTGGGCGATCTGCGACCGACGGTCCCCGCTCGCGGACGCCACGTTCGACCGGGTCGCGGTCGGTGCCGACGAGGTGCCCGCCCTGCTGGCCGGCATCCGCCTGGAACGCGGCCCCGTGCTGCTGCTCGTCGACGACGCCGAGCGCTTCGACGACGGCGACCAGGCGATCGCGTCGCTGCTGTCGTCCGAGCGCCCCGGCCTGTGCGTGGTCGCCGCTGGTCGCTCCGCGGACCTCCGCTCGCTCTACAGCCACTGGACGCGTTCGGTCCGGAAGTCGCGGTGCGGCGTGCTGCTGCAGCCGGACGTCGACTACGACGGCGAGCTGCTCGGCGTCACCCTGCCGCGTCGCGCACCGGTCGCGTTGTCGGTCGGTCGCGGCTACGCCGCGTCGGGCGGTGCGGTCCGACTCGTGCAGACGGCAGCGCCCGGCGCGTGACCGCCGCTCCCACCGGACGGGAGGCGCGGCACCCCGCCGCCACGCGCCTCCCGTCCGGTGGGCCCGCGGCCCGCACACGCCTTCGGTGGAGCAGAAGACGTCGCCTCGTGCGCCGAGACCCGACGTCTGCTGCTCCACAGGAGGAAGACGAGGGACGGACGGCGACGACGCGGCACGGGCGAGGCCGTGGGGCCGGAGTCCGCGGGCTCAGTCGCGGGTCGTGATGCCGAACGGCGAGCTCTCGAGGTTCGTGAAGTTCCCCACCGTCGCCCGGACCGTGCACGAGGGCGCGACGGACA
Source organism: Curtobacterium sp. MCSS17_008 (assembly GCF_003234185.1). Taxonomy (GTDB): domain Bacteria; phylum Actinomycetota; class Actinomycetes; order Actinomycetales; family Microbacteriaceae; genus Curtobacterium. The sequence continues at coordinate 31,412 of NZ_QKSM01000012.1, forward strand.
GCGCGGTGACGACCAACCCGTCCGACGACACGGCCAGCGCTCCCGAACACCCGTCGGCGAAGCGGACGCCGGACTCGCCGCCCGCCACGTCGGTGAGCATCTCGGACGGCCGGCCGGTCGACGGGCTGCGGTAGAGCGGGTTGAGCTCGTCGGCGCCGCTCGGCCACACCGGCACGAGCGTCACGGGCAGCGTCGTCTGGCTCACGGTGCGGTCGGGGGTGCGGACCTCGACGCCCTGCAGCCGCTGCACGGGGTAGGCGGTCCCGGTGACGGTGTCGTCCGTCACGGCCGCGGTGGTGGCGGCGCCGGCGGCGTCCAGCCACTCCTGCAGACCGGCCTGGTCGAGGACGTCGGCCAGCTGCACGGTCGCCTGCACGGTGAGGTCCTCGCCGGCGGGGACGACGACGTCCGACAGCGCCCACGCACACCGGGCGTCCACCCCGGTCAGCGAGGGCTGGTTCCGTGCGCCGGAGACCTCGTCCCCGGTCCACGTCGCCGCGGGGCAGTCGGCTCGTCCGTCCGCGCCCGGGAGCACCTCGAGCAGGGGGCCGCGCAGCGTCGCCGACTGCGCGGCGTACGTGATCGCGAGCTCGACCGTCCCGCGCTCGGGGTCGATCGTGGCCTTGCGCGTGGTCGACAGCCCCGTCGGCAGGGGGCGGTCCTGCTGGTACGCGCTCGCGGCCTGCGCCGTGCGCGCATCGCTCGGGGTCCCGTCGCCGCCGAGGGCACCCGGCAGCCAGACGACACCGCCGACGACGAGCGCGGCGACGAGGACGACGCCCAGTGCGCCGACCCCGAGCATCCGGTTCGTGAGCCAGTCGGGGCGCTGCCAGCGGCGTCGTGGCGGCGCCTCCGGCTCGCGCTCGACCGGCAACGGCTGCCGCGCGAGCGGACGGATGACGGTCTGCGACCCTGCCGGGCCGAGCTCGGGCGCGGGCCCGGCGTCCTCGGCGGACGTCGGGCCGGACTCGGCGGCGTCCTGCCGGACACCGCGGACGACGGTCGCGGGACGCTCGACCTCGGTGAACGAGTCCGGGTCGGCCGACGGAGCCAGTGCCGGGGCGTCGGCGAGCTGCCGCGCGAGGCGACGGAGGGTCGCGGCGGCGTCGGCGGCGGCCGGGCGTGCGGACGGGTCCTTCGCGAGCATCGTCGCGAGCGCCGACCACAGCGGCTCGGGGACGTCGAGGCGCGGTGGGTCCGAGGTCACGTGCCGGTAGGCCACCGCGAAGTCCGTCCCGGGCCCGGCGAACGGCGTGCGCCCGGCCAGGAGCTCGTAGAGCATGACGCCGGCGCCGTAGACGTCGGCCGCGGGACCGGACCGGCCCTGGCTGATCGACTCGGGCGCCATGTACTGCGGGGTGCCGAGCAGTCCGGTCGTCGTGCGCTGCCGGTCGGCCACGACGGACGCGATGCCGAAGTCGGACACCCGGACGTCACCGGTGGCCCCGGTCGTGAACGGCGTCGCGAGCAGCACGTTGTCGGGCTTCACGTCGCGGTGGGTGACGTCCTGCGCATGGGCGGCGGCGAGAGCGTCGAGCGTCTCGGCCGTGATCGTCAGGGCGTCACGGGGTGGGAGCGTGCCGGCGGTGACGAGCACGTCGCGCGCCGAGCCGCCGGCCACCAGGTCCATGACGATGGCGAGCCGGTCGCCCTCGACGACCAGGTCGCGGACCCGGACGATCGACGGGTGCTGCAGACCGAGGAGCACGGTGCGCTCGCGGACGAACCGTTCGACGATGGCGGGGTCGGCGGCGAGCTCCGCACGCAGGAGCTTCGCGGCGACGTGCTCGCCGGTCGCGGTGTGCTCGGCGCGCCAGACCTCGCCCGTCGCGCCCGTGCCGAGCAGGTCGACGAGCCGGTACGACGCACCGAGCGGTTCACCGCGGCCGTACTGCGCCCGCCCCTGGTCCGTCACGTTGCCCCCGAGTGCCCTGGCCGACCCCTCGTCGACCTCGCGTCATGTTACCGGCCGGGGCCCGCGGCGTACTGCACGTCGATCGCGTGCTGGGTGAACCCGGAGCGGCGGTAGAGCGCGAGCGCCGGTTCGTTGTCGCCCTCGACGTAGAGCGCCGCCGCGTCGAGACCGCGACCGGCGAGCCGTGCCGACCCCGCACGCATGAGCACGCCGCCGAGCCCCCGGCCCTGCAGGTCCGGGCGGACCGCGACCGCGTAGTACTCACCGACGCCGTCCTCGACCTTGAGCCAGCACGAGCCCGCGAGCGCACCGTCGGCGTCACGCAGGAGCAGGAGGTCCTCGCCGTCGAACCACGACTCGGCCTCGCGGGCACGGAGGTCCTCGAGGGTCATCCGCCCCTGCTCCGGGTGGTGGGCGAAGGCTGCGGCGTTGAGGGCGAGCCAGGCGTCCTCGTCGTCGGGGTCGCCGGCGTGGAACGACGACAGCGAGTACCCCGCGGGCACGCCGGCGTCGAGCACGTCCGACCCGTCCGACGCGACCGGAGCGCGGAGCTGCAGGAGCGTCCGGACGGCGGACCAGCCGTGCCGGTCGGCGAGCACGCGCGCCGCCGGGTGGTCTCCGTGCGCCCACGCGAGCCGCGGTACGTCGCGGTCGGACGCGGCGGCCCCGCCGCCCGGGGTGAGCACCTGCTCGACGAGGGCTGACCCGATGCCCCGGCCACGGGCCTCCCGGGCGACCACGAGCTCCAGCTCGCCGTCCCGCACCACGGCGACACCGCGCTCGTCACCGACGACGGTGGCGCGCCCTGCGCGGACGTCGACCAGTGTCTGGTCGGAGAACGGCGGCGCCTCGCCTGCCGCGACCGACGCGGCGGCGAGCATCTCGACGACGGCGAGCACTACTGACCCGCCAGGCGTTCGGCCTCGTCGTCGTGCACGTTGAAGCGGTAGCCGACGTTGCGGACGGTGCCGATGAGCGACTCGAGGTCGCCGAGCTTCGCGCGGAGGCGCCGCACGTGCACGTCGACGGTGCGTGTGCCGCCGAAGTAGTCGTAGCCCCAGACCTCGCTGAGGAGCTGCTCACGGGTGAAGACCCGAGACGGGTGCGAGGCGAAGAAGCGGAGGAGCTCGAACTCCTTGAACGTCAGGTCGAGTGGCCGGCCGCGGACCTTCGCCGAGTAGCTGGCCTCGTCGATGACGACGCCCGAGGCCTGGATCTTCGAACCCGTCGGGTTCCTCGCGGCGCGACCGGTCGTCAGGCGGATGCGCGCGTCGACCTCGGCCGGGCCGGCGCTCTCGAGCACGACGTCGTCGACGTTCCACTCGCTGTTCACCGCGGTCAGGCCGCCCTCGGTCACGACCAGGATCACCGGCGTCGTCGAACCGCTCGTCGCGAGGATCTTGCAGAGGGCCTTCGCGCTCACCAGGTCCAGGCGGGCGTCGACGAACATCAGGTCGCTCTGCGGGGCGTTCACCAGCTGGGCGGCCTCGGCGGGGACGTGGCGGATCCGGTGGCTCAGGAGGCCGAGACTCGGCAGGACGTCGCCGGGCGCGGCTGAGGTGAGTACCAGGAGCTGGGCCACAGGACCTCCAGGACGAGGGGACGCGTGGAGCCATCCTAGTGATGCCCGCGCAGTCGACCGCCGACCGGCCGGTCGGTCGGTCGGGGGCGGTCCGGAGTGCGTCCTGCCGTCGTCCTGTCATGATGGAGGGCGTGACCGAGCCCACGCCCCTCGACCAGCGCCGACTGCGGCTGACGTCCGTGCTGCCGGTGTGGGTGCTCGCGGTCGTCGGGGCCGTGCTCGTCCTCACCCTCCCCGAGAAGGACGACTTCGCGTGGCTGCTGCTCGTGTTCGTGCTCTGCGTGCTCGTCAGCTTCGTGCTGCAGCTCATCACCGCGACGAAGGACGGACTGGTCGAGCGGATCAGCATCGCGTCCTCGGGGGCGTTCGTCGTCGTGCTCGTCACCGCCGTGGTGCTCCTGGCGCGATGAGGTCCGACGCGTAGACTCGCCGCATGGATTCGCTGCTTGCGCTCGAGCTGTTCTACGTGGGCCTCCTCGGCCTGGCGTCGCTCGCGATCGCGTTCATCTCGGTCGTCGTCGTCGTGAAGCTCTTCAAGGGTCAGCGTTGATCGAACTGCCGGAGGGCCTGGCGCCCGAGCTCGTCCCGCTGTCCTGGCTCGTCGGCGTGTGGGAGGGCACGGGCGTGGTCGAGTACCCCGTGGGCGACGAGGACGAGCCCCGCAAGTACGAGTTCGGCCAGCGCGTGAGCTTCAGCCACGACGGCCTGCCCTACCTCAACTACTCCTCGACGACGTGGCTGCTCGACGACGAGCACACGCCGCTCGCCGCGGAGATGGGCTACTGGCGCATCGACCGACCGAACGAGCCCGGTGACCGCGGTCCGGGGATGCTCATGGGTGACGGACCGGCCCCGTTCAGCACGGTGGAGAGCGTCGAGACGCTCCGCAACACGACCGACGGCTTCGACGTCGAAGCGGCCATCATCCACCCGACGGGCGTCAACGAGCTCTACGTCGGCCGCGTCAAGAAGGGCCGGATCGACCTGGCCACCGACGCCGTGATGCGCTCGCCGAACGCGAAGGACTACTCCGCCGCGACCCGCCTGTACGGGCTGGTCGAGGGCAAGCTGTTCTGGGCGTGGGACATCGCCGCCCTCGGGCAGCAGCTCACCTCGCACGCGTCGGGGCAGCTCGCGAAGGTCGACTGATGTCCGCCTTCAGCGGGCGTGACGGCTTCGTCGCGACCGAGGCCGGTCCGGCGGCCCACTTCGGCAACCCGACCGGCGAACAACGGGCGCTCGCGTCCGGTCGTGCGGTCGTCGAGCTGGGGCTCGGGGTCGTCACGGTCAGCGGGCCCGACCGCCTGTCCTGGCTCAACTCGATCACGTCCCAGTTGCTCACCGGGCTCGCGCCCGGGGAGAGCACCGAGACGCTCGTGCTCGACCAGTCCGGCCGCGTCGAGCACGCCGCCCGCGTGGTCGACGACGGCGAGGTCACGTGGCTCCTCACCGAGGCCGCCGACGCAGCACCGCTCGCGGGGTGGCTCGACTCGATGCGCTTCATGCTCCGCGTCGAGGTCGCCGATCGCTCGGCCGACTTCGTCACGCTCGGCCGCTTCGACGGTTCGGCAGCGCCCGACGACGTGGTCGTCGAGTGGGTCGACCCGTGGTCGTCGGTGACGCCCGGTGGGTGGGGCTACGCCGCCCTGGAGGCCCACCCCGCGTCCGACTGGACCCTCCGCATCGACGTGGTCACCCCGGAGACCGCTGCCGCGATCGCCGCGTCGGACGCGCCGGTCGCGGGGCTGCTCGCGGTCGAGGCGCTGCGGATCGCCGCCTGGCGCCCCGCGCTGTCCGACGTCGACGAGCGCACCATCCCGCACGAGCTCGACTGGCTCCGCTCCGCCGTGCACCTGTCGAAGGGCTGCTACCGCGGACAGGAGACCGTCGCGAAGGTGCACAACCTCGGGCACCCGCCCCGCCGCGTCGCGATGCTGCACCTGGACGGCTCGGACGGCGTGCTGCCGGCTCCGGGCACCACGGTCGAGCTCGACGGGAAGGAGGTCGGGCGCCTCACCGCGTCGGCGCTCCACCACGAACTCGGGCCGATCGGGCTCGCGGTCGTGAAGCGCTCGCTCGACCCCGCGGCGACGCTCACGCTGACGGTGGACGACGTCGTCGTCACCGCGGCGCAGGAGGTCATCGTGCCGCCGGGTGCCGGAGCCACCGCGAACGTGCCGCGCCTGCCGCGACTCGGAGCCGTCCGCCGCTCCTGAACCGAGCGGCCTCAGGCGGGCGCCACGACGGACCAGGGGACGCTGAGTTCGCCGAGCCGCCACCGCGTGACGCCGTGCAGGACCGGCCACCCGCGGTCGCGCATGCCCTGCACGGTCGCGATCCAGCGCTGCCGCGGCCCGTACGTGCCGAGCGGCGCTGCCACCGCCCACGACCGGTCGAGGTCCAGCAGGAACGCGTGCACCCGCTCGCCGGGCACGTTCCGGTGGATCAACGCCTTCGGCAACCGTTCGGCGACGATGCTCGGCAGTTCGAGGTCGGCGACACGGAGCGACACCGTGAAGGTGTGCGGAGCGTGTTCGTCGAGCGTGACCCAGGACGCCACCCGTCCGACCTCGTTGCACGTGCCCTCCACGAGCGCACCCCCGGGCTGCAGGCGGTCCTGCATGATGCGCCACGAGTCCACGACGGCGGCCTCGTCGTACTGGCGCAGCACGTTGAACGCCCGGATGACGGCGGGTCGCCGACCGCCCGGGGTCGGCGTCTCGAAGCCGCCCAGCCGGAAGGTCACGCCGTCGCGGGTCCCCGCGTTCGCCAGGGCCACGCGCGCCGGCTCGATCTCGATGCCCGTCACCTCGACGTCGGGGCGGACCCTCGCCAGGCGGTCGCGGAGCTCGAGCGTCGTCGTGGGGCGGGCGCCGTACCCGACGTCGGCGACCAGCGGGTCCGCGGTGCGGCGGAGGGCGGGGAGCGCGGCGATCCACCGGTCGACACGGCGGAGTCGGTTGTAGCCGGTGGTCCCGCGCGTGACGTTCCCGATGGGCATGCGTCCAGGGTACGGGCGCCCGGAACGTCGGCACGGCGCTCGGTAGACTCGGCAGCATGACCTCCACGCTCGTCCTGCTCCGTCACGGCAACAGTGACTGGAACCAGAAGAACCTGTTCACCGGTTGGGTGGACGTCCGACTCAGCGAGCTGGGCGAGAAGGAGGCGAAGCGCGCCGGCGAGCTCATCGCCGAGTCGGGCATCGTGCCGGACGTCCTGTACACGTCGCTCCTGACCCGCGCCATCCAGACCGCGGACATCGCCCTGCTCGAGGCCGACCTGGCGTGGCTGCCGGTCAAGCGCGACTGGCGCCTCAACGAGCGCCACTACGGCGACCTCCAGGGCAAGGACAAGGCCCAGACGCTCGAGCAGTACGGCGAGCAGCAGTTCATGGAGTGGCGCCGGTCGTTCGACGTGCCGCCGCCCCCCATCGCCGACGACGCCGAGTGGTCGCAGGCCGGTGACCGCCGCTACGCCGACCTCGGCGACCAGCTGCCCCGCACCGAGTCGCTGAAGCTCGTGATCGACCGACTGCTGCCGTACTGGGAGTCGGACATCACGAAGGACCTCGCCGCAGGCAAGACCGTCCTCGTCACCGCGCACGGCAACTCGCTCCGTGCACTCGTCAAGCACCTCGACGGCATCTCGGACGACGACATCGCGGGCCTCAACATCCCGACGGGCATCCCGCTCGTGTACGAGCTCGACGACGAGTTCCGTCCGACGAAGCCCTCGTACTACCTCGACCCCGAGGCCGCCGCTGCCGGTGCCGCCGCCGTGGCCGCGCAGGGCGCCAAGAAGTAGCACCCGCACGACGAACGCCCCGCCGGTGACCGGCGGGGCGTTCCTGCGCCCTGGGGGCTCCGGGCAGCGGGGTCTGCGGGCTCAGACGAAGTGCGCGGCGATCTCCTGGACGAGCGCCCCGACGTCGTAGGGCCGTGCGGTGTCGACCCGCACGACGGGCACGCCCGGCAGCGCGACGGGCTCCGCCTCGGCGCCGTGCTCGTCCCAGAACGCCAGCACGTCGGACAGGTCCCCGTGCACCTCGTGCCGCACCGGCAGCGTGCCCGGCTCGTACCGGTCGCGCAGCCGGTCCGCGGCGGTGTCCCGGTCGACGTGGCAGAACACCTCGACGGCGCGGGGTGACCCGGCGGAGGCGAGTCCCGCCTCCAGACGGTCCCGGTCGCGTGACGGCAGCCAGACGGCGTCGAGGACGACCCCGTTCTCGACGGCCCGGGCCATCGACCACATGGTGTCCATCGCGATGCCGCCGAGGTCGCGGGAGCCGATCATCGGGCCGACCACGTCGGCCAGGGGTTCCTTGATGCGGTCCTTCGACAGGAAGGGGCAGCCGAGCACCTCGGCGAGGGCTGCGCCCACCGTGCTCTTGCCCGAGCCGGGCATCCCGTTGACGACGATCGCGACCTGAGCCATGCCCCGATCCTCGCGTCCTCGGCACCCCTTCGCAAAACGGAACGAGGGCGGTTGCCCGCAGCGGTACAGCGCTGCGGGCAACCGCCGAGGTTGCGTCTTGCGGGATCAGGCGGGGGAGGTCGTCACCGAGGACGCACCGGCCCAGTCGCCCGTCGCCAGGTACTCGACCTTCTTGGCGATCGACACCGCGTGGTCGGCGAAGCGCTCGTGGTAGCGCGAGGCGAGGGTCGCGTCGACGGTGTCGATCGGGTTGCCCTTCCAGGTCTCGCCGAGCACGAAGTCGAACACGCTGGCGTGCAGCTCGTCGACGGCGTCGTCCTCGTCGCGGATCTCGGCGGCCAGGGCGATGTCCTCGGTCGCGAGCAGCCGCGTGAGCTTCTGGGCCATCTGCACGTCGTGCGCGCCCATCTCCTTGAAGGTACCGCGGAGCCCCTTCGGCACGACCTTCTCGGGGAAGCGCTGCCGGGCGAGCTGGGCGATGTGCTCGGCCATGTCGCCCATGCGCTCGAGCGAGGAGCTGACGCGCAGGGCGGTCACGACGACGCGGAGGTCGCGGGCGACCGGTGCCTGCCGCGCGAGGATGTCGATCGCGATCTCGTCGAGGCTGTTCGCGGCCGCGTCGATCTTGGCGTCGTCGGCGATCACCTCCTCGGCGAGGGCGACGTCCGACTCGCTGAACGCCTGGGTCGCACGGGTGATCGCGGACTCGACGAGCCCGGCGATCTCGGTCAGACGCTCCTGGACGTCCTGGAGCTCCTGCTGGAAGACTTCGCGCATGGGGGATGTGCCTCTCTGATGCGTACCGGTCGAGTGTCGTCAGCCCAGGTGAACGAACGGTGACCTGCGGCTGAACACATCGCGATCCGGACCCGGAATCCCGCCACCACGGGGTGAACGGCGTCGGAACCCCGTGTGACGATCCCTACACTGGCGGCATGGACAACGCGTGGCTCGTGCCACTGTCGATGCTCCTCGGCGGGGTCTTCGGCGCGGGCGTCGTGGTGCTGATCATCACGGCGGAGCGCACGGCCCGGGCAGCCGACGTCGCGGAACGGACGCTGCCCGACGGCGTCGCCGCGGTCATCGCCACGATGCACAACCCGGCCGTGGTCGTCGACCCGTCGAACACGGTCGTCGCCGCGTCGCCGCAGGCGCTCACGGTCGGGCTGGTCGTGCGGCGGAAGCTCGTGCACGACGAGCTCGCCGAGCTCGTCGACCGGGTGCGCAGGAGCGGCGAGATGGCGTCCGACGAACTCGAGCTCCCGCGCGGACGCAGCGGCGAGCTGGTCGGCTACCTGAGCTTCCGGGCCGCGCAGCTCGGCAACCGCTACGTGCTCGTCACGGCCGACGACCTGACCGAGAGCCGACGCATCGACGAGGTCCGGCGGGACTTCGTGGCGAACATCTCCCACGAGCTGAAGACGCCCATCGGGGCGATCGGGCTCCTCGCCGAGACCCTCGTGCTCGCCGCGGACGACCCCGAGCACGTGAAGAAGTTCGCGACGCAGCTCATCACCGAGTCCGAGCGGCTCGGCGCCCTGACGAAGGACATCATCGAGTTGTCGCGGCTGCAGTCGGTGGACACCCTCGAGAACAGCGAGGAGACCTCGGTCGACAAGATCGTGCAGGCCGCGGTCGACGCGAACGAGGTCGTCGCCCGTGCCCGTGACATCGAACTCGTGCGTGCGAAGCGGTCGAAGCTCCGGGTCATGGGCGACCCGGGCCTGCTGCAGGTCGCGGTGTCGAACCTCATCGCGAACGCCGTCAAGTACTCCCCGGACCACACCCGCGTCGGCGTCGGCGTCCGGCTGTCGAAGGGGTTCGTCGAGATCGCGGTGACCGACCAGGGCGTCGGCATCCCCGAGGCCGATCTCGACCGGGTGTTCGAGCGGTTCTACCGCGTCGACCCCGCACGCTCGCGCGCGACCGGCGGCACCGGCCTCGGGCTCGCGATCGTCAAGCACGTCGTCGGCAACCACGGCGGCGACGTGCGCGTCTGGTCCCAGCCCGGCAAGGGCTCGACCTTCACGATCCGTCTGCCCGAGGCGGATCCCGAACTCACCACCGCACTCGAAGAGCAACTGGAAGAGCAGCCATCGTGACCAAGATCCTCATCGTCGACGACGAGCCGGCCCTGAGCGAGCCCCTGGAGTTCCTGCTGCAGCGCGAGGGGTACGAGACCTCCGTCGCCGCCGACGGCGTGACCGCGCTGTCGAAGTTCGACGCCGAGAACCCGGACCTCGTGCTGCTCGACCTCATGCTGCCGGGGCTGAGCGGCACCGAGGTGTGCCGGCAGATCCGCACGCGGTCGAACGTGCCGATCATCATGCTCACCGCGAAGGACTCCGAGGTGGACATCGTCGTCGGGCTCGAGCTCGGCGCCGACGACTACGTGACGAAGCCGTACTCGACGCGCGAGCTCCTGGCCCGGCTGCGTGCCGTGCTGCGGCGCCGCACCGAGGAGGACCCGGGCGACACCGGGATCCTGCAGGTCGGCGGCATCCGGATGGACGTCGAACGGCACACGGTGTCGGTGGACGGCTCCGAGACGCCGATGCCGCTCAAGGAGTTCGAGCTGCTCGAGCTGCTGCTCCGCAACGCCGGTCGGGTGCTCACCCGGGGGCAGCTGATCGACCGGGTGTGGGGCTCCGACTACTTCGGCGACACCAAGACGCTCGACGTGCACATCAAGCGCATCCGGTCGAAGATCGAGCGCGTGCCGAGCACGCCGGAGATCCTGGTCACGGTGCGCGGCCTGGGGTACCGCATCGAGGGCTGAGCCCGCCAGCCGTCGTCGACGGCGCCGACCGGTGACGCTGGCCGGCGACGCACCGGAGGCCCGGTGCCGGTTCCGAGAACCGGCACCGGGCCTCCGGTGCGTTGCGTCCGTTCGTCGCGCCGGTCCGGCGCGCGGGGATCACTCGGTGCCGTTGTCGCCCTCGGATGAGTCGGTCTGCGAGTCGTCCGACTGCGTACCCGGTGCGGTCGCATCGCCCGTGGGCTGCGAGCCGCTCTCGGACGGCGAGGTCGCGGTGCTCGACGGGGTCGGCGTCGGTGCGAGCGTCTGGTACTCCTCGAGCGAGCTGGTCAGCACGGGGACGCTGGCCGAGACGCCCTCCGCGCCGGAGTACGAGAAGTAGACCTTGACGAGCGAGCCGGGGGTGGCGTCCGCCTGGTCGAACAGGACCTCGCGCCCCGTGGCGACCTCGGAACCCTGCTGCGTCGTGCCCTGCTGGCTGCTGTCGTCGCTGGTCGGGTCGGTCGGGTTCGCCAGGTCGAGGCGGCTGTTGGCCGGGACCTCGACGGTCTGGGTGTCGCCGCCGACCTCGATGGAGAGGGTCACGTCCTCGTCGGACGAGGTGTTGACGAGGGTGCCGAGGAACCGGGCCGCGTCACCGCTGTCGGAGATGAGGAGCGCGTTCCGGATGTCCACCGAACCGGTCGTCACGTTCACGCCGTCGGTGATCTGCTTGATCTCCTTGGTGTGGGCGGGCGACATGAACTCGCAGCCGGTGGCGCCGAGCGCGATGGATGCCGCAACGGCGACGGACACGAGTACCCGAGCTCGCAAGAGATTCCTCCGGAAGATCACGATGTGGACCGGACGGTCCGACGCCATCCTACCGATCACCGGGGTGGTGGGGTGCCCAGGCCCCCTTACCCGAAAAGGGCTTGTGGTAAACTGGGGGTCCTGGGAACGGAGCCTGATACATGCAATTCGAGGTCGGCGAGACCGTCGTCTACCCCCACCACGGGGCGGCAACCATCTCTGAAGTCAAGACGCGCGTCATCAAGGGCGAGGAAAAGGTCTACCTGAAGCTGCGTGTCACGCAGGGTGACCTGACGATCGAGGTGCCGGCGGACAACGTCGACCTCGTCGGCGTCCGTGACGTGATCGGCAAGGAAGGCCTCGACAAGGTCTTCGAAGTCCTGCGGGCCCCCTTCACCGAGGAGCCCACCAACTGGTCGCGCCGGTACAAGGCGAACCTGGAGAAGCTGGCGTCCGGTGACGTCATCAAGGTGTCCGAGGTCGTCCGCGACCTCTGGCGTCGCGACCAGGACCGCGGGCTGTCCGCGGGCGAGAAGCGGATGCTGGCGAAGGCCCGGCAGATCCTCGTCTCCGAGCTCGCCCTGGCCGAGAAGACCGACGAGGACAAGGCATCGACCGTCCTCGACGAGGTCCTCGCCTCCTAGCGCGAACCGCAGCTGGACCACACGACGACGACCGCCCTGCTCCCCGAACGGGTGAGCAGGGCGGTCGTCGTCGTCGCGGCGGGTTCCGGCACCCGGCTCGGCATCGGGGACGCCAAGGCGTTCGTCCCGGTCGCCGGCGAGCTGATGCTCACCCGGGCGCTCCGGACGGTGTTCACGCTCGCCGAACCCACCGCCGTCGTGGTCGTCGCCCCCGCCGCCCGGCTCGACGAGTGCCGCGCGCTGGTGACCGCCGTCGCCGGGCCCGCGGCCGACCTCACCGCGGTCGTCGCCGGCGGCGCGGACCGGCACGCCTCGGTGCAGGCGGGCCTCGACGCCCTGCCGGAGGGCGTCGAGTGGGTCGGCGTGCACGACGCCGCGCGCTGCCTGACCCCGGCCGCGCAGTTCGACGCGGTGTTCGCCCGTGCGCGGGAGACCGGGGACGGCGTCGTGCCGGCCCTGCCCGTCACGGACACGGTCAAGCGGGTCGAGGGCGACGTCGTGGTCGAGACCGTCGACCGGTCGGCCCTCGTCGGGGTGCAGACGCCGCAGGTCTTCCCGCTGGGCGCGCTGCGGGCCGCGTACGCGGTCGCCGTGCAGTCCGAGACCGACGACGCCGGGGTGTTCCGGGCCGCCGGCGGCACGGTCCGCACGGTCCCGGGCGACGCCGACGCGTTCAAGGTCACGACGAGGTGGGACCTCGCACGCGCCGAGGCGCTCGTCGCGGACCGACAGGTCGCCGCCGGCTCGGCACCGGTCGTCCGTGTCGGCCTCGGGGTCGACGTGCACGCCTTCGACGCGGCGTCGCCGTGCCGGGTGGGCCTGCTCGACTTCCCGGGCGAGGCCGGCCTCTCCGGGCACAGCGACGGTGACGCCGTGGCGCACGCGGTCTGCGACGCCCTGCTGTCCGCCGGCGGCCTCGGTGACATCGGTGCGCGCTTCGGGACGTCGGACCCGCGGTACGCCGGCGCCTCCGGGGACGTCTTCGTCCGCGGGGCCGTCGAGCTCCTGCTGCAGGCCGGACTCGTCCCGACCTCGGTCACGGTCCAGGTGATCGGGAACCGCCCCCGCATCGGCGCCCGGCGCGACGAGATGCAGGCGGCCCTCGGCGCGGTCGTCGGCGCTCCCGTCGCGGTCTCCGGCACCACCACGGACGGCCTCGGCCTGACCGGGCGCGGCGAGGGGCTCGCCGCGATCGCGACGGCCGTCGTCCGACCGGTCTGACGTCCTAGGCTTGGGCCGTGACCGTTCGCCTGTACGACTCCCGCGCCGCAGCCGTCGTCGACCTCGTCCCCCTGGTCGACGGACAGGTGAGCATGTACGTGTGCGGACCGACGGTGCAGTCGTCGCCGCACATCGGTCACCTGCGCTCGGCCCTGGTCTACGACATCTGGCGGCGCTGGCTGACGTACCGCGGCTACCGGGTGACCCTGGTGCGGAACGTCACCGACATCGACGACAAGGTGCTCGACCTCGCCGCGGGCACCGACGAGCAGTGGTTCGCGCGGGCGTACCGCGTCGAGCGGGAGTTCACCGCCGCGTACGACGCCCTCGGCATCCTCGCCCCGACCTACGAGCCGCGGGCCACCGCGAGCGTGCCGCAGATGCACGAGATCATCGAGCGGCTCGTCGACCGCGGTCACGCGTACGCCGCGTCCGACGGGTCGGGCGACGTCTACTTCGACACCGGCAGCTGGGAGGCGTACGGCGCCCTGACCCGGCAGCGTCGCGAGGACATGGTCGAGGCGGCGGACGCCGACCCGCGGGGCAAGCGCGACCCGCGGGACTTCGCGCTCTGGAAGGGCGCGAAGCCGGGAGAGCCCGCCACCGCGACCTGGGACTCGCCGTGGGGGCCGGGACGCCCGGGCTGGCACATCGAGTGCTCCGCCATGTCACGGCGCTACCTCGGCCCCGCGTTCGACATCCACGGCGGCGGGCTCGACCTGCGCTTCCCGCACCACGAGAACGAGCTCGCGCAGTCGACCGCGGCCGGTGACGCGTTCGCGTCGTACTGGCTGCACAACGGGCTGGTGACCGTCGAGGGACAGAAGATGTCGAAGTCGCTCGGCAACTCGATCTTCGCAGCCGACTTCCTCGGGTCCGCCCGGCCGGCGGTCGTCCGCTACTTCCTCGGCGCCGCGCACTACCGGTCGTCGATCGACCACCACGAGGGGTCGCTGACCGAGGCCGAGGCGGCGTACGACCGCATCGAGGGGTTCCTCTCGCGCGCCGAACCGCGGCTCGAGGGGGTCGTGCTCCGGGACGCCCCGTCCGTGCCCGAGGCCTTCGCGGCCGCGATGGACGACGACCTCGCGGTGCCCCAGGCCCTCGCCGTGCTGCACGAGACGGTCCGCGCGGGGAACGCGGCCCTCGACGCCGACGATGCGGAAGCGCTCGGGACCGCGTACCATCAGGTGGCCGCGATGGTCGAGGTCCTCGGCATCGACCCGCGAGCGGCCCACTGGTCCGGCGGTGCGCAGGACGTCTCGGCCGCACCGCTCGCCGCGCTCGTCGACCGCCTCGTGCAGGAGCGCGCCGACGCCCGTGCGGCACGCGACTTCGCCACGGCGGACCGGGTGCGCGACGACCTCGCAGCCGCGGGGATCACCATCGAGGACACCGCAGCAGGAACACGCTGGAGCATCGCCTGACAACGGCCGTGCCGGACAGGAGAGAGCAATGAAGAACGTCTCGGGGAGCAAGAAGGGCCGGCCGGGCGCCGTCCGCTCCGGCCGCAAGGGCAACAAGCAGGTCGGCTCCGGCGGCCAGGGCGCGCAGGCGCTCGAGGGCCGGAAGCCGACGCCCAAGGCCGAGGACCGCCCGTACCACCCGGCCGGCAAGCGCAAGGCGGCGAAGGAGCGGCTCGACGCGGCCCGTGGTCGGCACGGCGCATCGAGCTCGCCGCAGCAGCGCACGAGCCGGCCGCCGCAGCGCAAGGCCGACGACTCGGAGCTCGTGACCGGGCGCAACTCGGTGCTCGAGGCCCTGCGCACGAAGACGCCGTCGACGACGCTCTACGTCGCCGCCCGCATCGAGGTCGACGACCGCGTCAAGGAGATCCTGGCGCTGGCGAACCACCGCGGTGTGCCGATCATGGAGATCATGCGTCCGGAGCTCGACCGGATCACGGGGCACGACAGCGTGCACCAGGGCGTCGCGCTCAAGGTGCCCGCGTACGAGTACGCCGTCGCCGAGGACATCGCCGAGCGCGCGTTCTCGCGCGACCAGGTGCCGCTCATGGTGGCGCTCGACGGCATCACCGACCCGCGCAACCTCGGTGCGATCATCCGCTCGACCGCGGCCTTCGGCGGGCACGGCGTCATCGTGCCGCAGCGCCGCTCGGTGGGTGTGACCGCCTCCGCGTGGAAGACGAGTGCCGGTGCCGCTGCCCGGACGCCCGTCGCGATGGCCCCGAACCTGACGCAGACCCTCAAGTCGCTGAAGTCGATGGGGCTCTTCGTGCTCGGCCTGGCGGGCGACGGCGACGTGCAGCTCGATCAGCTCGAGCTCGCCGACCGGCCGATCGTGATCGTCGTCGGCTCGGAGGGCAAGGGCCTGTCGCGCCTGGTGACCGAGACCTGCGACGCGGTCGTCTCGATCCCGATCTCGAGCGCCACCGAGTCCCTGAACGCCGGCATCGCCGCGAGCGTCACCCTGTGGGAGGTCGCCCGACGCCGTCGCGCCGAGTAGCGCAGGCCGCACCAGCGCACCGCCAGGAGGCCCGGTGCCGGTCCCGGGGACCGGCACCGGGCCTCCTGTCCGTCCGACTACACCGACGCGCGCCAGTCCTCGACGTCGTCCTCGTCCGACACCCCGTCGTCGTCGAGCACCGGGATCGGCAACGTGATCGACGACGTCGGCGGGTTGATGAGCAACCGCTCGTCACGACGGTGCCGCAGCACGTCGTTGATGTACGCGGTGGTGGCCTCCGGGAGCGAGACCGAGCGCTCCTCTTCCTGCGACATGTACCAGCGGTGCTCGAGCAGCTCGTGGAACACCTCCGCCGGCTCGAGCCGACCACGCAGGTCGCGGGGGATCGAGCGGACGACGGGTTCGAACACCCGCGACACCCACTCGTGCGCCACCATCTCCTCGTCGAGCTGGTCGCGCCCGTTCCGCGCCCGGTACGCGTCGAGGTCGTTGAGCAGTCGGCGGGCCTGGTTCTCGCCGGCGTCGAGGCCGGTCAGGCGCAGCAGCCGGCGCTGGTGGTGCCCGGCGTCGACGACCTTCGGCTGGATCCGCACCTGCGAACCGCCCTCGGTCGTGTGGATCGAGAGCTCCTCGATGTCGAACCCGAGCGCGTTGAGCCGCTCGACGCGGTCGTTGATGCGCCAGCGCTCCTTGACGTCGAACTGCTCCGTGCCGGTCAGTTCCTTCCAGAGCGTCCGGTACTGCGCGACGATCCGGTTCGAGACGTCCACGGGGTCGGCGTTCTCGTCGAGCCGCCCGCCCGCCTCGAGGTCCAGGAGCTCACCGGCGATGTTCACCCGCGCGACCTCGAGGTCGTTCTCGCGCTGCCCGTTCGACAGTCCGCCCGGGTAGAGCTTGCCGGTCTCCGCGTCGACCAGGTAGGCGGCGAAGGCGCCCGCGTCACGCCGGAACAGCGTGTTCGACAGGGAGACGTCGCCCCAGTAGAAGCCGATGACGTGCAGGCGGACGAGCAGCAGCGCGAGGGCGTCGACGAGTCGCGTGGCGGTGTCCGGGCGCAGCGTCTGCGAGTACAGCGCCCGGTACGGCAGCGAGAAGCGCAGGTGTCGGGTGACGAGGACCGGGTGCAGGGGCTCCCCGTCGGCGTCGACCCGGTTCGTGATCACGGCGACGGGGTCGACGCACGGCACGTCCATCCGCTGCAGGGTGCGGAGCATCTCGTACTCGGCCCGCGCGACCTCCTCGCCGGTCTCCTTGACCGCGGCGACGTACCCGCTCAGGTGCACGAAGCGCACCAGGTGCCGCGAGATGCCCTTCGGCAGCGCGACGATGACGTCGTCCGGCCAGTCCTCGAGCGGCAGGTCCCACGGCAGGTCGAGCAGCCCGGGGTCGACGGTCGCTGCGGTGATGGAGAGGGAGTCGGGCACGGTTGGCTCCAGTCGGTGCGGTGGTCTGACAGACGGGAGGCGCGGTGCCCGCCGGCACCGCGCCTCCTGTTCGACTTCCGGTGTTACGCGCTGACGACGGCCTTGTCGTCGAGACGCTCGCCCGACTCGGTGGCGAAGGCGTGCACGTGGCCCTGCTTCGGCGAGATCACGATCGTGTCGCCGATCGACGGGTGCGAGCGGCCGTCGACACGGGCGACGATGTCGGCGCGCTGGCCGTTCACGTCGGCGTGACCGTACAGGTAGCCGTCGGCGCCGAGCTCCTCGACCACGTCGACCGTGACCGGCAGGCCGTCACCCGACGGGGAGACGATGACGTCCTCCGGGCGGATGCCGACGGTGATCGAACCGGCACGGGCGTTCGACAGGGTGTCGCGGTCGAGCGGGTGGTTCAGCGTGCCGAACTTGATGCCGCCCTCGACGACGTCCGCCGGGAGCAGGTTCATGGCCGGCGAGCCGATGAAGCCGGCGACGAACACGTTGTTCGGCTTCTCGTACAGGTCGCGCGGGGTGCCGACCTGCTGCAGGATGCCGTCCTTGAGCACCGCGATGCGGTCGCCCATGGTGAGCGCCTCGGTCTGGTCGTGCGTGACGTAGACCGTGGTGACGCCGAGGCGACGCTGCAGCGAGGCGATCTGGGTGCGGGTCTGCACACGGAGCTTGGCGTCGAGGTTCGACAGCGGCTCGTCCATGAGGAACACCTGCGGCTGACGGACGATGGCGCGGCCCATCGCGACGCGCTGACGCTGACCACCGGAGAGCGCCTTCGGCTTGCGGCCGAGGTACTGCTCGAGGTCGAGGAGCTTGGCGGCCTCCTGCACACGGGTGGCGCGCTCCTCCTTGCCGACACCGGCGATCTTGAGCGCGAAGCCCATGTTCTCGGCGACGGTCATGTGCGGGTAGAGCGCGTAGTTCTGGAACACCATCGCGATGTCGCGGTCCTTCGGCGGGACGTCGGTGACGTCGCGCTCGCCGATGCGGATCGCGCCCGAGTTGACCTCTTCGAGGCCGGCGAGCATGCGCAGGGACGTGGACTTGCCGCAGCCCGAGGGGCCGACGAGGACGAGGAACTCGCCGTCGGCGATGTCCAGGTCGAGGGAGTCGACCGCGGGGCGGGTGCCTCCGGGGTAGAGACGGGTTGCCTTGTCGTAGGTGACGGACGCCATGAGCGTTCGGTCCTTCCTTCACCGGCAGGTACGTGCCGGACGATCCGTAGTGAAGCGGTTGCCCGTGGGGGCCCCGGATGGTCGCCGTCGACCATCGCTGTTCATACAACACGACTTCCCGGGCGAGCGCCAGTGTCCGGTCCGCCTGGTTGGCTGGTCCCAGGAAGGACCACTACGATCGGCGGGTCCGTCCGGCGTCCGGGGGAGGCCGAGCGGACGTCAGGCAACTACGTGAGGACCAACGACGCATGACCAACCTCCCCGAGGGTGACGCCCGCGCCGCGCGGAACGAACGACGGGAAGCCGCACGCCAGCGCGCCCAACGCGCGCGGGCCCAGCAGAAGCGCCGGCAGCGCGGGACCCGTCTCGGGCTGCAGATCGGCCTCGGCGTCGTGCTCCTGGCCGCGGCGACGATCGTCACGCTCGTGCTCGTCGACTCGGTGAAGCCCGCCGGTCCCGGCCCCGCCACGATGTCGCAGGGCGGCATCACGATCGGGCAGGACCTCGAGGCCGTCGGGTCGTCCGCGTCGCCGTCGCCGAGCGCGACCGACGGGTCCGGCACGGTGCGCATCACCATGTACGTCGACTACCTCTGCCCGACGTGCGGCGCGTTCGAGGAGGCGAACGGCGACTACATCGCGAGCCTGGTGGACTCCGGCGCCGCCACGGTCGACATCCACCCGGTCGCCGTCCTGACGAACCGGTCGCAGGGCACGAAGTACTCGCTCCGCGCCGCGAACGCCGCCGCGTGCGTGGCCGACCGTTCGCCCGACCAGTTCTTCGCCGTGAACCAGGCGCTCTTCGCCCGCCAGCCGGAGGAGGGGACGACGGGGCTGACCGACGCGCAGCTCCAGCAGCTCGTCACCGGGGTCGACGGCGTGCAGGACAAGGGCGCCATCCGCGACTGCATCGCGGACCAGACCTACGCGAAGTGGGTCGACGAGCGCACCACCGAGGTGACCGAGGGGGAGATCCCCGGTTCGTCGCTCCGCGAGTTCCCGGGCACGCCCCTCGTCCTGGTGAACGGCAAGCAGTACGAGCTGACCTCGCCGATCACGAACGACGACTTCCGCACCTTCGTGCTCTCGGCGGCCGGCGCGACGGAGTCGACGCCCACGCCGACCCCCTCGTCGACGCGGTCGCCCCGCAGCACGCCCTCGGCGAGCCCGACCGCCGGCTGATCCACGCGGTCGGTGCCGCGACGTGACCGACGGGAGGCTCCCCACCGGACCGGTGGGGAGCCTCCCGTCCGTCCCTGGCGGGTCGGCGCGCTGCGGCCGACGACGTGCTCAGAGCGACGAGCCCGGCACGCTGAAGGTGTCGCACGCGGTCGCGCCGCGCTCGTACCCGCGGACGAACCAGGCCTGTCGCTGCACGCTCGAGCCGTGCGTGAACGAGTCCGGGTCGACGCGGCCCGTGGCCCGCTCCTGGATGCTGTCGTCGCCGACGGCGCTCGCCGCGGACAGGGCGTCGGCGACCTGCGACCGCGTGACGGGCTCGAAGAACGTCTCGCCGTTCGCGTCCTCGGTCGTGGCGGCCGACCCCACCCAGGCGCCGGCGTAGCAGTCGGCCTGCAGCTCGACGCGGACGCTGCCCGACGACGCCCCGGTCCCCGAGCGGTCGGTGTCCGCGAACGTGCCCTGGAGCTGCTGCACGTGGTGTCCCCACTCGTGCGCGACGACGTACATCTGCGCGAGCGGACCGCCGGACGAGCCGTAGCGGGACTGCAGGTCGTCGTAGAAGGCGGTGTCGAGGAAGATCGAGCGGTCGGGCGGGCAGTAGAACGGTCCGGTCGCGGCGGAGGCCTGCCCGCACCCGGTGCCGGTCGACCCGTCGAAGAGCACGAACCCGGGCGTCGTGTACGAGATGCCGAGGGTGCCGGCCTCGTCGCTCCAGTAGTCGTCGAGGGACTCGGCAGCGCCCTCCATGCGGCACTCCACGCGCAGGTTCGCGTCTCGACCGGTGCGGCACTCCTCGGCGGGCTGCACCGTCTGGTCCTGCTGCTGGATCTGCGTGGTGCCGTCGCTGCCGACGATGCCGCTGAGGTCCACGCCGGTGAACTGCGCGATGAGGAACACCACGATCGCCGCGACGCCCACGCCGCCCCCGCCGATCGCCGCGGTCCGACCGCGGCGCTGCACCTTCCCGCCGGAGAGCTGCGAGTCCTCGTTGAACGTCATGCCGCCGACCGTACCCGGAGCCGGCCCGCGTAGCGTCGGGCTCGTCGAAGACCGACGACACATGTCGCACAAACCGGAAGGAACAGGACCATGGTCACTCCCGTCAGCACCGTGATGAGCCCCGCCCGCTACGTGCAGGGGAAGGACGCGATCACCCGGGTCGGCGAGTTCGTCGCGCCGATCGGGAAGCGTCCGCTGCTCGTCGCCGACGACGTCGTCTGGGGCATCGTCGAGGACGCCGTCCGCTCGAGCTTCGACGGGGCCGGGCTGCCCGTGGAACGCGTCGGCTTCGGGCGCTTCGCCACCCCGCAGGCCATCGACGACCTCACCGCGACGATCCGCGAGACGGGGTCGGACGTGGTCGTCGGGCTCGGCGGCGGTTCCGCGATCGACGCCGCGAAGGCGTCCGGGCACCTCGCCGGTGTCCGCTGGGTGAGCGTGCCGACCGCAGCCTCGACGGACGCACCGACCTCGGCGCTCGCGGTCGTGTACTCGGAGGAGGGCGAGTTCATCGAGTACCGCTTCTTCCCGCACAACCCCGACCTCGTGCTCATCGACACGAAGCTCGTCGCGAACGCCCCCGTGCAGTTCCTCGTCGCGGGCATCGGCGACGCCCTCGCCACCTGGGTCGAGGCCAGGGCCGCGAAGCGCGCCAACGCCGACACCATGGCGGGTGGGCTGCAGACCGAGACCGGTGTCGCCCTCGCCGAGCTGTCCTGGCGACTCCTGCACGAGAACGCCCTGCAGGCCATCGAGTCCGTGCAGGCGAAGGTCGTCACGCCGGCGCTCGAGAAGGTGGTCGAGGCGAACACGCTGCTGTCCGGCCTGGGCTTCGAGTCCGGCGGGCTCGCGGCCGCGCACGCCATCCACAACGGCCTCACCGCGGCACCGCAGGCGCACGGCCTCGCCCACGGGCAGAAGGTCAACGTCGGCACCGTCGCGCAGCTCGTGCTCGAAGGCGCCCCAGCCGAGGAGATCGAGGACTTCGTCGTGTTCACCACGAAGGTCGGCCTGCCGAACACGCTCACCGAGATCGGGCTGGCCGTCGACGACCGCGACGTGCTGCAGGCCGTCGCCGAGGCGGCCACCGTGGAGAGCGAGACCATCCACAACATGCCGTTCCCGGTGACCGCCGAGGCCGTCGTCGACGCGCTCGTCGCCATCGAGGGGATCTCGCGCAGCATCCGTGCCGCCCACGGACTGCCGGAGCCGGAGCCCTACCGAGCCCACTGAGCGCGAGCAGACCGAGCCCACGCCGACTGAGTCGGCACGCCAGGGGGTGCGAGCAGCATGGCGGCATGGCCGACCTCGACGAACAGCACCCCCTCTTCCTCCTCGCGATGGACCAGCGGTCCTCGCTCCTGTCGCACACCTACGGTGACGAGTCCGGCGAGCCCGCCGACGAGGCCGACGCCGAACGCGTCCGCGCGGGCAAGCAGCTCGTCTACCGCGGGGTGCTCAGCGCGCTCGCCGCGGGGGCGTCGCGCGAGCGGACCGGCGTCCTCGTCGACGAGCGCTACGGCGCCGACGTCGCCCGGCTCGTCCGCGAGGCCGGGCTCCAGCTCGCGATGCCGATCGAGCGCTCCGGCCGCGACTGGTTCGAGCTCGAGTACGGCGACGACTGGATCGCGCACGTCGACGCGTTCGACCCCGACTTCGTGAAGGTCCTGGTCCGGGACAACCCCGCGTTCGACGCGGGTGACCGGCAGGCCCAGGCCGAGCGGCTCGCCGAGGTCTCCCGCGCCCTGCACGAGGCCGACCGGGCGTTCCTGGTCGAACTGCTCGTGCCCGGCACCGACGAGCAGCAGGCGTCCACGGACGACTACGACCGTGACGTCCGGCCCGGGCTCGTCGTCGAGGTGGTCGGCTACCTGCAGGAGCACGGCGTCGAGCCCGACGTCTGGAAGCTCGAGGGCCTCGACCGCAGCGAGGACGCCGAGCGGGTCGTCGCCGCGGTCCGCGCCGGTGGCCGTGACGGCGTGCAGTGCATCGTGCTCGGTCGCGACGCCCCCGAGGAGCAGCTCGACCACTGGCTGCGGGTCGCCGCACCCGTCGACGGCTTCGTCGGCTTCGCGATCGGCCGGAGCAACTGGGAGGACGCCCTCGACGACGTGGTGCAGCAGGGCCTGGACCACGAGGCGGCCGAGCGTCTGATCGCCGCGAACTACCGGCACTTCGTCGACACCTGGCTCGAGGCTCGCCCCGACGTCGTCCACGGGGTGGACGCCGGCGCGGCCTGACCCACCGGCCGGGACCCGGGGGCGGCGCGGCGTCAGGTGCTGATCAGCGGTTCCACCGCCGCCAGGTCGTCGCCGATGCCGACGTCGACCAGCTCGATGCGCCCGGCCAAGGTGGCCCCCGGTCCGGTGAGCAGACCGGCCTTCACACCGCCGAACGTCACGGTGACGTCGGCGTGGAGCACGTGGTCATCCGCCACCGCCCCGGTGTCGGCGTCGACACCGCTCGGGACGTCGACGGCCACGACGAACGGGGCGCGTTGGTCGCGGGCGAGCTCCCGGATCGCGTCGACGACCTGCCGGGCGGGGGAGCGGAGGGGCGTGCCGCCGCCCGCGCCGATGCCGAGGATCCCGTCGAGCACGATGTCGGCCCCGGCCGCTGCGTCGGCGGCGGCCGCTGCCAGGCGTTCGCCGTCCGGGACCGCTGCCGCGCGCAGGATGTCCGCGGCCCCCGCCTCGGTCGCGTCGGCCCGCGGGTCCGACGGCGCGTCCAGGAGGCGCGCACCGGCGTCCAGCGCGGCTGCCAGGCCCGCCTCGTGGACACGTGGCCCGACCCGCAGCACCGCCACGTGCCTCCCGGCCGTCGCCAGACGTGCGCCCGCGAACAGGGCGTCGCCGCCGTTGTCGCCGCTGCCGACCAGCAGCAGCACCGAGCCCGGGCCGTCCTGCGGGCGGACCGCGGGGTCGTCGAGCAGGTCGGCGACGATCCGCGCCAAGCCGTCCGCGGCTCGCTGCATGAGGGGCTCCCCCGCCTCGAGGTGCGGCCGCTCCGCCGCCCGGACCTGATCGCCGCCGTAGCCGTCCATGCCCACCACCATGCCCCCGGTAACCTGGTCGCGCCATGTCACTCGTCCCCGAAGCGCCCCGTCCCCGTGCCGTGATGTCCCCGGACGGCCTGAAGCTCGCGACGTACGACTTCGGCGACCCGGACGCCCCCGTCGTGGTGGCCGTGCACGGCTTCGCGTCCGGTGCGGTCCTCAACTGGCACGCCTCCGGCTGGACCCGCGACCTCGTCCGCGCCGGCTACCGCGTCGTCGCGCTCGACCAGCGCGGACACGGGGCCTCGTCGAAGCCGCACGACCCGGCCGCCTACTCGATGGACCTGCTCGTCGCCGACGTCACCACCGTCATCGACACGTACCTGCTCGACGACGTCGCCTTCCTCGGGTACTCGCTCGGGGCCCGGGTCGGCTGGCACACCGCCGAGCGGATCCCCGACCGCATCTCGCGGGCGGTGCTCGGCGGGATCCCGGACGCCGACCCGATGCGCCGCGTGGCCGTCGACCAGGCGAAGGCGTACATCGCCGACGGCACCCCGGCCGAGGACCGCGTCACGAACGGGTACCTGCAGATGGCGGCGAACGTCGAGGGGAACGACCTGCGAGCACTCGTCGCGATGGTCGAGGGCATGCGGAACAGTGTGGAGCCGACGCCGGAGAACGCGCCGGCCCAGCCGATCCTCATGGCGGCCGGCAGCGAGGACGGCATCCGGGACAGCGCCGTGCGGCTGGCCGAGGCGGCACCCGACGCGTCGTTCTTCGAGATCCCGCGGCGGAACCACTTCAACGCCCCCACGTCGCGTGACTTCCGTGAGCGCGCGATCGCCTTCCTGTCCGAGGGGCGCTGAGGGGGCGGCGCTGACCCCATGACGGGTACTGGCAGGTCCTCGCTGGCGGAGGGGACCGGGCGTAGCGTCCCGCCCATGGACTACAGACTCCTCGGCAACAGCGGGACATCGGTGTCGACGCTGACCCTCGGCACCATGACGTTCGGCAGCGAGGCCGACGAACCCACCTCCCACCAGATCATCGACACGTTCGTCGCCGCCGGCGGCACGCTCATCGACACGGCGGACGTCTACTCCGGCAACGAGTCCGAACGCATCATCGGCCGATGGCTCGCCGCGCACCCGACCGAGGCGCAGCAGGTCGTCCTCGCCACGAAGGGGCGCTTCCCGCAGGGCGACGGCCCGAACGACCTCGGCCTGTCCCGCCGCCACCTGTCGCGTGCCCTCGACGCATCGCTCGAACGGCTCGGCGTCGAGACCATCGACCTGTACCAGATGCACGCGTGGGACGCCCTGACGCCGATCGAGGAGACGCTCCGCTTCCTCGACGACGCCGTGTCCGCCGGCAAGATCGGCTCGTACGGCTTCTCGAACTACCTCGGCTACCAGGTCACGAAGGCCGTGTACGAGGCGAAGGCCCACGGCTGGGCGCCGCCGGTGACGCTGCAGCCGCAGTACAACCTGCTCGTCCGCGACATCGAGCACGAGGTCGTCCCGGCCTGCCTCGACGCCGGCATCGGCCTGCTGCCGTGGTCGCCCCTCGCCGGCGGCTGGCTCTCCGGCAAGTACCAGCGCGACGAGGCGCCGACCGGCTCGACGCGGCTCGGTGAGAACCCGCAGCGCGGCATGGAGGCGTGGGAGGCCCGGAACGCGGACGAGCGCACGTGGAAGGTGCTCGACGCGGTGTCCACGGTCGCCGAGGCCCACGGTGCGTCGAAGTCGCAGGTCGCCCTCGCCTGGCTCCTCGCCCGGCCCGCCGTCACCAGCGTCATCCTGGGCGCCCGCACGGTCTCGCAGCTCGAGGACAACCTCGGAGCGGCCGACCTCGTGCTCACCGACGACGAGCTGCGGACCCTGACCGAGGCCAGCGCACCGCGCGTCGACGACTACCCCTACGGCACGGCGGGCGTCGCACAGCGCGAGCGCCGCATCACCGGCGGGCGCTGACCGGGAGCCGCCCGGCGGGCACCCCGCGGGCCAGCAGCGGGAGCGCAGACGCGTCGGTGGATCTGCATCGATCCGTGCGGGATCGCGCGGATCGATGCAGAACCATGGACACGTCGCCCGGACCGGTGTCACCATCGATGCACGACCGGCTGGTTACCGCGTCGAGCGCCCGGAACGCCCCCTGATCCGTGTTCCACGCGCCGGAGGGCCCGGACGACCGCGTCCGGGCCCTCCGTCCTCGCCCCCGTAGGATCGTCTGGTGCCCAACCGACGTGCCCTCGTCCTCCAGGACCGCCGGGAGGTGCGACTCGTCGCCCTCGTGCTGCTCGCCCTGGCGGCCGCGTACCAGTGCTTCTGGCGCATCGCCGACGAGAACATCGGTGGGGACGAGGCGACCTACGTCCGCGCCGGCTTCGCGTACGTGCACGGAGCGTTCGACCAGAACCGCGAGCACCCGCCGACGGCGAAGTACCTGTTCGGTCTGGCGCAGCTCGTCGGCGGGGAGGGCGTCACCGCGCCCCGTGTCCTCGTCGCCGCCCTCGTGGTGCTCGGCGCGGTCGTCATGTTCGTGTGGCTCCGTGCCGAGGTCGGCTTCTGGGCGGGGTGGACCGCAGCCGCGCTGTGGACGCTGACGCCGCGGAGCGGTGCGGGCGCGCGCCTCGACCGGGTCGCGCTCCTCGACCCGGTGATGGTGTTCTTCGCCCTCGCCGCGCTGTTCGCCGTCTGGGTCTGGGCACGGTCCGGCCGGTGGTGGTGGCTCCCGCTCTCCGCGGTGCTCATGGCGGCGTCGGTGACGTCGAAGGCGTCGACGCTCGTCCTGCTGCCCGTGTTCCTGCTCGCCCCGGTCCTGTTCCGACGGTGGCGCGCACTCGTCGTCGGGGGTGTCGTCTGGGCGGTCGCCTTCGTCGTGACGGTGGTCGCGCTGTACGCCCCGATGGGCATGCGGTCCGCGGTGACCTACATGCTCACGTTCCAGGCGGGGCAGAACGAACACGGACACCTGGTCAGGATCGCCGGTGAGACGCACCAGTTCGCGCCCTGGTGGGCGAACTGGTGGTTCCTGCTGCAGGGCGTCGGGCTGCCGGTGCTCGTCGTGCTCGCCACCGGCGTGCTGCTCGCGGTCGTCCTGCGTCCGGACCGGCTCGTGGTCTTCCTCGCGGCGCCGCTCGTGCTGCTCGTCGCGTTCTACACGGTCGCCGCGAAGATCGCGCTGCCGACCTACTACAGCGCGTGGACGCCCTGGATCGTCCTGCTCGCCGCGGTCGGCCTGGGTCGGCTGGCCGCCCTGCGTCCGCGACCGCTGACCGGTGCGATCGCAACGCTCCTGGTCGTCGTCGCGCTCGTCGGCAGCTTCCCGACCGCCCGCTCCGTGTGGCAGACGCGGCCGGAGGGCGTCGCGCGTCTCGTGCCGCTGCTGCGGAGCGAGGGCATCCGCGACGGCCGGATCTTCTTCGGGTCGATCACCCCGAGCGACTACGACCAGTACGTCGGCGACCGTGGCGTGCGCGAGGTCGCGGACGCGCCGTTCGAGGCGATCGTCGTCGGGCGGGACCGGCGCTTCCCGTTGCCCGAGGAGGTCGCCGAGCTGCTGCGCGACGAGCGCTCCTCGTTCGAGCGGGTGCGGCTCGACCGCATCGTCGTCTGGATCCCGGACGGTCGGATCGTGCAGGGCGCGGACGGCGCGCTCGACGTCCGCTGACGGCCGGCGGACGGCTCGACACGTGGTCCTGACGTGGGGCCGGCAGCGGGACTCGAACCCGCAACCCCCGTATTACAAGTACGGTGCGCTACCAATTGCGCCATGCCGGCTGACGCGCCCATCCTAGCGGCGGACGCGTCAGGGTCTCATTCGCTCTTCTCGGAGAAGTTCAGCGACAGCGAGTTCATGCAGTAGCGGTCACCCGTCGGGGTGCCGAAGCCGTCCGGGAACACGTGCCCGAGGTGCGAGCCGCAGTTCGCGCAGCGGACCTCGGTGCGGACCATGCCGAGCGACTTGTCCTCGATGAGCTGCACGGCCTCGGGACGGACGGACTCGTAGAACGAGGGCCACCCGCAGCCGGAGTCGAACTTCGTGCCGCTCTGGAACAGCTCCGCGCCGCACGCCGCACAGGTGTAGATCCCGGCGCGCTCCTCGTCGAGCAGCTCGCCCGTCCACGGCCGCTCGGTCCCGGCCTGCCGGAGCACGGCGTACTGGTCCGGGGAGAGCTCTTCGCGCCACTGGGCGTCCGACTTGTCGACGTTGTACGCCATTGCTTCCTCCATGCTTCCGGTCGGGGCTCGATGGTGACGCCCGACCCCTTCAGTAAACTCGCGACGATGTCCGAGCATTCCGTGCGCCACGCCCGCTGGACCCGCCTGACGACGGACGAACTGTACGGCATCGTGCGGTTGCGGAACCGCGTCTTCGCCCTCGAGCAGCGCGTCGCCGCCGAGGACCTCGACGGCCGCGACCGCGACCCCGAGACGGAACACTGGTGGTTCGGAGCGGACGACGATCCGGTCGGGTACCTCCGGCTCGTCCGACCGGCCCCGGACGAGGCCCACCCGGGGGGTGCGGTGCCGCCGGCCTGGGTCATCGGCCGGGTCGCCACGCACCCGGACCACCGAGGGCAGGGGATCGCCGGTCGGCTGGTCCGCGCCGTGCTCGACGCGCACGGGCACGAGCCGTTCGTCCTCCACGCCCAGGAGTACGTCGCGGGCCTCTACGAGCGGCACGGCTTCGTCCGGTTCGGCGACCCCTACGACGAGGCCGGCATCCGCCACGTCGGCATGCACCGCCCGTGACCACGCGAGCGCGCTACGCCGCCTACGCGGACCGCATCGCCCCCGTCTCCCCGACCTACGCCGCATGGGCGCGGTCCGTCGACGACGACCTGGTCGCACTCCTCGACGCCGTCCCCGAGCAGCAGCGGCAACCGGAGCTCGTCTTCGCGGTCGCGCGTCGGCTCGGAGCCGACCCCTCGGACCCCGGTGCGCTGCGCGTGCTCGGCCGGGAGGCCCGCCCCGCCTTCGTCGCGGCCCTCACCTCCGCCACGGTGCAGGCCAACGACCCGCGGCGGCTCGGGCCCGTGGTCCCGCTCCTCGCCGCGCTCGCCGCGGCCGACGAGCGCCCGCTCGGGCTGGTGGACGCGGGTGCGGCGGCGGGCCTGTGCTCGATCCCCGACCGGGTGACCCTCGACCACGTGCCCGCAGGCTCCCCCGGGGACGGTCGCGCCCCCTCGCGGACGATGCACCCCGGTGCCCGAGGGCGCGACGTCCGTGGCGGGGCGCGATCCGACCGCGTCCGGGTGCACACCGCCGTCGCCGAGCCCGCCGTGCACCTGACCGTGGAGGTCAGCGGCACCGTCCCCGTGCCCACGGCGGTGCCGATCCGCATCGGTGCGCGCGTCGCCCTCGACCCGGAGCCGATCGACCTCGCCGAGCCGCACGCGTTCGACCGGCTGGTCGAGGCGGTCCCGCCCGAGGCGACGGACCGTGTCGCCCTGATGCGCGAGGCGGCGCGCGCGACGCTCGCCGTGCCTCCCGTCCGGATCCGGGGCCGGCTGCCGGACGACCTGGACCGCGCACTGGACGCCCTGCCGGACGACGTGCGACCCGTCGTCCTGACCACCGGCACCCTCGTGTACGTGCCCGGGGCCGACCGCCAGCGCGTGGTCGACCGGATGCGCGAGCGGGGCGTGCACTGGGTCGCGCTCGAGCGGACCGGGATCCTGCGCGGGGTGGCCGCGACCCTGCCGGACGACGTCGACCCGGCGGACCCGGACGCGTTCGCGACGGTCTCGCTCGACGGCGTCGCGCTCGCCGTCTGCGACCCGTTCGGCGTCCGCGTGCGCTGGTTCCGGCGGCCGGGAGCCTGAACCGGGCTTCGCGACAGTCCAGGTCCGTGCCAGGGTCCGGATGCCGACCACCCCTACGATGTGCGAGACCCGTGACCCGACCGTGACCGGAAGTGCCGTGACCGCCCTCCCCACCGACGAGCTCAGCGAGCTCGACAAGCGCGTGCTCGCGTTCGAGCACGACCGGGCGCAGCACGACCGCACGAAGGAGGCGGAGATCCGGGTCGAGTTCGACATGTCGCCGGCGCGGTACTACCAGGTGCTCAACCGCGTGATCGACCTGCCCGCCGCGCTCGCGCTCGACCCGCAGCTGGTCGGCCGGCTGCAGCGACTCCGGCAGGCACGCACCCGAGCACGAGCGGCACGTGCCTTCGTCGCCCCCGCGCCCGATCCCCGTGAAGAGGAACGATGACCGAGAGATTCCCGCGAGACCGCTTCGACGACGTGACCGACGGCCCCCGGGTCGGGGCGCACCGCGGTGCCCGTCGCCGCGGACGCGGGTGGATCGCGTTCGCCTGGGCCGCCCTCGCCACCGGCGTGCTCGTGCTCGCCGGCGTGCTCGTGCTCGCGCTCCTCAACGGCAGCTACTCGTTCCCGGGAGCGACGTCCTCGCCCTCGCGCTCCTCGAGCCCGTCGGCGACCGCGTCGGCCGAGCCCTCCGCGTCGTCGGAGCCGTCGGAGACCCCCTCGCCGTCGCAGGAGTCGTCGGGCGCGGCGTCGCCCGCCGACCAGGGGGAGACGAGCGTCGTGGTGCTGAACGGCACGACCACCTCCGGTCTCGCCGCCCGAGCGAGCACCGCGCTCACGAGCGCGGGGTGGCAGGTGGCGTCGACGGGGGACGCCGGCACGACGGGCACGACGACCTCCGCCGTCTACTACCAGCAGCCGGAGCAGCAGGCCGTGGCGCAGGGCATCGCGAACGCACTCGGCATCACGGCGGTCCAGCAGTCGGCGGCCTTCCCGAACGCCGACGTGAGCGTCGTGCTCGGCGCCGACTACGGCGGCTGACGCGCTCTACGGACCGCGCTGTGTGACAGGGGTGTTTCCAGCACGTTGCTTTCTGACGGAATCGTCGTGAAAGAACGTCACACCTCTTGCCCTGCCGCTTCCCTTGGGCAAGAGTCATCGCCAGACGACGACTGCGTCGTTCGCAACAGCAGCACCAGGGAGCAAGAGATCATGGCCAACGGAACCGTGAAGTGGTTCAACGCCGAGAAGGGCTTCGGCTTCATCACCGTGGATGGAGGGGGCCAGGACGTGTTCGTGCACTACTCGGCAATCGACATGTCGGGGTACAAGGTCCTCGAGGAGGGCCAGGCGGTGACGTTCGACGTCGGCACCGGGGCGAAGGGGCCGCAGGCCGAGTCCGTCCGTCCCGCCTGAGTCCGCGACCACAGCGAACGCGCCGTCCCGTCAGGGGCGGCGCGTTCGCTGTGTCGGGCGGTCGTCCGCCGGGCGCGCGGGGTCGCCCCGGCCGTGGCGCGCTCGTGGCGCAACGTGTCCTGGGAAGACGAGCCGGGCCTCCAGGCTGTGTTGCACTCACACCGGGCGAGTGCCAGAATCGGCGTTGGCACTCGCTCACGCTGAGTGCCAGCACGACCCCCATGACGACGTCCGGGAGGGACGAGAAACTCACATGGCTAAGATCATTGCTTTCGACGAGGAGGCCCGCCGTGGCCTCGAGCGCGGCCTGAACACCCTGGCCGACGCCGTGAAGGTGACGCTCGGCCCGCGCGGCCGCAACGTCGTCCTCGAGAAGAAGTGGGGCGCCCCCACGATCACGAACGACGGTGTCTCCATCGCCAAGGAGATCGAGCTCGACGACCCGTACGAGAAGATCGGTGCGGAGCTCGTCAAGGAGGTCGCCAAGAAGACCGACGACGTCGCCGGTGACGGTACGACCACCGCGACCGTGCTCGCCCAGGCGCTCGTCCGCGAGGGCCTCCGCAACGTCGCCGCCGGTGCCGACCCCGTGTCGCTCAAGCGCGGCATCGAGAAGGCCGTCGCCGCCGTCTCCGACCAGCTCCTCGCGAACGCGAAGGACATCGAGACCAAGGACCAGATCGCCGCGACCGCGTCGATCTCGGCCGCTGACTCCACCATCGGCGAGCTCATCGCCGAGGCGATCGACAAGGTCGGCAAGGAGGGCGTCGTCACCGTCGAGGAGTCGAACACCTTCGGCACCGAGCTCGAGCTGACCGAGGGCATGCGCTTCGACAAGGGCTACCTGTCGCAGTACTTCGTCACGGACCCGGAGCGCCAGGAGGCGGTCTTCGAGGACCCGTACATCCTCATCGTCAACTCGAAGATCTCGAACATCAAGGACCTGCTGCCGGTCGTCGACAAGGTCATCCAGGCGGGCAAGCAGCTCCTCATCATCGCCGAGGACGTCGACGGCGAAGCCCTCGCGACCCTCGTCGTGAACAAGATCCGCGGCATCTTCAAGTCCGTCGCCGTCAAGGCCCCGGGCTTCGGTGACCGCCGCAAGGCCATGCTGCAGGACATCGCGATCCTCACCGGCGGCCAGGTCATCTCGGAAGAGGTCGGCCTCAAGCTCGAGAACGCGACCCTCGACCTGCTGGGCAAGGCCCGCAAGGTGATCATCACCAAGGACGAGACCACGATCATCGAGGGTGCCGGCGACGACGAGCAGATCGCGGGCCGCGTCCGTCAGATCCGCTCCGAGATCGAGGCGACCGACTCCGACTACGACCGCGAGAAGCTCCAGGAGCGTCTCGCGAAGCTCGCCGGTGGCGTGGCCGTCATCAAGGCGGGTGCCGCGACCGAGGTCGAACTCAAGGAGCGCAAGCACCGCATCGAGGACGCCGTCCGCAACGCGAAGGCCGCCGTCGAGGAGGGCATCGTCGCCGGTGGTGGCGTCGCCCTCATCCAGGCGTCCGTCGCGCTCGAGTCGCTCTCCCTCGAGGGTGACGAGGCGACCGGTGCGAACATCGTCCGCGTCGCGATCGACGCGCCGCTCAAGCAGATCGCGCTGAACGCGGGTCTCGAGCCGGGCGTCGTCGCCGCCAAGGTCCGCGAGCTCGAGTCGGGTCACGGCCTCAACGCCGCGACCGGCGAGTACGTCGACCTGGTCGCCGCGGGCATCATCGACCCGGCCAAGGTCACGCGCTCGGCGCTGCAGAACGCCGCGTCGATCGCCGGCCTGTTCCTCACGACCGAGGCCGTCGTCGCCGACAAGCCGGAGAAGGCTCCGGCCATGCCGGCCGGCGACCCGACGGGTGGCATGGACTTCTAGTTACGGTAGCCGGAAGGGCCCCGCACGCTGCGCGTGCGGGGCCCTTCCGCGTGCCGGCCGGCCGGGGGCGGCCCGGGGCCGGCTGGGGCTTCTGGTCGCAGGACTTGCCGCTCAACTCCGGCGGCGACGGCGCGTCGTGCGACCGGAACGGCGGTCAGCGGCGTTTCGTGCGACCACAGTTCGGTCGGCTCTCCCGCACAGGAGGCGCGGCACCCGCGGCTCTCCACAGTTCCGTCCGCCACGGGGCCGGTCCACTGCCCTCTCCCGCAGGCTACGGACGTGTCGAGACCTCGTGCCCTGCCCCGAGACCTGGCCGAGCGAGCCTTCACGGTGTCGGAGGCTCGCGAGCGCGGGGAGAACGGCAGCCGCATGCGTCGAGCCGACCTCGCCCGGCCGGCCCACGGCGTGCGTGCCGCGCTCGACCTCGACGTGTCACTCGTCGAGTGCCTCGCCCTGGTGCTCCGACCCGACCAACGCTTCAGCCACGTGACGGCCGCCCGACTCTGGGGTGCTCCGGTGCCGCGGGCGCATCGGACCGACCCACCGGTCCACGTCGCGACGGTCGGGCCTGCGAGCCTCATGCGTCGCCCGGGGGTCAGGGCGCACCGCGTACCCGACGGCGACACCGTCGTCCTCGGCGGTCTGCCGGTGAGTGGGCCGGCTCGTGCGTGGGCGGAGTGCGCGACGCTGTTCGACCTCCGGTCGCTCGTCGTGCTCGGGGACCACCTCGTCGGGCGTGCTGCACTCGCCACGGTCGAGGACCTCGCGCGGTCGCTCCGCCCACGTGGGCACGGGGTCGTGCTCGGTCGTGCGGCACTCGACGCCATCCGACCCGGGAGCGAGTCGCCGATGGAGACACTCGTCCGTCTGGACGTCGTGGACGCCGGGTTCCCGGAACCCGAGCTCAACCGCGACGTGCACGACGAGCACGGCACCTTCCTCGGCCGCGTGGACATGTGCTGGCCGGAGCTCCGCATCGCGCTCGAGTACGACGGCGACCACCACCGCGAGCGCGAGGTCTTCCTCCACGATCAGCGCCGCGGCAACGGCTTCGCGGTGAACGGCTGGATCATCGTCCACGCGACCGCCGCCGATGCGGGTCGTCCGGCCGTGCTCGTCGAGCGGCTCCGGCAGGCCTTCGCCGCCCGGGGCAGGGGCTGAAGCGGTCGGACGCGCGTGTTCGCCGGCTCTGGTCGCACGACGTGCCGTCGCCGGTCGTTATGGTCGCACGACGCGCCGTCGCCGGCGGAGATGAGCGGCAAGTTGTGCGACCAGAACGTCGGGTTGAACGCCGGAGCCGGAGCCGGAGCCGGAGCCGGAGACGGAGCCGGAGCCGGGGCGGCGCGGGGGACCGCGCGTGCAGCGTCAGGCGGCCGGGGACTTCGGGGTGGGGCTGTAGTCGCGGGGGAGCAGGGGGAGCCAGACGCGGAACGTGGCCCCGCCGCCCTCGGTGTCGAAGACCTCGACCGAGCCGTGGTGCGCCTGCACGATGCCGGAGACGATCGCGAGACCGAGGCCCGAGCCGCCGGTGTCACGGGCACGCGAGGTGTCGGCCCGCCAGAAGCGCTGGAAGATCTTGTCGCGCAGCTGCGGCGGGATGCCCTCACCGTGGTCGATGACGTCGAGGTGGGCCATGCCGCGCTCGTCGTCCACACCGATGCCGATCTCGATCGGGTCGTCGTGCTCCGTGAAGCGCATCGCGTTGCCCATCAGGTTCGTCACGACCTGGCGGATCTTGTTCTCCTCGGCCAGGACGATCGGCGGGCGTGCCGGGAGCACGACGGTCGGCAGCGGGGTGGTGGCGTCGGTCGGGGTGGCGCCGTCGACGCCCATCGCCCGGTTCCGACGGGCACGGAGCCGCGCGATCGTCTGCCGTGAGAAGGCGATCGGCCCGGTGGTGTTGGCCGAGGGCGGGGAGACCGGGGCCTCGCCGGTGTCGGACGGCCCGGCCGGGGCGGGCCGCACGGCCTGCGGCACACTGACCCCCGTCACCGCGTCCTCGACGAGCACCTGGATCTCGCGGTCGGGGTTGGACGCCATGGTGTCGAGCGCCGAGTCGCGGGCGATGGCGACGAGGTCGACCGGCCCGAGCTCGAGCGGCTTCGACTCGTCGATCCGCGCGAGCTGGAGCAGGTCCTGCACGAGGAGCCCCATGCGCTGGGCCTCCTTCTCGATGCGCTCCATCGCCTGGGCGACGTCCTCCTCCTTGCGCAGCGCGCCCATGCGGTAGAGCTCGGCGTACCCGCGGAGCGACACCAGCGGCGTGCGGAGCTCGTGCGAGGCGTCGCCGACGAAGCGCCGCATCTGGTCGATGGTGCGTTCGCGGTCCTCGAACGCCGAGTCGATCCGCTCCAGCATCGCGTTGAGCGAGCGGTTGAGCCGGCCGACCTCGGTGTTCGGGGTGTCGGCTTCGAGTCGCTGGTTGAAGTCCCCGGCGGCGAAGCGTGCGGCGGTGTCCTCGACGTCGCGCAGCGGGTCGAACGTGGCGGTGACGAGGAGCCGGGTCAGCATGGCCCCGAGCAGGATCACCGAGATGCCGAAGCCCAGGAAGATGACGGTGAAGCGGGCGATCGTCTGGTCGGTGTCGGCGCTCGAGACCGCGACGAGCACGTACCCGGTCTCCGTGGTGCCGCTCGCTCGGTTCTGCAGCGCGGCCGGGATGATCTGCGCCCGCCACTCGTGGGCGTGCTGGCTGTCGTAGAGCGAGAAACGCTGGGAGGTCTGGGCCGCGGCGGTGAAGTCGAGCGAGCGGATGTCCGGACGGCTCGAGGCGCGGGTCTGACAGATCTGGTCGCCGCGGGCGTCGTAGGCGGCGACGTAGGCGCTCTGCGACAGCACCACCGAGAGGTTGCAGTACTGCTGGCCGTCGCTGATGTTCTGGCCCTCGAGCTGCTCGGTCGTCTGCTTGACCGTGTTGTCGAGCTGCTGCATCAGGTACGTGGACAGCACCGTCATGGTGCCGAGGCCCGCGACCAGCAGGCCGAGCGCGACGAGGAGCACCGTGATCCCGGTGATCTTGGTGCGGAGGGAGATCCCGTCCCACCAGCGGCTCATTCGCGTGTGCATGCTGCCCCAACGATAAGCGGCGACCGCCCGGTGAAACCGGACGGCCGCCGAGTGCTCGACGTCAGGACGCCTTGGACGCCTTCAGCATGTACCCGAAACCGCGCTTCGTCTGGATGATCGGCTCCGTCGAGTACTGGTCGAGCTTGCGACGCAGGTACGAGATGTACGACTCCACGATGCCGGCGTCGCCGTTGAAGTCGTACTCCCACACGTGGTCGAGGATCTGCGCCTTCGACAGCACACGGTTCGGGTTCAGCATGAGGTAGCGGAGGAGCTTGAACTCCGTCGGGGAGAGCTCGATCTGCGCGTCGCCGATGGTGACCTCGTGCGTGTCCTGGTCCATCGTCAGCTCGCCCGCGCGGATGATGGCGTCCTCTTCGTCGTTCATCGTGCGACGGAGGATCGCCTTGATGCGCGCGACGATCTCGTCGAGCGAGAAGGGCTTCGTGACGTAGTCGTCGCCGCCGACGGTCAGGCCGGTGATCTTGTCCTCGGTGTCGTCCTTCGCGGTGAGGAACAGGATCGGCGAGGTGTAGCCCGACGAGCGCAGGCGCTTGGTCACGCCGAACCCGTTCATGTCGGGGAGCATCACGTCGAGGATGATCAGGTCGGGCTCTTCCTCGAGCACCGCCGAGATCGCCTGGGCACCGTTGCCGACCGCGCGGACGGCGAAGCCGGCGAAGCGCAACGAGGTCGTCAGGAGGTCGCGGATGTTCGGCTCGTCGTCGACGATCAGGATCTTGGGGCCATCGGTCATGCTCCCATCCTCTGACCGTTCCCTAGAGGTTCCCTGGGAGCGGGTCGTGTACTGGCTACGCGGCGGCCAGGACCTGGTCGGCGTCGAGGATCGTGTACGCGTACCCCTGCTCGGCGAGGAACCGCTGCCGGTTCTGCGCGAAGTCCTGGTCGACGGTGTCCCGCGTGACGAGGGTGTAGAACGACGCCGGCAGCCCGTCCTTGTTCGGGCGGAGCAGTCGGCCGAGACGCTGCGCCTCTTCTTGCCGCGACCCGAAGGAGCCGGACACCTGGATCGCGACCGTCGCGTCGGGCAGGTCGACCGAGAAGTTCGCGACCTTCGACACGACCAGCACGTCGATGGCGCCCTCGCGGAACGCCTGGAACAGCCGTTCACGCTCGTCGACGGGGGTCGAACCGGTGATCTCCGCCGCGTCCAGCGAGGCGGCGAGGTCGTCGAGCTGGTCGATGTACTGCCCGATCACGAGGATCTGCTCGCCGTGGTGCTTCCCGATGAGCTCCCGCACGACCGGGGTCTTGGCCGGCGAGGTCGCGGCCAGCCGGTAGCGCTCGTCGTCGCCGGACGCCGCGTACTCCAGGCGGTCCTGGTGGGGCAGGTCGATCCGGACCTCGTAGCAGGCGGCGGGGGAGATGTAGCCCTGGGCCTCGATCTCCTTCCACGGGGCGTCGTACCGCTTCGGCCCGATGAGCGAGAAGACGTCGCTCTCGCGGCCGTCCTCGCGCACCAGGGTCGCCGTGAGCCCGAGCCGACGGCGGGCCTGCAGGTCGGCGGTGAGCTTGAACACGGGAGCGGGGAGCAGGTGGACCTCGTCGTAGACGATGAGGCCCCAGTCGAGGGCGTCCAATAGCGACAGGTGCGTGTACTCGCCCTTCCGCCTGGCGGTCAGGATCTGGTACGTCGCGATCGTCACCGGCCGGATCTCCTTCGACGTGCCGGAGTACTCGCCGATGTCGTCGGGCGTGAGCGTGGTGCGGCGGAGCAGCTCGTCGCGCCACTGCCGGGCGGACACGGTGTTCGTGACGAGGATCAGGGTCGTCGCCTTCACGGTGGCCATCGCACCGGCGCCGACGAGCGTCTTGCCGGCACCGCAGGGCAGCACGACCACGCCGGACCCCTGCGCGAAGAAGGTGTCGACCGCCTGCTCCTGGTACGGGCGCATGTGCCACGACGCCGTGTCGAGGTCGATCGGGTGCGGCTGCCCCGGCGTGTAGCCCGCCAGGTCCTCCGCCGGCCAGCCGAGCTTCACGAGCTCCTGCTTGACCTGCCCCCGCGCCCAGGGCTGCAGTTCGATCTCGGACGGGGACCGCTGGTCGCCGAGCAGGGGCTTGATGCGCTTCGACCGGGTGACCTCGGCGAGGACCGACGGGTCCTCCGCCGTGAGCAGCAGGACCGGCTGGCGCTCGAGCTCCTCGGTCGGGGAGTTCGCGACCGCCGGGGCGTCCGCGCGCTCCTCGCGCCGGATGACGAGTCGGCCGTAGCGCGAGACCGTGTCGCGGATGTCGACCGTGACGCTCTGCGGGACCGGGAACTTGGCGAAGCGCTCGAGCGTGCCGATCATCGACTCGGCATCGTGACCGGCGGCGCGCGCGTTCCACAGACCGAGCCGCGTGATGCGGTACGTGTGCACGTGCTCGGGAGCGCGTTCGAGTTCGGCGAAGGCCGCGAGTTCGTGCCGTGCGTCCTCTGCCTGGGGGTGCGCGACCTCGAGGAGCACGGTGCGGTCACTCTGCACGATCAGCGGTCCGTTCATGACGGATCAGCCTAGGCGTCGCGGCTGCGAGCCGCCGCCGTCAGCGCGCTGCGGTGGAGAACCGGTCCGCCAGCCACGTCCGTGCAGGAACGGAGCGGGTCAGGCATCGCTCTCGACCGTCACGACGAGCGACAGGGGCAGGGTGCGTTCGACGTCGAGCGACGTGTCCCGTCCGCGCACGCGGCCGGCGGCGACCGACGTCGGCACGATCGAGAAGGGCCGTTCCGACCCGTCCGGCATCCGTACGGTCAGTCGGATCGGTGTCTTCCCGCGCACCGCCAGGTCGATCTGCCGTCCGAGCCACTCCTGCTCCGGCTCCGTCTCGCCCCGCTCGGTGGTCAGCCGCAGTCGCTCCACGAGCGCGTGCGCGGCCTGTTCCGGCGTGCGTCCGGCGGTGCGGCGACGGACGGGAGGACCGTCCTGCGTCGCGGGGCGAGCGGCGGCCGTCAGCACGGCCGGGTAGCGCTGGTCCTCGAGCGCCGCGTGCACCACGTGCGGCGGGTGGGGGGTCGCGAGGGTCGTCAGGTCGACGCGCTCCCAGGTCAGGTGTCGGAGCTCGGCGTCCACGCCCACCAGGTCGAGCTGGTCCGCCGTGCCCTGCACACGGGTGCCGACTCCGTCCGGTGCCACGTCGACGACGATGCCGCCGTCCCGCGTCGCGACCTGATCGACCAGGTACGTCAGCGGCTGCGGCACGTCGGTCGCCGACAACCGGTCGAGCAGGGCGAGCAGGTCGTCGCGCGTGGTGCCGGCGCGGAGCGCCCGCCGGACGGAGTCCTCCGAGACGCGGTACCGGGCGGCCAGGCCGGGGGCCTCGAGGTCGGCGACCGTGCGGAGCGCCTCGTCGTCCGCGGGGGAGAGCGGCCCCGGTGCGATCACGGTGAGGTCGTGCTGCAGGTAGACGCCCGCCACGGTCGGCGGCAGGTCGGCCGCTGCCGCACCGACGTCACCACCGAGCACGGCACGGCCCGTCGGGGTGACGGTGCCGTCGACCGTGAGACCGAGGACCTCGGCGGTGCCGGCGACCTCGAGCAGGATGGCGTCGAGCCAGCGAGCGCCCGCGGGGAAGGCCCAGCGACCGACCGCCACCAGGTCGCGCAGGTCGTCACCGGCGGCGTCGAGGACGTCGTGCACGGCCGGGTCGAGCGACCGCCACCAGCGACCGGCGAGCTCGACCCAGCGCTCCGGCCACGCGGCCCGGAGCCACCCGCGACCGTCGTCGGTCACGGTCCAGCGGCCCTCGCCGGGGTCGGCGAGCCCGGTGCCGTCGAGCAGGGCGAGCCGGTCCGGCACGACGTCCGGGTCCGCGCCGACGCGCTCGCCGAGGGTCCGGGCGAGCGGGGTGCCGATGCCACCCTTCACCAGCTCGCGGACGTCGCCGGCACCGACGGCCCGCAGCAGTTCGGCGAGCACGGTCATCGTGTCGAACGCGTGCTCGGCGCCGGTGGCGCGAGCGCGCTCCTGGTCGACCGCCTGCGGATCCGGGGTGGCGGGGCGGGGCGGGGTCGTGCCTCCCGACCGGAGCGCCACGACGTCGGGCTGGGCGGCGAGTCGTGCGGCGACCGCGTCGTCGACGGCGCCCTCGGTGTCGGCCAGGCCCAGCGCAACCGCCGGGGCCAGCGCCCGGGCGTCCGTCGAGCCGTCGCGGAGCGCGAGCAGGGTGGCGCGGGGCAGGTGCTCGAGCGCGGCGTCGACGGCCTCGTCGGCGCGGAGTGCCTCGGCCAGGTCGAAGAAGTCGGCCGCGTGCTGCGGGCCGGAGTCCGCGAGGACGGCCGCGGGCAGGCGTCGGGCGACGACGAGCCGTTCCAGCTCGTCGTCGGGCATCGCCCGCAGCCGGGCGGCGAGGTCGGCGGTGGTCGTCATCGTCCCCCGCGGCGGTCGGCGCCGGGCCTCAGCGGGCCGACCGGTTCTCGCGGGCGCGCTTGGACCAGGTGAGCCCGAGCAGGACGAAGACGAGGACCATCCCGATCGGCAGACCGATCAGCGGGATCGCCATGACCACCGGCCACGGCATCGACCCCTGCGCGCTCGACGCGGTGAGCCACATCACGATCATCGCGGCGATGCAGAGGAAGGCGGCGATGAAGATGCCACCGATCATGAACCCGAGGACGCGTTCGGTACGATTGAACGTCACCGGGGGTTCCGCGGATTCGCGCGTGTTCCCGGGGGATCGGGTCGGCTTGGCCATCGGCCCAGGATATCCGACGCACCACGGCCGTTCCACGACAACGAGGAGACCACGCATGCCCACCGGAAAGGTCAAGTTCTACGACGACCAGAAGGGGTTCGGGTTCATCACCGGCGACGACGGTGACTCCGTCTTCCTGCACGCGTCCTCGCTGCCCGACGGCGTCACCTCGGTCAAGGCCGGCACCCGGCTGGAGTACGGCGTCGTGCAGGGCAAGAAGGGGTCGCAGGCGCTGTCGGCCCGACTCCTCGACCCGCAGCCGTCCCTCGCGAAGATGTCGCGTCGGTCGGCGGACGACATGGCGGTGATCGTCGAGGACCTCGTGAAGGAGCTCGACCGGATCAGCGGCGACCTCCGCCACGGCCGCTACCCGAAGAACGGCGAGCGTCTCGCCGCGATCCTGCGCCACGTCGCAGACCAGCTGGACGCCTGATGGTCGACCACACCGAGCTCGCGCGGAAGGCGCTGCTCGAGGTCACGCCCGGGTCGACGATCGGGCAGCCGGTCGGCACGGTGGACGAGGGCGACGGCGTGGTCTCGGTCCTGTTCTCGAACCGCATGCCCGGCTACCCCGGCTGGCGCTGGACCGTCTCGATCGCCCAGGTCGAGGGGGACGAGCCGACCGTGCTCGAGGTCGAGTTGATGCCGGGCGACGGATCGCTGCTCGCGCCGGACTGGGTGCCGTGGGCCGACCGGATGGCGGAGTACCGCGCCGGGCAGGACGCCGACGACGAGGACGCCGACACCGACGACGACGAGGACGCCGACGCCGACGACGACGAGGACCTCGACGACGACGCCGAAGAGGCCGACTACGAGGACCCGGACGACGACGAGGCCGACGACGATGCCTCGGACGACGACGACGAGTTCGAGGACGACGAGGACGACCTCGAGGAGTCGGACGACGACGAGCTGGACGGTGTCGACGTCGACGCGGCCGGCGACGACACCGACCACACGGACGACGACGACACGGACGACGAGGACACGGACGACGAGGACACGGACGACGAGGACGCCCAGCTCGAGGAACGCGCTCCGGCGCGCTCCCGCGGCTCGCGTCGACGGGCGTCGCGCGTCCGTCCGACCGACCCCGACGAGGACCTCGAGCTCGACCGGCTCGACCCGTCCGAGACGGACCCGGAGCGCCACGGCGCGTAGGAGCGCCCGAGACGAACGGGAGGCGCGGTGCCAGCTGGCACCGCGCCTCCCGTTCGTCCGTGCTCCGGTCAGCCGCGCAGTTCGCCCACCACGAAGTCGATCGCCTGCACGAGCTTCGCGACGTCGTCCGGGTCGATCGCGGTGAAGGTCGCGACGCGGAGCTGGTTGCGGCCGAGCTTCCGGTACGGCTCGGTGTCGACGATGCCGTTGGCGCGCAGCGTCGCGGCCACGACCTTGGCGTCGATCGAGTCGTCGAGGTCGATCGTCGCGACGACCTGCGACCGGTGCTCGGGGACGGTGACGAACGGCGTCGCGTAGTCCACCGAGTCGGCCCAGTCGTACAGCGTCGACGACGAGGTCTTCGTGCGGGTGTCCGCCCACGCGAGACCGCCCGACTGGTTGATCCACTGCACCTGGTCGTCGAGCAGGAGCAGCGTCGCGAGCGCCGGGGTGTTGAGGGTCTGGTCCAGCCGCGAGTTGTCGACGGCGCTCTGCAGCGACAGGAACTCGGGGATGTAGCGGCCGCTCGCGGCGATGCGCTCGACGCGCTCGAGCGCCGCGGGGGAGAACAGCGCGAGCCACAGTCCGCCGTCGGACGCCAGGTTCTTCTGCGGTGCGAAGTAGTAGACGTCGGTCGCCGAGACGTCGAACGCGGCACCGCCGGCGGCGCTCGTCGCGTCCACGACGGTGAGCGCCCCGTCGTCACCGCCGGCGCGGGCCACGGGAGCCATGACGCCCGTGGAGGTCTCGTTGTGCGGGTACGCGTAGACGTCGACGCCCCCGACGGGTTCGAGCGCGGCGAGGGAGCCGCCGGGGGCCTCGACGACGTGCGGTGCCTCGAGCCAGGGGGTCTGCACGGCCTTGGCGAACTTCGACCCGAACTCGCCGAAGGACA
The DNA here is from genome assembly GCF_003234185.1 of Curtobacterium sp. MCSS17_008. Taxonomy (GTDB): domain Bacteria; phylum Actinomycetota; class Actinomycetes; order Actinomycetales; family Microbacteriaceae; genus Curtobacterium. The sequence goes on from NZ_QKSM01000012.1 coordinate 73,859, forward strand.
GGTTCTCGGCCCGGCGCTCGACCAGGCCGAAGGCCGCGGCGTCCCAGAACGCGGTCGAGCCGCCGTTGCCGAGGACGACCTCGTAGCCGTCGGGGACCTGGAAGAGGTCGGCGAGGCCCCGGCGGACGCTGCCGACCAGGTCCTTGACGGGCTTCTGACGGTGGGACGTGCCGAGGATCGTCGCCCCGCGGGTCACGAGGGACTCGAGCTGCGCGCCGCGGATCTTGGACGGTCCGCAGCCGAAGCGTCCGTCGGTCGGGAGGAGTTCGGCGGGGATGACGATGTCTGCCATGCGCCGATCCTAGCGAGCGGTATCCCAGCGCTCCCGACCCTGTACCGGCCGGACGGGGCGGGGGCGAGCCGTGCCTCCAGCCGGTCCCACGGGCCGGACGCCGACGTGGGACCGGCCCTGTCGAGGCCGGTCGGCGGGCCTCCGGTGGCCCGGGGACGGGGTGTGCGGAATGCGGCGGCGCCCGGCGGGTGTTGGTCCTTCGACGTCGCCCCGAACAAGTAGTGTGGGGCAGGCTGGGCCCAGACATGAGAGGCGGACCGTGACCGATCTCGTCGACACCACGGAGATGTACCTGCGGACGATCCTCGACCTCGAGGAAGAGGGGATCGTGCCGCTGCGCGCACGCATCTCCGAGCGGCTCGGTCACTCGGGCCCCACGGTCTCGCAGACCATCGCCCGCATGGAGCGTGACGGCCTGGTCGTCGTGACGGGGGACCGCCACCTCGAGCTCACGGGTGAGGGCCGCTCCCGTGCCACCCACGTGATGCGCAAGCACCGCCTGGCCGAGCGCCTGCTCGCCGACGTCATCGGGCTCGACTGGGCCTTCGTGCACGACGAAGCGTGCCGCTGGGAGCACGTGATGAGCGAGCAGGTCGAGGTCCGACTGCTCGAGATGCTCGGCAACCCGACCGAGTCGCCGTACGGCAACCCGATCCCCGGCCTCGCCGAGATCGGCGGACCGACGGCCGGGGCGTTCCTGGACGGCGTGCAGAACATCGTCGCGGCCACCGACGGCACCGATGCGGTCGCGACGGGCGTCATCCGCCGCCTCGGGGAGCCGGTGCAGTTCGAGCCGGAGCTCCTGCACCAGCTGCGGTCCGCCGGCGTGATGCCCGGTCGGGCCGCGAGCGTGCAGCGTGCCGGTGCCTACGTGGCGGTGCGTGTCGAGGGCGAGGATGCCGGGATCGAGCTGCCGACCGAGGTCGCACAGCACGTCTACATCGAGCGCGGCTGACGCCCAGACGGGCCCGCTGAGCCTGAGAATCGGCACAAGGTGACGACCGTGACCCGTCTCTGACCAGGGCTTCGTTACCGCCTCGTTACCGTACGGCCGTTTTGTCTCGACACGGTAACGGCCCCCACGTACACTCGTCGAGTCCCCGGGCCGCCCACGAGGCCCAGGACCCGTGACAGGGCGTCTCGAACCCGTCTCCTGTCTCGATCGGAAACGATGACGAACGGATGGGGTCCGCCCCTCCGCCCCACCCAGGCGGAGACGGTGACGAGACGCCGGAGACACCACCCTTGACGCAGACCGGTTCCGCCGCGGACGACCAGACGCCCGCGAACCCGACGAACACCGCGAACGCCGCCCCCGCGAACGCCTCCCACTCCACCGCCGACGCCCCGCTCACCCGGCGGGCAGCGCGTCAGGCCACCGCTCCGGCTCGCCGGGTCACCCCGGTCCGCGACGCCCCGCTCCCCGGTGGCCGTCGTGCCGCGCAGGCCGCCCGCGCCGCGGAGACCGCGAAGGCGAGCAGCTCGGCCCGCAAGCGCCGCTTCCTCGCCCCGGTCGTGCTCACGGTCGCCGCCGGCATGTTCGGCACGGTCGCCGTCGCCCCGGCCTTCGCCGCGACCCAGCAGACGGGCTCACAGTCCGCGGACGCGGAGCGTCAGGTGCGGACGACCCAGGCCCAGCAGTTCTCGGTCTCCGACGCGGTCGCCCTCGCCGGTACCGCGCGTGACGGCTACGGTGCGACCGCGCAGTCCACGCTCGACGCCGAGGCTGCACGGAAAGCGGCCGCCGAAGCCGCCGAGCAGGCTGCAGCGGACGAGGCGGAGCAGGCCGCCGCCACCGAGGCCGCCCGCGCGAAGACCGCGGAGCAGTACTCGTCGTACAGCGGCCCGAGCGCGGACGAGCTCGCCACGTCGGCCGCCGCCGCGGACACCCCGTTCTCGCTGCCGGCCGTCGTCGCGACCGCCAAGCAGTACATCGGCACCCCGTACGTCTTCGGCGGCGCCGACCCGTCGGGCTTCGACTGCTCGGGCTACATCATGTACGTCTACGCCCAGTACGGCATCGACCTGGCGCACTCCGTGTCGCTGCAGGACGCCGCGGGCACCACCATCCCCGAGTCCCAGGCGCAGCCGGGCGACGTCGTGATCTTCAACGACGGATCGCACGACGGCTTCTACATGGGCGACGGCATGATCATGGACGCCCCGAAGCCCGGCGGCTCGGTCTCGATCCGCCCGATCTGGACGAGCGACTACCACATCGTGCGCTTCGGCGTCTGACGACAGCGCTCCGCGCAGCGGTGACGACCCGTGTGTCGTTCCCGTGAACACTCCCGGAAACCGGCCCGCACACCCTCGTGCAGGGCCGGTTTCTGACGTAGCCTGACGCTGCACCGGTGTCGAAGCCGGCCCGAACACGGGAGACCTCATGTCAGCGTTCCGCACGACCCGCACCACGGGTCGGCGCGCGCTCGTGGACATACGGTCGACCGCGCCCTGCGTGCACCATCACGCCCCTGTCTGACGAGAGCACTGCCCATCCGGGTGGTGCTCTTCGTGGTTCTGAGGCGTGGTCGCAGACCGCGGTCCCCTGTCGGCGCCGATCGGCCCGAGGCACCCGCAGCGCCTGGAAGCCGTCCAGGCACCGTCGGAAGGGAACCCATGCGCACTCTCGTCCTCAACGCCGGATACGAGCCCCTCGCGGTGATCTCGGACCGGCGGGCCATCGTGCTGGTGATGAACCAGAAGGCCGCCATCATCGCCGCCGACGTCGACCACCCGGTCACCGGGTCGACGACGAGCTTCGACCGTCCGTCCGTCATCATCCTCACCCGGTACGTGCGCATCCCCCACGCGAGACTCGTGCCCGTCTCACGGCGCGGCGTCCTGCGTCGTGACGCGAACCGCTGCGCCTACTGCGACCGGCACGCCACCACCATCGACCACGTGCAGCCGCGGTCGCGCGGAGGGCAGGACTCGTGGGAGAACCTCGTCGCCTGCTGCCTCGCGTGCAACAACACGAAGGGCGACCGCACCCCGCAGGAGATGGGGTGGCGGCTCCGCTTCCGCCCGAAGGCGCCCCACGGTGCGTCCTGGGTGGTGCGCGGGATCGAGCGTCCGCAGTCGGAGTGGGACGAGTACCTGGTGGCCGCGTAGCGCGGTCCATCGACGGGCCGGACGGGAGGCACGGGGCCGGCCCGCCCCGCGCCTCCCGTCCGTCGCGTGGTCGCGCCGGCGGCGTGTGGTCGGGGTACCTGGTCGGCGCGGGCGTACCTGGTCGAAGCGGGCGTACCTGGCCTTCCGGAACGACCAGGTGTGCCCGTTCCCACATTCCATCGCGAGCGTGATGGGAAGGAGTGTGCAGGCGTAGCGTGCGAGCCATGAGCGAGACGCCGGTGATCGACGACGCCACCATCGACGACCTCCGGGCCCGTCTGCGCAGCACCCGGTGGCCGGACGTGCCGGCGGGGACCGGGTGGTCGCTCGGCGTCGACGTCGACGAGCTCCGGCCGCTCGTCGAGTACTGGGCGGACGGGTTCGACTTCGACGCGCACCGGCGGCAGCTCGCCGCGCTGCCGTCCGAGTGGCACGTCGTCGACGGCGTGCGGGTGCACGTGCTGCACGCCCGGTCCCGCCGATCGGACGCCCTCCCGCTGTTGCTCGCCCACGGCTGGCCGGACTCGGGGTGGCGGTACCGGAAGGTGCTGCCGATGCTCGTCGACGCCGGGTTCGACGTCGTCGTGCCCGACATGCCCGGCTACGGGTTCTCCGAGTCGCCGCCGCGGGTGCTCGACGCCCGCGAGGTCGCCGGCATGTGGGCGACGCTGATGACCGACCTCGGGTACGAGCGCTTTGCGGCGTCCGGCGGGGACATCGGCACGCACGTCGTCCGGTACCTCGCGCTCGACCACCCCGACCGGGTCGTCGCCGTGCACCGGATCGACGGCGGGCTGGCCTGGCCGGGGATCGACACCACGGAGCTCTCTCCGGCGGAGCGCTCGTTCGTGCGGGAGACCGAGCGCTGGCGGACCGCCGAGGGCGCCTACGCGATGATGCACCGCACGAAGCCGCAGACCGCCGCGGTCGGGCTCACCGACTCGCCCGCGGGCCTCGCCGCGTGGATCGTCGAGAAGCTGCGGTCGTGGAGCGACTGCGGCGGGGACCTCTGGTCGGTGTACACGCGGGACGACGTGCTGGCGCTGCTGACGGAGTACTGGGCGACGGCGACGATCGGGTCCTCGATGCGGATGTACCACGCGAACGCCGCGATCCCCGCCGCGCAGCTGAGCCGGCGGGTGGAGGTGCCGTCGGGGTTCTCGGTGTTCCCCGGTGACATCGTCCGGGCTCCGCGGGAGTGGCTCGAGCGGACGACGAACCTCGTCCACCACCACGAGCTCGACCGGGGCGGGCACTTTGCGCCGTTCGAGCAGCCGGAGCTGTTCGTCGACGAGGTCTGCGCGTTCCTGGAGCCGTACCGCCGCTAGAGTGGACGGGCCAGCCTCTGTAGCTCAATGGAAGAGCAGTTCCGTCCTAAGGAAACGGTTGGGGGTTCGAGTCCCTCCAGGGGCACCAGCCGGGCGCGGCCCGACGTCGTGCGGCGACCGCAGCGGCCCCATCGGTCGCCGGTTCTCCACAACAGTCGCCCTGGACGGTAGTGCGGCCCGCGCGCCCCGTACGATTGACCCCGTGTCCAAGGTCCTGAGCAGTCTCCCCGTCGGCGAACGAGTCGGCATCGCGTTCTCCGGAGGTCTCGACACCTCCTGCGCGGTCGCCTGGATGCGCGAGAAGGGAGCGGTGCCCTGCACGTACACGGCCGACATCGGCCAGTACGACGAGCCGGACATCGACGCGGTCCCCGGGCGCGCGAAGGAGTACGGCGCGGAGATCGCCCGCATCGTCGACGCGAAGAGCGCCCTGGTCGAAGAGGGCCTCGTCGCCCTGCAGACCGGTGCCTTCCACATCCGTTCCGGCGGCAAGACCTACTTCAACACGACGCCGCTCGGTCGCGCGGTGACGGGCACGATGCTCGTGCGGGCGATGCGCGAGGACGGCGTCGACATCTGGGGCGACGGCTCGACCTACAAGGGCAACGACATCGAGCGGTTCTACCGCTACGGCCTGATGGCGAACCCGCGGCTGCGCGTCTACAAGCCGTGGCTCGACACGGAGTTCGTCGAGGAGCTCGGCGGCCGCAAGGAGATGAGCGAGTGGCTCGTCGCACGCGGCTTCCCGTACCGCGACTCCACCGAGAAGGCCTACTCGACCGACGCGAACATCTGGGGCGCCACGCACGAGGCGAAGAGCCTCGAGGAGCTCTCCAGCGGCCTGGACATCGTCGAGCCGATCATGGGCGTCGCCGCCTGGCGCGACGACGTCGAGGTCGCGACCGAAGAGGTCTCCGTCCGCTTCGAGGCCGGCCGACCGGTCGCGATCAACGGCATCGAGTACGCCGACGCCGTCGCCCTGGTCTACGAGGCGAACGCCATCGGCGGCCGCCACGGCCTCGGCGCGTCGGACCAGATCGAGAACCGCATCATCGAGGCGAAGAGCCGCGGCATCTACGAGGCACCGGGCATGGCCCTGCTGCACATCGCCTACGAGCGCCTGCTCAACGCGATCCACAACGAGGACACCGTCGCCGCCTACCACAACGAGGGTCGCCGTCTCGGCCGCCTGATGTACGAGGGTCGCTGGCTCGACCCGCAGTCGCTCATGCTCCGCGAGTCGCTGCAGCGTTGGGTCGCCTCGGCCGTCACCGGCGAGGTCACGCTGCGCCTCCGTCGCGGTGACGACTACACGATCCTCGACACCACGGGCCCGGCGCTGTCGTACCACCCGGACAAGCTCTCGATGGAGCGCGTCGGCGACGCCGCGTTCGGTCCGGACGACCGCATCGGCCAGCTCACGATGCGGAACCTCGACATCGCCGACTCGCGCTCGCGCCTCGAGCAGTACGCGGCCGCCGGCCTCATCGGCGGCGCGACCGGCGAGCTCGTCGGGCAGCTGCAGTCGGGCGAGGCCGAGGAGATCCTCGGCGGCGCGCTCGTCTCCGACGCCGACGACGCGCTCGGCCGTGCCACGGACGCCGCGTCCGAGGGCGCCGCGTTCGACTCCGGCACCGACTGACCCACCGCCGACACCACGCAACGGGAGTCCCTGCCGAGCGCAGGGGCTCCCGTTCGTGCGGTGCGGGCGTCGACGGCGACCCACGCGCCCACACGACGGACGGGAGGCGCGGTGCCAGCCGGCACCGCGCCTCCCGTCCGTCGTCGTCCGGTCGACTACCGCCGCTCGGCGGTCTCCGGACGCTTCTGCCGCCAGGGCCGTGCCGGCTCGTCCGGGCCGTCCCACACCTGCACCGCGCCCCACGCGGCGGCGAGGAGCGGTACGGAGATGATCGCGCCGGTGATGCCGGCGAGCACGGTGCCCGCGGTCAGGCCGATGAGGATCACCAGGCCGTGCAGCTTGAGCGTCCTGCCCATGAGCACCGGCTGCAGCAGGTTCCCCTCGAGCTGGTTCACGAGCACCACGATGCCGACGACGATGAGGGCGGCGACGGGGCCGTTGGCGACCAGGGCGACGAGCGCCGCGAGGATGCCGGCGGCGGTGGCGCCGACGATGGGGATGAAGGCCGTGATGAACACGACCACGGCGAGGGGGAGTGCGAGCGGCACCCCGACGATGGCGAGACCCACACCGATGCCGACGGCGTCGACCGCGGCGACGCTCGCGGTGCCGCGGACGTAACCGCCGAGCGTGTGGACGACGCGGTCGCCCACACGCCGGGCGCGCTCGTAGCGGGCGCCGGTGAAGGGGCGGAGCAGGAACTCCCAGATCGCCGGGCCGTCCTTGAGGAAGAAGAACAGCACCACGATCATCAGCACCAGGCCGGTGAGGAAGTTCGCGGTGGCCGACGCGCCGGCGAGCGCTCCGGAGCCGAACTGGGAGCTGGTCAGGAAGCCCTGGACGCCCTGGACGGCCTCGTCCACCTGCGAGTCGGAGATCGAGAACGGCAGGTGCGCGGCGAAGTCCTGCAGCTGGCCGAAGCCGCGCAGGGCCGACTTCTGCAGGTCGGGCCACTGGGAGATCACGGCGACGACGATGAGCCAGCCGACCAACCCGAGCACCACCAGCACGCCGAGCAGGACGGCCAGGGTCGCGAGCACCGAGGGCACCTTGTGGCGACGGAGCCAGGAGACGACGGGGTGCATCGCCGACGCGATGATGAGCGCGAGGAGCACCGGGATCGTGACGACGCTGAGGGTGGCTGCCGCGTAGACGACGCCGATGGCGACCACGAGCACGATGACCACCTGCAGGCACCGGGTCGCGAGGCTGCCGAACCCGTCGGTCCACTTGCGGACGAACGGCCCGGGGGAGGCGTCTGGCGGTGTGGCGGTGGTGCCGAACAGGGGCATGGGGCTCCTCGAGGTCGTACGGGGCACCCACGCTACCGACGCGGTCGTGCCTCGGTCAGCTGGCCGTGCTGGCTCCGCCTTCGCCGATAGGCGCACCGACGTGGACGCGGCGCACGGCCACTCCTACGCTGGTGTCACCGGGTTCTCCCTCAGGGTCCCGTCGTCACGATGCCCTCGCGGTCTGCGAGGTCTGGCGCAGCGGGACGGCCCGGTCGGATCCGGGGTGCGCGACACCCCGATGGAGGGCTGGTCCCATGACCGCCACGTTCTCCCCGTGCACCCCGCACGTCGACTTCCCGGCGGGCCACACCCGCACCCCCTCGTCCTCGTTCGCCGCGACCACGCTGTGGGTCCTCTCGTGACGCCCCGCCCGACGGAGGACTGGCACCGACACGGCCTCCGCTCGCCGGAGGAGGTGGCGGTGATCATCGCCGCCCGCGTCGGCGGGACCTCCGACGCCGCTGCCCCTGCGGGACCGGAGCACGACGAGCCGTCGTTCGCTGACTTCCTCGGCGAGCAGGTCTGACCCCTCCGCCCGCCACGTTCCACGTACCCTGGACGGGGGGGTTCGCGACCGGCCGGTGCCGAGTGGACAATGCTCGGCGAGGGCCCGCGGGTCCTCCTCCGCCTCACCAGCGGAGTCCGGATCAGGGAGGGACCGACGTGCACGACCACGACACGCACCCGTTCGACCGTCACGTCGGCCCGCCGCACCTCGAACGGTTCCGGCTCACCCGGACCGACGAGACGCTGCAGGTGGTCTGCACCTGCGCGATCGGTGCCGACCACGACAACACCATCCGGCACGCCGGAGCCCCGTCCGTCGGCTGAGTCGAGCGCGTGAACGGGAACCGGGTGCTGCCGGTGAATCCGAGCGTCGTCGCGGGCGGAGCGCGATACTGGTCGCGTGCGTGAACTCCAAGCCGCCATCGCCGCGGACCTCGACGTCCAGCCGACCATCGACCCGGAGCAGGAGGTCGCCCGTCGCGTCGGGTTCCTCCGCGACTACCTGGCCACCACCGGCGCGAAGGGCTACGTCCTCGCCGTCAGCGGCGGCCAGGACTCGACGCTCGCCGGACGCCTGGCCCAGCTGGCGGTCGAGTCCCTGCGTGCCGAGGGGCGCGAGGCCGAGTTCGTCACCGTCCGGATGCCCTACCGCGTCCAGGCGGACGAGGACGACGCGCAGCTCGCGCTGCGGTTCATCGCCGCCGACCCGGGCATCGTCGTGAACATCGAGCACGGCGTCGACGGCGTCGTGCATGACACGGCCGCGTCGGGCGTCGAGCTGAGCGACTTCGTGAAGGGCAACGTCAAGGCCCGCATGCGCATGGTCGCCCAGTACGCGGTCGCCGGACAGCGCGGACTCCTCGTCATCGGCACGGACCACGCGGCCGAGGCCGTCACGGGCTTCTTCACGAAGTACGGCGACGGCGGGGTCGACCTCACGCCGCTGACCGGCCTGACGAAGAGCCAGGGACGCCAGCTGCTCGAGCACCTCGGCGCTCCGGCCCGCCTCTACGAGAAGGCCCCGACCGCCGACCTGCTCGACGACCTGCCCGGTCAGACGGACGAGGCGAACCTCGGCCTCACCTACCTCGAGATCGACGCGTACCTGCAGGGCCACGACGTGCCGGTCGAGGTCGCCGAGGCGATCGAGTCCCGGTACCGCGCGACGGAGCACAAGCGTCGCGTGCCCGCGACGCCCTTCGACAGCTGGTGGCAGCAGGGCGTGTAGCCGCACCACCGCACATCCGGACGGGAGGCGCGGTGCAGGTCCGACCTGCACCGCGCCTCCCGTCCGTGCGAGGGCAGTTCTCCACAGCCCAGATCGCGTGGCTGCTCCGGCTGCGCCCGCGCTCCTAGGATGGACGCAACGGAACAACAGATGCGGAATCCGGTCACGACGGACGTGACGGCGGTCCGCTGGGGGGGAATCATGGAAGTCCTGCTCGCGCTCGGAGCCGTCCCGCTCATCATCGTGGGGATCGTCGTCCTCGCGGTGATCGCGCTCGTGTACGCCAAGCTCGTCTACCGCAACGCCGGTGCGGACGAGGCGCTCATCATCACCGGCAAGCGCTCGCGCAAGGTCAAGAACCCGGACGGCACCGAGACCGTCGAGTCCGGCATCAAGGTCGTCCTCGGCGCAGGCGTCCTGGTCCGCCCGTTCTTCGAGCGGGTCGCGAAGCTCTCGCTGTCCTCCCGCGCGATCGACATCAACGTGAACGCCCAGGACTCCCGGGGCGTCACGATCGACGTCGAGGCCGTCGCGCTCGTCAAGGTGGGCGAGACCGACGCGTCCATCCGGGCCGCCGCGCAGCGCTTCCTGGGCCAGGAGAAGAAGATCGACGACTTCGCGCGGGAGGTCCTCTCCGGCTCGCTCCGCGCCTCGATCGGTGCGACCGACGTGTCGACGATCATCCGCAACCGCGACCAGCTCACGGTCGCGGTGCTCGACGTCGCGAAGGACGCCCTGCACAGCCAGGGGCTCGACGTCGACTCGTTCGAGATCAAGGGCATCTCGGACCGCAACGAGTACATCAGCGACCTCGGTCGCGCGGAGCGTGCCCGTGTCCGGCTCGAGGCCGAGAACGCCGAGGCGCAGGCCGACCGCGAGGCCCGTGAGGCCCGGGCCACCGCGGACCAGGCGATCGCCGAGGCCGAGAACGCCCTCGCAATCCGCCGTGCCGCCCTGCAGCTCGACGCCGACCGTGCTTCGGCCGAGGCCGCTGCGGCGGGTCCGCTGGCCCAGGCCCGGGCCTCGCAGGGCGTCGTCGAGCAGGAGCAGATCACGGCGCAGAAGCGTGCCGAGCTCCGTCGCGCCGAGCTCGAGTCCGAGGTCACCGCCGTCGCCGAGGCGAACGCGCGGAAGACCCGGGTCGAGGCCGAGGCGGCTGCGGCTGCCCAGGTCGAGACCGCCCGCGCCCAGGCCGAGGCCCGTCGCATCTCAGCCGAGGCCGTGGCGGCGGAGGCGCAGGCCGAGGCGGACGCGCGCAAGCTCGCAGCCGATGCCTCCCGTGCCGAGGGCGAGGCCGCGGCCGACGCCATCCGCGCCAGGGGTCAGGCCGAGGCCGATGCCACGAAGGCCCAGGCCGACGCGCTCGCCCAGCACTCCGAGGCCGTGCTCCGTGTGAAGGCGATCGAGACCCTGCCGAGCATCGCCCGCGAGCTCGCGGCGCCGATGAGCAACATCGACAAGCTCACCGTGGTGTCCTCGGACGGTGCAGGTGCCCTGTCGAAGAACGTCGTGAGCCAGTTCAGCGAGGTCGACGCGCTCCTCGGGACGACCGCCGGGTTCACGCTGAGCGACATCGTGAAGAGCACCACGACCGGTCAGGCCGCTGCCCGTGCGGTGGCACGTGAGCAGGAGGCCGGCGCCGCCGACTGATCGCACGAGTACGCCGGCGGGCGCGACGGGGCTACGCCTCGCCGCGCCCGTCGTCGTCTCGGGAGCGCTGCTGGCGGCCTGCGTCTTCGCGCTCGCCGGGCTCCGGCCGCTCATCGCGGTCGACGACCGTGCTGCTGGCGGGGGCGGTCCCGTCCGCATCCTGCCCGTGCACGCGTTCCTGCTGCGCCGCGTCCCGCTCGGCGGCCAACCGCTGCTGCCACAGGACGCTGCGTGCCGCACCCTCGAGGACGTCGTCCACGCTGCCCCCGGTCTTCGTGGCCAGTGCGCCGCTCAGGCCGGCGGTGAGCGTGCCGCTGGCCGAGACGAGCCGCTCCACGACCTCCTCCTGACGAGCGGTCAGCGGTTCGTCCACCATGCTGTCCACGGTCTCGCGGATGTTCTCCTCGCTCGCGTCGAGCGACGCGTCATCGCCGGCGTGCAGGGCGGCGGCCTCGCCGACGACGACGAGTCCGAGCCGTGCTGCGTCGTCCTCGGGGCGGGAGCGTTCGTTCTCGTCGGTCATGTCGCGGACGGTACGCCTCCGGACATGTGCGGACCGGGTGTCCTACGGCGGGCTCCACGCCCGGACGCACGTCACCCCGGACCAGCAGGGCGGTCCGGGGTGACGTGCGCCGACGCCCCCGACGTCGGTCGGCGGCGGTGTCCGCGCTGGGGTCAGCGGCGAGCGCCGCGACCTGCGAAGCGCGTGTAGATGAACAGCACGATGACGGCGCCGATGATCGAGCCGATGATGCCGGCCGGCTGGAAGAAGCCGTCGGCGAGGTCGTGCCGGAAGATCAGGAAGCCGAGGAAGCCGCCGACGAACGATCCGATGATGCCGAGCACGATCGTCATGAGGATCGACATGTGCTGCTTGCCCGGGATGATGAGTCGTGCGAGGGCTCCGGCGATGAGTCCGACGATGATGAGCCCGATGATGGTGCCGATGACGCCCATGGTGTCCTCCTTGGATCGGTCCGTGCCGCGGTCAGGGGTGTCCGCGGTCGTGGTCGGCTCCCGATCGAACTCCGGGGTTCCTCAGCGTGCACCCAGCCTGCATGGAGCTCCGGACGCCGAGGGGCTCAGGCCGCGCCGGTCGCCTCGAGCTCGGCCTGCAGTTCCGCGTCCGAGGGCTCGACGAAGTGCGTGCCGTTCGGCAGCACCACGACGGGGATGTTCTTGCGGCCGCTGATCGCCTCGGCGCGGTCCGCGGCGGACAGGTCGGCCTCGACGTCCACGTAGTCGTAGTCGACCCCGAGGCGGTCGAGCAGCGCCTTCGAGCGTCGGCAGTCGCGGCACCAGTCGGCACCGAACATCGTCACCTTGTCGAACGTCGCGTCAGTCATGTCCACACAGTACGTCCCGCAGCGACCGGACATTCCCGCAGCGCCCGGTGGAAGGCGGCACGACCCGCCCCTGCCGCCCCTGCCGCCCCCGTCGAC
>NZ_QKSM01000013.1 GCF_003234185.1 Curtobacterium sp. MCSS17_008
GACGCTGATGCGGTTGATGCCGCTGCCGACCTCGACGACGACGCCCATGTTCTCGTGGCCGAGGACCATGCCCGACTCGAAGTCGACCCGCCCCTCGTAGGGGTGCAGGTCGGACCCGCAGATGTTCGCGGTGGTGATCTTGACGATGACGTCGAGCGGGGACTCGACCTTCGGGTCGTCGACGTTCTCGACCTGGACGTCGAACGGACCCTTGTACACGACAGCCTTCATGATGCTCCTATCACTCGGACTAAAATGAGGGAATGATCCACACGGTCTGACTCGATCGCGCAATGCAACCACTCAACGCCTCTTGCAGATTCGCGAGCTCTCAGCCTGGACGGGACCCCCGCTGTACCGTCAGCTGCGTCGCACGGCCTATCACCGGGGAGAGGAGCGCGTCATGGTCGAGATCATCGACGGCATCGACGACGGCACCAACAGGGTCTCCGCCGTGATTCTCGACACGCCGGGGAAAGCATCGGTCCGATTGCGTGTCAGAGGTGAGCGGCCGTCGACGCTTACCTATGCCGGAAGCACTTGGGCTTCGACAGACGAGATGGTCGACGACGGTGAAGGCCATCTCGCCTACCGCTACAGGCAATCACAGCCTGACAGCGCCCACCCCTAGCTCAACCTTCTTAGGTTGCAGTGCACGCCAGCGAGCCTTCAGCTCGTCTCGACAGCCGATCAGCCTCGAGACCGTTCGAGCTCGCGCTCACGTCGTGTTTGACGGAGCCACGCCTGCCCGATGCCTTACGCGTTCCTGCCGGCGATCGGCGGCGACGAGCTCCTCGGCCTCGCCGACATCGTCCGTGCGGACGCGGCGGAAGCCGAGCAATGGACGGGTCTCGCGATCGCGAACAGAGGCGACGCGGCACGGGTAACCCGCCCGCTCCTCGATACGGGACCGTCGCTGGCTGCGATAACCGTGCCAGGGCAGGGGGGCTTATCGACTGGCGCACTGGCAGCGCATTCCTCCCGTACGGCGACACCCCGGTCGTTGACCCGACGGGTGGCGGGGACGCATTCCTGGCAGGCCTTGTCGCGGCACTCACCCGCGGCACCAGCCCCCGCCGAAGCCGGAGAAGCCGCGGCACGGGCCGCAGCGAACACAGTCTCGCATCTGGGCGGACGACCCGAGCTCGCATGACCTCCACGCTCCTGCTGTCCCGCGTGCCGCGTCTGTCGACGGCGCCCGAGAGGTCTCGTTAAACGGGTTCCCCTCGTTCTCCCGAGAACCGCTCCGACAGCGCCCGGTGAGCGAGCCCGAGTGCGGATTGCGCGAAGCTGCGCCGCTCAAGACCGTCACCGGGGTACGCCGGACGCATCCAACGGCGGAAGAGGTGCTGACCATGACCACTGCACGAGAGATCATGACCGAGGGCGCGGAGTGCGTTCGAGAGGACGACACCCTGATCGACGCGGCGAAGAAGATGGCCGACCTCGACGTCGGCGCGCTGCCAATCTGCGGTGAGGACGACAAGCTCAAGGGTGTCCTCACTGACCGGGACATCGTCGTCAAATGCGTCGCCGCCGGTGGGGACCCCGGGAACACGACGGCGAAGGACCTCGGCTTTACGGAGGTCGTCACCATCGGAGCAGACGACGACATCCAGGACGCGTTGAACACGATGGAGACGCACAAGGTACGTCGACTTCCCGTGATCGACGGGCACCGTTTGGTCGGCATGATCAGCCAGGCTGACATCGCTCGGAAGCTGGCACCGGCCGACGCCGGGCAAACCATCGGGATCATCTCCCAGGTCGATTGAGCCTGCGCGGAGCCTTGTCGGAACGACCAGGAGGACTTGGAGCAACCATGGCGAGAGGGCTTGAGATCATCACGCTCGACCCCGCCGGAGCGGTTCACCCGATCGCGCTCGTCGGGGAAACGGGCGCACCGATGGAGGTCATCATTCGTGGTGATCCCCCCGCACGGTTCGTGCATGCCGGCCGGGCCTGGTGCGCCACGGGCGAGATGATCCAGCCGCCTGCCTGTCCCCTGTCCTACGAGTACCGGCCGGCCGCCGAACTCTCATGACCGAAGTGTGGCTACCGGACCGAACAGCTACTGGTGCCCCGCCCTTGATGGCGAGCCGTGGTGGGGCTGTCGTGAGGAGGCCACGGTGACTGTTCAACTCGTCGTGGAGAGCGTCGTCCTCGATGAGCAGGGCGCGGTCACGGCAGTGTCGGGCCCCTACGGAACGATCAGTGCGCCCACCGCGGTCGCGCTCGTCCATTTCGACGCCGTGACATTCATCGCAGGGCCCGTGCTCGCGACGGTACGGCTACTCCACCGGCCGGCGGGACTTAGCCTGTACTGCAACTGGGACGGAACGGCACGCAACAACCTCCGCGACCTACCGCCGTCAGTTCCTTGAGCCACCTCGATTGCCGTGCGGTCAGGTGGAAGTTGGGAGGGTCGGCGCCCAGCGTGTTGCGTCCGGCCGGAGCTGCACGGTCTCACCGAACCGCTGCACGTCGTGCTCGAGGACGAGGAACGTGCCCCGGGTGCGCCAGCGGAGAAAGTCCGCGACGAGACGCGGTGCCCGCATGTCGGTGCGTTCGTAGCCGAGGAACGATGCGTGCTTGCGTGGGCAGACGATGATGCCGTGCAGACGCGGGGCGGCGAGGGATCCGGTGAGGGGCCCGTCGAGCACGAAGCGGACGTCGAGCACGAATCCGACGCGGCTGCCGTCCGCGTCGGTGACGGGCCGGTGCAGGAGGTCACTCAGGAGCATGTCGGCCTCCAGGAATCCGGGTGATCACTCGGTTGCGGAGCCACCGCTCCCGCCAGGTCAGGTCGTAGTCCTCGGCGCGACCCGTGACGGAGATCACGACGCCGACGTCCGTGACCTCGCGCCAGTCGATGCCGTCCAACCGTGAGCGGGGCGGCCGGCCGCCGAAGATCCTGGTCCACAGGGTGGGCCCCGAGAGCAGTCGTGTCAGGACCGGCCGGCCCGCCAGTGCCCGGTCGTGGTCCGGTTTGACGCCGTCGAGTTCGAGGTCGTCCACGACCATGACCGGTTCACCCTCGGTGTCGAGCATTTGGCGGTCGAGCAGGTGCAGTTGCGCGTCGACGACCCGGCCGTTCGCTGATCGGTCCACGGGGAGGTCCTCGTGCTTGCGCGCCATCATGCACCTGCCTTCGTGATGATCATGAGCGGGATCGCGGCGACTGCTGCGACGAGGATGATCCCGAGGAACACCAGGCCGAGGGCGTTCGTCACCCGGCCGTTGACCTTGTCGCCCATGTACTGCGGGTCGTTGGCGACGATGAGGATCGGCAGGTACGTCAATGGCAGGGCGATCGCGGAGAACACCACGGAGAACTCCGTCACCTGGACCGGGTCCACGCCGGTGAACAGCACGCCGACACCGACGAGCAGACAGATCATCATCAGGACGTGGAACCGAGCCGCCTCTGCCGGCCGCCGGGACTTCCCCCAGGACCATCCCCGGAACTGCGCGACCGCGTACCCGGCCGACAGGGTGGTCTCGAGAGCGGCGCCGAAGGTGGCGGCGAAGATGCCGAGGATGACGACGATGAGCAGGATCGGACCGCCCGCCTCCGCGACCGGGAGGACCGCCTGCGACAGGTGACCCACCTCGATGTCGCGCGGGAGGAGCACCATGGTGGCGCACACGGCGATCGCGATGGACAGCAGCCCGCCGAGCGGGAACCCGACGAGGACGTTGAGGCGTGACTGACTGATGTCCTTCGGTGTCCACTTCTCCTCGACCGCGCCGGAGGAGAAGAAGAACACCTCGTACGGTGTCATTGCGGCGCCGAACAGGGCGATCGCGTAGTACCAGTACGTCGCGGCGCTCTCACTGGTCGGCGGTCCGGAGGTGAACAGCGACGTCGCCTGCGTGGCGAGAGCCGCCCAGTTCGGGGACAGCAGGAACACGGCGACCGCGAACCCCACGAGCGCGAGGCCGAGGAGCCCGGTCACGTTCTCCAGGACCGAGAACTTCACCCGCCAGATCACGATCCACACCGCAACAGCCGCGACCGGGATCCACAGCATCGGGCTGATCCCGGACGCGAGCTGCAGTGCCAGGGCGATACCGCCGACCTCGGCGGTGAGGGTGAGCAGGTTGATCAGGAACGACGCCCCCAGGTTCGCCAGCCCCGCCCGTGGCCCGAGGCGTTCCCGGATGATCTCGAACGTCGCCCGCCCGGACAAGGCCGTAACCCGCCCAGACATCTGCGCGAACAGGCAGATACCGACGACGCCGACGATGACGACCCAGACGAGGGAGGTGCCGAACCGGGACCCGACGACGGCACCTGTGACGAGGTCGCCGATGTCAACGAAACCGCCGATTGCGGTGAGGATGCCGAGCGCGAGACCGAGGAGCTTCTTCACGGCGCACCCTTCCCGAGCCGGGTACTCCACGCGTCAGCTACGTCCACGGCCGAACGCATCCGGTCCTCGGCCTGCAGCAACCGGTCGGGTGAGCCTTCCTGCAGCGCTGCTCGGGCAGCGCTGACGTCGACCGCGACCCGATCAATAGCGCTCGTGGTCCGTTGTTGCAGGCTCCGCTGCGCCGGCGTCGTGACGTCGAGGGCCGCTGTCTTGCTCTGCTCCGAGGCGATGTCGGTCAACGCATCCTGCAGGGATGTGTCAGCGGCGCCGTCGAGGGTCTTCCCCGCGCGGTACTGCGACAACGCAAGGAGCGCTGACTGCCCCGCTGACACCACTTGCCCCGTGGCCACCTCGAGCTGCCCCTGCACATCCGCTCGAGTCGGCGAACAAGCGGATAGCAGCCCAACGAGCACCGCAGCACAAGCAACGACACCCGCGACCCGCGCTGAAAGCTCCACTCATCCGGTCTACCCCGGCCCTTCGGATACTCGTCTCGGAACCCTGGCACACGCTCCTACCGCGAACAGTGCCGCTCAGTAGTTCCGTCGCGCTCAGCGACGCCACCACCAGGCGTTGCCCAGTAGGCCGACACCCCATCACAAGGTGCCACGGTGGAATGCGCCGCAACCGGTAGGAGCAAGGGGAGACGCCCTGCCTAGGCCGGTAGGCAGGTGCGCAACTAGCCCACCTTGATCGGGCTTCAGTCGGCGGGAGTAGCCAGGGGGCGTTCGAGACGAAAGGAGTCAATCATGACGACTGCACGCGAGATCATGACCGAAGGCACCCAGTGCATCGGCGAGAACGACACCCTGGTCGATGCGGCGAAGCTGATGGCGGACCTCGACGTCGGTGCCCTCCCGATCTGCGGCGAGGACGACCGGTTGCAGGGGATGCTCACCGACCGAGACATCGTCGTCAAGTGCCTCGCCTATGGCGCCGACCCGCGGGAGAAGCGGGCCAAATACCTCGGAGGCGGGGAAGTCGTGACCATCGGTGCTGATGACGACATCCAGGAAGCCTTGCAGACGATGCAACAGCACAAGGTGCGCCGACTGCCCGTGATCGACGGCCACACTCTCGTCGGGATGATCAGTCAAGCCGACATCGCACAGCAACTCGACACCAACGCAACGGGCAGCACCGTCCGCAGCATCTCGGAGTAACACCATGACTGCAACCGACGTGAAAATCGACTGGCAGCTGCTGCATCAGGTGCGGGAGCGGACCGGCATCGACAACGACACCGAGGCTGTCCAGGCTGCCCTGACCCAGTTCCTGACCCCCCCGACAGGCGGCAAGGAGGATCGGCTTCCCACCGAGGAAGCGACCTCTTACTGGGGCTGACGACGACCATGGCGGCGCCGATGGTCCCGCTGATATCTGGCCAGTCGGTTAGGTAGTGACAAAGGCGGTCCGCGCAGCCTCCCGGCTCGACACAGTGAGTTCGCCGCCCGGTTCAGACATGAACGTGACCCGGTAACGGCGTCCGGAGCGTCCCACAAAGCCGAGGAGCCCGAACACCTCGTCGGTGGCGGCAGTGTTGACCACACTCCACTGGCCGGGCGCGACCGGCTGCAACGCGACATCCTCCGCTCGGACGTCCTCCCGCGCGTGTTCCTGCTCGGCGCGAAGCTGCTCCCGCCACGACATGTCCTCATCACCGGTGTTGCCAGCGCCGGGCTCGTGCTCCGGGACGTCATCGTCCATGATCGCGTGCACCTCCTGACTACATCCAACCTCCCGCACACGACGCTGGCCGACATGTTGCAGCGTCGCAGCCGAGCGCCAGGCGGCGCTTCAGACGGTGAACCACGAGATGCGCGGTCCAAACGTTGCCGCTCAAGCCCTCGAGCACTGGTGGCCAAAGAGGTGTGCCGGGGCATTCCATGCACCCGCATCGTTTACGGCGCAAACCGTACACGGCGTGTACGTCTTCTTGTGTGAAGGAGAAGGGGTGTGGCATCGTCATCGCCACCCCCTCGATGGGGGACACGACGGAGGGAAGTGCGATGCACGCGATGCCACGGCGGCTCCGACCAGCACACCTGAGCCCGATGACTGAAGTTCGAGAAGCAGCCCGCACCCGAACCCTGATGGTCACGGCGACCCTCACCGGCATCGTCACGGTGACCACGGCCGCCGCCGGGCTCGTCACCGTCACGCTGTAAACACGGCCAGCTCCTCCCCGAAGCGGTTCCTCCGCAGAAAGGTCAGCACTGCCATGCACACCACGTACCAGTCCGCCAGCCCCACCGGCACTGAGCAGTTTCACCGTTTCGGCCTCACGCACCCCGCGGTCATCGAAGCGTACGTCAGCCACCGCGTCAACGACCCGTCGCTACTGACTCGCGCCGAAGGCCCCCGCTACGCAGACTTCTTCGCCGCGGCAGATTGACCCGACCCCGCTCCGCGGCCGTCACGGTGCTCACCCCGTCTCTCGATCGGACCGGCTGCAGGGTGCGGTAGTCCCGGGTCCGGTCTGGAAGGAGTTCGACAGGCATGCCGTTGACCGTTGTCCGTCACGAGTCAGCACACCTGTACGCACGCGAGCCGAAAACGGCAGGCGGAAAGAAAGCTGTCGCCGCGCTGCTGCGCCTACAGCATGCGGAAGAGTACGAAGTTGAACACGCTCGGACGCGTCGGGACTGAACCGGAACGAGTTCCAGGCGCTGCGCTACCTACTGCAAGCACAACGCGACGGCCGCGCCATGGGCCCCAAGGACCTGGCAGTGATGCTGCACGTCTCGACCGCGTCGGTGACGAAAATCGTTGACAGCCTCGTCAACAAGGGCGAGTTGCGGCGCATCCCCCATCCCACAGATCGGCGAGCGACGATCCTGGAACCCATCGACGGGGCCAGCGAAAAGATCAACAACGCCTATGCGCGCTTCCATCAGGTCATCGTCGAGATCATCGACACCCTGCCCGAGCAGGACAACGAACTGCTCGCTACACGCATCGAACAGGTCGCCTCCGCCCTCATCGAAGACAACCCCGCGCTCGAACAATCAGTTTCACCACCGCAGTAGCGGCAGGAGTACCCGCAAGCGATTCGCGTGCCCGGAAGATGATCCGCCACCGGGACTACCCGCAGGGTGAGGACTGCGACGATGGTCCGGTGATTGAAAACCCTCGAACCCTCGCTCGTTCCCGAACTGCTCGTGGCCGACCTGCGGGGCCTCTTGAGCGCCCGCTCGGTCGCGGGGTGAATCTCCAGATCACCGGTGCCGGACTCTGAGGCGTTGGCGCAGGTCCTCGGACGGGCTGGCGTTGAGCTCTTCATGCAACCCGAAACGAAGTGGTACGGCGTTGGCGAGGGAGAGGCCGGCGTGCATCAATTCCTCGTCCAGGACACTGACGGATACCTCGTGCGGTTCCAGTCGTCACTGGGGCGACGACCGACCGCCCGGTAGACGATCGGCTTGTGGGATGCGATCGCGACGCTGAGCGCGGCGAGAAAGACGACACAGAGCGAAGCTGCTCACAGTTTTGACGGACCAGGAGCTGCAGAACTTCGGGGGTCGTCGACGACGTCGATCATCCCGGCAGAAACGATCGTTTGTGCGGAACCGTCTAGCGGCTAGACGTTCAGCGCAGAACCGAACGATCCCGGAGTTGGGATCCCACCCGCGTCGCTGTCCGTCGACGAAAGCGTGGCCCGTCGTACTGCGGGCATGTTCCCTTGCGTCGAAGTTCTACTTCGACACCAACGGGCCGTGAGCTCCACGGCGTCGACGCGCGTGGTCGACGTCGTGGCCGCGGCGTCCGGTGACCGATCGCCTACCGGGTCCGCGCGGAAGTCCGGCGAGCAGCGCGATTAGACCGTGGGGTCGACCCTCGCCGGCGTCTAGGGTTCGTGTTGTGTCCGCGACTCCTGAGAAGCCGAAGGTTTGGGCGATTGCAAGCTTTTACGTCGGCGGTACGGCCGCGCTGATCTTCGGTGTCGCTCGATGGGCGATGCAAAGTCCTGCGGAGCTAGCCGCGCTCTCGTCAGGTCGGGGGCTGGTTCTACCCGGATGGGCGTGGAACCTGTTGTTCGTGATGCTGGGGCTGGCGATGTGCGGCTTCGCGATCTGGGCGACGATCCGTCTCCGTCGTTTCCGGTGAGGCTGAGTTCGCACTGCACCCGGATCGCCTCCGTACGGCAAGGGGCGGACAGCCCGGGACGAACCCTCCTTGCGCGTCCGATAGACGGTGGCTGACTGGGACGCCTCGTCATTCAAGGTCGAGGCAGAACGCCATCACAGCCTGCTGCACCGGAAGAAGTCCCGATTTGAAGCCGTGCCCGACAAATGCGGGGTGTTCAAGTGCGTCGGCACTCAGCTCACGACCGCGGACGAACGGTGGACACGGGTTGAAGCGAGCCCCTGCCGGCGCAAGGTCGAGGAGAGCCGCCGTGATCCGATAGGGCTCGAGGGCCTCAGCGTGCGCACCGGGACCATCTGTGAGGATCACGTCCGCTGACTGAACGGCTGCCTCGAGATCGTCAGTCCACTCAGCCCCAGGAGTTGCGAGTTCGATCGGGCAGCTCTGGACCAGGTCGAGTTGCAGGACACGAGCAGCTTCCTGCCATGCCCGTGCGATGTTTCCGTCAGCGCCCACGAAGAGAAAGCGAGACGACGTGATGTCTCCTCGCTGTCTCAAGGAGTAGAGGTCGGACAGCACCTCGCACGGGTGATTCTCGTCGGTCATGGCGTTCACGACCGGCATCGCGCGCGTCGCGGCCAATGCTTCGACCACGGCGAGGCCATGGTGGCGCACCACAAGGAGGTCGGCCCAGTTGTCGAGGTACTGAGCGACATCTGCAAGCGCTTCTGGCTTGTCGAGCGTCGTGTCCGGGAACACGATCGGCTCAAGCCCCATCAGCGAAGCTCCCCGCTCGAACGTGACCCTCGTGCGCAGACTCGTCGGCGGGAAGAACATCACCGCGGCGCCCTCCGCCGTTGGTCCCCCGCCATTCCGGTACGCGTCAGCCAGGTCAAAGACCACATCAACATCAGACGAGGACAAGTCATCGAGCTTGACGAGAGAACGCATCCCCCCACCGTATAAAATGCCCGGGACAGGATCGGTCAGCGAGACGCCGACGAGGACAGATTAGTAGCCGCGGCGGTAGAGCGTTCGGAACACAAACACCCAGACGACGAGGGCAGCCAACCCAACCCCGCCGATCCACTTCGCGGTCGTACCACCGGTGAACAGCAGCCAGAAGCACAGCGCGGTCAAGAACCCGGTGCCAGTTGCTAGTGGCACCCGGTATCTCGTTGTCCATGTCTGTGGAGTGGGGTCGTCAAGATCGTCGATATCGCTCACGACGCGAGGGTACTTCCGCCGACGACAGGCAGAGCGGCCTCGACTAACTCTTACGGCTTCACGCTTCGGCGAGATCTCTGGCTGGTCACCCGCCTCGAAGAGCGAGGAAGCTCGAGCAATGCAAGCAAACATCAAATCGGTGACAGTGCACGGCCGAACTCAGGACCGTGATGCCGACCTCGATCACGTACAGCAGTTCGAAGTCGAGACGGACACGGGACACCGTTATGACGTCACCTGCGAAAACCCACCGGTCGAATCTCCCTCGGACTGGACGGTGACGAGCGCCGATGAGGGTCACCTGGTCGGCAGTGTCCGCTTGCTCGGCGCAGGCATGCGTGGCGCGACCAACTACCGTTACAAGAAAGCCGGCGCCCTCCTCGCGGACGGTAAGCAATTCGATCTGTGGAACGCGGTGCAGTCCCTGTTGCAGTGATGCCTTCCGGCTGGTCGGCATGCAACGAGCATTTGGCCGCTTGCGGCACTGTTGAGCGTGTTCGATAGCCGATGGACTACCGGACGAAACGAAGCTCGGGCTGTTGTGTGGAGCGATCCCGCCGCCGAAGGATCAGACCGGTGACACACGCCGCAGCAGCGACGATGACGAGCGAAACCAACGAAGCGACATTGGCTGTTCGTGCGGCCTCCGCAGCCCCCTCCGCGGTGACCCACTGCGTGTTGTCGAGTAGACGCGTCACTGCGTCGAGCAGGACAGTCAGCATGACCACGATCAGCGGCAGCGCCCACGGTAGCCACACCGACCGTGGCCGCGACCACTGCAGAAGTACGCAGGCCGCTAGGCTCACCCCAGCTACGACAGCGAATGTCACAAACCAGCCCCACCCGAAGAACGCGAACACGGCTCCGACCAGCGCGTCATGCCAGGAGGCCGCATCCTCAACGCTGAGCTGGGCGGCGAGCATGCTGCTGGAGAACACGCCCGCCAGCCACACCAGGCCTAGCGCGAGTCCTAGCGGTGCTGACCGTCGGGCACTCACTCTCGCCTCTACAGTCATGGCGTCGTGGGGTCAGCGCTTGCTGGCGTCGTCGATGAGCGTTTCGAGAACGCTCTTGTTCGCTACACCCAGGATGCGGGCGGTGACGTGACCGGCCTTATCGAGCACAACCGTCGATGGCGTTGCGTTTGGCGCGGCCGAGCCGGAGAACGCGAGCTGCACCGCCGAGTCTTTCGCGTCGAGGATGTTCGTGTACGGGACCTTGAAGCTGCGGATGAAGGACTCGGCGGTGCCTGCCTCATCGCGGACGTTCACGCCGATGAAGGTGGCCTCGTCGCTCTTGCTGGCGCTGATGCTGTTGAGGTCTGCGGCTTCGACCCGGCACGGTCCGCACAGCGCGAACCAAAAGTTGAGTACGAGCACTTTGCCCCGGTAGTCCCGAGCAGAGACGGTCTTGCCGTCTGTCGTTGTCGCCGTGAAGTTCACTGCCGGAGCGGCGTCCTTCGCATCGAACTCGGTGACCGCACCGTCTCCGGAGATGTAGTTCTTCGTGTCTCCATCGCGGTACTGACGGGACAGTGCGTCGTTACTCGTACACCCCGTCACCGACAGCATCGCCACCAGGACTACCGCGGCAGTCGCCGCCCCCCGAAACCTCACGAGGGAAGCCTACGCGTGACGGTTCGCGCGTCCGATAGCCGATCGGCCACCGGGCGGCTCGTCGCTTCGTGAGCGATGACCCTCGTCAATAGGCTCGTCGGGTGAAGGTGCGCTCGCTCAATGCTGACGATTCCCCCGCTCTCGTTCCCCTCCTTGACCAGCTTGGCTACCCATCCTCGGAACAGGCAATCCGTGATCGGCTCGAGTTCCTCCTATCCGACAGCACGGTCGGCTGCTGGGTCGCCGAAGACGACGCGGGGCTTGCGGGTCTGCTCACCGGCCAGCTCAGCCGCAGCATCGAGACCGATGGGCCAGCAGCACGCCTGACAGCACTCGTCGTCGACAGCCGCGCGCGCGGGCAAGGGACGGCACGCTTACTCACGGCCGCGTTTGAGGACTGGGCGCGAAACAACGGCGCCGCCAAGGCCGGCCTGAGTTCGAACACGAGCCGGTTAGACGCTCATGCTGCGTATCGGAAGCTTGGCTGGACCAGCACGGCGCTGGGCTTCACGAAGGAGCTCTCCAAGCCGGACGCGCGCTGAGCGCGTCCCACTTGCTGAGCAGCATGATGAAGCGGTCGATGACGTCCGTTAGCCGATCGCCTAAGGGACGCGGCTAGTCGTACTCCCCGATGGAGTGTCGGAGGCGATCGATCTGCGCTTCGACGGCCTCGTAGCACTCCTGGTCGGTCGGGGTGCGCCCGAGATCACGTCCGAGGTCGTTGCGGAACCTGTCGGTCATGTGCCGCATGAGTGAGCCAGCGGCGCAGGGGTGGTCGACTGCGCCAAGGAATGCGGCTGCGAGGTTGGCGAGGACGCCGATCATGATGCGACGGTCGGCGACGGTGACGAGCTCGGGATGGTCCATGACAGCGTGCCTACTCCGTTCCGGCGATACGGGAAGAGCTCGACTCTCGTTCGGTAGCCGATCGACCGCCGAGACGTCTGTCATTTATCGTCGCGGGAACCACCGTCAGCGCGGCTCAGCATGCGGAAACGATGCCAGCACACGAACGCACCTCCGAAGAGCAGGACCGCGACCAAGATGAGAAAGCCCAGGGCGGAGTTGCCGTCTGCTGCGCCGCTGCTGGCGCGCGTCACGCCGATGACTATGAGCGCGATCCCGACCACCGGACAGAGCACGGTTGCTACCGCTGCCTGAACGCGCAGGACCTGCCTCGTCGCCTTCTCACCACGGCCCATAGCTGGACATTAGTCCTGTCTCGATAGCCGATCGGCTTTTGAGACGGTGCGAGCGGCGCTGGCGCTGATAGAAAGGCGCATGCATATCCGACCCGCGACACTCACGCTTCTGGTCGTTCTCGCGGCTTGCGGAGTTGGCCTCTTCGTACTGCCCCCGGGAGTGCCGACGAAGATACTTGGGGCAGTACTCATCGTCGTGGCGTTCGCGGTGCTGATCGTCTCCGGGCGAGCTGGCCGGTCGGACCGCTGACCGCGGGCAGTTGATTTATCGTCTGCCCGCTGACCGATCGGCCACTGCACAGGTGCCGTCTCGGTGATCCGGTCGTAGTCTGTCGCCATGCGTGGCGGCGTGAGAGTCGTGTTCTGGGACTTCGATGGAACCCTTGCATTCCGAGACGGGCTCTGGTCGTCCGCGCTGGCGAGTGCCCTGATCTCGGTCGCGCCCGGCCTTTCACCGACCGCTGAAAACTTCAGGGTTTCTCTAACCGATGGTTTCCCCTGGCACGAGCCCGAGACGGTCCGTGCGGTCGAGTCAGCGTCCGAGTGGTGGGATGCGCTGCAACCCCTGTTCCGCAGCGCGTACGCAAATGCCGGTGTTCACCCCGGTACCGCCGACGAGGCCATCGCCCAGATTCCAGGAGAGTTCTACAGGCCGAGCGCTTGGACGTTGGCGGGCGATGCAGTGACGGCGCTGCGGTCGACCGAGCAGGCAGGCTACCGAAACGTGATCCTCAGCAACCACGCACCAGAGCTCCCCGTACTTGTCACTGCGCTCGGGTTGGGGCCAATGGTTGACACGACCGTGACAAGTGCGTTGGTTGGGGCTGAGAAACCCAATCCGCGCATCTTCCGCCACGCGCTCCAGCTCACCGGGGCAGGTGAAGACGTGTGGATGGTCGGAGACAACCCGGTTGCGGACATCGATGGCGCTCGAGCAGTCGGCATCCGCGCGATCTACGTCGGTGACGGCCGCACCCTCACCGATTCTGCTGCGGAGATCATTGCCGCGGGTCGTGACTCACATCCGCAGGCACCCGCATCCGAGCCGTCTCAGTAACCGGTCGTTCAGCGAGACGGAGCGTCGCGTGTCTTCGCCCGCGCACCTTCAGGGCTCCGAGCGTCTCAGATAGCTGGTCCGAAACTGATTCCGGCAAGGTGCCCTATGCGAGACGGTGTCAGGCGAGGGCACTCGAGCTTCAGGAAAGAGGAGGGCCTGCCCGTGGCCGCAGTCGCGACCAGGACCACGGCCAGGACCAGGACCAGGACCAGGACCAGGACCAGTGCTATAGCTGCTCCTCTCGTTGCCGACTCAGCGCAGAGGTGACGTTGTCGAGGTCGTCGGGGAACAGCGCAGCGTAAGTGTCAAGAGTCACCTTCGCCGACTTGTGACCCAGCATGCGTTGGATTACCTTGACGTTGGCGCCAGCGCTGATCGCGAGCGACGCCGCGGTGTGGCGTAGATCGTGCGGTGTGACTCGACGGAAGCCTGCATCGGCCGCCATGGCCCGCTGCACCGCCTGTGCGAACCAGCCCTGGCGGGAATGTCCGGGGCGGAGGAAGCCTCCGGCCGGTGACGACCAGAGGCGATCGTCGGGGTGCTTGTTTCGACAGACCGCGGCGACAGCTGAGTCGAGGAAGTCGGGAAACGCGACGGAGCGTCGTTCATGCGACTTCACACTGCCCAGGACGTGCTGGCCGTTCACCTCCGTCACTCCCTCCCGGATAGTGAGACGCCGCCGATCGAGGTCGACATGGCGAACCCGTAAGGCCGTCGCTTCGCCCCATCGCAGGCCGGTGTAGGCGAGTATCCGAACAAGATCGCCGTACCTGGCTTCAGAGGCCAGCACCTCGACCTGCCGATGAGTTAGGAACACCTCGTCAGGAATCGGCTTCTTCTTCACTGCGAGTCCGCGCGCAGGGTTCTTCACCACGCGGTTTTCTTCGACAGCTTCGTCGAAGATGCCAGCGAGCAGGTCGCGGGCCCTCGCAACAGAGGTGTGCGAGAGCGAACCCCCGAGTTCGTTCAGCCATGCTTGGACGTCTCGCTTGGTGACTCGTCCCACGGCATACCCGCCCCACTTTGGTTCGACGTGCACGCGCCAGCAGCTCTCCACGGAGTGAAAGCTGCTCTGAGTGAGCTTAAACCGGTGCATTTCGAGCCAGCTCGTTCCGAGCTCACCGATGGTCGCTCGCGCATCCGTCGGGTCGACGTATGAGCCGCGTAACTTCGATACCTCCACGGTGTTCAGATAGTTGAGGGCTTCTGTCTTGCGGCGGAAGCCGCGGTCGTGACCGCGCGTCCCATCAGGCTTCGTATACCAAACCTCGTAGAGCTTGCCTCGGGTCTTCGTCTCGTACGACTTGACTGTTCCCATGGCTCAGCGCAGTTCGTCGGCGGTGCTGGCGTACTCCTGCTCGAGAAGCCACGCTTCGACGGCTTCTTGCCGGTAGAGCGGGAATCGTCCGACGCGGACGAACCGAGGGCCTGCTCCTGTGATGCGCCATTGCCGCAAGTTACGGGTCGTCACGTGGAGCCGAGCGGCGAGGGCGTCCGGGGTGAGCAGGTCACCAGTCTGAATGACCTGGGCGCTGGCGGTCTGGGACATAGATACTCCTCGAAAGTCGATGCTTTCGAGGAGGCCCTCTAGCCGAACCTGTTAACGGTTGCTTGGCGTACCTACTCGTCGAGCCGTCAGCGGCTCTGGCCCTTTTCAATCATTCAGACCTGCTTCAGACCATACACGTGGAGCCGGGTGGCGACAAACTCACGCGGATCGAGCAGCGGACAATATCGCTCATCACGCGTCCACTGCTGCGCATGAATCAGCCAATGAGGCCCTCTCGCGAGGTGTGCGCTCCCCCGAAGGGCTTCGGGAGCCCTCGAGCGCCCGTTACGGATGCAGGTCCGACTGCGCGGAAATCATTCCTGAAATTATCTGCGCAGCTTGGCGACCCGACGCAGGACGGGCGGGCGGGCCGTCGCCGCGTCTGTGGTCCACGCCTCGCAAGAGCGTGGTCAGCCGACAGTGTCCGAGGCGGAGCGAAGCGGGGGAGCGGCACCGGCGGAAGGCACCCGAGAACGCCCCGATGGGGCGTTGGAGGGCAAGGAGCGTAGCGACGCAGTAAGGGCCACAAGGAGCGTAGCGACGCAGTAAGGGCCACAAGGAGCGTAGCGACGCAGTAAGGGCCACAAGGAGCGTAGCGACGCAGTAAGGGCCACAAGGAGCGTAGCGACGAGTGGTGAGGGGGACACGGAGACCGAGCGGAGCGCGAGTCTCAGGGGCTCCCGAAGAGGTGTCGGCTGCGCCGACCGACGAGCAAGTTTCCAGGTCGCGGAGCGGACTGGAAACGCAGCTCGGCGTCACCTCCCCTTATGCCCTTTCTCTCTGCCGCGAAGATTCGGAGCTCCAGCGACGGATTGAGGTCACGATTGCTGCTGTGATCGGGGGAAACGGATGGATCAGCCTCATCTTGATCAACACCAGATCCGAAGGATCAAGCCTGGTGGTGGTGATCAAGTGGCATCCGTTTGCCGCGGGAAGTCGGGGTTTGGGTTGATCCACGGTTCTGGGCGTCGTGACGCCGGGGATCAACCCATCGAGCGCAGCGACGCCAGGGGCTGAGGAGCCTGCGGATCAGCACCTGATCAACCCCGACGCAGACGCGGGCACGCGGCTGCCTTGGGCTCTAGAGCAGCGCAGGTCGGAGCATCGCGGAGACCTCTCGCGTAGCGCTGTCGCCACATCGTCACGGGGGAGGAACGACGCCGTGGCGGGTTCCGCTGCCGCTGCTTCAGCGGCGCCGTTGGGTTCTCCTTTTGCCCCATCGGGCTGCGAGTGCTCGTCAAAGACGGACGCACCAACAGGTCGGGCTCTGATCAGCTCGGACGACCGGGCCCTCTCATGACCGAGCCGCATCCGGTGCATTCAGCACCGGGTTTCTGCGCCCCGTTCCCGGTCACGACTGATTCAGTTGTGGGCGAATCATGACCAGGGGTGGCCTTTTCCGGGCCGCAAGGCGACCGCCGACGCTCCTTCGATGGCGCATCGGAGGAAAAATGGGGCCACCCGGACGCGTTCGGCGTCGGATGGCCCTGCTGTGACCGCGCGGCGGTCAATAGTCGGTCATCGGTCGGTCAGGCTACGGGCAGCGCCGCCGAAGCGACCGTCGAGCGCCAGCGAGAGGGAGCGCAGTGGCCCTTGCGCGGCCACAAACGACCCTCCGCTGGCCGGGCGCTGACCGACCAGTGCCGGCGGCCCCTACTCGCTACGCTGCGGCTGTGAGCACAGCGCACGCATACGGCTCCCTCGCTCAACGCACCGCCGAGCCGCTGATCATCGCCGCCGTCGCGGAGCACGTCGGTGTGCCGCTGGCGCCGGCGCGGGTCGAGTTCGAGGACGGCGTCCGAGTGGAGCTCGACGGAGCATCCGAGGACCGGGAGGTCCTCGTCGAGGCGTACGCGCACATCGGCGCGCTTCGAGGCGGGCAGCCGAAGAAGCTCGCGACGGCCGCCTTCAAGCTCCTCTGGACCGACCGGAAGCTCGGGGCGACGCGACTCGTCATCGCGGTCATCGACGTCGAGGTCGAGCAGTACCTGATGCGGCCGAAGGCGTGGCTGACTTCGGCGCTTCGCGACAGCGGTGTCGAGGTCGTCCGGGTCGCACTCGACGACGACGCGCATGCGCGCGTCGAGGCAGCGTAACTACTGCAGCTGATGGCACCACCCGGAGCGCGAGGGCTGGGCGAGTGATCGGCGGCTGACAGACCGGGGGTGGCAGGTCCGCCCCGACGAGCTCACCCGCCAGCGGCGGGCAGAGCAGCGGGCCACGTCACCATCGGGTGATCCGCCCCGCCTGTGCGAGTACACCGTGCCGGGGGCGACCACACGAATGGTCACCCGAGGAGCGTCTGCGTCCGCGCGCGATTTTCGTCGTACCGGTTCGTACCGGATTTCTCGGTACAGGCACGCGCTCAACGGCTCCATGGAAACCCCAGTTCAGAGGCACAATGCACGCCATTCGAGAAATCGTGAGCACACCGCGTCCCACTTTGTGGACCAGGAGCGGAACGGCTCAAAACCACGCCTGATCTGGGAAAAGCGCGGCGCGTACCGGTTGGACCGGTTTTTTCGAAGAATCTCTATGTGTGCGTGTGCGCACATGCATGCGTGCGCGCGTAAGGGTCTTCAGAAACCGGTACAACCGGTACATCCCGCTTCTCTACCCCCGTACTTCTTTGAAAAATCAGGGATGCAGGGCTCGAACCGCGTACCGGTTCTTCAAAATCGAGGCTCAAAAGTGGAACACGAGCCACCCCGACACGAGCTCTCAAAAGCCGGGCCGATCTGGGAAAAAGCCTCCTGCGAGCCTGTACCGGTTTTCGGAGTCAAAAGTGGAACACGCGGTTCCCACCTCTCCTCGAGCTCGCCGTCACGGTTCCGCGTGCTCCGAGGGGACGAATGCGATCGCCTGCAGTCGACGTGGGTCGGGATCGAGTGGGTCGCGCCGCGCCGCTAGGGCTCCTTCACCGACGACGCCCGCGCCGAAGTGAAGCAGAACGGCGCCTTCTGCACGGGGAGGCCTTCTGGTGGCGGCAGCGGCCGAGGAGAGGAGCCGGGCGTTGGATCCGTGGGCGCAACATCGGCAAGCGGGATCAGCGATTCGGGTCACGCCGACTACTCCTGGCGTCTCCAACGGGGACGCTCCGACACCCCGCTGAGGCCGACCGCACCCCGCACTGGGGCTCGCGGCTCCCGCTGCCTATCTGAGTGGATGGACGTGATGGGGACGAACGACACCGGCGCCGGCGCATCTGCCAACCGCGAGTACGACCGCCGCCGGGGGCACGACGAGGCGAAGATACGCGAGACGTGGGGTGACGGCCGCATCGGCACGATCGCCGTCGCGCTCTCCGGCGAACGGCAGAGCACCGTCGCGTGGAAGTCCGGCGCCGCCGGAGAAGCCGAGGTCGGCCGGGCCCTCGATGCGATCGCCAACGAGCAGGTCGCAGTGCTCCACGACCGGCGCATCTCCCGGTCCCGCGCGAACATCGATCACATCGTCGTCACCTGCGCCGGCGTCTGGCTCGTCGACGCCAAGCGCTACCGGAACAAGCGGCCCCGCCTGCAGGTCGAGGGCGGAGTCTTCCGGCCTCGCGTCGAGAAGCTCGTCGTCGGCGGTGACGACCGCCGGAAGCTCGTCGACAGCGCGCTCCGTCAGGTCGCGCTTGTGCAGGACGTCGTCGGCCCGGCCAGCGTTCACGGCGCGTTCTGCTTCGTCGACGCGGACTGGCCACTCTTCGGCGGCTCGTTCACCGTCCGCGGCGTTGACGTCTGCTGGCCGAAGCGGCTCGCTAAGCAGCTCGCGGCGCTCGAGGGACCGGTCGACGTCGTTGCGGTCGCAGATGCGATCGCCGCGCACTTCCCGCCTGCTTGATCCGCCCGCTTCGGCGCTCTTCGGTGGCGGCGACCTCCTCGCTATTGTTACTTTGCGCGGCTAACTGACATTATTGGCAGAGCTGTCGCCGGGAAGGAGCCGCGATGACGAACTGGCCAGCCCACGCCCAGCGCACCCTCCCCTGGGAGAGCACGAGCCGGCGCGGCACTCGCGAGGACCGAATGCTCTCCGAAGTCACGGCCTCGATCCCGCCGCGGATCGCTGACCTCGACGTTCCCGTCATCGCTGAGCGCGACCTCGCCCGGGCCCGGTACGAGGCCGCCGACCTCGAGCGCGTCGCTGACGGTGTGCTCAGCCCGCTCGCGGGCTTCCTCATCCGCATGGAGTCCGTCGCGTCGAGCCGTATTGAGCACGTCGAAGCAACCCCAGTCGCGTTCGCGCGCGCCATCGGCGGCCTGAAGGAGAACGCCTCGGCAATGTCGATGGTCGCCGCCGGCACCGCGATCACGAAGCTCATCGCCGCGTCCAGCACGACGATCACGCTCGACGAGATCCTCGCCGCACACCGGGCGCTCATGGAAGCCGACCCCGACGTGTCCGAGCGGCCATACGCCGGCCGCGTCCGCGACGTGCAGAACTGGATCGGCGGCTCGCAGTACTCGCCCCGCGGCGGGCTCTACGTCCCGCCGCCGCCCGCGGAGGTGCCCGCGCTCCTGGACGACCTCATCGCCTTCGCGAACCGCGACGACGTCGAGCCGGTCACCCAGGCCGCAATCGCGCACGCCCAGTTCGAGAGCATCCACCCGTTCACCGACGGCAACGGCCGCATCGGCCGGGCACTCATCGGAGCGATCCTGCGCCGTCGGGGTGTCACGCCGCACACGGTGCTGCCGGTGGCCAGCGCCCTCGCCGCCGACACGACCCGCTACTTCGCCCTGCTCACGGCCTACCGGACCGGTGACGCGGCGCCGATCGTCACCGACTTGGCGCTCTGCGTCGAGACGGCTGCGCGGGAGGCGCGCGGTACCGCGCGCGTCTTCGCTCGGTTTGAGACCGCGTGGCGGGAGCAGGCGTCCCCGCGCGCCCGCAGCGCTGCAGACCGGATCCTGCCGGTCCTGTTGTCCCTGCCGGTGTTCACCGTCGAGCAGCTCGTCGACGAGCTTCAGGACGTTGCCGAGCGAAGCGTCTACCGCGGCGTGCAGGCCCTCGAGGAGGCTGGCGTCGTCGAGGCCGTCACCGAGCGGGTTCGCGGCCGCGCGTACGCCTCGATGGACGTGCTCGACGAGTTCGAGGACCTCGACCTCCGCATCCGCGAGCGGATCACGCGGCTCCGCGCGGACTGACGCCTGTTACGACGCGCGAGGCACGTTCGCGCGCACGTCGTCGGCCTGCGCATCGTCGAGCTCCCAGAGCCCGGTGTGCTCCGGGTAGCGCTTCCGCAAGTACTCCCGCACGGTCCTTCCCGGCCGAAATTCGTTCCTGTAGCCAAGTTCGGCCGCCAGCTCTCGCGGTGTGTACGTCGTCATCAGTCGCTCTCCTTCAGTCGCGCCCGACCAGCCGCCGGTACCTAGATCATGGCGTCGGCCCGAACGGCTCGAGCAGCGACGCTCTCAGTTCACCAAGAGGAGCAACACCGCGTCGTCTGTACACCGCCACAACAGCTCAGTTTCATGTCACTTCAAGGGGCCGGATCCAAGCCGACGAGAATCACAGTTATCGCAACTATTCGGCGAGGGGTCTAGTCGCCCGGTTCCGACTCGATCGGAGCTCCGGAGCCGTCAGATCTGCTCGTGTCCGGGGTGATTCGTAGGCTCGAACCGCCATGACCGAACTGCTGCCACTCCCCGCCCAGGGCCTCCCTGCGCGCGTGATTACGCACGTCGGGAACGACCTCGAACTCGCGGATGCACCTCTCCGTCCCGAGCTGCTCGAGGGCATCGCGCAGAACACGGCGCACGCGAGCGCCGCGGGCACCAGACGGGCCTACGAAGGCGACTGGGCGGCGTTCGAGCGCTGGTGCGACACCCACGGCCGGCGCGCCCTGCCTGCGCAGCCACAGACCGTCGCGGCCTACATCACCGACCGGGCGGCGCTCGTTGAGCCGGGCAGCGGGGACCACGTCTACGCACCGAGCACGATCTCGAGGTGGGTCACCTCGATCAACGTCCGGCACGAGCGCGAGAAGCTCGCCCCTCCGGGCGCGACCCGTACGGTCAAGGACACCCTCGCCGGCATCCGCCGCGACAACGCGCGGCCAACCAGGCGCATGACGTCACTGCTGCTGAACGACCTCAAGCGAGTGCTGCGCGGCATCGACCTGCACTATTACCCCGCGTGTCGCGCATATTGCTCTCGTCTTCGAGCACTTGGAACGGTCCAAGAAAAGGACCAGCCCCATTCCGCTCTGAGCGGCGCCCAGCCCGGCACCCTGGTCGAGTGAATTATGTCTCCCCGGAGCCTCCAGAACTCCGCCGCGAAGTCGGGTCTTCCCTCTCGAATCGATGGCCGCCACCCTGGCAAGATGTCATCGAGTTGACCGCCCAATGCCTCGCAAACGCCTCAGCTAGGGACTCAGAGCGGGATCTCACGCCCTGGGAACAGTCGTCGCTGGCACAACGGGAGGCGCTTCGTCGATTGGTCGTGCAAGTCCTCCAGGCCTACGCCGATGCCGACAGGCTTGCAGCCTCGCGGTACACGAGCGCACAGGCAGACCACAAAGCGTCACGGCGCCGGGGCCAGCCATAACTAATCCGCGAGACGAACAAGGACGGTGCACCGCATGACGACACGTCGCCAGATCGCCCGAGCGCGGGCTCGCGTTGCCCTCGCCGCCAGGACGGGCGAGGATCTGCCGAATAGCGTTCATCAACTCGCAGCGATGGACTTTGCAGACGCCGACCACACCGCGACAACTGGTCGAGGTCGCGAAGACCGCCAGCGGCCGCAGCGCGGAGACCTGGCAACATTGCTGGGTGTTCACGCCGCTGGTAACGACTTTGGGCGCTCCCGAGAGTTGGAGCACCCGCGGGACGGCCAGGGGCTAGAGCATCGCGACGAACAGGCGATCCTCGAGTCCCTGCCTTGGACTCATGAGCAATACGAAGCAGCAAGGTCTGCCGTGGCACGTGGCGAACTTGACGCGCTCGAACGCAGCGTCCGGCGGAGCGCAATGAACGCCGCGATCACCTACAAGGAGGTATCCGACCGGCTGGAGGTTGGGACCGCGCGGATACTCGCGCGACTCGCGTCTGGGGACCTGTTCGCGTTCGTTTCGGACGACGAGATGCTGTTCCCGACATGGCAGTTTACGAACGACCCCGACCGTCCGGTCTTAAATCAGCTGTCGACCTTGATCGAAGCATTTGATGATGACATGCACCCAGCGTCGATCCTTGGCTTCATGACGACACCGCACTCCTCCACACGAATCGACGGCATCCCGATCACCCCTGTCGAGTGGCTCGCCAGGGGGCGTGGGGTTCAGCCCTTGGTTGAGATACTCGGGGTCCGGCGGCTGATGTGACGACAGCCGCCTGGCCGGGGAACAGATGGTCCACGGTTCGACGGCCGTCGGCATCGTTGTCGCGCTGATTCAGATCACGGTGGTGGTCATGCAGTCAAGCTGCCGCGACGACGCGCAAGTCGTATCCGTGCTAGTGCGTCAACGAAGGGCCGCGTCGAGCTCCAGGAAGCGCTCCCTCGTATGCGAAACCCGCGGCTGTCCGCCACTAGTGCGGGCCTGTGCTTCCAGCCACCGGAGCAAGAACGACGAACGAGCTCCACATCGGGGCCCGAATCCCGTGAGCGCCGCCCGTCGATTCGACGCCAACGGACAGAGCCACGAGACTGTTCGAAGGGCCTCGAACGGAGCAGAACACGATGGCGAAGATGGAAGCCGCGTACGGCACTTCCGAGCGCAAGCGGATCTCGATCCCGAGGGTCGACACCTCAGTGCTCGACTGGTGGGAGCAGCAGCATGATGTCGGAATGTCCATACGAGTCCTCATCCGCCGAGAGATCGAGCGGTCTGGCTACACAGACATCGTCCACGGTCGAGTAGAACAACAGCTTCCCAACGACAAAATGTGAGGTGGTCGTCGTCGCGCCGAGCTTGACCGAACCTTGCTGGAAAAGCCCGACCGACGCCCGCGCTACGTCTCGTGGGAGGACGTCACGATCTGGTATCGCCGGCCCCCGCGTGGGCGGACGACCGCGCTGGTCGTCCCGGCGAGCCCGCGGAGATCCGAGACCGGGCGAACTCAAAAGGTCGCGAGGTTCCCTCCCGCTGTCGCAGCAGCCAGGCCTTCCGCGACGCGTACGAAGCCGCGCCTTGACACCACTCCCCTAAACGAAACAGCCGACCACCCCGAAAGGCGGCCGGCTGTTCTCGTTCGCGCCGATACGGCGGTTTTATGTCAGATGGCGCGCTCTCCGCTTGGCGCAACGCGCTTCACATGCGCGCGAGTAGTTCGGCCTTCTTCGTCGCAAACTCGTCGTCAGTCAGGATGCCTGACTGATGCAGCACGGCGAGCTGCTGCAATGCGGCGGGGATGTCCTCAGGTGCTGCGACAGTCTCAGCACTTGCCGGCGACGGTGCCGCGGCTACCGGGTCAGAAGCTACCGCGTAGGCGCGAGCGGCGTCATCGCCGAGCATGAGGCTGTTGAGAATCTCGCGGACCTGCTTCGCCTCAGCATGGGAGACGCGGAAGTCGATCGAATTGCCGGAGGTGATGACGGACACGATCGTGTTCAGCATCCCGTCTCGCTTTGTCGCGACGGAAGAAATGTTCTTCACCGGAATCATCTCGCTACCGGCTTTGCCACCCTTGAATCCGGTGGCCAGGAAGCTCATGCCACCAGTCATGATGCCGGCGGTCACTTTTGCGCCCGACACTCCTCGTGGCCGGTCCCACTCGATGCGGTCACGGTAGATGGTGACCTTGGCGTTCTTGCCTGCGATGTGCGAGGTGAAGCTGTAGAGGAGGTCTGGATCGGCCATGTGCTCAGCCTAGATGCCGAGCTGAGCGCGAACTATCCCTCGTTCGCGCTGCAGCAGTCCCTTGTGGTCGGTGCCGCGTCGTCCGCTCGCTTGGGGGCTCGTTCCTGTCTGTGGAGTCGGATAGCTTGGGCGGATCATGGGAACTACTGAGGACACCTCGTCGAGTTCGGCCTTCGGGAAGACGCTCGTCGTCGCAACGAAGCTGCCGGGCGTCCGCATTGATCGAGCCGCGTTCCTGCGTCGCTCGCTCGCCCCGTACTGCACGGACGAGCAGATCAGCCGAGCGATCGCCGACACGCCGGCTGTGGCGGGGATCTCCGTGGCCGTGCTGAGCAAGATCGCGGATGCGTCGATCACGAACGAGACCAGCAAGGTCACCGCGCTCTCGGCTGCCGCAGGGATCCCGGGCGGGTTCGCGCTGTTCGCGACTCTCCCGGTGGACTCCGCGCAGTACCTGGCGCACATGCTGCGCATCGCACAGAAACTTGCCTACCTCTACAGCTGGCCGGACCTGTTTGCCAAAGATGGCGACGAGCCGGACGACGGGACCCAGAACGTCCTGACACTGTTCGTCGGCGTGATGTTCGGGGTGCAAGCGGCGAACAAGGGCATCAGCATGATCGCTGAGAAGCTGGCATCGCAGATGATTAAGCAGCTCCCCAAGCAGGCCCTCACACACGGCGTCATCTACCCGATTGTGAAGACCGTGGCGAAGCACCTGGGCGTGCAGATGAGTAAGGGGATGTTCGCCAAGGGTGTGGCGAAGGTGGTTCCCGTTGTGGGCGGCGTGCTGTCGGGCGGCCTGACGTTGGCGACGTTCCTGCCGATGGCGAAGCGGTTGCGGAGGCATCTGGCTACCCTTGAGACCGCCAAGCCGACGGGGCAACCAGCGGCCGGTGCCACGACGCCGGACACGGCTGCTCCGGAGTCGTCGGAGCCGGTGCAGCCGTGACCGGCGCACGTCGACGCATGTCGAGGGTTGGGGTGCAGGGGTGCTGACGCAGGTGCGGAGCCCGCAAGAGGTGTTCTTCGCCCCACAGCGGTTCGTGTTGCCGCTGTTTCAGCGGCCCTACGTATGGTCAGCGGAATTGCAGTGGGAGCCGCTGTGGCAGGACATCGTTCGCCTCGTTGACGCCGTCACGGAACGCCCCGATGCGAC
The DNA here is from genome assembly GCF_003234185.1 of Curtobacterium sp. MCSS17_008. Classification (GTDB taxonomy): domain Bacteria; phylum Actinomycetota; class Actinomycetes; order Actinomycetales; family Microbacteriaceae; genus Curtobacterium. The sequence goes on from NZ_QKSM01000013.1 coordinate 25,061, forward strand.
GCACTTCATGGGCGCGATCGTGCTGCAACAGCAGCAGGTACCACTCGGCGGGTTGCCGGCCTGGTCCGTAATCGATGGGCAGCAACGTCTGACCACGCTGCAGCTGCTGCTGGATGCATTGCATGCCGAGCTCACCACCCGCGGATGGGCGGCCGTCGCGGGGCAGGTCGTGGACCTGGTGGAGAACCAGCAGGCGTTCCGCATCGTGGCGGAGGATCAGTTCAAACTGTGGCCGACGAACCGGGACCGGGCCGCGTTCACCGCCGTCATGCGCGCCACACCTCCAGTGGCGTACGGACACCTTGACCGGTCCCGGCTGGTGGAGGCACACCAGTTCTTCGCTACCGCGATCGCGGGCTGGCTTGATGCTGCGGCGGTCCCGGAGATGGCGGCGCGGACCCTGGTCGCGGCGATCACGACGAAGCTGCAGCTGGTCGTGATCCAGCTGCAAGCTGACGAGGACGCGCAAGAGATTTTCGAGACCCTGAACGCACGCGGCACACCGCTGTCTGCGGCGGATCTGATCAAGAACTTCGTGTTCCAACGACTGAACACCACACCCGAGGCGACTGAGGACGCGTACCGGCAGTGGTGGGCACAGTTCGAGACTCCGTTTTGGGAGACCGAGGTGCGTGCTGGCCGCATCCTCTACACCCGCTCGTCCCTGTTCTTGACCCAGTGGCTGACCGCCCGCACGATGCGGGAGATCCCCGCACGGGAAGTGTTCGCCGCGTTCAAGCGGTACACCACCGACCCCACCACCGGCGGTGTCAGCCAACTCCTGCCCGAGATCCACGCGGCCGCGACCCGGTATCGGGACTTCACAACCGCCGCGGGGGTGCGCGACGGGGAACTGTCTCGATTGGCGTTGTTCGTGTACCGGACCAGCACACTGGACTCCGAAATCGCGAAGCCGCTGCTCATCTGGCTTGGCGAGCCCGAACAGGCCGGCATCCCGGACAGTGTCCGGGATCGTCTGCTTACCGTGCTAGAAAGCTGGTTCGTGCGTCGAGCGCTCGTGCGCGCTCCGTCACAGGGTGCCAATCGATTCCTCCTGGACCTCCTCACCCACCTGAGCACGCAACCCCACGAGCACGTTGCGGACGCTGCGGAAGCGTTCCTCGCGAAGCAGACCACCGGCACCGCCTACTGGCCAGACGACACTGAGGTGGCCAGGGAGCTACGCAGTGTGCAGGCATACAAGCGGTTCCGCCGGGCGCGGCTGCGGATGATCCTCGAAGCTGCCGAGGACCACCTCCGTGGCTACCCGACCGGGCACCGCTACGGCGACGGCACCATCAGCCGCGGCGTGTACACGATCGAGCACATCATGCCGCAGGAATGGCGTGCGAACTGGCCCGCACCTTCCGAGCAGGTCGAAGCGGACCGGGACCGGATCGTGCAAACCCTTGGGAACCTCACCCTCGCCACTCAACCGTTGAACAGTCGCCTCTCCAACGCCGCGTGGAACGCGAAACGGACCACCCTCGAGCGATACTCCTCACTGCTGATCACCCGCCCCGTAATCCGCGACCAGCAGTCCGTCTGGGATGAGAGCTTGATTGCTGCCCGCACCACCACGCTTGCTGAAACAATCCTGCAGGTCTGGCCTGTCCCAGACGGTCACCATGTGCAGCACGACGACGGCGCCGACCGCGCCGTGCACCGTGTCGAAGTCGCCGATTTGATCCGCGCCGGCCTCCTCACCGTCGGTGGTGTCCTCCGCGCCCGACCCGTAGGCTCCGCGGGCCGGACCGCGACGATCGGACAAGACGGCAGCATCCACCTCGATGACGGCGCCGTGCACGCCACCCTCAGCGGCGCCGCGAAAGCTGTCAGCGGCAACACCGCCGAAGCGGGCTGGCATTTCTGGGCCCGACACGACGGCACCGTCCTCACAGAGGTCCGCGCCGAGTACCTCGCTGGCACCGACGACGAAACAGCCGACGACGACGCTTAGACACCAGCAGCCCGCCGCGCTGGATCGGTGCTTCCGCGCCATGCTCGCGACACGTGCGCTGCGACAATGATCAGACGCGTAACAGCCGAGCCCCGTCGACAAAGTCGGAACCAGCGAGACGCGAGCACCACGAACACAGACACCGCCGTGAGGCGGCCAAGGAGACCCGTAGGCGATGGCACCGACCACGAAGGAAGCGCAGCGCGCGGAGCTGCACAAGACGATCTGGAGGATCGCGAACGATCTCCGCGGGTCAGTGGACGGATGGGACTTCAAGTCCTACGTCCTCGGGATGCTGTTCTACCGGTTCATCTCCGAGAACCTCGCCGTGTTCATCGACAAGGGCGAGCACGACGCCGGCAACCCCGTCTTTTCCTACGCCGCCCTCCCCGACGAGCAAGCGGAAGGGATCCGCCACGACACGGTGTCCGAGAAGGGGTTCTTCATCCTCCCCTCGGAGCTCTTCGTCAACGTTCGCCGCCGTGCCAGCCGCGACGTCAACCTCAACGAGACGCTCGAGCAGGTGTTCAAACACATTGAGGGCTCCGCGCTCGGCACCGACAGTGAGCACGACCTCAAGGGCCTGTTCGATGACCTTGACGTCAACAGCACCCGCCTCGGCAACACGGTCGCGAAGCGGAACGAGAAGCTCGTGAGGCTCCTCGACGCGATCGGTGACCTGCCGCTGGGGAACTTCCAGGACAACTCGATTGACCTGTTCGGTGACGCGTATGAGTACCTGATGCAGATGTACGCATCCCAAGCCGGGAAGTCCGGCGGCGAGTACTACACCCCGCAGGAAGTCTCCGACGTCCTCGCTCGCATCACCGTGATGGGCAAGACCCGTGTGAACAAGGTCTACGACCCGGCGGCGGGGTCGGGGTCGCTGCTGCTGAAGTTCGCGAAGGTCCTCGGGAAAGACAACGTCGGCGGGTTCTACGGGCAGGAGATCAACCTGACCACGTACAACCTCGCCCGCATCAACATGTTCCTCCACGAACTCGACTACGAACGATTCGACATCGCCCACGGCGACACCCTCATCGACCCGTACTTCTGGGACGAGGAACCCTTCGAAGCGATCGTGTCGAACCCGCCCTACTCCATCAAGTGGGAAGGCGACGCGAACCCTCTCCTGATCAATGACGAACGCTTCGCCCCCGCCGGCGTGCTCGCGCCGAAGTCCAAAGCGGACCTCGCGTTCACAATGCACATCCTGTCCTGGCTCGCCGTGAACGGCACTGCCGCGATCGTCGAGTTCCCCGGCGTCCTCTACCGAGGCGGGGCGGAGCGGAAGATCCGCCAGTACCTGATCGACAACAACTACGTCGACGCCGTCATCCAGCTCCCACCGGACCTGTTCTTCGGCACCACCATCGCCACCTGCATCATGGTGCTCAAGAAGTCGAAAACCGACAACAAGGTGCTGTTTGTCAACGCTTCAGCGGAGTTCACCCGGGTCGGGAACAAGAACAAGCTCACCCCCGACCACCAACAGAACATCCTCACCGCCCTCCAAAACAGGGTCCCGGTGGAGCACTTCGCGGCCCTCGTCCCCAACGAGACCATCGGCGGGAACGAATACAACATCGCCGTGTCGTCCTACGTCGAAGCCGAGAACACCCGCGAAGTCGTCGACATCACCGCCCTCAACGAGGACATCGCCCGCATCGTCGCCCGCCAAGCCGAACTCCGCACCTCGATTGATGCCATCGTCGCGGACCTCGAAGGCACAAAATGAGCAAACTCGACACGCTTATCGCAGAGCTATGTCCAGCTGGCGTGGAGCACCGGAGCCTTGGGGAGGTAGGTCATTTTACGCGAGGCAACGGACTGCAAAAATCTGACCTCGCTGATGCCGGCGCACCCGCGATCCATTACGGTCAGCTGCATACGCACTACGGAGTGTGGACCCGAACCACGAAGTCATTCACCGATCCCGCACTCGCTGCGAAGCTGCGACGAGCGCGGCACGGCGACCTGATCATTGTGACGACCAGTGAAGATGACGCCGCGGTAGCTAAAGCGACAGCCTGGCTCGGTAATGAAGAAGCTGCGATAAGCGGAGATGCCTACATCTACCGCCACACCCTTGATCCGCGTTACGTCGCCTACTTTTTCCAGTCCCGGCCGTTTCAGGACCAGAAAGTTCGCTTCATCAGTGGCACGAAGGTGCGCAGGATAGCTGGCTCCGCATTAGAGAAGATTCGTATCCCCGTGCCGCCGATCGAGGTGCAGCGGGAGATCGTGCGGATCCTGGACCAGTTCACAGAGTTGGAAGCGGAGCTGGAAGCGGAGCTGGAAGCTAGGCGGCGTCAGTATGAGCACTACAGAAGGGTCCTACTGGCGCCGCTGGACACGTCTGACGCGCAAAACCTGAGTCTAGGCGAGATCATGAAGATCAACTTCGGGACGCGCATCACAAAGTCAAAGGATGCCGGGACGAAGTATCCGGTTTACGGCGGCGGCGGCGAGAGCTTCAGGACCGACGCCTACAATCGTCGCGATGAGTGGGTGATTTCACGATTCGCAATGTCAGCAAACTGTGTGCGCCGTGTGTCCGGCGAATTCTGGATGCTCGACTCTGGCTTTACCTTCGACATCGTAAATGCGAACGTCGACAAGGATTTTTTAGGGCAACTGCTCCTCAATATGCAGGCAACGATCTTTGCTACATCCACGCAGTCTGCCCAGAAGAACATTGACATCGAAGGCTTCAAGCGACTCCGGGTTTGGCTTCCGCCGCTGAGCCGTCAGAGAGAGATCGCGATAATACTCAATGATTTCGACACGCTCGTCCACAGTCTCAGTGTTGGTCTCCCGGCGGAGCTGATGGCGCGTAGGCAGCAGTATGAGTACTACCGCGACAGGCTCCTGACCTTCGAGGAGGCTTCGGCGTGAGCGACGCAGCGGCGAGGAAGTACGATCCGATCGCCGTGTCGGCGGAGAGCACCGTTGTTGCTGAGCATGTGGCCGACCCGGCGCAGGAGGCTGCGTACCAGTCGGAGGCTGCGCTCGAGTCGGAACTGGTCCGGCTGTTGCGGTCGCAGGCGTACGAGTACCTGCCGATCACGTCGGAAGAGCAGCTCGTCGACAACCTCCGTGCCCAGTTGGAGGCGTTGAACGGGGTCGTGTTTTCGGACGCGGAGTGGTCGCGGTTCTTCGACACGTGTGTCGCGGGGAAGAACGATGGCATCGTGGAGAAGACGGTCCGGGTGCAGGAGGACCATGTGCAGGTGTTGCGGCGGGATGACGGTTCGACGAAGAACGTGATGCTGCTGGACAAGCAGCACATCCACAACAACCGCCTGCAGGTCATCAACCAGTACGAAGTCGACCAAGCCGACCAGGCCACCGAGGGGGACGCTGGCGGCCGATACGCGAACCGGTACGACGTGACCGTGCTGGTGAACGGGTTGCCGATGGTGCACATTGAGCTCAAGCGGCGTGGTGTCGAGATCCGGGAGGCGTTCAACCAGATTGATCGGTACCAGCGAGACAGCTTTTGGGCCGGCAGCGGCCTGTTCGAGTACGTGCAGCTGTTCGTGATCAGCAACGGGACACTGACGAAGTACTACTCGAACACCACCCGCAGCCAGCACCTCAAGGACGGGAAGAAGCCGGTCCGGGGCCGGAAGACGTCGAACAGTTTCGAGTTCACGTCCTGGTGGGCCGACGCGCAGAACAAGCCCATCCAGGACCTGACCTCGTTCGCGCGGACGTTCTTCGCCAAGCACACCCTGCTGAACATCCTTACCCGGTACTGCGTCCTGACGGCTGATCGGCTGCTGCTGGTGATGCGGCCTTACCAGATCGTTGCCACCGAACGGATCCTGCAACGCATCGGCATCGCTACCACCTACAAGCAGCTCGGCACGACCGCTGCCGGCGGGTACGTGTGGCATACGACGGGTTCTGGGAAGACGTTGACGTCGTTCAAGACCGCACAACTTGCCTCGCAGTTGGCGGGGGTGGATCGGGTGGTGTTCGTGGTGGACCGGAAGGACCTCGACTACCAGACGATGCGGGAGTACGACCGGTTCCAGAAGGGCGCCGCGAACTCAAACACCTCCACCGCCGTCCTGAAGACCCAGCTCGAGGACCCAGCCGCGAAGATCATCATCACCACTATCCAGAAGCTGTCGAACTTCATCACCGGCAACAAGACCCACCCGGTGTATGACTCGCACACGGTGCTGATCTTCGACGAGTGCCACCGGTCCCAGTTCGGCGACATGCACGCGCAGATCACCAAGGCGTTCAAGAAGTTCAACCTGTTCGGGTTCACCGGAACCCCGATCTTCGCCGCGAACTCCGGCTCCGGCGGGAACCCGCTGCTGAAGACCACGGAGCAGGCGTTCGGGGAGAAGCTGCACACGTACACGATCGTCGACGCGATCACCGACCGGAACGTGCTGCCGTTCCGCATCGACTACGTCAACACCCTCCGCGTCGGCAATGTGGTCGACAAGCAGGTGTCCTCCATCGACACTGAACGGGTCCTCCTCGCCCCGGAACGTGTGTCCGACGTCGTCGGGTACACGCTGGAGCACTTCGACCAGAAGACCCGCCGCGAAGCCGGCTACGAGCACTCCGTCGTCACGAACGTCGCCGACGCGACCCGCACCCGCCGGCAAGCCGAAGCGGTCCGCCAGCGCAAGCGCGTGCGAGGGTTCAACGCGCTGTTCGCGACCGCGTCGATCGACGCTGCCCGTAGCTACTACGCGGAATTTCAACGCCAACAGCAGGACCTGCTGCCGGCGAAGCGGCTGAAGATTGGGCTGATCTACTCCTACGGCGCCAACGACGCCGTCAGTGACAGTACCGATGACGGGCTCCTGGACGACGAGGCATTCGACACGGACGCGCTCTCCGGTGACGCGCGGGGGTTCCTCGAGGACGCGATCCGGGACTACAACCGTTTGTTCGGCACCAGCTACGACACCAGCGCGGACAAGTTCCAGAACTACTACAAGGACCTCTCCCAACGGTTGAAGAACCGGGACCTGGACCTCATGATCGTGGTCAACATGTTCCTCACCGGCTTCGACGCCACCACCCTCAACACCCTCTTCGTTGACAAGAACCTCCGCGCCCACGGCCTGATCCAGGCGTACTCGAGGACGAACCGGATCCTGAACTCGGTGAAGACGTACGGCAACGTCGTCGCGTTCCGAGACCTCGAGGACGCCACCAACGAAGCGTTGGAGCTGTTCGGCAACAAGGACGCCCGCGGCGTCGTGCTCCTCAAGCCCTACGCCGACTACTACGGCCAGTACGCCGAGCAGACGCAGGAGCTCCTGTCCGGGTTCCCGCTCGGGCAGCCGATCATTGGGGAGACTGCGGAGAAGACTTTCATTCAGCTGTTCGGGCAGATCCTCCGGCTGGAGAACATCCTGGCCTCGTTCGACGACTTCGCCGGGCAGCAGATCCTCACCGACCGGCAACGACAGGACTACCGCAGCGTCTACCTCGACCTCCACGCCCAATACCGGCAGACCGCCGCCGCGGACAAGGAGATCATCAACGACGACGTCGTGTTCGAGATCGAGCTGATCAAACAGGTCGAGATCAACGTCGACTACATCCTGATGCTGGTTGCCAGGTTCAGGCAGGAACACGGCGACGGCGACGACCGTGAGCTCCGCGCCGAGATCACTCGAGCCATTGATGCCAGCCCGACCCTGCGGAACAAGAAGGACCTCATCGAGGACTTTGTTGATTCCGTCTCCGTCGACGGCGCCATCGACGACGAGTGGCAGCGCTACGTCACCGCGAAGCGCGACGCGGAACTCAGTCAGATCATCGACGAGGAACGACTCCGCCCAGACGCCGCACACGCGTTCATCGACCAGGCGCTGCGCGAAGGAGCCCTCCGCACCGCGGGGACCGCGATCACGACCGTACTACCGCCGGTGTCCCGCTTCGCCGCGACCAATGGCCACGGCGCAACCAAGCAACGCGTCATCGACAAGCTCACCCGATTCTTCGACCGATTCCTCGGACTCAGCACCGATACCTGATCGCAGCGGCTTTCCGTCGCGACTCCTAACAGCAGCATTTAGCGCACCGAACGCCGCTGAATTGCATTGTGCGACGTGACGCTCTTGGGTGTCGCTGCGCCCGATGTGCGGGAGCGCTCGGATTGCGAGCGCTCCCCGGACTAGGGCGCACTGCTCAATCGGTTGGCGCACTCAACGCAGGCGATCCTTCACGCGCGTCGTCCTCTGCTTTCTCCGAGTAGAGCTCGGGCTTCTGCGGTGGCACCGCAGCAGTTTCGATGATCATTGGCGCTTCAATCGGGTCCGGTACGCCCTGAAGGCCACTGAAGCGCCGTGCCTGAGTCACAAGACTCCGGTCGAGCGAGCCCGCGAAGGCGTTGTAGGCGCTAACGGTCTCGTTGATCTTCTTGGACAACTTCGTGAGATGGCTGCCCAGTGTTCCGAGGCGCTTGTGGAGTTCCCGACCAGCATCATGAATTTGCTTAGCTTCGCCCGCCAGGCGCTCCTGCTTCCACACGTGACCGACTGTTCGTAACAGGGCAATAAGCGTCGACGGCGTCGCGATTATGACGTTCCGCTCGAACGCGTGCTCAAAGAGCGACGGGTCCTCGTCTAGTGCTGCGGCGAGGAACGGCTCCGCGGGCACGAACATCACTACAAATTCCGGCGTCCCGTCGACTGAATCCCAATATGCCTTAGCCCCGAGATCGTCAATGTGCTTGCGGAGATGGCGTGCATGAGCTGTCAGACGCTCAGCCCGGATACGTTCGTCCTGTGCTTCTAACGCTTCCAAATAACCACTAAACGCCACTTTTGAATCCACGACTACCTGCTTGCCGCCCACGATTCGCACGATCATGTCCGGTCGGACCAGCCCGCCGTCCACATTGACCGACTCCTGCTCGGCAAAATCGACGTGATTCACCATGCCCGAAGCTTCTACCACTCGGCGAAGCTGCAGCTCGCCCCACCGCCCGCGAACTTGAGGGGCGCGCAACGCAGTTACGAGCTGTCGGGTCTCGGATGAAAGTTGCTCAGAAGAACGTCGCATCGTGGCTAGTTGCTCCGTGAGCGCAGCGTTCGCCTCTCCGCGTGCCTTCTCCGCGTTAGTGACCTCAGCCTTCACGCTGTCGAGTGACTGCGCGATTGGATCCACAAGCTGCTTGACGGCCAACTCGCGCTGTTCCAACGCCACCTTGTTTGCGTCTTGCGATCGCTTGAATCGCTCGTCAGCTTGCTCCAGGAACTGCCGCGAGTTTACCTCTAGCGCCCGACGACTCAGCGTCTCGAATTCATCTGCAATACGCTTCTGATCCGCACGGAGCTGCTCGAGCTGCTCGCCGGCCCGCTGGCGCTCGTCAGCCAAGAGCTTGTCGCCAAGAGCCTTCACGGCAGCAAGTTCGTCCGCATGGCGCTGGCGTTCTTCCGCTAGCACTCGTTCGGCTCTTTGCTGCGCCTCGCTATGACGCTCTTGGAATTCCTGGTCCCGCAGCTTGCCCCGCTCCTCCGCGTCCGCTCGCTCCTGGTTGAGTCGCTCAGTAAACTCCGCCTGCTGGCGGTTTACCTGCGACTCCCACCTCTCCTCCATGCGCGCCACGTTCCCATCCGCAGCCTGTTGCGCAAGGGCTAAACGGTCCGCACCAGCCGTCCTTTCTTCAAGGACGAGACGCTGGGCTTCTGATCTCGCGCGATTCCGCTCTGCTTCGAGCGTGCCGAGCTGTGAGCGAAGGACCTGCAGCTCGTTGGTCGCTGACTGGCTGGCCGTTGTGCGACGAGCTCTCGCGGTGAGTTGGCCAACGAAGAAGGCGAGCACGGCGAGGACGAGTGCCATGACGAGGATCAAGGTGAGCTGCATTCAGGTAGTCCACCACGAACGGCCGACACTGAGCGTCCTCCACTTCGAGGGGTGCGGTCGCGCAACGCCTATTGCGGTATCGAGTCCCAGCTAGTCGAGCTATTCGAGGGGAAAGGAGCGTGGTCATGCCGGATTACCGGCGACAGGTCTGGCGACGTGTTGCTTTGCGGTATACCCCAGCGCCACAGTCGCGGCCGGCTGTACGCCTGTGGTTCTAGGGTCCCCCTCGGGCCTCTGCCACACATCTGTGCGCTGATCTAGAGCTTCAGCGGCGCAACGCGGTGGCGAGGCCCAGTGAGACCGACGTGAAGGCTTGCGCTTCGCTGCGCACACTCGAGGAACAGGCGAGTGGGCCTGGCACACCGGGTCCGACGCGCCGTGGCTCACACCGCTGCCAAGGAGGAGGCAGGCACGGCGCGGAGTCGTGCGCTCAGGAGAGTGCACCAGAGATGCACCAAGGACGCGCCTCAAAAGAAGAAAACCCCCGCGTGAACGGGGGTTTTCTGTGGCGGTACCGGTGGGATTTGAACCCACGGTGGAGTTGCCCCCACACATGTTTTCGAGACATGCTCCTTAGGCCGCTCGGACACGGTACCGGGATCGAGTTTACACGATCCGGGAGGCGCTCCTGACCACCGCCCGTCGACTCCCCTGCACAGGCGGTGCCGTCTGCGTGGCCCTCCACCGGTCAGGCGCAGCAGAGTTCGCGACGAGCCTGTCCGCGTACGGTCTGCGGCATGAAGACCCGCTCCCTCGTCGCCCTGCTCACGTCCGTCATCGGTGGCCTCGCCGTGGTGGGTGGCGGTGCGTTCGGTGCTCGTGCGGGCATCCGGGGTCAACGAGCGGCATCGCAGCGCGTGGTCGACATGCTCCCCGTGCACGCCGACTGGTGGCGGGAGCGCCTGCAGCACGAGGGCCAGCTGACCTACCTGGCGATCGGCGATTCAGCGGCCCAGGGCGTCGGCGCGACCACTCCGGGGCGCGGGTACGTCGGGCTGCTCGCCCGTCGCATCCGACACCGATCCCGCATGTCCGTCCGCGTCGTGAACCTCAGCGTGTCCGGCGCGACGACGTGGGGCGCGAAGAAGGACCAACTCCCGAAGTTGCGGAACTACGCGCCCGACGTCTGCACGGTGTCGATCGGCGCGAACGACATCGCCGACTTCCACCCGGACAAGTTCGAGCGGAACATCCGAGAGATCTACAGCGCGGTCCCGTCGCACGCGATCGTCGCCGAACTGCCGTGCATGTTCGTGCCGGACCGGGAGCGCAAGGTGGCCGTTGCGAACGAGATCGTGCACCGGGTCGCCGACGAGCTCGGGCTGACGGTGGCACCGCTGCACGTCATCACGAAGCGGGTCGGGCTGCGCCGGACGTTCTTCAACAGCTACGGCGACCTGTTCCACCCGAACGACCGCGGGTACGAGATCTGGGCGAGCGCCTTCGAGCCGGCGGTCGACGCCCGCGTGGACACGGTCGCGGCGATCCGCCACTACCTCTCCGCGCGCGAGGCCGAGGACCTCGGGTCCGAGGCCGGCGCCGTCGCGAGCGCCCGCGCCGAGCAGGACTCCGAGCACGCGGCCGAGTTCGAGCACGGTGAGCGCCCGGGCCGGGTCGAGCGCCTGCGGCAGCGGATGACGGGCGGAATCCCCCTGCCGTACGAACGGGACCACGAGCAGGGGCGACAGCAGGGCCACGAGCGGCAGCAGCACCACGGGCGGCAGCACGGTGATGTCGGCGGACCGGCCTAGCCTCGAGCCATGGCGCGCACCCAGTCCCTCTACCGCTGCACCGAGTGCGGGTGGACCAGCATCAAGTGGGTCGGCCGCTGCGGCGAGTGCCAGGCGTGGGGCACCGTCGAGGACACGACGGCAGCCGCGGCGAGCACCCGTGGCACGGCTGCCGTCTCCGTCGCCGACACCCGGGTAGCGCGGCCGATCACCGAGGCCCGGGGCACCGCGGTCCAGCGGTGGAACACCGGCATCGGCGAGTTCGACCGCGTACTTGGCGGCGGCATCGTGCCCGGGGCCGCCGTGCTCCTGTCCGGTGAGCCGGGCGTGGGCAAGTCGACGCTGCTGCTCGAGGTCGCCTCGCGGGCGGCGGCGACCGGCAAGCGCGTCCTGTACGTCAGCGCCGAGGAGTCCGTCGACCAGGTCCGGCTCCGCGCCGAGCGCACGAACGCCATGCACGACCAGCTCTACCTGGCGAGCGAGGTCGACCTCGGCGTCATCCTCGGGCAGATCGACCAGGTGCAGCCCGACCTGGTGATCGCCGACTCCGTGCAGACGATCTCGTCGAGCACGGTCGACGGCATCGCCGGTGGGACCTCGCAGGTGCGCGAGGTCGCCTCCACGCTCATCCGGGTGGCGAAGGAGCGGTCGCTCCCGGTCCTCATCGTCGGACACGTCACGAAGGACGGCACGATCGCCGGCCCCCGGCTGCTCGAACACCTGGTCGACGTCGTGTGCCACTTCGAGGGCGACCGGCAGACCGCACTGCGCTTCGTCCGCGCCCTGAAGAACCGCTTCGGCCCGACGGACGAGGTCGGGTGCTTCGACATGGCCGGCGACGGCATCCACGAGGTCCCCGACCCGAGCGGCCTGTTCATGTCCCGGAACGGCACCCCGGTGTCCGGCACGTGCGTCACCGTCGCGCTCGAGGGGCGCCGAGCGCTCCCGGTCGAGGTGCAGGCGCTCGTCGTGCCGAGCTCGGCGCCGCAGCCGCGCCGGGTCGTCAACGGGGTCGACTCGTCACGCGTGGCCATGCTGCTCGCGGTCCTCGAACGACGGGCCGGCCTGAAGCTCTCCGACGCGGACGTCTACGTGTCCACGGTCGGCGGGATGAAGCTCACCGAGCCCGGCGCCGACCTGGCGATCGCACTGGCCTTGGCGAGTGCCGCGCGCGACCGCCCGTACCCGCACACGCTCGCGGCGGTGGGCGAGATCAGCCTCGCCGGCGAGATCCGTCCGGCGACCGGGGCGAAGCAGCGTGCGAACGAGGCCTCGCGGCTCGGCTTCACGACCGTCCTCGGCGCGGATGCCGAGCACCTGCGCGAGGCGCTGCGGGTCGCGTTCTCGCTCACGCAGTCCGTCCGGGAACGCGAGCTCGACCGAGCGTTCTGACGGGCCCGAGCGCCCAGCGCGAGCCGCGTTCTGACGGGCCCGCGCGCCTACTACGAGCCGCGTTCAGACAGCCACGAGCGTCCAGCGCGAGCCGTGCTCTGACGGGCACGAGCGCCCGAGGGAGCCGGACGACGGTGGTGACCCGCGCCTCCAGGCCGACCGGAGCCACCGATGCGACCGGTGCGACTAGGCGCGGAGCGCCGCCAGCAGGTCCGAAGGGGTCGCCTGCATGGTGTGCGAACCAGCGATGTCGAAGAACACGCCCTCGAGCGAATCGAGGTGCGCGGCCAGGAACTCCTCGAGCCGCGGCCCGTCGTAGACCATGACCTGCCGGATCTTCTCGTCCGGCACCATCGCGGTGTAGGCGTCCGCCGACGAGAAGAGCAGCAGGATGCGCTTGTCCGAGCCCTCACGGCCGAACACCCGGACCTCCATGTCCTTCTTGCCGGTGACCAGCCGGGGGACGATCACGATGTCGTTCCGCAGCGCGAACGCGACCGCGGCGACGTCCTGCTTCGCGAGGGCCTCCTCGAGCTGCTCGCTCCGGAAGCGCTGTTCCTTGTCTGCCATCGCCCCTAGTCCACCAGATGATCCTGCGTCGGGCGACCAGGCGCGACGTCCGCGGATCCCGTGATCATCCACAGAAGTCCGTTCTGGCTCTTCCATTGCAGCCACAGCACGGTAGGTTGGTCATAACCGCTCCGGCGGGAGTCCATCGTTCTTCTGGTGCTCCGCACCTTCGAGCGCCATCGGTCACTGACCTTCCCAGGTCGCCTGGCCCCGAACCCGTCCCGCCGGTCCATGCCCGCGGGACGCACTGATCCGACGACATCCGTCGGCGGATCGGCGGCAGCAAGTGCCGTCCCGCAAGAACAGGCACGAACGTCGCCTGGCAAGAAAGTTAAGGAACGCCATCATGGCAACTGGGACCGTCAAGTGGTTCAACAACGAAAAGGGCTTCGGCTTCATCGCTCCGGACGACGGCAGCGCTGACGTCTTCGCGCACTTCTCCGCGATCTCGGGCAACGGCTACAAGTCGCTCGAAGAGAACCAGAAGGTGGAGTTCGAGATCACCGAGGGCCGCAAGGGCCCGCAGGCCGAGAACATCTCGGTCATCGGCTGACCTCAACTGCTCGGAACGGGCTCGTCGTCTTCGGACGGCGGGCCCGTTCGCTGTCTGCAGGAACAGTGACGGAGTGCACCGACCTGTTCACCGGCGAACCGCCAGCACCGGGACCGGACAGCCCCACGCCGATTGCTAGACAACCTAGCGATCTGTCGTACCGTTGACGGATGACTTCCCCACACCCCGGACCGGAAGACAGGGAACAGCCCTTCGACGTCGACGAGTTCCTCACCGACTTCCTGACGGGCCTGAGCCCCGACAGCCCCGAAGAACAGGGTCTCTAGCCCGGACACGCCCAACCGCTCCGGGCTCTACCCCGTACACGCCCAGCCGCTCCGGCCCGCGCCACGTCCGGGACGACCGTCACCCGGTTCCGACGACGCAGCGCACACCTCGCGTCAGTTGAGGACGAACTGCGCCGACTCCTTCGACTCCAGGTCCCCCACCGCGACCTGCAGGTGGTAGCTAGCGCCACCCCCGGTGACCGACGGCCGCGACGAGTCGCACGTGGTGGTCGACGAGCGGGTGCGGTCCCACGCGATCGGCGGCGTCGTGAGCTCCTGACCCGCCTTGATCGTGACGTCCTGGTTCGTCCCACCGGTCTGGCAGTCCTTCGACGACCAGTACTGCTCCTCGCCGGAACTGATCGTCAGGACCTGCTGCGCCGACCCGAGGTCCATGTGGCAGTCGTCCGACCCGGTGTTCTTGATCGACATCGCGATCTGCGGGTCCTCGGTCGGACCGTAGGTGCTCTTGTCGACCACGGGGGTGAGCTCGATCTGGTCCTTCGAGCAGGTCGCGGCGTCGCCGGAGCCGGAGCCAGAACCGGAACCGGAGCCGTCCCCGGACGCGGCCCCGGACGGCGACGCCGACGCGGACGGCGCACCCGCCGGGGTCGAGCCGGACGATGCCGCGGAGTCCGACCCGGAGGAAGCGGACGCCGACGCTCCCGGCGCGGACGCCGACGACGCCCCGTTCCCGCGTCCGACGACGATCAGCACGACCACCACGACGATGAGCAGCAGCACGCCGACGACGAGCGCGCGACGGCGCCAGTAGACACCGGGCGACTGGGGTCCGACGGGGTGGCGGAACGACGACATGCGCAAAGGGTAGGGCGAACCCGCCGCCCGGTCGCGGCGCGACGCCGAGGCGTCCCCGAAAGCGTCAGAGGATCCCCAGCCGAGGGACGGTCAGAGGATCTTCAACATGCGGGTGTTGCCGAGTGTGTTCGGCTTCACCCGGGCCAGGTCGAGGAACTCCGCGACCCCCTCGTCCGACGAGCGCACGAGTTCGGCGTACACGTCGGGCGAGACGACCTGCTCGCCGATCTCCAGGTACCCGTGCTTGGCGAAGAACTCGACCTCGAAGGTCAGGCAGAAGATCCGCGCGACCCCGAGCTCGCGGGCGTCGTGCTCGAGCGCCTCGAGCATGCGGTGCCCGACGCGCTTGTGGATCCAGTCGGCGTCGAGCGCGAGCGTGCGCACCTCGGCGATGTCGTCCCAGAACACCGCGAGGGCACCGCAGCCGATCGGCACGCCGTCCGGCCCCTCGGCGATCCGGAACTGCTGGATCGAACCGTAGAGCGCGACGTTCTCCTTGCCGAGCAGGATGCGCCGGTCGACGTACGGGGCGATGAGTCGCTGGATGTGCGGCACGTCGGACGCGAGCGCCGGTCGCACCCGGATCCCGTGCTCGTCCCGCTCGTCGAACGCGTGCTTCCCGTGTCCCGTCATCCTCCCGAGCATAGAGCGCGAGCATGCGTCATCCCGGGCCCGCAGGGGGACACGGCCCCTGGAGGTCGCCCAGGCTGACAGGCCTACCGTCCAACGGGAAACCGAGAGCACGACGAAACGAAGGAGCGAACATGCCCCAGATCATCGAGACCGTCGACGTCAACGTCCCGGTCCGTCAGGCGTACGACCAGTGGACCCGGTTCGAGGAGTTCCCCACGTTCCTCGACGAGGTCGAGAAGATCGTCCAGGTCGACGACAAGACCACCGACTGGACCGTCAAGGTCGCCGGTCAGGAGCGCGACTTCCGCGCCGTCATCTCCGAGCAGCACCCCGACGAGCGCGTCGCGTGGACCGTCAAGGACGGCGAGGTCGAGCACGCCGGCGTCGTGACCTTCCACAAGCTCTCGGACACCGAGACCCGCGTCACCGCGCAGATCGACTGGGAGCCGACCGGCCTCCTCGAGAAGCTTGGTTCCGCCGTGGGCGTCGGTGGTCACGCCGTGAAGAAGGACCTGCAGAACTACAAGGAGCGCGTCGAGAACGCCCCGACCGAGCCGGGCTGGCGCGGCGACGTCCAGGCCTAGGACACTCCGCACAGACTGACGGACGGGAGGCACGGTGCCAGCTGGCACCGTGCCTCCCGTCCGTCTGTGTCTGTGTCCACTCCGCCGCCGCGCACGTCACGCTGGCAGAGTGGGCGGCATGCAGCTCATCCGCACCGCCGTGACCGGCACCGCGATCGCCACCGCCGGGAGCGTGGCCCTCGGCGCCGCTGCCGCCCGCCGCCTCCTCCGTCCGGCACCCGTCACCCCGCCGGAGTCCGAGCTCGTGTACACGACCGAGCAGGACGTCCCGGGCACCGAGCCGGACGGCATCGCCCGCACGCACGTCGTCCACGTGCACGGGCAGTCGATCGGTCCGCAGCAGGTGCTCCGCGGTCTGCGGGTCTGGCGGTCGCTCGGCGCCTCGAACCAGGTCGTCGACACGACCGACCTGCCGCTGCGCTCCCTCGACCCGGCAGCCGTCGACCGTGTCGCCGCGGCCGCCCACGCTGCCCGGGCCCGCGGTGCCGAGCGCGTCGTGCTGCAGGGGTGGTCCGCCGGCGCCCTCGCCGCCTCCGCCGCCGCGGCACGCACGCCGGTGGACGCCATCGTCGGTGTCGCACCGCTCCTCGACGTCCGCTCGGCCCTGCGCGGCGCCGTGACGACCGCACGCTTCCCCGCGGCGGTCGCTGTGGTCGCCGGACGCGTCGCGACGACGCCCGGACTCAGCCGGCTCGCCGGGGTGCCCTACCCGCTCACCGTGACGCGGTGGCAGGCCGAGGGCACGCCCACACTGCTCCTGCACTCGACGGCGGACCCGCTCGTCGCCGAGCCGGACCTCGCGGCGCAGCGGGCCCGTGGCGCCCGTGTCGTGGCCTTCGAGCACGCCCGCCACACCCTGGAGTGGAACGAGGATCCGGAGCGCTGGGAGGCCGCCGTCCGCGACTTCGCCGCCACGCTGGCCTGAGCCAGGCTTCCACGCTCCCTGCCCGCGCTCGGCGCGCACCCGCCCTCGCCGATTCGCGCTCCCCCTCTCGTCGATGGAGCAGAAGACGTCGGGTCCGGTCCCGCGACTCGACGTCGTCTGCTCCATCAATGTGCGGCCGGGCACACGAACGACCCGCGACGGGGCGCAGGACGCGCCACACGGACGACGGGCAGGCCGGGACCCCCGCACACGGAAGTGGCCCCGGTCGGGGGAGACCGGGGCCACTGACGTCCGACCCGTTGGGGGGAACCAGCCGGACATCGGGTGCGAGGCGTTGGGGGGAACCCCTCGCACGTCTCTCAGACTACCCCCGGTCGAGGGCCACGTCCGGTCGGGCTGGCTCGCGAGTTGCGCCCAGCGGACACACGACGGACGGGAGGCGTGGTGCCAGCTGGCACCACGCCTCCCGTCCGTCGTGTGGAGCGACCGGTCCTAGGACTCGATCTCGCCCTGCGGGGTCTCCGCGGACTCGACCGCGGCCGCCCCGGCGAGGACCTCCTCGCGACCCGGCTGACGCCCGGTCTCGAACTGGAACGCGCCCTCGGCGAAGTCGACCTTCACGTGGTCGCCGGCGTTGAGCTCACCCTGCAGGATGTGCTCGGACAGCTGGTCCTCGACCTCGTGCTGCATCGCGCGGCGGAGCGGGCGGGCACCGAGCGCCGGGTCGAACCCGACCTTGATGAGCTGCTCCTTGGCGGCGAGCGTGAGCTCCACCGTCATGTCGCGGTCCAGCAGGCGGTCCGACAGGCGCTTCACGAACAGGTCCACGATCTGCAGCAGCTCGGACTGCGAGAGCTGCGGGAACACGATCGTGTCGTCGACGCGGTTCAGGAACTCGGGCTTGAAGTGCTTCTTGAGCTCCTCGTTCACCTTCGAGCGCATGCGGTCGTAGCCGACGGCCGAGTCACCCTCGACCTGGAAGCCCACCGGGCCACCCGCGATGCCCTGCGAACCGAGGTTCGTGGTCATGATGATGACGGTGTTCTTGAAGTCGACCACGCGGCCCTGACCATCGGTCAGACGACCCTCTTCGAGGACCTGCAGCAGCGAGTTGAAGATGTCCGGGTGGGCCTTCTCGATCTCGTCGAACAGGACCACGGAGAACGGCTTGCGGCGCACCTTCTCGGTGAGCTGGCCGCCCTCCTCGAACCCGACGAACCCGGGAGGGGCACCGAAGAGTCGCGAGACCGTGTGCTTCTCGCCGAACTCCGACATGTCGAGGGAGATCAGCGCGCCCTCGTCGTCGAACAGGAACTCGGCGAGCGCCTTGGCGAGCTCGGTCTTCCCGACGCCCGTGGGGCCGGCGAAGATGAACGAGCCCGAGGGGCGGTTCGGGTCCTTCAGGCCGGCACGGGTGCGGCGGATGGTCTTCGAGAGGGCCGAGATGGCCTCTTCCTGACCGATGACGCGCTCGTGCAGGGCCTTCTCCATGAAGACGAGACGCGAGGTCTCCTCTTCCGTGAGCTTGAAGACCGGGATGCCCGTGGCCTGCGCCAGGACCTCGGCGATGATGCCCTCGTCGACGGTGCCGGACGCGGCGACGTCACCGGCACGCCACTGCTTCTCGAGGCGGAGACGCTCGCCGAGGAGCTTCTTCTCCTCGTCGCGCAGGCTCGCGGCCTTCTCGAAGTCCTGCTCCTCGATTGCGGCTTCCTTCTGCCCGCGGACCGTCGAGATCTTCTCGTCGAACTCGCGGAGCTCCGGCGGCGCCGACAGGATCGACAGGCGGAGGCGTGCGCCGGCCTCGTCGATCAGGTCGATGGCCTTGTCCGGCAGGAAGCGGTCCTGCACGTAGCGGTCCGCCAGGTTCGCCGCGGCGACGATCGCGCCGTCGGTGATGGACACCTTGTGGAACGCCTCGTACTTGTCGCGGAGGCCCTTGAGGATGTTGATCGCGTGCGGCAGCGACGGCTCGTTGACCTGCACCGGCTGGAAGCGACGCTCGAGTGCGGCGTCCTTCTCGAAGTGCTTGCGGTACTCGTCGAGCGTGGTGGCGCCGACCGTCTGCAGCTCACCGCGGGCGAGGAGCGGCTTGAGGATCGACGCGGCGTCGATCGCACCCTCGGCAGCGCCGGCACCGACGAGCGTGTGGATCTCGTCGATGAAGACGATGATGTCGCCGCGGGTGCGGATCTCCTTCGTGACCTTCTTGAGGCGCTCCTCGAAGTCACCGCGGTAGCGGGACCCGGCGATGAGCGACCCGAGGTCGAGCGAGTAGAGCTGCTTGTCCTTCAGCGTCTCCGGCACGTCGCCCTTGACGATCGCCTGGGCGAGGCCCTCGACGACCGCGGTCTTGCCGACGCCCGGCTCACCGATCAGGACGGGGTTGTTCTTGGAGCGGCGGGAGAGGATCTGCATGACCCGCTCCATCTCCTTCTCGCGCCCGATGACCGGGTCGAGCTTGGCGTCGCGCGCGGCCTGGGTGAGGTTCCGACCGAACTGGTCGAGGACCTGCGAGCCCTGCTGGGCGTTCTGCTGCTGCTCGCCGCCGACGGCGACCGCTTCCTTGCCCTGGTAGCCGGACAGCAGCTGGATGACCTGCTGGCGGACCCGGTTGAGGTCCGCGCCGAGCTTGACGAGCACCTGTGCGGCGACGCCCTCGCCCTCGCGGATGAGGCCGAGCAGGATGTGCTCGGTCCCGATGTAGTTGTGGCCGAGCTGCAGCGCCTCGCGCAGGGACAGCTCGAGCACCTTCTTGGCGCGCGGCGTGAACGGGATGTGCCCGGTCGGCTGCTGCTGCCCCTGCCCGATGATGTCCTGGACCTGCTCGCGGACGGCATCGAGCGAGATGCCGAGCGACTCCAGCGCCTTGGCGGCGACGCCCTCGCCCTCGTGGATGAGGCCGAGGAGGATGTGCTCGGTGCCGATGTAGTTGTGGTTGAGCATCTTCGCTTCTTCTTGAGCGAGGACGACAACACGACGGGCTCGGTCGGTGAATCTCTCGAACATGTGCTCTCCCTTGCCGAGCTCGTGGGAGCTCGGTGACGTACATCGAGACTAACCAGCGGACCCCCGCAGGGCTGCCCCTGTTCGCCGTGGGCGTGACCTCTCTGTGCGCTCCGTGCGCTGCGCGCGTGCTCGGCTCCACCAGGGGCGCTTCGGGGGCTCCGGGTACGCTGCGCTCATGGAGCAGCCCGTCGTCGGCCTCGTCGTCCACCCCACCAAGAACGTGCAGGAGTCGATCGCGACCCTGCAGCGGTGGAACGCCTCCGGCCGTGGCCAGCTCGTCGCCCGGCGTGCCGACGCCCAGCGCATCGGCGGCGGTGTCGACGTGATCGGCGACGACGACTTCACGGAGCGGGTCGACCTCGTCGTCTCGCTCGGCGGCGACGGTACGATGCTCGGCGCGATGCGGCTCGTCGCGAAGCGCCCGGTGCCGGTGCTCGGGGTGAACTACGGCAACGTCGGGTTCCTCGTCGAGATCGAGCCGCCCGAGCTCGAGGCCGCCCTCGACCGCCTGTCCGCCGGCGAGTACCAGCTCGAACCGCACCACGCCCTCGAGGCGCGTCTGTCCTGGGGTGGTGCACGCACCGACTACCTGGCGTTCAACGACCTCACGATCGTGCGTCGACCCGGTGCCGGGCAGGTGTCCGCCGACCTCAGCGTGAACGGGCTCGGCTACGGCTACTACCGCGCCGACGCCATCGTCGCCGCGACGCCCGCCGGCTCCACCGCCTACAACTACGCCGCCGGCGGACCCGTGCTCTCCCCCGCCCTCTCCGGCTCGGTCGTGACCCCGGTCGCCCCGATGGCCGGCATCGACCGCGCCGTGGTGCTCGCCGCCCGGGAGCGCTACCGGTTCGACATCGCCGAGGGCACGCGGAGTGCGGCACTCGAGGTCGACGGGCTCGTCGTGGGCGAGGTCGCGACCGGGGCGCAGATCGACGTCCGGCTCCGGAAGGACGCCGGCAGCGTCGTGCGGCTGGACGCCGAGCGGCACGGGCGGACGGGCCGGGTGAAGCTCAGCCTGCTCGATCTGCCGGTTCGACCGGACCAGCTCATCGAGCTCATCCCGCAGGACCTGCGCCAGAAGCTCGGGCGCGAACTCGAGGACTGACCGGCGCAGCCGGCCCGGACAGACGAGTGGCCCGTCCAGGCAGTGCCTGGACGGGCCGTCCCATCACCCCACCGGACCGCCTTCCCACAGGACGGCCCGGTTCCCCGTGCCGACGCTCACGCGCCGGCCGAAGCCTGCTGACCTCAGTCGGTCAGGTACAGCTGCATGTCCTGGCCCACGGCCTTCGCGAACAGGCGCAGCTTCGCACGCGACTCCACCCGGCTGACCGCCTGGCGGGTCGTGTGGACGATCTTCGAGATCTCGTCGAGCGTCATCGGCTTGTCGTCGTCCAGGCCGTAGCGCATGCGGATGACGTTGGCCTCGTCGCTCGGCAGCTCGGCGACGATCGAGCGGATGTCGCGGTGCAGGAGCGTGGTCTCGGTGAGCTCGTTCGGGCTCGCGGCGTCCTCGTCCTCGATGAAGTCGCCGAGCTCGCTGTCGTCGGAGTCGCCGACCACGGTGTGGATCGACACCGGCTCGTGCGAGCGGCCCTTGAGGTCGAGGAGCTCCTCGGTGCTCATGCTGAGCTCCGCGGCGACCTCGTCGGGCATCGGCGCACGGCCGAGGTCCACGGTCAGGTCGCGCTCGGTGCGCGAGATCTTGTTGATGAGCTCCACGGTGTGCACCGGGATGCGGATCGTGCGTGCCTTGTCGGCGAGACCACGCGAGATCGCCTGGCGGATCCACCAGGTGGCGTAGGTCGAGAACTTGTAGCCCTGCGTGAAGTCGAACTTCTCGACGGCGCGGACCAGGCCGAGGTTGCCCTCCTGGATGACGTCCATGAACGGCAGGCCGCGCTGCGAGTAGCGCTTCGCGATGCTCACGACGAGGCGGAGGTTCGAGGTGATCATGCGCTCCTTGGCGCGCTCACCGTCGCGGACGAGCCAGCGCAGCTCACGCTGCAGCTTCTTGTCGATGCCGGACTCGGTGTTGAGCTTCTCCTCGGCGAACAGACCGACCTCGATGCGGCGGGCGATGTCCGCCTCCTCCTCGGCGGTCAGGAGCGAGAGGCGACCGATGTGGCGCAGGTAGTCGCCGACCTGGTCGACCGAGGCGCCGCGGACACCCGCGAGCTGCTCGTCGGCCTCGACCTCGGTGTCGAGCGTGGTGGTCTCCACCGCGGCGTCCGCGGTCTTCGCGGCGGCTGCCTTCTTGCTGCGGCGCGCGGTGGTGCCAGTGGTCGTCGTCTTCGGTGCTGCGGTCGCGATCGTCATGGTGACTCTCCCTGCGGTTCGACGGTGATGGCCTCGTTGGGGGGGTGCTGATGAGTAAAGCGGTCGCAAGGTGTACCCCACAAACCGATCGGATCGATTCCCAGGGAACACCGTGCTTCACCATCGGAACTGTCCCCCGCGGGGTACAGCCCCGAGGACAGCCTGCCCCCGCTCGATCCCCGAACACAAGGGGATGCCGCCGTGTTTCCGGTGTTTCGACCGTGTTTCGCAACCGCGGTCACCCATGTACCCCGCGCCGCTGCGCCTCGTGGACACGGAAAAGGGGTACGGCGTTCCGGATCGTCGTGATCCGGACTCCGTACCCCGAAGACCGAAGGGTGCTCGGTGTCACCAGGAGGGTTCGAGCCACCCGTCCCGTCGCTTGGAGGTCTCGAGGTCGGCGTCGCGGTCGAACTCGTCGTACTCGCTCTCGATGTCGCCGACGAGGCTGCGGCCGGTGAAGGCGTGCGTGATGGACATGCCGACGATGGTCACCCCGCGGGGCGACGCCGCGGTGAACGCGCGGTGACCGGGTGCGGACGCTCAGACGTCGATGTCGTCGTCGTCCTCGTCCGACCACACGGCGTCGCGCAGCGGGTCGGGCAGGACGGAGTGGCCGAAGGCGTCCTCGGGGTCGAGGTCCGCGGGTTCGGTCAGGTGCGCGGGGTCCGTCGGTCGTGCGTCCACGCACACGAGTGCACCACCCGACGGTGAACGGGCGGTGACGCGGTGCCGGCGGGGCTCACTCCGCCGACGTCGGCGCGGGTGCCGGTCGGCCGTGCTCGCGCTCGTAGCGGACGCGCTCCTCGGCCTCGACCTTCGCGTACGCCGCGCGCTCCGTGCGGTCCGCGCGCATGATCGCGCGCATCACGAACCAGAAGATGAGGCCGACGACGATGGTCGGCGTCACGGCGAAGATGATCCCGGTCACGACTCCCTCTGGCACCGGAGCATCGTACCGCGCCCCGCTGTGCCGGACGACGACGGACGGGAGGCGCGGTGCCGGCCGACACCGCGCCTCCCGTCCGTCGTCGGGTCGCGACCCTACTTCACGAGCGGGAACAGGATCGTCTCGCGGATCCCGAGACCGGTGATCGCCATGAGCAGGCGGTCGACGCCCATGCCCATGCCGCCCGACGGCGGCATCGCGTGCTCGAGCGCCCGCAGGAACTCCTCGTCGACGCGCATCGCCTCGGGGTCGCCGCCGGCCGCGAGCTTCGCCTGCTCGACGAAGCGCTCGCGCTGCACGACGGGGTCGACGAGCTCGGAGTACGCGGTCGCGAGCTCGAACCCGCGGACGTAGAGGTCCCACTTCTCGACGACGCCGGGTCGGGTGCGGTGCTCGCGGGTGAGCGGCGAGGTGTCGACCGGGAAGTTCATCACGAACGTCGGCGCGTGCAGGTCGTCCCCGTGGAAGTGCTCCCACAGCTCCTCGACGTACTTGCCGTGCGTGGCGTGCGCGACCTCGACACCCTCGGCCTCGGCGAGCGCGACCAGCTCGGACAGCGGGGTCTCCGGGGTGATCCCGCGCCCTGCGGCCTCGGACAGCGAGCCGTACATGTCCATGCGGGCCCACTCGCCACCGAGGTCGTACTCGGAGCCGTCGGCGAGCGTCACGACGAGGGAGCCGCCGGTCACCGCCTTCGCCGCGTTCTGCACGAGCTCCTGCGTCAGGTCGGCCATCTGCTCGTAGTTGCCGTACGCCTGGTACGCCTCGACCATCGCGAACTCGGGCGAGTGCGACGAGTCGGCTCCCTCGTTCCGGAAGTTGCGGTTGATCTCGAACACCCGGTCGATGCCGCCGACGACGGCGCGCTTGAGGAAGAGCTCCGGCGCGATGCGCAGGTAGAGGTCGGTGTCGAACGCGTTCGAGTGCGTGACGAAGGGCCGGGCCGAGGCACCGCCGTGCTGCGTCTGCAGCATCGGGGTCTCGACCTCCAGGTACTCGTGCCCGGTGAAGGTCTGGCGGAGGGACGCCATCACGGCGGCACGGGCACGGACGGTCTCGCGGGCCTGGTCGCGGACGATCAGGTCGAGGTACCGCTGACGGACCCGGGTCTCCTCGTTCAGCTCGTTGTGCAGGTTCGGCAGCGGCAGGATCGCCTTCGCCGCGATCGCCCAGTCGTCGACCATGATGCTCAGCTCGCCACGACGCGAGGAGATCACCCGACCGTGCACGAACACGTGGTCGCCGAGGTCGACGTACTCCTTCCAGCGCGCGAGCGACTCGTCGCCGACCTCGGCGAGGGACACCATCGCCTGGATGCGCGCGCCGTCGCCGGACTGCAGGGTCGCGAAGCAGAGCTTGCCGGTGTTGCGCGAGAACACGATGCGTCCGGCGACACCGACGACGTCCTGCGTCTCCTCGCCGGTCTCCAGGTGCGCGTACTGCTCGCGGACCGCCGGGATGGTGGTCGTGACCGGCAGCTCGGCCGGGTACGCCTCGATGCCGGCATCCAGGAGCTTCGCCCGCTTGTCGAGCCGCACCTGTCGCTGTTCGCTGGTCTCGGCGGCGGCGAGCTCCGCTGCGGAGGGGCCGTCGCCCGAGGGCTCGGTGGCGGGGGCGGTCTCGTCGGTCATGCTGGTGCGGCTCCGATGGGTCGTGGGGATGCGTCGATGGTACCGGGCGCACCGCTCCCGCCCGGAACCGGACGGACCGCTACAGGGCGGCCTGGCCGTCGGCCGCGGCGAGGGCGTTGTCGACCGCCGAGCGGACGAGCGCGCCGAGCACCCGGCCGGGGTGCTCCACCCCGATGCCGGAGAGCGTGCCCGCGGACTGGTCGACGATCGCGGTCGAGAAGGACACCGCGGCCCGCACCGCATCGGCGTACGCGGGGCGGTCCTGCTCGCTGACGACGAAGGGTTCGGCACCCATCTCGACGACGAGCGCCTGGGCGATGGGGAGCACCGGTGCAGGCGCGGTCACGGCGCAGTACGCGTCGCGGAGCCGGGCGAGGTCGACGCTCGTCCCGGTGAACGCCATCGCGGGGTGGATCGCAAGTGGGATCGCCCCGGCCGACAGCGCCGGCCGGAGCACCTCGACGCCGTGGTCCGGGCTCGTGTGCACGACGAGTTGTCCCGGCTGCCAGATGCCGGCGTCCGCCAGGCCCTGCACGAGCGGTGCGAGCTGGTCGTCCGGCACCGCGAGCAGCACGAGTTCGCTCCGCTCGACCAGGTCCGGGGTCGCGAGGACGGGTGCGCCCGGCAGCATCGCCTCGGCGCGGTCCCGCCCGGCGTCGGACACCGCGGTCACGCCGACGACGGCGTGCTCCGCGTTCGCGAGCGCGGCCCCGAGGACGGGCCCGACCTTCCCCGCGCCGACGATGCCGACGCCGAGTCGCCCCGCCCTCACCGCGCGGTTCCGGGGGGCGGCACGTCGGACCAGCGGACGGGAGGATCGGGGCGCGTCCCCGCGTCGGCCTGCCACGTGCCCGTGGGAGCCGTTGCAGCGGCGGGCGCGTCCGACGGACCGTCCGGCGCATGCGTGGCGGGGGCGCGTCGAGCCTCCCGTTCGCGCCACCGGTGGGAGGTGTCGACGGCGGCCGCCTCGACGGCGCGGTGCGCGGTGTCCGCCCAGAGCCGCTGCGCGTCGTGCGCGTCGAGCGCCCCGACCCGGGCGGACACCGGGCCGGCGACGGTGTGCACGTGCACCGACGCGAGCCGGAGCACGCGCTCGAGCGGCCCCTGCTCGACCTTGACGCTCTGCACGCGCGGCAGCGGGACGATCACGAGCGACCGCCACACCGCACCGAGCCGGAGCAGCACCGCGCCCGGTACGAAGCGGTAGCCGTTGCGTCGGAACGCGAACGGCCGGAGCCACGCGCCGCGGCCGGGCGAGTGCACGAAGCCACCGCGGTCCCCGGTCGTGGTGAGGCTGTCGTCCACGACGTTCACCGCCTCGGACGAGCCCTCGCGGAGTTCCTCCCGCGACGCCCTGGGACCGGCGACCGCGGTGCCGACGAGGCCGGGGAGGATGATGTCGAGCACCTGACGGACGTCCTCGGCGCGGCCGACGGGCAGCACGATCGAGGACACCTGCTGGTTGTTCGACGCCCCGTTGCCGGCGTTCGTCGCGCGGTTGATGCGGACGTCCCACCAGCCGAACGGGCGCCACAGCAGCGGCTGCGCGACGCTCACGGCGTGGATGCGGCCGGGCGGCAGCGTCTCGTTCGAGGTGGACACGAGCCCGAAGCCGATGCGGATGCCGTCGCGGGTCTCGGCGATCGTGTACTGCAGCGACCGCGAGAACTTCCGGACGGTGTACCCGCCGGCACCGATCACCACCGGGAACAGTCCGATCAGGATGCCGTACTCACCGGTGACCGCGATGCTGACGATCATCGCCGCGATGACCACCAGGAAGAACACCGTCGTGCCGGAGAGCAGCATCGACGCGATGAGCCGGCCCGGGTGCACCTTGACGATGCGGGTCGCGTGCACGGCCGCGGGGTCGAGCTCCGGCGAGAAGAGCTCGCCGACGCGGTCCTGCAGCACGCCGTTCGACGACCGCTCCGTCGTCCGCTCGTCGTCCTGCGCGCCCGAGGCCAGGACGAGGATGCGCTGCCGCAGGTCGTCCGCGGCCTTCGCCCCGAGGTAGGCGAGCTGGACGTTCGCGTCGTTGCCCGCCTGCGCGATCTCGAGCTTCGCGGTGCCGAAGATCCGCGGGACCACGGGCCGCGAGATGTTGATGCCCTGGATCCGGTCGAGCCGGGCCTTGCGGTGGCTGCGGAACAGGACGCCGGACCGGACCTCGACCACGTCACCGGTGACGCGGAACTCGTGCATCCGCCAGGAGACGTAGAAGGACCCGATGAGCACGACGAGCAGCACCGCGATGCCGAGGAGCACCCAACCCACGGCGCCGTGCTCCCACACGTAGCGGACCGGGTCGCCGTCGTCCCGCGGTCCCCCGCCGGGCACGAAGAACTCGACGAGCTGGTCGCGCAGGTTGTTCACGACGTACCCGAGGACCACGATGAGGAAGATGCCGCCCTTGAGCAGCGGCGTCAACGGGTGCAGGCGGTGCCACTCGCCGTCGGTGAGCGGTGCCGCGGCGGCCGCGTTGCCCTGCCGCGGCGGGGCGGGCGGCGGCGGCCCGGGTCGGAACGTCATCACCGCTCCTAGAGCCCGGCGCGACGGGACTCGGCGAGCTCGACGAGCCGGTCGCGCAGCTCGTCGGCGTCGGCGGCGGGGATGCCGGGGATCCGGACGTTCGTCGCGGCCGCGGCGGTGACGAACTTCAGCTCGCTGAGCCCGAGGACCCGGTCGAGCGGCCCGCGGTTGACGTCGACGAGCTGCATGCGTCCGTACGGCACGGCGGTGAACCGCTGCCACATCAGCCCGCGGCGCAGCACCAGGTCGTCGTCGCGCAGGGCGTAGCCGATGGCGCGGACGCGACGGGGCGTCAGGACGGCGGTGACCAGCGCGATGAGGGCGACCACGATCGCGACGCAGCTCCAGATCGTGCCGGCCGCGCCGTCGAAGCCGCCGAACAGCACCGCGAAGAGCACGCACCCGGCGGTCACGACCACGCCGACGACGATCGTGCTGACGAGTTCGGTCCACACGAGCTTCGACGAGACCCGTGTCCAGGTCGTCCCGGTCAGGCCGAGGCCCGGCTCGTCCAGTCGTTCGAGCGGCATCACGGCCTCCTGCGGTCGTCGGTCAGTTCGCCGCGGTCCCGCCCCTCGGCAGATCGTCATCGTCGTCGCCCGGTGGCGGCGCCATGCACATGTGCTCGGCGACGAGCGCGCACACCACGAGCACGAGACCGCCCCCGACCGCGACGGCGTTCGGCAGGACCGAGCCTAGCGGGGGCAGGGCCGACCTGGTCAGGAGGTACACGACGAGCCCGGCGGCGAACGCACCGAACAGCGCGCCCGCGATGCTCGAGGCCTTCGCGAGCACGACGACCCGCGTCGCGTACAGGGGGTCGACGGCGTGCTGGCGGGTGGCGCCGTCGCGGGCGTGCCGACGGACGGGTCGGGCCATCGCGACGACCGCGACGCCGATCAGGGCGAGCGTCACGCCGAGGGGCGTCGAGAGCAGCAGGGTGGGTTCCTGGCGCGAGGCGAGGACCGCGTCGAGGGCGAACCCGGCGACGGCGGCGACCAGCGCGACGCTGATCAGGGTGGAGGCACGGGTGGGCTTCACGCGGCGGACTCCGTTCCGGTGCTGTCCGTCCCGGAGGCGCCGCTCGCTGCCGCGAACAGGCGCGGCTCGTCGATCCGCTCCGTGTCGTCGCCGAGCGCGTCGAGCAGGTCGGCGACGCGTCCGACACCCGGCAGCACGGCGTCCGGGTCGGCGTCGAGCCACGGCGCGAGCACGAACGCCCGCTCCCCCGCGCGCGGGTGCGGGACCGTCAGGGTCGCGGTGTCGAGCCGGAGGTCGTCGATCGCCACGACGTCCAGGTCGAGCGTCCGGTCGCCCCAGCGGACCTCACGGGTACGGCCGTGGTCGTCCTCGATGCGGTGCAGGGCGTCGAGGAGCTCCTGCGGTGCCAGGTCGGTGTCCACCACGACCACGCCGTTCCGGTAGCGCGGCTTCGTGTCGTCCAGCCCGTCCAGCGTCAGGGCGACGGACTCGACCTCACGGCTCGACGCCACCGGTCGGACACCGGGCACGGCCGTGATCGCCCGGGCCGCGGCGCGCAGGGTGCTCCCGCGGTCGCCGAGGTTCGCGCCCAGGGCGATGACCACCCGGCTCACTCTTCTTCCTCGTGCAGCAGCGCGCCGCCGCGGGCACGACGGATCGTGATCGACACGTCGGTGAACGGCACGGTGATCGGCGCCTGCGGCTTGTGCACGGTGACCTCGGTCGCCAGGGCCGCTCGGTGCGTCAGGACCGCGGCGGCGATGCGCTCGGCGACGGTCTCGATGAGGTCGACCGGGTCGCGCTCGATCTCGGCGACGACCTGCTCGGCGAGCACTCCGTAGTGCACGGTGTCGGCCAGGTCGTCGCTGCCCGAGGCCGCGGCGGCGTCGACCTCGACCGCGACGTCGACGACGAAGTCCTGGCCGTCGGCGCGCTCGTGGTCGAAGACGCCGTGGTGTCCGCGGGCACGGACGCCGGTCAGTCGGATGGTGTCCCTCATGTTCGCGCTGCCCTCCAGGCATCCCAGACGTCGAGCACGGCACGGGTCGGTGCCGGGTCGTGCACGCGGACGCCCCATGCACCGCGTTCGGCGGCGAGCAGGCTGATCGCCGCCGTGGCGAGGTCGCGCTCCGCCGGCGGGGCGCCGGCGGCGCTGCCCACCCCGTCGAGGAACCGTTTGCGCGAGGCGGCGACGAGCACGGGCAGCCCGATCGACGCGAACCGTTCGTACCCGGCCAGGATCTCCCAGTTCTGGGCGCCACGCTTGGCGAACCCCAGACCCGGGTCGATGACGACCTGTTCCTCGCGGACGCCCAGGACGATGAGCTCGGCGACGCGGAGCTCGACCTCGCGCCGGACCTCCTCCACGGCGTGGGTGTACTCGGCGTTCCGGTACATGCGGTCGCTGTGGCCGCGCCAGTGCATCACCACGAAACCGGTGCCGGTGTCGCGCACGAGGCGGACCATGTCCGGGTCGGCCAGTCCGCCGGAGACGTCGTTGACGATGGCGGCCCCGGCCTCGAGCGCACGCTCCGCCGTTGCGGCGTTCATCGTGTCGACGCTGACGGCGATGCCCTCGGACACGAGCTGACGGACAACCGGCAGCACGCGTTCCTGTTCGACCTCCAGCGGTACGCGCTCCGCACCGGGTCGGGTGGACTCACCGCCGACGTCGACCAGGTCGGCCCCGGCGGTGACGAGGTCACGGGCGTGTGCGACCGCGGCGTCCACCGCGAGGTGCAGGCCGCCGTCGCTGAACGAGTCCGGCGTGACGTTGAGGATCCCCATCACCCGGGTGCGGTCGTCCGTGGCGGGACGCTCGGCACCGTCGCGGTCACGCCGACGGCCGGTCACGATCTCCGGCACCGGTGCTGGTGCGCGGAGGTCGATCGCGACCGTCGGCGGTCCCGCGGCGGCGGTCCTGGCCCGTCGTTCGGCAGCGGCGGCCTGGCTCACCTCGGCGAGCCGGCGCGCGCGTCTCGTCGGCAGCTCGGTCATGCCGGGCTAGGCGGGGGCGATACCCGGGTTGCCGAACGGGCGGCGACGGGGCTTCGACGACGACTCCGGCTCACCCTGCTCCGCCGCGGTCGACGCGGCCTTGCCCGGGTACGAGATCGCCGGCAGGTTCGACACCGGGCGGCTGTCGCTCGAGAGCCACTGCGGGCGCTCCGGGAGCTTGCGGACGTCCTTGAAGATCTCGACGAGCTCCGGCGCGTCCAGCGTCTCCTTCTCGAGGAGCTCGCCGGCCAGGCGGTCGAGGATGTCGCGGTTGTCGTTGAGCACCTGGTAGGCCTCGTCGTGCGCGGCCTCGAGCAGGGCACGCGTCTCGGCGTCGACCGTCTCAGCGATGTTCTCCGAGTAGTCGCGACCGCTGCTGCCGCCCATCTCGCGGCCGACGAAGGGCTCGCTCGAGCCCGAGCCGAGCTTGACGGAACCGACGGCACGGCTCATGCCGTACTCGGTCACCATCTTCCGCGCGGTGGAGGTCGCCTTCTCGATGTCGTTCGACGCACCCGTGGTCGGGTCGTGGAACACGATCTCCTCGGCGACGCGGCCGCCCATGGCGTAGGTGAGCTGGTCGAGCAGCTCGTTGCGCGTCACGGAGTACTTGTCCTCGAGCGGGAGCACCATCGTGTAGCCGAGGGCGCGACCGCGGGGCAGGATCGTGATCTTCGTGACCGGGTCGGTGTGGCGCATCGCGGCGGCGGCCAGGGCGTGACCGCCCTCGTGGTACGCCGTGATGAGCTTCTCCTGGTCGGACATGATCCGCGTGCGGCGCTGCGGACCGGCCATGACGCGGTCCACCGCCTCGTCCAGGGCACGGTTGTCGATGAGCTGCGCGTTCGAGCGGGCCGTCAGCAGCGCGGCCTCGTTGAGGACGTTCGCCAGGTCGGCACCGGTGAAGCCGGGGGTCTTGCGGGCGAGCAGCTCGAGGTCGACGCTCGCGGCGAGCGGCTTGCCCTTCGCGTGCACCTCGAGGATCTGCTTGCGGCCGCCGAGCGACGGGGCGTCGACGCCGATCTGGCGGTCGAAGCGGCCCGGACGCAGGAGCGCGGGGTCGAGGACGTCGGGACGGTTGGTCGCGGCGATGAGGATGACGTTGGTCTTGCCGTCGAAGCCGTCCATCTCGACGAGCAGCTGGTTCAGCGTCTGCTCGCGCTCGTCGTTGCCGCCACCGATGCCGGCGCCGCGGTGACGACCGACCGCGTCGATCTCGTCGATGAAGACGATCGCGGGGGCGTTCTGCTTGGCCTGCTCGAACAGGTCACGGACACGGCTCGCACCGACACCCACGAACATCTCGACGAAGTCCGAACCGGAGATCGAGTAGAACGGCACGCCCGCCTCGCCGGCGACGGCTCGTGCGAGCAGGGTCTTGCCGGTACCGGGAGGGCCGTACAGCAGCACGCCCTTCGGGATCTTCGCGCCGACGGCCTGGAACTTCGCCGGCTCCTGCAGGAACTCCTTGATCTCGTGGAGTTCCTCGATCGCCTCGTCGGAACCCGCGACGTCGGCGAACGTGACCTGCGGGTTCTCCTTGTTGTTCATCTTCGCGCGCGACTTGCCGAACTGCATCACCTTCGAGCCGCCGCCCTGGGCGCTCGACAGGAGGAACCAGAACAGGGCGCCGATGATGAGGAACGGCAGGATGATGCCGAGCAGCGACAGGAACCAGTTGCCCTGGTTCACGATGTCGTTGTACCCGTCGGGCAGGTTCGCGTCGTTGACGGCCTGGATGACCTCGTCGCCGCGCGGCGTGGAGTAGAAGAACTGCTCCTTCGCGTTGCCGTCCTTGAGGGTCAGGTCGACGCGCTGCTCGGTCGAGTTGACGACCACGGACGAGACCTTGCCGTCGGCGAGCTGCTCGAGACCCTTCTGGGTGTCGATCTGCTGCGTGCCGGACTGCGCGATCACGCTCCAGCCGATGAAGATGCCGACCAGCGCGATGAGCACGTAGAGGTACGGGCCGCGGAAGATGCGCTTGAAGTTCATGTGATCCGGGCGCGGAGGCCCGACACCTTTCTCTGCCGGAGTTGCGTGGAGGTCAGCATACGGCGGCGACTCTGTGGCGAGAATGGGTGTCCTCTGCGGGCGAACTCCACCAGAGCCAGGAGACCGCCGTGCGAGCCGTCCGGTCGCTCGGACGGCCCCGTCCGTCCGTCAGGAGTAGACGTGCGGCGCGAGCACGCCGATTCCGCGCAGGTTCCGGTAGCGCTCGTCGAAGTCGAGGCCGTAGCCGACCACGAAGGCGTCCGGGATCTCGAAGCCGGCGTACTTCACGTCGACCTCGACCTTGGCGGCCTCGGGTTTGCGGAGCAGCGCGACGATCTCGACGCTCGCGGCGCCGCGGGACTCGAGGTTCTGCTTGAGCCAGGACAGCGTCAGGCCGGAGTCGATGATGTCCTCGACGATGATGACGTCACGACCGTGCAGGTCGGTGTCGAGGTCCTTGAGGATCCGCACCACGCCGGACGACTTCGTGCCGGAGCCGTACGACGACACCGCCATCCAGTCCATGCGCGCCTGCATCTTGAGGTGCCGCGAGAAGTCCGCCATCACCATGACGGCGCCCTTCAGCACGCCGACGAGCAGCGGGTCCTTGCCCGCGTAGTCGCGGTCGACCGCCGCGGCGAGTTCGGCGAGCTTCTCGTCGATCTGCTCGGGGGTGAAGAGCACTTCGGACAGGTCTGCCTGGACGTCGGAGAGTTCCACCAGAGCACTCTAACGGGCGGCGAACGCGATGCGCTCGCCCTCCCGCGACGCCCGGACACCGGGCAGGTCGACGGGTCCCTGGCCGTGCCAGTCGGTGACGAGCCGGCAGACCTCGAGCGTCTGCGTCCGGGACAGCGTCACGCAGAACTCCCCCTCGACGGCCAGGCGGACGAGTCGCTGCCGGAGTGCGGGCGGGTTCGCCTGCAGCTCGGGCACGGACAGGGAGATGCCCGCCTCGGAGTGCTCTGCGAGGTCCTCGGCCATCTCCTCGGCGAAGTGGTCGAGTGCCGCGGCGTCCTCGCGGAGCTGCTCGGCCGTGCGCGCGAGGGCCTCGGGCACCCCGGCGCCGAGCTCGCGCTCGAGGGCCGGCATGAGCGCGTTCCGGACCCGCACCCGCGCGTACGCGGGGTCGTCGTTCTGCGGGTCGTCCCACGGTACGAGCCCGGCGGCGGCGCACGCCTGCCGCGTCGTGTGCCGGCGCACGCCGAGCAGCGGACGACCGTAGGCCGGTCCGACCGTCCGCTGCGCCAACGGCGGCATGCCGGACAGCGCGTCGGGCCCGCTGCCGCGCAGCAGGCCCAGCAGGACCGTCTCGGCCTGGTCGTCGAGGGTGTGTCCGAACAGCACCAGGGGCGACCCCGTGTCGGCGGCGACCTGTGCGATCGCGGCGTGCCGTGCCTCCCGGGCGGCGCCCTCCGGACCCCCGTCGGAGCCGACGGCCACCCGACGGGCCGTCACCGGGTCGAGACCCAGCGACGCGGCCGTCCGGGAGGCGCGGCTCGCCACCGCCTCGCTGCCCGCCTGGAGCGCGTGGTCGACGACCACCGCGCCGGCCCGCAGGTCCTGCTTCGGCGCCTCGAACGCGGTGGCGGCGGCGAGCGCCAGCGAGTCGGCTCCGCCGCTCAGCGCGACCGTGACCAGGTCACCGGCCGAGACGACACCCTGCTGCAGCGCGTCGGCGAGCAGCGCGCGCACGGCGCGACGGGTCTCGGCGGTGGCGGGGTCCAACCGGGGACGCGGGGAGTTCACCCGGTAACGTTAGCCGCGCTCACCGAGCGACCGACAGATCCACTGGAACAGGAGTGCACATGGCCGCGTACGACGTCGTCATCGAGATCCCCAAGGGCAGCCGCAACAAGTACGAGGTCGACCACGAGACCGGTCGCGTCTACCTCGACCGCGTGCTCTTCACCGCGTTCGTCTACCCGACCGACTACGGCTTCTTCGAGAAGACCCTCGCCGACGACGGCGACCCCGTGGACGCGCTCGTGCTGCTCGAGTACCCGCTGCACCCGGGTGTCGGCGTCAAGGTCCGCCCGGTCGGCGTCTTCAAGATGACCGACGAGGCCGGCAGCGACGCCAAGATCATCTGCGTCCCGGCCAAGGACCCGCGCTGGCAGCACATCCAGGACATCTCGGACGTGCCGCAGGGCCAGAAGGACGAGATCGCGCACTTCTTCGAGCGCTACAAGGACCTCGAGCCGAACAAGTGGGTCAAGACCGAGGGCTGGGGCGACGTCGCCGAGGCCGAGGCGATCGTGCAGGCCGGTCAGGCCGCGTACGTCCCCGCTGGTCACTGACGCCCGTACACACGACGACGGCGCCCGCGCTCCCCTCGGGGAGTGCGGGCGCCGTCGTGCTCGTGGGGCGGACGGGCCGCGTCCTCGCTAGACCGAGCCGCTGGGGCGGGCGACGTACGGCAGGAGCTGGTTCGGCAGCCAGATGCTGCGCTCGACCACGCCGACGCCGGGGCGGGCGGCCTCGACCATGGTGCCGTAGCTCGTGACGATGCTGTCGTGGTAGGCGCCGGAGACGCTGCCGTTGGACGAGTAGAAGAGGATGTCGCCGGGCTGGCGCTGCGACAGCGGGACGAGCCGGCCGATCGACGCGAAGTGGTTGTACTGCCAGACGACGTTGTGGCCCCCGGTGGCGATGCCCTGCGAGTTGTAGGCCATCATCACCAGGCCGGAGCAGTCCCAGCTGCCCGGTCCGGCACCACCGAGCAGGTACGGCTTGCCGAGCTGGGCGCGCGCGTAGGCGATGGCGCCGGCGGCCTTCGAGGGGCTCGACACCGGCTTCGGGACCGGGGCCGGTGCCGGGGCGGGGGCGGGGGCCGGTGCGGGAGCCGGTGCAGGGCGCGACGGCGTCGTGCTCGGTCGTGACGGCGTCGTGCTCGGTCGTGACGGGGTCGTGCTCGGTCGTG
Organism: Curtobacterium sp. MCSS17_008; assembly: GCF_003234185.1. Classification (GTDB taxonomy): domain Bacteria; phylum Actinomycetota; class Actinomycetes; order Actinomycetales; family Microbacteriaceae; genus Curtobacterium. The sequence continues at coordinate 60,672 of NZ_QKSM01000013.1, forward strand.
ACGGGGTCGTGCTCGGCTGGTCCGTGCCGGGGCGGTCCGTGCTCGGCTGGTCCGTGCTCGGCCGCGCGGGCACCGAAGGCGAGGACGGGTCGGCGCTGGCGCCGGAACCACGCGCAGGTGCGTCGCCGCGGCTGGCTGCGGCCTCACGTGCCGCGAGCTGCCGCTCCGCGCGCTTCGCCTGCTGCGCGTTCCAGTAGGCCGTCTCGGTGGCCTTGCTCGTGCCCTTGAGGAACGCGAGCTGCTCGAGGACCTCGGACTGCTGCTCCTGCTGCTGCTGGACCCGGGTCCGGGCCGAGGCCGACGCCGCGTTCGCCTGGTCCAGCGTGCGCTCCGACGTCGCGGTGGCTGCGGCCAGGGCCTTCGTCGCGGCGGACTGCTGCGCGGCGATCGCCTCGACCGTGTTCTGGTCGGTCTGCGCCTGCTCGAGCACCCGCGCCGACCGCTCGGACAGGTGCGAGGCGGTGCCGACGCGGTAGAGCAGGTCCTTCGCGTCGGACGCGCCGACGAGCATCGAGGTCGACAGGTCACCACCGCCCGTGCGGGACAGCTCGACGACGAGCCCGGCGACCTGTGCCGCCGACTCGTCCGCCTTCTGCTCGGCCCGCTCCGCCTGCGCCGTGAGGTCGTCGAGGTCGTCCTTCGCCGCCTGCTGCTGCGACACCGCCATCGCGTAGTCCTGCGCGGCCTGGAGCTCGGAGACCTCGGCGCTGTCCGCGGCGTCCTGCAGGGCCTGGAGCCGGTCGGCCAGCTCGTCGACCGTCGCCTGGGCCTCGGCGGTGTCCGCCTTCGCCTCGCGCACGTCGTCCCAGCTCGGGGCCGACGGCGCAGCCTGCGCGGGACCGGCGACGACGACCGACAGGCCGATGCCGAGGACGGCCACGGCCGCCGTGCAGCCGGACAGGGTGCGGGAGGAGGGCTTCATGTCGTGCTCAGGGCCTCTCGACGGCGCTGTTGCTCATACCGAGATCCCCCGCGCTGCCATGAAGGGGACCGGGTCGACGGCAGAACCGTTCACCCGGGTCTCGAAGTGGAGGTGGCACCCCGTCGACCAGCCGGTGGAGCCGATCTTCGCGATCTGCTGCCCGGCCTCGACGTGCTGCCCGACGGAGACGAGGATGCCGCCGTCGACGATGTGCCCGTAGGCGGTGGAGATGCCGCCGCCGTTGTCGAGCACGACCTCGTTGCCGTAGCCGCCGCCGTTCGCCGCGAACGTCACCGTGCCCGAGTGCGCCGCGTAGATCGGGGCGTAGCAGGCGGGCGCGAGGTCGACGCCGGCGTGCAGTGCCCGGTAGTGCGTGTAGGGGTCGACGCGGTAGCCGTAGGGGCTCGTCTGGTAGCCGCCCGAGGGGCGTACCCAACCGGAGGAGTTCGGCGTGCCGCCACCGGCGCCGCCCTGGTTGGTGGCCGCCGCCTTCTCGGCCTCTGCCGCGAGGGCTGCCTGACGCGCCTCCTCGGCCGCGACGCCCTTGTCGTAGGCGGCCTCGACGTCCTTCGCGTTCGTGGTGAGCAGCGTGAGCTGCGCCTCGAGCCGCGCCTTGTTGTCGGCCTGGGCATCGACCGCGGACTGCGCGCGGTCCGCGGCGGCCTGGGCCGCCTGCATCTTCGCCTGGGCCGCGTCGGCGAGGTCCCCGAGGGCCTCCTCCGCCTGCTCGGCTCGGTCGGCGAGCCCCTGCGCGACGCCGCGGTCCTGCGAGGCCTGCGAGTAGATGCCGTCGGCCTGCTCGGACAGCTTGGACATCGCACCGAGCTCGTAGAGCAGGTCGCCCGAGTCCGACGGGTGCGTGAGGATGTCCGTCGTGACGTCGTTCGCACTCGCCCGACCGAGCTGCGCGGCGAGCTGCCCGGCCTGCTCCTCGGAGCGCTGTGCGGTGCGCTCGGCGTCGTCCGCCTGGCCCTGCAGCGACCGCTGCTCGAGCGTCGCGGCGTCGTACTTCGTCTGCGCGTCCTGGTAGACGGTGCCGGCGGCCTCGGCCGAAGCCTGCGCGGCGGACGCCTTCGACGTCAGGTCCTCGAGCAGCGCCTCGATCTGACGCACCTTGGCCTGCTGGGTGTCCTTCGACGCCTTGGCCTGCTCGACGTCCGACCAGCTCGGGTAACTCGCGGCGGCGGCGGCGGAGACCGGTCCGACGGCCACCAGGGCGCCGGCGGTGAGCACGACGGCGACCGCCGCGGCGAGTGCGCGGCGGCGGGGAGCGGAGGAGGAAGCAGTCGACATTGTCTCGATTTCGTAACAGCCCGGCATGGCTCACGCGCGGAGCGCTGTTGACAACCGCAACAGTAACAACAGGGGTCACAGCGCGGACACCCCCGAGTTGGGGTCTCGCGCCGCCCACGACGGGCGAACCGGGGAGCGATCCGGGGCTCGTCAACGCAGCGCGACACGCCAGGGATGCACGTTCCCGGTCCTCGATTTGTGCATCGCGCAGGGCATCCGTATGCTTGTCCATCGGTAGCGCACGGCGCAGCTTGCGGCCCTATCGTTTAGTGGCCTAGGACACCGCCCTTTCACGGCGGCAGCACGGGTTCGAATCCCGTTGGGGTCACTCCACGTGAGTGAGCAAGCAACCGAGCAACACCGAACACAACACAACACATGGCCCTGTAGCGCAGTTGGTTAGCGTGCCGCCCTGTCACGGCGGAGGTCGCGGGTTCAAGTCCCGTCAGGGTCGCCACGGCTGGATAGCTCAGTTGGTAGAGCGTTCGACTGAAAATCGAAAGGTCCACGGATCGATGCCGTGTCCAGCCACGGTGAAGAGCCCCTCACGAGAGTGAGGGGCTCTTTTGCGTCCCCAGGAGCAGTGTCCCTCGGGCCGGGCCGGGCGGGGCTCAGGCCTCGCGGGTCTTCGGGCTGCTGTCGTTCGTCTTCGCCGGGTCGCGCTCCACGACACCACCGAGGGCGTCGTCGATGCGGGACATCAGCTCGGCGGGGATCTGCACCCCGGCAGCGCCGGCGTTGTCGTGCACCTGCTCCGGACGCGAGGCGCCGATGATCGCCGACGCCACGTTCTCGTTCTGCAGCACCCACGCCACCGCGAGCTGCGCCATCGACAGGCTCAGCTCGTCGGCAATCGGCTTGAGCTCCTGCACGGCCGAGAGCACCTCGTCGTTCATGAAGCGCTCGATCATCTTCGCGCCGCCCTTGTCGTCGGTGGCACGGGACCCCTCGGGCAGCGGCTGTCCGGGCTGGTACTTGCCCGTCAGCACACCCTGCGCGATGGGCGACCAGACGATCTGCGAGATGCCGAGCTCCTTCGAGGTCGGGACGACCTCGCCCTCGATGACCCGCCAGAGCGCCGAGTACTGCGGCTGGTTCGAGATGAGCTGGAAGCCGAGGTCCTCTGCGAGGGCATGCCCTGCACGAAGCTGGTCCGCCGTCCACTCCGAGACGCCGACGTACAGCACCTTGCCCTGCCGCACGACGTCGGCGAAGGCCTGCATCGTCTCCTCGAGCGGTGTCTCGTGGTCGTAGCGGTGCGCCTGGTACAGGTCCACGTAGTCGGTCTGCAGGCGCTCGAGCGACCCGTCGATCGACTCGAGGATGTGCTTGCGGGACAGACCCGTGTCATTGTGGCCCTTCGGCCCGGTGGGGCCGAAGACCTTCGTCGCGATCTCGAGCGACTGGCGCCGCTCCCCCTTGAGGGCCTCGCCGAGGACGGTCTCGGCGCCGGTGTTCGCGTAGACGTCGGCGGTGTCGAAGGTCGAGATGCCGACGTCGAGCGCGGCACGGACGCAGGCGATGGCTGCGTCGTTCTCGACCTGTGATGCGTGGGTGAGCCAGTTGCCGTAGGTGATCTCGGACACCTTGAGGCCCGAGTTGCCGAGGTAGCGGTACTCCATGTGCGTGTCACTCCTGTCGTGGAGCGCATCGGTGCGCCCCGACCCGTGACGGTAGTCCCCACGGCAGCGGGTCCCACCCATGCTGGCGGTAGGATGAAGTATCAGTCGGACACCATCGAGCAAGACGAAACCCCGGCGATGTGGCCGAGGCCAGTGATCGTTCCGGGGTCTTCGCCATCCAGCATACAAGGGAGCCGATGCCTCGCCAAGATCTCTCGGCGCTCCTGACGCCGGAGCGACTGCGGTCGTACACGCAGCGGTGTCCGAACGAGGCGAGCGCACTCCGCCTCTACGAGTGGAACATGCGCGCCGCGGCAGCCGTCCTGGAACTGACCGGCATCGTCGAGGTCGTCGCGCGCAACTCCCTGGACCGGGAGCTCCGAGCCTGGGCGGCTCGACGCGGTGCCCCGACGTGGTTCGACACCGTGCCGCTCGATCAGCAGGGGCGCCTCGACCTGGTCAAGGCCCGAGCACGCGCAACTCGGAACAGGCGACGGCCCGAGGTCCATGGGCGTGTCATCGCCGAGCTGTCTCTCGGCTTCTGGCGCTACCTCGTCGAGTCGCGCTACCTCACAGCGCTCTGGACGCCGGCGCTGCACCGTGCCTTCCCGCACGGACCGGCAGACGTCTTGACACGCCAGCGAGAGGTCCGCGCTCGGATGCAGCAACTGCACTTCGTCCGCAACCGCGCCGCGCACCACGAACCGATCCACCAGCGCGACCTCCGCCGTGACCTCGACGCCGCACTCGACCTGCTCGGCTGGATCCACCCCGTCGCCGCTGAGTGGGCGGCCGACGTGACGTCGCTCAGCGCGGTCCTCGACGCCCGACCCAGCGACTGAGGGGCAGGATCGCAGGGGCGCGGTGCACAGCGGCACCGCCGGGAGCGAAGGAGCATCCATGTCGGGACCGAGCGTGCTGTTCATCGGCGGCAGCGGCATCATCAGCGCCGCCTGCGTCCGCGAAGCCGTCGAGCAGGGGTTCGACGTCACCGTGCTCAACCGGGGCGCGACGGACAAGCGGCCGGTCCCGGATGCCGTGACGCGCCTCCAGGCCGACGTGTCGGACCGCGCCGCGCTCGAGGCGGCGGTCGGCGACCAGCGGTGGGACGTCGTCATCGACTTCGTGGCCTTCACGCCCGACCAGGTGCAGCGGGACATCGAGGTGTTCACCGGCCGGACGAACCAGTACGTGTTCATCTCGTCGGCCTCGGCGTACCAGACGCCCGCCACGCACCTGCCGATCACGGAGTCCACGCCGCTGAAGAACCCGTACTGGCAGTACTCGCGGGACAAGATCGCGTGCGAGGACCTGCTCACGAAGGCCTACCGGGAGGACGACTTCCCGACAACGATCATCCGTCCGTCGCACACGTACGACGAGACCCTCGTGCCGTTCTCCGGCGGCTGGACCGTGCTCGGGCGCATGCGCGCCGGCAAACCGATCGTGGTGTGCGGGGACGGCAGCTCGCTGTGGACGATCACGCACGCGCGGGACTTCGCCGTCGGCTTCGTCGGGCTGCTTGACCGCGCCGAGGCGATCGGCGAGGCGTTCCACATCACGGGCGACGAGGCACCGACGTGGGACCGCATCGCGCACGAACTCGCGGCCGCGGCCGGGGTCGAGGACCTGGAGATCGTGCACGTGCCGAGTGACGCGATCGACGCGCTCGACGCCGACTGGGGCGCGAGCCTGCTCGGGGACAAGGCGAACACCTCGGTGTTCGACAACACGAAGGTGCAGACCCTGGTGCCGGAGTTCGCGCAGACGACGTCGATCCGGCAGGGCGCGCGCGAGATCGTCGCGTGGTTCGACGCCGATCCGTCCCGCCAGGTGACGGACGAGCGGCTCGACGGGCTGATGGACCAGCTCGTGGAGCGGTGGCAGGTGCGCTGACGCGCCTGGCGCAGGTCGAGTCGGGCGTTCGTGGAGCAGGAATCGTCGGGTCGGCAACGCTGACCCGACGATTGCTGCTCCATCGAGCGCGGACGGGAGGCGCGGTGCCAGCTGGCACCGCGCCTCCCGTCCGACAGGTGATCGCGCCTACCGCGCGGCCAGCACCTCCCCGAGGGTCCCGATCGCGAGCCGGACCTCGTCGTCGGTGACGACGAGCGGCGGCGCGAAGCGGATCGTCGACCCGTGGGTGTCCTTCACGAGCACGCCCCGGTCGGCCAGGTCGTGCGCGATCTCCTTGCCGGTGCCGAGCGCGGGATCGATGTCGATCCCCGCCCAGAGCCCGGCGACCCGGTGCGACACGACCCCGTGCCCGACGAGCTCGTCGAGCAGGCCCCGGAGCAACGGTTCGCCGTCGAGCGCCCGCTGCTGGAACGTGCCCTCGCTGAGCATCGCGACGACCTCGGCCCCGACGGCCGCCGCGAGCGGGTTGCCGCCGAACGTCGAGCCGTGCTCGCCGGGACGGAGGACACCGAGCACCTCCCGCGAGCCGACGACGGCGGACACCGGGACGATGCCGCCTCCGAGCGCCTTGCCGAGCGTGATCAGGTCGGGTCGGACGCCGACGCGCTGCACCGCGAGGGTGTGCCCGGTGCGGCCGAGCCCGGACTGGATCTCGTCGGCGACGAACAGTGCGACGAACTCGTCACAGATCCTGCGCACCTCGGGCAGGTAGGACTCCGGCGGGATGACGACCCCGCCCTCGCCCTGGATCGGCTCGAGCAGCACGGCGACGACGGTCTCGTCCATCGCTTCTCGGAGCGCGGACGCGTCACCGTACGGCACTGTCCGGAAGCCCGGCGTGTACGGCCCGAAGTCGTCGCGTGCGGAGGGGTCGTCGGAGAACGACACGATGGTCGTGGTCCGACCGTGGAAGTTCCCCGAGGCGACCACGATCGTGGCCTGGCCGGCCGGCACGCCCTTCACCCGGTAGCCCCAGGCGCGGGACACCTTGATCGCGGACTCGACGGCCTCGGCCCCGGTGTTCATCGGCAGGACGAGGTCGGTGCCGGTCAGCGCGGCGAGCGACTCCGCGAACGGCCCGAGCCGGTCGTTGACGAACGCGCGGCTCGTCAGGGTCACCCGGTCGAGTTGGGCCCGTGCGGCGTCGAGCAGCCGGGGGTTGCCGTGGCCGAAGTTCACCGCGGAGTACGCGGCGAGGCCGTCCAGGTAGCGCTTGCCGTCGACGTCCGTCACCCATGCGCCGTCGCCGGACGCGATGACGACCGGCAGGGGGCTGTAGTTGTGGGCGAGGGAGTGGTCCTCGACGGCGAGCGCGGCTGCCGTGGCAGCACCGAGCGCGCCGGTCCCCGCGGGGGTGCCGGCGCCGGTCGCGGTGCTCATGGCTACCGCGCGACCGAGGTGCCGGTGCCGACGGGGTGCAGGTCGAGCGTGCAGCACTTCACGCCGCCGCCGCCGAGCAGGAGCTCGGACAGGTCGACGCCGATCGGGTTGTAGCCCTTCTCGCGCAGCTGTTCCGCGAACCGCACCGCGCGCGAGGCGATCACGACGTTGTAGCCGTCGGAGTACGAGTTGAGGCCGAGGATCGCGGCGTCCTCCTCGGTCGCGATGATCGCGTCCGGGAAGCGCTCGCGCAGGATCGCGAGCGAGGGCTCGTCGAAGGCGCTCTCGAGGTAGGCGATGTTCGAGGTGCCGTCCGCCGCGGGCTCCGGGTCGAGCACGGCGATGGCGGTGTCGAGGTGGTAGAAGCTCGGGTTGATGAGCTTCAGGGTGACGACCTCGCGGCCGTACACACGGGCCAGCTCCTCGTGCGAGGTGCTGTCGGAGCGGAACCCGGTGCCGGCGAAGATCGTGTCGCCGACGAGCAGGAAGTCACCCTCGCCCTCGTTGGTCTCCTCGGGCTCGGCGACCTCGAGGCCGGCGCTGCGGAACCAGTCCATGTACGCGGGGCCCTCGGGCTGGCGCTCGGGGTACTGGAACTTGGCGCCGTAGGCGACGCCGTCCAGCACGAAACCGCCGTTGGCCGCGTAGACCATGTCGGGCAGGCCCTCGATCGGCTCGATGTACGAGATGTCGAAGCCGAGCTGCTCGTAGACGTCGACGAGGGACTGCCACTGCTCGACGGCCTTCGAGGTGTCCGTCGGCTCCTCGGGGTGCATCCACGGGTTGATCCGGTAGCTCACCGTGTAGTGCGTCGGCTTGCACATGAGGATCGTGCGCTTCGTGGCGACACGGGCCGGTGCTGCCTGCGGTTCGGTTGCGGTGTTCGACATCAGTCCTCCTGGGACTTCTGGCCCGAGCCTGCCAGGAACCACCACGGGTGAAGCACTCCGGTGAGACGCAGGCTCACTCACCGCAGCGGACCAGGTCGACGCCAGCAGCAGTCTGACACGAACGGTCCGGTCGGTGCAGTACCCGGCGCGCGAGCGCGTGGCACCCGTTCGGGTGACGCACGATTCCTGCGTCGGACCCACCTGACTCGCAAGAACCCCGCGTACCATGTTCGTCGATGGACACACTCGACCACCGCATCCTGGACCAGCTCCGGGAGAACGCCCGGGCCGGCTACGGCGACATCGGGTCGGTGGTCGGACTCTCGGCGTCCGCCGTGAAGCGTCGCGTCGACCGGCTCGTCGCCGACGGGGTCATCCAGGGGTTCACGATCAAGGTCGACCCCGCCGTGGAGGACCGCGGCACCGAGGCCTGGGTCGAGCTCTACTGCCGCGGCACGGTCTCCCCCGACGAGCTCCGCACGCTGCTCGACACCGTGCCCGAGGTCGTCGACGCCGGGACCGTCACGGGCAGCGCCGACGCCGTCGTGCACATGCGGTCGCGGGACCTGCCGGCGCTCGAACTCGCACTCGACCGGGTGCGCCTCGCACCGCAGGTCGACCACACCCGCAGCGCGATCGTGCTGTCGAAGCTCGTCTCCCGAGAGTCCGCCTGACCGGAGTGCGTAGGGTCGCCTCCGTGGGACGCAGGACGACAGCCGGGAGGCACGGCGCGCCTCCCGTCCGACCGCCGGCGGCCCGCCGGCTGGTCACCGCCGCCGCCGTGGCGTACCTGGCCAACTGCCTCTGGGGCACCGCTGTCGCGGTGCGCCTCATCCGCACGAAGAAGCTCCGCGTCGTGCACCACGGGCTCTTCGTCGTGACCGCGACCCTCACCGGTGTCGCCGCGACCACCCCGGCCTGGACCCGTGACCGCTCCGCGCTCTTCCTGCTGCCCGCGCTCGTCCCCCTCGCACTCGCTCCACGCACGAACCCCCGCTCCGGAGCACACTGGAGAGTCGCGGTCGCCGCCGCACCGTCCTACCTGGGGGCGCTGCTCGCGCGGCGCTGACCGCGACGACGAGACACGAGGGAAGCAGTGGAGCTCTTCGAGGCCATCCGACGCCGGCGCACGACCAACGGGGCGTTCCTGCCCGACCCGGTGTCCGAGGAGCACCAGCGACTGCTCATCGAGCTCGCCGGACGCGCGCCCTCGCAGCTGAACAGCCAGCCGTGGCGCTTCGTCATCGTCGAGGAGCGGGACACCATCGACCGCATCGCCGACATCAGCGGCCGGTCGATGACGCAGACGATGGCCGAGGGGTCGTTCTTCGAGCGGTACCGCCCGTACTTCCGGTTCTCGCAGGCCGAGATGGACGAGCGCCGCGACGGGATGCTGTTCGACAAGCTGCCCGGGCCGCTCAAGCCCTTCACGAAGCAGGTGTTCACGAAGCGCGGGCAGCTGCTCATGAACACGCTCCGGGTGCCGCAGACCCTCGGTGAGGAGAACCGAAAGCTCGTCGCCGGGTCACCGCTGCTGCTCGGCGTGATGCTCGACCGCGACGAGTACCGGAAGGAGGCGCGCAACGCCTTCTACTCCGTGTTCAGCATGGGCGCAGCGATGGAGAACGTCTGGCTCGCGACGACCGAGCTCGGGCTGGGGATCCAGTTCGTGTCCTTCCCGATGGAGATCGAGGAGGCCTGGGCCGAGGTCGAGGAGCTCCTCGCGGTCCCGCCGGAGCTCGAGCTGATGGCCGTGTACCGGATCGGGTACCTGCCGCCGGAGCGGCGACGACCCGCCATCGACTGGGTGTCGAACGAACGGAAGCGCCCGTCGCAGTACGTGTTCCGCGGGACCTGCGCGACCCCGCAGACCGGGTGGGACGACGTGCCGGAGGCGGCGCGCACCGACGACACGAGCGGCTCGTGACCGCGAGCCGGCGGGACGGGGCCGAGCCGGGCCTCCCGTCCGTCTCGCCCGTGGCACCGCCGCTGCGGGGCCGCCCCTGGATCTCGCAGGACTGGCTCGACGTGGTCTTCGTGCACTGGCGTGTGGACGTGTCGGCCGTGGCGCCGCTGCTGCCCGCCGGGGCGTACCCGGACACGATGGCACCCGACGGGACCGACGACGGTGCGACCACGTGGGTCGGCCTGATCGGGTTCCGCTTCACCGACACGCGCTTCCCACCGCTCGGACGGCTGGGCCGGGCCGGCAGCGTGGGCGACTTCGTCGAGGTCAACGTGCGGGTCTACACGCGCGACGACCACGGCCGGCGGGGCGTCGCGTTCCTGTCGCTCGACGCCGGCAAGCTCCTGCCGACCGTCGGCGCACGCGTGGCGACCGGTCTGCCGTACTGGTGGGCGCACGCCGCGGTCCGGAAGGTCGACGACCGGGTCGGCTACGCGATGCGTCGGCACGGGACGCACCTGCGGTCCACCTTCGACGTGCGGGTCGGGCCGGCGGTCGACGAGCCGACCCCGCTCGAGACCTTCCTGACCGCGCGGTGGGGCATGCACGTGCGGCGTGCGGGGGCGACCCGGTACTGGCCGAACGAGCACGGGTCGTGGCCGCTGCACCGCGCGTCCCTCGTCACGCTGCGCGACGACCTGGTCGCGGCGGCGGGGCTGCCGTTCGGGCTGACCGAGCTCGAGCCGGACTCCGTGCTCTACTCGCCCGGGGTGACGACCCGGTTCGGTCGCGGGCGCTGACCGGCGGCTGCCGGGAGGCCGTGGTGCGGCCACTGGGACGCGTCGCGGCGAGCGGTGGGTAGCGTCCACCGCGTGACCGGTGGAGCGCAGCAGCAGGACGTCCGACGCCGCGCGGGATGGCTCCCGCAGGACCAGAGCGGGCTCGAGGCGTGGCTCCGCGGCCGCCGCGAGCGTCACCAGGAGCGCGACCCCGACCGCGCGCTGCACCCGGCGGTGTCCGCGTTCCGAGACCTCGTCGAGGGCGACCCCGTCCTGCGCATGCACGCGCACCAGATGATCGAGCAGGTCCCCGTCGGTCGGCAGTACGAGGAGCGGCACCTCGGGTCGTTCGGGGAACTGCTCGAGCTGGTCGACGAGGTCATCACGACCGCGCCCGAGTACAGCGACGACCAGATGGTCATGACGCCGCTCGACGGCGTGCTCGACTGGACGAAGGCCACGCCCGCGGGGTTCGCGTTCTACCGTGACCCGCGGGTCAACGAGGCGCTCCGGGCGATCCTGCAGGGCTGGTGCGACTTCCTGTCGAGCGACAAGTCCCTCGAGGTCCTGGTCGACGCACCCTCGGGCTGGCGGAGCGACGCCGCACGGCGGGCGGTCGGCATGGACCAGTTCGAGCACGACCCGGACGACGAGCACTGGGGCTTCGGGTCGTGGAACGACTTCTTCACCCGGCGCTTCAAGGACGGCGAGCGCCCGCTCGCCGAACCCGACGACGACGCCGTCGTGGTGAGCCCCTGCGAGGCCACCCCGTACCGGATCGCCAGTCGGGTCCACCGCCTCGACGAGTTCTGGGCGAAGGCCGAGCCGTACTCGGTCGAGGAGTTGCTCGCCGGCGACGAGACCGCCGACCTGTTCGTCGACGGCACCGTGTGGCAGGCGTTCCTCAGCGCCCTCGACTACCACCGCTGGCACAGCCCGGCGAGCGGGACCGTGCTGCGCGCCTGGGTCGAGCCGGGGACGTACTACTCCGAGGCCTCGTCCCAGGGTCCCGAGGCCGCCGAGCCGACGCTGTCGCAGGGGTACCTGGCGCACGTCGCGACCCGTGCGATCGTGCTCATCGACGCGGACGACCCGGCTATCGGCACGATCGCGGTCGTGTTCATCGGGATGTCGGACGTGTCGTCGTGCGTGATCGGCGACGGGATCGAACCCGGCGCGCGGATCGGCAAGGGCGACGAGCTCGGGTACTTCCAGTTCGGCGGGTCCTCGGTGTGCGTGCTGTTCGGCCCGGACGTCGTCGAGTCGTTCTCGCTCGGGGCGCTCCCGCAGGCGCCGCACGAGGCGCCGGTGCTGCTGCACGTGCGCTCGCACCTGGCGACCGCGCGGCGGCGGTCGTCCGACTGACGGCGAGACGCGGCGGTCACTCCAGCGGGGCCGCGGCCGCACGGCGGGCGCTCACGAGCGCCAGCACGGCAGCGAAGACCGCGAAGGCTCCCGCTCCGCCGACCCAGACGGCCGCACGCCACCCCGGGAGCACGGGCTGTTCGGGCAGCGCCAGTCCGAGCACGACGAGGACGACGCACGCCCCGGTGACGGCGAGGAACGCCGAGGCGACCGCCGAGTGGTCGAACCGGGGGACGGAACGGGCGAACCCCTTGATCTGCGCGACGGCACCGATGGTGCCGATCACCGTCGCGAAGAGGATGCCGACGACGAGGCTCCCGACCATCACGACCGCCCCCGCCGTCACCCCGACGACGACCCGGGTGCGGTGCAGGTCCCACGAGGCACCCCACGTCTGCTCGACGTAGGCGCGCCTCGCGGTGACGAACAACGCGACCGCACCGGCCGCCACGATGACGGCCGTCACGACACCGGTGACGAGCGCGAGCAGGTCCCCGAAGGCCGCGCCGACCACCACGGTCACCCCGGCGAGGACGAGCGCGAGCAGCGGGAGGTCCCAGACCTCGCGGAACCGCGTCGGCGTGCTCAGGACCCAGCCGGGCGGAGCCTCCTCGGCCGTGACCTCGTCGCGCGTCTCCACGGCCCCATCATGCTCCCCGTCGTGCGGCGTTCCGGGGGACAGCGGCTGAGTGGCGACGGCACGGCTCTGCGTAGAACGGGATCATGACGCGCGTGGCAGTGGTGACCGGTGGTTCGGCAGGGCTGGGGCGGGCGACCGTCCGCGAGCTCGCGGCACGGGGGTGGGACGTCGCCGTCCTCGCCCGGGGCCGGGACGGGGTCGACGCCGCGGTCGCCGAGGTCGAGGCGGCCGGACGCCGCGGACTCGCGCTCGTCGCCGACGTCGCCGACCGTCAGGCCGTCGAGTCCGCAGCCGACCGCGTCGAACAGGAGCTCGGTCCGATCGACCTCTGGGTGAACTGCGTGATGGTCGGGGTCTTCGGGCGCTTCATGGACACCGAGCCCGAGGACTTCGAGCGCGGCCTCGACGTCAACTTCCTCGGCTTCGTGCACGGCACCCGCGCGGCGCTCTCGCGCATGGTCCCCCGCGACCGCGGCCACGTGATCCAGGTCGGGTCCGCACTCGGCTTCCGCGGCATCCCGCTGCAGGCCGCCTACTGCAGCGCGAAGCACGCCATCGTCGGCTTCACGGAGTCGGTCGTCTCCGAACTCACCGCGCAGGGGAGCAAGGTCGCCGTGAGCCGGGTGGACATGCCGGCGCTCAACACGATCCAGTTCAACTGGGTGAAGTCGCTGCTGCCGCACCACCCGCAGCCTGTCGCACCGATCTACCAGCCCGAGGTCGGCGCCCGCGCGATCGCCGCCACCGCCGAACGCCCCCGCCGCCGCACGTGGGTGGGTGAATCGACGGTCTACACGATCCTCGGCAACCGGATCAGCGGACGCTTCGCGGACTGGTACGCGGCGAAGACCCTCGTGAGCGGCCAGCAGGCGGAGCAGAAGGACGGCGAGTCCCTGCCGACGAACCTGTACGAGCCGGTACCGGGAGACCACGGCGCGCACGGTGTCTTCGATGACGCGGCACACGCCTGGTCGCCGCAGACCTGGTGGGTGGAGCACCGCCGACTCGGCAACGGCATCATCGGTGCAGCGCTCGGCGCCGCCGGTGCGCTCGCCCTCGCCGCGGGGAAGCGCCGGTGAGCCGCCGCGACCGTCAGGACCGCCGGCACCGCGCGCGTCGGGTCGAGGCGCTGCGAGCAGGCATCGGCGTCGCACACCTGCTCGCCTCGCGCGGTTCGACGGGGCGGGTCGCCGTGTTCGGCCGGGTGCTCGGGGTCCGGCAGCTCGTGCAGGCCGGACTGCTCACCCGTGCGGGTTCGCCGGAGGCGCACGTCCTCGGCGCGGCCGTCGACGCGACGCACGGCGTCACGATGGTGCCGCTCATCGCGCTCGACCCGCGGGCTCGCGGCTTCGCGGTACGGCAGCTCGTGGTCGCCGTGCTCCTGACGGCGCTCGAGGTCGGTCTCGTCGGCACGGGGCGGGGACGCACCGGCCGACGCTGACCGCACCCGCTCGCTACTCGACCTCGTCGTTCGGCTGTTCGTCCTCGACGCCGGTCTCGTCCATCCGGTCACGCAGGTGGTCGGCCATCTCGCCGGCCCCCTCCGCTCCGTGGTCGTGCTCGACCTGCTCCACGAGGCCGGAGAGCTTCTCCTCGTTCGTCGCTTCCGTGGCACCGTCCATCACCGGGGCGGTCTGGACCTCGTCGTCGTTCGCTCGTGCGTTCATGCCCCGGACGCTACGCCGCTCGCCGCGTCGATCCCTCAGAGCCGCAGTCGGCTGAAGGCGGTCGAGACGTCGCCGTGCCGCTGCGCGGTGACCGAGACGGTCTGCTCGCGGAGGAAGTGCAGCATCTCGACGATGCCGGACTCCACCACGGGATCGTCGTGGATGGTCGTCTCGGTGCCGGCCCCCAGGGCTGCCTCGAGCGCGCGCGGGTCACCGCCGAGCAGCCGGATCCGGGAACCGGGACCGCCGAAGTCCGTGTGGCGTCGCGGTTCCGCCCCCTGCGCGAGCACCAGGTCGATGGGGTCGAGTTCGCGCTCCACGCCGTCCGACCAGTCGTCCTGCAGCAGGGCGCCCGACGCAGCGCGTGCCAGGAAGGTCGCGTCGTCCTCGACCACCTGGTCCACGACGTCGAGCGGTGAACGCGCCGAGGAGAACAACGGCAGGAGCTCGGCGGGCAGCGGTCGCGCGGTGCTGAGGAGCACGTGCGCCCGGGCCGCCGTCGCCGCGACGAGCACGCGGACGAGCTCGCCGGCGGCGACCCCGGAGGACTGCCGCACGACCACCGACTGTGGCCGGAACCGGATGACGTTGCGCTCGACGACCAGGTCCGCCGTGTCCCGCGACCGTCCGTACAGGGACGCACGCGCGGCGGCGTCGCTCTCGGCACCCGCACGGACGTGGTCGAACTCCTCGAAGGACAGGCCCGCGCGTGCCGCCTCGATCACCGCGGTGACACGGTTGCCGAGCCCCTGGAGCTGGACGCTGCGGTGCGGTCGGCGCCGCACCGGGTCCCACCGGTCGGCGCCGACGACGGTCAGCGGGCCGCCGCGGTGCACGGTCGGCCCCACGGCGGTCCCTCGCCACCCACCGACGGGCTGCCGTCCGGGGCGGGCACCCGTGGTCGGGCGGTTCACGACGAGCAGTCCCGCCCGGGTGCGGTCGGACCAGGTCGCGACCTCGTCGGGGTCGAGGGTGTGGAGGGCGGCGACGGACCCGCCGTCCGCGGCGTGCTGCAACGCGATCGCCTGGTCGAGGGTCTCCACGCGGACGACGTCGAGCACGGGGGCCGGCACTGCCGTCCGCGAGAGGTCGGCGGTGGGTCGGACCCCCTCGCGCACACCGGGCGACCACAGGCGTCCGGTGTCGTCGAGCGCGACGGGTTCGACGAGCCACGACTCCCCCGGCCGCAGCTCGGTCAGCGCGGTGCGCACGGCGGCGGTCGGTTCGGCGACGAGCGGCCCGACCTGTGCGGTGGGGTCGGTCGGCCAGGCGGTGCGGAGCCCGCGGACGGCGTCGGCGAGCTGCTCACGGAAGCGCGCGCTCTCACCGACGGACCCGACGAGCACCAGGAGCGACACGGACGCCGCGGCCTGCCCGGCGCGGGCGAAGGCCGACGCGACGACGTCCTGCACGGCCTGGTCGAGGTCCGCCGACGGGGTGACCACGGCGGTGACGACACCGGTGAGCTCCGCGACGAGCGGCAGGTCGGCTCGCCACCACCGGTACGAACGGGCGATCTCCGGCGCACCGGTCAGCACGACCCGGTCCACCGCCGGGTGCGCCACCAGGTCACGCGCGAGGTCGCTGCCGTCGAGGTCGACGAGCTGCAGCAGCGAGTGCGGCACCCCGGCGTCCCACAGCACGTCGGCGAACACCGCGACGGAGCGGCGTGCTGCTGTGGCGGGGTGCAGCACGACCCCGCTGCCCGCGGCGAGCGCGGTGAGCACACCGTCGGCGGCGTCGACGAGCGGTGCGCTCCACGACGGCACGACGACGGTGAGCCGGGGCGGGACCGGGACCGCTCCGCCGATGTCCTCGAGGTGCCGCGCGCGGTCGGCGGCGTGCGCGGCGGTGTCGACCGCGCGGCTGACCTCGCCGTCGGCCTCGGTCAGGGTGGACCCGATCTCGGCGACCATGGTCTCGACGAGGGCACCGCGGTGGGTCTCGAGCGCGTGGGCGATGAGGTCGAAGAGCTCGGCGCGGTCGTCCGGGTCCTGGCGGCCCCAGTTCACGCCGGCCTGCGCGGTCCGTGCGACCAGGCGTTCGAGGCGCCCCCGGTCGGTGACCCGCGCGCCGCGGATCGTCCGCACGCCGCGCTGCGAGCCGGGGACGCGACCGAGCACCTCGGCGGCCCAGGCCCGATTGCCGGGGGTCGACGGGTCGGTGTCCGGGGTGTTCTCGGAGCGCGCGAGCAGCACCGGGTCGCCGGGCGGCTGGCGACGGTCCTGGGTCCGCGTCGTGGTGGGGGCCGGTCGGACGAGGGCCGCGACGGCGTCGACGTGTGCGGCGACCGCGCGGTCCGCGACGGCCGGGTCGTCGACGGTGGTGGTCGTCGCGGCGGCGCTCTGCGGGTCGGCGATCTCGCGCAGGCGTCCGGCGAGGAAGGGCACGGCGGCGTCGAACTCGTCCGGCCGGACGAGCGGCACGCCCACGACGACCCGTCCGAACGCGCCGCGGAGGGCGTCGGCGTACCGGGTGGTGCCGAGGAGCACCTCGGGCTCGACGGCGTCGGCCACCCCGCGCCGGTCGGCGAGGACGTGCGCGGTGGCGAGCGCGAAGAGGTCGTGCGTGGCGACGCCGACGTGCACGGCGTCCGTGCGCTCGGGGTCGATCGCCGTGTCGAGGAGCCGCAGGTACGCGGTGTCGGTCGTCAGCCGGTCTGCGGTGACGGCGAGCGGTCGGCTGTGCAGGACGGCGTCGACCCGTTCGGCGGCGAGGAGCGTCCCCTTGGTGATCCGGACGCGCACGGGCGCTCCGCCGGCGGCTCGCCGTTCCTGCGCCCAGGCGGTGACGCCGTGCAGGGCGTCGAGCGACTCCGGGAGCTCGGCAGGCAGCGTCACGCCCGCGGTGATCCCGGCGGCTCCGTCGGTGTCGAACAGGGCTCGGAGGACGGCGACCGTGCGCTCGAGGTCCCGTGCACGACCGGACTGCAGCGTGATCACGGGCGGGGTCGGACGGTCGGCGGCGGTGCGGACGAGCGGGGTGAGGTGCTCCACCGCGTCGGCGACGGCGGCGTCGAGGTCCCACGGCGACGCCGGCGGCAGCACCGCGTCGAGGTCGATCGTCACGGCAGCGACGTCCTGGCGGAGCAGTTCGTCGATCGCCGCGAGCCGGCGGTCGCGGCCCGCGGGCCCGAGCACGGCGGGTCCGAGCAGGTCGACGTCGAGGCGGGTGTCCGGGCCGCCGAGCTTCGCGAGGGCGGCCGGGGTCCGGGCCGGGGTGGCGTCCACGACGAGGTGACCCGCGAGACGCCGGAGCACCTTCCGGGCCGAAGGCACGATCGCCCACGGCGCCATGGTCGCGAAGCCGCCGCCGACCGTGACCGCACCACGGAGGTACCACGCCAGGTCGTCCGGCACCGCGCGGCTCGCCCGCTCGAGGTTCCGGGCCACCACCCTCGGGTCCTCCGGCCGGACGACGGCGTCGACGAACTCCCGCGCGAAGTCGAGACCGCGGCGGTCCGCGAGCAGCTCGGCCAGCCGTGCCGCGGCCGGCTCGGCCTTCACCCCGCGGGCGGCGTCGATCCACCCCTGTGCCAGTGCGACCACGTCGTCGGTGCAGTCACGGAGGTGCGGGGTCGGCATGGAGTGATCGTATTCCGGCCCCCCGACGTGACCTCTGAGCGCGCCGTGTGCCGCCGTGGAGTCAGCCGAACGGATGATCCCGGTGCTCCGGACACCACCTGCTGGCTACGCTGGCGGGCATGGCGGAGCAGGGCGGCGAGGGGCACGACTGGGCGACCTGGGACGCGTTCCACGACGTCTGGCGCCGACTCGACCGGGCGCTCGACCACGCCGTGCAGCAGGGGGCCGGCATCTCGATCCCGGAGTTCGAGATCCTGATCGGCCTGCACCGCGACCCGGACCACCGGTTGCGCGTCCGCGACGTCGCGACGGGCATCGGCTGGGAGAAGTCGCGTGTCAGTCACCAGGTCACCCGCATGGTCGCCCGCGGACTCGTCGCGCGGGCGGACTGCCCGACCGACGGCCGTGGCAGCTGGGTGACGATGACCGCCGACGGCCGCCGTGCGGTGCTCGCCGGCATCCGCGCGCACACCGCAGCGCTCGAGCAGCTGTTCTGGAGGCCCGTGGGCACCGACGCGGACACCCTGCGGTCCGTCTCGCGCCGCGTCCTCGACGCGCTCGGTCCGGCCGAGCCCGAGGACTGACCCGATCACCACGCGTCAGCGCGCCGCGGTCACGCCGGCACGAGGTCGGTGAGCACCCGTGCGACGGCCGCCGCGGTCGCGTCGGCGCGCTCGTGGTCGTCGGCGGTGATCGTCACCACCGCATCGGCGACGGGGTCGAGGAGCACGAGTTGCCCGTACGCCCCGTGCAGCCGCCAGAGCCGGCCGGGCCCGCCCCACCCGGCCAGGGCATAGCGGTCGTACGCGGGTGACGACCCCGCCGCCACCCAGTCGTCGTGCATCGCGTCCACGACCGCGGCGGGGACGAGCTGTCGGCCGTCCAGGTCCCCGCGATCACGCAGGAGCCGACCGACCCGAGCGACCTCGGCGGTGCGGAGCAGGAGACCGCCGCCGGTGACGACGTGGCCGAGCGGGCAGCGGTCCCATGCGAGGTCGTCGATGCCGAGCGGATCGAACAGGCGGTCCTGCACGTACGCGCCGACGTCGCCGACCCGGGCGTCCAGGGCTCGGGCGGCGGTGTACGTGCTGGCGTTCGCGTACTGGAACGACCGCCCGGAGGTCGGTCGGCCGAGGAACGCACGCGCGAGGTCCGGCCAGTCGGTCGTCTCCGTCGGCGACCACGGCATGTCGATGCCGCTCGTCATCGTGAGCAGGTGCCGGAGGGTCACGTCCCGCACGCCCGGTCCGAGCGTGACGTCGGGCAGCAGCGTGCCGACCGGGTCGTCGAGCGAGAGCACCCCGTCGTGCGCGGCGATCCCGACGGCCAGGACGACGACGCCCTTCGCGACCGAGTGCACGTCGCGGCGGAGGTCCGGGCTCCAGTGGCGCTCCGCGGTCTCGTCCCCCACCAGGACGTGCAGGCCGTGCGCCCGGAAGCCGAGCCGGTCGACCTCGGCGACGACGGCATCGAGGACGGTCCGGGCGAGGGTCACCGGACCATCATCCCGTGCGGGCGAGCGCGGGCGCGTCAGAGGTCGGCACTGGCGAGGGAGCCCTGCTCGCCCCGCAGCCGGACCTGCACCGCGGCGATGTCGTCGCGGCGGATGTCCGTCGACGCCGAGAGCCCGCGGGCCTCGGCCCCGGCGGCCGACCACGACGCCACGGTCTGCACGGAGCCGTCGGTCCGGACCACCACGAGGTCGTACATCACCGAGCCGTCCGACGACCACTCCCTGCCCCCGTACGAGCACCCCCAGTCGAATCGCGTGCCCCACTGCTCGCCGCTCACGGCCAGGTCGACGTCGAGGCCCTGCGGACCGGTCATCGTGTAGCGGTCGCCCTCGCCCGAGGTCGCCGGTGCCGACGTGCTCGGTGCGCCGCCGGCCTGCACCGGTCCGCGGTCACCCGCGGTGCCGACGGCGAGGCCGCCGAGCACGGCGGCGACGACCGCCAGCCCCGCGGTCGCGGCGACCCATGCGCGACGCCGGCGCCGACGGTGCCGGACGCGGTGCGCGACGGAGGCGAGGGTGCTCTCGGAGCGGGTGTCGTGCCTCCCGTCCGGCTCCGCGATCTCGACCGCCTGGTCGGCGGGGAGCTTCGCGAGCAGGCCGGGCAGGCCGACGAGCTCGGCGACGGCCGCGGTGCAGCGCGCGCACGTCTCGAGGTGCCGTTCGTACTCGAGCCGCTCGTCGGGCGGCAGCGAGCCGAGCACGTAGGCGGCGTCCCACTCGGAGTACCGGTCGTGCGCGGTCGGGTCCACGCTCATCGGGTCACTCCTCGTTCCTGCAGTGCGAGCCGGAGGGCCCGCAGTCCGTAGTGCAGCCGCGACTTCGCGGTGCCCTCGGGGATGTCGTGCCGTCGTGCGATCTCCGGCACGGTGTGGCCGAGCCAGTAGGCGTCCACCACCACGCGACGGTGCTCCGGCGTGAGCGAGGCCAGCGCGTCCGCGACGACGATCCGGTCGAGCACGGCGTCGGTGCGGTCGGCCTCGGCGCGGTCCACGGGGTGCTCCGAACCGTGCTCGCGCCGGTTCCTGGCGGACCGGGCGTCGTCGACGACCAGGTTCCGCGCGACCGTGAACAGCCAGGCGCGGGCGCTGTCCGGAGCCCGTTCGAGCACCGCCGGACGCTGCCAGGCCCGGACCATGGTCTCCTGCACGACGTCCTCGACGGTCGAGCCGTCCCGCGTCAGGTGCCGGACGTACCGGGTGAGCGCGTCGCCGTGCTCGCGGTACAGCGTCGCCAGCAGCTCGTCGGCGGAACGGCTCGTCACGGTCACTTCGCCAGGTCGAGGGAGAACTCGACGGCGCCCTTCCCGTCCACGGTGACGAAGCCGAGCGAGGGGGCCTCGACCCCGTGGTCGGCGAAGGTGATCGGGACCGAGCCGACGACCTGGACGGTGCCGTCCTCGGCCACGGCGACCTGGGCGTCGGCGGTGACGGGCTTCTCGACACCGTGCAGGTCCATCGTGCCGGTGAGGGTGACGTCCTGCGTGCTGCCGCCGAGCGCCGTCGAGACGTCGACCGGTTCCGTGAGCTCGAACGTCGCCGTCGGGTACCGGTCGGTCTGCATGGCCGTGCTCCGGAAGTACTCGTCGCGCGCGGACTCGTCCGTGGTGATCTCCGCGACCTGCACCGTGACGGTGGCCTCCGTGAGCGAACCACCGTCGACGGTCGCCGTCCCCTGCACGTCCTTCGTCCGACCGACCACGTCCACATCATTCCCCTGCAGGACCTCGTGGACGCGGTACCCGGCGTACGAACTGCTCGTGCTCTCCCAGGTGCCGTCGGCCTGCTGGGCGTCGAGCGTGCGGCCGGAGCCGGAGGGGGCGGCGCTCAGCGAGGGGGCTGCGGCGGCCTGGCCGTTGACCGTGTTCGCGTAGATGACCGGGCCGGCGATGACGGCTACGGCGCCGATGACGACGACACCGGTGGCGGTGCCGATGACGACCTTCGTACGTGTGCGGAGTCCCATGCCCTGACGACGAGACCGGGGGCCGGATCGTTCACCTCGACTCCGCCCGGGTACGGCGGAAGGCGCCGTCCCCGTGGTGGGGCGGCGCCTTCCGGTGCGTGGTGCGGCACGAGTGCCGCGGGGGTGTTACTTGATCTGGGCTGTGATGGTCGCGGTGCCGACGAGCATGCCGCGCTTGACGGCGTCGGTGCCGAAGGTCTTGTTCAGCAGGCCGGCAGCGTCCTCGGACACGTGGACCGTGGTGCCGGTCAGGACCGCGTTGTCACCCTCGAGCTGCAGCGGCTTCAGCGACCCACCCCACAGCTCGAACAGGTACGCGTCC
>NZ_QKSM01000014.1 GCF_003234185.1 Curtobacterium sp. MCSS17_008
GTCGGGCATGCGACGTACGGTACCCGACCACGTGACGGACGGGAGGCGCGGGGCGGGCCCGCACCGCGCCTCCCGTCCGTCACGTGGTCGGGTACCGTACGTCGCATGCCCGACAGCGCCTCGCGCGACCTGCAGCGGACCGGCGTCCGCGCGGTCGTCCGGCGCACCTACCACTCGGTGATCCGGCACCGCGTGGTCGACGCCGCGGCCTCGCTCACGTTCTTCGCCCTGCTGACCGTGTTCCCGACCGCGCTCACGGTGGTGTCGGCGCTCTCCGTCGTCGACCGGCAGGGCGACAGCGTGACCGACATCGTCCAGGTGCTCGGGTTCATCGTCCGACCGGAGACCGCGCAGCACCTCGAGGGGCCGCTGCGGCAGCTGCTGACGCTCGACAACCCGTGGGTCGGCTTCTCGATCGGGCTCGTCCTGACGCTGTGGTCGCTCTCCGGGTACGCCACTGCGTTCGGTCGCGCGATGAACACCGCCTACGAGGTCGAGGAGGGCCGGCGGATCTGGAAGTTCCGCAGCATGATGCTCCTCGTCACGCTGCTCGTGATGGTGGGCGGGGCGATCGCGATCGTCATCCTGCTCGGCACCCCGACGATCTCGGCGGCGATCGTCCGGCAGCTCGGGTGGGCGCCGTGGATCGACGACCTGTGGAACGTGGCCAAGTGGCCCGTGCTCGCCGTCGTCCTCGTGGTGATGGTCGCCGTGCTGTACTACGCGACGCCGAACGTGAAGACCCCGCAGCTGCGGTGGGTGTCGGCCGGCGCGGCGTTCGCGATCGGGACGTGGGCGCTGGCGACCCTCGGCTTCTCGCTCTACGTCGAGACGGTCGGCGGCAGCGGGAACCGGGCCTACGGCTGGCTGGGCGGCGCGATCCTGCTGCTCGTCTACCTGTACATCTCGAACTTCGTGCTCGTCGTCGGCGGCGAGCTGGACTCCGAGGTCATCCGCATGCGGCAACTGCTCGCCGGCATCGAGGCCGACGAGTCGATCCGGCTGCCGCTCCGCGACGTCACGCGGAACTTCACACTCGCCCGGTGGCGGGACCAGGACGTCGCGACCGCGCACCACGTCCGGGTCGCCGCGCAGCGACGCGCGGCGGACGAGCACGAGGAGCCGACCCCGACCGAGGAGCACCTGCGCGCGGTGTCACGTCAGGTCCGGGTCGGCGAGCCCCCGCTGCCCTAGGCGCCCGGCGTCCGGCACGGACGCACACCCGCGTCCGGCACGCACGCCCGCCCGGCCTCCAGCACGGACGCACACCCGATGGCGATCCCGCAACGCAACCTCGACGGGTGCGCGCAGCGCGGTACCGCTGCGCACAGCCGCCGACGTTGCGTGTTGCCGACCGGCGGGCGGTGCGTCGCCGCGCGCGTCAGCGCTCGCGCGCGGCCTCGTCCAACATCTGCTCGGTGACGACCGGGATGGCGCCCGTCGCGAGCTCGATGCCCGAGAGCCGCGCCGGCGACAGCACCCGCTGCACCTGGTCCTCGTCCATGAGCCCCGCGGCGGTGACGAGCGTCGCGATCGGGGTCGAGGTGGTCAGGGCCGTGTGGGCGATCGACGCCGCGGCCGCGTACCCGATGTAGGGCGTCAGGGCGGTCACGACCCCGACGTTCGTGTCGACCTGGGCCGCGAGCTTCGCCTCGTTCGCCTCGATGCCGGTGACGCAGTTCACCCGGAGCGTCGCGCACCCGCTCGCCATCCACTGCAGCGACTGCAGGATCGCGTGCGTGATGATCGGCTCGAAGGCGTTGAGCTGCAGCTGACCGCCCTCCGCAGCCATGGTCACCGTGGTGTCGGCCCCGGCGACGGCGAACGCGATCTGGTTCACGACCTCCGGGATCACCGGGTTGACCTTGCCGGGCATGATCGACGACCCGGCCTGCCGCGCGGGGAGCGAGATCTCGCCGAGCCCGGCCTGCGGCCCCGAGGCGAGCAGCCGCAGGTCGTTGCAGATCTTCGAGAGCTTCGCGGCGCTGCGCTTCACGGTGCCGGACAGGGTCATGAAGGCGCCGGCATCGCTCGTCGCCTCGATGAGGTCGGGGGCGGTGACGATGTCGAGCCCCGTCGCGACCTGCAGCTGCCGGCGGACCTCGTCCCGGTACTGCGGGTCGGCGGTGATGCCGGTGCCGATCGCCGTCGCGCCGAGGTTTGTCTCCGCGAGCAGCGGGGAGACCGTGCGGAGCAGGAGGACGTCCTCCTGGATGGTGTGCGCGAACCCGGTGAACTCCTGCCCGAGCGTCATCGGCACGGCGTCCTGCAGCTGGGTCCGCCCGATCTTCAGGACGTCCTGGAACGCCCGACCGCGCTCGGCGAAGGCGTCCGACAGCCGCTCGAGCTCGGCCGTGAGCCGGCGCACCCCCAGGATCATCGCCAGCTTGATGCTCGTCGGGTAGGTGTCGTTCGTCGACTGGCTGCGGTTGACGTGGTCGATCGGGTGCAGGTACCCGTAGTCGCCCTTCTCGCGGCCGAGGAGCTCGAGCGCCCGGTTCGCGAGGACCTCGTTCGTGTTCATGTTCGTCGACGTGCCCGCGCCGCCCTGCACGATGTCGACCACGAACTGCTCACGGAGGGCGCCGTCGCGGACCTCCTGCGCGGCCTGGTCGATGGCGTCCGCGCGCTCCGCGTCGAGCACGCCGATCTCCTTGTTCGCCCGGGCGGCGGCCTGCTTGACCGTGGCGAGCGCCTCGATGAGGTCGGGGTAGACGGCGATCGGCACCGACGTGATCGGGAAGTTCTCGAGCGCCCGCAGCGTGTTGATGCCCCAGTAGGCGTCGATCGGGACCTCCCGCGATCCCAGGGAGTCGGTCTCGGTGCGCGTTCGTGCTGCTTCGTTGCCGGTCACCCTCACGAGGCTAGCCCGTCCGGCCGGTCGGGGTCCGGCGGGCGGGCGGGTCCGGCGGGCGGGCGTCGATGGAGCAGACGACGTCGAGCGCGAGCGCGCGACTCGACGTCGTCTGCTCCACGGAGCCGAGACGGGGTCGCGCGGACCTGCGTGCGCACGGACGGACCACGCGACGGACGGGAGGCGCGGTACCAGCCGGCACCGCGCCTCCCGTCCGTCAGGTGGGCCGCGTCAGTGGAACTGCGGGACGATCAGGTAGATCCCGTAGAGCACGGCCGCACCCGAGACGGCGAAGCACGCGACGGCCAGCGCGCGGAAGGCGCGCACCGCGGGCTGCACGGCGCCCGGCTGGGGGAAACCGGCGGTGGCGGGGCCGACGGTGCCGTCGTCCTTCACGGTGTACTTGCCGGCGCGGGTGTCGGCGGCGCTCCAGAGTCGGAGGCCGATCGAGTAGACGAGGACCACGAAGCACGCGGAGACGACCGCCACCACGGCCACGGTCAGGAAGGCAAGCCAGTCGATGCCCATCAGCGGCGTCCTCCGTCCAGGAAGGCAGAGCAGCGCGAATCAGTGGCGATACCCATCAGCGGCGTCCTCCGTTCCGTCCGGCCATGCGGCGCAGGGTGCGCTCACGGCTGAGCTCCGCGCGACGCGCGGCGACCTGCGCGGCGCGCTTCTTGCGCTGCAGGTCGCGGAGCTCCTTGCGGGTCAGGACCGCGTTCGCGGCCACGTCGACCTCGATCGCCGCGGCCTGTTCGTGCGGTTTGCGGAGCGACCAGAGGTACAGCCCCAGGATCACGGCAGCGCCCACTACGGCGTCGACCACGAGACCGCCGACACCGAGCCGCGCGATGCCGGAGGCGACCGCGCCGACGGCAGCCGCCGCCGGCAGCGTGATGAACCAGGCGATGACGATCTTGCCCGCGGTGGACCACTGGATCTTCGAGCCGCGTCGACCGAGACCGGCACCGATGATCGAGCCCGACGACACCTGCGTCGTGGACAGTGCGAAGCCGAGGTGGCTGGACGCCAGGATCGTG
This sequence comes from Curtobacterium sp. MCSS17_008, assembly GCF_003234185.1. Lineage (GTDB taxonomy): Bacteria > Actinomycetota > Actinomycetes > Actinomycetales > Microbacteriaceae > Curtobacterium. The sequence goes on from NZ_QKSM01000014.1 coordinate 3,895, forward strand.
GCGGCGGTGGACGCCTCGGCCGCGAAGCCCTGCGTCGCGCGGATCTCGGTGATCCCGGAGCCGAGCGTGCGGATGATCCGCCAGCCGCCGGTGTACGTGCCGAGGGCGATCGCGAGCGCACACGCGACGACGACCCAGAACTGCACGCCCTGGTCGGCCGACTGCGCTCCCGAGGCGATGAGGGTCAGCGTGATGACGCCCATGGTCTTCTGCGCGTCGTTCGTGCCGTGCGCCAGCGAGACCATCGAGCTCGTGAAGACCTGGCCGATCCGGAAGCCGCCGCGCTCGTTCGGGAACACCGGACGGCGGGTGACGCGGTAGGCGATGCGGGTGGCGAGCAACGACACCAGCGCGGCGATCACCGGCGACAGGAACGCCGGGATGATCACGACGGTCAGCAGCGCCGCGTAGTTCACGGAGTCGAAGCCCGCACCGACGATCGCAGCTCCGATGAGCCCGCCGAAGAGCGCGTGCGAGGACGACGACGGCAGGCCACGGAGCCACGTGATCATGTTCCACACGACCGCGCCGATGAGGCCGGCGAAGATCATCTCCGGCGTGATCGCGACGCCACCGGGACCCTCGTTGATCAGGCCGTGCGAGATCGACGTCGCGACGGCGGTGCTGAGGAACGCACCGACGAGGTTGAGCACCGCGGCGACCGTGACGGCCACCTTGGGCTTCATGGCACCGGTGGCGATCGGTGTCGCCATCGCGTTGGCGGTGTCATGGAATCCGTTTGTGAAGTCGAAGAAGAGGGCCAACGCGATGACCAGGACGACTATGAGTGTGATGTCCACCGCGGGCAAGTGTCCCAGTCGATCGGCCTCGTGGCAAACCCTGCTGTTCACCTGCCGTTCACGTTGCCTGTGAGATGGTTCAGCTCGCGAACCATGTCGATGGGAGAATGTGACACATGGACACCGCGGAACTCCTCATCCTGTTGATCGGTTCGCTCGCGGTGACCGGGTTCGCACGCGCCAAGGGCCTGCCCGCCCCGCTGCTCGTCACGGCGGTGGCGCTCGCGGTCTCGTTCGTGCCGGGGCTGCCCGAGATCGAGATCGACTCCGAGGTCATCCTCACCGTCGTGCTGCCCCCGCTCCTCTACTCGGCGGCGCTCGACGTCTCGTGGCAGAGCTTCCGCCAATCGATCAAGCAGATCCGACGGCTCGGGATCTTCCTCGTCATCGTCACCGCGCTCGCGGTCGGTCTGGCCGCCTACGTCCTCATCCCGGACATGGACTGGCCCGCAGCGATCCTGCTCGGTGCCGTCGTGGCGCCGCCGGACGCGGTGTCCGCCGCGGCGATCGGTCGGAAGCTCGGGCTCCCCCGCCGCGTGATGACGGTGCTGTCCGGTGAGAGCCTCATCAACGACGCGGCCTCGCTGACACTCGTCCGGGTCTTCACGCTCATCGCTGCGGGCACCTCGCTCACGATCTGGCAGGACCTCGGCATCTTCGGGCTCGCCATCGGCGTCGGGTTCGCGGTCGGGATCGTCCTCGGCGTGGCGGTGCACTGGATCCGGATGCGCATCAACGACCCGGTCGTCGAGACGATCATGAGCATCCTGCTGCCGTTCGTCGCGTACGTCCTGGCCGAGCACCTGTCGGGCTCCGGCGTCATCGCGGTCGTCACCGCAGGCCTGTACATCGGCTACAACTCGCCGAAGGAGGGCTACGCCACGCGGCTGCAGGAGCGACCGCTGTGGACGAGCATCGACGTCATCCTCGAGGGCTTCGTCTTCGCCCTGATCGGCCTGCAGCTGAAGACCGTCGTGCAGGACCTGGTCGAGAGCGACCGGAGCCTGACGCAGACCCTGACCGCGGCGGGCGTCGTCCTGGTCGTCGTCATCCTGGTCCGGCCGCTCTTCGTGTTCGAGTCGTACGTCCGCAACCGCATCAACGGGCGGTGGCTCCGGCCCCTGCGCGTCCGGTTGTCCCGCGGTCACCCCTCGCTGCGGTGGTTGCGCGGCACGGCGGAGCCGAAGCTGAACTGGCGCGAGCTCACCGTCATCTCGTGGACCGGGATGCGCGGCGTGGTGACGCTCGCCGCGGCCGTCGCGGTGGTGGCGGACCCCGTCGAGATCAAGGCGCAGGACACCATCTTCATCATCGCGTTCGTCGTGACGGTCGGCACGCTCCTGCTGCAGGGCCTGACGCTCCCCTTCGTCATCCGAGCACTCAAGGTGCAGGACCCGGCCGAGGGCGAGGAGGACGTCCGCAGCGAGATGCGGCTCAACCAGCGCACGACCGAGGCCGCGATCGCCTTGCTCGAACGTCGGCGTCCCGCCTGGTCGCAGCAGTACGGCGCCGAGGCCGTGGACAGTGTCGTGAACCGACTGAAGGCCCGGCTCGAGCGCCAGGCCGAGACCTTCCGCCGCGACGCCGAGGAAGAGGAGGACGAGGAGCGGAACGCACCGATGCGCCTCCGCGGATCGCAGATCCAGGACATCCGCCGCGAACTGCTCGACCGGCGACGTGAGATCGTGCTCGAGGAGCGCGAGAAGGGCAACCTCGACGAGGAGGTCATGCGCCGTGTGCTCGTGACGCTCGACGCCGAGGAGCTCGCGATGGACTCGTCGCAGGCGTCCCGCAGCCGGTCCTGACGCTTCCGGGACGCCGGGATCGCTCTCGGCGAGCGGCGAGCCGACCGGGCGTATCGTGACGCTCCGACCAGCAGAGGAGCACAGCGCCGAGTGAGCGAGCCGCGGAACGACCTCCCCAGGAACCACGACCTCCGGGAACAGGACGGAGCGCCGCGCCGGTCAGCCGATCCGAGGGCACGCCAGACGCGACCGTCCACCCAGGGCGGCTCGCGGCCGCGCCGGGGCGCACCCGTCGCCGGCAGTCGCTCGGCCCGCGTCCGCCAGGCACCGGTCCCCGAACCGCAGCGGATCAGCCGCTACCGTCGCTGGTACGGCACGCTGCACCCCTCGCTGCAGCTCATCGGCCTGCAGCTCTGGATGCCGCTGTTCTTCATCGTCGGCTTCTGTCTCTGCTACGTCTTCGCCTTCCACGCGCCGCACCCGCACGACGTCCCCGTGGCCCTCGTCGGCAGCGACCCGACGCTCGTCGCCGCGGTCGACCGGGCGCTGCCGGGCCAGTACGTCTTCCACTCCTACGACTCGCTGGCCCGGGCCCAGCGGGACGTCCTCGCCGGCACGATGGCGGTCGCCTACGACCCATCGTCGAACGAGCTCTTCACGGCCAGCGCGCACCAGTTCCAGGTCGCGTCGCTCGTGCCCGCGACCCTGACCGGCGTGCTCACCGGCATCGGCGTCGCGGCGCCGACCGTCACCGAGCTCGCCCCGCTGCCGGCGTACGACGAGTACGGGACCGTCGCGATGTACGTCATGCTCGCCTGGTGCATCGGCGGGTACATGGTCGCGATGTTCATCGGCATCATGGGCGGCCCGCTGCGGCACCGCACCCGGATGACGGTCATCGTCGTCGGCGGCCTGGTGATCTCCCTCGTCACGAACACGCTCGCCGGGCCGGTGGTCGGCGCGATCCACGGGCACTGGGTCCAGCTCGTCCTCATCGCGTGGGGCTGGATCGTCGCGATCGGCCTCGCGGTGAACGGCCTGAGCTACTTCGTCGGCCGGTTCATCGCCGCGCCGGCCATGATCTGCTTCGTCTTCCTGTCGATGCCCTCGTCCGGTGGTGCCTACCCGAAGTGGTTCATGCCGGAGCCGTTCGCGTGGCTCAACAACGTCGTGGTCGGCTCGAGCATGGTCGACATGATCAAGCACGAGGTCTACGGCGTCGGGCCCGGCTCCGCACGAGGCCTGCTGACGATGGCCTGCTACGCCGCCGCCGGGCTCGTGCTCATGTTCTTCGGCAAGCAGTGGTGGGAGCGGCGCCGCATCACGGCGATCGTCACCGGGCGGACCACGATGTTCCAGGACGCGCAGAACGCCAACCGCGAGTTCCTCGGCAAGGAGCGCGACGCGGAGCTGGAGCGGCACGGCCTGACCTCGACCGAGACCGGCACGCTCAGCGTGCTCCGTGACGACGGGTGGGAGGACGAGCGCGTCGGCGGCGACGTCTTCACCGGCGGCCGCGACGGACTCGAACAGGAGCCGACCCCCACCGGCCGCATCCCGGTCGTGCGACCGGGCGACCGGTCCGGCGCCACCCGGCAGCCAGGCACGGCGAACGGCCCGCGCACCCGTCCCGTCCCCCGCGTGGACGCGTCCGGCCGGCGACCGACGGGCGCCGGCCGGCACCCGGAGACCGAGCGCACCGGCCGCGGCACCCGCCGACCCGACGGCGAGCGGGAGCACGGTCGGCACGCGGAGCGCTGAGCGGCGCGGCAGCGGCCGTATCCTGGTGGGATGAACCCGCGCACCGCCTGGCACCGCGTCCTCGTCACCGTCGTCGTCGCGTTCCTCGTGCTCGCGGCCGTGCTCTACGCCGCGAGCGTGCTCCTCGCGCCCGCCGACGGCCGGAACACCGCAGGCCTCTTCGTCGGATGGGCGATGTTCGCCGTCATCGGCGCGATCGTCGCCGGCATCGTCGACTTCTTCGTCCGCCCGCTCGGCGGCCGCAGCGGGGACGCCGACGTCCTCGCCGCAGCCGAGGAGGCGCGGACGGGCAGCACCCGCACGCAGCAGGACCGCGGCGCAGCGGCCCGCTAGCCGCCACCCGTCGGACGACGGACCGTCAGACCCCGGACCCGGTGAAGCCGGCCACGGTCGCGTTGTCCTCGGCGAAGGTGAAGCGCGCCGAGACCGAACCACCGCGGAGCACCCCCGGCAACCAGTAGCGCGCGTCGTCCCACATCGCGTCGTAGGGCACGGCGTCGACCGGGATCCACCGTGGTTCGAGCTCGTCGCTCCCCGACGGGACGCCCTGCCAACGGCGGCAGACGAAGACGTCCGAGACCTGGGACCAGGACGGGCGGAACGGGAACCGGTAGTCCAACGTGCCACGGGCCTCCAGGTCGGCGGCGTCGAGCCGCAGGCCGACCTCCTCGGCGACCTCGCGCACCGCGGCCGCCACCGGCGGCTCGCCCGGTTCCCGCTTGCCGCCCGGTCCGACGAGACGGCCCGTGCCGAGGCCGCGGCGCTTCTCGCCGAGCAGCACCTCGGGTCCGGCGACACCGTCGCGCAGCAGGTAGACGACCACGACCGGGGCGTGCTGGGACTTCGTCTCGTCGCGTTCCGTCACGGTCCCCAGTCTGGCGGACGTGTCCGGCGAGCACCCGCCGCTGGCGTACGCTCTCCTCATGGCAGGCGTGCTGCGGGGGCACCATGGCTGAGCCCCGAAGGACCGGGCGCAGCCTCGAAGTGCTGCGCGCCGAGGCCGCGGAGGAGATCTCGATGATCGTCGAGCACCGGAGCCGTGCCGGCGAGGACCCGTGGGAGTTCATGCCCACGCTGCCGACCGTCGACGAGCAGGTGGTGCTCATCCTCCGCGCCGACGCCGTCGAGCTCGACGCGGCGATCGGCCAGCGGAGCGCCCACTGGGCCGGGCACCCGGCGTCCGGGCAGGGCACCGAGCTCGGCGAGGAGTACCACCGACTGCGCCGCATCGCCCTGCAGCACCCGGAGCTCACCCCGGCGGTGTGGAAGCTGATGGGATCGCTGCCCGGCGAGCGCTGAGCTGCGGTTGGATGGTGCCATGACCCACACCGTCCTCGCCGTCCTCAACCAGCCCTCCCGCGACGCCGAGCCGCACGACCCGGCGGCCGATGCGTACACCTGGGCGAAGCCGCTCGAGGAGCACCTGCAGGTGCAGGACCTCGGCGCGATCCGGGGCGACGGGGTGTTCGAGACCATCACGGTCGTCGACGGTCGTCCGCAGGCGCTCGAGCCGCACCTGGCCCGCTTCGTCCGGTCCGCGTCGATGCTCGACCTGCCGACGCCGGACGTCGACGCGTGGCGGCAGGCGATCGAGGCGGTGTGCGCGCGGCTCGACCCCGTGCACGAGGCGTTCGCCAAGACCGTGATGACCCGCGGTGTCGAGGGCAGCGGGCGTCCGACCGGCTGGGTGTACGCGGCGCCGTCGGGCGACCAGACCACCGCCCGCACCGAGGGCATCTCGGTCGTGACGCTCGACCGCGGCTACCGGCACGACGTCGAGCGGACCTCGCCGTGGTTGCTGCAGGGCGCGAAGACGCTGTCGTACGCGGTGAACATGGCGGCGCTCCGCGAGGCCGAGCGCCGCGGAGCCGACGACGCGCTCTTCGTGTCGACGGACGGGTACGTGCTCGAGGGCACCCGCGCGAACCTCGTGATGTCCGTGGGCGGTCGGCTCGTCACGCCGCGGACGGACATCGGCATCCTCGCCGGCACGACGCAGGCGGACGTGTTCCGCTTCGCCGAGGGCGCCGGGATGGAGACGTCGTACGAGCTCGTCACGCTCGCCGACCTCGAGGCCGCCGACGCCCTGTGGCTGCTCTCGAGCGTCCGCCAGGCCGCGCCGATCCGGTCGGTCAACGGCGTCACGCGCACGATGGACCTCGAGCTGACGGCCCGCATCAACGACTTCCTGCTCTCCCGCGACGCCTGACGCCCGGAAGGCACCTTCCGCAACACGCGAGTGGGGACGGCAGAGGCGGAGGGGAGGCCCGGGGCGGGACCGCACCGAGCCTCCCGACCGTCACGGGGTCACCAGCGCGGGGTGGTGACGCCCGTGCCGTCGGCCCACTCGTAGACGGACGCGCCCTCGATCCAGACGCGCGTCGCGCGGCTGGTCGCGGCGAGTGGGTCGCCGTCCCAGAGCACGATGTCCGCGTCGAAGCCCGGGGCGATGCGGCCGACCCGGTCGCCGAAGCCGAGGAAGTCGGCGGGGTTGGTGGTGAGGGCCTCGAGTGCGGTCTGCCACGGCAGGCCCTCCTTGACGGCGGCGGTGGCCTGGTCGACGAGCATGGCGATCGGCACCACCGGGGCGTCCGTCGTGATGGCGACGCGCACGCCGGCCGCGGCGAGCGCCACCACGTTCGGGATCCCGCGGTCGCGGAGCTCCACCTTCGACCGGCTCGTGAAGAGCGGCCCGTAGATGACCGGGACGTCGCGCTCGGCGAGCACGTCGGCGATCTTGTGCGCCTCGGTGCCGTGGTTGACGACGAGCCGGTAGCCGAACTCGTCCGCCAACCGCAGCGCGGTGGCGATGTCGTCGTGCCGGTGCGTGTGCTGGTCCCAGGCGAGCTCGCCGTCGAGCACGCGGACGAGCGTCTCCTTCGTCAGGTCACGGGTGAAGGGCTCCCCCTTCGCGGCTGCTGCGTCCCGGGCGGCGCGGTAGTCCTGGGCGGCGACGAAGGCCTCGCGGATGACCTTCGCGACGCCGAGCCGTGTCGACGGGGTCTGCCCCTTCTCGCCGTACACCCGCTTCGGGTTCTCGCCGAGGGCGCTCTTCACGCTGACCGCGTCGGAGATGAGCTGCTCGTCGATGGTCCGCCCACCCCAGGTCTTGATCGCGACGGTCTGTCCGCCGATCGGGTTGCCGGAGCCCGGCTTCACGACGATGCTCGTGATGCCGCCGGACAGGGCGTCGCGGAAGCCCTCGTCGTCGATGTCGACGGCATCGATCGCGCGGACCGCGGCGGTGTTCGGGTCGGTCATCTCGTTCGTGTCGTTCCCCGCCCAGCCGTTGGCCTCCTCGTGGATGCCGACGTGCCCGTGCGACTCGACGAAGCCGGGGACGAGCCACGCACCGGCGGCGTCGACGACTGGCAGGCCCGGCGGCGGGGTGACGTCCTTCCCGACGGCGGTGATGCGGCCGTCCTCGACCACGACGGCGCCGCCGTCGAACTCGGGAGCGGTGACGGGGACGACGTGCGCCCCGGTGACGACGAAGGAGTTGCGCATGCCACCACGCTACGTCGCGGTGGCGCGGGCGGGACGACGTCGAGGCCCGTGCGCATAGGGTGGCGTGGTGAGCAGCGAGCACGTCCAGGCCACCCCGCCGACCGCCGCCAAGCGGCCCGTCACGCGGACCCACCACGGGATCGACTTCGTCGACGACTACGAGTGGCTGCGGGACAAGGAGTCACCGGACACCCTCGCGTACCTCGAGGCCGAGAACGCGTACACCGAGGCGCAGACGGACCACCTGGCCGGGTTGCGCGACCGCATCTTCGCCGAGGTGAAGAACCGCGTGCAGGAGACGGACCTCTCCGTGCCGGTGCGCATGGGCGACTGGTGGTACTTCACCCGCACGGCCGAGGGCAGCCAGTACGGCGTGCACTGCCGTGCCCCGATCGCCGGTCCGGACGACTGGACGCCGCCCGCGGTGGACGAGGGCGCCTCGGCGCTCCCCGGCGAGCAGGTCGTCCTCGACGGCAACGCGCTGGCCGAGGGGCACGACTTCTTCTCGCTCGGCAGCTACGACATCAGTGACGACGGCACGCGGCTCGTGTACGGCGTCGACGTCGAGGGCGACGAGCGCTACACGCTGCACGTCCGGGACCTGACGACCGGGACGGAGCTCGGCGACGCGATCCCGAACACCGGCGGTGGAGCGACGTTTGACCCGTCCGGTCGGTTCGTCTTCTACCCGACGGTCGACGAGTCGTGGCGCCCCGACCGCATCTGGCGCCACGCGGTCGGTACCGCGGCGTCCGACGACGTCGTCGTGTTCGAGGAGCCGGACGACCGCTACTGGGTCGGCGTGGGCGTCACCCGTTCGTCGCAGTACATCGTGATCGAGCTCGGGTCGAAGATCACCTCCGAGGCCCTGGTGCTCGACGCCGCCGACCCGACCGGCGAGTTCCAGGTCGTGTGGTCACGGCGCGAGGGCGTCGAGTACGAGATCGAGCACGCCATCGTGGGCGGCAGCGACCGCTTCCTGGTCCTGCACAACGACGGCGCCGAGAACTTCGAGCTCGTGGACGTGCCCGCGGACGACCCGACCTCGGAGCACGACCGCCGCGTGGTCGTCGCGCACCACCCCGAGCGCCGGATCGAGTCGGTGGACGCGTTCGCGGGGCACCTGGCGCTCGAGTACCGGTCGGAGGCACTCCCCCGTGTCGCCGTCATCCCGATCGAGTCCGACGGCTACGGTGACGCGCACGAGGTCCCCTTCGACGAGGCGCTGTTCTCGGCCGGCCTCGGCGGCAACCCCGAGTGGGACCAGCCGACCCTGCGCATCGGCTACACGTCGTTCGTCACCCCGTCCGAGGTGAGCGACCTCGACCTGGCGACCGGCGAGGTCACCGTGCTCAAGCGCCAGCCGGTGCTCGGCGGCTACGACCCGGCCGACTACGTGCAGGAGCGGGACTGGGCGACCGCGCCGGACGGCACGAAGGTGCCGATCTCGCTCGTGTGGCGCCGCGACGCCGTCGACGCCGACGCCCCTGCCCCGCTGCACCTGTACGGGTACGGGTCGTACGAGCACTCGATCGACCCCGGCTTCAGCGTCATGCGGCTGTCCATGCTCGACCGCGGTGTGGTGTTCGCGGTCGCACACGTGCGGGGCGGCGGGGAGATGGGCCGCCACTGGTACGAGGACGGCAAGACCCTCACCAAGAAGAACACGTTCACCGACTTCGTCGCCGTCGCCGAGCACCTGGTCGACACCGGGCGGACGACCGCCGACCGGCTCGTGGCCGAGGGCGGCAGCGCCGGCGGACTCCTCATGGGCGCCGTCGCGAACCTGGCCCCGGAGCGCTTCGCCGGCATCCTCGCCGCGGTCCCGTTCGTCGACGCGCTGACGAGCATCCTCGATCCGGACCTCCCGCTCACCGTCATCGAGTGGGACGAGTGGGGCGACCCGCTGCACGACCCCGAGGTCTACCGGTACATGAGCGAGTACTCGCCGTACGAGAACGTGCGCGACGACGTGCGGTACCCGCGGATCCTCGCCGTCACGTCGATCAACGACACCCGGGTGCTCTACGTCGAGCCGGCGAAGTGGACCGCGAAGCTGCGCGAGGTCGGCGCGCCGGTCCTGCTGAAGACCGAGATGGCCGCGGGGCACGGCGGTGTGAGCGGCCGGTACGACTCCTGGAAGGAGCGGGCCTTCGAACTGGCGTGGCTGCTCGACGTCCTCGGTCTGGCCGACGTGAACCCCGCCGCGGCGTCCGCGGAGCCGATCGCGGCCGGCTGACCGGAACGGCACGGCCTGCGGCGCCGCGGTTCCTGCCGCCGCACCACCGGCCCGCGTCAGACGCGGTTGAGCGCGTGCACCGCCTGGTCGTAGGACTCCTCGGCCAGGCGCACGCGGTCGCCCGCGAGCACGCCGTACCCGAAGGTGCCCTCGCCGCCACGCTCGGCGATCCCCGAGTGCACCCGGAGCACGTCGAGCGCGTGCAGCGACCGGACCCGCTCGGTGAGCACGTCCGCCGCGTCGCCGATGCGCTTCCACAGCGCGTGCGGGAACGCGTCGTCCCCGAGCACGTCCATGGCCGCCCGGGCTCGGGAGGCAGCACGCCAGGCGTCCTCCGTCGCTGCACGGTCGGCGGCCTCTCGGTCGACGAGCCCGAGGCTCTCGTCGTCGTCCCCGACGGCGTTCCGGACGAGCTCACGCACGCGGGGCTTCTCGATCGCCGAGACGTCCTGCGCGACGAGCTTCGGCGACCGCAGCGCCCAGGCGGTCGGCGCAGGACGCTCGACGGCGTCGTCGAGGGCGTCGAGCAGCTCGAGGTAGGGCTCCGAGTGCAGGAACGCCGTGACCTCGCCGACCGCGACGGAACGGCGCTCACGGGTCGCTGCGAGGATCCGCTCGCGGGTCATGGCGTCGACGAGCAGGTCCTGCGCCGGCGAGGACGCGTGCGGCAGTCGCTCCACCAGGTAGTCGGCCAGCGCGGCCCGGGCGGTGACGGCCGCCAGGGCGTCGGCCGCCTCGGCGGCGCGGTCCGCGGCGGCGGTGGCGGCGAACGCGGGGCGGTACGACCCGAGGACGGCGGCGATGTCGAGGGCGGTCCGGGCCGTCTCGCGGAGGTCGGCGTCCTCGCCGGAGCGGAGCCGGGCCTCCTGTCCGAGCAGCGTGGCGCGCAGCTTGCGGAGTCGCTTCGTCAGCGCGCGGGCCACCGTGCCCTTCTCCGGCTTCTCGGCGGTCCGGAGGCGTGCTGCCGGCGCGCCCTCGAGACCCCGTGCCAGCTTCGACGCGACCGCCGCCGGTGCGGCTCCGACCGTCGCGAAGCGCCCGTCGAGGGACGCGAACAACTCGTGGGCGACCTGTTCGTCGACCTCGCCGACGGTCTCGACCTCGACCTCGCGCCAGGTGCGGGGCGCGGTCGGTGCCTGGTCGTCGAGCCGCTGCGCGACCACACGGTCGTCGGCGAGCTCGGCGACCTGGTCGTCGTCCTCGTCGAGCAGACGGGTCACGGCGCGCGTCGTGGTGATCCGGACGACCGGACGCAGACCGCGTCCGCGGCGCTCCGTGAACAGGGCGGCGAGGACATCGTCCGGCACGGTGTCGGCGTCGTCCGTCAGGGGGAAGTGCTGCTCGTGCCGGACCGTGTCCGAGGCGGCACGCTTGATGTGCCAGCCGGCGTCGGGGCCGCCGGTGCGCCGACGGACCGTGACGCGCGAGGCGACCAGGTCGTACCGCTCGGTGTCCCAGTACGTCGCGTCGAGGACGAAGGGCTCCTGACGCTCGGTGCGCGCGATGCTGCCGACGCCGACGAGGTCGGGGAGGTCGTCGCCCTCGGGCATGTCGTACGTGCGCTCGATCTCGAGGTGGGTGTCCGTCACGCGGTCCTGTCTACCAGGGCGCACCGGTGTTCCCCGAACCGGCGGGGTTAGCCTGTGGACATGAGCGAGACAGTCACCCGTGACGCGTTCGTGCCGGAGGCCGGCGGCGTCACGATGTTCACGACGAGCTGGTGCGGCTACTGCGCCCGGTTGAAGAACCAGATGTCGAAGGCGGGTGTGCGGTTCCGTGAGGTCGACATCGAGCAGACCCCCGGTACGGCCGAGCTCGTCGCCGAGGTGAACGGGGGCAACCAGACCGTGCCGACCCTGGTGTTCCCGGACGGCAGCACGGCCACCAACCCGTCCCTGGCCGAGGTGCAGTCGCGCATCTGACGCGTACCGGCCCAGCGACGCAGGACACCGGTGTTCACGCTCCGAACACGCACGTACGGCGGTTCGGTGCGTGAACCACCGGTGTTCTGCTGCTCAGGCCGAGCGGCCCGAGAGCACGGCTCTGGCCGAGCGGCCCGAGCGGCCCGAGCAGCCCGTCAGCGCGAGAGCGCCTCGGTGAGCAGCGCCACCATCGCGTCGAGCTGGATGTCGCCCGAGTCCTCGATCTCCTCGTCCGAGCCGTCCAGCGCGCGAGCGGCCAGGGACGCCTTCGAGTCGATGAGCTCGGCGATCTTGGTGTCGATCGTCTGCGCGGCGATGATCCGCCACGCGGTGACGGGCTCCTCCTGCCCGATGCGGTGCACCCGGTCGATCGCCTGCGTCTGCTCGGCGCTCGTCCACGACAGCTCGGCGAGCACGACGTTCGACGACACCTGCAGGTTGAGGCCGACGCCCGCCGCGGTGAGCGAGCAGACGATGACGGCGACGTCGGGGTCGTTCACGAACGCGTCGATCTCGGCGGTGCGCTGGGCCGGTGTCTGGTCGCCGCGGACGGTCGCGGTCTTCAGGCCGCGACGGGCGAAGACCTCCTCCGCCTGGTCCATGACGTCGAGGTGCTTCGCGAAGAAGACGACCTTGCCGACGTTCGACGCGAGCTGCGCCGCGTAGTCGGCGGCGAGCTGCGCCTTGGCACGGCCGATGCGGCGCACCATCGAGAACACGTTCTCGCCGGTCGACGAGGCGTCCTGGTCCTCGAGCTCCCACCGCGCGACCTGGCGGACGAGCTTGTGGTCGATGCCGACGACCGGGTCCTGCCCGGTCCGCGCGTCGAGGGCCTGGTGGTAGCGGCGGACGAGCTTCGCGGTGAGCTCCCGCTCGGCGTCGCGGATGGAACGCCCCTCCTCGCCGTCGAGCTCGACGGGGATGTCGGCGATGCGCCGGGCGGGGATGTCCGCCGCGACGTCGACCTTGCGGCGTCGGACGATGCCCTGGTCGATGACGGCCTTGCGTGCCTCGACGAAGAACCCGGGGTCTGCCGGCGTCAGGCCGATGTCCTCGAGCTCGTTCATGAGCTTCGCGCGGGGCTTCTTGTCGTCGATCCAGCCGAGGAACTCCCAGATGGTGCGGAAGTCCTCGACGGAGTTGATGAGCGGCGTGCCGGTGAGCGCCATGAGCAGCGGCGCCGCCGTGCGCTCACGGATCTTCTCGGCGAGCTGCAGCACGAACCGGGAGCGCTGGGACTCCTTGTTCTTGATGAAGTGCGCCTCGTCGACGACCATGCCCTTGAAGCCGAACGAGCCGAGCCAGCCGACGTGCCGGTCGAGGATCTCGTAGTTCACGATGACGATGTCGGCGAAGCCGTCGAGGTCGTCCCCGTCGCCGTGGATGACGGTCGCGCGGTGGTTCGGGACCCAGCGCTCGGCCTCGCGTGCCCAGTTCGTCTTGACGACGTTGGGCACGACGACGAGCAGCGGGAACGCGTTCGCCGCGTCGGCGGCGAGCAGCGACTGCGCCGTCTTGCCGAGGCCCGGCTCGTCGGCGAGCAGGAACGAGCGGTGCCCCTGCGCGGCCGCGGCGACCAGTTCGGCCTGGTGCTTCATGAGCGTGGTGCCGGACTTCGAGTGCAGCGACGTCGGCTCCGGCAGCGGCATCGACGCCGCTCCCCCACCCGCGCCGTACTCGAACGACTTGAAGAGCGGACCGAACAGCTCCCAGTTCGCCAGGCGCCGCGGATGGGCGACGGGCTGGTCGGCGAGAGCGAAGTCGGGCGCCAGGAACGGGTTCGCGAGCTGGCGCTGCACGACCGCCTGCGGGACGACCGAGCGCACCGGGGCCTCGACCACCGGGGTCGGCTCGGCGGCGATGACGAGGTCCTCGGGCTGCAGCTCCATGCCGCCGGCGATCATCATGTCGCGCTTGACGGTGCGGGTGGCCTCGCTGACCGAGGCCTCCTCGGTCAGGAGCTGGATGACGCTGGTGTCCCGCGCGGCGGTCTTCGCCAGGATCGTCGCGACGCCGTCGAGCCGCTTGAGCTGCTCGGCGCGCTGTGCGTCGGTGAGCTCCTGGTCCGCCTTGACCCGTGCACGCTCCTCGCGCATGAGCAGGGCCACCGCCTGGAACTTGGACCGGTTGGACGCCTTGAGCGGTCCGCGCTGCGCCGCCGCCTCGACCTCGCGCACGGCGCGCGCGAGCACGGGGATGACGCCGTCGTTGTCGAGCGGGCGGGTGCGACGCGACGCGGTCCGCGTCCCGCCGGCTGCTCGCCGGGTGCCTGATCGAGCCAACGCTCCTCCTGTTCCGCCCGTTCGCACGGGCGCACCGCCGTCGTGGCGGGAAGTCCTCGACCGGGGTCTGGCACGACCCCGGTCCCCACGGGCCACCCTGGCCCGCTCGTTCGCCGGTCCCGCCGAGGGACGTCCGGTGGAGTCCCGCGGACCGTTCCGTCGGCTCCCACGGGTGCTCGACACGACGCTCCGCGCCGGGATCCGGCGCCGTCACACGCACGTGGTGCCCTGTCGGACGCTCACGGACCCGGTCCCCGCGTCGGTCAAGCGACCGACTGCCGCGTCCGGATGACGACGCGGCACGCGACGACACGGTGCGTGCTGCGCACAGTTTACTCCCCGACCACCGACCGAGGCGACTCGACGGGCGCCGCGCGCGTCGCGCCTCCCGTCCGGACCGGCGGCCGCCCCACCAGCGGACGGCCGGGAGGCACCGCACGGCCCCGTCAGGCTGCCCGCGCCCCGCGCGCGGCGGTGGTCAGGCCTGCGGTGCGGACCGCGGTCGGAGGAGGCCGTCCGACGGCACGGTGGGCGTCGCCTCGGCGAGCGCCGCCCGCGTGGCCGCCAGGAGCTGCTGCGCGGTCTGGATGCCGTTCGCCGACCCGGTCGTCGCCTGTCCGCCCGCGTGCGCGAGGAGCTGCGCCCCGATGGCCGGGCCGATCCGGTCGGCCTCGGTGGGGTTCCGGGCGACCCAGTCGCGGGCGACGGCGTCGGCCAGCCGCTCGGCGGCGGCGCCGCGTTCGGTGTCGCCGCGGGATCGGTGCCACAGGCCGGTGACGACGAGGTGGGCCACGACGGCGCCGATGTCGCGCACCGGGAACCCCCAACCGGCGGTGTCGATGTCGAGCAGGCCGGAGATGCGCCACGGCTCGTCCTCGTCGACGAAGACCTGCTCGAGGTGGAGGTCGCCGTGCACGACCTGCTTCGTCGCCGTGCCCCAGCCGATCGACCGGCGACCGATGGCGTCGTAGAGCTCGTCGATCTCCGCGGCGTCCTGCGGCAGCGCGGACACCAGCGTGCGGCGGTGCCAGTCGGCGTGGTCCATGGCGTCCGCGCGGGCCTGCTGCGTCATCGGCACCGATGCGATCCGGCCGGTCAGTGCGGCGAGGGAGGCGACGAAGCGCGGATCGTCGGCGATCTCGGTGATGCGGCTGCCGGCGGGCACACCGCGGATCCGCTCGAGCACGAGCAGGCCGTCCCCGCGGCTCGACAGCACGCGCGGCACCGGCAGCCCGGCCGCGACGAACTGCTCGTGCGACTCGACGATCGGCGCGACCCGGTGCGGGCGGACGATCTTCAGGAAGACGACGCGCTCCGGCGCGTCGACACGGACCACAGCGCGCTTGCCCGGGCGGTACGCGGCCACGGAGAGGGTCGGGTCGGTGACGGGCATGCCGAGGCCGGCGAGCAGCTCGGCGACGGCGTCGCGGTACGTCACCTGCGGCAGGACCGGGAGCCCGGGGTCGTTCGGGTACGCCCACACCGAGACGGGGTCACCGGTGGTCGGGTCCGTCACGATGGCGCTGTTCTGGTCGTGTGCACCACCGGTGTCGACGTACGTCAGGACGGTGGCGCGTTGGCCGGCCCGGTCCACGGTGTCGACCTCGTAGCCGTAGAGGTACCCGTTGCCGGACGGCTCCACCGAGTGCGCGCGTGCGGCCACGACGGAGGTCCCGGAGCCGGCGAAGGCCTGCGGGATGACGCGCTCGTGGTTGGGCCACACGGGACCAGTCAACCGTGCCGGGGCGGTTTCGTCGCCATCGTGCGCGGCTCGGCGTGCGGCTCGTGGCTAGCGTGGTCGTCGTGAACCCGGTCGCACGCCTCCGCAGTTCCAGCCGCACGCCGTTCCTGCAGGTCGTGAAGACGGCCGTGGCGGTGGTCGCGGCGGTGCTGCTGTGCCGACTGCTCATCGCCGGGCCGTTCCCGACCTTCGCCGCGATCGCCGCACTGCTCGTCGTGCAGCCGAGCATCAACCAGTCGTTCGTGAAGGGGTTGGAGCGCAGCGCGGGCGTGGTGCTCGGGGTGGTGCTGGCGACCGCGTTCCACCTGCTCCTCGGGGACGCCGTGTGGGTCGTGCTCGTCGTGATCGTGCTGGCGATCCTGCTGAGCTGGGCGCTGCGGCTCACCCCGACCTCGGCGACGCAGGTCGGCATCAGCGGCATGCTCGTGCTCACCGCCGGTGTGGTGACGCCGAACTACTCGGCAGACCGGATCCTCGAGACGGTGGTCGGGGCCGTGGTGGCGCTCGTGGTGAACGCCGTCATCGTGCCGCCCGTGCTCCTCGAGCCGGCGCACCTGGCGGTCGCCCGGCTGGCCCGGGACACCGCCGCGGCGTTCGAGCGGATCGCGATCGGACTGACCGAGGGGTGGGACGCGGACCGATGGCACGAGGCGCTCCTGCAGGCCAGGGCGCTCCGGCAGCAGCACGCCCGGGCCGAGGCCTCGCTCACGGCCGCGGGCGAGTCGCTGACGATGAACCCGCGGGGCGGTCGGCACCGGACGATCCTGGAGCGGGACACGGCGATCGCCGAGCACCTGCGCGTGCTCGTCACGCGCGTGACCGGCATGACGCGCGCGATCCGGGACAACACGGCGCCGGACCTGCGGGCGGACCCGGTGGTCGGCAGCATCGCGACCGAGGTCGCGCGGATCGGCGCGGACGTGCGCGCCCTGAGCGCCCGGGTCGAGGCGACCCGGTTGCACCACTCCGAGAGCGACGGCATCACCGGTGCCGCGTCGGACGGCGCCGGGGCGACGGAACCCGCGCTGACGGCGCCGCTCGAGGTCGTGCGGCCGAACTCGCGGCACTGGGTGCTCATCGGCGCCCTGCTCGAGGACATCCGTCGTGTGCGCGAGGAGTTGCTCGGCGAGGACGACTGAGCCGCGCCGACGTCAGGACGCCGTCGCGGGCTCGCGTCAGAACGCCGTCGCGCGCGCGTCAGCACGCCGTCGCGCTCTCGCGTCAGGACGCCGTCGCGCGCTCGCGCCGCGTCACGGCGGGCTCGACGGCGGCGGCCGCCTCGACGGCGGAGCGCACGACCCGGTTCCACAGCGTCGTGGCCGATGCGCCGCGGACCCCGCGCGCCGCGAAGCGCCGGATGGTCTCGACGACCCCGTCCGCGCCCGCCTCGTACGCCGCGCGGCTCGCCATGTCCGGCACCGCGCTGAGCAACTCGGCGACGACGCGCTCGCGACGGCCTTCCTCGAGGTCGTCGAGCACGGCGATGCCGCGACGCGCGGCGTCGAGTTCGGCGTGCAACCGGGCGATCGCCGGGTGGACCGATGGTTCTGACTGTTGCTGCACGAAGCCCCCTACGGACGCCGCGTCGGGTACGCCTCGTCCGCTGCGGAGCATAGCAACGAGGACTCCTCGGCATCGATACCCCTCTCCGCGGGACGGGCCGTCCTACCCCTGTCCGGGCGACGCCGACCGGGTCGCTGTGACGAGATTCAGCGAGTTCCGTGCCGGATCGTCCCCGAGCCGGGCGATCCCTGCCACCATGGGCTCCGAGGAGGTCGATCATGCGACTGTTGGTGGTCGAGGACGACGACGAGATGCGCGCGCTCATGGAGCGTGGGCTCGCAGCAGAGGGGTACCGCGTCACCGCGGTGGAGAACGGGGTCGAGGCACTCATCGCCCTCGGCGACCAGGCCTTCGACCTGGCGGTCGTCGACGTGATGATGCCGGGCATGTCCGGCTTCGAGCTCGCACGGCGCATCCGCGAGCGCGAGGACCCGGTCCGCATCCTGCTCGTCACCGCGCGCGACGCCGTGGACGACCGGGTCTTCGGGCTCGACGCCGGCGCCGACGACTACCTGACGAAGCCCTTCGCCTTCGCCGAGCTGACCGCCCGCCTGCGCGCCCTCGCCCGCCGCGAGTCGACCTCGGGCCAGCGCACGATCGAGGTCGGGGACGTGGCGATCGACTCCGAGGCACGCCGGGTCTCGATCAAGGGCCAGCGGGTCGCGGTCAGCCCGACGGAGTTCGCGTTGCTCCGGCTGCTCGCCCGCTCGGTCGGGACCGTCGTCGACCGCCCGAAGATCCTCGAGGAGGTCTGGGACGGTTCGCAGCACGTCGACCCGAACGTCGTCGAGCAGTACATCTCGTACCTCCGCAAGAAGCTCACCTCGCACGAGGCGACCGTCGCGATCGCCACCGTCCGCGGTCGCGGCTACCGGCTCGACCAGCTCGGGGCGTGACCGACCCCGCTCCGACGTCCGGGCCGGCCCGACGACGACACGGGCTGCCCCGGCCCCTGCGCGTGCTGTCGCTCCGCGCTCGGATCACCATCGGCTCGACCGCCATCGCCGCGGTCGTGATCGTCCTGCTCGTCTTGGTCATGCGCTTCCAGGTCGTGAGCGTGGTCGCCAGCGCCACGCGCACGCTGCTCGACGCCGACGTGGACCCGTACGTGGCGACCCTCGAGGTGGACAGCGACCCCGACCTGTCGGCTCCGGGCAACGCCCAACTCGTCGCGGTCGTCGCTCCGACTGGTCAGATCCGGCTGTCGACCATGCCGCCCCGGGTCGAGCGCGCGCTCGGCAGCCTGACGTCGACGCGGGCCGGGACCTCGCTCATCAGGGTGTCCGGCTCCGAGTACCGCGTCGTGATCGAGCACCCGGTGAACCAGGCCGGACGCTGGACCGTCGTGGCCGCGCGCAACTCCCAGGCCGAGGCCATCGTCGTCGACGACCTGACCACCACCCTGTCCCTCACCGGGTTGGCGATCCTCATCGCGTTCGGCGTCGCCTCGTGGGCGCTCGCCACCGCTGCGCTCCGCCCGGTGAACCGGATGCGCCGCGAGGCGGAGCGGCTCTCCGTCGCTCCCGAGCGCGCCGAGTTGCCGGTGGGTCCCGCGCAGGACGAGCTGGCGTCGCTCGCCACCACCCTGAACGCCTTCCTCGCCCGCACCAGGCAGGCCACCGAGCGGGAACGGCAGATGGTCTCGGACGCCAGCCACGAGCTGCGGACACCGCTCGCGATCCTCACCACACAGCTCGACCTCGCCTCGCTCGACGGTGACGACGCGGTAGCGCTCGCGGCGCACATCGACCGCGCCAAGCGCAGCGTCGCGCGGCTCTCGCGTCTCGCGAACGACCTGCTCACCCTGTCCCGCATCGAGGAGTCCGAGCGCCGCGAGCAGGACGGCGCGCAGCCGACGACCTCGTGGAGCGACCTCGGCGACGAGGTGATGGCCGCCGTGGACCGCGTCCGGCTCATCGCGTCCGCGAAGGACATCACGGTCGACTTCGACCTCGAGCCGCCGGCCCCACCGCCCACCGGCAGCAGCGCTGAGCCCGACGGCTCCGGCACCGCCGCCGGTCCGGCCCTCGGTGGCCGTGGACCGTCCCCCGACCACGCACGGTCGGCGGAGCCGCGCTTCCGGCTCGACACCGGCGGCATCGCACAGCTCGTCACGAACACCGCGAGCAACGCGGTCGCGGCGCTCCCCCGCGGCGGCGGTGTCTTCGTCTCCTGGCGCGTCGAGGGCGACGAGGGCGTCCTGCAGATCACCGACGACGGCCCCGGCGTGCCCGAGTCGTTCATCCCGGTCGCGTTCGACCGGTTCACCCGCCCGGACGAGGCCCGGACCTCGCGCCGTGACCCGGACCCGGCCACCGGCGGGACCCCGACGCCGGGCGGATCCGGCCTCGGGCTCGCGATCGTGCGCGCCATCGCGGAACGGTCGGGAGGCACGGCTTCCCTCCGCAACGTCCGCTCCGGTGGCCTCGAGGTCACCGTGCGCGTACCCGTGGTGCACGAGCAGCCCACCGGCTGACGGTCTGGATCCGCGGAGCGGGCGCGCCACGCCGGGTCGCTGGGGTCCCGCTCCGCGCTCCGAGGAGTCCCGCTCCCGGCGCGGTCACTGGAAGTCCCGCGACCGGGTCCGTACCGACAGCGGGAGGTGCTCGATCCGGTCCGCCACGAGGTTCACGACCCCGTCCGGCGACCGCTCCAGGATCCCCCGCACCACGACGGCCGGCGACTCCCGCGCCACCCGCCGGTACCGACCCCACACCCCGACGCTGCAGATCACGTTGACCAGTCCGGTCTCGTCCTCGACGTTCATGAACGTGATCCCCGAGGCCGTCGCCGGACGCTGCCGGTGCGTCACGATCCCGCCGACCTCGACGCGCCGCCCGGTCTCCGCCGTCGCGGTGTCCAGCACGCTGAGCACCCCACGGGCGTCGAGGCGCGGCCGCACGTGCCGCACGGGGTGGTCGTCGGTGGTCATGCCGGTCGACCACATGTCGGCGATCAGGACGTCCCCGCTCGTCATCTGCCCGAAGAGCGGCGGCTGCACCGTCACCTGCGTGTCGGGCAGCTGGTCGGGGCGCTCCGCAGCGGCCTGTGCGGCGGACCACATGCCGCTGCGCCGGTCGATGCCGAGTCCGGCGAAGGCGTCCGCCGCCGCCAGCGCCTCGAGCTGCGCCGTCGTGAGACGCACCCGGCGGGCCAGGTCGGACATGTCGGTGAAGGGTCCGTGCGCATCGCGCTCGGCGACGATGGCCTCGGCGCTCCTGCGGCCCAGCGAGGCCACCTCGGCCAGGCCCAGGCGGACCGCGAAGGCACCGTCGCGGCGGTGCTCGGCGGTGTCGTCGGGGCGGGAGGCGTCGAACGGCAGCACCGGCGGCTGCTCCTCGGCCAGGCAGGCGTCGGCCCCGGTCCGCGCTCCGGCCCCGTCGTCGCCGTGGCCGTGGCCGTCCAGGGGTTCCAGCGTCGCGTCGACGGCCGAGCGGAGGATGTCGGGCCGCAGGACCCGCACCCCGTGCCGTCGGGCGTCCGCCACCAGGGTCTGCGGCGAGTAGAACCCCATCGGTTGCGCCCGGAGCAGTGCTGCCAGGAACGCACCCGGGTAGTGCAACCGCATCCAGGCGCTCGCGTAGACGATGAGCGCGAAGCTGATCGAGTGGCTCTCCGCGAACCCGAAGTTCGCGAACGCCTGGATCTTCGCGTAGATCGCGTCGGCGTCCGCGCCGTGGATGTCGTTCGCCGCCATGCCCGCGTAGAGCTTCTCGCGCAGCCGCTCGATCTTCTCGAGGCCCCGCTTCGAGCCCATCGCCCGACGGAGCAGGTCGGCGTCGTCCCCCGAGCACCCGCCCACGGCGATCGCCATCTGCATGAGCTGCTCCTGGAACAGCGGCACGCCGAGCGTCCGCTCGAGCACGGGCTCGAGCGACGGGTGGATGTAGGTGATCGGTTCCTCGCCCGTGCGCCGCCGGATGTACGGGTGCACGGCACCGCCCTGGATCGGTCCGGGGCGCACCAGGGCGACCTCGATGACCAGGTCGTAGAACCGTCGGGGCAGCAGCCGCGGCAACGTGCCCATCTGCGCGCGGGACTCCACCTGGAACACCCCGATCGTGTCCGCCCGGCACAGCTGGTCGTAGACGCCCTGTTCCTCCTTCGGGATGGAGTGCATGTCCCAGCGCTCCCCGCAGTGCTCGTCGGCCAGGTCGAACGCGTACTGCAGCGCCGCGAGCATCCCGAGCCCGAGCATGTCGAACTTCACGAGCCCCATGTAGGCGCAGTCGTCCTTGTCCCACTGCAGCACGGTCCGACCGTCCATCCGGGCGTGCTCGATCGGCACGACCTCGCCCACGGGACGGTCGGTGAGCACCATGCCCCCGGAGTGGATGCCCAGGTGCCGCGGGAACCCGAGCACCTGCTGGGCCATGTCGACCACCGTGTCCGGGATGTCGTGGTCCTGGCTCTCGGTCACCGACCCCCACCGCTCGACCTGCTTCGACCAGGCGTCCTGCTGCCCGGGGCTGTGCCCGAGCGCCTTCGCCATGTCCCGGACGGCGCCCTTCGGCCGGTAGGTGATGACGTTCGCGACCTGGGCGGCGTTGAACCGCCCGTACTGCTCGTAGACGTACTGGATCACCTCCTCGCGGCGGTCCGAGTCGAAGTCGACGTCGATGTCGGGCTCCTCGTCCCGCATGGCCGACAGGAACCGCTCGAACGGCAACCCGTACCGGATCGAGTCCACCGCGGTGATCTCGAGCAGGTAGCAGACCGCCGAGTTCGCCGCCGACCCGCGGCCCTGGCACAGGATGCCCCGCTGCCGCGCGTACTGCACCATGTCCCGCACGATCAGGAAGTACCCCGGGAAGTCCTTGTCCGCGATGACGGAGAGCTCCCGCTCGATGCGCTCGCGCTTCTGCGGGTCGACGCCGTCCGCGCTGCCCGGGTAGAACCGCCTCGCCCCCCGCCAGGTGAGTTCGCGGAGCCACGACATCGTGGTGTGCCCCTCCGGCACCTCGACGTGGGGCAGACCGGGCTTGGCGCTCCGCAGCCGGAAGCCGAGCTCGTCGGCCAGTTCGACGCTCGTCTCCACCGCCCCCGGGTAGCGCGCGAAGCGTCGGGCCATCTCGGCACCCGAGCGCAGGTGGGCGGTCGGTGCCGCCGGCAACCAGCCGTCGATCTCGTCCAGGCTCCGCCGGGCCC
This sequence comes from Curtobacterium sp. MCSS17_008, assembly GCF_003234185.1. GTDB lineage: Bacteria > Actinomycetota > Actinomycetes > Actinomycetales > Microbacteriaceae > Curtobacterium. Next base: position 26,603 of record NZ_QKSM01000014.1, read on the forward strand.
GCACGGCCGCCAGCGCGGTCGCCACGGGGAAGCGGTCGGGGGTCGCGTAGTGCACGTTCCCCGTCGCCACGACGGGCAGCCCGTGCCGTGCCGCGAGCGCCGCGAGGACGTCGTTCCTGGCGGTGTCGAGCGGCTCGCCGTGGTCGGTGAGCTCGACGACGACCCCGGCCGTGCCGAAGCGGTCGAGCAGCGCGCGCAGTGCCTCGTCCGCCGCGGACTCGCCCCCGTGCTCGAGGGCCTGGCGCACGGTGCCCTTCCGGCAGCCGGTGAGGACCCGCCAGTGCCCGTCCGCCTGCGCCGCGAGGTCGTCGAGGTCGTACTGCGGCCGCCCCTTCTCGGCGCCGGCGGCCAGGTGCGCCCGGGTGACCGCCGCGGCGAGCCGGTGGTAGCCGTCCTGGCCGTCGGCGAGCAGCAGCAGGTGCGTGCCCTCGGGGTCGGGGACGCCGTTCTGCGGCTCGGTCAGCCCGAGGGACAGCTCGGTGCCGTACACGGTCGTCACGGTCGGGTACGCCTCGGCCACCTCGGCCATCCGGGCGGCACCGTAGAACCCGTCGTGGTCGGTCAGCGCGAGGCCGTGCAGGTGCAGACGGGCGGCTTCCTCGACCAGGTGCTCGGGACCGCTCGCCCCGTCGAGGAAGCTGAAGGTCGAGTGCGCGTGGAGCTCGGCGTACGGCACGACCGGGACGTCGTCGTCCGACGCTGTCGGCGGGGGGACGTACCGGGACCGCTTGCGCGACCACGCCGGACTGTCGCCGCCGTCACCGGCGTGCGTGCTGTCCGGGCGCTTGTCCGACAGGGCGCGCTCGAACTGCGACCACGGGACGGGTGGGTTGCTGTACCCCATCAGGACTCCTTCACGTCGCGACCGCCTCGGCCCACCACCGGTGGTCGGCGAGCACCAGGTACCAGGCACGGCCGTCGCCGTCGACGAGCTGCAGCCGGTGCAGCCGCCGTCCGCCGGCCTCCCACCACCGCACGACGAGCGGCCATGGCCCGGCCCACGCGGTCACCGGGGCGAACCGGCCACCACGCTCCCCCTCGGCACGGAACCGCTCCGGCGCACCGGTCAGCGCTCCGCGCTCGTCGACGTCCACGCTGTCGCCCCCGGCGGCCACGACGTCCACCGGTCGGGGCCGCTCGAGGACGGTCGCGGGTGGTGGCCCGGGCAGCTTGCCCGGCCACGGGCGGTCACGCACGGTCGCCAGTGCCCGCTCGCCCCCGACGGGCGCGTCTCCCCACGGCACGAGCACGACGCGTTCGGCCAGGGTGCGGCCGCCGCCGATCCGCGGGGTCACCACGCCCTCGTGCCCGACGAGTCCCTGCACGCGGGCGAGGGCGTGGTGCACGCGCTCGTCCGGGCCGGTGCCCCAGAGTCCGCGCTCGTGGTTCGCGGCGTCGTCGACCGCGACCGGCTCGAGCACGACCTGGACCACGGGCGCCTCGAGCCCCGTGGGGTCCACCCCGCCCGCGAGCTGCCACCGCACCCGGTCGACCACGTCCGCGGCGTCGAACCAGCGCGGGTGCACCCAGGTGCGCTCGAGCAGCAGGTCGCGCTCGTCGACGATGCCCACTCGGATCGTGGTGGCGACGAGTCCGGCCGCACGCAGCCGGGCGGCGAAGTCGTCCGCCGAGCGCCGGAACGCGAACGCCACCTGGTCGGCGCGGTCGAGCGGGGGCTCGAAGGACGCCTCGACCCGGAGCTCCGGCGGCACCGCACGCGCCGCGACCTCCCTCGGGTCGCGTCCGCCCGCGAGCCGGTGCAGGAACGCCCCGGCGACGCCGAACCGGTCCCGCACCTGCTCGTCGCCGAGCGCCGCGAAGTCACCGAGGGTGGCGATGCCCAACCGCCCGAGCACCATCGCCAGGTCGGGGTCGCCGAGCACCCCGAGCGGCAGGTCCGCCAGGAACGCCGCCGAGCCGCCGACGGGCACGATCCGCACCCGCTCCCCCGGCCGCGCCGGTCTCGCCCGCGCGGCCTGCTCCGCCGCGAACGGCGTGTCCGCCACCCCGGCCCGCACGCCGGGGGCACCGTGGTCGGCCGCGATGCCCGCGAGGGTCGCCGCCGCCGCCCGCTCGCCGCCGTAGTACCGCGCCGGCCCCCGGGAGCGCAGGGCGACCGTGCCGGGCCGCAGGACCTCGACCCCGGGGACCGCTTCCTCGATCGCGCGGATGACGGGTTCGAACGCGCGGTGGTCGAGGGCGTCGTCGTACGGTTCGACCACGAGTTCCGGGCAACGTGCCTGGGCCTCGCGCACGCGGAGCCCCCGGACGACCCCCTGCTGCCGGGCGCTGGCCGAACTGGCGAACACCAGTCCCTTCGCCACCAGGGCGAACGGGTGGTCGGGTGGTGAACCGGCCGCGCGGGCGGCAGCGATCACGGGCCAGTCCGGGCACCACAGCACGATCGTGCGGGCGGGCGGTGGCTCGGGCAGGGCTCCCCCGCGCGCCAGGGCGTCGGCGCGCACCGCACCCGGACCGGGTACCCCGACGCCGCTCCTGGCGGGTGCCAGGGGTGCGGCCGCCCGTGCCCGTCCGCGGGGGCTCACGACGCCACCGCGACGGGACGCAGCACGCGCGACGAGTCCGCACCACCGGAAGCGCCGGCAGCGCCGGCAGCGCCGACCACCGCGGGTCGCACCGCACCGTCGGCCGCCGGCAGCAGCAGGTCGGCGCTGACCGGCCGTCCCGCTCCCGCACGACCCGATGCCGTCACCGTGGCCCGGCGCTCCGCCAGGTGCCCGTGACCGTCGCCGATCCCGCTCCACACCGACTCCGTCACCCGCAGCGTCACGTCGGCCCCCGGCCAGGACCCGAGCGCGACGAGCGCTCCGCCGCGCTGTCGGAGCCGCGCGGAGAGCCGGGAGACGTCACCGGGCACCACACGACCGAGCGGCCGGGTCAGGACGATCTGGGCGACGTCGGCGAGCGCTGCGGTCACGGTGAGCCACTGGTCGCCGGGATCGGGGACGAGCACGAGCCGTTCGAGGTCGATGCCCATCGCCGCAGCCGCCTCGACACCGAACGACGGCACACCGACGACGGCGCACCAGGCACCCTCGGCCGAGGCCGCCTGCAGCATGGTCATCGCGAGGAGCACCGACTCCTGCACGGCGTAGGAGCCGCCGACGCGGATCGCGCCACCCGGCAGCAGGGGCTGCAGCGCCGTGGCGGTGGGCAGCCCCTGGACGTCGACCCGCGGCGCTTCCATCTCGGCCACGCGGGAACGCAGCGCCGTGATGCGTTCGAGTGCCGCCCGGGCGTCCCCCAGGTGGTCGACGCGTCGGGTCGGCCGCGCCGCACCGGACCGTGCGGCGGAGCGGTCAGGGGCATCGCGCCCGGACGCCCCCTCGGACCCGGGCGACAGGAGTGCCGCCGCCGACTGCATGCCCTCATATTCGAACATGTGTTCGATGATGTCAACCGGGTCCGACATCGGGTGGACAGCCGCTCGAACACGCGTTCGACGCCCGAGCAGACGCCACGCACCGCACCGTCAGGCGGCACGTGGAGGTTCACCAGCGCGCCGTGACCCCCAGCGCCCCGAACACCGACCGCGTCTTCGTCTCGACCTCGTCCGCCTCGTCCGCCGCGACCGAGGACCACGTCACCGCACCCCCGGCCCCGTACGACCGCGACCGCTCGGCACCCCGGGCGTCGAAGACCGTCACCAGTGTGCGGATGGCCACCGACAGGTCGACCGACCCGTCCGCCGAGAAGTACCCGACCACCCCCGAGTACACGCCCCGCGGTGCGTCCTCGAGCCGGTCCGCGATCGCCATCGCGCTGATCTTCGGCGCCCCGGTCATCGACCCCGGCGGGAAGGCGGCACGCACGACCGCCGCCCGCGACGCCCCCTCCGGCAGCACCGCCGAGACCGTCGACACGAACTGGTGCACGCTCGCGTAGGTCTCGACGTCGCAGAGCCGCTCCACGTGCACGGACCCCGGCACAGCGGTGCGGAGCAGGTCGTTCCGCAGCAGGTCGACGATCATGACGTTCTCGGCGCGGTCCTTCGCGCTCGACACGAGTCCCGCGCGGACGACCGCGTCGCGCTCCGGGTCCGGGTCGCGTCGCCGCGTGCCCTTGATCGGCTCGGCGACCACCGAGCCGTCCGCACCGATGCTCAGGAACCGCTCCGGCGACCGGCTGGCGACCCGCAGGGGGCCGAGCCGCAGGTACGCGCCGAACGGGACCGGGTCGGCACGACGCAGTCGCAGGTACTCGTCCAGGTGCGGGTCCGCGCCGGGGGCGACCCTGGCCTCCCGTCCGACCGTGCCGACCGTGCCGACCGCGAAGGCGGTGGTGAGGCACACCTGGAAGGCGTTCCCGTCACGGATCTCCGCACGACAGGTCTCGACCGCAGCCTCGTACGCGGTGCGCGACACCCGTCCGGTCGCGCCGACCGGGAGGCCCGGGGCCGCGTCCGCCACGTCGACCCGCGTCCGTCCGGTGTGCGGGCCCTCGAGCCACGCCTGGTTCGCCGCACCGGCCGCCGGGTCGTCGTCGACCACCAGTGCGAGCGCCCAGGCGCGTCCGTCGGCGTGCACGACGACCGCGCGGTCGACGAACCACAACTCCGCGTCGGCGTGGCCGTCGGCGGTGCGGTCCGGGCCGCCGGACTCGCGTCCGAGCTCGTAGCCGAGGAACCCGACCCACCCCAGTGCGAACCCCAGGCCCGGCACCGGTGCGTCGACGGACGGCGTGCTGTCGAGCAGGTCGCCGAGCACGGTGAACGCCGGGCGGTCCTCGACGCGGGAGCGCCCGAACCACCGCTCGGCGGCGGGCGGGACGTCCACGACTGCACGACGCGCCTGGTGCCGGAACCGGGTCGCGAACGGGCCGTCGGTCCGCGCCAGCACGGACCAGCGGGCGCGCTCGTGGGCGGTGTCGGGGGCGCCGTCCGGCAGCCCGGAGTCGAGCCAGACGACGTCACCACGGGTCGCGTCGGCCAGTGCTCCGAGGTCCGGGGTCGCGTCCAGACGCCGCGCGACGACCCGGGGTCCGGTCAGACCGCCGCGATCGTCCACGAAGCTGCGTGCGCGGCACCGGGGTCGAGCACGACGAGGCCCGCGTCCTCGCCGGCGTTGAACGCGTCCGGCGCGCAGGTCATCGGCTCGACGGCGAGACCGACGCGGTGGTACTCCGGCACGACGTGGTCGGCCGTGTGCACCTGCGCCCACCCGCACTCGGGCCCGAAGGACACGCGCACCCCGTGCCCGTCCGCCGCGGTGAGCACGATGGTGGCGAGGCCCTCGGCATCGCGGTCGAAGCCGGTGAAGGCGTGGTCGATGAAGCGGTCGCCGATCGGGGTCGCGGTGCGCAGGTCGAAGGCGTCGTGCACGGGGGCGAGGCCGGTGGGGACGAGACGGTCCTCGGTGACCTCGAGCACCTCGGCGGCGGGCAGCGTCAGCGTCCAGTCGTCGACGCGACCCTCGCCGGCGACGAGGTAGGGGTGCGGCCCGGTCCCCCACGGTGCTGCGTCGACACCGGTGTTCGTCCCCGTGATCGTGGTGTGCAGCCCGTCGCCGTCGACGCGGTACTCGACGACGACCTCGACGCGGTACGGGTACCCCTCCTGCGCAGGCACCGTCGTGGCGAGCACCGCGCGGTCCGGCTCGTGCGCGACGGTGCGGAAGTCGGTCCATGCGACGAGCCCGTGCAGGGCGTGGTGCCGCTTCGGTTCGGTCAGGGCGAGCTCGTGCTCCTGCCCTCCGAAGGTGTAGCGGCCATCGACGACCCGGTTCGGCCACGGCGCGAGGACGGCGCCGCGGAACGCCGGACGGACCTCGTCCGCGGCGAACGGGACGACCAGGTCACGGCCGCCGGAGCGCAGCGTCCGGAGCGACGCCCCCACCGACGCGATCTCGGCGGTGTACCCGCCGGCGGTGATCGTCAGGGCGGATCCGGACAGGGGCGCGTCGTTGCTCATGCGCAACAGCGTAGTGGCGCGGGAGACGTCGACCGGACGCGGGCGGAACCCGTTGCAACACGACGAAACCCCACTGCCGGTGACCGTGTCACCAGCAGTGGGGTTCCGACTCCTGGGTGGATCTGAGGGGACTCGAACCCCTGACCCCCTGCATGCCATGCAGGTGCGCTACCAGCTGCGCCACAGACCCATGTTCACTTCTTCGTTGTGTTCTCCGTTCCCGGAGGCACCATGGAAGCGTACACCACGCGAACGCCGGGTGACGAAATCAGCTCCGTCACCCGGGCGCGTCGCGCCTACGCGGTGTGGTCGACGGGCAGCTCGAGCGGGATGGTCGGGCAGTCCGACCAGAGGCGCTCGAGCGAGTAGTACTGGCGGTCTTCCTCGTGGAAGACGTGCACGACGACGTCACCGAAGTCGATGAGGACCCAGCGGCCCTCCGCGCGCCCCTCGCGACGGAGGGGCTTGGCACCGGCCGCGATCATGCGGTCCTCGACCTCGTCAGCGATGGCGAGCACGTTGCGCTCGTTCCGACCGGTCGCGAGCAGGAACACGTCGGTGAGCTGCAGCGGCCCGGTCACGTCGAGGGCGACGAGGTCGTCGGCCTGCTTCGCGTCGGCAGCCTGGGCGGCGATCTGCACGAGTTCCAGTGCGCGTGAGGAGGCGGTCACGGAGTCCTTCCGGTCGTCGGACCCGCGTGGCGTGGGTCCGTGTGATGGGTCCTGATCATAGGCCACCCCGCCGACAGCGGCCAGGCCGGGAGGGCTCGGGCCGGTGCGACGGGGTGGTCAGGGGCAGTCGGTCGGGGGCGGGCGCTCAGCCGCCGAAGTGCGTGGTGAGCAGGGCGACAATGATGACGCCCGCGGCGGCCAGGCCGACGGCGCCGACCGTGACGCCGAGGATCACCGGCGTGCGCGACTCCTTCGGCTTCGCGGCCGCGAGCACGACCTGGCGCGTCGACGTGTGGCTCGACACCGCACGGCTCGCGCGGACGGGGCTCGCGTCGGTCTCGGGCTGCTCGTCGTGCTGCTCGAGCAGACGGTCAACCTCGGCACCGTCGATCGGCCGGTGCGACCCGGTCGAGGACAGCGACGCGGGCAGGTCGATCGACCCGGTCAGGATGACCTCACCGGTGGCGTTCAGCGCGCCGGTCGGGTCCGCGAGTGCCGAGTTCGGCAGGACGATCGAGTTCGTGTCCTGCACGGCGACACGACGGGTGCCGGTCGTGTCGTGCACCTCGACGTCGTCCGCCTGCTGGGACCAGTGACCAGCGGGCGGCTCGAAGGCGGTGGTGACCGGCTTGGGCTCGGGGCGCCGCTGGAACGCAGCCGGCACGCGCGGCGCTTCGGCGTCGGCGTCCGCGTCAGCGCGACTCGCGGTGGCGGGCGTCGGACGCTGGACCGGGACCTCGTTCGTGTCGTCGTCGAGCGACAGCGGGAAGACCACGGGCGTCGAGGACGACGGCGTCGGCGGGACTGCCACCGAACGCTCCGCATCACCGGCCCCTGCGGTCGCGGAGTCGGCTTCGTCGTCCTCCGGTGGTGCCCACGTCGAGCGGTGGCGGCGGGGCTCCTCGGCGTGCGCCACGGCTTCGCTCAGCGACTCGACGGCGTCGGGCGAACCGTCGGCCTCGGTCGCCTGTGCCACTGCAGCGGGGTCGAGCAGCTCCGTCTCGGTCTGCGGCTCCGACCCGTCCTGGTGCCGATCGGCTGCACTCCCCGCAGCGGCTCGGTCGGTCTGGTCGTCGTGCCGCGCGTCGATCGCGGGGGTGGGCGCGAGGGGGACCTCGGCCGAGCGGACCGCGCTCTGCGCGGAGGCCGGCCGATCCCCCGCGGTCGGCGAAGGGCGCTCGGCGGCGTCGGGCCGGTCCGGTGCGGCACGCTCGGGGGCGGGGGCCGGCGTGGGACGCGGGGCGATCGCGGACGCGGGACGCACGCGCTGGGCGTCCTCGTCGAGGCGGTCGACGGAACCGATCACGTCCTGCACCGTGCGGTCCGACGAGTGCGGCGTCGGCGCCTGCAGCGGCACGGGCTGCACGGCGTGCCCCTCGGCCTCGCGCATCAGGCGGAGCTGACGGCGCGTGAGCCCACCGGTGCCCGGGACGATCTCGGTCGCCGAGGCCGGAGCCGGAGCGAGGGGGAACACCCCGCCCGTCGACCCGGGTGCACCGCCGCTGGTCGGGCGGGCAGCGGACTGGGCGGGGCCGCTCGGCGACGGCGCGACGTGCGACCCCGGCCGACGACGACCCTCGGGCTGGTCGGTCGGGTCCGCGACGGTCGGCGGCGGCGTGACCGGCTGCCCGCTGGCCGCGGCGGCACGCTCCCGCTCGCGCGCCTGGCGCCGCGAGAGAGGCGGCTGCGCGTCGGACGAACTCATGCAACGCTCCGATACAGATGGTGCTTGGAGATGTACTGGACGACACCGTCTGGGACCAAGTACCACACGGGGTGGCCGCGCCTGACCCGGTCGCGGCAATCGGTCGAGGATATCGCCAGTGCGGGGACTTCGAGCAAGCTCACGTCACGTTCGGGCAGTCCGGTGATGCTGAGATCATGGCCCGGGCGTGTGACCGCGACGAAGTGCGCGAGGTCCCAGAGCCCATCATGGTCTTTCCAGTCGAGGATCTGCTGAACGGCGTCGGCACCCGAGATGAAGACGAGCTGCGCATCGGGACGCTGTTCGCGCAGGTCACGGAGCGTGTCGATCGTGTAGGTCGGGCCCGGCCGGTCGATGTCCACGCGGCTGACGGTGAACATCGGGTTCGAGGCCGTGGCCACGACGGTCATGAGGTAACGGTGTTCGGCGTCGGTGACGTCCGACTTCATGTACGGCTGACCGGTGGGGACGAAGACGACCTCGTCCAGGTCGAACGCACGCGCGACCTCCGACGCCGCCACGAGGTGCCCGTGGTGGATCGGGTCGAACGTGCCACCCATCACGCCGACGCGTGGGCGCCCCGTGCTCTCGAGCATCGAGCGGCGTGTCAGAGCTTGGTGTGACCGAACTCGTCGACACCCGTCTCGTGGTGGCGGGTGGCCTCGAACTTGTGGGAGTGACGGTAGGCCACGTCGCGGAAGCTCCACGTCACGAACCCGAGGAAGGTGAAGAACAGGGCGCCGACGAGCGGGTACACGTAGGCGGGGACCCCGGAGGCGTGCTCAGCGGCTTCAGCGAGGAAGGTCATCGGTCCGGTGCTCCGTTCGATCGGGTGGGAAGTCGCCGCCCAGTCTAGCCGCGGATCTGTCCCTGCCCGCGCACGATCCACTTGGTGCTCGTGAGTTCGGGCAGGCCCATCGGACCGCGCGCGTGCAGCTTCTGCGTCGAGATCCCCACCTCGGCGCCGAAGCCGAACTCGCCGCCGTCGGTGAAGCGTGTCGAGGCGTTCGCCATCACGACTGCCGAGTCCACGCCGGCCAGGAAGCGCTCGGCCGTGTCGACGTCGTTCGTGACGATCGACTCGGTGTGGTGCGTCGACCACCGGGCGATGTGTGCCATCGCCGCGTCGACGTCCGCCACGACGCGGACGGACAGGTCGAGGTCCATCGATTCGGTCCCCCAGTCCGCCTCGGTCGCGCGGAGCACGCCCGGCACGATCGTCCGGGTCGCGTCGTCGCCGCGCAGGGTCACCCCGGCGGCGCGCAGCCGGTCGGCCAGCACGGGCAGCAACCGCTCGGCGGCCTGTTCGTGCACGAGCAGGGTCTCGAGGGCGTTGCAGACGCTCGGGCGCTGCACCTTGCTGTTGAGGACGATGTCGACCGAGCGGTCGAGCGGTGCCGACGCGTCGAGGAACACGTGCACCACGCCGGCGCCGGTCTCGATCACGGGCACCTGCGACTCGGTGACGACCGCCTGGATGAGCGAGGCGCTCCCCCGCGGCACGAGCACGTCGACCAGGCCCCGAGCCCGCATGAGCTCCGTCGCGCCCTGCCGACCGAACTCGTCGATCGTCTGGACGAGGTCCGCCGGCAGCCCGACCGAGGCCACCGCCTGACGGATGCGCTCGACGAGCTCTGCGTTCGTGCGCTGCGCGGCCGACCCGCCCCGCAGGACCACGGCGTTGCCGCTCTTCAGCGCGAGCGCGGCGATGTCGACGGTGACGTTCGGCCGCGCCTCGTAGATGGCGCCGACGACGCCGAACGGCACCCGCACCTGCGTGAGCTGCAGGCCGTTCGGCAGCCGCGAACCGCGGACGTGCTCGCCGACCGGGTCGGTCAGACCGACCACGTGCTCGACCGCGGCGGCGAGTGCCTCGATGCGGGCGGCGTCGAGGCGCAGGCGGTCGAGGAGCCCCGAGGAGAGCCCGCTCTCCTCCCCCGCCACGAGGTCCTCGTGGTTCGCGGCGACGATGGCGTCCGTCCCCGTGCGCACCGCTGCGGCGACGGCGCGGAGCGCCTCGTCCTTGACCGCGGTGGTGGCCGTCGCGAGCGCCGACGAGGCGTCGCGGGCGGCGACGAGCTTGTCGGTGAGGGTGGGGGCGGTGACGGTCGTCGACATGGTCCGATACTAGGTCGGTCCCCGCGCGCGTGACGCTGGTCCCGTCACACCTGTGGACACGGCCTGGAGGCGTCACCCCTGTGCAGGAGTCTCCGCACGCGCGCACGCGGGCACGCAGGCACGCGGGCACGCGGGCACGGCCCGGGCGGCCCGGGTCATCGCCTCGAGACGCCGGTGTCTCGGGGCGGCGACGCCGAGGGGTCGGTGCGCGGGACGCCGGCGTCAGCGCCAGACGCCCTCGCGTGCGCGAGACGCCGCCGGAAGCCGGGGCGTCTCGGCGAGGCCGGGGTGTCTCGGGCCGACGCCGGCGTCTCGGGGCCGGGCCGGGCCTCCAGGCCGCGCGACGCGCACTCGGGCCGACGCCGGCGTCAGCCGCGCGGAGCCGCGTGGAACCAGGTGCCGACGTGCTCGCCGGCGAGTGCCCGGTCGACCAGCGAGGTCGCCGTCACGAGCACCGAGGTCCCGGCCTCCGCGGCCAACCGGGCTGCGGCGACCTTCGTCCCTGCTCCCCCGGTGCCGACCCCGGCTGTGCCGATCGACCCGAAGGTGACCCCGGCGAGCTCGTCCCCGAACGGGACCTCGTCGATGGGCTCGGCGTCCGGGTGCTCCGGCGGACGCGTGTACAGCGACTCGACGTCCGACAGCAGCACCAGCGCGTCAGCCCGGAGGAGCCGCCCCACGAGCGCCGCGAGCCGGTCGTTGTCGCCGAAGCGGATCTCGTGCGTGGCGACCGTGTCGTTCTCGTTGACGATCGGCAGCACACGCAGCGCGAGCAGCCGGTCCACGGCGCGCTGGGCGTTCACCCGGTGCGTCGGGTTCTGCAGGTCCCCCGCGGTGAGCAGGATCTGCGCCGCGACGACCCCGTGCCGGTCGAGCTCCTTCTGGTACCGGAACATCAGGACGTTCTGCCCCGTCGCCGCGGCAGCCTGCTGGGTGGCGAGGTCGTCCGGACGCCCGTCGAGCCCGAGGAACGGGAAGCCGGTCGCGATCGCGCCGGAGGACACCAGGACGACCTCGGTCCCGCGCGCGTGCGCCGCTGCCAGGGCGTCGACGAGTGCGGCGATCTGGCCGGTGTTGTCGCCGCTCACCGACGACGAACCGACCTTGACCACGAGCCGGCGCGCACGCGGGACGTCCTGGCGTCGGGCGACGGGGCCGAGGTCCGTGCGCGCGGTCGTGTCGGTCATGCCCGGATCAGTCCTCGTCGTCCCGGTCGTCGTCCGCCCACAGGCCGGAGACGCGCTCCTGCTCGAGCTCGGCACGGGCGGCCGCCTTGGCGTCCATCCGCTCGAAGTACTCCTCGCGGCGCTCGTTGCGGGTCGGACGTGACGAGCCGCCGACACGGGCATCGGTGCCGCGGGCACTCGTGATGAGCTCCGCGGTCGAGGTGAGCGTGGGCTCCCAGTCGAACACCATGCCGCCGTCGCCACCGATGACGACGGTGGACCCGGCGACGGCACCGGCCTTGAACAGGCCGTCCTCGACGCCGAGCTTGGCGAGCCGGTCGGCCAGGTAGCCGATGGCCTCTTCGTTCGTGAAGTCGGTCTGCACGACCCAACGCTCGGGCTTCGCGCCCCGGACGCGGTAGAAGCGGTGCTCCTCGCCGCCCTCGGCGCGGACGGTGAAGGGCTTCTCGTCGACGGCCTTGGGGCGGAGCACGATGCGCTCCGGAGCGGCCTCGACCGGGCGCTCGGCACGGGCACGCTCCACGACCTCGGCGAGGGCGAAGGTCAGCTCACGCAGACCCTGACGGGACGCGGTCGAGATCGGGAAGACGCGGTACCCGCGCTCCTCGAGCTCGGCGGTGACGAACTCGGCGAGCTCGGCGGCCTCGGGCACGTCGACCTTGTTCAGGGCGACGAGCTGCGGACGCTCGAGCAGCGGGGTCTGGCCCTCGGGGACCGGGTAGCGCTCGAGCTCGCCGAGGATGACATCGAGGTCGCTGATCGGGTCACGGCCGGGGTCGAGCGTGGCACAGTCGATCACGTGCAGGAGCGCCTCGCAGCGCTCGACGTGGCGCAGGAACTCGAGCCCGAGGCCCTTGCCCTCGGACGCACCCTCGATCAGACCGGGGACGTCGGCGACGGTGAAGCGGACCTCGCCGGACTCGACGACACCGAGGTTCGGCGTCAGCGTCGTGAACGGGTAGTCGGCGATCTTCGGCTTCGCGGCCGAGATCGCGGCGATGAGCGAGGACTTGCCGGCGCTCGGGAAGCCGACCAGGGCGACGTCGGCGATCGTCTTCAGTTCGAGGCTGACGTCACCGGTCCACCCCGGGGTGCCGAGCAGCGCGAAGCCCGGGGCCTTGCGCTTCGTGGTCGCGAGCGCGGCGTTGCCGAGACCGCCCTGACCGCCGGGGGCCACGACGACGCGCATGCCCGGCTCGGTCATGTCGGCGAGGACCTCGCCGTCCTCGTCGTGCACGACCGTGCCGATCGGCACGGGGAGCTCGAGGGTCTCCCCGCTCACACCGCTGCGCATGTCGCCCATGCCCGGCTGGCCGTTCTTGGACGAGCGGTGCGGCGAGCGGTGGTAGCCGAGCAGGGTCGTCACCTGCGGGTCGGCGACCAGCACGATGTCACCACCGTCACCGCCGTTGCCGCCGTCGGGGCCGGCGAGGGGCTTGAACTTCTCACGGCGGACCGACACGCAGCCGTTGCCGCCGTTCCCCGCGGTGAGGTGCAGGGTCACGCGGTCGACGAAGGTCGCCATGGGTCCACTCCTAGGTGATGCAAGAGGTGTTGCAGAGGTGTTGCACGAACGAACGGGAGGGGCGGGCACGTGGCCCGCCCCTCCCGCAGAGTCTTGTCGTCGCTGGTGTTACGCGTTGACGATGTTGACGACCTTGCGGCCGCCCTTGGTGCCGAACTCGACCGAACCGGCCGAGAGGGCGAACAGCGTGTCGTCGCCACCGCGGCCGACGTTGGCGCCCGGGTGGAAGTGGGTGCCACGCTGGCGCAGGATGATCTCGCCGGCGTTGACGACCTCGCCACCGAAGCGCTTCACGCCGAGGCGCTGCGCGTTCGAGTCACGACCGTTGCGAGTGGAGCTCGCACCCTTCTTGTGTGCCATCTTCTACTCCCGCCTTACGCGATCGAGGTGATCTTGACGCGGGTGAGCTCAGCGCGGAAGCCCTGACGCTTCTTGTACCCGGTCTTGTTCTTGAACTTCTGGATGACGACCTTCGGACCACGGAGGTCCTCGAGCACCTCGGCGGTGACGGTCACGTTGGCGAGCTCGGAAGCCGCCGACGTGATCTTGTCACCGTCCACGAGGAGCACCGGGGCGAGGTCGATGTTGCCCTTGTCGTCGGCCTTGGCACGGTCGATCGTGAGGATCGTGCCGACCTCGACCTTCTCCTGACGGCCGCCGGCGCGCACTACTGCGTAAACCACGTGGAATTCCTTACGTACTCTGCTTGAGGGAAGTCTCGGGTGCCCACTTCTGCACGAGCGGCTCCCGGAGGCCGGGCCCGATCGGCGACGCAGGCAGAACGGCCCGCTGACACCAGGGATCGAGAATACTCGATGCCCCCGGGTCCGGTCAAACGGCGACACACGTACGATGGCTCGCGTGACCGTGTTGATCGACCCGCCGACGTGGCCCGCCCACGACACCGTCTGGTCGCACCTCGTCAGTGATGCATCCTACGACGAGCTCCACGCCTTCGCGGAACGCGTCGGCGTCCCCCGTCGGGCGTTCGACCACGACCACTACGACGTGCCCCTCTCCCGCTACGACGAGCTCGTCGCGGCAGGCGCGAGGGCCGTCACCGGTCGTGAGCTGGTGCTCCGGCTCATCGCCAGCGGCCTGCGGGTGGCGCAGCGGGACAAGCGCGCGCACTGAGCGCACTGAGCGCACTGAGCGCACCGACGGCCGGGAGGCACGGCGCTCCTCCGTCGGTCGTCCCGCCTCCGCCTCCGCCTCCGCCGACGGCCGACCCGGACGTGCCCGCCGACGGCGAGGGCCGGTCCGCAGGGGGCGGAACGGTGCGCGGCACGCCTCGACGGCGCGGACCGCGTGGCGTGGGACGGGTCCCCTCGCCGGTGCGCACCCTGGGTCACGCGGTCCCACGGGTGTCGACGGCCGCTAGCGCAGCGGAGGGCCCCACCGGTCGTCGGGGCGGTGCCCCTGCTGCTGGCCCGTCGACTGCGCGCCGGACGACTGCGCACCGTACGGCTGCGCGCGGGACGACTGCCCCGGCTGCTGTCCGGTGGGCATCCCGGACGGCCGCCCGTGCTCGTCCGGGGCGCCGTACTGTCCCTGCTGCTGCGGCGCCGGCGCTCCCGGCCCGGGCCGCAGGGTCGACGGGGGCACGGCGTCCGCCGGGCGCACGGAGCCCGGTCGGCCGGCGGTGGCCCGCTGCCCCGCTCGTCCGGCGCCCGGGCGTCCGAGCCACAACCAGGCGGCCGTCGACGTCGCGAGGAGCATGAGGGTGAAGGGCACCCCGTTCTGCAGCGGGCCGGTGACGACGTCGATCACGAGTCGCGCGCCGGATCCCGTCCGGACGGCCGCGTACGCCCCCGTGAAGACCCCGACGAGCGCGAGGGCGACGATGCCCGCCGCGCCGGCGAGCACGGCGCGCAGGAGCACCGTCGGGAGCGGGCTGCGCCGGGCGATCGGCGTGAGGAACGCGAGCGCGAGGAACGCCCCCGCGTAGAACGGGAACGGCGCCGCGAAGACCCCGGAGACGAAGCTGCCGAGCAGGCTCGCGCCCGTGCCGTACGTCGAGAAGGGGTGCACGACGAGGGAGGTCCCGAGCAGACCGAGGAGACCCGAGACGAACTCGACGACGACGATCGACACGACCGCGATGAGCGCACCGGTCGTGTTCGCGACCGAGGCTCCCGGCGCGAACGCCCGGCGCGGATCGGACGCGGGTCGGGACGCCCGCGCCGGGGCTCCTCCGAACTGCGGCTGCTGCTGGCCGTACTGCTGCGGTGCGGACCACGCGGGCCCTGCCGGGTCTCCGGCCGCGGGCGGTGCGGGCTGCGACCAGCCCGCACCGTAGTACCCGCGGTCCTGCCCGCGACCGCGGGGGTCACCCGCGTCGGTCACGTCAGTTCCCCGCGATCACGGAACCGTCGTCCTGCGCGTCGTCGTCCGAGGTCGCCGGCGCGCTGATGCTCGGCGAGGACACCCGCCGCGAGCGGGACCGTCCCTGGCCGGGCTGCTTCGGCTCGGGGAGCGCCTGCAGCACGGAGTCGAGGAGCGACTCGGCGTCGTCGCGGACCGGACGCGGCTCGCGCTTCGTCACGGCGACCGGGATGTCGAGGATCGCGACGGTGTTCTCGGTCGGGGTGACCGGCGCACTCGAGCTGACCCGGCGACGGGTCGGCCTGGCGCTCTTCACCGGGACCGCCTCGGGGTCCGGCGACGGCGCAGCGGGAGCAGCCGGGGCCGCGGTGGCCGGGACCGCCTCCGAGGCGGCAGGGTCGGGCTCGACCACCGGCGCACCGGACTCCGCCGACGTCTGCTCGTTCGACGACGCTCCCTGGTCGCTGCCCGTGTTGCCGTTGCCCCGGCCGCCCCGACGGCGTCGGCGCTTCGGGCCGGACGGCTGCTCGGCGTGCTGTCCGGGACCGTCCTCGGCGCCCTGCTCCGGCGCGGACGCCGGCAAACCTGCCGACACCGGCGACCCGGCGGACGCCGGCGACTCCGCCGAGGCCGGCGAGCCGACCGAGGCGGCACCACCACGAGGCGACGCGACACCGGTCACACCGGCGGCAGCCTCCTCGTGGGGCAGGGTCGACGCCGCGATGCGGGACAGCGCGTTCTTGACGTCCTCGGTGATCTGGTGCGCCTGCGAGGACTGGCCGTTCGCCCCGTGCGAGCCGTTGCCCGACCCGCCGCCGTTGCCACCGTTCCCGTTGCCGGCGTTGCCGTTGCCACCGTTCGAGCCCGCGTTGCCCCGGCCCTTCCGACGGCTCTTGCCCTGCTGCTCGGCCGTGTTGTCGTTGACCTTCGCGTTGACCTCGTCGAGGGACTCGCGGAGCCCGACGCCGATCTTCTTGCGGGTCATCTGCACGAGGCCGAGCGAGGTGACCTCGGCGACCTGGTGCTTCGTGCGGTCACGGCTCAGGCACTCGACGAGACGACGGAGCACGAGGTCGCGGTTCGACTCGAGCACCATGTCGATGAAGTCGATGACGATGATGCCGCCGATGTCACGCAGGCGGAGCTGACGCACGATCTCCTCGGCCGCCTCGAGGTTGTTCTTGGTGACGGTCTCCTCGAGGTTGCCGCCCGAGCCGACGAACTTGCCCGTGTTGACGTCGACGACCGTCATGGCCTCGGTGCGGTCGATGACGAGCGAGCCCCCCGAGGGCAGCCAGACCTTGCGGTCCAGCGCCTTCTCGATCTGCTCGTTGAGGCGGTACTCCTCGAACGAGTCCGGGCCGTCGTAGACCTCGACGCGGTCCTTCAGGTCCGGCGCCACGGCGTCGAGGTACTCCTCGATCGTGCCGCGCGCGGCCTCGCCGTCGATGATGAGCTTCGTGAAGTCCTCGTTGAAGACGTCACGGACGATCTTGACGAGCAGGTCCGGCTCCGAGTGCAGCATGACCGGTGCGTGGCCGTTCGCGACCTTCTTCTGGATCGCCTCCCACTGGTTCGTCAGGCGCTGCACGTCGCGGGTCAGCTGCTCCTCGGTGGCACCCTCGGCGGCGGTGCGGACGATGACGCCCGCGTGCTCCGGCAGGACCTCCTTGAGGATCTTCTTGAGCCGCGCACGCTCGGTGTCGGGCAGCTTGCGCGAGATCCCGTTCATCGAGCCGTTCGGCACGTACACCAGGTAGCGACCCGGCAGCGAGATCTGCGAGGTGAGACGGGCACCCTTGTGCCCGACCGGGTCCTTCGTGACCTGCACGAGCACCTTGTCGCCCGGCTTCAAGGCGGCCTCGATGCGGCGACCGTGGTTCCCGGTGTCGACCGACGCCCAGTCGACCTCGCCCGCGTAGAGCACGGCGTTGCGACCGCGGCCGATGTCCACGAAGGCCGCCTCCATGGAGGGCAGCACGTTCTGCACCTTGCCGAGGTACACGTTGCCGATGAGCGACACGTTGTGCGACTTCGTGACGTAGTGCTCGGCGAGGACGTTGTCCTCCAGCACGCCGATCTCGATCTTGGACGAGCTCGACCGGACGATCATCTGCCGGTCGACGCTCTCGCGGCGGGCGAGGAACTCGTCCTCGGTGATGACGGTGCGACGACGACCGGCATCACGCCCGTCGCGCCGGCGCTGCTTCTTCGCCTCGAGACGGGTCGACCCCTTGATGCGCTGCGGCTCGGTGATGAGCTCGGGCTCGCGGCGGCGGGGCTCCTGGTGGTCGCGCGGCTCGCGGGCGCCGCGCTCCTGGCGGTCGGCGCTGCTCCCCCGGCGGCGCGATCGACGGCGACCGCCGCCCTGCTCCTCGTCCTCGTCCTCGTCCTCGTCACGGGCGGCGCGGACCGGCAGGTCGGGCAGGACCGGGGCGTGGAAGATCAGGCTCAGCGTGCTCGTCGCCTTCGGCACGAACGGCTCGTCGGCCTCCGGAGCGGACGTGGGCTCCGGCCGGGAGGCGGGGCTCCCCTCGCCGGCGCCCGTCACCTCGGTCGCGGGTGCGGCAGCCCCGGGCTCCTCCTCCGTCGCGGCGGTCTCCGCACCGGCGGCCGCGGCTGCGGACTCGGTGCGGTCGGCCTGCGCGGGCTCGGCCTCCGTCGACGCGTCGCCGGTGACCACGGGCTGGCTCCCGGTCACGGTCGACACGTCCTGCGGCTCGGTACCCGGGCTCGCGACCTGCTCGACGGCGACCTCGACCGGGGCCGACGCGGCGTCGGTCGTGGTCGACGCGGCCGTCTCGTCCGCGGCAGGAGCGTCGCCGGCCGGTGCGTCGTCGGTTGGCGCGTCGTCGGTCAGCGCGACCGTCTCGACGTCCTGGGTCGTCTCGTCGACGTCACCACGGGCCTCCTGGCCGGTGGACCGTGCGCGGCGGCTGCCGAACAGGCGGCCCCGGCGCTTCGGTGCGACTTCTTCGTTGTTCGGGTTGTCGGTGTTCTGCTCCACCATGGATCTGGTGCACTCCTCGGCCCCACTCGCGCCCTGACGGACGGCGGGAATTCTGTGGTTGTCACGGGCGGCGTCCACGCCCCCGCGTTCGCTGTCTTGTGACCGGTCCGCGTCATCCCGGCGTTCGGTCCGTGGCCGTTCCGTGTCGGGCACCCGGCCCGTCCGGCTCGGCATCGGCGTGACGCGAGTCCCGGTCACGGCGCGCTCTCACCGCACCTGATCGTCCGGGCTGCGCCCGGAAAGCTCTCTCGCCGCACGGATCGGCCGCGCGACTGCAGCCATTGTCGCACGAGGTGCCAGGAAAGTACCGGAACGGGCATGCGATGATGACGCCGTGAGCACGAGCGCAACCACGCCCCGCCGCCCCGTCGCCATGGCGGTCTTCCTCATCGTCACCGGTGCGGTCGGCCTCTACGCCGCGTTCAACCTCGTGCTGGACGAGTTCGCGAAGTTCGAGAACCCGACGAAGGCGCTCAGCTGCGACGTCAGCCCGTTCGTGAACTGCTCGCAGGTGATGACGAGCTGGCAGGGGTCGCTCTTCGGGTTCCCGAACCCGCTGCTCGGCGTCATGGGCTTCGTCGCGCCGATCGCCGTCGGGGTCGTGCTGCTCGCCGGGATGCGGAACGGGAACCGCTGGTTCTGGATCCTCTTCAACGCGGGCGTGTTCCTCGCCTGGGTGTTCGTGACCTGGCTGTTCACGCAGACCGTGTGGGTCATCGGGTACCTGTGCCCCTGGTGCATGCTCGTCTGGTCGGTGACGATCCCGATGTTCTGGATCTTCACGACCTGGAACGCCGCGCAGGGCCGCTTCGGCGCCGGTGTCCAGCGCGTCGGGAGGACGCTGCTGCCGTACTCGTGGGCGTTCGTGCTGGCGAACTACGCCGTGATCGTGGTCTGCATCCTCATCGTCTTCCCGCGGGTGCTCACGACGCTCCCGATCTGACGCCCGGCCCACGATCGGTAGCGCCTCGCGCTGCCGCCACCGAGGCGTTCCCGACGCTGCGCGTGCTGTCCGCGCGCGTGTCCTCGCCGCGCCCGATCCTTCCCAGGTCACCCGCGATGCCCGGTCGGAACGGGCGTACCTGGTGTGACAGGACGACCAGGCACGCCCGATCCGACCAGGTCACCCGCGATGGCGAGCTGGAACGGGCGTACCTGGTGTGACAGGACGACCAGGCACGCCCGACCCGACCAGGCACGCCCGACCCGGCCGAGCACCGCACGCCCGACCCGGCCCGGCCCGACCACCCCGGCGCGCCTGCGCCCGCACGGCCCCGTGAACGAGGACGGCCCCGCGCTCCCTGGTCGGGAGCGGCGGGGCCGTCGTCGTGCGGAACGGCTACTTCGCGGCGGCCTCGATGGTCGGCACGACCTCGGTGAGCGACTCCACGCGCTGCCCGTTCACCAGGATCGTCGGCGTCCCGAAGCCCTGCGGGCCGGCGACCGCCGGGTCCGAGGTCACCTGGTTCGTCACCTTCGTCACCCACCCCTTGTAGGTCTCGTTCGACAGGCACTCGGAGACGTCGGAGCCCGTCGCCCCGCCGGCCTCCACCAGGTCGGCGATCTCGGCGTTCGTCAGACCCTTGGTGCCCTCTTCGGGCTGCTTCTCGAAGAACTGCGTCTGCACGTCGAGGAACTTGTCCGGCGCGTAGTTCGCGACGCACATCGCGGCGTTCGCTGCACGGCTGGCGTAGCGCGAACCGAGGTAGCTGCGGTCGAGGATCGAGACCGGGTGGACCTCGAGCGTCGCCGTGCCGTCCTTCACGAAGTCCGTGATCTGGTCCGAGTAGGCGGCCTCGAACTGCTTGCACACCGGGCAGGCCCAGTCGACGTACTCGACGACCTTGACCTTGCCGTCGCTGTCGGCGGTCGCGACGGGCGACGGGGTGCCGTCGGCGGAGACACCGCCGGTCGTGACGGGCTCGATCTCCCCGTCACCGCCGGTGAACTGGATGCCGCCGGTGACCATGTTCTTCGGGCCCGCGGCCGAGGTGGTGCCGCCGCTGTTCACGTTCACCACGACGATCGCGACGATCGCCGCGACGGCCACGATGCCCAGGCCGATGCCGCCCTGCAGGAACCACTTGTTGCGGCGCTTGCGGCGCTTCTCGGCCTCGGCACGCTGCCGGGCGACGTCGCGGGCGTGCTGCCGGCGCTCGTTCTTGGTGGGCCGGTCGTTGTTCGTCATCGCGTCTGCTCCTGCGTTCCCGGGGTCACGCGAACCAGAGGGCGAGCTCGCGTGCCGCCGACTCCGGCGAGTCCGAGCCGTGCACGAGGTTCTGCTGCACCTTGAGGCCCCAGTCGCGGCCGAGGTCGCCACGGATGGTGCCCGGTGCGGCGGTGGTCGGGTCGGTCGTGCCGGCGAGGGAGCGGAAACCCTGGATGACGCCGTTGCCGGCGACGCGCACGGCGACGACCGGGCCGGACTGCATGAACTCCACGAGCGGCTCGAAGAACGGCTTGCCCTGGTGCTCCTCGTAGTGGGCGTCGAGCAGCTCGCGCGGCGCGGTCACCATCTTGAGGTCGACGATCTCGTAGCCCTTGGCCTCGATCCGGCGGAGGACCTCTCCGGTGAGCTGGCGGGCGACGCCGTCGGGCTTGACGAGGACGAGGGTCTCTTCGAGATCGGACACGCAGTTCTCCTGTGGTTCGGTGGTGGTCAGTCCTCGGCCTGGGCGGCCCGGTACGCGGCGTTCTGCCGGTCGAGCTGACCGCCCTTGACGAAGCAGAACACCCACAGCGCCAGGAACACCGCGCCGACGACGAACATGAAGGGCTCGATGAAGCCGGTGGCGAGGATGGCCGCCTGCAGCAGCCACCCGAACCATACACCGGCCGGGTTGCCCGTCAGGCGTGAGGCAGCTGCGAGGACGATGATCGCCAGGATCCCCCCACCGAACGCGGCGAGCGGGGGCAGCGTGCCCTTCCCGTACACGACGAGCATCGGGAAGAAGAACATGACCGCCTCGAGCACCAGGGTGATCGACAGCAGGCTCTCCTGCGCCCCGCGGTCACGTCGAGGCTTCCGCATGCGCGGCTCCCGACCCGGCCGGGAGGCACGTGGTGAGTCCGTCATGCCGCCGCACCTCCTCCTGGACGCAGCCCCTCGCCGTGGACGAGGTCCATGACCTTGCCCACCATCACGATGGAGCCGGCGACGAGCACCAGGGCGTCCTCGGCGTCCGCCTCGTCCGCCAGGTCGCGTGCTTCCTGCAGCGCCTGCTCGAGCGAGGGCTCGACGACCACGCGGTCCTCGCCCACCTCGGCCACGACGACGCGGGCGAACGCGTCGGCGTCGAGTGCGCGGTCCCCCGGCGGCTGCGTGACGACGAAGGTCTGCACGACGTCCTTGAGCGCCCGGACGAAGCCGCGGGCGTCCTTGTCACCGAGGATCCCGACCACGCCGACGACGTGCTCGGACGGGAACGCGACCGGCAGCGCCTCCGCCAGGGCGCGGGCCCCGTGCGGGTTGTGGGCGGCGTCCACCACGACGGTGGGCTCCTGGGCGATCGGCTGCAGGCGGCCGGGGCTCGTCGCGTTCGCGAGCCCCTCGGACAGGACGTCCTCGTCGAGGGCCTGCGAACCGCGCCCGAGGAACGACTCGACCGCTGCGATCGCGACGGCGGCGTTGTGCGCCTGGTGCTGGCCGAAGAGCGGGACGAACAGGTCGTCGTAGCGCCCGGCGATGCCCTGCACGGTGACGAGCTGCCCGCCGACCGCCGGGGTGTCGGACAAGACGGAGAACCCCGTGCCCTCGACCGCGAGCGTCGACTCGGTGAGCTCGGCGGCGCGCTGCAACTCGGCGAGCGCCTCGGGCGTCTGCGCGCTCGACACCACCGACGAGGACGGCTTGATGATGCCGGACTTCGTGCGGGCGATCTCTGCGACGGTCGACCCGAGCTGCTTGGCGTGGTCGATCGCGACGGGGGTGATGACCTGCACCTGGCTCTGCACGACGTTGGTGGAGTCCCACTCGCCGCCCATGCCGACCTCGATGACGGCGACGTCGACCGGTGCCTCGGCGAAGCACGCCAGCGCGAGGACGGTCAGCGCCTCGAAGAAGGTCAACGGCTGCTCGCCCTTGTCGCTGAGCTCCTTGTCCGTCATCTCGAGGATCGGCGTGATGTCGTCCCAGTTCTCGACGAACCGGTCCGCGGCGATGGGTTCGCCGTCGATGACGATGCGCTCCCGGATCGACACCAGGTGCGGGCTCGTCATGAGGCCGGTGCGGAGCCCGTGTGCCCGGACGATGCTCTCGGTCATGCGCGCGGTCGACGTCTTGCCGTTCGTGCCCGTGACGTGGATGACCGGGTAGGCCAGGTGCGGGTCGCCGAGGAGCTCGACGGCGCGACGGGTCGCGGTCAGGCGGTGCTCGGGCGCCTGCTCGCCGATGCGGGCGTACAGCGCCGCCTCGACGCGCCGCACCTCGTCGTCGTCCCCGCCGTAGGGCAGGGCCTCGGTCGACGACGCGTCGCCGGACGGACCGACCGGGATCCGGACCCCGGCCGTGTCGTCGAGCGGACCGAGGTCCTCGATGCCGTCGTGGTCGTCGTCGTACTGCTCGCTGTCGCTCATGCGCGTGCCACCTCCACGGACACCTTCGCACCGTCGCCGACGTCCGAGCCCTCGCCGGGAGCGAACGTCGTCGTGGTCACCTCGACGCTCGTCGCCAGGGTCTCCCCCGCGATGAGCTGCTCGTGCGCGCGGACCGGTCCGTGCGCGTCCTCGGAGACGCGGAGCGTCAGGACGATGCGGTCGCTGACGTCGAGGTTGGCGTCACGGCGGGCCTGCTGCACGGCGCGCACGACGTCGCGGGCGAGCCCCTCGGCCTCGAGCTCGGGCGTGGTCACGGTGTCGAGCACCGCGAAGCCGCCGCCGTCCAGGAAGGCCACCGCGACGGAGTCGTCCGCGACGGTGAGGTCGAGCGTGTACTCCCCCTCGACGAGGTCGACACCGCCGACGGTCACGCCGGACTCGGTCGCGACCCAGTCACCCTTCTTGGCGGCCGGGATCACCTGCTGCACCTGCTTCCCGATGCGCGGACCGGCGGCGCGGGCGTTGACGGTGAGCTTCCGCTCGATGCCGTAGCGGCCGAGCGAGGACTCCTCCTGCTGCTCGAGCACGACCTGCTTGACGTTGAGTTCGTCGCGCAGGATGTCCGCGAACGGCTCGACGCCTGCGGGATCCGGCACGACCAGGGTCAGCGTCGCGAGCGGCAGGCGGACTCGACGGCCGGTGGCCTTGCGGAGCGCGAGCCCCTTCGATGCGACGTCGCGCACGCGGTCCATCGCGGCGACGAGGGCGTCGTCGGCCGGGAACTCGTCGGGCTCCGGGAAGTCCTCGAGGTGCACGCTGCGTCCGCCGGTCAGGCCCTTCCAGACCTCCTCGGTGACGAGCGGTGCGAGCGGGGCGGCGACGCGGGTGAGCGTCTCGAGCACGGTGTACAGCGTGTCGAACGCGGCCCGGGCGTCGGGCGAGGACTCCGCGCCGAGCCAGAACTTGTCGCGCGACCGACGCACGTACCAGTTCGTCAGCACGTCGGCGAAGTCGCGGACGGCCTGGGCCGCGAGCGGGGTGTCGAGCGCGTCGAGGTGCGTGGTCACGTCCGTCACGAGCACGCGGGTCTTCGCGAGCAGGTAGCGGTCGAGCACGTCGGTGCTGTCCGTGCGCCGGGTGGCCTGGTACCCCGAGGCACCGGAGGCGTTCGAGTACAGCGTGAAGAAGTAGTACGTCGACCACAGCGGCAGCAGGAACTCGCGGACGCCCTGGCGGATGCCCTCCTCGGTCACGACGAGGTTGCCGCCGCGGATCACCGACGAGGACATGAGGAACCAGCGCATCGCGTCGGCGCCGTCACGGTCGAACACCTCGGAGACGTCGGGGTAGTTCCGCAGGCTCTTCGACATCTTCTGGCCGTCGGAGCCGAGCACGATGCCGTGGCTGATGACGTTCCGGAAGGCCGGGCGGTCGAACAGCGCGGTGGACAGCGCGTGCATGACGTAGAACCAGCCGCGGGTCTGCCCGATGTACTCGACGATGAAGTCCGCGGGGCTGTGCTCCTCGAACCACTCGCGGTTCTCGAACGGGTAGTGGACCTGCGCGTACGGCATCGAGCCGGAGTCGAACCACACGTCGAACACGTCCGAGATGCGGCGCATCGTGGCCTTCCCCGAGGGGTCGTCCGGGTTCGGGCGGGTCAGGTCGTCGATGAACGGACGGTGCAGGTCGACCTCGCCGTCGGCGTTCAGCGGGAGCCGGCCGAAGTCGCGCTCGAGCTCCTCGAGCGAGCCGTACACGTCGGTGCGCGGGAACTCGGGGTCGTCCGACTGCCACACCGGGATGGGCGTGCCGAAGTAGCGGTTGCGGGAGACCGACCAGTCGATCGCGTTGCCGACCCACTTGCCGAACTGGCCGTCCTTGACGTTGTCCGGCACCCAGTTGATGTCCTGGTTGAGCTCACCCATCCGGTCGCGGAACTCGGTGACGCGGACGAACCACGACGAGACCGCCTTGTAGATGAGCGGCTTCCGGCAGCGCCAGCAGTGCGGGTAGCTGTGCTCGTACGACGCCTGGCGGAGCAGACGACCCGTGTCGCGCACGGCCTTCGTCAGCGGCTTGTTGGCGTCCGACCACAGCATGCCGGCGACGTCGCCGAACTGCGACGTGAAGACGCCGCCCTCGTCGAGCGACAGCACGACGGGGATGCCCGCGGCGGCACAGACCTCCTGGTCGTCCGCGCCGTACGCCGGGGCCTGGTGCACGATGCCCGTGCCCTCGCCCGTCTCGACGTACTCGGCGACCAGGATCCGCCACGCGTGCTCGTAGCCCTCCTGGTCCGCCAGGAAGTCGAACAGGCGCTCGTACTCGACGTTGTCGAGCTCGGCGCCGGCGACCGTGCGGAGCACGGCGGCGAGCGCGTCGTCCGCCGACTCGTAGCCGAGGTCCTTCGCGTGGGCGGCCACGGTGTCCGACGCGAGGAGGT
Organism: Curtobacterium sp. MCSS17_008; assembly: GCF_003234185.1. Classification (GTDB taxonomy): domain Bacteria; phylum Actinomycetota; class Actinomycetes; order Actinomycetales; family Microbacteriaceae; genus Curtobacterium. The sequence continues at coordinate 52,055 of NZ_QKSM01000014.1, forward strand.
ACCGCGCCGAGCCCGCCTCGCCGCCGTCGGCCGCGCCTCCCGGCCCGGCCGGCACGACCGCGTAGGCGATCTCCGGGCCGACCGCGAGCGCCGCGTTCGTCGGGAGCGTCCAGGGGGTCGTCGTCCAGGCGAGGGCCCGCACCCCGGTCACGCCGAGCTCGTCCGCGCGGGTCCCGCGGAGCGGGAACGCGACGGTGACCGACTGGTCCTGGCGCATCTTGTAGACGTCGTCGTCCATGCGCAGCTCGTGGTTCGACAGCGGCGTCTGGTCGTTCCAGCAGTACGGCAGGACGCGGAAGCCCTCGTAGGCCAGGCCCTTGTCCCAGAGCTGCTTCCAGGCCCAGAGCACGCTCTCCATGAAGGTGACGTCGAGGGTCTTGTAGTCGTCCTCGAAGTCGACCCAGCGTGCCTGACGGGTGACGTACGCCTGCCACTCGTCGGTGTACTGCAGCACCGACTTCTTGGCGGCGGCGTTGAACACGTCGACGCCCATGTCGTCGATCTCGTGCTTCTCGGTGATGCCGAGCTGGCGCATCGCCTCGAGCTCGGCGGGCAGCCCGTGGGTGTCCCAGCCGAAGCGGCGGTGCACCTGCTTGCCCCGCATCGTCTGGTAGCGCGGGAAGACGTCCTTCGCGTAGCCGGTGAGCAGGTGCCCGTAGTGCGGCAGGCCGTTCGCGAAGGGCGGGCCGTCGTAGAACGTCCACTCGGGGCAGCCCTCGCGCTGGTCGATCGACGCCTGGAAGGTGTCGTCGCCCTTCCAGAAGGCGAGGATCCCCTGCTCGACGGCGGGGAAGGACGGGGACGGCGTGACGCCGGCTGCTGTGTCGTCTGCAGGACGGTTGAGGGGGTAGCGCACCGTGGGCTCCTGTGGGTCGGTTCGTCTCCACGAGGACGGAAGCACTGCTCCGCGGTACCACCTCGCTTGCCGGGCACTGCTCGCGCAGGTCCCGACCGCTCGTTGTCCGGAGAGGGTGCGGTCCGGTCCGCCCGGTTCTACTGACGGCGGTGGTGCTGCCGCGTTCTTCCGGAGGCTCCCCGGTGATGGCCGGATCGATGCCTGGTGGGACGAGTCTACAAGAGACGGAGCATGCTGGGCCGATGCCCTCGTCCGAGAAGCAGGACCGTCCCGGGTCCCTGCTCACCGTCGTCATCGCCTTCGCCGCGAACCTGCTCGTGGCCATCGCCAAGACCATCGCGTCCCTGGTCTCCGGGTCGGCGTCGATGACCGCCGAGGCCGCGCACTCGTGGGCCGACACGGGCAACGAGGTCTTCCTGCTCGTCGCCGAACGGCGCGGGGCCAAGCAGCGGGACCGGAAGCACCCGCTCGGCTACGGCCGCGAGACCTACATCTGGTCCATGTTCGCGGCGTTCGGGCTGTTCACCGCGGGCGCCGTCGTGTCGATCTGGCACGGCATCACCGAGCTCGGCGAGACCGGTCCCGCCGAGGACGTCGTCCTCAACTACGTCGTGCTCGGCATCGCGTTCGTGCTCGAGGGCACGAGCTTCCTGCAGGCGTACCGACAGGCGCACGGCGCCGCGACGAAGCGTCGCGTCCCGGTGCTCCGCCACGTGCTGCAGTCGTCGAACCCGACGCTGCGTGCCGTCTTCGCCGAGGACGCCGCCGCGCTGATCGGTCTCGTCATCGCGTTCCTCGGCGTGTTCCTGCACCAGCTGACCGGGCTCGCGGTCTTCGACGCCGTCGGCTCCATCGCGGTCGGCCTGCTGCTCGGCGTCGTCGCGATCGTGCTCATCGAGCGGAACCGGCGGTTCCTGGTGGGCGAGGCCACCTCGCCCGAGCTCGAGGACGCCGTGCTCACCGAGCTGCTCCGCCGTGACGAGGTGGAGCGGGTGACCTACCTGCACCTGGAGTTCGTGGGGCCGTCGCGGGTGTTCCTCGTGGCCGCGGTGGACCTGACCGGCAACGAGGACGAGGAGCACGTCGCCGTGCGGCTGCGCCGGGTGGAGGCCTCGCTCGAGGAGAGCCGGTACGTCGAGGAGGCGGTGCTCACCCTGAGCATCCCGGGCGACGCCTCGCTCGTGCCCCGAGGCGACACAGCGGTGCCGGCGATGGTGCGCGACGGCACCGTCGAGGACGTCGCGGCCGGCGGGGCGGGAACGCTGCGCGCCGAGTAGCAGCCTGCGCCGGTGGGGTCAGCGCGCGTCGAGCCCGGCGGCCACCGGGGTGAGCGCCGCGCCGACGTACTCGACGAGCGACCGCCTCCCGACGCCGTCCGCGACCCACACCCCGAACGCCGCGGCCGCCGCCCCGAGCAGCGCGCCGGACACGGTCTGCGGCCAGAGCGACGTCGGGTGCTCCCCCGTCCGGGCACCGACGAACGCCGACACCGCCCCGTGCTGCGCCATCACCCGCGCGGCCACGCTCGCGACGAGCTCGGTGCCGATGTCCATGACCTCGGCCTGCGCGATCGCCCACGGCACCCGCTCCGGGTCGTGCGCCCGGGCCGCCGCGAGCAGTGCCTCCTCCACGGCACGCACCGGGCTCTGCTCCGTCGAGGCGGCGAGGAACACCGGGATGTCGGCGACCGCGGCGTCGAGCTCGAGCCAGAGCACGTCCGACTTCGCGCCGAAGTAGTTGAAGAACGTCGCCCGACTGACCCCGGCGCGGACGGCGATGTGGTCGACGGTCGTGCGGGCGTAGCCCTGCTCGAGGAACAGCTCGGCTGCCGCGTCGGCGAGCACCTCGGCACTGGAGCGTCGGGGGCGGCCACCGCGGCGCATCGTCTCGTCCATGTCGCCAGTAAACCGCTAGACTCGACCAGCCATGATCTTGGACCGAGTACAACAAACCCGAACCCGCGCTCGTCGACCGCTGGCCGCGTCCGCGGGTGCCGCCGCGGTCCTGCTCGCCCTCACCGCCTGCACCGGCGGCGGTGCGGCCACCTCCGACAGCACGCCCGTCGACGGCGGGACGCTCACCTACGCCTCGGGCGACGCCGAGCCGACCTGCCTCGACCCGCACGTCGGCGGCAACTACCCGCAGGCCCTGCTGTCGACCCAGTACATCGAGATGCTGACCGGGCTCGACCGCGACGGGGAGCCGACGCCGGCCCTCGCGACGGGGTGGACCACGAGCGACGACGGGAAGACCCTGACGCTCGACCTGCGCGAGGACGTCACGTTCTCCGACGGCACCCCGTTCGACGCGGCCGCAGTGGTCGCGAACATCGAGCACGTGCAGGACCCGGCGACCGCGTCGAGCACGGGCTACCTCGCGCTGCAGTCGGTCGACGAGGCCACGGCGACCGACGAGCACACCGTGACGCTCTCGTTGAGCCGCCCGGACAGCGCGCTCCTCGAGTCGTTCTCGCAGCCCTGGGTCGGCATGGAGTCGCCGAAGGCGCTGCAGCGCCCGCAGGCGACGAACTGCGAGTCCCCCGTCGGCACCGGTCCCTTCACGGTCAGCGACTGGCAGCACGGCGACCGGGTCACCCTCACGAAGAACGAGGCCTACACGCCCCTCACGGACGGCGACGGCCCCCGGCTCGACGGCATCACCTGGCGGTTCCTGCCGGACTCGACCTCGCGGTACGCGGCGCTGCAGGCCGGCCAGGTCGACGTCATCGACAACGCCCAGCCCGACCAGCTGGAGTCTGCGTCCACGAAGGGCGCGGTACGCGACCTCGACGCGCCGCGCCCCGGCGCGTCGAACCGCCTCGAGCTGAACTCCGGCCACGGGGTGTTCCGTGACGAGGCCGTCCGCAAGGCCTTCATCGCCGGTGCCGACATCGACCCGGGCCTGGAGAGCCTGTTCCTCGGCACCGCGAAGCGCTCGTACTCGGTGCTGTCCAGCGTCGAGCCCGACGGGTACTCCGACCCCGCACTGTTCGAGTACTCGCCGAGTACGGCCGAGAGGCTGCTCGACGAGGCCGGTTGGAAGGTCGGCAGCGACGGGGTCCGCGAGAAGGACGGCCAGCGCCTCACGGTCACGTTCCCGGTCTCGACGAACCAGTCCGTGCCGGCCGAGCGGAGCCTGTTCCATCAGATCCAGGCCTCGGAGAAGGCCGTCGGGTTCGACGTCCGGCTCGAGGAGCTGGACCTGTCGAGCTGGTACGCCGCCCTCGCCGCGAACGAGTACGACGTCGTCAGCGCGCCGTACACGAAGGTCGGCCCCGACGTGCTCCGGACCCTCTACGACAGCGCGAGCATCGAGCCCGCACCGTCCGGCTACTTCGCGAACCTGGCCCAGCTCGACGACCCGACCGTCGACGACCTGCTCCGGCGCGCGGCACGCACGTCCGCCGCGGACGAGCGCGCCGACCTGTACCGGCAGGCGCAGCAGCGCATCCTGGCGAGCGGCACCGTCCTGCCGCTGTACGACCAGCAGAACCACTTCCTGTACCGCTCCGCCGTCCACGGCATCGAGACCACCTCGGTCTCCACGCCCTGGTTCGGCTCCGCGTGGATCGCACGCTGACGGGCGGGCTGGCCGGGAGGCACCCCCTGCGCCCGTCCCGCGACCGCCGCTCCGCCGGCTGGTCGGCATGGACCCTGTGGGGCCTCCGCCGGCTGGCCGGCGGCATCGGCGTGCTCTGGGCGGTCGCCACGATCGTCTTCGTCGCGATCCGGCTCATCCCCGGTGACCCGGCACTCGCGATCCTCGGTGGGCCGGGGTCGCAGGCCTCGGCCGAGGCCGTCGACGCGGTGCGCCGCGAGTACGGGCTCGACCAGCCGGTGCTCGTGCAGTACGCGGTGTTCCTCGGTCGCCTGGCCACCGGACACCTCGGTGACTCGTACGCGTTCCGCACGCCCGTGTCGACGCTCCTCGCCCAGCAGCTGCCGGTGACGCTGACGCTCGCGGTCACCGGGCTCGTCGTCGCCTGGGTGCTGGCGGTCGTCGCCGCGTGGTGGTCGACCCAGCGCGGACGGGTCGCGGCGGCGCTGACGGGCGCGATCACGGTGACCGCGAGCGTCGTCCCGCACTTCTGGCTCGGCAGCGTGCTCATCGTCGTCTTCGCGAGTTCCCTCGGGTGGGTGCCGGCTGTCTCGGACGGCAGTCCGCGCGGGTGGGTCCTGCCCGTCCTGACGGTCGCCGTGCCGGTCGCCGGGTACCTGGCCGAGACGGTGCGTGACGGGGTCGTCGACGCCCAACGGTCGGCGTTCGCACTCGCCGCGCGGGGCCGCGGGGAGTCCCGCGCGGGGCTGTTCGGACGGCACCTGCTCCGGCACGCGGCGCTCCCGGGCATCGCCCTGTCCGCGTGGGCGTTCGGGTCGCTGGTGTCCGGCGCCGTGGTCGTCGAGTCGGTGTTCGCCCTGCCCGGCATCGGGCGTGCGCTGGTGACGGCGGTGACGCAGCGGGACATGCCGCTCGTGGCGGGGATCGCCCTCGTCTCGGCGGCCGCCTACGTCGTCGTGCTCGCGGTCGCGGACGTGGTCGAGCGGGTCGTCGACCCACGCGGGCGCGACGCGCGCACCGTGACGGGTGCGCGGCGGCGGGCACGTCTGCGGACCGAGCACGGGGCGGGCGCGCGGTGAGCGGCATCGTGGACCCGGGCCTCCAGGCCGGTGCGCGTCCGGCGGTCGGCGGTCGGTCCGAGCGGTCTCGTGGGGGGACGCTCGGGCCGACCGGCACGGTCGCCGCGGTGGTCGTCGCGTTCGCGGTGCTGGCGGCGCTCTGGCCGTCACTGCTCGGCGGCGGCGACCCGCTCGCGGTGCACCCGGCCGACGCACTGGCCGGCCCGAGCGCTGCGCATCCGTTCGGCACTGACGAGTCGGGACGCGACGTGTTCGCGCGCGTCGTCGCCGGCACGCGGGCGTCGCTCGTCGTCGGCGTCGTCGCGACCCTGGTCGGTGGGCTGTCCGGCGTCGTGCTCGGCACGGTCGCCGGTCTCGGCGGGCGGTTCGTCGACGCCGTCGTCGGCCGGGTCACCGAGGTGGCCTTCGCGCTGCCGCTGTTGCTCGTCGCGCTCGTCGTCATCGCGGTGACCGGGCCCGGGCCGGTGCCGGCGACCCTGGCCGTCGGGTTCGCGACGGCACCCGGGTACGCCCGGATCGTGCGCGGGCTCGTCCGCACGGCCCGGTCGTCGCAGGTGGTCGAGACTGCCGTGCTGCAGGGCCGGTCCCCCGGCCGCATCCTCGTCCGCCACGTGCTGCCCGCGGCCCTGTGGCCGGTCGTCGCCGTGGCCACCCTCGGCGTCGGACAGGCCGTGGTGTGGGCCTCGGCGCTGAGCTACCTGGGCGTCGGGACACCGCCACCGGCGCCCGAGTGGGGCGCGATGCTCGCCGACGGCCGCACGTACCTGCTGACGGCGCCGTGGATGAGCACGTTCCCCGGGCTCGCGATCGTGGTCCTCGCCACGGCGGTGACGGTGCTCGGGCGCGCGGTGCGGCGTGCGGGGGCCAGGCGGTGACCGGCACACAGCGGGTGCTCGACGTCCGGGGGCTCTCCGTCGCGATCGGCGGCACGACCGTGGTGCGGGACGTCGGCCTGCACGTCGACGCCGGCGAGTGCGTCGCCCTGGTCGGGGCGTCCGGCTCGGGCAAGACCGTGACCGCCCGGGCCGCACTCGGTCTGTCGGCGCCGGGCGCCGCCGTGACCGCCGACCGGCTCGACCTCGGCGGCACCGACGTCCGCGGCCTGTCCGAGCGACGGTGGCGCCGGCTGCGCGGCTCGACCGTCGGCTACGTGGGTCAGGAGGCGCTCGGCGCACTCGACCCGCTGCGTCCCGTCGGCCGCGAGGTCGCCGACGCCCTCCGCCTGCACACCGACCTCCGAGCGGCGGACCGGGTCGAGGCGGTGCGCGAGGCCCTGCGCGCGGTCGGCCTCGACCCGGACCTGGCGACGGACGGACGGCTCGCCGGGACGCTGTCGGGTGGGATGCGGCAGCGGGCGCTCATCGCGGCGGCGACCGTGGCCTCCCCCGCACTCGTCGTGGCGGACGAGCCGACGACGGCGCTCGACGCCGCCGTCGCGGTCACCGTCATGGAGCAGTTGCGGGCGGCGCAGGAGCGGGGTGCGGGACTCCTCGTCATCACGCACGACCTGGGGCTCGTCGCCGGGTGGGCGGACCGTGTGGTCGTCGTCGACGACGGCACCGTCGTCGAGTCCGGACGGGTCGCCGAGGTCTTCGCCGCGCCGGCGCACACCGCGACGCAGGCGCTGGTGCAGGCCGCGCGCGCGGGGACGGCGCGCAGTGGGGCGACGACCGCGGCCCCGGTCCAGCGATCCGCGCCGCTGCTCGAGGCCGACGCGCTCTCCCGGTCGTTCGGGGGCGTGTCCGCCGCGCAGGACGTGTCCCTCGCGGTGCTGCCGGGCCGGGTGACGGGGGTCATCGGCGCCTCAGGGTCCGGCAAGACGACGGTGGCCCGGATGCTGCTCGGACTCGAGACGCCCGACACCGGCACGGTCACCCTCGACGGTGCCGCCTGGGTGCCGCTGCCCGAACGCGACCGGCGCCCGCGTCGGCACCGCATCGCAGCCGTCGTGCAGGACCCCGGGGCGACGTTCGACGACCGGTGGACGGTCGAACGGGTCCTGGCCGACGCGCTGACGGACGGCGCCGAGCGCCGAGCGCAGGGTGCCGTGGCCGAGCAGATCGACGCCGCGCTCCGGCAGGTCGGGCTCGACCCCGCGCTGCGGCCCCGCTCCCCGCGCACGCTGTCCGGCGGGCAGCGGCAGCGGCTCGCGATCGCCCGGGCGCTGGCGACCTCGCCGGAGGTGGTCGTGCTCGACGAGCCCGTGACGGCGCTCGACGCCACCGTGCAGCACGCGGTGCTCACGCTGCTCGAGCGGCTCCGTGACGAGACGGGCGTCGCGATGGTGTTCGTGTCGCACGACCTGCGGGCCGTGCGACGGATGGCCGACGACGTGCTCGTCGTGCACGAGGGCCGGGTCGTCGAACGCGGTCCGGCGGCGCGGGTGCTCGAGACGCCGGAGCACCCGGCGACCGCCCGCCTGCTCGATGCGTCCGAACGGCTGGCTGCCGGCGCCTGACCGGACCGCTACGAGCCCGCGGTCGTCCTGTCCTGGCCGCTGGTGGGAGCGTCGCCGCTGATGATCGGGATCTCGCTCGTCGAGAAGTCCTTCGCCCAGTCGGACTGCGCGAGCTCCGACGTCGGGTCGTTGTAGTCCTTGATGACGTCGGCGACCTCGTCCTCGTGCGCGACGGTCGGTCCGGAGCCCATGAGCGGTGTCGCGGCCGTCTCCTTCGTGAAGTAGACGGCGACGAGGCCGATCACGGCCGCGAGCATGAGGTAGAACGCCGGGATGTCCTCGGCCCACGACAGCCCGGCGTCCTTCGCGCCGGCGATGAGCGCCTGCGTCGCGAGGGGCGTCGTGCCGCCGAACAGCGAGACGGACACGTTGAACGCGATCGCGAGCGCGCCGTAGCGGATGATCGTCGGGAACAGTGCCGGGAGCGTGGACGGCATGGTCGAGGTGAACGTGACGAGCACGAGGCCGAGGATGAGCAGGCCGAGGAAGACGCCGGGGCCCGTGCCCGACTGCACGAGCTTGAGGGCCGGCCAGGACAGCACGATGAAGCCGATGCAGCCCGCGGCGAGGACGGGACGCCGCCCGAACCGGTCGGACAGGCGGCCGCCGAAGGTGATGACGACCATCATGAGGATCATGACGATGACGATGAGGATCAGGCCGAACGTGGCGTTCTGGCCGAGGTTCGTCTCGAGGTAGGTCGGCATGTACGACAGCAGCATGTAGTCGGTCACGTTGAACACGAGGACCAGACCGATGCAGATGAGGAGCGAGCGCCAGTTCTCCGCGAAGAGCTTGAGGAACGGCGTCTTCTGCGACTCGCGCTCGGCCGCCTGCTCCTGCTGCTTCTGGAACGCCGGGGTCTCCTCGAGCTTGAGCCGGAGGTAGAGACCGATGAGGCCGAGCGGGCCGGCGACGATGAACGGGATGCGCCAGCCCCAGCTCAGCAGGGCGTCCTCGGGCATCGTGTACTGCAGGATCGTGACGATCGAGGCGCCGAGCACGTAGCCCGCGAGCGTGCCGAACTCGAGCCACGAGCCCATGAACCCACGACGCTTGTCCGGCGAGTACTCGGCGATGAAGGTCGCCGCACCGCCGTACTCACCACCGGTCGAGAAGCCCTGCACGAAGCGCGCCACCAGGAGCAGCACGGGTGCCCAGAAGCCGATCGAGTCGTACGACGGGATCAGGCCGATCATGAGCGTTCCGGCTGCCATCAGGATCATCGTCAGTGCGAGGACCTTCTGCCGGCCGATCCTGTCGCCGATCGGACCGAAGACGGCGCCGCCGATCGGGCGGACGATGAACGCGGCCGCGAAGAATCCGAACGTCGCGACCAGGTTCGAGGTGGGGTCGCCGGCCGGCAGGAACACCTTCGAGATCGTGACGGTCAGGTACGCGAAGATGCCGAAGTCGAACCACTCCATCGCGTTGCCGAGGGCGGCGGCGGCGACGGCACGCTTGAGCAGCGACTCCTCGACGACGGTGACGTCGTCCTCGGTCAGCTTGCGGCGTGCGCGCTTCGCGGCGCTCTTCGTCCGCAGCGGCCGGTCGCCGTGCTGGTGGAGTGCTTCGTTCGGTGCCAAGTCGTTCCTCCGGTAGTGCTGTGTCTTGCCTTCGGTGTCCGGCGGAGAGCGACTGTGCAGTCCTCACGAACACCGCGCTCGCCGGACAAACCCCGGTAGCGTACCAGATGGAGCGCTCCGACGCCGGGGACGGCTAGCATGAGGGAACCGCGCACCGCGCGCGGACACTCAGGCACCTCATCACGGACTCGGTGCCGCACACATCGATCGAAAGGCCCAGCCATGTCGAAGCCCATGCCCGACAAGCCCACCGTCGACGGACTCGAGCAGGTCTGGGGCCCGGTCTGGGAGCAGGACGGCACCTACCGGTTCGACCGCGACAGCGCCACGAAGGACGCCGTCTACTCGATCGACACCCCGCCGCCGACCGCCTCGGGCTCGCTGCACATCGGCCACGTGTTCTCGTACACGCACACCGACCTCAAGGCCCGGTACGAGCGCATGCGCGGCAAGCACGTCTTCTACCCGATGGGCTGGGACGACAACGGCCTGCCGACCGAGCGTCGCGTGCAGAACTACTACGGCGTCCGCTGCGACCCGCAGCTCCCCTACGACCCGGCGTTCGTCCCGCCGTTCGAGGGCGGCGACAACAAGTCGTCCAAGGCCGCGGACCAGCTGCCGATCTCCCGTCGTAACTTCATCGAGCTCTGCGAGCGCCTGACGGTGCAGGACGAGCAGCAGTTCGAGCACCTCTTCCGCACGCTCGGCCTGTCGGTGGACTGGACGCAGTCGTACCGGACCATCGACGACACCTCGCGCGCGAGCGCCCAGCGGGCCTTCCTCCGCAACCTCGAGCGCGGCGAGGCCTACCAGGCCGACGCCCCGACGCTGTGGGACGTCACCTTCCGCACCGCTGTGGCGCAGGCCGAGCTCGAGGACAAGGAGATGCCGGGGGCGTACCACGGCCTGGCGTTCCACCGGACCGACGGGGGCGAGGACGTCGTCATCCAGACCACCCGACCCGAGCTCCTCCCCGCCTGCGTCGCCCTCGTCGCGCACCCGGACGACGAGCGCTTCCAGGACCTGTTCGGCACGACGGTCCGCTCCCCCCTGTTCGACGTCGAGGTCCCGGTCCTCGCGCACCACCTGGCGCAGCAGGACAAGGGCGCCGGCATCGCCATGGTCTGCACCTTCGGCGACACCACCGACGTGGTGTGGTGGCGCGAGCTCCAGCTGCCGAACCGCGCGATCATCGGGTTCGACGGCCGCGTCCGTTCGGAGCAGCCGGACTGGATCGAGAGCGAGCGCGGTCAGGAGCTGTACGCCGAGATGGCGGGCAAGACCGTGTTCTCGGCGAAGAAGGTCGTCGTCGACGCCCTCACCGAGTCCGGCGAGCTCGTCGGTGACGTCAAGACGATCAACCACCCGGTGAAGTTCTTCGAGAAGGGCGACAAGCCGCTCGAGATCGTGTCGACCCGCCAGTGGTACATCGTCAACGGCGCGCGCGATGAGCAGCTCAAGGAGACCCTCCGCGAGCGCGGCGAGGAGATCGCCTTCCACCCGGACTTCATGCGCGTCCGCTACGACAACTGGGTGGGCGGCCTGTCCGGTGACTGGCTCATCTCGCGCCAGCGGTTCTTCGGCGTGCCGATCCCGGTCTGGTACCCGCTCGACGCCGACGGCAACCCGGTCTTCGACCAGCCGATCGTCCCGACCGAGGCCCAGCTGCCGGTCGACCCGGCGGCCGAGCCGGCTCCCGGCTACTCGGAGGACCAGCGCGGCGTCCCCGGCGGCTTCCAGGGCGAGCTCGACGTGATGGACACCTGGGCGACCTCGTCGCTCACCCCGCAGCTCGCGGGCAAGTGGGAGACCGACACCGAGCTGTACGAGCTGGTGTTCCCGTACGACGTCCGCCCGCAGGCGCAGGACATCATCCGCACCTGGCTCTTCACGACCGCCCTGCGCAGCCAGCTCGAGGCCGACGTCGCGCCCTGGAAGCACGCGAGCATCTCCGGCTTCATCGTGGACCCGGACCGCAAGAAGATGTCGAAGTCGAAGGGCAACGTCGTCACGCCGCTGTCGATCCTCGAGCAGCACGGCGCCGACGCGGTGCGCTACTGGGCGGCCTCGTCGAAGCTCGGCACCGACGCGGCGTTCGACCCGCAGAACCCGAAGCAGATCAAGGTCGGTCGTCGTCTGGCGATCAAGGTCCTCAACGCAGCGAAGTTCGTCTACGGCTTCGAGCTCCCGAGCGGCGCGACGACCGTGACCGAGGCGCTCGACGTCGACATGCTGGCCGAGCTCGGCTCCGTGATCGGGCAGGCCACGACGGCGTTCGACGGGTTCGACCACGCCCGCGCGCTCGAGGTGACCGAGCGGTTCTTCTGGACGTTCTGCGACGACTACCTTGAGCTCGTGAAGGAGCGCGCCTACGGCACCGCGTCGGACGCGACGCACGAGACCCAGGCGAGCGCGGTCCTGGCACTGCGTGCCGCGATCGACGCGCTGCTGCGTCTGCTGGCACCGTTCCTCCCGTTCGCGACCGAGGAGGTGTGGGCCTGGACCCACGACACCAGCGTGCACCGCGCGCAGTGGCCGTCGGTCGCCGAACTGCCGACGCAGGCCGAGCCGACGGGGCTGCTCGCGGCCGTCGGCCAGGCGCTCATCGGCATCCGTGGTGCGAAGACCGCCGCGAAGGCGTCCCAGAAGACGCCCGTGACGCGTGCGGTGGTCGCTGCTCCGGCCGAGCAGCGGGCGCTCATCGAGCGGGCGGCGGTCGACCTGGCCGCCGTGGGTCGCATCGAGAACCTGTCGTTCACGGACGGCGAGGAGCTCGCGGTGACCGAGATCGAGCTCGCCGAGCAGCAGGCGTAGCGTCGCCGTCGACGGACCGGGTCGCTCTGCGCGGCCCGGCCCGTCGTCGGCACGAGCACGGACGACAGGACGGCACGGGAGGCACGCATGCAGTTGGGGACACGCTGGAACGTCGGTGGGCAGCCACCCGAGCGACTGCCGGAGGCGATCGTCGTCGCCGTGCGCGGCGTCGAGGACGAGTTGGCCGCGGAGTCGGTGGACGCGTCGACGTGGCGCTGGACGCTGACGTACCTCGAGGGCAAGCCGATCGTGGAGCTCGACGACGGCACGTCGATCCACCTCGATCCCGCTGGTCGTGCGCAGGTGACGAACCCGGACGACGCCACGGACGAGGACTGAGCGGTACCCGCACGGGGCTCAGGACCCGGCGAGGGCACACCCGGTGAGGAGGGTGGTCCTCGCCGGATCCGACCTACACTAGAGAACGTCCGTTCCCCACACAGAGCGGGGGCGGCGGACGCAGAGGGAAGGGGACCGCCGTGGCCACACCGACCACCACCGTCGACCCGGCGACCCGCGCGCGGATCGTCGACGTCGCAGACGGGCTCTTCTACGCGCGCGGCTTCCAGTCCGTCGGCATGGACGAGATCCGGACCGGGGCAGGCGTCTCGCTGAAGAAGCTCTACGCGGCCTTCCCCGGCAAGGACCAGCTCGTCGCAGCGGTGCTCCGCGGGCGGCACGACTACTGGGAGCAGGGCATCGAGCAAGCCGTCGCCGCCGCGGACACGCCACGTGACCGACTGCTCGCGATGTACGACTTCCTCGAGCAGTGGTTCGGGGACGACACCTTCCGCGGCTGCGGGTTCATCAACGCCTTCGGCGAGCTCGGGGCGACCTCTCCCGCGGTCGCCGAGATCGCCCGGGAGCACAAGGAGTCGTTCCAGCGCTCCGTCGCCGGCCTCGCGGCCGCCGTGGTCCCGGACGTCGCCGCGGCCGGGGAGCTCGCCGCGCAGCTCGCCCTGCTCGCCGAGGGTGCGCAGACCACCGCCGCGATCGCGGGCGACACGACGCCAGCACGGCACGCTCGGCGTGCCGCGGCCACACTCATCGACGTGGCGACGAACCGAGCGGCCGCCAGGGCGGCCTGATCGGACCGACGCCGGCCGGGAGGCACGCTGCGGACGGGTGGGCAGCCTCCCGCCCGGCAGGCGGCCCGGTCCGTAGGGTGGGGCCATGGACACCCCGTTCGACCAGCCGAGCACCCTCCCCTACGCCCTGCCGCCGTTCGACGACGTCCGGCTGGAGCACTTCCGTCCGGCCTTCGACGCCGGCATGGCCGAGCAGCGCGCCGAGGTCGAGGCCATCGCCACCGATCCCCAGGCCCCGAGCTTCGAGAACACCCTCGTCGCACTCGAGCGCTCCGGGCAGCTGCTCACCCGCGTCTCGCACGTGTTCTTCACCCTGTCGTCGGCCGACTCGACCCCGGAACTGCACGACCTCGAGGCCGAGGTCTCCCCGCTCCTCGCCGCTCACCGGGACGCGATCACCCTCGACTCGCGGCTGTACGCGCGGGTCGCCGCCGTGCACGACGCGCTCGAGGGCGGATCCCTGTCCGGTGAGGACCGTCGCCTCGTCGAGCGCGTGCACACCGAGATGACGCTCGCCGGCGCCGGCCTCGACGACGCCGGGAAGGAGCGCCTGACCGCGATCAACCAGGAGCTCTCGACGCTCACCACGACCTTCGAGCGGAACCTGCTCGAGGACACGAACGACCTGGCCGTGCACGTCGTCGACGAGGCGGAACTCGCCGGGTTGGACGACGGCGCGAGGTCCGCCGCCGCGACGGCCGCGACCGACCGCGGGCTCGACGGCTGGCTCGTGACCCTGCCGCTGTACACCGGACACCCGTGGCTCGCATCGCTGACCGACCGCGGCCTGCGCGAGCGGATCATGCGCGCCTCGCTGTCCCGTGGACGTCGCGGCAACGCGTACGACAACCGGGACGTGCTGCTGCGGATCGTGCGCCTCCGCGCCGAACGGGCCGAACTGCTCGGCTTCCCGAACCACGCCGCCGTCGTGACGGCTGACGAGACCGCCGGCACACCCGAGGCCGTCGACGGGCTGCTCTCCTCGCTCGTGCCCGCCGCGGCCGCCAACGCCGACGACGAACGTGCGGTGCGCTCGCGCACTGTGGGCTTCGACGTCGAGGCGTGGGACTGGGCGTACGCCACCGAGATCCTGCGCGGCGAGCAGTTCGCCGCCGACAGCTCGGCGCTCCGCCCGTACTTCGAGGCCGACCGGGTGCTCCGCGACGGGGTCTTCCACGCAGCCGGAGCGCTGTACGGCCTGACCTTCACCGAACGCCCCGACCTGCGCGGCTACAACGACGAGGTCCGGGTGTTCGAGGTGCGTTCCGACGAGGACGAGCCGGTCGGCCTCTACCTGCTCGACCTGTACACGCGGGACGGCAAGCGCGGAGGTGCGTGGATGAACCCCGTCGTCGAACAGTCCCACCTGCTCGGCACGCTGCCGGTCGTCGTCAACAACCTCAACGTCGCGAAGCCGGCTGCGGGCTCCCCCACGCTCCTCATCCAGGACGAGGTCGAGACGCTCTTCCACGAGTTCGGGCACGCGCTGCACGGGCTCATCGCGCGGACGACGTACCCCCGGTTCTCGGGCACGAACGTCGAGCGCGACTTCGTGGAGTTCCCGTCGCAGGTGAACGAGATGTGGGTGTCGTGGCCTTCGGTGCTCGCGAACTACGCCAAGCACCACGAGACCGGCGAGCCGCTCCCCCCGGAGCTCGTGCTGGGGCTGAGCGACTCGGCCGGCTTCAACGAGGGCTTCTCGACGACGGAGTACCTCGCCGCGGCGCTGCTCGACCAGGCCTGGCACCGCTTGTCCGCGTCCGAGGCCGCCGCGGTCGCCGACGTCGAGACGTTCGAGCGGCAGGCCCTGGCCGACGCCGGGGTCGACGTCGAGGCGGTACCGCCGCGGTACTCGTCGACGTACTTCGCGCACACGTTCTCGGGCGGGTACGACGCCGGGTACTACGGCTACATCTGGTCCGAGGTGCTCGACGCCGACACGGTGGAGTGGTTCCGTGAGAACGGCGGTCTGTCGAGGGAGGCCGGTGGACGCTTCGCCACGATGCTGCTCGGCGTCGGCGGGGCGCAGGACCCGCTCGAGGCGTACCGGGCGTTCCGCGGTCGCGACGCCGAGGTCGGGCCGCTGCTGCGCCGTCGCGGGCTCGAGTAGCGCGGCCCGACCGCCCGGCAGACGCCGCTCGCGACGACGGCCCGGCCCCGCACGGGGACCGGGCCGTCGTCGCGAGCGGTTCGCTACGCGGACTTCTCGACGCGCTTCGCCCGGGGTCGCGGCACGATCGTCGGCGCCGCGTTCTCGAGCACGGACTCGCGGGTGATCACCACGCGTGCGACGTCGTCGTCGGACGGCACGTCGAACATCACCGGCCCGAGCACCTCTTCGAGGATCGCGCGGAGACCGCGGGCACCGGTCTGGCGCAGCACGGCCAGGTCGGCGATGGCCTCGAGCGCACCACGGTCGAACTCGAGCTCGACGCCGTCCAGCTGGAACATCCGCTGGTACTGCTTCACGAGCGCGTTCTTGGGCTCGGTCAGGATCTGCATGAGCGCGGCCTGGTCGAGCTGCGAGACCGTCGTGACGACCGGCAGACGACCGATGAACTCCGGGATGAGCCCGAACTTGTGCAGGTCCTCGGGCAGGACGTCGGCGAACAGGTCCTGCTGGTCGAGCGGGCTGTGCAGCGGGGCGCCGAAGCCGATGCCGCGCTTGCCGACGCGCGACGACACGATGTCCTCGAGCCCCGCGAACGCCCCCGCCACGATGAACAGCACGTTCGTCGTGTCGATCTGGATGAACTCCTGGTGCGGGTGCTTCCGCCCGCCCTGCGGCGGCACCGAGGCTGTCGTGCCCTCGAGGATCTTGAGCAGGGCCTGCTGCACACCCTCGCCCGAGACGTCACGGGTGATCGACGGGTTCTCCGCCTTGCGCGCGATCTTGTCGACCTCGTCGATGTAGATGATGCCGGTCTCAGCACGCTTGACGTCGTAGTCCGCGGCCTGGATGAGCTTGAGCAGGATGTTCTCGACGTCCTCGCCCACGTAGCCCGCCTCGGTCAGGGCGGTGGCGTCGGCGACGGCGAACGGCACGTTCAGGCGCTTCGCGAGCGTCTGCGCCAGGTAGGTCTTGCCGCAGCCGGTCGGGCCGATGAGCAGGATGTTCGACTTCGCGATCTCGATGTCGTCGCGGTCCTCGGCAGCGGTGATCTGCCCCTGCGCGCGGACGCGCTTGTAGTGGTTGTAGACGGCGACGGCCAGCGCACGCTTGGCCGGGTCCTGCCCGATCACGTACTCCTGCAGGAAGTCGAAGATCTCGCGGGGCTTCGGCAGCTCGAAGTCGCCGCTCGCGGTGTCCTCGCCCGCTTCGGCGAGGCGCTCCTCGATGATCTCGTTGCACAGCTCGACGCACTCGTCGCAGATGTACACGCCGGGCCCGGCGATGAGCTGCTGGACCTGCTTCTGGCTCTTGCCGCAGAAGGAGCACTTGAGCAGGTCAGCGCTCTCTCCGATGCGTGCCATGTCGGTGCCCTCCCTGGTTGACCGATGCAGGCTGGTGACCAGCCCGATGTGATCGACTCTAACCGCATCCGGTGACAGCCACCGCGACGCCGTCCGGCCTGTCCCGGCACGTTCGCCCAGGGCGTGCGCAGCTGGTACCGTTGCCCGCGTTCCTCTACAAGTTGTAGAAACCGGAAGGACCCCATGACCAAGCGCCTCGCCGTCCTCGGCACCGGTACCGTCGCCGTCACCGCCGCGATCGTCCTCGGCACCGCCGCCGCCGCCAGTGCCCACGTCGAGGCCGACGTGACCTCCACCGCGGCGAACTCGTACACGACGGCGACCTTCTCGGTGCCGCACGGCTGCGACGGCTCGCCGACGACGAAGCTCGTCTTCCAGGTGCCCGAGTCCGTCATCGAGGTCACGCCCACGGTCAACCCGAACTGGACCATCTCGAAGACCACCGAGCCGTACACCGCGCCGTCGAGCAGCGCCGCGGGCGACGAGGAGACCGAGGCCGGAGCCGAGCGCGTCACGAGCATCACCTACACCGCGAGGACCCCGCTCCCCGCCGACGAGCGCGACACCTTCTCGCTGTCGTTCTCGCTGCCGGACGGCGAGCCGGGTGACCGCGTCTCGTTCCCCGTCGCGCAGACGTGCGAGCAGGGCTCGACCGACTGGGACCAGGTGCAGCAGGACGGCCAGGCCGAACCGGAGCACCCCGCACCCTCGATCGTCCTGACCGCGGCCGACACCGCCGCCGGTGACGACGCCACCGACGCCACCACCGCCACCGCGAGCGAGACCACCTCGACCACCGCCCAGCCCGACCTGGTCGGCCGGTTCCTCGGCCTGGGCGGGCTCGTCGTCGGCGCCGTCGGCCTGGTCGTCGCCGTCGCCGCGACCCGCCGACGGGACGCCACGAAGTGATCCGGCACGGACGTCCGACGGTGGACCGCCGGTCCGCGACGTCCCGGCGCTCGGCCCGGAGGCCCGTGGCCGCGACCGCCGCGGCCCTCGCCGTCGTGGGCGGTTCGGTCCTCGGACTCGCCGCGCCCGCCAGCGCGCACAACTACCTGGTGTCCTCGACCCCGGCGGTCGGCGGGACGCTCACGGAGCTGCCCGACCGGTTCGACATCACCACGAACGACCGGCTCCTCGCCATCGGCGGGTCGGACTCGGGCTTCGCCCTCCGGGTCATCGGCCCCGACGGCAAGTACTACGAGGACGGCTGCGTGGCGGTCGACGGTCCGTCGATGACCACGAAGGCCGCGCTCGGCGAGTCCGGGGAGTACGAGGTCGAGTGGCAGGTCGTGTCGGCCGACGGGCACACCGTCTCCGACCGCTACGACTTCACGTGGGAGGCCCCGAGCGGCTTCTCCCCCGCCACGGGCACGAGTGCACCTCCGACGTGTGCGTCGAGCGGCGGGTCGAGCGCGGGCCCGGACGCGTCACCCGACGGAGCGGGCAGCGGGAGCGACTCGAGCGCGACCGACGCCCTGTTCATCGGGGCCGGCGGTGTCGTCCTGGCCGGCGTCGTCGTCGCGGTCCTGCTGCTGCTCCGTCGCCGCCCCGCCTCCGCGGCCGACGACACCGACGAGGACTGACACGGACCTGACGGAACACCCCGCGCACCTCTCGCCGCCCGTGGCATCGTCCGCAACCGGTTCCGCCGGGCACAGGACGACGGCGAAGGCCCCACACCGATCGGTGCGGGGCCTTCGTCGTGCGGAGTGCTACTTGACGAGCGCCGGCAGGTTCTTGCGGCTGGTGAGGACCTGGTCGATCAGGCCGTACTCCAGCGCCTCTTCGGCGGACATGATCTTGTCGCGCTCGATGTCGTTGTTGACCTGCTCCGGGGTGCGGTTCGAGTGCTTCGACAGCGTCTCCTCGAGCCAGGTGCGCATGCGGAGGATCTCCGCCGCCTGGATCTCGATGTCCGACGCCTGACCGCCACCCTGCTGGGTCGCCGGCTGGTGGATGAGCACGCGGGCGTTCGGGAGCGCCAGACGCTTGCCGGGCGTACCTGCGGCGAGGAGCACCGACGCGGCCGAGGCCGCCTGGCCGAGGCAGACCGTCTGGATCTGCGGGCGGATGTACTGCATCGTGTCGTAGATCGCCGTCATCGCGGTGAACGAGCCACCGGGCGAGTTGATGTACATCACGATGTCGCGGTCCGGGTCCATCGACTCGAGCACGAGCAGCTGGGCCATGACGTCGTCGGCCGACGCGTCGTCGACCTGGACGCCGAGGAACACGATGCGGTCCTCGAAGAGCTTCGCGTACGGGTCCTGGCGCTTGAAGCCGTAGGCCGTGCGCTCCTCGAAGCTGGGGAGGATGTAGCGATCGGACGGAGCCGGGACGTTCTGCGCGCCACCGAGCATGGGGAGGTGCATTCTCGTTTCCTTCTCTTCGGTGGTGGTCAGTTGGACTCGGGCTCGGCGGCCGCGGTCGGCGTCTCGCCGTCGCCCACGGTGCCGCCGCCGCCGACGACCTCGTTCGAGGACGCACGGAGGTGGTCGACGAAGCCGTACTCGAGGGCCTCCTGCGCCGTGAACCAGTTGTCGCGGTCGTTGTCCTTGAGGATCTGCTCGATCGACTTGCCGGTCTGCTCGGCCGTGAGCTCCGCCATCCGCTGCTTCATGTCGAGGATGACCTTGGCCTGCGTCTGGATGTCGGCAGCGGTACCGCCGAACCCACCGGACGGCTGGTGCAGGAGCACGCGGGCGTTCGGGGTGATGTAGCGCTTGCCCGGGGTGCCCGACGAGAGCAGGAACTGCCCCATCGAGGCCGCGAGGCCGATGCCCACGGTGACGATGTCGTTCGGAACGAACTGCATCGTGTCGTAGATCGCCATGCCCGCGGTGATCGAGCCACCGGGCGAGTTGATGTAGAGGTAGATGTCCTTCTCAGGGTCCTCGGCGGCGAGCATCAGCAGCTTCGCTGCGATCTCGTTCGAGTTCTCGTCGCGGACCTCAGAGCCGAGCCACACGATCCGGTCTCTCAGAAGGCGGTCAAAAACACTGGGGTTCAGTGTCGCTTCGGCCATGGAAAAGCTCCCGTTCAGTTGTCGCTTGATGTCGAACTTATCGGGTGCAACGCACCACTTCGCGTCTGTTCGCTCTGGGCGGTCGGATGGTGCCGGGACGACGGACGGGAGGCACGGTGCCAGCTGGCACCGTGCCTCCCGTCCGTCAGCGCGTCGCGTTACTTCGCGTCGGCCTCCGTGGCCTCGTCGGCGTCGGCCGACTCGTCGGCGTCCGACTCCTGCGCCACACCGGCGGTGAAGGCGGAGAGGTCGACGACGTCGCCGTTGGTGTCCTTGACGGTGACCTTCGAGAGGACGGTGGCGACCGCCTTCGAACGGGCGACCTCGCCGACCATGCCGGGGATCTGCCCGTTCTGGTCGATCACCTTGATGAACTCGGCCGGCTCCATGCCGTACTGCGCCGCCGCCTGGATGAGGTACTGCGTGAGCTCCTCCTGGGAGACCTGGATCTCCTCCTTCTCGGCGATGGCGTCGAGGAGCAGCTGCGAGCGGAAGGCCTTCTCGCTGGACTCGGAGACCTCCTTGCGGTGCTCCTCGTCCTCGAGACGGTTCTCCTGCTCGAGGTGACGGTGCACCTCGTCCTCGATGAGCTGCTCCGAGATCGGGATGTCCACGTCCTCGATGAGCTTCTCGACGAGCTTGTCGCGAGCCGCGGCGCCCTGACCGAAGGTCTTGGACTTCGCGATCTGCTCCTTGAGGTCCGCCTTGAGCTCGTCGATGGTGTCGAACTGGCTGGCGATCTGCGCGAACTCGTCGTCGGCCTCGGGGAGCTCGCGCTCCTTGACGGCGGTGACGGTCACGGCGATCTGCGCGGTCTCGCCCTCGCGGTCGCCACCGACCAGCGTGGACTCGAACGTGGTCGACTCACCCGCGGTGAGCGACTCGAGCGCCTCGTCGATGCCCTCGAGCAGGTCGCCCGAACCGATCTCGTAGGAGACGCCGGTGGCCGAGTCGACCTCGTCGTCGCCGATGGTGGCGGTCAGGTCGATCTGGGCGAAGTCGCCGGTCTTCGCCGGACGGTCGACCGTCACGAGCGTGCCGAAGCGGGTGCGCAGGTTCTGCAGCTCCTCCTCGACCTCGTCGTCGGAGACCTCGACGGCGTCGACCGTGAGCTCGTACTGGTCGTACGCGGGCAGGTCGAACTCGGGACGGACGTCCACCTCGAAGGTGAGGACGAGGTCGCCCGAGAAGTCCTTGACGTTCGGGAGCTCGGCGACGTCGGCCTCGGCACGGCCGAGGATGCGCAGCTCCTGCTCCTCCACCGCCTGGCGGTAGAAGGTGTCGATGGCGTCACCGACGGCGTGGTTCAGGACCTCGCCGCGGCCGACACGCTGGTCGACGATCGCCGGCGGGACCTTGCCCTTGCGGAAGCCGGGGATGTTGATCTGCTCGGCGATGTGCTTGTAGGCGTGGTCGATGCTCGGCTTGAGATCTTCCGGCGTCACGTTCACGGTGAGCTTGACGCGGGTGTCGCTCACCTTGTCGACGGTGCTGGTGGCCAAGGGATGTACTCCTGTTGGTTGACGTTCGAGTGGACCTGGTCGGGGCGACAGGATTTGAACCTGCGACCTCCCGCTCCCAAAGCGGGCGCTCTACCAAGCTGAGCTACGCCCCGTGACTGGGCCAGGGTGGTCGCGCACACCCGAGGGCAGGCGCGACCGCGACGAGTCTAGCGGTCCCCCGGTGGCTGGTTCCCGGGAGGCGTGCCGGGACCGGGCGCGTCGGCCCCGGCATCCCGGCGCAGCCCCTGCCGCCACCGGACGCCCACGGCGACCTGGACACCGAGCGCCGCGACCACGAGCGCGATGCCGAGGACGATCCGCCAGACGTGGAACAGGGCGTGCCAGGGCTGCACCTGCGGGTCGTCGAAGACCTCGGGACGGAGCGACAACACCACGGCGGCGAGCGCCAGGAGCACGAACGAGAACACCCGTGAGCGCTTGATCCGGCGGGTGTCGGCACCGTGGGGCTGCGGCACCACGTTCGATGGCATGTCGGAGGCCGTTCGTCCGCTACGATGGTGGCGCTGCGGACCTGAGTCGCAGTGCGGGGATGTAGCTCAATGGTAGAGCCCCAGTCTTCCAAACTGGCCACGCGGGTTCGATTCCCGTCATCCCCTCCCCTGTAGACGCTGGGATCCCAGCCGCCTACGGACCCGCCGCGATGCTGGATCCACTCCGAAGCCACTCATGCTGTAACTTCCGGCCATGAGTACCGATCCCTATCGCCGCGAGCTCCGGGGCTCTGGCGCGTCTGACAGCCGAACAAGGAGCCTCCACCGGGAGCGGCCCGTCTTCGAGGACGAGACCAGTTTCTCCTGGGATGACGATCAAAGGTCGACAGCGGCCGGGCACGTTGTAGCGCACTTCGGCGACCTGACAGACCGGGCGATTGCTTTCATCGAAGGATCCGAAGCGATCGTCGGCTGCGTTGCATGGGTCACCGAAGGGCGCCTCCTCGACGCGCTGGCGGGACGGCCGGTCTCGCTGGTTGTTCAGAAGGAAGACTTCCTTCGACCCGACCAGGAGCAGTCAACCGCGTGGCAAAGCATGTTGCGTGACAGATACGACAGACTCCAGAACGAGTTCGCGCGGTATACCTTCCCAGCACCTCTCGGACTGGCCTCGTACGCAAGCGATCCGACGCTTGAAGGCGTGCGGTGCGTCGGCAACCACAATTCCGCAAGATCAGCGGCAATGCCCCGCATGCATCACAAATTCCTGGTCCGTATTGCCCCTTCTAGCGCGGGAAGTTTGAATCCGACGGCCGTTTGGACCGGATCCTTCAACTTCTCGAAGAACGCTGGATACTCCTTTGAGAACGCAGTCGAGTTACACGACCCGGAAATAGCGAGCGCATACCTCGACGAGTTTGCCCGTGTGATGACACTCTCAGAACCGCTTGACTGGGAACAACCATGGGTATATCCAGAATGGCGAATCGGAACATGAAAGGGGACGGCCTAGCACTTTGACAGCTGCTAGGCCGCTGACCGCAAGCGGTCATACCAGGCGAGGACTCTGCGGAAGTTGGAGACGTGGGACTCGAAGACGGAGGACTCATAAAGCTCGACAAGTACCGCTCGTAGCTCTTTCAAGTCGAACAAGCTAGGGTCCAAGAGCAAAAGGCATTCGAGTTTGAAGTACAGAGCGAAGTCCGCGGCCATCACGTCTCGTGGCGATTGCAGCTTGCCATCAACCTGACGCCGGTAGCGGCCAATGATGTATTGGTCTCGGCTCTGCAACTTCCGTTCGGCCAGCTGCCGGATGATTGGTCTGAGCCCCGTGTAATCCACATCACCAGTGCTGCTAATGCGACCGGATTCGTGCAAATACTTGTGAACCGGAAGGGTGTCAGTACCCCTTGGCCTGATCTGTTCAGGGATTCCATACTTCAGAACACTCTCGGCGTCCAATGCTCTCTCGCGTACGCCAAGCACGTCTCGTTCGAGGTCCGCGCGAGTCAGCGTGCGAGCACTGATGCTTGACAGGTCTTCCAAGTCCTTGTCTGAGAAGCGTCCGACTCCGAAGACGACTCGCACCCCAGCGGCGTCCTCCGCGTCGATTGGTATCGCCCGAACAATCTCACGGGTGTCATCCGGATCCGGGTGCGTTACCAAGTCGAAAACGTGCTTACGAAGCTCACGCAAGACTCCGGCGGGGAACGGCCGCTCGAGGCGCCCAAGAGCCGACCAGAGCCACGCGAACGAATTTGTCTCGATCCTCGTGATAGGGAGGCGATGCCCTCCACGCTCAATGCTAGCCTTCTCTATAAGGGGCTCGAAGTCCTCGTGTGAATTCCATTCCGCGATGTAAATACGCGATCCCAGTTCATCGAGCCGGGCCGGACCAACGGCGGTCGCGATGTTACCGAGAATCTCGCCAATGTACTCGTCCGTCAAGCTGTAGCCTACGAACAGTACCGGATGCTCCGCAAAGATGGTCAGCAGCTTTGCTGCAAGGTAGTGGTTCCGCTTTGTAAGTTCCGCGTAATCTGTGGATGTAAGCACCAACGAGCTCGGCCGGGCGGCACTCCCGTGAATCTTGTACGTTTCGGCGATGAACTGCGCATCACTAAACATCAGCTCATCTTGCCCGACGTAAGGAGTGAACGCAGGAAAGAGCTGATCGGTCAGGGAGTCATAGTTGGTGGTGATCACTCCGTCCACCACTACTTCCTGCAGAAGACTCACCTCGGCGTTTAGCGATGGATCATCACGCCCGGGCCGACCCTGCAGCAGATCTTGGCGCTCCACTATGTAGGACGCTATTGCTGCCTTGATCGCCCCATCTTGATGGGTCCGAGCTTCATTTTCGTACTCGCGTACCTGCTCCTTATACTTTGAATCATTCCACCAATGCGGGTAAAATGCTTTAGCTATAGAAGACGCGGCCGTAGGGTAGTCGCCATTAGCGGCCGCGAGATGATAATTGAAATTCTCCCCGACTTCCTCAGCGAAGACTTGCAGAAGGCCTTCCCAATCGGGAAGACCCAAGTAGCGGCGAGAGATTCCGCTGCCGATGAACAGGTAGGGTAGGGCGCTGTGGTGATCAGCTAACTGCTGCGCAAAAGAACGTGCTCGTTCGTCATCTGCATCCGTCAACGGCTCTACGTGCGGCTGCATCTCGGTGTCGAGCGGCGGGGTTGATGAAGTGTCTCCGACAGATGACATGGCTCGATACTATCCACGGATCCTCGCGCGAACTATGCCTTCATCACGAACGCTTCGAACCGTGCGATTTGGTCGTCATAGTCGGTTGGGTATAGGTGCCCGTAGATGGTGTCGGTCGTCGAGACCGACGCGTGGGACTGCTGCAGGTTCGGTTGACTCGTTCGTTTAGGCCGCGAGTGCGACCTGTGGGTTGATGATCGTCTCGTACTCGACCGGGGTCAACTTCCCCAGACCGCGTTGCCGTCGTTTCCGGTGATAGGTCGCCTCGATCCAGGTGA
>NZ_QKSM01000015.1 GCF_003234185.1 Curtobacterium sp. MCSS17_008
TAGCGAGAGGGAAACGCCCGGTCACATTCCGAACCCGGAAGCTAAGCCTCTCAGCGCCGATGGTACTGCAAGGGGGACCTTGTGGGAGAGTAGGACGCCGCCGGACTCAACCTTCGCAACACCAGGAAACCCCTGACCATCACCGGTCAGGGGTTTCCTGCGTTCCCGGGGGAGCATGATCCGTCGGAGGCGACGCCGGTAGGATCGGAGCGTCATGACTGCGCCATTCACCACCGCCACCGGCTCCGACATCCGAGTCCGTTTCTGCCCGAGCCCGACGGGGACCCCGCACGTGGGGCTCATCCGGACCGCGCTCTTCAACTGGGCGTACGCGCGCCACAACGGCGGCAAGCTCGTCTTCCGCATCGAGGACACCGACGCTGCCCGCGACAGCGAGGAGTCGTACCAGCAGATCCTCGATGCGCTTCGGTGGCTCCGGCTCGACTGGGACGAGGGCGTCGAGGCCGGGGGCCCCCACGGTCCCTACCGGCAGTCGGAGCGCTCGGATGTGTACGACGAGGTGATCGCGAAGCTGAAGGCCTCCGGTCACGTGTACGAGTCGTACGTCACCCCGGAGGAGATGGAGGCCCGCAACAGGGCCGCCGGACGGGACCCGAAGCAGGGCTACGACAACCACGAGCGCGACCTCACCGAGGCCGAGCGCCAGGCGTTCCGGGACGAGGGGCGGCAGCCCGCGCTGCGACTGCGTGTGCCCGACCGTGACCTCAGCTTCGACGACCTGGTGCGCGGCGAGATCACCTTCAAGAAGGGGACCTTCCCCGACTTCGTCGTGGTGCGCCCGAACGGCAAGCCCCTGTACACCTTCACGAACCCGGTGGACGACGCGCTGATGGGCATCACGCACGTGCTCCGCGGTGAGGACCTGCTCTCGTCGACGCCGCGGCAGATCGCCCTGTACGAGGCACTGTACGAGGTCGGCGTCGCCGAGTTCATCCCGCTCTTCGGGCACCTGCCGTACGTGATGGGCGAGGGCAACAAGAAGCTCTCGAAGCGCGACCCCGAGTCGAACCTCTTCCACCACCGCGCCGCGGGCATGGTGCCGGAGGGACTCCTCAACTACCTGGCGCTGCTCGGGTGGTCGATCGGCCCGGACCGCGACGTGTTCTCCTCCGAGGAGATGGTCGCCGCGTTCGACGTCGTCGACGTGAACCCGAACCCGGCCCGCTTCGACCACAAGAAGGCCGAGGCGATCAACGGGGACCACATCCGTCGCCTCGACGCGGACGACTTCCGGGGGCGCCTCGTGCCGTACCTGTCGGACTTCCTGTCCGAGCCCCTGACGGCCGAGCAGGAGCGTGTGCTGAGCGAGGCCGCCCCGCTGGTGCAGGAGCGCATGCAGCTCCTCGGCGAGGCCCCGGGCATGCTCGGCTTCCTGTTCACCGACGACGACGCCCTCGTCGTCGAGGACGACGCCCTCGTCACCCTCAAGGCCGACGCCGGCGACGTCCTCCGCGCCGGCGTGCGCGCGCTCGAGGACGTCACCGACTGGTCGACCGCGTCGATCGAGACCGCCCTGCGCGATGCCCTGATCGACGGCATGGGGCTCAAGCCGCGCCTGGCGTTCGGGCCGTTGCGCGTCGCGGTGTCGGGGCGTCGTGTGAGCCCGCCGCTGTTCGAGTCCATGGAGATCCTGGGCAAGGACTCCACGCTGACGCGACTCCGTCGCCTCGCGGGCCGCTGACGCGACCGTGGTGACCTCCGTGGGGGAACCCGCCGCCGACGCCGTCCTGTCGGTCGACGTCGCGGTGATCGGTGCCGGGCCGGCCGGGTTGAGCGCGGCGCTCAACCTGGTCCGTGCCCGCCGCACGGTGCTGCTCGTCGACGCCAACCGGCCGCGGAACGCCGCCACGCTGCGGTCGCACGGGTTCATCACGCGCGACGGCGTCTCCCCGCTCGAGCTCCGCAGGCTCGGGCGTGACGAGGTCGCCGGGTACCCGGAGGCCACGGTCGTGCAGTCCGTCGTCGACCGGGTGGCGCGCGAGGGCGGCGCATGGACCGTGCACGGCACCTGGCGTGGCACGGAGCTGGACGCCCGTGCGCGTTCCGTCGTGGTCGCGACGGGACTGCGCGAGGAGTTCCCCGCGTTCCCGTCCCTCAGGGCGTTCTACGGCACCTCCGTCCACAGCTGCGTGGAGTGCGACGGGTACGAGCACTCCGGCGCACCGCTGGCGTTCCTGTGCGAGACCGCCGACGTCGTCGACCGCGCCCTGCTGGTGGCGACGTGGACGGACGACCTGGTGGTCTACACGAACGCTGCTGCCGTCCTCGACGACCGTGCACGGGCTCGCCTGGCCGCCGCGGGGGTCGGCCTCGACGAGCGCCCCGTCGCCGACCTCGAGGGGGACCGCAACGGGCTGACGGGCGTCCGTCTGGCGGACGGCGACGTGCGGGCCCACACGGGCGCGTTCGTCCGGCCACGCTGGCACGCGGACCTCGACTGGATCGAGGCCCGGCTGGACCGCGACGCCGACGGACTCGTGCGCGTCGACCGGCTCGGTCGGACGGGTGTCGCCGGGCTGTACGCGGTGGGCGACGTCACGCCGCCGGGACCCGAACAGCTCGTCGTGGCTGCCGGTCACGGCGCGGTGACGGCCGCTGCGGTGCACCGCGACCTGGTGAGTGGTCTCGAAGACCTCCGGGATGCTGTACAGTAGTTGATCGTGCCCCGGACAACGGGGAACGAAGGCCGACAGGCCTTTTGGGGTATGGTGTAATTGGCAACACAGCGGTTTCTGGTACCGTCGTTCTTGGTTCGAGTCCAGGTACCCCAGCTCGAGAAAGGCCCCCGGGACATCCCGGGGGCCTTTCGCGTTGTCGGAGCAGGTGCCGGCGTCCGCGGGTGCGTCCGAGCGGCAGCGGACGGGCCGGGCGTCGTCCTGGCTCGTGACGCGACCGAGGCGACCGCACGCGGTCCCCGAGGGCCTGACACGCCCGAGTTGCTGACCGAGGCGGGATCCGACCGAGGTCGACCGAGGGCACCGACGCCGTGTGCTCAGCCGGCCTGCCGGTACGCGACCACCCAGTCGACGAGCACGTGCCCGTCCGACTCCACGGGGACCTGCTCGTCGTCGATGGTCGTCTCCGCCTGCAGGGTCACCCGCATCGGGACGGTCGGCACCGCTCCGGTCGTGCTGGCCACCAGGCGGTCGTCCCACCAGAAGCGGACGGCGTCGGCGGTCCACTCGACCGTGGCGACGTGCCAGTCGTGCTGGCCGCCGGGGAGCACCGGAGCGTCCTCGGGCAGGAAGGTCATCCTCCCCGTCGCGGTGTCGTAGCTGCCGGGCACGGCGGACACCGGCCGGACGCCCCCGCCCAGGTCGCCCTCGGGCCAGTCGATCTCGCCGTCGTTCCAGTCGCCGGACTCCGGCCAGAGGATCATCACGAACTTGTAGCCGGGGGCGTCGTCGGCCCGGTAGCGGATCGAGACACGCTGGTGCGCGTAGGACCGGTACCCGGCAGGCAGCACCGTCGCGACGAGCGGTTGGCCGCCCTCGGATCGCAGGTGGAGGTCGAGGACGGAGTCGTGCACCGAGACGACCTCGTCCGGGTGGTAGAGCCCCTTGCCCGAGGTGTCACGGATGCCGGTGTACTGGGCCATCGCCGGGTACACCGCGAGGAGCGATCCGTGCGCGGCGTCGCGGTCGAAGTCCTCCGCGAGGTAGGGGATCCAGCGCACGTCGCCGGACTCGTGGGGCCCGGTCGGCATGCGGTCCGCCCGGGCCTGCTCCGAGCGGCGTCCGGACGTCGGGAGCACGACGGCGGCCGTCCCGCCGAGCGCGGCGGCGCCGATGACGCCCGCGACGACCACGCCGCGCCGCAGCACCGCACGGCGCGAGGGCGTGTGGTGCCGGGCACCGGGCTCATGCTGCACGGGCGACCTCGTACACGCGCACCCCGTCGCGGTCGTAGCGGAGGACCCCCTCGGCGGCGACCGAGCGCTCCATGCCATCGACCTCGGCGCCGGTGAGGACGCCGCGTCCGACGACGTCGGCACGCTGGGCGTCGGAGAACACGAACCAGGCGTCACCGCCGTGCGAGCGGTCGACGACCGACCGGCCCAGGTCCGCCGGTGTCATGCCGTCGGGGAACCAGGCCGTCGTGTCCGCCAGGGACGCGACCTGCCCCCAGTGCTGCAGGTAGGCCGGGTAGTCGGCGCCGATGATCGCCGGGAAGGCGCCGACGGTGGTGAGCGTGTCGTCGGCGGTGAACCGACCGTCGAGCCAGCGTGCGGCGGCCACGTCGCCCGCCGGGGTCTGGTTGGCCTGCTCCGCCTGGAAGGTCGTGCCGACGAACAGCACCGTCGTCGCGGTCACCAGCGCGGCGGTCCCGGCGAGCCGCCAGCGGCGACCGTGCAGGGCGTGCGCCGCCGCGATCGCCAGGAACGGCGCCGAGAACAGGACGACGCGGAACTTCGCCTCGCCCCCGTAGCTCTGGCCGAGCACGAGCACGACGGGGCAGGCCGCGAGCCAGAGCACCAGGAGCGCACGGTGGCCGTGTCCGGCGCGGACCAGGCGGACGAGTCCGATGACGGCGACGAGCGCGACGATCGCGGTGAGCGCGAGCACGCCCCTGCTCTGCAGGGTGGTCGCGAGGGAGGGGATCGCGATCGACGTCGACGCGGCGGTGACGTTGCCCACCGGGTCGAAGCCCGTCGTCAGACCGAACTTCTCCTGCACGTAGTCGAGGTTCGGCAGCAGGTACAGCAGCGGGGCCGCCGCGACCGGGAGCGCCGTCCACCACGGCCGGACGACCCCGATGACGACGAGCGGCGCGAGCGCGGCGACGAGCACGAACGGGGTGAGCTGGTGCGACGCGGTGATGACGGCCTGCAGCAGGACGACGAGCACGACCGCCGTGACCGTCGCGGTCCGGGTGACCGGCGCCGCCGGTGGGACGACCGGTCCGCGTCGGGCACGGAGGAGCCTGCCGACACCGCCGACGATCCCCCGACCGATCGCGTTCGGGCTGCCGCGGAGCGTCGTGGTGACGACGAGCACGGCGGCGAGGAAGAGTGCGAACGCGAGGGCCTGGGGGGAGTAGTAGTCCTGCCCGACCCAGTTCGCGACGCTGAAGAGCACGGCGGCGGTGACGGCCCAGCGGCCGCGCAGACCCAGCGCCCTGGCGATCCCGTACACGAGGGCGCCGTCGAGCAGGGCGAACGCCACCTCGACGAAGCGCACCGGCGCAGCGGCGTCGAGGTGGCCGGTCGCGGACCCGAGGAAGGCGCTCACCGCGAAGAACCCCGGCCAGCGGTTGTAGATGTCGATCGTCGGGTCGACGGTGCCGTGCTGCTGGATGTACGCGGTGACCGCGATGTGCTTGAACACCCACGGGGGGCGCGGCTCGGCGGCCACGAGGTTCGCCGTGCCGTACACGACGACGACGAGCACGGCGGCCGATGCGGTGCGGAGCGCCGCGGGGAAGCGGCGGTCCACCAGCGCGACGACGGTCACGGCGAGGACCGCCCCGGCGCCGAGCCACCACGAGGGGCCGACGGCGGTGAGCAGCCCCCACTCGCCGAGGCCGGTCGCGTCGGTCCGCGCGGTCCCGACGGCCCAGAGCGCGACCCCGGTCGACAGGACGCCGCCACCGACCACGAGCCGCACGGCCGTGCCCTCGTGACGGGCCCGCCACGCGGCGCGGACGGCGCCGGTCGTCGTGACGCGCTCACCGGAGCGGACGGCGACCACCCCGTGCGCCAGGGCCGCCCACCCGCTCACGACGAGGACGAGGCCGGCGGCGGGAGCGGGGGCCCAGTGGTCCGCCCACACCATGGCGAGCGCGACGACGGCGTCCACGGCGACGCTCGTCGCGACGACGAGCGCGGCACGCCCGACCGGCTCCGTGCGCCGCAGCGGCCGCACGACGGCGAGACCCGGGACGACCAGGAGCGCGGTGAGCACGACGACCGTCTGCACGCCGCCCGTCGAACCCGTCGCCAGCAGGGCCGTCGCGACGAACGCGAGCGCCGCCGCGACCAGGGCCGGCGCGGGGGAGCGGGGGATCCGGTGTGCCTGCCGGAGCGACACCCGGGTCGGGGTGGTGGTCGCGGTCACAGTGCGACCGCCGGGGTCGTACGACGCATCGGGCGTTCCTTCGTGTCGGGTGCCGCTCGCCGCCGTCGGCGACGCGGTGCGACCGGCGGCGCCGGCGGCGCGGGCGGACCGACCCTGCGGGCAGGTCCGGCGGCGTGTGCTGGAACGGTAACCAGCGGCGCGACCGCCCGACGAGGGCCGCGACCGGGTTGTGCGGGTGCCCTGCGGCATTGCGGCATCGCGCACACGGCGAGCGGGCGGAGCGGGCGAAACCGCACGCTCGCCGCACCGGCGTTGACGACCGGTCGAGCCCCCGGTGACGGTGGGACCATGACCCACACCGCCCCGCGCCCGTCGCCGTCCCGCCTCGTGCTCGAGCGCACGATGGCGAGCCCGGAGCCGCCGACGTGGCCCGGCGCCGTCTGGGTCGGCGCCGTCGACGCGCAGGACGTGCCCGTCGGCCACGAGCGGATCGTGCTCGCCGACGCCTCCGGGCACCGGACGGCCCGGCTCCTCGTCCGCGAGGGCACCGCGCCCCGCGGGTTCGTGGACCTGTCCGTCGACGCGGACGGCACGGTCGACGCCGCCGAACTGCGCGCCGCGGTCGCCAGGCTCCCCGCCGCCGAGCACCCGCCGGTCCCCGTCCGGCTCCCGAGCACGAGCGTCGTGCTCTGCACCCGGGACCGTGCCGACCAACTCGCCGAGGCCCTGCGGTCCGTGCTCGCCCTCGACCACCCCGACCTCGAGGTCGTCGTCGTCGACAACGCCCCCTCGGACGACGCGACGCGCCGCCTCGTCACCGCACCCGGTACCGACCCCCGGGTCCGGTACGTGCTCGAGCCGGTCCCCGGGCTCTCGAGCGCCCGGAACGCGGGTGTCCGTGCCGCCCGGGGCGAGGTCGTCGCGTTCACGGACGACGACGTCGTGGTCGACCGGGGCTGGCTCCGTGCCGTCGCGTCCGGCTTCGCCCGCGGCGAGGACGTCGTCTGCGTGAGCGGGCTCGTCGCGAGCGGCGAGCTGCGCACGCCGGCCCAGCGCTGGTTCGACGAGCGCGTCACCTGGTCGCGGAACCTGGTGCCGCGCGTCTTCCGGCTCGCCACGCCACCGACGGACCGCCCACTGTTCCCGTTCTCGGTGGGGGACTACGGCACGGGCGCGAACTTCGCGATGCGTCGCGAGGCCGTCCTCGCGCTCGGCGGCTTCGACGAGGCGCTCGGCGTCGGCACGGCGACCGGCGGGGGCGAGGACATCGACATGTTCGCCCGCGTGGTCCTCGGCGGGGCCGCGCTCGTCGTCGAGCCCTCCGCGCTCGTCTGGCACCGCCACCGCGCCGACGTCGCCGCGCTGCGGACGCAGGCCGTCGGGTACGGCACCGGCCTCGGTGCGTGGCTCACCAAGACCGCCATGCGACCGCGGACGCTCGGCCTGGCGCTGGTCCGTGCGCCGCGTGCGCTCCGCCACCTCCTCGCCGGTCCCGTCACGCCGGTCGTCGACGCCGCGGGGGGCGCCGCCGCCACGGCTCCCGTCCGCACGGCCGGCGACGCCGCCTTCGACCGTGAGGTCGCCGCCGTGCGGGGCGTCGAGCTCCGCGCCGTCGTCCGTGGCGTCGTGCGGTACGCGCGGTCCCGTCGCACGGTCCGCGCACGTGCCGCGGCCGCCCGCCGGACCGCCTGACCACGCCCCCACGAGCGTCCGACTCCGCGGTCCGGACCGCGTACCGGACGGGAGGCCCGTAGCGCGCTCGGACCGTGCCTCCCGTCCGCCGGACACGCTGTCCGGAGGTGCGGCGCGGCGTCCGCGCGGCGCCGGGCGGACCGTTCCGTGCACCGGCGGGATCCGCGTCCTGTTGCGGGTTTCCGTATCCGCCGTGGCGGGTCCGCAACCCACTCCGCCCTGCATTGACCGACGGCGCCGGCCCCGACGAAGGTGGGAACGCCCAGGGAACGGCGTACCCCCGTTCCGGACGGCCGCCGAGGCCACCGAAGGACCTCGCCGCCGGAAGCTCCACGTCTCCCCGTCGCCCACCCAGCGCCGGGACCGCGAGACACCGCCACCGCAGCCTGAACCCGACAGGAGCACCATGACCACCACCGTCCGGCCCCGCGACCCCCGCGTCTCGGTCGTCATCCCCGCGAGGAACGAGGCCCGCAACCTCGAGATCATCCTCCCGATGCTGCCGCCCGTGTACGAGGTGATCCTCGTCGACGGCAACTCGGTCGACGACACCATCGCGACCGCGCAGCGCCTCATGCCGTCGATCACGGTCGTGCAGCAGACCCGCAAGGGCAAGGGCAACGCCCTGGCGTGCGGCTTCGAAGCCGTCACCGGCGACGTCGTCGTGATGTTCGACGCCGACTGCTCCGCCGACGCCGCCGAGATCCCGCGCTTCGTGGAGGCCCTCGTCGCCGGCGCCGACGTGGCCAAGGGCACCCGCTACGCCCCCGGTGGTGGCAGCGACGACATCACGATCGTCCGCAGCCTCGGCAACCGCGGGCTCAACCTGCTGTCCAACCTGCTGCTCCGCGCCCGGTACACCGACCTCTGCTACGGCTACAACGCCTTCTGGGCGGACACGCTGCCGACGGTGGGACTGCTGTCGTCGACCCTGCCGCAGCCGTCCGACGGTTCGATGCGCTGGGGCGACGGCTTCGAGATCGAGACGATCCTGACCTGCCGCTGGTCCGCGGCCGGCTTCGCGATCACCGAGGTGCCGAGCCACGAGAA
This sequence comes from Curtobacterium sp. MCSS17_008, assembly GCF_003234185.1. GTDB lineage: Bacteria > Actinomycetota > Actinomycetes > Actinomycetales > Microbacteriaceae > Curtobacterium. The sequence continues at coordinate 8,781 of NZ_QKSM01000015.1, forward strand.
GCTCCGCGTGCACGGCGCCAGCAACCTCAACGCGATCAGCGACGGCATCCGCGTGCTCACGTCGATCGTGCACGAGCGCCGCCGGGCCCGTGAGGCCGCCGCCCGGTCCCGCCTCGCCCCGGTCCCCGCCCGCGTGGTGCCGGAGCCCGTGGCGGTCCTCGACGAGGAAGCCGCGGCGTGACGCTCCCCACGGTCGCGGTCGTCATCTGCGCCTACACGCAGCAGCGCTGGGGCGACCTGCAGGCGGCCGTCGAGTCGGCGAAGCGACAGCCCGAGGCGACCGAGGTCGTCGTCGTCATCGACCACGAACCGGAGCTGCTGCTCCGTGCCGCGGCCCGCTGGCCCGAGCTGCGCGTGGTCGCGAACGCCGAGGAGCGCGGACTCTCCGGAGCGCGGAACACGGGTGTGGAGCTCGCAGGGTCCGACGTCGTCGCGTTCCTCGACGACGACGCGGCGGCCGACCCCGACTGGCTGGCGCACCTGGTCGAGGCGCTCGACCTGCCCGACGTCGTGGGCGTCGGCGGGCGTGCCACCCCGTCGTGGCCCGACGTCACCGGGGCCGGGCCGTACCCGGACGAACTGCTGTGGATCGTCGGCTGCAGCTACACCGGCCTGCCCACCGCGGCCGGCGACGTCCGCAACGTCATCGGGTCGAGCATGGCGTTCCGGCGGGACGTCCTGCTCGCCGCCGGAGGCTTCCGGTCCGGCATCGGTCGGGTCGGGAACCAGCCGCTCGGCTGCGAGGAGACGGAGCTCTGCATCCGGATCGCCCAGATGCGTCCGGAGGCGCGGATCCGCTACGAGCCGCGGTCGAACGTGTCGCACCGGGTCTCGCCGGACCGGGTCTCGATGCGGTACGTCCGTCGGCGCAGCTACTACGAGGGCATCTCGAAGGCCGTCCTGAGCCGTCGTGTCGGCGCGAAGGACTCGCTCTCGAGCGAGAGCACCTACCTGACCCGGGTGCTGCCGGGCGCGCTGCTCCGCGAGCTCGGGGCGGTCGGTCGGGGCGGCGGCGTCCGAGCCCTCGCGATCGTGACGAGCGTCGTCGCGACCGTCGCCGGGTACGCCGTCGGCCGGACCCTCGGCGCCGTCGTGGTCCGCACGCCGGCAGCGGCACCCGTGCCCGAACGCGTCGACGCCTGACGCGTCCCCCGGACCCCCCGCGCTGTGCACCCGGGGCGGCGGCACCGGCCCGGCGCCGGTGCCTCCGCGCGCTTCCCGGACGTCGGCGTCAGCGCCGCGCGTGCTCGCGCAGCGTGCGCAGCAGCGCCGTGACGTGCTGGTGCCGTCCGTGGTGGTCCCGCACGAACGCCCGGGCGCGCTCGCCGAGCGCGGGACTGTCGAGCGCCTCGTCGAGGGCGTCGACGACGACCCGCGCGAGGGCGTCGGTGTCCTCGGGGTCGACGGTGAACCGAGCCCACCCGTCGGCGAGGATCTCGCCGGTGCCCCCGGTGGCCGCGGCCACGACGGGGACGCCGGCGGACATCGCCTCGACCACCGTGCGGCCGAACCCCTCGGGCTCGATGGACGGTGCGACGACGAGGTCGGCGGCGTGCAGGAGCGGGACCACGTCGTCGCGCTCGGGCAGCACGAGCACGGAGCCCGACGGCAGCGCGGCCACGGCTCGGCGCACCGCCGCGTCCTCACCGGGCAGCATCGCGCCGGCCAGGACGAGCAACGGACGCTCCCGCTGGTCGTGCTGCGACCCGCCGGACCGGCCGACGGGGCCGGAGGCGACCGGCTGTCGGACGTCGGCGGCGTCGAGGACGTGTCGCCACGCCTCCAGGAGGGCGAGCACGCCCTTCGCCCGCGTGAGGCGCCCGTAGTACAGCACCGCTCGGGCGTCCGGCGCGATCCCGAACGTCTCGCGCGCGCGCAGGCGGTCCGCCGCGGACGCCGCGGGGAAGGCCGCGGCGTCGACGCCGTTCGGCACGACGCTGATCCGGTCCGTGGGCACCCCGACGTCCGCCCATGCGCGGGCCATCGTCCGCGACACGGCCGCGAAGTGCGTCCGTCCGCGAGCGAGCGGCGCGACCCGGCGGTAGTTGGGTGCGTGGTGCAGGTGCACGACGAGCGGGACGCCGGCCAGCACCGACACGACGCGTCCCCACGGCAGGTGCTCCGGCCGGTTCAACCAGACCACGTCGGGGCGCTCGCTCCGCAACCGCAGCCCGTCGCGGGCGAACCGGGCGACGTCGCGGAGCGCGCTGCGGACGCCGAAGCGCTGGTCCCCGATCGACCGCAGCGTCACGCCGAGGGCCCGGAACGGTGCCTCCGGCGCGTCAGTGGTCTCCGTCGCGTCGTCGGCGACCGGCCGGGAGGGACGGTGCCAGACCGACACGGTGTGTCCCGCCGCGACGAGCTCGCGGGTGTCCTCGAGGACGCACCGCTCGACACCGCCGGTGAGCGCGAGCCCGCCCGTGACGACCGCGACACGCAGCCGTCGGTCCGTGCCGTCGCCGGTGGGCGCGGAGCGGCTCGGCCGTGCTGCGGCGCTCACCGGGAGCCTCCGCGCGCTGCGCGGAGCCGCTGGACGAACCAGGGCAGGCACGCGAGGACGCCGACCACCCGCACGACGTTCCAGACGACGTCCTGCGGCGCGAGGAGGGACGCCGCGGCGAGGAGCACCGCGGGCACGACGACGAGGACCACCCGGCGTCCGGGCCCGCGCCACTCGCGTCGGTCGGGCAGTGCCGCCTGCTGGAGCACGGCGAGCACCGCGTAGGCCACGACCGTGGACAGTCCGGCACCGGCGATGCCGAGCGGCGGCACGAGGAGCAGGTTCGCGCCGATGTTCACCACGCCCGCGACGGCGGCGATGACCCCCACCGCGACGCCGCGGCGCTCGACCAGGAGCAGACGACCGGTGGCACCGCTCGCCACGACCGGGAAGGCGGTGAGGGCGACGACGAACACGACGACCGTGAGCTCCTGCACCCGGTACGACGCGGGCGCCAGGACCGGCAGCGCCACGGGGGAGACGAGGGTGACCGCGAGCAGCACCGGTGCCAGGAGCAGGTAGAGCTCGTCGCGGGCGTGCATCGCGAGCCGGCGTCGGGCGACGGCGTCGCGGAGCGCGGCGAAGTGCGGGGCCCAGGCACCGTTCGTGAAGGTCAGCAGCAGGATGACCGCGGAACCCACGACGTAGGCGATCTGGTAGCGGGCCACCTCGTCCGGTCCGAGCAACCGCTGCACGATGATGCGGTCGCCGGCGTTGAGCACGAAGTACGACAGGTTGCCGAGGGCGATCGGGACACCGAGCCGGAACGCCCGCGCCGTCGTGGCACGGTCGAACAGCCCGCGGAACCGCGGTCGGACGGCGATGACCCCGATCGTCATCGCGGCACCCTGGGCGACCACGCCGCCCCACGCGTAGGTCGTGGCGTCGGCCTGCACGAGCACGAGGAGCCCCAGGCCGACGAGGGAGCCGCCGACCGAGGACAGCAGGCTCGTGACCGCGAACACGCGGATGCGGTCCTGCGCGACCAGGAGGGCGAGGGACATCTGCACGACGGCGGCGGGCAGCGTCCAGAGCACCGCGACGAGGAGCAGCGGGTGCTCGCCGACGAAGCCGGCGGCGTCGCCCCAGAGCGGGACCGACCCGAGCGCGGCCAGCGTGACGACCGTCGCCAGGACGGCGCCGACGGCGACCAGGCCGCGGGCCTTCCGCTCGTCACCGTCCTCGGCGCGCTGGAGGACCGCGGCCTGGTCGAGTCCGGCCAGGGCGAGCACGCCGAGCGCCTGGTAGAGCGCGATCGCCGAGGCCAGCACACCGAACTCCGACGGCGGCATGAGGTGCGCGAGCACCGGTGAGACGAGCGAGCTGACGACGAGCTGCATCGACCACACGACGACGTAGAGCATGCCCCGGCCGAAGAGCACCGACGCCCCCTGCTGGACGGCGGTGCTGCCGGTGTCGGTGGCGGGCGCGGACGCGGCGCCGGCCGCGTGTCGACCGGAGGGCCGGACCCGTTCGGGTGCCGGGGTGGTGGCGGGCGAGGTGGTGTCGGGCGGGACGGTCACGGGGCGGTCACCTCCGGCTGACGGTGCCGCCGGTGGTGGCGCAGACCGACGGCCGCGTCGACGAGGTCGAGCAGGTCGGCGCTCCTGGCGGTCGAGAACTTGCGGGCGAACAGGTGGGGCGGGCCGTCGTGGCGTGCGGTCCACCGCTCGAGCAGACGTCCGGCGTCCTCGGTACCGAGCCACGGCGGACTCTTCATCCGTGTGCCGTCCCACCCGATGAACCACGGGGAGTGCTCGACGTGCTCCTCGGCGAACCCGGGCACGAGCGCGGGGGACCCCAGGATCGACGGCACGAGGGACTCGTCGGCGATCCACACCCGCCGCCAGAAGCGCACGAGGTCGGGGCGGGCGTCGACGACGTCGACCACGGCGCGGGCGTGCTCGCGGCTGATGAGCTTCATCTGCGACCCGCCGGTCAGGACGACGTCGCGGGGCAGCCGGCGCGGCACCGGCAGGCGCAGCATGTGCTTGCGCCAGGCCCAGTGGCGGTAGCGGAACCGCGCCCAGCCGCCGTTCCGCCAGTCCGGGTGCGGCAGCGGGTGCGTGATGAGGAAGGACCGGCCGCGGTGGGCGTCGAGCAGCGTGCCGATCTCCTCCGGCGTCGCGAGGGGGTAGTCGCTCCCGGTGAGGACGGCGATGTGGCTCGCATCGGTCTGCGCGAGGGCGGCCCGGTAGCCGTTCAGCTCGGCGGCGGCGTTCTCCCACCGGGCCCAGCCGGTCCGGCGGCGGGCGAGCAGGCGGACGCGGGACGGCAGGTCCTCGGTCATCGCTCGGTGCACCGCGTCCGTGGTGCGCACGTCGCAGTGCAGGAACACCGGGAAGGGGTCCAGCGCCTCGACGAGTCGGCGGACCTGCACGGGGTCCTCGTGGGCGAGGACGACGCAGGCGGGTGCCGCGGTGGGGGTGGCCATGACGCGACGCTAACGGCGGCGTTCCGGGGCGGACAAGGCGGTCCGGGGCGGCTGCGGGGATGCGGCGGTTTCCCGCACGGGCCCGCCGTCTGCGCCCGCGGGCCGTCGGTCGTCGGGCCGTCGGTCGTCGGGCCGTCGGTCGTCAGCGCTGCCGACGGAAGCGCGGGCAGTCGCAGAGCGCGCAGTCCGAGCCCGGGCGGTAGTGCTCGTGCGCCTCGTGCTGGTGCCCGCAGACGCACGTCGCGGTGTCGGCCGCGGTACCGGCGGCCTCGTCGCGTTCCTCCGGCACGGCGTCGCCGTGCGGCGGCACGAGCGTCAGCGCCGGGGTCACCGTGTCGAGGACTCCACGGCGCTCCGTGTCGGTGCCCAGCAGCATGCGTCCTCCTCGTGCCCGGCGCACGATCGCCGGGTCGTCCCGATCCTACGGGGACGACCGGGAGCACGACCGCACGGCTCAGCCGGCGTGGAAGCGACCGGCCTCCACGTCGCGCCACCGACGCCGGCTCCGGAACCAGGCAGCCGGTCCGGCGGGGAAGCCGCGCAGCTCGTGGTACGCCAGCGACCGCGGCAGGGGCCCCTGCGCCGGAGCGGTCACCGGGGCGGACCCGCGGCCGGCCGGTGCGGTTGCGCGACCACGTCGCAGCGTGGCGACCACGTCCTTCGCCTTCACCGACACGGCGAGCGGCACCAGCCGCGCCAGCACGGCCGCGTGCCGTCGGTCCTTCGCCACCAGGGCGCACATGAGCGCGGTGAACCCGACCCCGTTGCCGTGCAGCTGCCTGTGCAGCTCCTCGACGGTCCGGCGGTGCCGGTGGTGCACGACCGCCCGCGGCTCGAAGCCGATCCGGCCGCCCCGCCAGAGCGTCTCGACGAACATCGCCAGGTCCTCGCCTCCGCGGGCGGGCGACCCGGCGCCCAAGGTGGTGTCGAACCCGCCGACGGCCTCGAGGAGCTCCCGCCGGAACGCCATGTTCGCGCCGGCGCCGTAGGCACCGATGCCGTAGACGGCGAAGCGCTTCCGGACGGACCCGTCGCCACGCACGGCGGCGACACGTGCGTGACGCATGGTGCCGGGGACGTCGTCGGGCACGATCGTCACCGGGTCGAAGGTGCGCTCGCCGCTGAAGCCGCCGTAGTACGCCTCGTACCAGACCTGCGCGGGGGTGGCGAGCTCGGTCGGCAGGATCACCCCGCTGACGGCGTCGAGCTCGGGTTCGCGGACGAAGCGCTCGCCGAGGGCGCGGAGCCACCGGGGGTCGACCTGCACGTCGTCGTCGGTGAACGCCACGACGTCGCCCCGCGCCGCGGCCACCCCCGCGTTCCGACCGGCCGAGAGCCCGGGGCGGCGTTCGGTCACGAGCCGGACGCCGCGACCGATGAGCAGCGCCGGCAGCGGGTCGTCGGCGGGCACGCGGACGCGGTTGTCGACCACGAGCACCTCGTGCCTGGGGTAGTCGAGGTGCTCGAGCACGTCGAGCAGGCGACCGAGGTCGTCCACGCGGTCGACCACGGTCGACACGACGACGGAGACCGACGGCAGGGCGTCGTCCGGCACGGGCTCGGCCGACACGACGTGCGCCGAGGACGCGGTCGCGAGGGGCACGAGCACACGTGCGGCGTCGGCCGGGTCGCTGGTCAGGGCCACGTCGGCCGTGCACACCGGGTGCCCGTCGCGGTACCCGACGACGAGCGCCGAAGCGCCGGTGCCGTCGGCGACGAGCTCGGGCAGCGGCGCGTCGAGGTCGACCCGGACGACGCGGCGGGGTCCGGGCAGGGCGACGGCGGAGGTGGCGGCCATGGGCTGGACGCTACGGCCGTGCGCCGGCACGGACAACGGCCGGGCCGGACAGTGGCGGGGACGGTGCGGAACACCGCACGGCACGGCCTGACGGGGCCGTGGCGCGGGGACGGAGGGCGCGTGCTGCTCCCGCTCGTCCTCGGTCCGGCACGCCGGGCGTAGGGTCGCCGGCATGGAGGTCACCAAGCTCGAACACGCCTGCCAGATCGTCGCCGAGGGCGAGGCCCGGCTCGTCATCGACCCGGGCGGCTTCACCCGGCCCGTCGACGTCACCGGCGTCGTGGCCGTGGTCGTGACGCACGAGCACCCGGACCACGTGACCGCCGAGCAGCTGCACGGGATCCTCGCCAGGAACCCCGACGCGGTCGTCCTCGGTCCGGCCGGTGTCGCCCGAGCGCTCGCCGACGCCGGGATCGCGGTCGAGGTCGTCACCGACGGCGACCACCGCGAGGTCGGGCCGTTCGCCCTCGACCTGCACGGCGCGCGGCACCAGCTCATCCACTCCTCGGTGCCCGTCGTGGACAACACCGGCGTGCTCGTGAACGGACGGCTCTTCCACCCCGGCGACGCCTACACGGTGCCCGACGTCCCCGTCGAGGTCCTCGCCGCCCCGGTCGGCGCACCCTGGCTCAAGGTCGCCGAGATGATGGACTGGATCGCCGCGATCGGCCCGCGTCGCGCCTACCCGGTGCACGAGGCGACGCTGTCCGAGACCGGGTTCGCCGCGCACGCCGGCCGACAGCGCGAGGCGCTCGGCGACGGTGAGCTCGTGGTGCTGCGGCCCGGTGAGACCCTCACGATCTGACCTCGGCACCCCGGCCGGGAGGCACGCACCGCCGCCGGGGATCAGCCCCCGACGAGCCGCTGCAGTCGTCCGGCGTCCCACGGCGCGTGCTGCTCGGCGTCGTTGTCGAAGAACACCCACACGTCCCGCCCGGCGTCGACGTGCCGCCGCACCGTCCGCGCCCACGCGCCGAGCGCCTGCGGGGAGTACCCGTCGTGGTAGGTCCGCGGTGCCCCGTGCAACCGGAGGTAGGCGAGCGGAGCGCCGGTGTCGACCCGGAACCGCGGGAAGTCGCCCGCGTGCGAGTCCGCCAGCGCGGTCCGGTGCGCACGGAGCACGGCGAGGTGGTCGTCCGACACCGCGCCGGGGTTCCGGACCTCGAGCACGTGGTGGAGCGGACGCGCGGGGTCGTCCGTCGTCGTCGCCGGGTCACGCACCTTGTCGTCGTGCCCGGTCGCGACGGCGGCGGCCTCACCGTGCGTCCGGGGGAGTGCGGCGAGGAACCGGTCGAGGACGGCAGGCGTCGGGACGTCCCGCTCCGGCAGCTGCCAGAGCACCGGTCCGAGCGCTGCGCCGAGCTCCAGCGGACCGGACGCGAAGAAGTTCGCCATCGCGGTACCGGTGTCCCGGAGTCGCAGCATGTGTGTCAGGTACCGACCGCCCTTGAGTGCGAACCGGAACCCCTCCGGGACGGACCGCCGCCACGATCGGTACCGCTCCGGCCGCTGGAGCGCGTAGAAGGAACCGTTGACCTCGACCGTGGGGAAGTGCTCCCCGACGTACCCGAGCCAGAGCCGCTTCGCCAGTCCGGCGGGGTAGAAGTCACCGCGCCACGAGTCGTACTGCCAGCCGGACAGGCCCACGCGGACGGTCATCGACCCACCGTACGCGGGCGCACTCCTCCGCGGCACACCCGGGCGACACGCCCCGTTTTGGCAGTGTGCGAGCGCTGTGCCATACTTATCGGGTTGTCGGAACGGCCCCATCGTATAGCGGCCTAGTACGTCGCCCTCTCACGGCGGTAACGCGGGTTCGAATCCCGCTGGGGTCACCACAGGTGGCTAGCCTCCGAGTCCGACAACGAGTGTGCCCCGCTCTCGAGCGGGGCGTGCGGCCCCATCGTATAGCGGCCTAGTACGTCGCCCTCTCACGGCGGTAACGCGGGTTCGAATCCCGCTGGGGTCACCACACCGCAGAACCCCCGTCGAGCTCCGGCTCGGCGGGGGTTCCGTCGTCTCGGCCGGCCCCGCCTCGACCGCGTCACCGGTCGAGGGGTCCGGGGTGTTCGTCGAGCCAGCGGTCGAGGTCGCGTGCGGCGCTCCGTCCGGCCCGGTTGGCGCCGACCGTCGACTGCGACGGTCCGTAGCCGATCAGGTGCACGCGCGGCTCGCCGACCACCTGCGTGCCGACCACGGGCACGCCGCCGAGCGGACCGCGGAGGCGCATCGGCGCGAGGTGGTCGAGGTCGGCCCGGTAGCCCGTCGCCCACAGCACGACGTCGACGCTCGTGTCCGATCCGTCCGCCTCGACGACACCGTGCGGACGCATCCGCGTGAACATTGGTCGCCGGTCGAGCACGCCGCGGCGTGCGGCGTCGCGTGCGGCGTCGGTCCAGACGAGCCCGGTGTAGGAGACGATGCTCGCCGGAGGGCGCCCGGCCCGGACGTCGGCGGCGACGCGTCGCTCGACGTCGACCCCGTCGACCTCGTGGACGAACCCACCGGGCAGGAAGACGGGCTCCCGACGGGTGTACCAGACCGTCGAGGTGACGAGGCTGATCTCCCCGAGGAGTTGCACGGCCGAGACGCCACCGCCGACGACGGCCACCCGACGTCCGCGGAAGCGCTCGGCGGCTGTGTACCCGCGGCTGTGGAGCTGCTCACCGAGGAACGTCTCGGCGCCGGGGACGTCCGGCACCACCGGGGTGTTCCACGTGCCCGTGGCGTTCACGACCGTCCGGACGCGCCACGAGCCGTGGTCGGTGGTGACGAGGAGTGGGCCGTCGGGGCGGTCGTCGAGCGGTGCGACCGCGTCGACGCGCACGGGGCGCAGCACGGGGAGGTCCTCGTGCGACTCGTACGCGGCGAAGTAGCGGGGGACCGCGGAGTTGGCCGACTCGTCGGCGTCGACCGGCGGCAGGGGCATGCCGGGCAGGTCGTGGATGCCGTTCACCGTCGCCATCCGCAGCGGCGCCCACCGGTGCTGCCAAGCGCCTCCCGGCCGGGGGTTCGCGTCGAGGACCACGACGGTCCGGTCGACACCCGAGGCGGCAGTCCCGCCGGGCTCCCGGAGTGCGCGGAACCCGCGACGCCGCAGGTGGTGCGCTGCCGACAGGCCGGCCTGGCCCGCCCCGACGACGGCGACGGTGGCGGAACCGTCCGGCGTCTGGGTGGTCATCCGGCGAGCGTACCGTCCTCGCAGCGGCCGCCGGGTGGAACGAGCGGTCTTCCCCCGTTCGCGGTTCCGTTCCGGGCCCAAGTGAGGTTAGCCTTGCCTAACGTGAACAGCGATACACCACTGCTCGAGATCCTCACCTCCGACGCCGCCGACCGGTACCGCGTGGTCGTCGGGGGCGCCGTCGACCGGACCGCGGAACGCCTCGCAGGCGTCGTCTCCCCGACCACCGACACCCCTGCTGCGGTCCTCCGGGACCGTGTCGCGGGCGTCGACCTCGACCGGCCGCTCGGCAGCGCGGACGCCGCGCTCGCCGAGGTCGACGACCTCTTCACCGCCGAGGCGGTGTGGTTCCACGACCCCGGGTACCTGGCCCACCTCAACTGCCCGGTCGCGGTCCCCGCGGTCGCCGCCGAGGCCGTCCTCGCCGTCGTGAACCCCTCGGTCGACACCTGGGACCAGTCGCGGATCGGCACCGAGATCGAGCGTCGCGTCGTCCGGTGGGCGGCGGAGACCGTCGGCTTCCCGACGGGCGACGGGATCTTCACCTCCGGCGGGACGCAGTCGAACCTCCACGCCCTGCTGCTGGCCCGGCAGGCCGCGACCTCGGACGGGCGCACGGCGACCCCGGACGGGCGCACGGCGGCCGCGGACGGGCCTGCGGTGGCCTCGACCCGGCGCGTCCCCGTGCTCGACGACCTCGTCGTGCTCGCCACGGCGTCGAGCCACTTCAGCGTGCGGAAGTCCGCCATGCTCCTGGGGCTGCCGGAACGCGCGGTCGTCGACGTCGCCACCGACGCGGCCGGCCGGATGCGCCCGGACGCCCTGGCGCACGCGATCGCGGACGTCCGGCGCGAGGGCCGGACGCCGATGGCCGTCGTCGCGACCGCCGGCACGACCGATCGCGGCTGCATCGACCCGCTCGAGCCGATCGCGGACGTCTGCGACCTCGAGGACGTCTGGCTGCACGTCGACGCGGCGTACGGGTGCGGCCTGCTCGTGTCCCCGACGCGACGCGGCCTGCTCGACGGGATCGAGCGCGCCCGCACGGTGACGGCGGACTTCCACAAGTCGTTCTTCCAGCCGGTGTCGTCGAGTGCCCTCCTCGTGCGCGACCCCGCGGACCTCGGGCTGGCTGCCTGGCACGCGGACTACCTCAACCCCGAGGACGCCGACGAGCCGAACCAGGTCGACAAGTCGCTGCAGACCACCCGGCGGTTCGATGCCCTGAAGCTCTGGACGACGCTCCGCGCGAGCGGGGCGGATGCGATCGGACGGGCGTTCGACACCGTGCTCGACGTCACCGAGCGTGTGCACGACCACGTCGCGGGGCACGCCGACCTGGAGCTCGTCGCACCGACGCAGCTCAGCACGGTGCTGTTCCGGTGGCAGCCCGAGGGGGTGTCCGAGGCCGAGGCGGACGCGCTCGTGGCACCGATCCGCGCGGCGCTCCTCGCCGAGGGACGGGTGCTCGTCGCGAAGACGGTCGTCGACGGCCGGCCGTGCAACAAGCTCACCCTGCTCAACCCCTCCACGAGCGCCGAGCAGGTCGTCTCGGCACTCGACCACGTCGTGGCGACCGCCGAGCGCCTGCACGCGGCCCGCGCCACCCACACGACCTCGACGACGGGAGCGACCCGATGACCACCAGCACCGTCCACGACCTGCTCGCCATCGGCATCGGCCCGTTCAACCTCGGCCTGGCCTGCCTCACCGAACCGCTCGACGACGTCGACGCAGTCTTCCTCGACCAGGCCGACGGCTTCGCGTGGCACCACGGCATGATGCTCGACGACGCCACCATCCAGGTGCCGTTCCTCGCCGACCTCGTGACGATGGCCGACCCGACGTCGAGGTTCTCGTTCCTCGCCTGGCTCAAGGCGACCGGGCGCCTCTACCCCTTCTACATCCGCGAGGACTTCCACCCGCTGCGCGTGGAGTACGACGCCTACTGCCGGTGGGCCGCGGAGCGCCTCGACACCCTGCGGTGGGGTCGCCGGGTCGTCGCGGTCGAGCACGACGAGGACACGGACCTGTTCACGGTGCGCGCCGAGACGGCGCAGGGACCCGAGCAGTACGTCGCCCGGCACGTCGTGCTCGGCATCGGCACCGAACCCAGCGTGCCCGAGGCGCTGCGCAACCTCGACGGTCCGGTCGTGCACTCCGCCGGGTACCTGTCCGCGCGCGAGGACCTCCGCCGCGCCGACTCGATCGCCGTCGTCGGCAGCGGCCAGTCCGCCGCCGAGGTCTACCGCGACCTGCTCGAGGGCATCCGCGACGGCGGGTACCGCCTCGACTGGATCACGCGCTCGCCCCGGTTCTTCCCGATGGAGGACACCAAGCTCACGCTCGAGATGACGAGCCCCGAGTACACGGACCACTTCCACGCCCTGCCGCGCGAGGTCCGCGACCGCCTCGGCCGCGAGCAGCGCGGGCTCTACAAGGGCATCAGCGCCGACCTGGTCGACGAGGTCTACGACGCGCTCTACCGGATCAGCGCGCGCGGTCCGGTGCCGACGACACTCCGCACCGACACGAGCGTCGTCGCCGCCGCGTGGCTGCCCGACCGAGACCGCTTCCGCCTCACGCTCCGGCACGGGCAACTCGGCACCGAGGCGACGCACGAGGTGGCCCGCCTCGTCCTCGCCACCGGGTACCGTCCGCGCACGCCCGACTTCCTCGACCCCGTCGCGCACCTGGTCGCCCGCGACGACCTCGGCCGGCTCGCGGTCGCCCGCGACCTGCACGTCGACACGCTCGGAGGACGCATCTGGGTGCAGAACGCCGAGGAGCACACGCACGGCCTCACCGCGCCGGACCTCGGCATGGGAGCCTGGCGGAACGCGTCGATCATCCGGTCCGTCACGGGGCGCGCCGTGTACGGCCTGGAGGAACGGATCGCCTTCCAGGAGTTCGGCCTGCCCGGTGGGCGGCCGGCTCCCGACCCCACGGCGAGCGCCGACCCGCCGCGTGCGGCGAGCGCCGCCACGGACGCCGCGGGCGTGCCCGCCGCTGCGGCGGAGGTGTCCGCGTGAGCGCCCCGGTGGCCGTCACCGCTCCGGCGGACGCGACCACGGGCCTCCTGTCCGTCCACCCGGTGCACCCGGACCACGACGCCGCCGTCGTGCAGGCGTGGCTCGCGGACGCGGCATCCTCGTGGTGGGAGATGACGGACCACGACGTCGACGCCGTCCGCGCGTACCTGCGCGCCGTGCAGGACGACCCCGCGCAGGCGGGCTGGCTGCTCCGCCGGCACGGCGAGCCGATCGCGTACGCGGAGACGTACGACCCGGCCACCGTGCTGCTCACCGACGTGTGGGACGCCGAGCCAGGGGACGTCGGCATGCACCTGCTGGTCGCACCGCCACCGGCCGACCCGTCCCCGGTCGGCGGCCGCGTGCACGGGCTCACCAGCGCGGTGATACTGACGGTGGTCGAGCACTGCCGCGACGCGCTCGGTGCCCGGCGGGTCGTCGTCGAGCCGGACGTGCGGAACACGGCCGTGCAGCGGAAGAACACCGAGGTCGGGTTCCGGGCGCTGCGTGAGGTCGACGTGGACGGCAAGCGAGCACTGCTGTCCGTGCTCGACACCGAGCGGATCGGCGTGCCGGACGACGACGGACCCGCAGCGCACCTCCGGCCGGAGCACCTTGAGCCGGCGCAGCGACACCTCGTCGCGAAGGCGATCGCCGAGTTCACGCACGAGCGGCTGGTCGCGCCGCGTGCCGACGGTGACGGGTGGGCGCTCGACGCGGGGGACTCGACCTACCGGTTCCGAGCGCGGGTGCACGCGCTCGAGCACTGGACGCTCGACGAGGCCTCGCTGACCCGGACGCGGGCGGGCTCGCCGGCGCCGCTCGACGCGCAGGACCTCGTGCTCGCGCTGCACGACACGCTCGGCATCCCGGACGAGCTCCTCGGCACCTACCTCGAGGAGATCGCCTCCACCCTGGCGAGCGCCGCCGCGAAGGACCGGCGGGGCGGACCGTCCGCGGCGCAGCTCGCCCGCGGCCGATCCGACGGTGACGTGGTCGCGGCGTTCCAGGACGCCGAGGCCGCGATGACCGAGGGACACCCGGCGTTCGTCGCCGCCAACGGTCGCATCGGGTTCGGGCTCGACGAGTACCGCGCCTACGCCCCGGAGTCGGGCGGGCGCTTCCGCTACCGGTGGCTCGCCGCCCGGCGTGAGCACACCCACCTGGCGCTCGCCGGGGACCGCACCGAGCGGCAGCACTGGGACGCCGAACTCGACGCGTCGACCGTCGACCGGTTCCGCGACGTGCTCGAACGGCGGGGGCTCGACCCGTCGGAGTACACCTGGTTCCCGGTGCACCCGTGGCAGTGGCAGCACCGCATCGCCGTGACGTTCGCGCCGGACCTCGGGCGGCAGGACCTCGTCGACCTGGGCGAGGGACCGGACGACCACCAGCCGCAGCAGTCGATCCGGACGGCGTTCAACCGCTCCCGCCCGGAGCGCTCGTACGTCAAGACGGCGCTCGCCGTCCAGAACATGGGGTTCCTCCGGGGCATGTCGCCGGCGTACATGCGGACCGCGCCCGCGGTGAACGACTGGGTCGCCGGACTCGTCGAGGCCGATCCGGTGCTCACCGCTGCCGGGTTCGGGGTGCTCCGGGAACACGCGGCGATCGGCTACACCGGCGACGCGTACCACCGCGTCGACGTGCCCTCGCCGCAGCGCAAGATGCTCGCCGCGCTGTGGCGGGAGAGCCCGGTCCCGCGGTTGCGGACGGGGGAGCGGCCGATCACCATGGCGGCGCTGCTCCACCGGGACGCCCGCGGCCGCTCCGTCGCCGCCGCGCTGGTGGCTCGGTCGGGGCTCGACGCGGCCGAGTGGGTCCGTCGGTACCTCGACGCGTACCTCCGACCCGTCGTGCACTGCCTGACCGAGCACCAGCTGCTGTTCATGCCGCACGGCGAGAACCTCGTGCTCGTCCTGCGTGACGGGGTGGTCTCGCGCGTGTTCATGAAGGACGTCGGGGAGGAGGTCGTGGTCGTCGGGGACGTCGCGGTGCCCGCCGGGATCGAGCGCATCGTGCACCCTGTGGACGACGACGAGGCGGCGCTCGGGGTGTTCACCGACGTCTTCGACGGCGTGCTCCGGTACCTCGCCGCGATCCTGGACGAGGACGGCGTGCTGCCCGCGGCCGCGTTCTGGCGGCTCGTGGGCGCGTGCGTGGACGGTGCGGCCGCGGGTCGTGCCCGGGGGATCGACCTCCGGGCCCCGGACTTCGAGCACTCGTGCCTCAACCGGCTGCAGCTCCGGAACACCCTGCAGATGGTGGACCTGACGGCGCAGACCGACTCGCTCATCCGGGCGGGGCGGATGACGAACCCGATCGCCCGCTGAGGGTCCGCTCACGAACCAGGTCCGCGGGCGGTGGCGGCCACCCCCGCGGACCGGTTGTGCGAGGCTGACGGGGTGACCCGCGCCGACGACCGTCCACCGCACCGCCGCTGGCGGTACCTGGGCCTCGTGGCTGTCGGGGGAACGGTCGGGACCGGTGTCCGGGCAGCGCTCGCCGGGGCGTTCCCCGCCGTCGACGGCATCAGCTGGACGATCCTCGGCATCAACGTCGTCGGTGCGTTCTGCCTCGGTCTGCTCCTGGAGGCCCTCGCGCACGCGGGATCGGACCTCGGCCGGCGTCGGGCGCTCCGCCTGTTCGTCGGGACCGGCGTGCTCGGCGGCTTCACGACCTACTCGACGCTCGCCGACGACACCGCCCGGCTGCTCGACGTCGGCCGCTGGGGAGCCGGCACGGGGTACGCGCTGCTCTCGGTCGTGCTCGGGCTCGCCGCCGCGGCAGCGGGAGCGTGGCTCGCCGCCGCTCGGCGCGCCCGCGGCTCCCGGACGGGAGACGCCCGGTGAACCCGCTCGAGCTCCTGCTGGTCTCCCTCGGAGGCGGTGTCGGCGCTGCCCTGCGCTCCTGGCTCGACGGCGTCGTCAAGTCCTCGGTCCGTGGCACCGCGCTCGGGCGCTTCCCGCTCGGCACGCTCGTCATCAACGTGACGGGGTCCCTCGTGCTCGGGTTCCTCACCGGTCTCGGCGAGACCGGGTCGCTCGGTCCCTCCGTGGTCGCGGTGCTCGCAACGGGCATGATGGGCGGGTACACGACGTTCTCGACGGCGAGCGTCGAGACCGTGCAGCTCCTCCGGACCGGCAAGACCCGGCTCGCCGTCCTGTACGGCCTCGGGATGCTCGTCGTCTCGGTCGGCGCAGCCGCGCTCGGCCTGTACACCGGAAGGAACACATGACCTCGGAACGCCCCGGCGAACTCGTCCTCGTCCGTCACGGAGAGACGGAGTGGTCGAAGAGCGGGCAGCACACCGGCCGCACCGACATCCCGCTCACCGAGAACGGCATCGAGCAGGCGAAGCGCGCCGGCCGGTACCTCGCGGACCGCACCTTCGCGCTCGCGCTCTCGAGCCCGCTGCAGCGCGCTCGGGACACCGCCGAGCTCGTCGGCGTCGACCCGGAGCTCGACGAGGACCTGTACGAGTGGGACTACGGCGCGTACGAGGGCCTGACCACACCCCAGATCAAGGTGCAGCGCCACGGACCGTGGGACCTGTGGACCGACGGCGTGCCGGCGGGGGAGACCCCTGGTGAGAGCGCCGCCGAGGTCCGCGTCCGCGTCGAGCGCGTGCTGAACCGCGTCCGCCCGGTCCTCGCCGAGGGCGACGACGCCATCGTGGTCGCGCACGGCCACGTGCTCCGCGCGCTCGGAGCCGCCTGGATCCGGCTTGCGCCGCAGGACGGCGCCGTGCTCAAGCTCGGCACCGCGACGGTCAGCTCGCTCGGGTACGAGCACGGCCGCCCCGTCATCGACTCCTGGAACGTCGCGCCGCGCGACTGATCCCGCCGCGACACGCAACCCGGGCGGCTCCCCGCAGTGACACCGCACTGCAGGGAGTCGCCCGGGCTGGGTCCTGCGTGGGCGACCCGGACGTCCGCCGACCGTGCGGAGCGCGTCAGACGGTGCGGATCGCGCTCGTGGCACCCAGGGCGCGGCCCCGCCGCCGTTCGATGGCACGGCCCACCACCAGGAGTGCGACGCTCACCAGGGCACCGAGCAGCGTCTGCGCGATCCGGTCGAGGGCGAGGAGCTCCGGCGCCTCCGGCAGGCTGAGCCACGACACCGCCAGCGCGAGCGGTGTGAGGAACAGCAGCGTCACCGCGTAGTGCCGCGCGACGAAGATCTCCGCGAAGAACTGCCCGACGACGGCGATGACGACGATCCACCAGACGCTCGGCTCGAGCAGCAGGATGCCGACGGCGACCACGGTGCCGCCGATCGTCCCGACGAAGCGCTGCACCGCCCGGATGACCGTGTGCCGCTGTCGGATCGCCGGCAGGGTCGAGACCAGGGCGATGACCGCCCAGTACGGGTGTCCGAGCCACGGGACCGTCTCCGCGATCCCACCCGCGACGACCGAACCGACGACGTTGAGGCCGACGGTCTCCCACAGCGCGGGCGTCCGCAGCACCGCGAGCGAGCGGTGCTTCCGCGGCGCGATCGGCCGGAACACGTGCGGGGCGCGCGGGTGCAGGGCGAACCGGATCACCGCACCGGACATGGCGACGAGCCACGCCCACGCGACCGCGCACACGATGATCGTCGCCACCAGCGGCAGGTCGGCGGGCCGGACGGGCACGAGGGCCGACACGCAGAACGCGAACACGGGGAAGATCGGCTGCGCGGGGATCGTCTGCAGCGCACTGAGCGTGCACACGGCGACGACGAGGACGACCACGAGCCCGACACCCTGCAGCCACAGCGGCGACCCGGACAGCGAGACGCCGAGGCCGGCGAACATGCACGCCGCCTGCAGCGCCCCGGCCACGCCCGTGGTGACCATGCGCTGCCGGTACGGCTCGGTCGCGCCGAAGATCGCCGTGAAGCCGGCGAACATGGCGAAGGCCGCGTAGCCCGGCATCCCCAGGGCGACGAGCAACGCCAGCGGGACACCGCCGGCGATCGCGGCGCGTGCGGCGCCCTCGAGGTTGGTGGTCCGGGTCGAGTGCGCAGGCGTCGTCATGTCGCCCCCATCCTCCCACCGCGACAGGTGTCGTCGGCGCACGTCCCGTCGGCCGCACCCACCGCCGGGCGGGAGGCGCGCACCAGCCCCCGCGCCGCGCCTCCCGTCCGTCCCGCACCCCGGACGCGTGTTGGTATACCAACCTGCTAGACTCGCCGGACGAGCCGCGCCAGCGGCACCGCAACGTCGATGAGGAAGGGTCGGGCCGATGGGAAAGACGCTCGCCGAGAAGGTGTGGGACGACCACGTCGTGGTCAAGGGTGAGGACGGGAACCCGGACCTCCTCTACATCGACCTCCACCTCGTGCACGAGGTGACGAGCCCCCAGGCGTTCGACGGCCTGCGCCAGGCCGGCCGCCCGGTCCGCCGCCTCGACCTGACGATCGCGACCGAGGACCACAACACCCCGACCCTCGCGATCGACCGGCCCATCGCGGACCCGACGAGCCGCACCCAGATCGAGACGCTGCGCCGCAACTGCGAGGAGTTCGGCGTCCGGCTGCACTCGCTCGGTGACAAGGAGCAGGGCATCGTCCACGTGGTCGGCCCGCAGCTCGGCCTGACCATGCCCGGCATCACGGTCGTCTGCGGTGACTCCCACACGAGCACCCACGGCGCGTTCGGCGCGATGGCGTTCGGCATCGGCACGAGCGAGGTCGAGCACGTCCTCGCCACCCAGACCCTGCCGCTCAAGCCCTTCAAGACGATGGCGATCACCGTCGAGGGCACCCTGCGCCCGGGGGTCACGGCGAAGGACATCATCCTCGCGGTCATCGCGAAGATCGGCACCGGCGGCGGGCAGGGCTACGTGCTCGAGTACCGCGGCTCGGCGATCCGCTCGCTCTCGATGGAGGGCCGCATGACGATCTGCAACATGTCGATCGAGGCGGGGGCCCGCGCCGGCATGGTCGCCCCGGACCAGACCACCTACGACTACGTCCAGGGCCGCGACCACGCCCCGACGGGCCAGGACTGGGACGACGCCGTCGCGTACTGGGAGACGCTGCGCACCGACGAGGACGCCGTGTTCGACGCCGAGGTCTTCATCGACGCCGACGAGCTCGAGCCCTTCGTCACGTGGGGGACCAACCCCGGTCAGGGCGTGTCGCTCTCCGAGAACGTGCCGTCCCCGTCGGACTACACCGACCCGAACGACCAGGCGGCAGCCCAGCGCGCGCTCGAGTACATGGACCTGGAGGCCGGTACCCCGATGAAGGACATCGCGGTCGACGCGGTGTTCATGGGCTCGTGCACGAACTCGCGCATCGAGGACCTGCGCGCCTTCGCCTCGATCATCCGGGGACGCGAGAAGGCCGACGGTGTGCGCGTCATGGTCGTCCCGGGGTCCGCGCGGGTGCGGCTCGAGGCCGAGGCCGAGGGGCTCGACAAGGTCTTCACGGACTTCGGCGCCGAGTGGCGCTTCGCCGGCTGCTCGATGTGCCTCGGCATGAACCCCGACCAGCTCGCGCCGGGGGAGCGCTGCGCGAGCACCTCGAACCGCAACTTCGAGGGACGCCAGGGCAAGGGCGGTCGGACACACCTCGTCTCCCCGCTGGTCGCCGCCGCGACCGCGGTGCGCGGGACGCTCTCGAGCCCGTGGGACCTGGAGACCGACGACGCGCTGGCCTCCGTGACCGACACCGAGACCGCGACCGCCGAGGGGACCTTCTGATGGACAAGATCACCACCGTCACGGGCATCGCCGCACCGCTCAAGCGGTCGAACGTGGACACCGACCAGATCATCCCCGCGGTCTACCTCAAGCGCGTCACGAAGACCGGCTTCGAGGACGCCCTGTTCGCCGGGTGGCGCCAGGACCCCGAGTTCGTGCTCAACCAGCCCGTCTACCAGGGCGCCCAGGTGCTCGTCGCAGGGCCGGACTTCGGCACCGGGTCCAGCCGCGAGCACGCCGTCTGGGCGCTCCGCGACTTCGGCTTCCGGGTGGTCGTGTCCTCACGCTTCGCGGACATCTTCAAGGGCAACGCGGGCAAGCAGGGCCTGGTCACGGCGATCGTGACCGAATCGGAAGTCGAGCGGCTGTGGGCCGAGATCGAGCGGGACCCGGGAGCGCAGGCGACGGTCGACCTGGTCACCCAGCGCGTGTCGCTCGGCGCGGTGGACGTGCCCTTCGAGATCGACGCTTACACTCGTTGGCGGTTGATGGAAGGGCTCGACGACATCGGGCTCACCCTCCGTGACGAGACCGCGATCACGGAGTTCGAATCCCGCCGCTCCCGATGGCGGCCGAAGACATTGCCGGTGAAGTAAGTGAACTCTCTCGTACAGGACGCAGCAGCCGCAGGGGCCCGCGTGGGCCTCAAGTCGGACGAGATCGTCATCCGGGGCGGCAAGCCGCTCGTGGGGCGCATCGAGGTCCGCGGCGCGAAGAACCTCGCGACCAAGGCGATGGTGGCGTCCCTGCTCGGTGACACCCCGTCGATCCTCAAGGACGTGCCGGACATCTCCGACGTCAAGGTGGTCCGCGGGCTGCTCGAGGTGCACGGCGTGCGCATCACCGATCCTGCACGAGGCGAGCTCATCCTCGACCCGTCGAACGTCGAGTCGGCGCACTTCGCCGAGATCGACGCCCACGCCGGCTCGAGCCGCATCCCGATCCTGTTCTGCGGCCCGCTGCTGCACAAGCTCGGCGAGGCGTTCATCCCCGACCTCGGCGGCTGCCGCATCGGCGACCGTCCGATCGACTTCCACCTCGACGCCCTGCGCGCGATGGGCGCGGTCGTGGACAAGCAGCTGAACGGCATCCACCTGACGGCGCCGAACGGCCTCAAGGGCGCGAAGATCGAGCTGCCGTACCCCAGCGTCGGCGCGACCGAGCAGGTCCTGCTCTCGTCGGTCCTGGCGGAGGGCGTCACCGAGCTGCGCAACGCCGCGATCGAGCCCGAGATCATGGACCTCATCGCGATCCTGCAGAAGATGGGCGCGATCGTCACGGTCGAGCCGAGCCGCACGATCTTCATCGAGGGCGTCGAGTCGCTCCGCGGGTACACCCACCGTGCGATCAACGACCGCAACGAGGCCGCCAGCTGGGCCTCCGCCGCGCTGGCGACGAACGGCGACATCTTCGTCGAGGGCGCCGACCAGCAGGACCTCATGACGTTCCTCAACGTCTTCCGCAAGGTCGGCGGCGGGTTCGACGTCCAGGAGGACGGCATCCGCTTCTACCGCGAGCGCGAGGTCCTGCGCCCGGTCGTCGTCGAGACCGACGTCCACCCCGGCTTCATGACCGACTGGCAGCAGCCGCTCGTCGTCGCGCTGACCCAGGCCGAGGGCACGAGCATCGTGCACGAGACCGTCTACGAGAACCGCTTCGGCTTCACCGACGCGCTGAACGAGATGGGTGCCGACATCATCGTGCACAAGGAGGGGCTGCCCGGCCACGACCGCCGCGTCGCCCGTCGCCCGTTCGAGCAGGCCGCCGTCATCACCGGTCCGACGAAGCTGCACGCGGCAAACGTGCGCGTGCCGGACCTGCGCGGCGGCTTCAGCCACCTCATCGCGGCGCTGACCGCCGAGGGCGAGTCGCACATCACGAACGTCGGCATCATCAGCCGTGGCTACGAGCACTTCATCCCGAAGCTGCGCAAGCTCGGCGCCGACTTCGACTTCGCGGGCTAGGCGCGTGGCTGGCACGGCGAGCGGTGACGGTTCGGCGAGCGGGACGGGGGACGGCCTGGAGGCACGGCGCACCGCCGCCGCGGACGTCACCACGGGCCTCCCGAACCCGGGCCGCCGGTGGCGGCGCGGCGAGCTGAACACCGCCTTCCGCATCACCGCGTCGGTGGTGATCCCGGTCTTCCGCTTCACCGCCCGGTACCACTGGCACGGACCGAAGCGGCTGCCGGAGGGCGGCGCCTTCGTGCTCGCGCCGAACCACTTCACGAACATCGACCCGCTCGTGGTCGGGACGGCCGTCTGGCTGTCCCGACGTGCGCCGCGGTTCCTCGCCAAGGCATCGATCTTCCGGGTGCCGGTGGTCGGCAAGCTCATGGCGGGCATGGGGCAGATCCCCGTCGAGCGCTCCGGTCGCACGCGTCTGAACGACCCGCTCGGCGGCGGGAAGTCCGTCATCGAGCAGGGCGGGGCGATCATCGTCTACCCCGAGGGCACGCTCACCCGCGACCCCGACCTGTGGCCGATGCGCGGGAAGACCGGGGCGGTGCGGATCGCACTCGAGAACGACGTCCCGCTCATCCCGATGGCCCACTGGGGCACGCAGCGGATCATGGCGCGGTACTCGAAGAAGCTCCGGCTGTTCCCGCCGTCGCGGGTCGACGTGATCGTCGGCGACCCGGTCGACCTGTCGGCGTACCGCGGGAAGCCGCTCGACCAGAAGACCCTGCTCGCGGCGACCGACCTGCTCATGCAGCGCATCACCGAACTGCTCGAGGAGCTCCGCGGCGAGCCGGCCCCGGCGACCCGGTGGGACCCCGCCGCGAACAACCAGAAGGAGACCGGGAAGTTTGAGTAGCGACCGCCCGGGCCTGCGCCCGCACGACGACCACCCGGACCCCGCCGTCGCCGCTCCCGGCGCCGTCGACACGGCGGCCATCCGCGTCGTCATGCAGTCCACCGACAAGCCGCGCGTCGCCGTCATCGGCGCGGGCAGCTGGGGGACCACGTTCGCGAAGGTCCTCGCCGAGGGCGGCGCCGACACCGTCGTCTGGGCGCGACGGCCGGAGGTCGCTCGGGAGATCACCGAGACGAAGCGGAACTCGGACTACCTGCCCGGCATCAACCTGCCGCGCACCCTCACCGCGTCGACGTCCCTGTCGGCCGTGCTCGACGGGGCCGAGCAGGTCTACGTCTCGGTGCCGTCGCAGTCGCTGCGGTCGAACCTGTCGGCCATCGCGTCCCTGCTGCCCGAGGGCGTCCCCGTGGTGAGCCTGATGAAGGGCGTCGAGAAGACCACGGGCTTGCGGATGAGCGAGGTCCTGCACGAGGGTCTCGGCATCGACCGCGACCGGATCGCCGTCGCCAGCGGGCCGAACCTCGCCCTCGAGATCGCCCGCCGGCAGCCGACCGCAGCCGTGGTCTCGTCGACCTCCATCGACACCGCGACGGCCGTGGCCGCGGTCGCCACGAACCCGTACTTCCGCTCGTTCACGAACACCGACGTCATCGGCACCGAGTTCGGCGGCGTGCTCAAGAACCTCATCGCGGTGGCCATCGGCATCGTCGACGGGGTCGGCTACGGCGAGAACACGAAGGCGTCGATCATCACCCGCGGCCTGGCCGAGATGACCGACTTCGCGGTGTCGCTCGGCGCGCAGCCCTCGACGCTGGCCGGTCTCGCGGGCCTCGGCGACCTGATCGCCACGTGCCAGTCGCCGCTCTCGCGGAACAACACCGCCGGCCGACTGCTCGGCCAGGGGTACCGGTTCGACGAGGTCGTGCGGCAGATGGACCAGACGGCCGAGGGCCTGGCGTCGGTCGCCCCGATCCTCGAGCTCGCGTCGGCGAACGGCGTCGACATGCCCATCGTCGGTCAGGTGGCCGAGGTCCTCGCCGGTAGGCTCGATCCGCGCAACATCGCGCCGCACCTCACCGAGACCGACGAGCCCCAGGGCGAGTGACCGGTCCGGTCCCGACACACGAGAGGGCCGCCGTGCCGACCATCGCCGAAGGCGCACCCACGACCACGACCACCGTCGCCGTCCTGTTCGGCGGACGGTCGAGCGAGCACGAGATCAGCTGCGTGACCGCCGGCGGGATCATGGACGTGGTCGATCGCTCCGAGTACGAGATCGTCCCGATCGGCATCACGAAGGACGGCGCGTTCACGCTGCAGTCCGACGACCCGGCGCAGTGGACGCTCCGTGACGGCGTGCTGCCCACCGTGCCGGACAACGGCACGCGCGTGGCGTTCCCGACCTCGCCCGCGACCCGCGACCTGGTCGTGTCGCACCCCGACGGCACCGTCACCACGATCGCGGACGTCGACGTCGTGTTCCCGATCCTGCACGGCCCGTTCGGCGAGGACGGCACGGTGCAGGGCATGCTCGAGGTCGCCGGTCTGCCCTACGTCGGGGACGGCGTGCTCGCGAGCGCCCTGGCGATGGACAAGCACACCGCGAAGGCCGTGCTCGAGCACGCCGGGCTGCGGGTCGCGCCCTGGACGACGGTGCTCCGTCGCGAGTGGGCGGCCGACCCCGTCGGGGTCGCCGAGACCGTCGCCGCCCACGGCTGGCCGCTCTTCGTCAAGCCGGCCCGCGCGGGATCGAGCATGGGCGTCTCCCGCGTCGACGAGCCGTCGCAGCTCGGCGCCGCGATGGACCTGGCGTTCGAGCACGACGCGAAGGTCGTCGTCGAGCCGCGGATCGTCGGGCGCGAGGTCGAGGTCGCGGTGCTCGAGGGTCGGGACGGGGTCCCGCGCACGAGCCTGCCCGGCGAGATCGTCGTCCCCGAGGACGGCTTCTACGACTTCGCCTCGAAGTACCTCGGTGGCGACGAGGCGCTGCTGTGCCCCGCCCCGCTCACCGACGACGAGACCGAGGCGATCCGGTCGATCGGAGCCCGCGCCTTCGAGGCCATCGGCGGCGCCGGGCTCGCCCGCGTCGACTGCTTCCTGACCGACGACGGCTTCGTCGTCAACGAGGTCAACACGATGCCGGGCTTCACGCCGCTGTCCATGTACCCCCGCTGCTGGGCGGCGTCCGGGGTGTCCTACGGGGAGCTCGTGACGGAGCTCATCGAGTTGGGACGCGCCGCCGAGCGCTGAGCCGTGCGGGCCGGCCGGTGCGGGCAGGCGCGGACCGCTGCGCGGCCGGGTGTCAGCCCTGCACGTCCGCGGGGTCGAGGCACGCGTGCCCGTCCTCAGGCAGCGTCGAGACCACGTCGGACAGGTCCTGCACGACCTGGTTGGTGGTCCTCGTCGAGTCGATGACGACCTGCACCGCGGGCGACCGGCCGAACGTCGTGTAGACGACGCGGTCGCCGCGGTCGTCGCGGATCCAGTCGACACCGCCCTGACTGAAGCACGGCAGGTCGGACACGGTCGGCACCGCGACGCCGCAGCGGTAGAGCGCCGCGGCCGGGTCCCCCCAGGCCGCCGTCGACTGCGCGTCGGTGTTCCGCAGCTGCAGGTCGTTGCCGACCACCGCGGGCAGCCGGACCTGCACGGCCGCGCACTCGACGGCGTCGGCCGACGGCGCGGGAGCCATCGCGACGGCGTTGGTGCAGCCCGTCAGCCCGGCGGCGAGTGCGGCGGCGACACCCGCGATCGCGGTCCAGCGGAGGGGGCGGCGCACGGTGTCCATCGACGTCCAGGCTACCGTTGCGCGTGTGGACGAGATGCACGACGCCTGGGCCGGACCGACCGTGGGCGAGACCGGCGAGCTCGCGGTCCTCGACCGCATCGTCCGTCGGCTGCCCTCCGGCGCGCCGGTGCTCGGCCCCGGCGACGACTGCGCCGTCGTCGCCGCTCCGGACGGCCGCTTCGTCGTGACGACCGACATGATGGTCCACGGCCCGGACTTCCGGTGGGCGTGGTCGTCGCCGTCGGACGTGGGCTGGAAGGCCGCGGCGACGAACCTGTCCGACGTCGCCGCGATGGGCGCGGAGCCGACCGGGCTCGTGATCGCCCTCGCGGCGCCCCCGGACACCCCCGTGGCGGTGCTCGAGGCCTTCGCCGACGGGGTCAGCGACGCGGTGGACGCCCTGGCACCCGGATGTGGCGTGGTCGGTGGCGACCTGTCCACCTCCGCGACCTTCACGGTCTCGGTGACCGCGTTCGGCGACCTCGGGGGGCGCCGGCCCGTGCTCCGGTCCGGTGCCCGCGTCGGCGACGTGCTCGCGGTCTCCGGGGAGCTCGGCCGAGCGGCGCGCGGGCTCGCCCGGCTGTTCCGCGACGGGGTCGACGAACACGGTGAGCCCTCGCGGGCGGCGACGGCAGCGAGCGGCGCGGACGCCGATCCGGACGTGGACCGGCAGCGTCGGCCGGTGCCCCCGATCGCCGACGGTCCGACCGCAGCCGACGCGGGCGCCACCGCGATGCTCGACCTGTCGGACGGCCTCGCGATCGACGCCGGGCGACTGGCCCGCGCCAGCCGGGTGTCGCTCGCGCTCGACGACGTCCCGCCCCTGGACACGCTGGCCCTGCACGGCGGCGAGGACCACGGCCTGCTCGCCACCTTCCCGCCCGGTACGGCGCTGCCCGGCGGCTTCCGCCGGATCGGCGAGGTGCTCGAGCGCCTCGACGCCGACCTGGTCCGCGGTGGCGAGCCGGTCCCGACGACCGGCTGGGACCCCTACGCCGACTGGGACGGCGCCGCGGGCTGACCGCCGGACGTGCGTCACGCCTCCCGGCCGTCGTGCGACGCGACCGGGACCCCACCCGCGCTCAGGAGGGGGTGACCGCCTCCCACGCCACGGTCTCGCCGTAGCTGCGCTTGCTGAACGGCTCGAGCCCGACCGGCCACGTCGGCTCCGGGGACCGCTTGCTCCGCTCGACCACGACGACGGCACCCGCCGTGAGCCGTGGCACGAGTGCCTCGAGCACGTCCGCGACCTCCTGCTCGGCGACGTCGTACGGCGGGTCGATGAAGGCCAGGTCGAAGGTCCGCACCGTGTTCCGCAGGTAGCCGAGCGCCGGCTGCGGCTGGACGTCGATGCGCACCCCGGGGACCCGCTGCTGCACCGCCTTCGCGTTCGCGCGACAGGCCTGCGCGGCCGCCGCCGCCCGGTCGACCAGGACGACCTCGACGGCGCCGCGCGACGCCGCCTCGAGCCCGAGCGCACCCGTCCCCGCGTACAGGTCGGCGACGGCGGCGTCGTCGACCAGCCCGCGTGCCTCGAGCGACGAGAAGAGGGCCTCGCGGACACGGTCGCTCGTCGGCCGGGTGCCGGACCTCGGCACCCGGAGCGCGGTGGAACCGGCGGCGCCGGCGATGATGCGGGTCATGCAGCCACCGTAGCGGCGCAGGCGCCGTCCACAGGCCTGCTGCGCGACCCGCTGTCCTCGGCCGGTCCGGTCCACAGGCCGGCCGGGAGGCACCCGGTGCGTCGGACGCGCCCGGTACCGTGGTCGCGTGGTCACCTCCGACGCCCCCGACACCGCGGCCCCGCCGGTGCGGCCCGACCTCGGTCCCGCGCCCCTCGACGCCCGCCTGGGCGGCGTGCTCGGTGGGCGGACGGCGAACGCCGTGGAGAAGGCGTTCGGGTACCGCACCGTGGGCGAGTTCCTCGAGCACGCGCCCCGGCGCTACGCCGAGCGCGGGGCGCTGACGGCGCTCGACTCGCTCGCGATCGGCGAGTCGGTGACGATCGTGGCCGAGGTGATCGACGTCCGCGAGCGGACCATGCGGGCCCGTCGCGGCTCGATCCTCGAAGCGAAGATCGGCGACGGCAAGGGCCTGCTCACGCTGACGTTCTTCAACCAGGGCTGGCGGACGAAGGACCTGGTCCCCGGTGCCCGCGGGATCTTCGCCGGCAAGGTCAGCGACTACCGCGGCGCCCGGCAGCTGGCCCACCCCGACTACGAGCTCTTCGACCGCGACGACCCGCGGGCCACCGCCGACCCCGAGGACGAAGAGGCGATCCGCTGGTCACGCCAGCCGATCCCGATCTACCCGGCGACGGCGTCGCTCACCTCGTGGCAGATCGCGAAGGCGATCGCGGTCGTGCTCGACACCCTGCCCGACCTGCCGGACCCGATCCCGGCCTCGGTCCGGACCCGACTCGGCTTGGTCCCGTTCCGGCGCGCGCTCGAGCTCCTGCACCGTCCGGAGAAGGTGGCCGACTTCAAGCGCGCGCAGGACGCGCTCCGGTACCGCGAGGCGTTCGTGCTGCAGACCGCGCTGGTGCAGCGGCGCATCGCCGCCCGTGCGACGGCGGCGACCCCGCGGTCCGCGTCCGCAGGCGGGATCCTCGAGCGGTTCGACGCCGCGCTGCCGTTCACCCTGACGGACGACCAGCAGGCCGTCGGGGCCGAGATCGCGCACGACCTGGCCGGGGACTGGCCGATGCACCGGCTCGTGCAGGGCGAGGTCGGCTCCGGCAAGACCCTCGTGGCGATCCGGGCGATGCTGACCGTCGCCGAGTCCGGCGGGCAGTCGGCGCTCATCGCCCCGACCGAGGTGCTCGCCGCACAGCACCTCCGCTCGATCGTGAAGTTCCTCGGTCCCGACCTGGCGGCGGAGCTCCGGCCGGTCATCCTCACCGGGTCGCAGTCGACCGACGAACGCCGACGAGCCCTGCTCGCGGCGGCGTCCGGCAGCTCGCGGCTCGTCGTCGGCACGCACGCACTCCTCGGCGACCGGGTGGACTTCGCCGAGCTCGGTCTGGTCGTGGTCGACGAGCAGCACCGCTTCGGGGTCGAGCAGCGCGAGGCCCTGCGCACCAAGGGCGCAGCACCGCCGCACGTGCTCGTCCTCACCGCGACGCCGATCCCCCGCACGGTCGCGATGACCGTCTTCGGCGACCTCGACGTCTCGACGATCACCGGGCTGCCGTCCGGCCGTGCGGGGGTCGAGACCTTCGCCGTCGGGCTCGCCGAGCACCCCGGGTGGGAGGGTCGCATCTGGACCCGGATGGCGGAGGAACTCGCCGCCGGCCGACAGGCGTTCGTCGTCTGTCCCGCGATCGACGACGCCCACGCCGAGGACGACGGCGGCCCCGAGGCGGCGGCCGACGACGACACCCCGGCGCGTGCCCCGACGACGGTCCTCGCGACGGCCGAGCGGATGCGGGCGATGCCGGTGCTGCAGGACCGCCGCATCGAGGTGCTGCACGGGCGGATGACGGCGGAGGAGAAGGACCGCGTGATGACCGCCTTCGCCGCGGGCGACGTCGACGTCCTCGTCGCCACGACGGTGATCGAGGTCGGTGTCGACGTGCCGAACGCGTCGATGATGGCGGTGCTCGACGCCGACCGGTTCGGCGTCTCCCAGTTGCACCAGCTCCGGGGCCGCATCGGCCGCGGGCAGTACGCGGGCGTCTGCCTCCTCGTCACCGCGGCCGAGCAGGAGACGACCGCGCGCGAACGGGTCGACGCGGTCGCGGCGTCGGACGACGGCTTCGAACTCGCGCGCGTGGACCTCGAGCTCCGGCGCGAGGGCGACGTCCTCGGCGAGCGGCAGTCGGGTGGCCGGTCGTCGCTCAACCTGCTGCGGGTCGTCGAGCACGCCGACCTCATCGTGGACGCCCGGGGCGAGGCCGAGCGGGTGCTCGGACCGGACCCCGAGCTGCGGGACCACCCGGCCCTGCGTGAGGCCCTGGCCCGACGCCTCGACGAGTCGGACGCCGCGTTCCTCGGCAAGAACTGACGAGCGGTCCCGGTAGCGTGACGGGCATGGCACAGATCGCGGTCGTCCCCGGCTCCTTCGACCCCGTCACGCTCGGGCACCTCGACGTCATCGGCCGCGCTGCCCGGCTGTTCGACGAGGTGCACGTGCTCGTCGTGCACAACCCCGACAAGCAGCCCGCCATGTTCGCCGCGGCCGACCGGGTGCGGCTCATCGAGCGGTCCCTGACCGAGACCGGCGTGCCCGACACGGTGCGGGTGGGGGAGTGGACGTCCGGTCTGCTCGTGGACTACTGCCGCCAGGTCGGAGCAGGGGTGCTCGTCAAGGGGGTCCGCTCGGGCGAGGACGTCGCCTACGAGACGCCCATGGCGATCATGAACCGGCACCTGGCCGACGTCGAGACGGTGTTCCTGCTGCCGGAGGCGTCGCGGGCCCACGTCTCGAGCTCGCTCATCCGCCAGGTCGCCACCCTCCGCGGCGACGTGACGCCCTACGTGCCGCGGGTCGTCGCCGACGCGCTCGCGGAGCACCTCGGGCGCTGACACGCCGCGTCCGGAGCGTCCTCGACGTCCGGGCAGGATCGCGCTAGGCTTGACGATCGTGTCTTCCCCCGTGAACAGCCCCTACGCCCTGCGTGTGCGCGATCTCGCGCACCGTCCGGGCGAGATGCGCGAGCACTCGCTCGACATCGAGGTGCCGGACGCGATGGGCGCCGGCGTGATCGCCGTGCGCGAGGGCTCGACGCTCCACCTGGACGTCAAGCTCGAGGGCCTGCACGAGGGCGTCCTCGTGTCCGGCCACGCGTCGGCCGAGGCCACGGGGGAGTGCTCGCGATGCCTCATCGACATCAGCGAACCTGTCGAGGTCGATTTCGCCGAGCTGTTCGCGTATGATGCCTCGGAGGATTTCGACTTCTTCGTTCACGATGACCACGTGGATTGTGAACCGGTCGTTCGAGATGCGGTGGTGCTGTCGCTGCCGTTCCAGCCGGTCTGCCGACCGGACTGCCCCGGCCTCGACCCCGTGACGGGCGAGCGGCTGGCTGACATCGGCGAGCGTCACGCTCCCGAGGTCCTGGACCCGCGCTGGGCCGCCCTGAGCGGTTTCCAGGGCGCCGGCGACGACACCGACGACACCCCCACCCAGAGCCCCGAGGGCGACGGCCGCACGGCCTGACGCTCCTCGCCCTGACCACCGACCAACCGAAAGAGAACCACCATGGCCGTTCCCAAGCGCAAGCAGTCCCGTGCCAACACGCACGCCCGTCGTTCGCAGTGGAAGGCCGCGCCGGTCCAGCTCGTGAAGACGATCGAGAACGGCAAGGTCAC
This sequence comes from Curtobacterium sp. MCSS17_008, assembly GCF_003234185.1. GTDB lineage: Bacteria > Actinomycetota > Actinomycetes > Actinomycetales > Microbacteriaceae > Curtobacterium. The sequence goes on from NZ_QKSM01000015.1 coordinate 39,338, forward strand.
CTACAGCCTCCCGCACCGCGCGAAGGTCGTCGAGGACTCGGCCGGCACCGCCCTGTACATGGAGTACAAGGGCCGCAAGGTCGCCGACGTCTGATCGGACACCGCACATGACAGCGACGTCCGGCGCCGCGGGGTCCCGCCCCGTGGGGCCGGACGTCGTTCGTCTGCAGGGCATCCTCGGGGTCGACATCGACCCCGAGCTGCTCCAGCTCGCCCTGACCCACCGCTCGTACGCGTACGAGCACGGTGGCATCGGGCACAACGAACGCCTCGAGTTCCTCGGGGACTCCATCCTCGGCCAGGCCGTGACCGTGAAGCTCTTCCGGTCCTTCCCCGACCTCGACGAGGGCGAGCTCGCCAAGCGGCGTGCCAGCCTCGTCTCGACGGTCGCCCTGGCCGAGATCGCCCGCATCATCGGGCTCGGCTCCTACCTCCGCCTCGGCAAGGGCGAGGAGCAGACGGGCGGACGCGACAAGGCGTCGATCCTGGCCGACACGGTCGAGGCCGTCATCGGCGCGACGTACCTGTCCGCCGGCCCCGACGACGCGACCGCGCTCGTGCTGCGCCTGGTCGAGCCGCTGCTGGTCGATCCCGACCGCTTCGGCGCCGCGATGGACCCGAAGACGAGCCTGCAGGAGCTCGCCGCGAGCCTGTCGCTCGGCAACCCGGCCTACCGGGTGACCGAGGAGGGTCCGGACCACGACAAGACGTTCCACGCCACGGTCGTGCTCCAGGGCGGGGACGTCGCGACGGGCTCCGGCTCGAGCAAGAAGACCGCCGAGATGGCCGCCGCGCTCGAAGCGTGGACGCGGTTGTCCGGCCGGGCGGCCTGACCGGATGCCCGAACTCCCCGAGGTCGAGGTGGTCCGCGCGGGCCTCGAGCCCGCCGTCACCGGTGCCCGGGTGCTGCACGTCAACGTCGTCGACGGCCGGGCGCTCACCCGGCACGACGGTCCCGCCGAGGACTTCGTCGAGCGGCTGACCGGCCGGACGATCGCCGCCGCGGTGCGTCGCGGCAAGTTCATGTGGTTCCCCCTGGTGAGCGACGGCAGCGACGGCAGCGTCGGCAGCGACGGCAGCGTCGGCAGCTCGCGCCCCGAGGCGCTCGTCGCCCACCTCGGCATGAGCGGCCAGGTGCTGCTCGGCCGCGGGCGTGAGGCCGCGAGGCACCGGCGCATCCTCATCGACGTGCAGCCGTCGGGCACCGACCGGGGCGGACGCGGCGAGCAACCGGTCGAGCTCGAGTTCGTCGACCAACGCACCTTCGGCTCGATGGCGATCGACACGATGGTGCCGACCGTCGACGGTGCTCCGGCCGGGTCCGCCGGTGCGGCGGACACCCGCGACCCGGGGGCCGTGTGGCGCCGGAGCATCCCGACGCAGGTCTCGCACATCGCGCGGGACCCGCTCGACCCGGCGTTCGACGACGACCGCTTCGTCGCGATGGCGCGGAAGCGCTCGAGCGGCATCAAGCGCGTCCTGCTCGACCAGGGCGTCGTGAGCGGCATCGGCAACATCTACGCCGACGAGTCGCTCTGGGCGGCGAAGCTGCACTTCGACCGACCGGCGGACCGCCTGCCCCGCGCCGACCTGCACCGGCTGCTCGCCGAGGTCCGCAGTGTGCTCCGGCGTGCGCTCGAGGACGGCGGGACGAGCTTCGACGCGCAGTACGTCAACGTGAACGGGCAGTCCGGGTACTTCTCGCAGCGTCTCGCCGTGTACGGCCAGCAGGGCAAGCCCTGTCCGCGCTGTGGCACGACGATCGTGCGCGAGGCCTTCATGAACCGGTCGAGCCACCGCTGCCCCGTGTGCCAGCCCGCTCCGCGCCAGCGCAGGCGTTAGCCTGACGCGCAGCAGCACGCGCACGCAGCAGACCGCCCGGAGACCCGCATGTACTTGAAGAGCCTGACCATCAAGGGGTTCAAGTCCTTCGCGCAGCCGACGACGTTCGCGTTCGAACCCGGGGTCACCTGCATCGTCGGTCCGAACGGCTCCGGCAAGTCGAACGTGGTCGACGCGCTCGCCTGGGTGATGGGGGAGCAGGGGGCGAAGACGCTCCGCGGCGGGAAGATGGAGGACGTCATCTTCGCCGGCACCTCGACGCGCGGACCGCTCGGGCGCGCGCAGGTGCTCCTGACGATCGACAACACCGACGGGCTGCTGCCGATCGAGTACGCCGAGGTGACGATCTCCCGCACGCTGTTCCGGAACGGGGGCAGCGAGTACGCCATCAACGGCGAGAACTGCCGACTCCTCGACGTGCAGGAGCTCCTGAGCGACACCGGGCTCGGCCGCGAGATGCACGTGATCGTCGGGCAGGGGCAGCTCGACAAGGTGCTGCACGCCACCCCGGAGGACCGCCGCGGCTTCATCGAGGAAGCGGCCGGCATCCTGAAGCACCGGCGCCGCAAGGAGAAGACCCTGCGGAAGCTCGAGGGCATGCAGACGAACCTGACGCGACTGTCGGACCTGGCGGGGGAGATCCGGCGGCAACTCAAGCCGCTCGGGCGCCAGGCCGAGGTGGCACGCAAGGCGCAGTCCGTCGCCGCCGTCGCCCGCGACGCCAAGGCCCGCATCCTGGCCGACGACGTGGTCCGCCTGCGCCGGGAGCTCCACGAGCACCAGGAGGTCGAGGCCGGTCGGAAGTCCGAGCGGATCGTCCTGCAGGAGCGCCTCGACCAGACCCGCGCACGGCAGCAGCAGGTCGAGCAGAGCATGGTCGGCGACGACGTCGACCGGGCCCGGACCGTGGTGCACCGGCTCGAGAGCGTGCAGGAACGGCTGCGCGGACTCTCCAGCCTGGCGAACCAGCGCCTCATGTTCCTCGCCCAACAGGCCGAGGCGCCGCAGCAGGGGCCGACCATCACCCCCGAGCGCGTGCAGGGCGTCCGTGCCGAAGCCGAGCGGCTCGAGGCCCGCGCGGCCGAGATGGCCGCCGGGTCCGGCGCCGCCGCCGAGACGGTGCGGCAGGCCCGTGCTGCCCTCGACGCGCTCGACGAACGGATCGCCGCGCAGGCCGCGCTCGTCTCGCAGCACGACCTCGAGGCACAGCGGCTCGGCAGCGCGGTCGACGCCGCCCGCTCCCGGCGCGGGGCCGTCGTGGCCGACCGCGATCGCCGTGCCCGCGCACTGGCCGAGGCCGAGGAACGCGCGTCCGGTGCCGCGGTGGCGCTGAGCGACATCGGTGTCGACCCGGGCGACGGGGTCGACGAGGGCGTCCTCGCGGCCGCGCACGACGCCGCGCGGCAGCAGCTCGAGCTGGCCCAGACCGCCCGCGACGGCCTGCGGGACCGGCTGCACGCCCTCGAGCGCGAGCGGGACGCCCTCGACGCCCGCGTCGCCGCCCTCGGCATGTCCATCGACGTCCGTGACGGCTCGCAGGCGGTGATCGACGCCGACCGGGACGGCGTGCTCGGACGCCTCGCCGACGCACTCACCGTCGAGGCCGGGTACGAGGCGTCGATCGCCGCGGCCCTCGACGGCCTCGCCGACGCGGTCCTCGCGGCGGACCGCGACACGGCCCTCGCCACGGTCGCGCACGCGCGGGAGGCGGACCTCGGCCGGGTGGACGTGGTCGTCGCCGACGCGCTCGTCGACGGTCCGGCGCTGCCCGGGACCCTGTCGGCCGGCGTCCGTCGGGCCCTCGACCTGGTGCAGGGGCCTCCGGCGCTCACCGCGGTGCTCGGTTCGACCCTGGTCGCGGTGGACGACGACGTCGACCTGGAGGCGGTGCTCGCCGCCGCCCCGCAGGCGACGGTCGTGACGCGCTCCGGCGACCTCGTGCGCGCCGTCCGCGTGACGGGTGGCGGCGCTCGCGCCGTCTCCCGCATCGAGCTCGTCGCGGAGCGCGACGACGCGCAGGCCCGGCGGGACGCGGTCGCTGCGGATGCCGCGGACGCAGCCACGGGCCTCCAGGCCGCGCGCGCGGCGGTCGACGACGCACGCCGCGCCGCGGACGAGGCGGACCGGGTGCTGCGCGCGCACACGGCGGCCGTCGCGGAGTACGACCGGTCGAGTGCCGCGGCGCGGGCGAAGGCGGAGAACGCCGCGGCCGAGGTCGAGCGGCTCCGCGCCGCGCTCGGCGAGACGGACGGTGGCGTGGAGGCGGCCCAGGGTGCCCTCGCCGAGGCGGAGGACGCCCTGCGGGTGTTCGGCGAGCGACCGCGACCCGTGGTCGACGCGTCGGAGCGGCCCGCGCTGCAGGAGGCGCTCGAGGCGGCCCGTGCCGCGGAGATCGAGCAGCGCATCCAGGTCGAGACCGTCCGGGAGCGCGCGCGGTCGGAGCGGAGCCGCGCAGCGGGGCTGCAGCGGCAGCTCGAGGCGGAGCGGGCCGCCGCCGAGGAAGCGGCGCGGCTCGCCGTCATCCGGCGGGGGCAGATCGCGGTGGCCGAGGGCGTGCTCGCCGACCTGCCCGGTGTGCTCGGGGCGGTCGACCGCTCGCTCGCCGAGGCACGGGTGCGGCTCGCGACGGAGGAAGCCGAGCGCACGAAGCGCAACACCGAACTGCAGGTGATCCGGAACGAGGAACGCGAGCTCCGCGACCGGTTGCAGACCATCACCGACGGCGTGCACTCGCTCGAGATGGAGATCTACGAGAAGAAGCTGCACGTGTCCGGCGTGCTCGACCGGGCGCAGAGCGAGCTCGGGCTGAACGAGTCCGTGCTCGTGGCGGAGTACGGGCCGAACGTCCCCGTACCGGTCGACGTGCTCGTCGACCCGCGGGTGCTCGCCCGGCGGCACCGCGAGGCCGAGCGGGCGCGGGCGGCGGCCGCTGCGGCACCCGAGGGGGCAGCCGCCGCGGAGACCGACGCCGACGCCGACACCGACGCCGACGTGCCCGAGCTCGTCGACGCGGAGTCCACGCTGCCCGGTGGTCCGGCCCTGCCGGAGTTCGACGCCACCGACGAGGTCGATGCGGCCGACGTCGAGACGGTGCCCTACGTCCGCGCCGAGCAGGAGCAGCGCCTCGCCGCGGCGGAGCGCGACCTCGGCCGGCTCGGGAAGGTCAACCCGCTCGCGCTCGAGGAGTTCCAGGCGCTCGAGCAGCGACACGCGTTCCTCGCCGAGCAGCTCGACGACCTGCAGAAGACCCGGACGGACCTCCTGACGATCATCGAGGAGCTCGACACGAAGATGCAGACGATCTTCGAGTCGGCCTTCCACGACACCCGCGCGGCCTTCGACGTCATCTTCCCGATCCTGTTCCCGGGCGGGACGGGATCGATCACGCTGACGAACCCCGACGACCTGCTCACCACCGGCATCGAGGTGCAGGTCAAGCCCGCGGGCAAGAAGATCGACCGCCTGACGCTGCTGTCCGGCGGGGAGCGGTCCCTCGCGGCGGTGGCGCTCCTCGTCGCGATCTTCACCGCGCGGCCGTCGCCGTTCTACATCATGGACGAGGTCGAGGCGGCGCTCGACGACGCGAACCTCGGGCGGCTGCTCACCGTGTTCGAGCGGCTGCGTGCGTCCTCGCAGCTCATCGTGATCACGCACCAGAAGCGCACGATGGAGATCGCGGACGCGCTCTACGGCGTCTCGATGCGCCAGGACGGCGTCTCCGCCGTCGTGGGCCAGCGCGTGCAGCGGCGGGAGCCCGCCGACGCGGTCGCGTAGCCGGTCGCCCGGGTCTCGCGTTCAGCGACGTTCCTCGCGCTCCCGAGCCCGAGGAACGTCGCGGAGGACGAGTCCCGCCTGCGCGGGGCGCGCGCTGACGCACGGGAGGCGCGGTGCCAGCTGGCACCGCGCCTCCCGTCCGGTCCGTCCGGTGGTCGCGACTACTTCGCGTCCGCCTCCACGGGCTCCTTCGGCTCGCCGGTCGGGGTGAGGCCGCGCTCCTGGCGCTTCTTCGAGACGACGAGCGACGCAGCGGTGGCGACCGCGATCGTCAGCGCGATGAAGCTCAGCGAGAACCAGATCGGGATCTCCGGAGCCCACTCGATGTGCTCACCGCCGTTGATGAACGGCAGCTCGTTGACGTGCATCGCGTGGAAGACGAGCTTCACGCCGATGAAGGCGAGGATGACGGCCAGGCCCTGACCGAGGTAGATGAGGCGCTCCAGCAGCCCCGCGATGAGGAAGTAGAGCTGACGCAGACCCAGGAGCGAGAACGCGTTCGCGGTGAACACGATGAAGGCGTCCTGCGTCAGACCGAAGATCGCGGGGATCGAGTCGAGCGCGAAGAGCACGTCGGTGAGGCCGATCGCGACCATGACGAGCAGCATCGGCGTGAACAGGCGCTTGCCGTCGATGCGGGCGGTGAGCTTGTCGCCGTGGTAGTCGTCGGTCGTCGGGATCACGCGGCGCAGGGCTCGGATGAGCTTCGAGTCGCCCTCGGACTCGTCGTGGCCGCCGCCACGCGCCTGCGACCAGGCGAGCCAGAACAGCAGCGCCCCGAACAGGTAGAACACCCACGAGAAGTTCTCGATGATCGTGACGCCGAGCGCGATGAACACACCGCGGGCGACGAGGGCGATCGCGACGCCGACCAGCAGGACCTTCTGCTGGTACTCCTTCGGCACCGCGAAGCTCGACATGATGATGAGGAAGACGAACAGGTTGTCGACGGACAGCGCCTTCTCGGTCAGCCAGCCGGCGAAGTACTCACCACCGGCCTGTCCACCGCCGAAGACCAGGATGCCGACACCGAACAGGATCGCGAGGCCGACGTAGAACGCCGACCAGAACGCGGACTCCTTGATGTGCGGGACGTGCGGCGTGCGCACGTGCGAGTAGAAGTCGAACACCAGCAGCGCGAGGATGCCCGCGATGGTGATGAGCCAGACGTAGAGGGGGACGTCCACCGGATTCCTTCAGGGTCAGGGGCGCCCGCGGGGTGCGGGTACGCCGAGGCCTGAAGGTCTCCTCCGCCGTGTCGACCGTGATCGGACACGACCGGCGCCCCGGGTCCGGACCGTTCCAGACCGTACTGACGGGTGCGCCGCGCGGGAGTACTCCCCTTCAGGACCCGAGCATACCGGGCGCGCCCCACACCCGCCGCGCCGTAAGCTGGGAGCATGGCGAGTTCCTGGTCACTGTCCACCCGTCTCCGCGGCCTGTTCCAGCGGAAGACCATCGACGAGACCACCTGGGACGACCTCGAGACCGCGTTGATCGGTGCGGATTTCGGCCCCGACATCGCGGACGAGATCATCGAGGACCTGCACGCGCGGGTGGACCGGTACGGCACGACCGACCCCGCCGACCTGCAGCGCATGCTCCGCGAGGTCCTCGAGGAACGGCTGTCGAAGCTCGACACGACGCTCAAGCTCAGCAACCGGCCGGCCGTCGTCCTGGTCGTCGGCGTCAACGGCGTCGGCAAGACCACCACGATCGGCAAGTTCGCCAAGTTCCTCCGGACGTACGACCGCTCGGTGCTCGTCGGGGCGGCCGACACCTTCCGCGCGGCCGCGGTGGAGCAGGTCGCGACGTGGGCACAGCGCGCGGGCGTCGACGTCGTCCGTCCCGCCCAGCCCGGGCAGGACCCGGCGTCGGTGGCGTACCAGACGGTCGAGAAGGCGATGCGCGACGGCACCGAGATCGTCGTCATCGACACCGCCGGCCGGCTCCACACCAAGGCGGGGCTCATGGACGAGCTGTCGAAGATCAAGCGCGTGGTCGAGAAGCAGACCGAGATCGCCGAGGTCCTGCTCGTGCTCGACGCCACCACGGGCCAGAACGGCCTCGCGCAGGCACAGGCGTTCATCGAGGGTGCCGGGGTCACCGGTCTCGTCATCACGAAGCTCGACGGCTCGGCGAAGGCCGGCTTCGTGCTGAGCGTGCAGGAGAAGACCGGCATCCCGATCAAGCTCATCGGACAGGGCGAGGGCATCAACGACCTCACCGGCTTCACCCCGCACGTGTTCGTCCAGAACCTGGTCGGTTGAGCGCCCCCGTCCACGGTGGGCTCGTGGCGAGGGGGCGCCGCGCGGTCGGCGCGGTCGAGCTCGTCGTCATGTGCGTCGTCTCGGTCGCGCTGACGATCGGCAGCCTGCTCCACAAGCTGCAGTGCGCCGGGCCGGGGCTCGGTCTCGCGGACGTCACCCGCCGCGCCTGTCTCGGTGACACCCTGAGCCTCTGGGGCCTCCGGGACCTCGACTCGCACGTGTTCCCCTACGTCGGCGCGCTCCGTGGTGACCCGCCGCTCCCGCCCGGCACCCTCGAGTACCCGACGCTCACCGGGCTCTGGGCATGGCTCAGCGCACTGCCGGTCGGCTCCCTCCCCGGGTTCCTCGTCGTCACGGCGATCACGTTCGTCCCGGTGGTGGTCGTCGTGACCGTGATGCTCGCGAAGATCGCGGGGCGTCGGGCGTGGATCTTCGCCGCGACACCGCCGCTGTTCCTCTACGCCCTCTACAACTGGGACCTCCTCACCGTGCTCTGCACCGTCGCGGCGCTCTTCGCAGCGGTGCGCTGGCCGTCGGGCCGGGCGCCGCTCTGGCGGGCCGTCGTGGTCGGTGCGCTGTTCGGGCTCGGCGGGGCCTTCAAGCTGTACCCGGTCGCGTTCGTGGCCCCCTTCGCGCTCGCGTTCCTGGTCGACGCCGGACTGGCCTGGTCCGACCGCGTCCGTCGTGCAGCGGGGGCGGTCGGGGGCGCGGTCGCCGTGCTCCTCGCGGCCAACCTGCCGTTCGCGCTCGTCGCGCCCGCCTCGTGGTTCTCGGTGATCCGGTTCCAGGGCACACGGGACATCGATGCCAGCACGCTGTCCGTCTGGTTCTGGGGGCTGCAACCCTGGTCCGCGACGACGGACCCCGCTGTCCAACACCGGCTGAACCTCCTCGCGACCGGCGCGACGGCCCTCACCGTCCTGACGGTGCTCGTCGTCGGCCTCGTGCTCGGGGTGCGCCGTGGCCGCATGCCCTGGATCGAGACGAGCGCGGCGCTGCTCTGCGCCTACCTCGTGTCGAACAAGGTGGACTCGCTGCAGTACATCCTGTGGCTCACACCGTTCTTCGTGGTGGTGCGGGTCCGGCTGGGATGGGTCATCGCGTACACGGCCGCGAACCTGCTGCTCTTCGCGGGCTGGTTCCGGTCCGTCTTCCTGCACGCGGTGGGGACCACCGGCCGGACCTACGCCGACGAGGCGCTGTCGATCGGGCTCTGGGGGCAGATCATCCTGCTGCCGATCCTGGCGTTCGTCTTCCTGAAGAGCCGAGCAGTGGACCAGGACGAGCAGGAGCCGGTGCCCGATCAAACCGCTCGTCTGGAAGCAGGCCGAGCAAGTGCTGTGTGAGCGGTGTACCGTACGGGCTCGTACCGCCCGTGAGAGAAGGAGTCCACCATGCCCGCCCTGCTGATCATCGCGATCATCGTCGGCCTCGTCCTGCTCTTCAGCGGCATCTTCGTCGGTGCCCTGAAGTTCCTGCTGTGGGTCGGCATCGTCCTCATCCTGCTGGCCGTCATCGGCTGGCTGCTGCGGAGCATCCGCGGTCGCGCGTAGCGACCGCTGGTCACGCCGAGACGTGACCACGTGACTGACGGGAGGCCCGGTACCAGCTGGTACCGGGCCTCCCGTCCGTCGTCCGGTCGATCCTGCCCCGGTCAGACCGCCTGGCGACCCGGCGTCGCGTCGAGCAGGTGGGACAGGTGCGGGGGCACGGCCCCGCCGCGCGCGACCGTCGCGCGAGCCCACAGTCGACCGGCACGGTACGAGGAACGCACGAGCGGCCCGGCGAGGACGCCCGCGAACCCCATGCGTTCGGCGAGCTCGCGGAGCTCGACGAACTCCTCTGGTCGTACCCAGCGCGCCACGGGCAGGTGTCGGGGTGACGGGCGGAGGTACTGCGTGAGGGTGATGATGTCCGTGCCCGCGTCGCACAGCTGCTGGAGGGCGTCCTCGACCTCCTCGCGCTCCTCGCCCATGCCGAGGATGAGGTTCGACTTCGTGACGAGCCCGGCGTCGCGGCCCTGCGAGATGACGTCGAGCGAGCGCTCGAAGCGGAACGCCGGCCGGATGCGCTTGAAGATCCGGGGCACCGTCTCGACGTTGTGTGCGAACACCTCGGGCCGGGCGTCGAAGACCTGGCCGAGCTGGTCCGGACGGCCGGTGAAGTCCGGCACGAGGATCTCCACCCCGGTGCCGGGCGAGTGCGCGTGGATCGCCCGGATGGTCTCGGCGTAGAGCCAGGCACCACCGTCCTCGAGGTCGTCCCGGGCGACGCCGGTCACCGTCGCGTACCTGAGCCCCATCTCGGCGACCGAGTCCGCGACGCGGCGGGGCTCGTCGCGGTCGAGCGGCTCGGGCTTCCCTGTGTCGATCTGGCAGAAGTCGCACCGCCGGGTGCACTGTGAACCGCCGATCAGGAAGGTGGCCTCGCGGTCCTCCCAGCACTCGAAGATGTTCGGGCAGCCGGCCTCCTGGCAGACGGTGTGCAGCTGCCTGTCGCGGACCAGGCCGGAGAGCTCGCGGAACTCCGGGCCCTGCGTCGCCCGGGTCTTGATCCACGCGGGCTTGACCTCGATCGGGGTCTCGGCGTTCCTGGCCTCGACGCGGAGCATCCGCCGGCCGTCCGGGGCGAGGGTCATGCGGGGATCTCCTGTCGGGTGCTGCTGCTGTGGCTGATGCGGGTGCCGGCGAGCATGCCGTCCACCGCCTGCTGGATCCGGGGGCCGACGACGGCGGCGACCTCGTCGACGGTGACCCGACGACCGGCGGCTCGGCTCAGCGTGGTGACGCCCGCGTCCGCGATGCCGCAGGGCACGATCGCCGCGTAGGCGTCGAGGTCGTTGTCGCAGTTCACCGCGATGCCGTGGCTCGAGACGCCCTCGGCCACGTGCAGGCCGATCGCCCCGACCTTGTCGTGCGTGCCGCCGTCCGGCCGGGGGAGCCAGACGCCGCTCCGGCCCGCGACGCGTTCTGCGTCGAGGCCGACGGCCGCGGCCGCGTCGAGGACGACCTGCTCGAGGTCGCGCACCCACGCCACGACGTCCAGCGGCTCCGCCAGCCGGACGATCGGGTACGCCACGAGCTGACCCGGTCCGTGCCATGTGATGCGCCCACCGCGGTCGACCTCGACCACGGGGGAGCCGTCGGTGGGCAGGTCGGTCGGCTCGGTGCGGCGCCCGGCGGTGTAGACGGACGGGTGCTCGCAGAGGACCACGGCGCCGGGGGACCGACCCGTGACCACGTCGGCGTGGTACGCCCGCTGGACGGCGAGGCCCTCCTCGTAGTCGAGGAGGCCGGGCCAGCGGATGATCTCGAGTTCCGGCACGTCGAGCACGCTACCCCCGTTCCTGGACGCAGTCCAACAACCTGTCCACAGCCCGTCGGGGGCGGTCGGAGGTGGCCCTGTAGAATCGTCGGACCATGGCACAATTCGGCTCACTCTCCGATCGGCTGACCGAGACCTTCCGCAACCTGCGGAGCAAGGGTCGTCTGTCCCCGTCCGACGTCGACGGCACCGTCCGCGAGATCCGCCGGGCACTGCTCGACGCGGACGTCGCGCTCGAGGTCGTCAAGGCGTTCACCGCCTCCGTGCGGGAGCGCGCGCTCTCGGACGAGGTCAACAAGGCGCTCAACCCCGCGCAGCAGGTCGTCCAGATCGTCAACGAGGAGCTCGTCGGCATCCTCGGCGGGCAGCAGCGTCGGCTCGAGTTCGCGAAGCGGCCGCCGACGGTCATCATGCTCGCGGGGCTCCAGGGTGCCGGCAAGACGACGCTCGCGGGCAAGCTCGGCAAGTGGCTCAAGAAGGACGGCCACACCCCGATGCTCGTCGCGGCGGACCTCCAGCGTCCGAACGCCGTGCAGCAGCTCCAGGTCGTGGGTGAACAGGCCGGCGTGCACGTCTTCGCGCCGGAGCCCGGCAACGGCGTCGGCGATCCGGTCAAGGTCGCGAAGAACGCGATCAAGGCCGCCGTCGACCAGCAGTACGACACGGTCATCGTCGACACCGCGGGCCGACTCGGCGTCGACGCCGAGCTCATGAAGCAGGCCGCGAACATCCGCAAGGCGGTCGACCCGGACGAGGTCCTGTTCGTCATCGACGCGATGATCGGTCAGGACGCGGTCGCGACGGCCCGCGCCTTCCAGGAGGGCGTCGACTTCACCGGTGTCGTCCTGTCGAAGCTCGACGGTGACGCCCGCGGTGGCGCGGCCCTGTCGGTCGCCAGCGTGACCGGCCGGCCGATCATGTTCGCGTCCACGGGCGAGGGCCTCGACGACTTCGAGCCGTTCCACCCGGACCGGATGGCGAGCCGCATCCTCGACCTCGGCGACATCCTGTCGCTCATCGAGCAGGCGCAGCAGGCGTTCGACGAGGACGAGGCGCGCAAGGTCGCCGAGAAGATCGCGACCGACTCGTTCACGCTCAACGACTTCCTCGCGCAGATGCAGCAGCTGCGGAAGGCCGGTTCGATCAAGGGCATGCTCGGCATGCTCCCGGGCGCGAAGGGCATGCGTGAGGCGCTCGACAACTTCGACGAGAGCGAGATCGTCCGCACCGAGGCGATCATCCAGTCGATGACGAAGCAGGAGCGCGAGCTCCCGAAGCTCCTCAACGGCTCGCGTCGCCTCCGCATCGCGAAGGGCTCCGGCACCACGGTGACCGAGGTCAACGCGCTCGTGAACCGGTTCGAGCAGGCGGCGAAGATGATGAAGACCGTCGCCCGTGGCGGCGTGCCGCAGATGCCGGGCATGGGCCCGATCCCGGGCATGCACGGCGGCAAGAAGAAGCAGCAGCAGGGCGGCGCGAAGAAGAAGAAGGTCGGGAACCCGGCCAAGCGCGCGGCGCTCGCGTCGGGTGCCGCGGCGCAGCCGCAGCAGCAGGCACCGAGCGGGTCGGGCTTCGGCTTCGGCGGTGGCAAGGGCGGCAAGGCCCCCACCGAGGAGGAGCTGGCCAGCCTGCAGAAGTTCCTGGGTCGCTAGGACCGACAGGCTGGGTGACGGGAGGCCCGTGGCGGACCCGCCACGGGCCTCCCGTCCGTCGTCCGGTGTGCCTAGAGCGACTCGCGCAGCTCGGTGACCAGGTGGCGGACCACCGCGCGGAGGTCACCGCCGTTCTCCTGCGCCACGCGTAGCTGCCGCTGGTACGACGCGCCCTCCGCGATCATCGTGTCGAGGTGGTGCAGTTGCTGCTGGCACCCGAGGCGCTCGGCGATCGGGTCCAGGCGCTCCACCAGGTCGTGCACCTCGTCGGTGACCAGGCGCTCGTCGCCGGCGGCGTTCGTGATGATCTCGGCCTCCATGCCGTAGCGGGCAGCGCGCCACTTGTTCTCACGGATGAACCACGGCTGCATCGACGGCAGGGTCTCCCCGCGGTCGAGCCGGTCCGACAGGGCGGTGACCAGGCACTGGACGAAGGCGGTGACCGCACCGACCTCGTGCAGCGTCGAGATGCCGTCGGAGACGCGGTTCTCGAGCGTGCCCCAGCCCGGCGAGGGGCGGATGTCCCACCGCAGGTCCTTGACCCCCTCGATGACACCGGTCTTCGTCAGGTCGTCGACGACCGTCTCGAAGTCGCCCCAGCCGGCGACGGCGGGCGGGATGCCGCCGGTGGGGAGCTGCTGGAACATGAGGGCACGGTTGGACGCGTAGCCGGTGTCGGTGCCGCCCCAGAACGGGCTCGACGCGGTGAAGGCCTGCAGGTGCGGCACGTACGCGAGCATGGCGTTCATGATCGGCACCGCCTTGTCACGGTGGTCGATCCCGACGTGCACGTGCACACCCCAGATGAGCATCTGGCGCCCCCACCAGCGCGTGCGGTCGATGAGCGTGTTGTAGTGCTCGCTGTCCGGCGTGATCTCCTGCTGGTCCCAGACCGCGAACGGGTGGGTGCCGGAGCACATGACCTGCGCGTCGAGCGGCTCGGCGGCGTCGACGACCTCACCGATGATGCCCGCGAGCTCGCTCGTCGCGCCGCCGACGGTGTCGTGCACGCCCGTGACCACCTCGACCGTGTTCGTCAGGAGTTCCTCGGTGACCCGGTCGGGATCGCCGAGGCGTTCCTGCACGGCGGCGATCACGGCGGGGGCACGGGGCGCGAGGTCGCCGGTGCCGCGGTCGACCAGCGGGAGCTCCCACTCGACGCCGAGGGTCGACGGGCGGGACTCGGTGAAGCGGATGTCCATGGGGCCATCCTGCCCGTCGGGTTGGAGGGTCGGCACAAGGAGTTCGGTCGCGGTGCGGCCGTCGGGCAGAGTGGTGCCATGAGCAGCGTCGCTTCCGTGCCCGTGGTCCCCGAGTCCGTCCGGACCGTCGCGTCCCCGTGGACCCTCGGACCGCTCCACCTGCGGAACCGGGTCGTGATGGGTTCGATGCACACCGGGCTCGAGGTCCTCGACGACGGCGGCGCGGCGATGGCGGCGTTCTACCGCGAGCGCGCAGCCGGGGGTGTCGGGTGCATCGTCACCGGCGGGATCGCCGTCAGCGACGAGGCCCGCGGCGGTCCGGACTTCGCGGTGTTCGGCGCGGGGGGAGCCGACGAGCGCTTCCGCGTCGCCGTCGACGCCGTGCACGAGGAGGGCGCGGCCGTCCTCGCGCAGCTCTTCCACGCCGGCCGGTACGCGCTCGTGCAGGGCGTGCTCGACCGGCACGGGCGCCCACAGCGGGCCGTGGCGCCGTCGTCCCTGCCCTGGGCGGCTGCGCGCGGGGTCGTCCCCGCGGAACTGACGGGTGCCGAGGTGGAGCGGACCATCGAGGACTTCGCGGCTGCGGCCCGGTCAGCGCGGGACATCGGCTTCGACGGCGTCGAGATCATGGCGTCCGAGGGGTACCTCGTCAACCAGTTCCAGTCGCCGCTCACGAACCTGCGCGACGACGAGTGGGGCGGCGACGCCGTGCGCCGTCGCCGGTTCGCGATCGAGGTCGTGCGGGCCGTGCGGTCGGCGGTGCCGGACCTCGCGGTGACGATCCGGCTCTCCGGCACCGACCTCATGCCGCGCTCGACCACCGACGACGAGGTCGACGCGCTCGTGCAGGGCCTGTTGCCGCTGGGGCTCGACGGCATCTCGGTCGGCATCGGCTGGCACGAGTCGCGGACCCCGACCGTGCAGGCCGCGGTGCCGCACGGCGCGTGGCTCGCGTACGCGGAGCGCGTCGCACGGGTGGTGCGGGCGTCCGATCACCCGGAGGTGCGGGTCATCGCCTCGAACCGGATGACGGACCTGCGGGACGGCGAGGCGGTGCTCGGGGACGGCCTCGTCGACGCGGTGGCCCTGGCCCGACCGTTCCTGGCCGACCCGGAGATCGTGCAGCGCTCGTTCGCGGGTCGGTTCGAGGTCGTGAACACCTGCATCGGCTGCAACCAGGCGTGCCTCGACCGCTCGATCGTCGGGCAGCCGGTGTCGTGCCTCGTGAACCCCCGTGCCGCCCGTGAACTCGCCTTCCCCGCGCGCCCGACGACGGAGCCGAAGCGGGTCGACGTCGTCGGCGGCGGGCCGGCCGGGCTCGCCGCCGCCGTGGACGCCGCTCGACGCGGGCACACCGTGACGCTCTGGGAGGCCGCCCCGACGCTCGGGGGGCAGTTCGCCCTGGCCGCCGAGATCCCGGGCAAGGAGGACTACGCGGCCACCGTCCGGGCAGCGCGTGCCGAGCTCGACGAGCGCGGGGCGACGGTCCACCTCGGACGGGCCGCGACCGCCGCCGACCTGCTCGACAGCGACGCGGTGGTGCTCGCCCCGGGCGTCGTACCGCGTCCGATCGACGTCCCGGGCGCCGAGCTGCCGCACGTGGTGTCGTACGAGGCCGCCCTGCGCGACGGTGTGCCACCGGGCACGGTCGCGGTGATCGGCGGTGGCGGGATCGGGGTCGACACGGCGGCGTTCCTGGTCGAGTCGCCCGACGAGGTCGTCCGGGCCGCGGCGTTCGCCGCCCGGTGGGACGTCGACGTCGCCGACGAGGTCATCGGCGACGTGCCGCAGCGCCTGCCGGCCGCCGAGCGCGTGCTCCGACCCGGGTCCGAGGTCACCGTGCTCCGACGGACGGGCAAGTTCGGCCAGGGCGTCGGCATCACCTCGCGCTGGGTGGCGCTCGGTCGGCTGCGCGACGCCGGCGTGCGGATGCTGGGCGGCGTGCAGGAGTACCTGCGGATCGAGCCGGGCGCGCTCTGGATCCGCGACGAGGACGGCGCCGAACGTGCAGTGCCGGCGGACCACGTCGTGGTGTGCGCCGGGCAGGAGCGGGCTCCCGGGGCGGACGGGACGGCGGGCGACGGGCTCGTGCCGGGCCTCCGGGCAGTCGGCGTGCCGTTCGCCGTCGTGGGCGGTGCGCGCGACGCCCGGAGCGTCGACGCGGTCCGCGCGACGAGCGAGGCACTCGAGGCGGTGCGGCGACTCGCGCCGTGAGGTGTCGACCCCGCCGGCGCGTCCTGACTCGCTTCTCGGGCGGAAACCTGCAAGAATGAACGGTCGAATCGCGTCCGCTCGACCCTCTATCCAGCGGATCGCGAATCTCTCAGAGCTTCCACCGCGCGTGCCCCCACGCCCGCGGTTCCGGTTCAACCACAACAACACGCAACAGGAGCAATTGTGGCTGTCAAGATCCGTCTCAAGCGTCTCGGTAAGATCCGTGCGCCGTACTACCGTGTCGTCGTCGCCGACTCGCGCACCAAGCGCGACGGTCGCGTGATCGAGGAGATCGGCAAGTACCACCCCACCGAGGAGCCCTCGGTCATCGAGATCAACTCGGACCGTGCGCAGTACTGGCTCGGCGTCGGCGCGCAGCCGACCGAGCAGGTCGCGGCGCTCCTCAAGCTGACCGGCGACTGGGGCAAGTTCAAGGGCGAGGGCAACACCGAGTCCGCCGTCAAGGTCGCCGAGCCGAAGGAAGCCTTCGTCGCCGACTCGGCCAAGAAGCCGGTCCTCAAGCCGAAGTCGGAGAAGAAGGCCCCCGAGGCCCCCGCCGCCGACGAGTCGGCCGACGCCGCTGAGACGACCGAGGCCTGATTCCTTGCTCGAATCCGCGCTGACGCACCTCGTCAAGGGGATCGTCGATCACCCGGACGACGTGCGCGTCGCCAGTTCCACCTCCGCGCGGGGCGAGGTCCTCGAGGTGCGTGTGCACCCCGAGGACCTCGGCCGCGTGATCGGTCGCGCCGGACGGACCGCAAAGGCGCTCCGCACCCTCGTCTCGGCTCTCGCCGACGGCGGGCGGGTGCGGGTCGACGTGGTCGACACCGATTCCTAGGGAGACGACCCAGCTCCGGGTGGGTCGCATCACGAAGGCGCACGGGCTCAAGGGCGGCATCAAGCTCGAGCTCTACACCGACGACCCGGATCGTCGGTTCACGCCAGGAGCGGAGTTCACGCTCCAGGTCCCCGCGGACTCCCCGTGGTCGGGCAGGTCGATCACGCTGGACGAGCTCCGCTGGTACAACGGCCACCCGGTCGCCTTCTTCGAGGGCGTCGCGGACCGCACCGCCGCTGAGACACTCGCGCGGGCGATCCTCTGGGTCGAGCAGGACGCCGACGCCGAGACCGGCGAGGACGAAGCCTGGTACGACCACCAGCTGGTCGGACTCCGCGTGCTCCGCGACGGCGTCGAGGTCGGCACCGTCGCACGCGTCGACCACCTGCCGGCGCAGGACCTGCTCGCCATCGACACCCCCTCGCGCGGCGAGGTCCTGGTGCCGTTCGTCTCGGCGATCGTGCCGACGGTCGACATCGCCGCCGGGACCGTCACGGTGACGCCGCCCACGGGCCTGTTCGAGGAGCCCGAGGACACCTCGCGCCCCGAGACGGTCACGCCGACCGACCCCGAGGGCTGATCGTGCGCATCGACATCGTCACGATCTTCCCGGAGTTCTTCTCCGTCCTCGACGTCTCGCTGCTCGGCAAGGCCCGGCAGGAGAAGCTCCTGGACGTGCACGTGCACGATCTGCGGAACTGGACGACCGACCGGCACCGCACCGTCGACGACACCCCGTACGGCGGCGGCGCGGGCATGGTCATGAAGCCCGAACCGTGGGCACAGGCGCTGTCGTCGATCCTCCGCGAGGACGGATCGTCGACACTCGTCGTGCCCACCCCGGCCGGAACGCCGTTCCGACAGCCGATCGCCCGGTCGCTCGCCGACCACGAGCACCTCGTCTTCGCCTGCGGGCGGTACGAGGGGATCGACGCCCGTGTGTTCGAGTGGGCCGCGTCCCGCTGCTCGGTGGTCGAGCTCTCGCTCGGCGACTACGTCCTGAACGGCGGAGAGGTCGCGGCGATGGCGATGATCGAGGCGGTCGGCCGCCTGGTCCCCGGCGTCGTCGGCAACCCCGAGTCCCTCGTCGAGGAGTCCCACGAGGACGGCCTGCTCGAGTACCCCTCGTACACGAAGCCCGCGGTCTGGCGGGACCTCGAGGTGCCGGACGTGCTGCTCAGCGGGCACCACGCCCGGGTCGCGGCCTGGCGGCACGAGCAGCAGGTGGAGCGGACGCGGCGCGTCCGACCCGACCTGCTGCCCGACGCGTAGCGCCGGTTCGCTGGGCGCCGCGGCTCGTCTGACCCCCGGCCCGCGACCGACCCCCGGTGGCCCCGGTGGGTGCCGGGCGGTTCGGGTCGGACGACGTGCCGTCAGTGCGCGTTCCGGTCGCACGACGTGCCGTCCGTGCGCGTTCCGGTCGCACGACGTGCCGTCCACGCGGAACGTGAGCGGCAGGTCGCGCGACCAGGACGTGCGCCCCTCCCGCCCGTCAGACGGTCGCGCCGGTGCGCTGGGCGCGACGCAGGGTGAGGACCTCGGGACCGGCCTCGGTGACGGCGACGGTGTGCTCGACGTGCGCGGCACGCGAGCCGTCGACGCTCTTCAACGTCCAGCCGTCCTCGTCCTGCACGAGTTCGTCGGTGCCCTGCATGAGCCAGGGCTCGATCGCGACGACGAGTCCGGGGCGCAGCTTCAGCCCGCGCCCGGGGCGGCCGTCGTTCGGCACGTGCGGGTCGCCGTGCATGGTCCGGCCGACCCCGTGGCCACCGAACTGCGTGTTCACGGTGTAACCGGCGTCCTTGGCGACCCGACCGATGGCGTACGAGACGTCGCCCAGCTTGTTGCCGGGACGGAACTGCTCGATCCCTGCCGCGAGCGCTCGCTCGACGGTCTCGACGAGCCGCTGGTCCTCCTCCCGGACGGTGCCCACCTGCACGGTGATCGCTGAGTCGGCGACCCACCCGTCGACGCTCGCGGCGAAGTCGAGGCTGACCAGGTCGCCGTCGACCAGGACGCGGTCGTGGGGCAGACCGTGCAGTGCGGCGTCGTTGACCGAGGTGCAGAGGTTCCTGCCGAACGGCGAGTTGCCGAACGACGGGTGGTAGTCGACGTAGCAGCTGACCGCGCCGCGCTCGGCGATCATCCGGGCGGCCACGCGGTCGAGGTCGAGCAGGTTCACGCCCACGTCGACGGTCTCGAGCAGTTCGTCGAGGACGTCGGCGACGAACCGGCCGGCGGCGCGCAGGCCCTCCAGCTCGGCGGGGGTGCGGAGTTCGATCATGCGTCCATCCTGCACCGGTTGGCAGCGGCTCCCCTTCTGTGGCAGGATTGATCGCTGTGCCCTGGCTGGACTCTGCCATGGGGGAGTCGCCGATTCCGGGCACGAACACCTTCTTTCCAGCTACCGATCCGCGGCGACCCGTGCGCGTCCGCAGAGAGTGAACCGAACATGAGCCAGCTCCTCGACCACGTCGACGCAGCGTCGCTGCGTACCGACGTCCCCGACTTCCGTCCCGGCGACACCATCAAGGTGCACGTCAACATCATCGAGGGCACGCGCTCGCGTATCCAGGTCTTCCAGGGCGTCGTCATCGCGCGTCAGGGCCACGGCCTCGGCGAGACCTTCAAGGTGCGCAAGGTGAGCTTCCAGGTCGGCGTCGAGCGCTGGTTCCCGGTGCACTCGCCGATCATCGACCACATCGAGGTCGTCACCCGCGGTGACGTCCGTCGCGCGAAGCTGTACTACCTGCGCGAGCTGCGGGGCAAGGCCGCCCGCCGCAAGATCAAGGAGAAGCGCGACGCCTGATCGCCTTCACAGTGAGCGCCCGCGAGCCGGGTGCCGCTGGACGCCCCTCGCCGATGTACGGTTGTGCATCGACGGGGGGCTTTCCCGTTGTGCGCGCTCCGAGGGAGCGCAGGGTCTCCGCGCTCGTCGAGTGCGGACGTGAGCGAGAGCGGAAATGACGGACACGACGCACGGATCGGGGCGCCGCCCGCGGACGGAGAAGCAGGGGAACGGCGTCCTGACGTTCCTGCGGGACCTCGTCATCATCTTCCTCGCCGCACTGCTCGTGTCGTTCCTCGTGAAGACGTTCCTGATCCGGTCGTTCTACATCCCGTCGGCGTCCATGGAGAACACGCTGCAGATCAACGATCGGGTGATCGTGAACGAACTCGTGCCGGACGTCGTGTCGCTGAAGCGCGGCGACGTCGTCGTGTTCAAGGACCCGGGCGGGTGGCTGACCGGCGCGGACGTGCCGAACGTCGCGCCCACGACGCAGCCGGCGAAGGCGATCGACTGGCTCCTCACCCAGGTCGGGCTGGGCACCGGTGACAGCGACGACCACCTCATCAAGCGCGTCATCGGGCTGCCGGGCGACGAGGTGTCGTGCTGCAACGACCTCGGGCAGATGTCCGTCAACGGGGTGCCGATCACGGAGCCGTACACGCTCCTGCCCGACGGAGCACCGGCGTCGGCCGATCCGTTCTCGGTGACCGTGCCCGCGGGGTCCATCTGGGTGATGGGCGACAATCGGAACGACTCGAAGGACTCCCGGTACAACCGCGACACCCCGTCGAAGGGCTTCGTCCCGCTGTCGGACGTGACCGGGCGGGCGTTCGTCATCTCCTGGCCGACGAGCCGGTGGACCTGGCTCGACGACCACCCCGAGGTCTTCGCGGGCGTGGAGGAGCGGGACGAGTGAGCGCCGTCCGGCCCTCCCTGCGCGTCGAGAAGAAGCTGCTCTCCGCCGGACGGGTGACCGTGATCGGCATGGACGAGGTCGGCCGTGGTGCGATCGCCGGCCCGGTCGCCGTCGGTGTCGCAGCCGTGACGGTGGACGTCGGGCGGGTGCCGCAGGGCCTCGCCGACTCGAAGCTGCTGTCCGCTGCACGGCGCACCGAGCTCGTGCCGGTGGTCCGCCGCTGGGCGCGCACCGCCGTGGGGATGGCGACCGCGCAGGTCGTCGACGAGCAGGGGATCGTGCCGGCGCTCGGACAGGCGGGCGCTGCGGCCCTCGGGGCGCTGGTGCAGGACGGGCTGTCGCTCGACGGCGCGGTGGTCGTGCTGGACGGGTCGTTCGACTGGTTGTCCCGGGCGGTCCCCGGCGAGCTGACGCGTGCGCTCGGTCCGCTCGACGTCGTGGTCCGGGTCAAGGCCGACCGTGACTGTGCCTCGGTCGCAGCGGCGTCCGTCGTCGCGAAGGTCGAGCGGGACGCCCTGATGGTCGCGGCGCACGACGACGCCCCGCACTACGCCTGGGCATCGAACAAGGGCTACGGATCCGCGGCGCACTACGACGGCATCCGGGCTGTCGGTGCCCACACGCTGCACCGGAAGAGCTGGCTCCACCAGGCGTCGAGCGTCGCCCTCGACGGGTTCGACGCACTCGAAGGGCTCCCCGCCGCCGGCTGACCACGCTGTCGTCCACCGCTCGCCGACTCGCCGTAGACTGTGCGGGCGATGGATGACGACGAATTCGACGACTACGACCGCGAGGTCGAACTTGCCCTGTACCGCGAGTACCGCGACGTCGTGTCGCAGTTCCGGTACGTGGTCGAGACCGAGCGGCGGTTCTACCTGGCCAACGAGGTCGACCTCGTCCGCCGGGACACCGAGCACGACTTCTACTTCGAATTGACGATGAACGACGTCTGGGTCTGGGACGTGTACCGATCCGACCGTTTCGTGAAGTCCGTCCGCGTCCTCACGTTCAAGGACGTGAACGTCGAAGAACTGACCAGCCGGGAACTCGAACTCCCGAAGGAACTCGCACTCGACGAGTGATCGTCGTCTTCTTGTCGGAATGACGACCCGGACCCTTTCCGGTGACATTCCTGCAATTGTGACGATACGGTGGTGGAGATCCTTTCCCCACGACCCAGGAGCACGACATGGCACAGAAGGTCACCGTCCAGCTCGTCGACGACCTCGACGACTCGCCCATCGCAGCCGGCGAAGGCCGCACCGTCGAATTCGCATTCGACGGTTCGAACTACGAGATCGACCTCTCCGACGAGAACGTGGACAAGTTCCGCGAAGCCATCTCCGACTACGTCGCGGCCGCCCGCAAGGTGTCCGGTCGTCGGTCCGGCGGCAGCGGTTCCGCGCCCAAGTCGGCTCCCAAGCGCGGCAACTCCGAGGAACTCGCGAAGATCCGTGAATGGGCGAAGGAGAACGGCTACGAGGTCTCCAGCCGCGGCCGTATCTCCACGCAGGTGCAGGAAGCCTACGCAGCGGCGCACTGACGCTGACGTCCCACGACCCCGGGTGATCACGCATCACCCGGGGTCTCGTCATTCCTGCACAGCATTTCCATCGCTCGTGCTCTTCCACAATCTCGTCGTCGAGCAGTCGCGTGACCGGTGGTCTCCCTCATCGTCGTCGGCGGAGGCAACGACATGGAACGACGACGAACGCTCGGCAGGTACGGCGAGGACCAGGCAGTGGCTTGGCTCACCGATCGCGGGTACCGATTGGTGGAACGCAACTGGCGGTGTGCGCGCGGAGAAGTCGACGTCGTCGCGTGGCACGGGCCGACGCTCGTCTTCATCGAGGTGAAGACGCGGGCCGGGACATCGACCGGTCACCCGTTCGAGGCGATCACGCCGGCGAAGACCGCTCGGCTGCGACAGCTCGTCCCGATGTGGTTCGCAGCCCACCCGGGCACGCACGCGCCGGCGGTCCGGCTCGACGCCGTCGCGGTGCACGTCGACGGGGACCGGGTCGGCGTCGAGCACGTCGCGGGGATCCTGTGACCGGGATCGGCCGGTCTGCGGCGGTCGCGCTCCTCGGCGTGACCGGCAGCCGGATCGAGGTCGAGGCGCACCTGACGAGCCAGTTGCCCGCGTTCAGCATCATCGGGCTGCCGGACACGTCGCTGGGGGAGGCCCGCGAGCGCGTGCGGGCGGCAGCCGCCAACGCCGGTGCACCGCTGCCCGCGCGGCGGATCACGGTGAACCTCACTCCGGCGGCGATCCCGAAGCGGGGGTCCGCGTTCGACCTCGCGATCGCCATGGCGGTGCTCGCCGGGGCCGGTGTCGCCCCGCGCGTGAGCGAACGCGTCGTCTACGTCGGAGAACTCGGGCTCGACGGGCGGCTCCGGCCGGTGCCCGGTGTCGTCCCGATGCTGCTCGCCGCCCGTGACGCGGGCGTCGACCGGGTCGTCCTGCCGACGGGCAACGCTGCCGAAGCGCGGTTCGTGCGGGGGGTCGAGGTCCAGCCGGTCGACTCGCTCCGGGCCGCCGCCATCGACGCGGGGGCGCTGCTGCCGCCGGTGGAGGTCGAGCCGGTGCTCGCCGCGCCGGTCCTGCCCGAGCGGTCACCGGTGGCCGAGCTCGCCGACGTCGTCGGGAACCCCGTCGGTGTCCGGGCGATCATCGCGGCGGCTGCGGGCGGACACCACGCGCTGCTCGTGGGCCCGCCGGGAGCGGGCAAGACGATGCTCGCGGAGCGCCTGCCGGGGCTGCTGCCCGACCTCGACGACGAGGCCGCGCTCGAGGTCGCCGCGGTACGGTCGGTCGCGGGGCACGGCGCCGCCTCCTGGACGACGCGGCCGCCGTGGGAGGCGCCGCACCACTCGGCGTCCGCCGTCTCCCTCATCGGGGGTGGCTCCGGCACGGTGCGGCCCGGCGCGGTGTCGCGGGCGACACGGGGCGTGCTCTTCCTCGACGAGGCACCGGAGTTCCCGCGCGCGGTCCTCGACGCGCTCCGGCAGCCGCTCGAGTCCGGTCGGATCACGGTCCACCGTGCCGCCGGAGCCGCCCAGTTCCCGGCGCGCTGCCAGGTCGTGCTGGCCGCGAACCCGTGTCCGTGCGGGAACGCCGGTTCGTCGCGGCAGCCGTGCGAGTGCCCACCGGCCACCGTTCGGCGGTACCTCGGTCGGATGTCCGGGCCGCTGCTCGACCGGATGGACGTCCGGGTGCGGGTGCCGCGTGTGACGACCGGTCTCATCCGCGGCGAGGACGGCTCGACCCCCACGACGGAACAGGGTCGCGCGACGGTCGAGGCAGCTCGGACCGCGATGCGTGCCCGGCTGGAGGGCACCGGGTGGACCCGGAACGCCGAGGTGTCGGGAGCGTGGCTCCGCGGTCCGGGGCGGGCCGTGCCGGGCGCGACCGCGCTCCTCGACCACGCGCTCGACCTCGGCACGCTGACCATGCGTGGGTGGGACCGCACCATGCGGCTGGCGTGGACCCTGGCCGACCTGCGGGGCGCGGACCGCCCGGACGACCGGCACGTCCGCGACGCCCTGGCCCTCCGGAGCGCGATGTGAACGGCGCTGCCGACCTGCTCGGCGTCGTCCGCGCCCTGCTCGGACCGGGCGGGAGCAGTGCCGTGGACCCGGTCGAGGCCTCCGCGCGCGTGGCGTGGTCGGCGGTGGTCGAGCCGGGTGATGCCGTGGCGGGCGCGCTCGTGCAGGGGCTGGGTGCGGAACGCTCGTTCGCCCTGGTCCGTGCGGCCTGCGACGACGGCCCCGGAACGCTGCTCGAGTCCTGCGCCGACGCGCGGGTACCGGGCTCCGAAGCCCCGTCGGTGTTCGCGAGCGCCGTCGACGATGCGCTCCGACGGTGGTCGCCGCGACTGGGTCGCACCGACGTGCTGACCGTCACCGAGGCGGCACGGGCGGTCGGTGCACGGCTGCTCGTCCCCGGGACCGCCGGGTGGCCGGCGGGGGTGGACGACCTCGGGCTCCACGCGCCGGTCGTCCTGTGGACCCGATCGGGCGGGCGCACCGCGGGACCCGCCCTCGCCGTGGTCGGGTCGCGTGCGAACACCATCGCGGGAGCCGAGGCCGCGGCCGAGATCACCTCCGTGGCTGCGGACGCCGGGTGCAGCGTCGTGAGCGGGGGTGCCTACGGCATCGACGCGACGGCGCACCGGGTCGCGGTCGCTGCCGGAGCGCCGACGATCGCGGTGCTCGCGGGCGGGATCGACCAGTTGTACCCGGCCGGGAACGTCGAGCTGCTCCGGAACGTCGCGCGGCAGGGCGGTCTGCTCGCCGAGTCGCCGCCGGGCACCCGGCCGACACGGTGGCGGTTCCTCGCGCGGAACCGGCTCATCGCCGCGCTCGGCGCAGCGACGGTCGTCGTCGAGGCAGGAGCGCGCTCGGGTGCGCTCAACACGGCGCACCACGCCGGCCAGCTCGGTCGGCCGGTGTTCGCGGTGCCGGGGGCGTTCTCGTCCTCGGCGTCGGTCGGGTGCCACCGGTTGGTGGCGGAGGGGCGGGCGCAGATCGTCGTCCGCCCGCGGGACCCGGTCGATGCGGTCGTCGGAGGTGGGGGAGCCCGAGGCGTCGGTCCCGTGCCCGACACCAGCGAGCCGCTGCGGTCGGGGCGCGAGGACCCCGGGGTGCTGCGCGTGCTCGACGCGCTCGGGAGGAGGCCGCTCGGGGAGCAAGACCTCGCGGTCCGCTCGGGGATGTCGCTCGCAGAGGTGGCGGACGCGCTCGCGTTGGCCCAGCTGCAGGGCCTCGTGGTGCAGACCGTCGGCGGGTGGGCCCGCGCGTGATGCGCACGCGCCTACGCTGGATCCGTGGGAGAGCGCACTGACGGACGTCTCGTGGTGGCGGTGGAGTCGTTCCTCGAGCACGTCCGCCACGCCCGAGGGCTGGGTGAGCAGACCGTGCGCGCGTACGCGAACGACCTCGACCAGCTCGTCCGGTTCGCCGCGGACCGGAGCGTGACCGACGTGCGCGACCTCGGACTCGAGTTGCTCCGGGACTGGCTGTGGGAGGCCGACCAGCGCGGGCTCGCCCGCTCCACGATCGCCCGGCGGTCGTCCTCCGTGCGGGCCTTCACCCGCTGGGCGAGCGAGACCGGCGTGCTCGAGACCGATCCCGGGGCGCGGCTCCGAGCGCCGAAGGGCGCGGCGCACCTGCCGCGCGTGGTGTCGTCGGACCAGGTGCGCACCGTGCTCGACCAGCTCACCGCGCAGGCGGACACCGACGACCCGGGCGCGCTCCGGGACCTCGCGGTCGTCGAGCTGCTCTACGCCGCCGCCATCCGGGTGAGCGAACTGGTCGGGATCGACGTCGTCGACCTCGATCGCTCCCGGCTGACCGTCCGCGTGCTCGGCAAGGGCGGGAAGGAGCGCGTGGTTCCCTTCGGGGTGCCGGCGCGCGACGCGCTCGAGGCCTGGCTCGACCGAGGCCGTCCCGTCCTCGTCGCTCGTGCTCAGGAGCAGGGACGCGCGGAACACCTCGGGGCGCCCGCGCTGTTCTTGGGGGACCGCGGGGGCAGGCTCGGTGTACGGAGCGTGTACCGCACCGTCGCCCGGGCGCTCGAGGGCCTGCCGGGCGCGGGGCCGAGCGGCCCCCACACGTTCCGGCACACGGCGGCGACACACCTGCTCGACGGGGGAGCGGACCTGCGTGCCGTGCAGGAACTCCTGGGGCACGCGAGTCTCGGGACGACGCAGATCTACACGCACGTGTCCTCGGCCCGCCTCCGCGAGGTGTACCGGACAGCACACCCGCGCGCCTGAACCGACCGCCTCGCCCCGACCCGCCCCGACGCGGCACGTGTGCCGGGCCTGGTCCCGGCACCCACACGCCTGGTCTCACCCCGGCCAGGCCGACTCCGGGAGCAGGACGGGCCAGTCGGCCGCGGGCAGGTACGGCAGCGGGTCGACGTAGCGCCCGTCGACCCGTGCGCCGAGGTGCAGGCACGGTGCCGATGCCGGGCAGTGGCCCACGGCGACCGTCCCGACCGGGTCGCCCCGCGCCACCAGCGAGCCCGCGGCGACCGACGGCGTGACCGAGTCGACGGTGCTCACCAGGCCGCCGCCGTGGTCGATCGACACGACAGTCCGCCCACCGACCTGGCCCGCGAAGGACACCGTCCCGTCGGCCACCGCCACCACCGTCGTGCCGACCGCCGCAGCCACGTCGATGCCGCGGTGCCCGGCCGCGTAGTCGTCGGCCGGACGTTCCCAGCCGCGGACCACCTCGCGCCCACCGGTCGGCCACCGCCAGCGTGGGGAGCGCCCGTCGTCCGTCCTGATCGCCCGCGGTGCCCCGACACGAGGTGGAGCGGGCGTGCGCTCGTCGGCCGGCCCGGACGGGCAGCCCGGCACGAGCCCGACCGAGAGCAGTGCCCACACGACGAGCAGGGTCGGTGTGGAGCGGTGCGGTGGAGTCGTCACGGCACGAGCGTCGCCGACGGGAGCCGGCCCGCGTGCGACGGGCCGACCGGTCCGTGGACGGTGCGCCGGACCCTGAGCCCTGTGC
Source organism: Curtobacterium sp. MCSS17_008 (assembly GCF_003234185.1). GTDB lineage: Bacteria > Actinomycetota > Actinomycetes > Actinomycetales > Microbacteriaceae > Curtobacterium. The sequence goes on from NZ_QKSM01000015.1 coordinate 66,689, forward strand.
AGGAGACCCGTGACGGACACCAGCCGGAGCCGACCCCCACGACGCCGCCGGCGCGGGCCCCGCGCGCCGGCGGCGTCGTGGGGGTCGGCTCCGGCT